>JAFEEQ010000010.1 GCA_018241025.1 Pseudomonadota bacterium
CCTGGTGCTGCTTCAATATTCCGATGATCTGTTCTTCCGTGAACCGGCTACGCTTCATCGTCCGTCTCCTCAGTGGAACGGACTCTAGCCTCTAAACGGGGACATTTCCGGGGAGCACGTCACTAGCCATGACGATCCAGCTATAGCCACTGAGTTGGTGACAACTCCGATACCAGTCGCTGGAGCTGTGCCTACACCTCGACGAACCTCCGATATACCCTCCAACCCTTGCGAGAGTGCAGTTGCCGGTATCGAAATGGACTTATAAAGCGGGCTGAGGCGATTGATCCAAGCAATGCCTTCTTCTCCTCGAAACGTCATTACGCTTGTCGTAAGTAGTTCTTGAGAGTCGATCATAGTTCCAAACATTTCGACAGCCTCGGACAGGCCGTTGACCCGGTCGGGTGCAACGCTAATTGATCGGTTGGCTTCGCTGGCCACGACTGCGACTGGAAGACCAGTTGTAGATCCTTCTGAATAATACCCGTCGTGCCCGGTAGTCAGCCGGCCGATATGTCTGCCTAAAGATCCAATTGCGCGATCCAATTCTGCAAATTTGGCATCGATATAAGCCTGCTCGGCGCGATTCTCGGCAAGTCGCGCGTTGTCCACATTCAGAGCGTTCTGCCCTAGTGCCTCTGCGCCCGGATCATCATATGAACTAGCGTCCGGAACGATGTAGTTCTTGCCAGCAACAATCGCGCTGGACGACAGATTGTTGGCTTGCATGAATGCGCCTATTGCACCTGGGTTACTGGTGCCGAGAATTTGTGAAATGCTTTCACCTTGTCGGGCAATGTGGTCATACGAAAATGTCGGCACATGATAATTCAAATCCTGCGCCGTGAGCGGTATGGCGGGTAGCGGCCCGAGCGCGATCTTTCCGGCCTGCTCCTGCACGCTATCGTCGGTTACCGGACCGCCAAAAATTCCCGCCGCGAGATTGCTCAGGAGAGACGAGACCGTATCGGGCAGTGCGGCCATGATGTTGTCGCCGAAGTCGGTTCCGTTGATGAGCGAGCGCGTGGCGGCATTTGCGATCATCCCGGCGGTTCCGCTGAGAACGGTAACCCCAAACGGCACGCCAGACGTGACGTTTACGTGCGTGCTCAGCGACGAATCCATCTGTTGATCGCCGCCCAACTGCTCGCCAACCAGCTCTGCGACGCCGGCACCGACGCCCGCCGCTGCGACTTGGCGACATACCTGCGCGGCAACCAGGCGCCGGTGAAGTCCTGATCCGCGTCCGTGCTTGCGGCGTCTGTCGGACGGATCTGCATGTCGCCGATGGCGAGCTTCCGTCGCCAAAGCCATGCCTGGTTCCTGGACACGAGATCGTCGGAACCGTCGAAGCGGTCGGTCGCGGCGTGACGGGCTTCGCCCGCGGCGACAGGGCCGGCGTCCCCTGGCTCGGCTGGACTTGCGGAACCTGCCGTTTCTGCACACGCGGGCAGGAAAACCTCTGCGACAACGCCCGGTTCACGGGCTACACGCTGGATGGCGGCTATGCCGAATACGTCACCGCGGACGCGCGCTACTGTTTTCGCATACCTGCCGGCTACGACGACATCGAGGCCGCGCCGCTGTTGTGTGCCGGCCTGATCGGCTATCGCGCTTTGGCGATGGCCGGCGGTGCGAAACGTCTCGGTCTCTATGGCTTCGGCGCGGCCGCGCACATCGCGGCCCAGGTCGCACGCCATGGCGGTCAAGACGTATATGCCTTCACCAGACCGGGTGATGACACCGGCCAGCGCTTTGCCCTTTCTCTGGGCGCCGTCTGGGCCGGAGGCTCGGAGGTTCGCCCACCCCAGGCGCTCGATGCGGCGATCATTTTCGCCCCGGTCGGTGCACTGGTGCCTGCGGCGCTGTCGGCGACGGCGAAAGGCGGCGTCGTGATCTGTGCCGGCATCCATATGAGCGATATTCCGGCATTTCCCTACGCGCTGCTCTGGGGCGAGCGTACGCTGCGTTCGGTCGCCAATCTGACGCGCCGCGACGGCGAAGCGTTCTTCGCTATTGCCGCCGAGACGCGGATACGCACGAGTGTGCGGCCTTATGCGCTCGCCGATGCGAACGTCGCTCTGGCGGATTTGCGTGAAGGCCGCATCGAGGGTGCTGCGGTACTCACGCCTTGATATGCCGTTCAGGCGCCGGAAGGGCCTCGTACCGGCAGTCGAAAGCCATATTTGCCGAGGCGCGCTTCGATCCCCGGCTCGACGGCTTTTGCGGCAGCGACGTCACGCTGGCCTCCGGCGTCGCGAAGCGAAAGTCTCGCGAGGCCCCGTCCATACAAGGACGATGCGAAACGCGGCTCGAGCGCCAATGCCCTGTTGAAACTCGCAACGGCATCGCCGAGCCGGTGGAGCCGGATCAGTGCGAAGCCGCGGCTGTCATGGGAATAGACGGACTTCGGATCGAGGCGGATCGACTCGTCGCAATCCGCCAGCGCGGCCTTCATCTCGCGATTGGCGGCCACGCGCGCCCAGCAGCGGGAATTCCAGAGCCGCGCGCGTTCCGGCGCTCCCGCGAGCGCGGCCGAGTATTCGGCAATGGCGAGATCGGGGCGGCCGCGCAGCTGATACAGATGTCCGCGCAACTCCAGCGTCGCGGAATCGCCCGGAACGAGCTTCAGGGCGTGCGCGAAATCGGCCAGGGCTTCCTTGTCGCGCTTCATCAGCGTGTAGGCAGCGCCGCGATTGCGGTAGGCGGCCGGTTCGCCGGGCGCGAGCGCGGCAGCGCGCGTAAAATCCGCCACCGCCTTCATATACTGTCCGGCCATGGCCTCGGTATTGCCGCGCAGGATCAGCAGGTCCGTCCGCGACGGATCGAGCAGCAGCGCCTTGTCGCAATCGGCAATCGCCTCCTTGAGCCGCCCGTGACCCGACTCTTGAAGGCACAACAGCGAGAAGCGGAAGATGGCCATCCTGCGATCGGCGTCGGCTTGCGCCTCGATGTCGGGAATGGAACGGGTGCGCTCGCCGGGGCTTGGATAGCCCGCGCTGCGCGTCGACAGGAAGAGCGTGCAGGCGGCCACGAGCACGACAGCGGCCGCCATCGCCAGATCATGGATGATATGCCTGGCGTGAGGCGCGACCGTCATCTCAGTGTGCCATCAGCACAGGAAGCCCGGCCCCGTGCAGGACGCGCCGCGTAAAGCCGCCGAAGACGAATTCGCGCGCGCGGTCGTGGCCATAGGCGCCCATCACGAGGACGCCGGCATGCAATTCCGAGGTTGCCGTATCGAGGATCGCCGGACACGGATCGCGCCCGTCGCTGTCGAGGATGCGGATGTGGGCCTCGACGCCATGCCGTTCGAGATGGATGGCGAGGCTTCGGGCGGATGCGCGGATGGCGGATTCGTCCTTGCCCTCTTCGCATGCGCTGACGATGTAGACTTTCTTCGCGGCGCAAAGCAGCGGCAACGCCGCGGCCACGGCGCGTGCGGCGCAGGCGCTTTCCTTCCAGGCAATGGCCGCGATCGAAAAGTCGGGGCTGGTCGCATCGGGCGGCGCAATGAGAACCGGCCGGCCGCAGCCGACAATCAGCCCGATCGCTTCCGTGCTGGTCAGATCGCTCGCCCCGGCCGGCCGGCCGAGCACGACGAGATCGTTGTAGTACGCCCGGCGGATGGCGGCCTTCGCGCAATCGCCTTCCACCTCGCTCCAGGAAGCATCGGACAGCGCAAGGTCCTTCTTCGCGCACGCTGCCTCGTAGACCGCGCGCGAGCGGGCGCAGATCTGCCGGTCGGCGTCCATGATGGATTCGACGAGCTGGCCGGTGAATGCCGCGCTCTCCGCATTGATCGAGGTCGAGTAGTAGGCGAGTTCGGCGGGACCAAGGTGGATATGGAGCGCGTCGACATGGCCGCCCGCGGGTCTCGCTGCCGCGGCGGCGAGTTCAAGCGCCGCGGGCGTCAGAGCGCCGTTCAAGCCGGTCACGAGAATGGACTTGTACATCGCATCTACTCACCACTGTGAGACGTTACGATGCGCCCCAGGTGTCGTGACGTGCTTGATCGGCGTCAACCGACTGTGCGGATTCAGCTCCAACCCCACGCGGCCACGGTGCCCGATGCAAGCGAAGCGAGAACCGCTGCGCCCAGAAGGTTGAGGAAGAGCCGGCGCGATCCGAAAATCGCGCCGACGCCCGTTTTGCAAACGACATTTGCAAGGGCGGCAACGGCAATGACGTCTGCGGCCAGTCTCGGCGTGATGGTATCGCCGACCATGCGTGCCGCCGACAGCGTGATCGGGTCGACATCGACCAGTCCGGAAATCGCCGCAAGCGGCACCAGTCCCAGTCCGGAATTTCCGGTGCCGGCGAGCTTGGCGATCAGTGTGACAGCCGCGAGCAACAGGCCGAATTTGAACACTTCATCGAGCTCGAACGGATCCTTCAGGGCCAGCACCGGCTCGCCGTTTGCTGCGGCGGCCCGGCGATAGAACAGGGTCGACAGAACGACGAGCACGGCAATCGCAGGCGCAAACAACGTGCTCAGTGGAACCAGGAGCGCGGGGCTCAGCCCGACGGCGATGGCGCTCATCCGCAGGATGGAGACGGCCCAGGCCACGGTGATGCCCGAGGTCAGGGGTGCGGCGGCCTGCGGCCGGATTTTCGACAGCCGGGCATAGGCGAGCGTCACCGCGGTCGAGGAAACGAGCCCGCCCGCCGCCGCGCCCAACACCAGTCCGGTTCGTTCGCCCGTCAGGCGCACGCAGATGTACCCGACATAGGATACGGCCGCGATGATCACCATCACGATCCAGAGCTGGCGTGGATTGAGCGCGTTCCAGGGATCGACCGGATGATCGGGCAGGATCGGTAAGAGCACGAAAGTCATGGCGAGCAGGAGCAGCGCCGCGCGCAATTCTTCCCAGGTGAGCCGCAGCACGAACTGATGCAGCAGGCGCCGCTCGGCCAGAACGAAGGTCGCGACGATCGCGGCAGCGGCGGCGACGGCCATGCTGCCGAGCACCGCATAGGCGCCGAGGGCAAAGGTCAGCAGACCGGCGATCAATCCGGTCGCCGAAACACTGCCGCTGACGACGCTCTCGCGCCACTCGAACAGCGCCAGAGCTGCGGCGAAGGTCGCGAAGGCGACGTCGAGAAACGCGCCGCCGGCTTCGCCCTGCAGGGCCGCCGCGATACCGCCGAGCAGGCCGGTCAGCGCATAGGTCCGCACGCCCGCCGCGCGCGAGCCGTCCTTTCCTTCGCGTTCCTGCCAGCCGCGCTCGATCCCGATCAGGAGTCCGAGAGCCAGCGCAAGCGCCAGTCGTTGCAGCAGATCGAGCATGGCCCGCTAGTGCGAGAGGAATACCGGCACAGGGGGCGCGTCCAGCATGCTCCGTGTGGCCCCACCGAGGACGAATTCGCGCAGCCGCGAATGGCCATAGGCACCCATGACCAGAAGCGATGCGTCGACCCCCGTCAGGAAGCTGTCGATCGCGGCGGCGGCCGAACGTCCGGCAGCATCGATATCGCGGAATTCGGCCTCGACGCCGTGCGCCTGCAGATGCTTCGCCATCTCGCGATGGGCATGCTTGGAGGCAATATGCTTCTCGCCCCGCACCGTGACGACATGAACCTTCGCTGCCTTCTCGAGCAGCGGCATCGCCTCGCCGAGGGCGCGCGCGGCGGGCGCGCCGAAATCCCAGGCGACGACGACGCTGTTCAATAGTGGGCCAGGCTTGAAACCAACCGGGCCGGGCAGCACCAGCACCGGCCGGCCGGACCCGAAGATGGTCGTTTCGGCATGCCATTGCTCGACGCCATAGCTGTCCTGGAGCGGAATCACGGTCATGTCGTGGAGCTTGGCATGCTCGATGAGTGCGTCCGGCAGTGTGAAAGCCGAACTCCGGGCGAGCACCGTGTCGTGGTCGACGCCGAACCGCTTCGCCGCTTCCTGGAACCGCGCGAGCAGAGCCTTGGCGTTGGTGCCGCTCTTGATGCTCTCTTCACGCGCCATTTCGCGCAGATCCACGACCATCCGCGTGAACGCGCCGCTGGAGCGGACGAAGTCGAACTCCGCTTCGAAGGTCAACGCAGTTGTCCGGCAGCCGAGCTCCGCGGCGATTGCGAGCGTCCGATCGATGCTGGCATCTGGCGTCCGGTCGGGATAGCTGGCGAGTGAGAGCAGAACGTCCTTGATGGCCATCGATGCCTCCCAAAACAAGGCAAATTCAATATTCCGAAGGACGTCTGCCGGCATTGCGCAGGATCAACGATCCGCCCAGGCGAGCGTGACGGAGCTCCGGTGGCGGCAAGGTCGTGTCCCTTGATTTCGCTCAATCCCCGGCACAATGGGGTACGCGACGATTGTCTGGCGAAGAATGGAGCCCTGCTTGGTCGATCTGACGTTCCTGGGAGGTGCCGGGACGGTCACCGGTTCGAAATACCTTCTCGAGCGTGACGGCGTTCGCATCCTGGTCGATTGCGGCTTGTTCCAGGGTCTCAAGGTCCATCGCCTGAAGAACTGGGCACAGCTGCCGGTCGCACCCGCATCGCTGTCGGCCGTGGTCCTGACGCATGCGCATATCGACCATTCCGGCGCGTTGCCATTGCTCGTCCGTGAGGGTTACCGCGGGCCGATATTCTGCACCGGAGCGACGCGGGACCTCTGCGGCATCCTTCTGCCGGATGCGGCGCATCTCCAGGAGAAGGACGCCGACTTCGCCAACCGCCATGGCTTTTCCCGTCACAAGCCGGCGCTGCCGCTTTACACCCAGGCCGATGCCGCCAGGGCACTCGAACAGTTGAGAACCGTCGCGTTCGGCGAAACCCTGGAGTTGCCCGGTGGTGCGGCCGCCCGTTTCCGGCGTGCGGGACACATCCTTGGCGCAGCCATGATCGATATCGCCTGGGGTGGAACGCGCATCCAGTTCTCCGGCGATCTCGGCCGGATGGGCGATCCGATGATGCTCGATCCGGAGCCGCCATCGGATGCCGACTACCTGATCGTCGAATCGACCTATGGCGACCGGCTGCATTCGCCCCTCGACGCGGGCGCGGCGCTCGGTGCCGTGATCGACCGGGTCGAGAAGCGCGGCGGCACAGTGATCGTCCCGGCTTTCGCGGTCGGCCGCGCCCAGCTCATGCTCTATCACCTGCATCGCCTGCGCGAGTCCGGCCGACTGTCGAAGAAGCTGCCGATCTATGTCGACAGCCCCATGGCAACCGATGCCACGACGATCTTCCGCGCCCATCCGGACGATCATCGTCTTGCGCCGTCGGCCTGTGCCGATATCTTCCGCATCGCTCACTATGTCCGGGACGGCGAGGAGTCGCGTGCCGTCACCGCCGATCCGTCGCCCAAGATCGTCATTTCCGCCAGCGGCATGGCCAGTGGCGGGCGCGTATTGCATCATCTCAAGCGCTATGCCCCCGATGCGAACAGCGCCATCGTCTTCACCGGCTTCCAGTCGGAGGGAACGCGCGGCGCTGCGATGGTGCGGGGAACGGACATGATCAAGATTCACGGTAGCTACTATCCGGTGCGCGCGGAGATCGCCAATCTCGACATGCTTTCGGCGCATGCCGATCGGGCCGAATTGATGGGCTGGCTGAAGCGGGCGCCGCGCGCGCCGAAGCAGGTCTTCGTCACCCATGGCGAACCGCTCGCCGCCGACACACTGCGCCGCAAGATCGTCGAAGAGCTGGGATGGACCGCCACCGCGCCCGAAATGCGCGACTGCGTGAGGCTCGACGGGTGAGCGCGCCCGACCGCAAGCCGCCGGCCCAACTGGCGGTCCGCCGTCTCGGCATCGACACCCAATCCGAGCCGGTGGTCTTTCTGCACCGAAACAACCCCGTGTCGCACGCCGAAGGCTTCGAGGCCCACAACCGTGTCCTTTTGCGCGCCGGGTCCCGTGAAGCGATCGCAACGCTATTTCTGGTGACGGACGATATTCTGGCCGACGACGTCGCGGGGCTGTCGGAGGCGGCATGGCGGCGTCTTCGCCTCGCCCCGGACGGACATGTCACGATCACCCATCCGCGCCCCGTCGACTCCATGAGCCTGGTGCGCGGCCGCATCTACGGTCATGAACTCGCCGAGAATTCGCTGCATGCGATCATCAGGGACATCGCCGAAGAGCGCTATTCCAATCTCGAAATCGGAGCCTTCCTCACCGCCTGCGCCGCCAATCCGCTGGTCAGGGACGAGGTGCGGGCGCTGACCCGCGCGATGGTCGATGCCGGCGATCGTCTGAGCTGGAACGCCGACATCGTCGCCGACAAGCATTCGGTCGGCGGACTGCCCGGCAATCGCACGACGCTGATCGTGGTTCCGATCATGGCGGCCCTCGGGTTCGTCATGCCGAAGACCTCGTCGCGCGCGATCACCTCGCCCGCCGGCACCGCCGACACGATGGAAGTGCTGGCGCCGGTCCGTCTCGGTGCCGCCGACATCCATCGCGTCGTGGAGCGCGAGGGCGGCTGTATCGTCTGGGGCGGCGCCGTCCGTTTGAGTCCGGCCGACGACATGCTCATCCGCGTCGAGCGTGCGCTCGATATCGACACCGAGGGACAGATGATCGCCTCGGTTCTGTCGAAGAAAATCGCGGCCGGGGCGACTCACCTGGTTCTCGACATGCCGGTCGGCTCGACCGCCAAGGTCCGCGACGCGGCGGCCGCCAAAGCGTTGACCGATGGGCTGCTCGACGTTGCCGCGGCCTTCGGCATTCATGCCGTCGTCGTCACCGGCGCCGGCGATCAGCCGATCGGCCGGGGTATCGGGCCTGCCCTCGAGGCGCGCGATGTCCTGGCGGTGCTCCGCAACGAAGCCGGCGCGCCCGAGAATCTGCGCGAACGCGCGCTCGTGCTCGCCGGCGCGTTGATCGAACTGTGCGGCGGCGCGCCGAAAGGCGAGGGCATTGCACTGGCCCGCGCCGTGCTCGCCGATGGCCGGGCCTGGGCGAAGATGCAACGCATCTGCCTGGCGCAGGGCGCGATGTGCGAGCCGCCAGTGGCTCCCCATCGACGTCCCGTCACGGCGGCGAGGGATGGACGGTTGGTCACGATCGATAATCGCAAGCTCGGCAAGCTGGCCAAGCTCGCCGGTGCACCGGAGGCCAAGGTTGCCGGTGTCGATCTGCACGTCCGGCTCGGCGATCGGATCGCGGCCGGCATGCCGCTCTGCACCGTCCACGCGGAGGCGCCCGGTGAACTCGACTACGCGCTCGACTATGCGGCCGCGAATGAAGCGATGTTCGAGATCGTTGCATGAAGCCGCTGCTGATCGCTTTCCCCGGCCACGAAGATTTCTCGCGCGCGCTCGCCCGGCTGCTGGATGCCGACACCGCCGAACTGGCGCTACACCGGTTTCCGGACGGCGAGAGCCTGCCGCGTCTGCCGCTGCCGCTGGAGGGCCGGCGCGTCGCCTTCGTCTGCCCGCTGGACCGGCCTGACGGAAAGATCCTGTCGCTCCTTTTCGCCGCCCGCACGGCACGCGAGTTGGGCGCGGCTCGCGTCGGTCTGGTTGCGCCCTATCTCGCCTATATGCGACAGGACCGGCGCTTTCACGACGGAGAGTCCGTCACATCCATCCATTTCGCGGAGCTGATCTCCGGGCATTTCGACTGGCTCGCCACCGTCGATCCACATCTGCATCGCCACAGATCGCTCGATGCGATCTATGCGGTCCCTGCCATGGCATGTCATGCGGCGCCGGCGATCGCGCAATGGATCGCGGCCCATATGCCGGATGCGGTGCTCGTCGGCCCGGACGGGGAGAGCCGGCAATGGGTCGCCGACATCGCCGGACGGATCGGCGCGCCGTGGACGACGCTCATGAAGACACGCAGCGGCGATGACGTGGTTGGCGAGACGCTGGCCGATGCGCATCTGTTGCAGGGCCGTCGGCCGGTCATCGTCGACGACATCCTGTCGACGGGGCGGACGGTGCTGGAAGCGGCACGACTGCTTCGCGCTCATGGTGCCGATGCCGTGACCTGTGTCGCCGTTCACGCCGTATTCGCGGGCGATGCAGGCGAACAGCTCGCGCGTCACGAAGTCCGTGTAGTCACGACCAATACGATCCCGCACGCAAGCAATGCGATCGACATCGCGTCGGACCTCGCAATCGGGGTCGGCCAGCTGCTGTCCTGACCGAGCGCGCGTCCGGTACGCGCGAAGGTCTCTTATCTCTCGATCTGCCGAGACCGTCGCCACGATCACCCTGCGAGTGGATTTGCGGCGCTGCGCCGGCCGGCCTGGTGCAAATGGACTAGTCGCGTTGGCTTGACCGGCTATGGTCGCCGATTTCTCATGACGGATGAGGGGCACGCCTCGTGTCGTATGGGGATCCGGTGTGAAATCGTCACGCATTCTGTGGCTGCTTGCAGTCGCGGTCGTCATTCTGCTTTTGCTCCTCCTGTCCTATTGCGCGTTTTTTCCGCGCGGACCGCATGAAGAAAGCGCCACAACGCCCGCGATCCTCGATCGCGGACAGCTTCTTGGACTCGACGACGCTGTCGTAACCGGGTTCTCCGGCACCATGATCCTCGTGGAGGGCACTGAACATCGGCCAAGCGGACTGACGGCCGTCGAACGAACCTTCATCGACATCAACGGGCCCGCCGCCCGCATCCTCAATCCGCGCACGCCGGGCTTCGTCTGGAACGGCAATTATTTCGCGGCGCCGCAGACCCGCGCGGTCAGCGCCGGCGAGGTCGGGCAGGTCTTCGGCATCGCGATCGACGACGCGGCCCATCCCGACATCTACCTCGCCGCGACCTCGATGTACGGACTGAACCTCGTAAAGAAGCCCGAGCACGATGCGGATGACGACGACCGCAAGGCGGATGACGACGAAGATGAGGACGACATTCCGCGCCGCCTGCACAAGGGCGGCCCCGATGCCGCCTGGATGGCGGGCCAGTTCGGTCCGGGCGGCGGCCCGTCCAGCATCTGGCGCATCGACGGACGCACCGGCAAGGCGACGCTGTTCGCGAACATCACGCTGAACGGCGAGGCCGGCGGTCCGGCGGCGCTCGGCAATCTCGCTTACGATGCCGAGCATCGTCAGCTCTTCGTCTCCGATCTCTCCACCGGAATGATCCATCGCCTCGATCTGGCGGGGCGCGATCTCGGACACTTCGACCATGGCACCACCGGCCGCCGCGCCGCCGGGCTCGATGCGGTGGCGTTCGACTCCTCCCGCCGGGTCCGTATCGGCGATGCGGCTTTCGATCCTGAGAATCCGTCGAGCTGGGGTTTCGCGCCGGCGGCGCGCCGCGTCTTCGGCCTCGCCGTGCATGATCACCGGCTCTACTACGCCGTTGCCGACGGCCATATCTGGTCGGTCGGCCTGACCGACAAGGGCGACTTCGCCGACGATCCGCGCAAGGAGATCGATCTGCCCCAGGCCGGCGCGCCCGTCTCCGACATCGTCTTCGCGCAGAACGGTGCAATGATCGTCGCGCAGCGGGCAGTCATCGGCACGCGGTTCGACTACCGCCCGCTTGCGCCGCTCGGCACGGCGCATGTCTGGCGCTTCTGGCCCGAGCGACCGGACGATCCGGCGACGCCGAGCGCCTGGTATCAGCAGCCTGAGGAATATGCCGTCGGCTACGGCCGCGACAGCCGCAACAGCGGCGGCGGCGTCGATCTCGCCTATGGCTACAAGCTCGTGGACAAGGTCGACGGGGACGGCAATCACAAGCTCGTCGCGGTTTTCGACATCGACAATTGCGAAGATGCGATCGTCTTCACCGGCGACAATCTGCGCGACTTCCACCAGACGCCCGCCGGCTTCGATCCGGGCGGCAACCTGCATCTGAACGGCCTGCAGATCAGTCCGGCGCGCCCGGTGCGCGGCTTCAATCTCCAGCCCGCGATCAGCTACTTCGTCAACTATCCGGCGCAGATGGACAGTGCCGATCGCAGCGGCCGCCTCGGCGGCGTGCGCGTCTATCGTCTGCCCTGCACCGGCGGCTGTCCGGTGCCGCGCCCCGAAGACGTTGCCGTCACCAGCGTTCCGCCGGTGATCGGACCGCCCCCGGTGGTTGGACCGCCGCCGCCCTCCAATCCGGTTGGATGCACGGGTCCCGATTGCACACCCAATCCGCCCTGCACGGGTCCGGGCTGCGAGACACCTTGCACGGGTCCGGATTGCGGTACTCCCTGCACCGGCCTGGATTGCGGCTCGCCCTGCACGACGCCGGATTGTGTCGGCCCCAAAGTCTGCATGGCGGTGGAGGGCCGCGCGGTCTGCGATCCATCCTCCGGCGGCTGGGTCTATAAGGTCACGGCCACCGATCCGCTTGGTCTCGGCATCGATACGGTCAGCGCCTACACGCATGTGCCGGGTGTGACCGTCACCAACGGACCGCAGATTTCGCTGGTGCCGCCGCCGGGCGTGATTCAGCTCGGCGGCGCGACGCCAGGGCAGCTCGTCACCATCGATGTCTGCGGCTTCAACAGCAACGATCCGAACTACAAGGCCGGCAAACCCTATGACTGCTGCCACCAGACGCTGCGCGTGCGCGTGCCGCGCGGCGTGTGCAAGGCCGGGGACGCGCAATGACCAGCTGGATGAAAGCCCTTCTGATCGGCGGCGCGTCGGCTGCCGGCGTCGCGGTGGTCGCCGCCGCGGTCTATTTCGCTCTGCCGTATTTCCAAAAGAGCGCTCCGCCGCCCATGCGCGCCGCGACGATCTCGTCGAGTTCGCCGGATTTCACCAAGGCCGCCTATCAGCTGGATTCGAGCGGCAATCTGGTGCTCGACAGCAACGGAAATCCCGTGCCGGTGACCGGTCCCGTCCATGTCGGCGACCAGATCGAATATGTGCTGACCTATAAGGCGCCCGCGAGCGGCTCGAGCGGACCGATCTCCATCACCGACACATTGAGCGCCAACCAGTCCTATGTCGGCGCGTCCCTCGTCACGCCTGCGGGCTGGACGCCGTCCACCGGCACCACGACCCCTGTGCCCTATGGCACCGGCAATCAGCAGACGTATACGAACCCGACGGGCACCGGCGCCGGCGACCAGGTCGGCGGCTCGGTCACCGTCGCGCCCTATACCGGCGTTGCCGGTCATCAGACGTCGGGCGGTGACGGCTTCATCCCGATCCCGGTCAACACGATGACGGGCAAGCGCGTCTACGCCGTGAACCATCACCTGGTGCCGGGCAAGATCATGTGCTGGGAGGCCGCCGATCTGTCCACCTGCCCGGGCTTTCCCAAGGATGCCTCGGTCGGCTCTACGCAGACGATCTCGACCGCCACCTCGCCACGCGCGGCGATCGTCGGCAACAAGTTCTACTACGCCGCCGCCTGGTACGATCCGGCCCAGACCGGCAACGGCATGCATTTCGGACTCGGCTGCTGGGACACGGCGCTGGATCAGCCTTGCGCGCCCGTGCCGCTGCCCGGCGCGCCCGGCATCACCTCCATCGTGAACGGCAACGCCCTGTCGGCTTACATCGCAGGCGCCGAGAGCGATCCGGCCAATGCGACGCACATCGTGATGTTCGCGTGGGACAGCACCAATGCCGGCCGGTTCTATTGCGTCGATGTCAGCAGCGGCCTCGCCTGCGCCGGCTGGCCGGCGGCGACGGCGGCATTGACCGGCGCGACCGCTTCGACCTTTCACGATCTGATCGTCGAGGAAGGCGGCACGCGCGCCTTTCTCTCCAACAGCACGGGCAGCATCTATTGCGTGGCCCTGTCTGACGGCTCGACCTGCGCCGGCTGGCCTGCCACCGGCGCCGCGACGAGTTTTTCGGGAAGCCTCAATCTCGGTCCCTATCTCACCGGCACGACGATGAGCGGGATATGCCTGTTCCACGCGACCAGTGGAAGCAAGCCCGTCTGTCTCGGCGACAGCACCGGCACCGCCGTGACCGATCCGACCTGGACCGCACCGGGATGGTCGGCCTATGCCAGCAGCTTCGCGAACACGCAGATCGTCGCTGCCTATCACATTCCCGGAACGTCGCGTGTTCTCTATCCGCACAACAGCCAGGCGCAGCCGGATTGCTACGACTTCGCGACCCAGCTCGCCTGCAGCGCGCCGCAATTCCAGCCCTACTGGAACTCCGCCGGCGTCTGGACCGATTCGACGGGCGCGGTTCACGGCTCGACGCGCGACTACGGCTTCGCCGCCGATCCCGACAATCCAACGGGCTGTATCTACGGCCTCGGTGACGGTGGTTTCCTCGTCCGCTTCGGCCTCGATGGCAAGCCGGCCAGCTCGGCCTGTGCGCCGCACGACTATCACGGCAGCGCCGATCTCAGCGGCTCCTTCTGTGCCCGCGCGCCGAAGACCGCGACCTGGACCACGGCCAATGTCGTGCGTCCGTCCGGCGATACCGAACTGGTCAAGGGCACGCTGACGATCACCGACAGCGCCGGCAACACGGTGACCGTCCAGATCGACACGACGAACGGAACCTCCTTCCCCGTGAACATGCCGGCGACCGGATCCGGCGCCAGCGTCACGATCACCTTCACGCCCGATGCGCTGCCGGAGCAGCCTTATCAGGTCACCCTGAACTACAGTGCCGACGAGAACCCGCAGATCTGCTACCGCACGGTCGTCGAGGATTGCACCGATGGTGCGCCGCTGATCGATATCAGCAACCACGCGGTCTACACCGATGCGCTCGGCACCAAGGATGCCGACGTCAATCTCGGCAAGGTCGTCGGCGGCCATTGCGGCCCGCCGCCCTGCATGGACCTGGCCGGCACGGTCACGCTCAATCCCAACGGCACCGGAACGCTGACGATCACCGGCTCAGGGCCGCCCGGATTCAATGCAACGATGCTCGACGTCCATTCGAACACGGCCGGCGTTACCATCCTCCCGCCATCCCGCACGGTGCCGCCGGGTCCGATCAACGTGACCTTCGCCCTCGCCGGCATTACGCCGGGCCAGAGCATCGACATCCAGATCGACGCGGTCGATCCGGGCGCCGGAACCGATGGCAGCGACAAATGCTGTTCGACGACGCTCACCGTCGTCGTGCCGCGCGATGACCATCACGGGCACACCGACGTCGCGATCCAGAAGACCGGCGCGTCCGAAGGCCAGGGTCCAGCCAATGGCAGCGGCTATATCTATACGCTGTCGGTGACCAATGTCGCCGATCCGATCAATGGCCAGAACGCCGTCGTGGTGACGGACGTGGTACCCGCGGGCCTCAGCTTCGCCGGCGCCAGTGGCACGGATTGGAATTGCACCGGACCGTTCCCGATCGGCGCCGGCGGAACGCTGACCTGTACCTATGTCGGCACCGGTACGGTGGCGACCGGGCAGGTCCTGCCGCCGATCACCGTTGTCTCGACCAACGCAACGCCCGGCGCGCAACTTCCCTCGGTGACCAATTGCGCTGTGGTCGGCTTCACCCAGACCAGCGGTCTGACCGACGACGAGATGTCGAACAATCGCAGCTGCGTGACCAACGATGCGCACAGCCAGACCGGATCGCTCACCGTGATCAAGACCGTGCAGCCCGCGCGCGGCTATCCGGTCCCCTCGATGTCGTTCCAGGCGAATGCAATCTGCACGCCGCTTGGCGGCTCGCCCTCGACGACGGCGCTGACGCTCGGCGCGGCGAACGCCTACACCCAGACGGTCTCGAACCTCACCGCCGGAACCAGTTGCACGATTTCGGAAACGCCGCCGTCCGGCCTGCCGAAGGAATGCCACTGGGTCACGACCTATCCGGACGGGCAGCAGGCCACCATTCCGGCCGGCAATGCGACGCTGCACATCGTCAACCGCGAAGAATGTACGATCTCGCCTACCGATGGTCCGACCGTCGTCGTCGACAAGGTCGTCGTGATCGACGGCAAGGTGACCTATGCGCCGCGGCAATCCTTCCCGATCCGCGGCACCTGCCGCACGCCGGATGGCGGCAGCATCAGTCTCAGCTTCACGGCATCCGCCGCGCGTGGCCTGACCTCGCCCAAGCAGATCGTGCCCTCCGGTTCGCGCTGCACCGTCAGCGAGCCGCTGCCGCCGCCACCGCCGGGCCGCGGCGATTGCCATTGGGAGACGACGTACCAGTTCAACGGCCACCCGGTGCATGGTTTCCCGGTTGCGATCGGCAGCCGCGACTCCAATGTCTTCACCGTCCATAACATCCTCGTCTGTCAGACGCCGGACGGTCCGCACACCGGCAATCCCGCCGACCGCCTGTGTTCGGGCGCGGGTCACTGGAACGGCAAGCGTTGCGTGACCTGCAATGTGGATGAGGTCTGGGACGACCAGGCCAAGATCTGCACGGCGCCGCGTCTTGTCTGTCACGATCCGATGGTGCCGAACGCCGCCGGTACGGCCTGCGTCTGTCCGAAGGGCATGGAGCTCAAGGACGGCAAGTGCCGGAAGACTGAGTCCTTCCTCGACGACGTGCTTGGCCATGTCCATATCGGCATCGGTGTCGGTGGCGGCGGGTCCGGTGGCCATAAGGGCGGGGGCGATTCCACGCCGCCGGGCGGCAAGTAGACCGGGCCGGCGCGCCGCAGCAGGTTCGCTCTTCTCTGTCTTGCGAGTCTTTTCGGCCCTGCGGAACGGCCTCTGCCGGCGAACTCGTGCGCGCGGGTCCAATATTTGACGAAATGTCAAAAATAACATAACGTCAAAAAATGACATCGGACACCAAAGCCAACAAGCGCGCCCGCACCCGCGACCAGCTGCTGGTCGCGGCGCAGGAGGTTTTGCTGGCGGACGGTGCCGCGGCGCTGGGCATCCGGCAGGTCACGGCGCAGGCCGGGCTCGTTCATGCGAGCTTCTACAACTATTACCCGGACACCGCCGCGCTGCTCGACGGCCTCGCCGAGCTTCTGATGGCGACGCACGCCGCCACGGTCGCGCCGCTACGTGACGGCGTCGGCGATCCGGCCGCGCTCTTCGCCGCGACCACACGGCAGACGCTGCGGCTCTTCGCCGGAACGCCCGCTTTCGCGAGGCTGCTGTTCGACTCCGGCATGGAGATCGACCGCCTGCTCGGCGCGCTGCAAAACCATCTCCGCTCCGATCTCAAGTCGGGCGTACGCCAGGGCGCCTTCGTCGTCGACAATCTCGACGTCGCGGTAACGATCGTATCCGGCTCGCTGATCAGCCTCGCGCTCGCTTTGCATCGCGGCCAGGCGCGCGCCTCGGCCATCGAAGAGTTGACCCGGCAGTTGCTGCGCTTGCTTGGCGTTGCGCCGGCAAAGGCACGTGCGCTGGCAAGCGCGAAACTCGCTTTCGCGGCCACGCCCGCCATTCCGATGAGCTGGAAGGCGCTCGGCATCGCCGCGCCCGAAACGCGCATCGCGGCCTGATCGGAGCGGGGGCAGGAATGAGCAGACTCTATCTCGGCTTCGACGCGGAAGAGCGCGCGCAGAGTCCCTATGCCCGCTTTTTCAATCCGGTGATGGCGCCACTGCCCGGCCATGTGCTCGAAGCGCTGTCGAAGGGTCCGGTCGCGCATGAGCTGATCATGCCCTTCGCACGTGCCGCCGAGCTTCAGGACGATGGATACGCGCCGGTCGAGACCGGCTATACCCTCGCGCCCGATGGGTCGGCGCGCATCGCCTGCCTCACTCATATGCCGCGCGTCACGCCCGCCATGTGGCATTGGTGGTTCGCCTGGCACGGCAGCGAGGCGCAGCGCTACAAGCTCTGGCATCCGCTCGCGCATGTCGATGTCGCCTGGGCCGACGGGCGTGGCGACACCGGCACCTATCTCGGCCGGACCTCGAACATCGTCGAATATGTCGGTGCCCCGCGCCTGAATGTCGGCGTGCGCTTCGTGCCGCCCGCGGAAGCCGGCTTCGACAGCCGGCGCCTGGAAGAGCAGGGCGCCGTCGCGATCGTCGGGCGCTGCCTGATGCGCGATCTCAATCTGGAAGCCGGCTGGCTGATTCATCTCATCCGCCCGGTGCCGGGCGGATCGGAGATGCGTTCGCGCTTCTGGCTCGGCGGCCCGCACATCAACCCGATCGGCATGACGGGTGCGTTCGGCAAGGCGCTCGGCGGTGTCGCCGCGAAGCTGCGGCCCTTCACAGCTGCGCAGGCTGCGGAGCTGATGATCCACGACGCGCAGGAGATGAATCACCTTGCCGCCTTCCTGCCGGAACTTCATGCGGCCTTCGGAGCGGCGCCGTGAAGAAGCCGTCGGGGCGGGGCGGCACGCTCGAACGTGGAGCCGCGGGGTTCGATGCCGCGGTGCTCGGCACGAGCTTCAGTGGCCGCGATCCCGGGGTCCGCCCGCAGGTGCTGGTGCAGGCCGAGAAGGTCTACGACGTCATCGCCGCCGTGAAGCGTGCGCGGCGCGAGAATCTCAAGATCGCGATTTGCTCCGGCGGCCATAGCTGGATGCAGAACCATCTGCGCGATGGCGGCATGCTGATCGACATGTCGCGCCTCGATGCGATCGATATCGATACGGCGCGCGGCATCGCCCATGCCGGCCCGGGTTGCTGGAGCGTCGATCTCGATCTCGCGCTCAAGAAGCATGGATTGTTCTTTCCCGTCGCGCATGCGGTCGATGTCGGACTCGGCGGATTCCTGCTGCAGGGCGGCTTCGGTTGGAACAGCCGGGTGCTCGGGCTCGGTTGCGAAAACGTCATCGGCCTCGACGTCGTGACCGCCGATGGCGATCTGATCCACGCCAGTGCGGAAGAGAACGCGGATCTCTACTGGGCGGCGCGTGGCGCCGGCCCCGGCTTTTTCGCGGTCGTGGTGCGCTATCATCTCCGGCTTCATCCGCGCCCGAAGACGGCCGCCATCGCCATCCAGGTCTTCCGCATGAAGCATCTGGAGGAGGTCTTCCTCTGGGCCGATCGCATCGGCCCCGAAGTCCCGCGCTCGGTCGAATTCCAGCTTCTGCTGTCGCGCAATTCGCCCGGTATCTTCGCACCGGGCGTCGAGATCATCGCGCCGGTACTGACCG
This sequence comes from Pseudomonadota bacterium, assembly GCA_018241025.1. Classification (GTDB taxonomy): domain Bacteria; phylum Pseudomonadota; class Alphaproteobacteria; order Micropepsales; family Micropepsaceae; genus Rhizomicrobium. The sequence goes on from JAFEEQ010000010.1 coordinate 18,884, forward strand.
ACAGCTGGAAGCAGGCGAAGGCGGATGTCGCCTTTCTCACGCGCGGTCCGTTGCGGCCCAAGGCATCCTTCACGACGCCGCTGCTGCCGATGTCGCCATCGGCGCTTTCGCGGTTCGCCGCGCGCCGCGTCTTCCCCCCCGGAATGCGCTGGAGCGTCGACAATATGTGGAGCGACGCGCCGATGGAGCAGCTCCTGCCAGGGATCCGCCGCATCGCCGATACGCTGCCACCGATGCCGAGCCATGTCCTGATGCTGAATTGGCAGCCACCGGCCGCGCGTGCCGACATGGCGTTCTCGCTCGAAGGCCGCAACTATCTCGCGCTCTACGGCGAATGGAAAAACGCTGCCGACGACGCGCGCTACGCGAATTGGGCAACGGAACACATGCGCGCCATGGCGCCGCTCGGCAAAGGCATACAACTCGCAGACGAAAACCTGGCCCGCCGCCCGGCGCGGTTCATGGCCCCGGCCAATCTGGCGAGGCTCGATGCCGTGCGCGCCAAATACGATCCGGCGGGGCGGTTTCACGAATGGCGCGCCCGTCCGGGTTGAAGGAGCCACTCCTTATATATGTGAGAGGGTACGGCTTAATTACCGGGCACCGGAGTCGAGGTTCATCAGCCGATAAAATCATCCCGAAGACTACCTAAAGTTTTCGACAGAAACTTTTGAGTCCTGTCGCGACCCGCCCGAAGGGAGATATTTTCTTGCGATTTGAATGCTTTAAGTCCCCGGAGTGGCGCGCTTAACACATTGATCCCCGGTTACCTTCTGCTAATGTTTCACAGAGTCGAGAGGTGTCTCTGCCCTGGCGGCAGGGAGCCAAGACAGCGGGGGATATATATGCGGTTTTCGACATTCCTGGCGGCATCGGCCGCGACCGTGGCGCTTTGCGCGAGTGCGCCGGCATTGGCTGCGCCTTTCTCGCCGCAGAATCTCGGTGCGGGCACATCGGTCGATCTTTCGGCCGTTGCCGGCATCGTTAGTCAGTCCACGGACAATGATGTGGTCTTCGGCGTCCGCGCGCGCGGTGTCGGATCCCGGCCGCAGGGCAATGGCAGCTTCGAAATTCTCCGCCCAAGCGTCGGCAGCCCGTCGCCGACGCCGACCGGATCTTGCACCGTCGGTGCCAATGGCTGGTGTGATACGCCTCACCATATCGCCGCGACCGCATTTGGCTGGGACTTCTCCGCCACGGGCGCCGGCGTGATCATCGGCATCGTCGATACCGGTATCGATCTCAATCACCCCGATTTCGCCGGTCGCATCCTCACCGGCTCCTGCATTGTCAGCTCGCTCAATCCCTGCACCAGCGCGAACGACCAGGTTGGCGGCGACCTCGCGGTCTTCCCCGGTCCGAACGCGACCCACGGCACCCACGTCGCCGGTATTGCCGCCGGCACGGTGACCGGTCTTGCCACCAGCGCCGACATTCTCCCGGTCAAGGTTTGCAGCTCAACTTCGAGCTCCTGCGCCGGCGTCGACAACGGCATCCTCTGGGCCTCGCAGCACGGCGCGAATGTGATCAACGTCTCGATCGGCGGACCGATCCTCGCGGCCAGCGACATCACGATCTTCCAGCAGGCGGTCGCCAACGGCTCGCTGCTCGTGGTTGCGGCCGGCAATGGCGGCACCAAAAACCCGACTGGCGGCTTCCTCGCCGGCGCGGCGCTCAAGGACGGTGTGCGCGGCTCGATGATCGTCGTCGGCGCAACGGGGGCCGGCGGTTCTGGCGGTCACGGCGCGATCTCGTCCTTCAGCCAGGAGCCGAGCACGCAGTGCGAAGTGCATGGCGGCGTCCGCTACTGCATGAAGGACTTCTTCGTCGTCGCGCCGGGCGCGAACATCTGGTCGACCGTCGGCAACGGCGCCGATGCCAGTGCGACCTACGGCTACCTCTCGGGCACGTCGATGGCGACGCCCTACGTGAGCGGTGTGGCAGCGGTCATCAAGGGCGCGTGGCCCTCGCTGACCTCGAGTCAGATCGCCAGCATCATCTTCCAGACCACCGACGACCTCGGTGCGCCGGGCGTCGATCCGGTCTATGGCCGTGGCGCGGTGGACATCACCAAGGCGCTCAGCCCGGTTGGTCCGTCGGTCGTCGCCAATAGCAGCTTCTCCATCGCGCCGGGCGGTTCGGCCTCGCATAGCTCGGCGATCGCCGCGGTCGGCGGCGGCCAGGGTACGGCCCAGACGCTGGCGCCCTTCGGCGTTGCCGGCGCGACGACCGCTCTTGCGGCCGGTCCGCTCGCGGTCGCGGTCCGCAACAGCACGATCCTCAAGACGGCGGTGGTGGTCGACTCCTTCGGCCGCACCTTCCACGCCGACCTGACCCGCTCTTCGTTCAATGCGCCGATCATCGACATCGACAACTACATGGCGTCGGGGCTGTTCCAGTCGGTGCGCGGCTTCGGCGGCGGTGCCGAGACACCGATCGGGTATGTCGTCGCTTCGGGCTTCACCGTGACCACCCAGACGCAGCGCCAGTACATGGGCGATGCACTGATGGGCGACCACGCGAAGACCGGCCTCTACGACTTCTCGGCCAGCCTCGGCCTGACCGACGGCATGTCGCTCGATGTCGGCTACAACACCCGCATGGCGGGTCGCTTCAACGCCTACGATGCGACGACGAGCGAGGCCTATGACGGCCTGTTCTTCTCGGCCTCCGGCGTGAACTCGCCCTATGTGTCCCTCACCGACGGCGGCAACTATGTCGGCACGACGATGGCCATGGGCAGCGACGTCCATGTCCAGTTCGGCGCGTCCTGGGTCGCTCCGCAGGAGCAGGAATTCCAGGTTCCGCTCTATGCCAAGGCAGATCAGCTCATCGGCCGTCCGACGCAGTACGACCAGCGCCATGCGCAGTCGTCGATGGCATCGGTCACCTGGGACTTCGCCTCATGGGGTGGCCTCGGCATGACCGTGTCGCAGACCGATGAGCAGAACGGTTTCCTCGGCGGCTTCACCTCCGGTGCGCTGTCCGTGAACCGCTCGGCCTCGACCACGGCGGTCGGCTTCTCGGGCCGCGTCGGCTTCGGCGACGGTTGGGTCGGCACGCTGTCCTACAGCGAAGGCCTGACCCGTCTCTCGCTGTTCGACAACGGCCTGGTCGACGGCGCCGATCCGCTGAAGAGCCGCTCCTACGGCGTGGCGATCGCCAAGCGCGGCCTGTTCGGCGACAACGACAGCATCGGCCTCGCCCTGACGCGTCCCATCCAGGTCTACAGCGGTGGCGTCGATCTCGCGGTGGCGACCGATGCGGACAGCAACGGCAATCTCATCGTCAGCCATGAGCATGTCTCGCTGTCGTCGGCGACGCCGGAGACGGACCTCGAGGCGGGCTATGGCACAGCGCTGTTCGGCGGTGCGATGTCGCTGCAGGCGAATGCCGCGTACCAGATGAACGTGAACGGCCAGGCCGGCGTGAATGCCGTGACCTTCCTGTCGCGCGCCAGCTTCACGTTCTGATTACACAATATCCGGCCGGCTGCCGGGGATAACGCAGCCGGCCGTGCTCAATTAGGGGCGGGTCTTCATCATGGGGTCGAATATGCGATCGGGTAACAAGCAGGTTCAGGGCCGCAAGCCGGTTCGTTCTGCTCTTCTCATCGGCACGTCCGCGCTGGCCATCGTCCTGGGCTCGCAGGCCGCCTTGGCGGACGACGCGGCCCCGGCGACGGCGCCCGCCGACCCCGCCAAATGGGCTCCCTTCGTCTCCGTGGGCGGAAAGGCCGGTCCGAATGTCAGCGGTGGCGAAGTCACTGGCTTCGATCCGGTCTGGCAGGACCTCAATTCGCTCCTCTATGTCCGCCTCGGCATCGGTGCCCCGACCAACCGCAGCGCGATCGGCAATATCGGCCTCGGCTACCGCACCAAGATCGACCCCGAATGGATCGTCGGCGGCTATGCCGGCGTCGACTTCACCCAAAGCCACGGCCGCAGCTATTCGCAGGGCTCGCTCGGCTTCGAGGCGATGAGCGCGGATTGGGACGTTCGGCTGAACGGCTACCTTTCCTTCGATTCCAAGCCGAACGATGTGCTCGGCTCCTATTCGCTCTTCATCCACGACACCCGCATTGCCATCCTGAAGGAGCAGGAATTCGCCTATTCCGGCTTTGAGGGCGAAGTTGGCTACCGCGTCTTCAACACCGACAATTTCGACATCCGCGTCTTCGGCGGCGCCTACAGCTTCACTCGGGACAGCACCAAGGCGACCCTTGGCGGCGTCGGCTTCAATCTCGGCCCGGGCACCATTGCCGGCCCGATGGGCCGCGCCGAGTTCGAGTTGCATGATCTCGACCTGTTCGGACCGCAATCGCGCCTGACCTTCACCGCGGAAGTCTCGGACGACGACGTCCATGGCTCGACCGCCTATGTCGGCGTCGCGCTGCGTGTTCCGCTCAATGTCGACAACAGCGATCCGGCGCCGCTGGACGATCTCGACCGCCGCATGGTCGACGATGTCCGCCGCCGCGACGGCGTGATGATCGAGAGCGGCTACACCAAGCCCGAGCCCGTCATCATCTACAACGGCACGATCACCTCCGAGCCCACCAATACGCTCTATTACGTCGACAATTCGACGGGCGCCGGCTCCTATGCCGACCCGACGACTTTCGCCGACGCCACCGGCCGCGGCCCGAAGAACCAGTTCGTCGTCCTCACCGACCGTGAAGGCAACGTCAACGCCACCGGCGTCACCGTCCAGCACGGCGAAACGGTCGCCGGTCCGGGCGTGTTCAAGGTCAAGGGTGTCGATTCCGGCACCGTGTTCACGCACGACTTCGCGCCGCACTCCGGCCCGGTCACGGTCTCGACCGCCGACGGCATCACGCTGGATTCCGACACCCGCCTGTTCGGCTTCGACATCGATTCGACCGCACCCAACGCGATCTACGGCCACAATGTCACCGATGTCGTCATCGGCGACGTCAATATCGATGGCGGCGGCGTCGGCACCAATGGCATCTACATCCACCAGGACAGCGGAACGTCCGGCTCGATCGACATCGTCAATACGAACATCACCGGCGTCACAGGCACCGGCATCGGTGTCATCGTCGACAATTCTCTCGGTACCACGGCGACCCAGAACATCAGCCTGACGAACGTCACGGTCGATGCCGGCACCTATGGCGTGCTGGTCGACACCACGGTCAGCGGCGGTTCGAACGAGACGGTCAATCTCGGTATCCACGATTCCACGCTCACCGGCGGCTTCGCCGACCTGTCGACGACCGCGACGGTCAGCGCCGGTTCGGTCCTCAGCAACAACGTCACGATCGATCCGACCTACCTCACCGGCGGTTACTACGGGTTCGTGTCTCACGCCTATGCGGATGGCGGCACGCTCAACCAGACGATCGATCTCAGCCAGGTCTATGTCAGCGGCGCAACTTATTCCGGCGTCTATATCACCGGCATCGCCGCCAATGGCGGCACGGTCAACCAGACTGTCACGATGGACATCGTCGATGTCGTCGGCAGTAATATCCCGGTCGGCATTGTCGCCACAGCGACGGGCGCGGGCTCGCAGGTCGAGCAGACCGTAACGGCGAACAACCTTTCGGTTAGCGACGGCTATTTCGGCGGCATCACCTTCGTGAACTATGCCGACCACGGTGGCAGCAGCCATCAGTACGCGACGCTGTTCGACGTCTCCGCGATCAATACGCGCTACGGCGACGGCCTTGACGTGATCGACGAGGCATTCGATGGCGGAACCGCAATCCAGCGTCTCGATATTTACGGCCTGACTGCGACGGGCAATTACTATGACGGCGTCAATCTCCGCTCCGACTCCGGCATTCCGCCCTTGTACGTCGGCCCGGGCGCCAGCGCGGTTGCCGCGCAATACATTTCCATCGCTGACTCGAATATCAGCGACAACGGATACAACGGCGTTACGGCCCTGGCTGTCGGCCTACATGAGAGCATCGCGCGCCAGGACGTCACGATCGTCGGGTCAAGCCTCGATTACAATGATGGCTACGGATTCTTCGGCCTGGCAGCCGCGGGAGATAGCGGCGGCGCAGAGCAGCACGTTTATCTGGTCGGCGACGACATCAGCTATAACGGCTTCGGCGGCGCGAGCATCAATGCGATCGGCTACAGTCTCGGCTCGGTTCAGCAGACGGTCTACATGCTGGGCGACTATGCCTTGGGCAATGGCGGCGATGGCATCGCGATCACGGCCAGCGCCATCTTCGCCGGTCAGGTCAATCAGACCGCCAATCTCTATTATGCCTATTCCGTCGGTAACGTGGGCGATGGCCTGTTCCTCGGGACCGAGGCCTATGGTTACGACATCGGCACCTATTCGGTCTACTACAGCCACATCGGCCAGCAGGTCATCGCGGCCTATGCCGACTTCTCGCACAATCTGCGCAACGGCGTCGAAATCCAGAACTATGCGGGCTACGGCGCGCAGCTCAATCAGTTCGTCTATCTCTTCGACGTCGGCATGAACCACAACGGGCCGAGCTCCGGCCCGATCCCGACCGGTGCCGGCAACGGTCTGTTTGTCCAATCGACTGCGGAAGCCTACGGGTTATTCGGCGGCGCGGTCTTCACCAACCTCTATTCGGACATCTACGTCGTCGGCAGCCAGGCGAACCACAATGCCAGCGATGGCCTGCACATCGAAGGCAGCGCCTACGGCCCGACCTACATGATCCAGACGATCGAGGTCGGTAACACCCAGGCCAACAACAATTCCGGCAACGGCTTCTTCGCGTCGGACTATGCCGGTGGCTTCTACAGCCTGAATATCCAATACCTGACGCTGGCGAATTCGACCTTCAACGGCAACGGTATCGACGGTGCAAGCCTGATCTCGAGCCAGGTCTACGGTCCGCTCAGCTTCGGTCTTGCGCTTCAGGAAGTCACGATCGCGAACAGCGACTTCAGCCACAACCTCCACGACGGCCTCTATGCCAGCCTGACCGCGTCGGACTTCCAGGGCCGTGCAGAGCAGTACTTCACGATCCAGAACTCGCATTTCGACTACAACAGCGTGAACGGCGCCGAGTTCGACAGCTATGTCGGCCCAGGCGTCTACTATGCCGGCTACAATTGCGGCCTGGTGCAGGGCACGACCGGCGGCTGCGCGATCGGTCGTGAGAACATCCAGATCGTCGGTTCGGAGTTCAACTTCAACGGCGTCAACGGCATCTATGTGGACGCAACGGCTTACAGCTATGGCGCGCTCTATGCCGCCAGCGGACGTCCGCTCTACCAGCCGACCCTGCTGATTGCCTATACCGACGCCAGCCACAACGGCAATGACGGTCTGCGGATCGACAACACCGCGACCGGCGACAGCTACCTCTATTCCTACTTCGTCGGCCTCGGCTCGACCTTCGACTCCAACGGCAATCACGGCATCGAGATCAACACGACCGCCGATTCCGGTTCGGTCGCCATCCAGAAGACGATCCTCTACGGTGTGCCGGGCTACATGCTGTCGAGCGCCAGCTACAACGGCGGCGACGGTCTCAACGTCACCACGACGGCGACCGGCGGCACGGTGCAGCAGCTCGTCGGTATTTACGGCAGCTACCTCTATTACAATGGCGATGCCGGCGCGAAGATCTCCGGTCATGCCTACGAGCCGGTCGCGGCCGGCACGCCCGGCTATGTCGCCGATCCGACGCTCTCGGTCATCGGCCAGTACGTCAAAGCCATCGGCAACGTGTTCTACGGCAACGGCCTCGGCGCGACGCCCGGTTCGTATGAAGGCGGCCTCATCATGGGCTCCTTCGCCTACGGCTTTGACTCTGTCGCGCAGCAATACGCGACGGTCCAGAACAACGCATTCATCTACAACTATCTCGGCCTCGCCCAGGGCGGCTTCGCCTTCCAGGGCGGCGCGGTCAACCAGTCGCTGGATTCCGAGTACAACATCTTCGCGCTGAACAATGTCGGCGAGTTCCAGCTGGCGCATGCCGAATATCTCGGCTTCGTCACGCAAAGCCTGTACGACAACTACAACGTTATCGAGTTGAACGGCCTTGGCCTGGGTGTCGTGGCCGACGCCTATAGTGGCGCAAACGTCACCCAGAACCTGAACATCTACAACGACGCGATCTCGAACAACCTCCAGGGCGGCATGGTGCTCAACACCTATGCCGGCGGTTATGCCTTCGGTTACAGCCTCTACTACTCGCACGTCACACAGAACCTGATCGCCGCCTACGATCACCTCAATTACAATGGCGGCAACGGCATCACGATTTCCGACGTCGCCTTCTATGGCGGCGCCGAAAACCTGTTCCGCTACTTCTTCGACGTGCAGGCGGCCGGCAATACCAATGACGGCCTTTACGACGGTGCGACGATCACGTCCTTCCGGGGCAACGACTTCGGCTTCAGCACCAACATCACCTCGAGTCTCTATGCGGTTAGCAGCGACTTCAGCGGCAATGGCGCGTCGGGCCTCGAACTTCGGTCCTACAACTACGGCCCGACCTACCTGCCGGCGTTCTTTGGCGGCTACTCGTACCTGATCCAGCACAACTTCATCATCGGGACGACTGCCGACGACAACACGCTGGACGGCCTCACTGTCCTGCAGAACGCCAGCGGCGTTTACGGGCTGAACGCGCAGTACTTCACGATCAGCGGTTCGACCTTCGACCATAACGTCGCTGCCGGTGCGCATTTCGTGTCTTCGGACTCCTACGGCCCGGGCAGCTTCGGCGATACCTTCCAGCAGATCACGATCACGGGCAGCGATTTCTCGGGCAACACGGGCGACGGCATCACGCTCGAAGCCTTCGCCAGTGGCCGCCAGGGGCGTGCGGAACAGCACACCACGATTTCCGGCAGCACGATGAACTACAACGGCGGCGACGGCCTTCACATCTATGCGTCGGCGACCGATGGCGTCTACATTGCCGGCCATCCCTGCGATACGGCCCAGGGATTGCCCGGTGGCTGCTCCTTCGTCCGCCAGGACACGACGGTCACGTCCTCCGACATCAGCTACAACGCCGGAAACGGCGTGTTCTCGGGTGCCTACGCCAACAACTACGGCGCGATCTACGGGGCCTCGGGCCGTCCGCACAGCCCGACGCTCGAGCTCTACGGCGTGACGGTGGACCACAACACCCTGCGCGGTATGAACATCAGCGACCACGTCAGCGGCAGCAGCTATCTCTACCAGTATGTCGCCGCGATCGACTCGAACTTCGACCACAACGGGTCGGACGGTATCTATGCCGCCACCTATGTCGGCGGCGGCTCGGTCGCGCTGCAGCGTCACCTGCTCTATAGCTATCACTATGTTGCCAGCGCCGCTTACAACGCCAGCAACGGCTTCAAGAGCACGATTGAAGCTCTGGGCGGCAGCTATGCCCGCGACGTCAATATCGTCGAGGGCGTCGACCTCAGCAACGACGGCAGCTTCGGCTTCGACGGTGCCGTCGCCTATGCCGATGGGTCGTCGACCGGTCTGCAGATCAATGCGCTCTACTTCAACACCATCAATCACAACGGCGACGGTGTCGGCTTCTACTCCATCGGCCCGGGCGCGCAGCAGATCTCGTATGTCGGCATCAACGAGATCGCCTACAACGCCTTTGTCGGCGCCTATGGCGAGGCCAACTTCGGTGCCTTCCAGTACATCGGCATCTACACCTTCGGGAACAACGTGCACGACAACGGCACGGACTACCTGTTCAATGCCTTTGGTGGTTCGACGCAGATCCTCAACTGATCCGCGTCATCCCCGGAAACGAAACGGCGGCCTCGCAAGGGCCGCCGTTTTCGTTACCGGTACCCCGGCGTTGAACCCCCCGGCCCCGGGGTCTAGTGTGAAATAATCTTTTCGCGAGGACAGCATGAGCGACGACAAGACCGGTACGCCAACCGGCACCGCAGCCCAGCCGATGGCCATTGGCCGCCCCGGCATGCGCCGCCGTCCCGGCCCGCAGGGCCGTCCGATGATGCCGCAGCAGAAACGTCCCCAGGCCAATACTGCGACCGTCGATCCGGTTGTCACCGAAGGCAAGGACGCGTTCCAGCGCGGCGATTTCACCCTCGCGGAATTGCGTGCCATGCAGGCGCTGCAGCAGGTGCCCGATCACCTCGAAGCCCTGATCCTGCTTTATCAATGCCGCAAGCGCACCCAGAAGCCGGGCCCGCAGCTCGAGGCGCTGCTCCGCGCCATCGTCGTCAAGAACCGCAACCTGTTCTGGGCCACCAGCGAACTCGCTTTCATGCTCTTCGCCCGCGGCGAACGCGTCGAGTGCGAGGTCCACGCCCGCAACGCCATCCGTCTCGCCCCGCGCGATCCGCAGGCCCACGGCATCATGGGCCTCGTACTCACCGAAACGAACCGGGCGCTGGCCGGCGAATACCATTTCCGCAAGGTGATCGAACTCTCCGGCGAGAACAGCCGCGTCGCCACCAACCTCGCCAACTGCCTGAAGACCCAGGGCAAGGTCGAGGAGAGCGAGCAGTGGTACGCCAAGGCGGTCGAGCTCGGCCCGAACAATCTCGGCGCCCTCATCGGCTGGGCCCGGCTCGAAGAAGCGCGCCGCAACCTGCCCAAGGCCTGGGAGCTTCTCCAGAAGGCCGAAGCGGCGGCCCCCAACGCACCCGACATCAGCCTCACCCGCGCCGTGCTCTATGGCCGCGAGAAGAAGCCGGAACAGGCCGTCGCCGAGCTGTCGCGCAGCCAGGCCGAAGGCAAGGACCAGCCGCTCAACGCCGTCGCGTTGTTCGAGCGCGGCCGGCTTTACGACAAGATGGATCGTTTCGACGAAGCCTGGACCGATTACACCGAGGCCAACCGCATCTGCCGCGAGGTCCAGGGCCGGGTCTATGCCGAGCAGCTCGCGAACGACCTTGCCGGCCGGCTGAAGAACTTCTTCACCCGCTCGCGCGTCTCCATCATGCCGCGCGCGCACAAACGAGCCGATGTGCCGCAACCGATCTTCATCGTCGGCTATCCGCGCTCGGGCACCACGATGGTGGAGCAGACACTGACGGCCCTACCGCAAGTCTCGGCCGGCGACGAGCTCGTCTTCATCAACGATCTCACCCGCCTCGGCGGCCGCTGGCTCGGCAGTCCGCTGCCCTATCCCGAGGCGCTCGCCGATCTCTGGATGGGCGACAACCTCCTCGTCCTCGACCAGTTCCGCGACTACTATCTCGACCGCGCCGAACAGCTCGGCATCTGGGAGAAGGGCGCACGCTTCTTCACCGACAAGATGCCGCTCAACGAGACCCATCTTGGCCTCATCCATCTCATCTTCCCGGAATCGCCGATCCTCCACGTCCGCCGTCATCCGCTCGACATCCTCACCTCGAATGTCGCGAACTTCCTGACCCACGGCTTCAACCAGGCCTTCGACCCGGTGACCTGCGCCAGGCATTACGTCCTCATCGACGATCTGGTGCAGCACTACCGCGAACAGCTCGATCTCAAATATCTCGAACTGCGTTACGAGGATCTGGTGCAGGACCAGGAGACGAACGTCCGCAAGATGCTCGATTTCTGCGGCTTCAAATTCGACTCGAAGGTGCTCTCCTTCCACGAGAACCAGCGTTACGCCCGCACGGCGTCTTACGCTCAGGTCACCGAGAAGCTCTACGACAGCTCGGTTCACCGCTACCGCCACTACCGCCAGCACCTCGGCGAAGCGGTCGCGATCCTTGAACCGGTGATCGAGCGCCTCGGCTACACGGTCGATTGAAGCCTGATTTTGCTCGCATTTTGGCGCATCCGGCGACGGCTTGTCGAACCGCCGCCGGTGGCGCAATCATGACCCAACAAGACACCGGAGAGGAAACCCATGAGCGATCTCATCAGCGTTCAGGATGACGGCCACGTCCGCACCATCACGCTCAACCGCCCGGAGAAGAAGAACGCGCTCTCCAGCGAGCTCGCCTGGCGCATCGTCGGCGCGATCGACGACGCGGCGAAGGACGACAATGTCTGGGTGATCGCGATCACTGGCTCGGGCGATGCGTTCTGCGCAGGCCTCGATCTCACGGGCAGCGCCAATTACTCGCCGCATACGCCGCTCAACGCCCAGCTCGACGATGTCGGCTGGGTCGGCAACTTCCTGCTCGCGATCCGCCGCCGCTGCGACAAGCCGGTGGTCGGCGGCATCAACGGCGTCGCCGTCGGTGCCGGCCTCGGTCTAGCCATGGCGACCGATGTCCGCCTCGTCGCCCACAGCGCGCGGCTGATGGCAGGCTACACCCGCATCGGCGGTTCGCCCGATGCCGGCCTCACCATCACCCTGCCGCAGATCATGGGCTATGAGCGCGCGATCCGCTTCATGATGGAGAACCGCACGGTGACCGGCGCCGAAGCGCTGCAATGGGGCATGGCCGGCGAAGCGGTCGAGGACAGCAAATTCGCCGCGCGCCTGCGCGAATACTGCCAGTCGCTCTGCGACTGGTCGCCGATCACGCTGCGCCTCCTGAAGCGCGGCATGGTGAAGTCGATGGAAGGCAACGACATGGAGCAGCAGCTGCGCTACGAGCTCTCCAACATCCGCATCGCCTTCTCGAGCGAAGACGGCCGCGAAGCCCGCAAGGCCTTCCTCGAGAAACGCAAGCCGGTGTTCCAGGGGCGGTAGGGCGGTTCACTCACTTTCCCACCGTCATCGCCGGGCTTGTCCCGGCGATCCAAGATCACCCCGGCCGGCAATCGTCGCGCTTGCGTGGCGGCGCACGTCCGGTCCAATCGTCAAGCAGCGAGATCATGGATGGCCGGAGTTGCAGCGACAGCGCCGCAACGTCCGGCCATGACGATTGTTATCGGTATATAATTGGAAACCAAGCCTTTCCATAGTTTCTATTTCTGACCATCCACCCCCGCGCTATCTCCTTGGGCACGAAATCGCTCCCAAGGGGAAAACCATGAAGCTTCTGCACATCGACTCCAGCATCTTCGGCGCCAATTCGGTCAGCCGGAAGCTCTCCGCCGACATCGTCGCCGCCGAAACCCGCCGCAACCCCGGCCTCGAAGTGACCTATCGCGACCTCGTTACCGATCCCGTCGGCCATCTCACCGGCGAACACGTGATGGGCGCCGGCGACAGGGCCTCGGCCGAACTCGAACGCGACGTCGCCGCCGGCCAGGCCGCGCTCGCCGAGTTCCTCGCTGCCGACATCGTCGTGATCGGCGCGCCGATGTACAACTTCACGGTGCCGAGCCAGCTCAAGGCCTGGATCGACCGCATCGCCGCCCAGGGCAAGACGTTCCGCTACACCGAGAACGGTCCCGTCGGCCTCGCCGGCGGCAAGAAAGTGATCGTCGCCTCCTCGCGCGGCGGCTACTTCAACCCGCAATCCGCCAATGCGGCGCTCGACCATCAGGAAAGCTATCTGCGCGGCTTCTTCGGCTTCCTCGGCATCGACGATGTCTCGGTCATCCGCGCCGAAGGTCTCAACATGGGCAACGAGATCCGCACCCAGGCGATCGACGCGGCCGTGGCCGAGATCGACCGCCTCGCAGCCTGAGGCTTGACGGCGGCGGCGCAAACGTGCCGCCGCCGCGTTGTCCTGCGCAACATTGCCTGTCCGACATCGGGCGCTCCATTGCGCTGGATCAGTCAACCGGCTGTCGCATGGTGGTTATAGGGGTGGCGTTCCGGTCCGGCCCATTCCATGCGAACCTGATCCGCCATGACCATTCGCAATCTCGACGCGATCTTCCATCCGCGCAGCGTCGCGCTGATCGGCGCCGGCACGCGGCCGCGCTCGGTCGGCGCCGTGCTCGCCGAGAATCTCCGGACCGGCGGTTTCGACGGCCCGGTCCTGCCGGTCAATCCGAAGCACAAATCCGTCGCCGGCGTGCTCGCCTATCCCGATGTCGCGTCGCTTCCCATCGTCCCGGATCTGGCGGTGATCTGCACCCCGGCGCGCACTGTGCCCGGAATCGTTGCCGAGCTCGGCGCCCGCGGCACGCGCGGCGCCATCGTCATCACCGCCGGCTTCTCGGAAGGCGGCCATTCCGAGGGCAGGGCGCTCGAACAGGCGATGCTCGATGCCGCCCGCCCCCATCTCATGCGCATCGTCGGGCCCAACTGCCTCGGCGTGCTGTCGACGCCCGCGCGCCTCAACGCCTCCTTCGCCCAAACCACGCCCGGTCCCGGCGGCGTCGCCTTCGTCGCCCAGTCGGGCGCGATGGTGACCACAGTGCTCGATTGGGCCGCCGGCCGCGGCATCGGCTTCTCCCATCTCGTCTCGCTCGGCGACATGAGCGACGTCGATTTCGGCGACATGCTCGACTATCTCGCCAACGATGAAGCCACCACCGCGATCCTGCTCTACATTGAAGCCGTCACCCAGGCGCGCAAATTCATGTCGGCGGCGCGCGCCGCGGCCCGATTGAAGCCCGTCATCGCGATCAAGGCCGGCCGTCAGGCCGCGGCAGCGAAAGCGGCGTCGTCCCACACCGGCGCGCTCGCCGGCATCGATGCGGTCTACGATGCCGCCTTCGAACGCGCCGGCATCCTGCGCGCTTACGACCTCGATGAAGTCTTCGACGCGGTCGAGACGCTCGCCTTCCGTCCCCGCGTCGCCGGCGGCCGGCTCACCATCCTCACCAATGGCGGCGGCGTCGGCGTGCTGGCGACGGATTCGCTCATCGCCCAGGGCGGCGACCTCGCCGCGCTTTCGCCCGAGACGATCGCCAAGCTCAACGCCGTCCTTCCACCCACCTGGTCGCACGGCAATCCGGTGGACATCATCGGCGATGCCGACGGCAAGCGCTATGCCGATGCGCTCGCCATCCTGTCCGCCACCAACGAGCAGGACGCGATCCTCGTCCTCAACTGCCCCACCGCGCTCGGCGCCGGTGCCGAAGCGGCGGAGGCCGTCGTCGCCGCAAAGGCGCGTGTCCCGCTCCTCACCAACTGGCTCGGCGCCCAATCGGCCGACGAGGCGCGCCGCCGCTTCCTCGCCGCGCGTATCCCGACCTACGACACGCCGGAGAAGGCGACCCGCGGCTTCATGCACATGGTGCGCTACCACCGCGGCCAGGAAACGCTGATGGAGGTCCCGCCGGCGCTGCCGGAAGGGGCCGCACCCGACCGCGCGCGCGCGAACGCGATCCTCGCCCGCGCCAAACCCGGCTGGCTCGATCCGGTCGACACCATGGCGCTGCTCGCCGCCTACAACATCCCCGTCGTCCGCACCGTTCGCGCCGCGACGCCCGACGAAGCCGCGGCGCAAGCCGGCACGGCGCCCATCGCCCTCAAGATCCTCTCGCCCGACATCACCCACAAATCCGATGTCGGCGGCGTGGCGCTCGGCCTCTCCGGCGCCGATGCGGTGCGCAAGGCCGCAGCGGAGATGCAGGCCCGCATCGCAAAGTCCAATCCGTCGGCCCGTCTCGAAGGTTTCATCGTGCAGGAGATGATCCGCCGTCCGGAGGCGTACGAGCTCATCCTCGGCATGGCGGTCGACCGCACCTTCGGCCCCTTCCTGCTCTTCGGCCAGGGCGGCACGGCGGTCGAGGTGATCGGCGACAAGGCGCTCGGCCTGCCGCCGCTCAACCTGAAGCTCGCGCGCGAGATGATGGCGCGCACCCGCATCGACCGCCTGCTCAAGGGCTATCGCGACCGTCCCGCCGCCGACCGCGACGCCATCGCCGCGACCCTGGTGCACCTCTCTCAACTCATATCCGACGTGCCGCAGATCGCCGAGCTCGACATCAACCCGCTCCTCGCCGATGAGCATGGCGTGCTTGCGCTCGACGCCCGCATCAGGATCGCCGAACCCGCGAGCGCCGACCGCCTCGCCATCCGCGCCTATCCGGAGGAGCTGATTCAGCACGCCCGTCTCGACGATCTCGGCGATTTCACGCTCCGCCCCGTGCGCCCGGAAGACGCTCCGGCCTTCGAGCGGCTCTTCACCCGCCTCGCGCCGGAAGACGTCCAGATGCGGTTCATGACGCCGCTGCGCGCGCTGCCGCCGACGCTGCTGGCGCGCCTCACCCAGATCGATTACGACCGCGAAATGGCTTTCGTTTTGGTCGATGCCTCTGGCGAGGTCGCCGGCGTCGCCCGCCTGGCCGCCGATCCGGACAACACCCGCGCCGAATTCGCCATCATCGTGCGCAGCGACTTGAAGGGCCACGGCGCCGGCCGCCTGATGATGGAGCGCCTCGGCGCCTATGCCCGCGCACGCGGCATCGGCGAATTGTGGGGCAATGTGCTGGCCAACAACAGCGTCATGCTCGCGCTCTGCCGCGAACTCGGCTGCCGCATCGCGAGCGTGCCCGAAGACCCGTCGGTGATGCGCGTCGCGCTCGATCTGAAGGCGGGCGGTTAGGGTCCGGATCCGCTTGACGCCCTACCCGTCCCTGAGAGGAAACCATTCCCTCTCGGAGTTGCCTGCGTGCCCTAGGGTCTGTACTCAATTAGGATTCCCTTGCGCCTGAGGCTGTGATTCAAGTTCTCCGACTGTGATTTGGAGGCTTGGATGGCGAAGCGTCCGGTTTACTGGATGAGCGATGCGGAGTGGGTC
>JAFEEQ010000011.1 GCA_018241025.1 Pseudomonadota bacterium
ACCGGCCCGGAAAAACCCTCCAGCGCCACCGCTGAAGGCCAAATCCAGCAAGGCCGACAAGCCGCCTGCAACACTCAAACGCTCAAACGCGAATTATGCAGCGATCCCCACGATGGGGAGGTGAAATGTTCGCGCTCCAAAACGCCACCGCATCCCGCTTCGGCAAATCCGGATCGTCCTCGAACCACGCCACTCGCGAGCCCCAATACGCATGTACCGCGGGCTTGCTCTCCGGCGCATCGTCGAGGCTCCCGGCCGGCACGATCACCCGTGTTCGGCTCCGCGTCAGATGCGGCATCGGCGCGCCGCAGTGCTTGCAGAACGCGGTCGCGAAGCTCCGCGCCGTCGGCAGGTCGTAGCGCGCGACCTGATCCTCACCCGCGGTCCAGCGGAACCGCTCCGGCGCGATCACGATATTCGCCGCATGCGCCGTCCCGGTCGCCTTGCGGCAGCGCGAACAGTGGCAATAAAGAAAATTCTCGAACGGCGTCTCGATCTCGAACCGCACCGCGCCACAGAGGCAGCTTCCGTGGAGCGTTTCGGTCGTCATTCCGCAGCCAACGAGTGAACCGGAATCTTTGCGAGCGAGCCTTCGAGCTTCGTTTGCGCCTCCCACAGATCGAAGACCTGCTGCATCCGCATCCAAAGTCCGGGTCCATTGCCGCAGAAGCGGCCGAAGCGCAGCGCCATCTCAGCGGTCACCGCCGGGCGGCCGGACATGATGGCGTGCAGCGTTTGGCGCGATACGCCGAGCTGCCGCGCCGCCTCGCTCACCGACAGCTTGAGATCGGCCGCGACGATGTCGCGGAAGAATTCGCCCGGATGGGTCGGCCGCCGATCGATTTTGGGTTCAGTGATCCTGGACGAGGTCGACCTTGCGTGCTTCGCCGTCATGCCATTCGAACGTGATCCGCCACGGTCCATTAGTTCAGATGCCATTTATGGCCGGCGCGTTTGATCGCTTGCGCAATACAGTAGTAAGCGTCGGGCAGTAGCTCGTGTGCTTCTTCTCGCGTCGTGCTTCCCAATCTCCGATAGTTTGCGGGGGAGAATGATCCGTTTGATAGCGCATAAAAGCCCACTTGAAGTCTGTCGTTGCGCGCGCTTCGCCTTTTTAAATCGACCTCGAATTCAGCTTTCGGACCGCCTTGGCTTTCGACGAAATTGAGACACCTGTCGAGCGCGATATTGTGATCCCGAACTCGCGCAACCTGATCAGCAATTTCGGCCTCATCCTCTCCTAAGGTTTCGTAGTCTGGGCGCCAAGCGAGACTTCTCCGGTGAAGTCGGACCCAGGCGTTGATCGCATGCTGTGCAGCTACTGGGGTTTCAACCGGGCTCTGGATCCACCGGCGTACCGTTCGATCATTCACATCAAGCAGTTGCGCCAATTCGGTTTGTGAGAGCCCGAGTTCGCTTAGGTGTTCTTTGAGGCGGTACATTGCCATCCTATGATAGGGCATTAAGACCTAGTATAGGGCGGAAATTGAACCGGTCAAGTGGATTGTTGCCTGCGTCACGCTTCTTCTCTAAAACCCGCCCCGCTTCCGGAGAGACCTAGTCCCTCCGGTCCTGGGCTCGGCTCAGGATCGCCCCCAGGCAGCGCAGGTGCGCCCCCTGGGGCTTTCGTGCTTTGGAATAACGTAGGGTTCGCATGTTCGACAGTCTGCAATCCCGTCTCGGCGGCGTGTTCGACCGGCTTCGCGGCCGCGGCGCGCTCACCGAGGCCGACGTGGACGAAGCCCTCGGCGAGGTCCGCACCGCGCTGATCGAGGCCGATGTCGCGCTCCCCGTCGTCAAGGATTTCATCGACAAGGTCCGCCCCCGCGCCATCGGCGAAGACGTCATCCGCTCGGTCACGCCCGGCCAGCAGGTCGTCAAGATCGTGCACGACGTCTTGGTCGAGACCCTCGGCCAGGAGAACGCGACCCTCAATCTCGGCTCCCCGCCCGCGCCGATCCTCATGGTCGGCCTCCAGGGTTCGGGCAAGACGACGACCTCGGCCAAGCTCGGCCTCCTGCTCCAGGGCAAGGAGAAGAAGCGCGTCCTGATGGCCTCGCTCGACACCTCGCGCCCCGCCGCGATGGAGCAGCTCAAGATCCTCGGCGAGCAGGCCGAAGTCGCGACACTTCCCATCGTGCTCGGTCAGGGCCCGCTCGAGATCGCGCGCCGCGCCATGGCGAGCGCGAAAGTCGGCGGCTACGACGTCCTTATCCTCGACACCGCCGGCCGCCAGCACATCGACGAGCAGCTCATGCTCGAAGTCGCGGCGATCCGCGATCTCGTCAAGCCGCATGAGACGCTTCTGATCGCCGACTCGCTCACCGGCCAGGACGCGGTGAACATCGCGCGCACCTTCAACGAGCGCGTGCCGCTCAGCGGCATCATCCTGACGCGAACCGATGGCGATGCCCGCGGCGGCGCCGCGCTTTCGATGCGCGCGGTCACCGGCGCGCCGATCAAGTTCCTCGCCACCGGCGAAAAGCTCGAGGCACTCGAAGCCTTCCACCCCGGCCGTGTCGCCGGCCGCATCCTCGACATGGGCGACGTCGTCTCGCTGGTCGAGAAAGCGGCCGAGACCATCGACAAAGAAAAGGCCGAGAAGCTCGCCCGCAAGATGAAGAAGGGCGAGTTCGACATGAACGATCTCGCCGAACAGCTCAAGCAGATGAAACAGCTCGGCGGCATGCAGGGCGTGCTCGGCATGCTGCCCGGCGTGGGCAAGATCAAGGGCCAGCTCGACGCCGCCGGCATGGACGACAAGCTGCTGACCCGCCAGGAAGCGATCATCCTGTCGATGACGAAGAAGGAGCGGTCCAAGCCCGACATCATCAACGGCTCGCGCCGCAAGCGCATCGCGCAGGGCTCGGGCGTCGACGTCAGCGAGGTCAACAAGCTCCTCAAGATGCACCGCCAGATGTCCGATGTGATGAAGAAGATGGGCAAGGGCGGCCGCGCCATGCAGGGCCTCAGCGCCCTCTTCGGCGGCGGCGGCATGCCTCCGATGCCGCCCGGCATGGGTGGTGGAAGACGGTAATTGGCACGCGGAGACGCGGAGTCGTGGAGGCCCTCCGCGTTCTCCGCGGCTCCGCGTGAGACCAAAGGTTTGAACGAACAGACGAAGGAAAGACAAAGATGTCATTGAAGATCAGACTCGCCCGCGGCGGCACCAAGAAGCGTCCGCATTACGCCATCGTGATCGCGGATTCGCGCAGCCCGCGCGACGGCCGCTTCATCGAGAAGATCGGCTTCTACAATCCGCTCCTCCCGAAGGACCACGCGGACCGCATCAAGCTCGACACGGCGAAGGCCGGCGAGTGGCTGAAGAAGGGCGCGACCGCGTCCGACCGCGTCCACCGCTTCCTCGCGAACGCGGGCCTGGTGAAGCCGCTCGCGAAGAACAACCCGGAGAAGGCCAAGCCGAAGAAGAAGGCGCAGGAACGCGCCGCGGCAAACGCCAAGGCCGCGGAAGCCCCGGCTGAAGGTTGATCTCCAACCTCACCATGGCCGCCTCAAGGGCTGCCATGGTGCAGTGGGGTTTGAATGAAATCCCGCGACATCCTTCTCGCCGCCGTGATCGGTGCGCAGGGCCTCAAGGGCGAGGTGAAGGTCAAGGCCTTCACCGAATCCCCCGAATCCCTCGCGCACTATCGCGACCTGCATACGAAAGACGGCCGCCGCTTCACCGTCACCGCCGCGCGCGCGACCAAGCCCGACGAAGCGGTCCTCACCCTCGCCGAAGTGACAGATCGCAGCACGGCTGAAGCCCTGAAGGGCACCGAGCTCTACATCGGCCGCGCTGCGCTCCCCGACACCGAAGAAGACGAGTTCTACCACGCCGATCTCATCGGCCTGCGCGCCGAGGACGCCGAAGGCCGCGTGCTCGGCACCGTGCACGCCATCCACAATTACGGCGCCGGCGACGTGATCGAGATCGCCCGCCCCGATGGCGACAGCGTGCTGCTCGCCTTCACGAAAGACACCGTCCCGACCATCGAGATCCCCAAGGGCCGCATCGTCGTCGCGCTCCCCGACGAAACCGAAGCCCGCGGCCACGGCTACACGGAATGAGCGGCGCATGACCTGGGCCGCGACCGTCCTCACACTCTTCCCGGAGATGTTCCCCGGGCCGCTCGGCCATTCGCTGCTTGGCAAGGCGCGGCTGAACGAGCTCTGGTCGCTCGACATCCGCGACATCCGCGAGCACGGCATCGGCCGCCATCGCAAAGTCGACGACACCCCGGCCGGCGGCGGACCCGGCATGGTGATGCGCGCCGACGTCGCGCTCGCCGCCATCGACGCGGTGGAGCGCGCCGCCCGCCCGCTCATCTATCTCTCGCCGCG
Organism: Pseudomonadota bacterium; assembly: GCA_018241025.1. Taxonomy (GTDB): domain Bacteria; phylum Pseudomonadota; class Alphaproteobacteria; order Micropepsales; family Micropepsaceae; genus Rhizomicrobium. The sequence goes on from JAFEEQ010000011.1 coordinate 4,345, forward strand.
CGGCCTGCCGCTGCAGCAGGCCCGCGTCGCCGCGCTCGCCGCGGGTCCGGGCGCCATCCTGCTCTGCGGCCGCTTCGAGGGCCTCGATCAGCGCGCCATCGACGCCCGCGCCATCGAGGAGGTCAGCCTCGGCGATTTCGTCCTCGCGGGCGGCGAGATCGCCGCTATGGCGCTGATCGAGGCCGCGGTCCGCCTCATCCCCGGCGTGCTCGGCGCGGCCGAATCCCCCGCGGAGGAGAGTTTCTCTCACGGCCTCCTCGAATATCCGCAATTCACCCGCCCGCAGGCGGTCGAGGGCCTGTCCATCCCGGATGTGCTAAATAACGGAAATCACAAGGAAATTTTCAAGTGGCGCCAGGCCCGGGCGGAGGATCTGACGCGCACCCGCCGCCCCGACCTCTGGGCCCTCTATGAAAAGAAAAAGACATAGGCTATACGCCCCGCTCTTTCGCAGAACCACGCGCCCGGAGACTTCCCCATGAACCTGCTGCAGACGCTCGAAGCCGAGCAGATGAAGGCCGTCCGGGCCACGCCGCATCCCGAATTCCGTGCCGGCGACACGCTGAAGGTCAACGTCAAGGTCGTCGAAGTCTCCTATGACGAGAAGGCCAAGGCAGAGAAGCGCCGCGAGCGCCTGCAGGCCTTCGAAGGCGTCTGCATCGCCCGCCAGGGCCAGGGCCTGAACGAGAGCTTCACCGTGCGCAAGATCTCCTATGGCGAAGGCGTGGAGCGCGTGTTCCCGATCTACTCGCCGCTGGTCGACAGCGTGACGGTGGTCCGCAAGGGCAAGGTGCGCCGCGCCAAGCTCTATTATCTGCGCGGCCGCCGCGGCAAGGGCGCCCGCATCGCCGAGCGCCAGGACAACGACGCCACCGGGGCTTAAGGCATTTCACGCAGCAGGGCGGCGATATCGCGCCGCCCATGCAAGACTCGAACGACCTCGATCGTGTCCGCATTGATCATGCGAAAGTACACGAGCCATTGGTCGAAGCGTGTCGACACGCGGACTCGTCTGAAGTTCACGCTACCGCTGATGACTCGCTGCCCGCTCTCCGGAAACTGGGCAATCCGCTGAAAACACAGGAGGATTTCCTCGCCGAAACGTTGCGATGAAATCGGGCTGTCGAGCGCGATATAGCTCGCGGCGTCGGCGATATCGTCCTCTGCCGTGCGCGCCGTCGTGACGACGCAGGTCATTTTTTTGTCGAGACCCGGGCGAGACCTCTTGCGACGAGACGATCTATTTTCTCTTTCGTGATCGGTCCTGTATTCGGCGACTGCAACCCTTCTTCCAGCTTCGCCCGGACCCAATCGCTGACGACAGCGTCCTGGCTGTCTTGCTCGATCAGCGCGTCGACATAAGCATCGACGGACTCGAACCCGTCCGCGCGCGCCTGCTTCTCGGCAAGGGCGCGAGCATGTGGCGAGAGGGTGACGGGCTTGTTCATGGCGCAAGAATACGCCTTCGCGCCCGCAAAACAAAGCGCCGCGCTAAACCGGCAACACTTCCAGCTTTTCGCCGGCACCCCCTTCCACGCCGCGGCGACGCGCCTATTCTCCGCGCCCCAAAAACGAGGGCGTACGAGTCGTGCCGCGCGAGATCGCCACCGAGACCGTCGTCAACGGCGCCGAACCGCTGGATGAGGTGCTGTCGCTGAAGCGCGTGCCGCCCACGCCTTTCGCCTTCATCTGGTTCCTGATCCGCGCGCATTTCCCCGGCCGCGTCGCCGCCATGGCCGGCATCGCGCTGCTTGCCACCTCGATCGAGGCCTTTGCGCCGCTCGTCTTCTCGCATCTCGTCAACGCGATCACCGCCGCGGTGAAGACGCATGGCGGCTTCGAAACCGTGCTGCCCTGGATCGTCTGGCTCGCCGTCGTCTGGCTCGCGAGCGCCAGCGCCTATCGCGGCTACGAGATGGTGGACGTGAACACCGGCCCGCGCATGCGCGGCCTCGCGCAGAAATATCTCTTCGTCTACCTGCTCGGCCATTCGCCGCGCTATTTCCAGGACAATTTCGCCGGCAAGCTCGGCCAGAAGGTGAAGCAGGCGGGGCAGGCGACCATCGGCATCCTCGGCATCGTCTGCATGGATGCGGTGCGCGTGCTCGGCCTCGTCCTGCTCGGCGCCGTGCTGATGGCGATCCAGGCGCCGAGCTATGCGCTCATCCTCGGCCTCTGGACGGTGCTTTATCTCGGCGTCGTCTTCGCCCTGGCGCGGCGCTGCGTCGTGCTCTCCAAGGCGCTGTCGGACGAAGTCTCGACCTCCACCGGCCGGCTGATCGACGCGATCTCCAACGCCGACCTCGTGCGCGCCTTCGCCAAGGCGATCTACGAGCGCAAGTTCATCTCCTATTTCCTCGCCGACGAGATGAACGCCTCGCGCCGCTTCCGCTGGTTCCTCATCACCATGCGCCTCTTCATGCAGACGGCGACGCTGCTCCTGCTGATCGCGCTCGTCTGGATCACCGCGCGCGACATCGTCGCCGGCGCGATCTCGCTCGGCGCCTTCACCATGATCTACCTCCTCGCCAACCAGATCGCGCGCGGCGTGCAGGAGCTGTCGTTCCGCATGCTCGATTATTTCGAACAGCTCGGCACCCTCGCCGAAGCGCTCGACCTGGTCAGCGCCCCGCACGAGATCGTCGACGCCGCGGATGCGGCGCCGCTCGCGGTCGGCAGCGGCCATATCCGCTTCGAGAACGTCACCTTCCGTCATCCCAACGGCTACCAGGTGTTCGAGAATCTCAATCTCGACATCAAGCCGGGCGAGAAGGTCGGCCTCGTCGGGCCCTCGGGCGCGGGCAAGTCGACGCTGGTGCGCCTCCTACGCCGCCAGTTCGAGCCCCAGCAGGGCCGCATCACGATCGACGGCCAGGATATCGCCCACGTCACCTGGGATTCGCTCAACGAAGCGATCGCCGAGGTGCCGCAGATGCCGGGCGTCTTCCATCGCAACGTCCGCGACAACATCCGCTATGCTAGGCCGCTGGCGGCGGAAGAGCAGGTCCACGACGCCGCGCGCAAGGCCTTCGCGCACGATTTCATCGCCGAGCGCGACGAGGGCTACGACATGATCGTGGGCGAGCAGGGCATCAAGCTCTCCGGCGGCGAGCGCCAGCGCGTCGCCATCGCCCGCGCCCTGGTGAAGGATGCGCGCATCCTCGTGCTCGACGAAGCGACCTCCTCGCTCGACAGCGAAAGCGAGCACCTGATCCAGACCGCGCTCTGGACGCTGGTCCAGGGCCGCACGGTGATCGCGATTGCGCATCGCCTCTCGACCATCGCGGGGATGGACCGCGTGATCTATCTCGAAAACGGCCAGGTCCTCGAAGACGGCCCGCACCGCGTCCTGCTGGCCAACAACGGCCCCTATGCCCGCCTCTGGAACCGCCAGATGGGCGGGTTTATAGACGCGGCGTGAGCGCAACGGTGCAACGGCGCGTCGCCCTTCGAGGGCCGCTGCGCGGCCACCTCAGGGTGACGCGCCCGCTTTGATGTTCGCGTTTTTTCAATCGCGTCATCCTGAGGCGCTCCGCGAAGCGGAGCCTCGAAGGACGACGCGGCTTCTCGCGCTATCCAGCGACCTTCACCATGGCCGGCCCCAGTCCGTAGCGACAGCCTGCGGACGCCACCCGGAAGGTGCGCGACCGCGCGCCAATAAATAGGTGCGCCAGCGCCAACCAAAATTTCACGCAGAGACGCGGAGTCAAACTCAAAACTCCGCGCCTCCGCGTCTCCGCGTGAATCTATACTTTGCGCTTTGCGCTGCTGGGTGGCCGCCTCAAGGGCAGCCATGGTGAAGAGCTAGGCGGGTGTCTGTACCCGCACCCGCTCCAGCATCCCCGTCACCCCATCGCCGCCGCCATGCGCGCCCGCCGTCGCGATCACGAGGCTTCGCCCGTCCGCACCGCCGAGCGCGCACGCGAAGGCATTCATCGACGTCTCGACCCGTTCCAGTACCGTCCCGCCCTTCGCCACCCGCACGCATTCCGGCTTGAGCGCATTGGCCACCCACACCGCGCCCTCACGGTCGGCGCAGATTCCATCGGGCGCGATGACCGCCGCCGGCAATTGCGCCCACACCCGCCGGTTCGACAGCGCGCCGTCGGCCGACAGATCGAACGCCGTCAGTCCCGGCAGGAAGGTCTCCGCCACGATCAGCGTGCGTTCGCCGTCGATGATTGCCATCCCGTTGGGAAAGCGCTGCTCCGCCGATGCCACCGAAGCGATGCCGTCCGCCGTCACCCGCAGGATCGGCGCACGCGGCGGCCCTTCCGCGGTCCACAGCGCCTCGGCGCCGTGCTCCGCCGTATAAGCCGCGAGATCGAAGCCGAAACAGCCGACAAAGGCGTTGCCGCGCGCGTCCACGATCATGTCGTTGGTGTGGAACTTCGCCAGCCCCGAGAGATCGGCATGCTGCACGATGCGGCCGTCCGCCTCGCGCCGCATCACCGTCTGGCCGATCATCGCGACGAAGAGCAGCCGCCCGTCCGGCAGCCAGCCGAGACCCGAAGGCTGATCCTCGATTTCCAGCTCGACGCGCACATCGCCATCCGGCCCCACGCTCGAAATCCGGTGCTGATAGAAATCGGAGTACCAGAAGCGCCCGTCATGCCAGCGCAGCCCTTCCCCGAAACGCAGGCCCTCGACGAATGGCTCGGCTTTCATGGCGCTTCCCCCTGTTTTGGCCGACGCTGCGCCCCGCGCCATGTTCAAGTCAACGCTGGAGCCGGCAGGTACATCGTCTTAGGCTTGCCGCATGAAGTCGCTCGCGCTTGCAGTGCTCCTGTCCGGTCTTTCAGCTGTTCCGGCGAGTGCCGGACTGTCCGCCGCCGATGCGGGCCGCCTCGCCGAGCGCGCTTTCGCTTTGCGCGATCCCGATCGCCATCGGCATACGCCGATGGATGCCGCGCATATCTTTCGCCACGACGCGCGGCTCTTCTGGTTCCGGACCCATTTCACCATCGGTCTCGACGTCTATGTCACGAAGACCTTTGCGGTCGACCGGCGGAGCGGGGCCGTCTGGGAGCGCAGCTTTCTCGGCTGCGCGCTGGTCGAAGATCCGGCGCTCGATCGGATGCGCGCGACGCTGGGCGTGACCGCTCAGGGCTCGCGACCGCCGTCGCGGCGCGATTGTCTGCGCTGAACGACAGACCTTATCGGACTCTCCGATCGCCAAGACGCGCGGAAAAGGTGGATTTCGGGAGACGTGCCTGTCTGATAGGAAAAATTACACAATACCCCCTTGAACAAGGAATTCTCAGCCATACATCTCTGGGTTGTAACCCCAGAGAACACAGAGATGAGCAACGATAGCAACGAACAAATCCCCGACGATCCCTCCGATCCCGGCAACGATCTGCTGCCCCAGCCGCGCAGCGGCCGCCATGCCGTCCTGCCCGGCAAGCCCTTGCCGCCGCAGGACACCATCCTGCCGCTGCGCACCGAATATTCCTCGCGCCCGCCATTGCCCGATCTCGATGTCCCGGGTCGCATCTCGGAGGATCACCCCTGGCGCATGGATGTCACGCGCAAGGTCTTCAAGGACACCGAAGAGGCCCTCAACGCGTTGATGAGCGAATGCCACTACTACATGCGTGAGGTCGCATTCCGCTGCACGATCCAGACCTCGGACTCCCACGACCGGATCAACTTCATGGATTCGGCACGCAGCTTTGCCCACACCGGTGCCGAACTCGCCAAGGAAGTCGCGCGGTTGCGCTATGCCGAGCATGCGATCCGCGCCGTGGAGCCGGAAGAGATGCTGGCAATGCAGAAAAAACGCAAACAATGATCAAGATGTTGCGTCACGACGAGGTCTGGCACCCAAAGCGAGGGGCGCCCTATCGCAATCGCAATGCCGAGAAGCACGGCAGGCGGGCGGTCGAGCTGCGCCTGGCGGGTCTGCGCCGGCGCGCGAAAGCCCTGATTTTACAGGCCCGGACGCTCTGCGAGCCTCACCAGTATCCGGCCATGAGCTCGCGCGCCCACGCCGGCTCGCGCACGTCGCCGCGCGGCAGGAATCCGCGCATCACCGGCTTGATGTCGAGCACCGGCGTGCCGTCGATGGCATCGAGGCCGCGCACATTCAGGGAAAGTCCGTCTACGGAGAGAATCCGGCACATCGTCACGCCGATGCGGTTCGGCCGTCCCTTGCCGCGCTGGGCGAAGATCCCGACCAGCGGCCAGTCCGAACGCCCGCGCGGATGGCGCGCGCCGGAATTGATCTCCGCGTCCGGCACCCGGTTGAAGTGGAAGATCACCTCGATATGGGAGAAATCGCCGAGGCTCGCGGTGGCGTCGGGTTTGAACTGCGCGGGATCGAGATCGATGCGCGCTTCGACGCTGTCCCAATCGTCGTCGATCGGCTCGCTGCGTCCGCCGCGGACATGGCCGATGGCGGTGAGAGAAATGGTGTCGGGCATCGCAATTCCTCCGGCTTGCGCCGCTTACATAAGCGGTGCCGTGCCCGATGCCACGCACAGTTCGGCATGGACCGCTGCACCCCGGCGCATGGCAGGCGGAATTGGTACTAGGCGGAAATTCCTCTCAGCTTTTATTCCTATGTGGATATTAAGCCTTTGTTTACTTCGGTAACCGCAGTCTTTACCCGTTCCGGTCTTGTTCCGCGGATTCAACAGCTAGAGGACGCGATTCTAGGGGTAGATACTTAAGACCCTCAAACTCCTACGCTTTTCGACTCATTTCGTTTGACGGCCCATTTCATCCCATGCTATCCCAGACTGTCCCAGGGGCCTTGTACTAGAGTCATCCCGCTCCCCAAGCCCCCTTTGGACACTGGGGAATGTCCGTTTCATGACCGCTCTGCCGTTCCAATCGACGGTGATCGGGTCGCTCGACAGCAAAGGGCGCGTTTGCATCCCCGCGTCTTTCCGCCAGGTGCTCGCCGCCCAGAACACCCCCGGCGTCTATCTCTATCCCTCCTTCTTCGAGTCGACGCTCGAAGGCTTCGGCCAGTCCGCGATCGATGCGCTGCATGCCCGCCTCGCGGCGCAGGATCCCTTCCTCTCGCCGGCGCATGACGACACCGCGCGCGCCATCGTCGCGCGCATCGTTCAGCTTCCCCCCGACGATGGCGGCCGCGTCCGTCTCCCCGACGCACTGATCGAGCATGCCAAGCTCAAGGATCGCGTCGCCTTCGTCGGCCTGTCGCAGAAATTCCAGATCTGGGATGCCGACGCGTTCCTCGCCGCCGAAGCCGACAGCATCGCGCGCATGAAGGCGCAGCGCGAACGCGAGATCGCAATGCTCGCGGGAGGTGGCGCATGAACGGCCACATCCCCGTCATGCTCGCCGAAGTGCTGCGCATGCTGGCGCCGAAGGATGGCGAGCACTACGTCGACGGTACCTTCGGCGGCGGCGGCTACAGCCGCGCGATCCTCGAAGCCGCCGATTGCCGCGTCCTCGGCATCGATCGCGATCCAGACGCCATCGCCCGCGGCCAGAAGCTGGTGGAGCAGTTCGCCGGCCGCCTCACGCTCGTCCATGGCGAGTTCTCGCGCCTCGGCGAATTCCTCGATGGTGCGAAGACCGACGGCATCGTGCTCGATCTCGGCGTGTCCTCCTTCCAGTTCGACGAGCCGGCGCGCGGTTTCTCCTTCCAGGCCAACGGCCCGCTCGACATGCGCATGAGCAGGTCGGGGATGAGCGCCGCCGACTTCGTCAACACGGCCGACGAAAAGGCTCTGGCCGACGTGATCTTCCGCCTCGGCGACGAGCGCAACGCGCGCCGTATCGCCCGCGCCATCCTCGCCGGCCGCCCCTTCGAAGACACAGCATCGCTCGCCGGCGCGGTGAAGGAGGCCCAAGGCCCCGCCGCCGCGCGCCTCGCAATCCATCCCGCCACGCGCACCTTCCAGGCGCTGCGCATCCATGTGAACGACGAACTCGGCGAGCTCGCGCGCGGCCTCGACGCCGCCACCGACGCGCTCGCGCCCGATGGCCGTCTCGTCGTCGTCGCTTTCCATTCGCTCGAAGACCGCATCGTCAAGCGCTTCCTGTCCGAGCGCTCAAGCGCCGCGCCCCACGTCTCGCGTCACGCACCCGACGCGCCGCGCGCGCATCCGGCGGCCTATCGCCTTCTTACCCCTCGTGCGGTCGCCCCCGGCGACAACGAGGTTCGTGCCAACCCCCGTGCGCGGTCCGCCAAGCTGCGCGCGGCACGTCGTCTTGCGGCTTAGGAGTTCGCCATGATCCGAGTCCTGAACACGCTCTGTGTCGCCCTGATGGGCCTCTCGATCCTCGCGCTCTATCACGTGTCGGAAAAGACGCGCCTCGCCCATATCGAGCTGCGCCATGTCGAAGGCCAGCTGCGCACCGAGAAGACGAACATGAGCGTGCTCGAAACCGAATGGGAGAGCGTCGCCGGTCCCGAGCGAATCCAGGAGCTGGCGGCGAGCCATCTCGGCCTCACCGGCGCGCCGGCGGTCCAGCTCACCTCCTTCGATATGCTGCCGCGCAACGGCGAGGACGCGCCGCTCAGCGACACCCCGATCCGCCAGGCCAATATCCAGAAGCCCGCCAACTGAGGATCCGATGCGCGTCAGCGAGGGCCCGACGATCTATCAGCGCCGCATCGTCATCGGCGCGGCGATCTGCACCGCGGCCTTCCTGATCGTCGGCCTCCAGCTCGTGCGCGTCACGCTGCTGCGCCCGCCGCCGCCGACCGGCATCGAACACATCGCCGCCGCGCGCGCCGATCTCGTCGACCGCAACGGCGAGCTGCTTGCACGCGATCTTCCGGTCACCGATGTCTATGCGCTGGTTTCGGCGCTCGACGACAAGGATGGCGCCGCCCGCGCGCTCGCGGGCGCGACCGGCGCTGGCTATGGCCGCCTCAAATACGCCTTCACCCACGCAAAGCATCCCTATGCGCTGGTGGCGCGCCAGCTCACCCCCGACGCGATCGACCGGGTGATGAAGCTCGGCGTTCCCGGCCTCGAATTCGAGCCCGACACCAAGCGTTACTATCCGCAGGGCCGCGTCACGGCGCAGCTCGTCGGCCTCACCGATCCCGACGGCAATGGCCAGTCGGGTCTTGAGCGCGGTCTCGACGCCCGCCTGCACAACGGCACAGGCCAGGTCGTCACCTCGATCGACATGCGCGTGCAGTACATCCTCGACAGCGAAGTCGCCGCCGCGCGCAACACCTTCCGCGCGCTGAAGGCGGGCGGCATCGTGATGGACGTGAACACCGGCGAGATCCTCGCCATGGCCTCGCTGCCGGATTTCGACCCGAACTGGCGCCACTTCGAAGGCGACGACAGCGACAAGAACATCATGGCGGGCGACCGCTACGAACTCGGCTCGGTGTTCAAGGTGTTATCCTTCGCGCTGGCGATGGAAGACCACACCACCACGCCGGATGAGGTTTTCCCCATCGGCAACGGCCTCAAGATCGGCAAGTACACGATCCACGAAGCCGAGGCGATGCCGGCAACCTATACCGCGCGCGACATCCTCGCCCACTCCTCCAACATCGGCACGGCCCAGATCGCATTGCGCTCCGGCCCGGTGCGCCAGCGTCAGTTCCTCGAAAGCCTCGGTCTGCTCGACATGATGGACTCGGCGCTGCCCGAGCGCGCCCGTCCGCTCTATCCGCGCAACAACTGGGGCACGATCGAGACCGCGACCATCGGCTTCGGCCACGGCATCTCGGTCGCGCCGCTGTCTTACGTCACCGCCGCCGCCATCGTGGTGAACGGCGGCCGCAAGATCGTGCCGACCTTCGTCAAGCATCCCGAGGATGCGCGTGGCGCCCAAATCCTCAAGCCCGAAACCAGCATCCAGATGCGCCAGCTCCTGCGCTATGTTGTGACCAACGGAACCGGGCGCAAGGCCGACATTCCTGGCTACGACGTTGGCGGCAAGACGGGTTCCGCCGAAAAGCCGCGCGAGAACGGCCGCGGATACCAGTCCCACGTGCTCGTGACCTCTTTTGTCGCGGCGTTTCCGATCTTCCAGCCGCGCTATCTGGTTTTCGTGCTGCTCGACACGCCCCATGGCGCCAAGGAATCCGGCGGCGGCATCCTCGCCGGCATGACCGCCGCGCCGCTCGCCGGTCGCGTGATTACCCGCATTGCTCCCATTCTCGGCGTGACGCAGAAACCGGTCGCCGTCGCGCAGCGTGAGGCCCCATAATGGGACCACAATCGCAGGGCACAGTTCCCGAGGGTATGGTGGGCAAGAACGCCATGAAGGCGCCGCCTGAAAACATCACCGGCATCGCCAGCGACAGCCGTGACGTGGAGCCGGGTTATCTCTTCGCTGCCCTGCCGGGCACGAAAGTCGACGGCGCGGCATTCCTGAAAGACGCCGTGGCGCGCGGTGCGGTCGTCGTGCTCGGTCGCCCCGAAGTCGAGGCGGCGGCCAAGGCGCTGGGCGTGCGCTTCATCGCCGACGAGAATCCGCGCAGGGCTCTGGCTCATCTCGCTTCGCGCTTTTACGCTGCGCAACCGAAGACGGTTGCTGCGGTCACCGGCACCAAGGGCAAATCCTCCATCGTCGCTTTCGTGCGCGAGATATGGACGGCGCTCGGGAAGCCCGCCGCCAGCCTCGGCACCGTCGGCGTGGTGACACCGCGGGGGAACATGGTGCTCCAGCACACCACGCCCGATCCCGTCGAAATCCACTGCCAGCTCGCCGAACTCAAGCGCGACGGCATCGACCATCTCGCGCTCGAAGCCTCCAGCCACGGCCTCGACCAGTACCGCCTCGACGGCGTCGACATTGCGGCCTGTGCTTTCACAAATCTCAGCCGCGATCATTTCGACTATCACCCCACGGTCGAACATTACCTCGGCGCCAAGCTGCGCCTGTTCTCCGAGCTCGTGCGCGACGGCGGTCTCGCAGTCGTCAATACCGACGCCGAGTACGCGGATCGCTTTGTCGCCGCTGCGAAGGCGCGCGGCCTCAAGCTCATGACGGTCGGCGAGACCGGCGACGACATCCGCCTGATTTCGCGCCAGGGCCGCCTCGACGGCCAGACGCTGTTGCTTCGTCACGGCGACAGGGATTTCCGTGTTTCGCTTCCGCTGGCCGGCAGCTTTCAGGCCGCAAACGCATTGGTCGCCGCCGCGCTCGTCATCGGTCTGGGTGACGATCCGGCCAGGGTGTTCGCCGTGCTCGAGCATCTCAAGGGCGCCGCCGGCCGTCTGGAGAAGGTTGCGATCTCGAAGGATGGCGCGCCGATCTTCGTCGACTACGCCCACACCGACCGCTCGCTCGCCGAAGTGCTGCAGGCTGTGCGCCCGCACGTCGCGGGGAAATTGCACGTCGTATTCGGCTGCGGCGGCGATCGCGACAAGGGCAAGCGCCCGCTGATGGGCAAGGCCGCGCATGACAATGCCGATATCGTCATCGTTACCGACGACAACCCGCGCACCGAAGACGCGGCGGCCATCCGCGCCCAGGCGCTCGCCGGTGCGCCCGGCGCGCGCGAGATCGGCGACCGTGCCCAGGCTATCCGCCAGGCGATTGCGGAACTAAAGGCGGGCGACATCCTGATCATCGCCGGCAAGGGGCATGAGCTCTATCAGATCGTCGGCACCGAGATCCTGCCCTTCTCCGACCGTGAGGAAGCGCAGAAGGCCGCCATCGCACTCGGAGGGCGCGCCGCATGACTGCGCTCTGGACCTCCGAGGAAGCACAAGGCGCCACGCTGGGAATTCCCGGTCGCGCCTTCGAGGTGAACGGCCTCTCCATCGACACACGCACCCTCAAAAAGGGCGATCTCTTCGTCGCGCTTAAAGGCGACAACCGCGACGGCCACGACTTCGTCAAAGCAGCCTTCGACGCCGGCGCCGGCGCCGCACTTGTGAGCCATGAGCCGCCGGGCCTCGGACCCGATGCCGCGCTCCTCACCGTGGCCCATACGCAGCGCGGCCTCGAAGACCTCGCCGTCGCTGCCCGCGCGCGCTCGTCCGCGAAGATCGTCGCGGTCACCGGCAGCGCCGGCAAGACCACGACCAAGGAGCTTCTGCGCCACGCCCTTGGCGCGCTCGGCTCCACGCATTGCTCCGCCGCGTCCTACAACAACCATTGGGGCGTGCCGCTCAGCCTCGCCTCGATGCCGCGCGATGTCGCCTATGGCGTGTTCGAGGTCGGCATGAACCATTTCGGCGAGCTCCGGAATCTCGTCAGCTTCGTCCGCCCCCATGTCGCGCTGGTCACCACCATCGCCCCGGCGCATCTGGAATTCTTCGGCTCCTGCGAAGCTATCGCCGACGCGAAATCCGAAATCTTCGAAGGCCTCGTCCCCGGCGGTGCCGCGCTGGTCCCGTCCGACAGCCCCTATGCCAACCGCCTGATCGCCCGCGCCCGCCAGGCCCATGTCGGCCGCGTTCTCAAATTCGGCGAGACCGCCGGCAGCGACGCCCGCCTGCTCTCCTATGAAGAATCAGTCGACGGCAGCAAGGTCAAAGCCGATATCTGCGGCATGCCGGTCGACTTCCACGTCGGCGCACCCGGCCGCCATATCGCGCAGAACGCGCTCGGTGCCTTGCTGGCGGTCGCGATGCTCGACGGCGATGTGCTGAACGCCGCTGCGGGTCTGAAGAATTTCACCGCCCTCAAGGGTCGGGGCGCACGCTTCGCGGCCGGCGATGTCGCCGTGATCGACGAGAGCTACAACGCCAACCCTGCTTCGATGGCCGCCGCGCTCGCGCTGCTTGGTGCCGCCAAAGGCCGCCGCATCGCCGTTCTCGGCGACATGCTGGAGATGGGGGAGGGCGGTCTCGCCCACCACGCCGGCCTCGCGGCGCCGATCGAAGCGGCAGGCGCCGATCTTGTCTTCCTCAATGGTCCGCAGATGAAAGCGCTCTGGGACAAACTCCCCGCATCCCGTCGCGGCGCCTGGGCGGAAACCTCGGCCGAGATTGCGCCGCAGCTTCTCGCCGCGCTCAAGCCTGGCGACACCGTCCTCGTCAAAGGCTCGAACGGCAGCAGGATGGCCGTGATCGTCGACGCCCTGAAAGCGCGGGGCGGCTGATGCTCTATTACCTGTCGCTCCTCATGCACATGGACCAGCTGGAGTTCTTCCGGCTGTTCAAATACCTCACCTTCCGCGCCGGCGGCGCCGTGATTACGGCGCTGCTGGTCGCCTTCGTCGTCAACGGTTCGCTGATCCGCTGGCTGAAGGTGAAGCAGGGCAAGGGCCAGCCGATCCGCAGCGACGGTCCCCAGCGCCACATCGTCGAGAAAGCCGGCACGCCGACCATGGGCGGCGTCCTCATCCTGCTGCCCTGGATCGTCTCGACTCTGCTTTGGGCCAACGTCTCCAATCCTTACGTCTGGATCGCGGTCTTCGTCACCGTGGCCTACGGCCTGCTTGGCTTCGCCGATGATTATCTGAAGGTCTCCAAGCGCTCGTCCGATGGCGTCAGCGGCTATGTCCGTTTGGGCGTCGAGTTCGGCGTGGCGTTCATCGCCACCTGGGCTTTCATGCAGCTCGACACCACTGACACCGTCGGCATGTTGAGCATTCCCTTCGTGAAGAGCTTCGCCATTCCCTTCGGCATCGCCTTCGTCGTCGTCGGCGGCATCGTGATCACCGGCTTCGCCAACGCCGTGAATTTTACCGACGGGCTCGACGGTCTCGCCATAGTCCCCGTGATGATTGCCGCCGCGACGTTCCTGCTCATCGCCTATCTCGTCGGCAATTTCGTCTTCGCGAGGTATCTCGAACTGACCTATGTCGCCGGCACCGGCGAGCTCATGGTCTTCCTCGCTGCCCTGGTCGGCGCCGGCCTCGGCTTCCTCTGGTACAACGCCCCGCCCGCCATGGTGTTCATGGGCGACACCGGTTCGCTCCCGCTCGGCGGTGCGCTCGGCGCCGTCGCGGTCGCCGTCAAACATGAGATCGTGCTCGCCATCGTCGGCGGCCTTTTCGTGATCGAGACCCTGTCGGTCATCGTCCAGGTCATCTCGTTCAAGACCACCGGCAAGCGCGTCTTCCGCATGGCGCCGATCCATCACCATTACGAGCAGCTCGGCTGGAAAGAGCCCACCATCGTCATCCGCTTCTGGATCGTCGCCGTGGTTCTCGCCCTCGTCGGCCTCGCAACCCTGAAGCTGAGGTAGCGCATGATCGCGGCCGCCTCATTCGCCCACCGCACCGTCGCCGTCTTCGGCCTGGCGCGCACCGGCATGGCTGCGATCAAATCCCTGCGCTCCGCCGGCGCGACCGTCTACGCCTGGGACGACAAGCCGTCCGCGCAAGCCGAAGCCACTGCCGCCGGCGCAGTGGTCGCGCCCTTCGTGAGCTGGCCGTGGGACAAGCTCACCGCGCTCATTCTTTCTCCAGGGGTGCCGCTGACGCATCCCGAACCGCACGACGTCGTGAAAAAAGCGAAAGCCGCATCCGTCCCCGTCATCGGCGACATGGAGATATTCGCCCGCGAGATCGGCGCCGATCCCGCCATCCCCGGCCGCGCGCCCGTCATCGCCATCACCGGCACCAACGGCAAGTCGACCACCACAGCCCTCATCGGCCACATCCTCGCCGAAGCGGGCTTCGACGTGCAGGTCGGCGGCAATATTGGCAAGGCGGTGCTCGATCTCGATCCGCCGAACGCGAAAACGATCTATGTGCTGGAACTCTCCTCCTACCAGATCGACCTCGCGCACGGCCTGGTGCCCGACGTCTCGGTGCTGTCCAACATCACGCCCGACCATATCGACCGCCATGGCACGTTGGAGAATTACGCTGCGGTGAAGGCGCGCCTGCTCAAGCAGACTTCGAAATCGGGCCAGATCGTCATCGGCGTCGACGATCCGCTGACTTCGGCGATCTTTACCCGTCACGCCAGCAATGGCGGCCCGCCGGCCGTGCCTGTCTCCATCGGCAAGGTGCTGGGCCGCGGCGTCTTCGTCGTCGACGGCACGCTTTACGATGCGCAGGGTCAGCGCGCGGCGAAAGTCATGGACCTCGCCGCTGCGGCGCATCTTCCCGGCGCCCACAACTGGCAGAACGCCGCGCTCGCCTATGCCGCGACCAGGCCTTACGTCAAAGACGCGCGCACCATCGCGAACGCCATTGCCAGCTTTCCGGGCCTTGCCCATCGCATGGAAGATGTCGGCCGTATCGGTGCGGTGCGCTTCGTCAACGACTCCAAGGCAACCAACGCCGACGCTGCCGCCAAGGCGCTCGGCTGCTACGGCGACATCTTCTGGATCGCCGGCGGCAAGGCGAAAGACGGCGGTATCGAAAGCCTCGCGACGTACTTCCCGCGCATCCGCAAGGCCTATCTGATCGGCGACGCCGCCGAACAATTCGCTGCGACCCTCGGCAGCGCTGTCCCGCACACCATCAGCGTCACGCTCGACGCCGCGACCTCTGCCGCAGCCGCGGATGCCGCGCAATCGGGCCTTCCTGCGCCGGTCGTGCTGCTCTCCCCGGCCTGCGCCTCCTTCGACCAGTTCCGCGACTTCGAGGCCCGCGGCGATGCCTTCCGCGCCGCCGTGCAGTCGCTCGCGTCCCATCCCGTAAGGGAGTCGTCATGAGCAGCCGCGGTAAACCCGGCAGCCTTGCCGACTGGTGGTGGACGGTCGACCGCGTTGCGCTCGTCCTGATGCTCGCGCTCATGGGCATCGGCCTGATGCTCGCCTTCGCCGCCAGCCCTGCCGTCTCCGGCGGCCCGCATGTCGCCGGTGATTTCCGCTTCACCGCCAAGCAGATGGTCTATGCGCTCCTCGCCGCCGGCATCCTCGGCGCGTCGTCGGTTCTGTCGCTGCGCCAGCTCAAGATCGCCGCGGCGCTGACCTTCGCCATCGCGCTGATCGGATCCGGCCTCGTCCTGATTATCGGCAACGAAGTCCTCGGCGCCGTTCGCTCGATCGATTTCGGCTTTTTCTCGCTCCAGCCCTCAGAATTCCTGAAGCCCGGCTTTGCCGTGCTCGGCGCCGCGATCATCGCCGACCGCCAGCCGCTTCCCTTGCCCAAGCCGCTCGTGACTTTCCTTCTGATCGTTCCGGCGATCCTCATCCTTCTGCGCCAGCCCGATGTCGGCCAGACGACGCTCCTCCTCGCGCTGTGGGGTGCACTTCTCTTCTTCTCCGGTGCACCGCTCAAATGGATGGGCATCCTCAGCGGTGCGATGCTCGCCCTCGGCGTGCTCGCCTATGTCGCTTTTCCCCATGTTCATCACCGCATCGACCAGTTCATCAATCCCGATGCCAATGGCGGCCAGGCGACGCTTGCGCTGAAGGCCTTCTCGCATGGCGGTCTCACGGGCGTCGGCCCCGGCGTCGGCACGATCAAATACCGCATCCCCGAAGCCAACTCCGACTACGTCTTCGCCGTCGCCGGCGAGGAGTTCGGCCTCGTCCTCTGTGGCGCCATCGCGATCCTGTTCTGCCTGCTCTCGGTGCGCCTCTTGCTCCGCTCCGCTGGACAGCGCGACCGCTTCTCACAGCTCGCCGGCGCGGCGCTTGCGACCGTCACCGCGCTCCAGGCCTTCATCAACATGGGTGTCGCGGTCAGCCTCCTGCCGGCCAAGGGCATGACGCTGCCGTTCATCTCCTATGGCGGCTCCTCGCTCTTCGCCGTCGCTCTCACCATGGGCTTCGCCCTCGCCGTCACCCGCCAGCGCCCGCAACTCGCCAGCCGCGAGACTTCGCTGTTCGAGATCCTGGGAGCCCGCGCATGAGCGTGATCGTGCTCTCGGCCGGCGGCACTGGCGGACATCTCTTCCCGGCTCAGGCGCTGGCCGGCGAGCTCCAGAAGCGCGGCCGCAAGATCGTCGTGATGACCGACAAGCGGTTCAAGAACTACGCGACCTCCTTCCCGGGCGTGACGGTCGAGACCGTGCCCTCCGCCGCCTTCTCCGACCGCTCGATCCTCGGCCTTCTCGCCTCGCCCTTCGAGATCGTCGGCGGTGTGGTGATGTCGCTGATCAAGCTGATGCGCCTGAAGCCCGCCGCTGTCGTCGGCTTCGGCGGCTATCCCAGTGTCCCCGTGATGGTCGCCGCCATCCTGCTGCGCAAGCCGACCGCCATCGTGACGCCGGACGCGCTGCTCGGCCGCGCCAATCGGCTGGTGATGAACCATGTCCGTCTGATCGCTGCGAACCTGCCGCTGGTCCGGTTCCTGCCGAAGGACATGAAGAAGGTCGTCTACACCGGCAACCCGATGCGCCCTGAAGCCATCGCGCTCGCAGGCAGTCCTTACGAGGCGCCGCAGCCGGACGGCCCGCTCAAGCTGCTCGTCTTCGGCGGCAGCCAGGGCGCCCGCGTGTTCAGCGAACTGCTGCCCGCCGCGCTCAAACTCCTCACGCCGGAAGAGCGCGCCCGCATCGATCTTGTTCAGCAGGCCCGTCCCGAAGATCTAGAAGCCGCCAAGGCCGCCTTCGCCGCGCTCGGCGTGAAAGCCGAACTCGCGCCCTTCTTTAGCGACATGCCCGCGCGCATGGCCGCTTCGCATCTCGTGATCGCCCGCTCCGGCGCCGGTACGGTGAGTGAACTTGCCTTGATCGGTCGCCCCGCGATTCTTGTGCCGCTGCCGCACGCCCTCGACGACAACCAGACGCCCAACGCCGACGCCCTCGCCAATGCCGGCGGCGGCTGGCGTGTGCGCCAGAACGAGCTTACGCCCCAGAAGCTGTCGGAAATGCTTCGTGCGATCCTCGCCGATCCCGCATCCCTCGTGCCTAAGGCTGCTGCTGCCCGCACGATTGCCAAGGCCGACGGCACCGAACGCTTCGCCGACGCCGTCGAACAGCTCGCGAGGTCCGCATGATCGCGCGCACCCGCGTCCCTCTCGATGTCGGCACGATCCACTTCGTCGGCATCGGCGGCATCGGCATGAGCGGCATCGCCGAGATCATGCACAACCTCGGATACAAGGTTCAGGGCTCCGACGTCGCCGACGGTGCCAACGTCAAACGCCTGCGCGCCATGGGCATTCCGATCTTCATCGGCCACAGCGCCGACAATCTCAACAACGCCGACGTCGTCGTCTATTCCTCCGCCGTGAAGCCCGGCAATGCCGAGTTCGACGCCGCCCGCGCCCGAAGCCTGCCGCTCGTCCGCCGCGCCGAGATGCTGGCCGAGATCATGCGCCTTCGGTCCTGCGTTGCCGTCGCCGGCACCAACGGCAAGACCACCACGACGACCATGATCGCGGCGCTGCTCGACGCCGGCGGTCTCGATCCCACTGTCGTGAATGGCGGCGTGATCAACGCCTATGGAACCAATGCCCGGCTCGGCGCCGGCGAATGGGTCGTGGTCGAGGCCGACGAGAGCGACGGCACCTTCCTCAAGTTGCCGATGACCGTCGCGGTCGTGACCAACGCCGACCCGGATCATCTCGATTTCTACGGCACTTTCGACAACATGCGCATGGCGTTCCAGCGCTTCGTCGAGAATGTCCCGTTCTATGGCTTTGCGGTGCTCTGCCTCGATCATCCCGAGGTCCAGGCGATGGTCGGTCGCATCGAAGACCGCCGCCTCCTCACCTATGGCTACAGCCCACAGGCCGATATCCGCGCCGCCAATATCCGCTTCTCCGAAGGCGCTTCGCATTTCGACGTCATCGTCACCGACCGCCGCAAGGGCACACAGACCCGCCTCGACGACATGAAGCTTCCCATGCCGGGCGAGCACAACGTCCAGAACGCGCTCGCTGCGATCACCGTGGCGCGCGAGCTCGGCATCGCCGACGATGTCATCCGTTCGGGCCTCGCCAAGTTCGGCGGCGTCGGCCGCCGCTTCACCCGCGTGGGCGAATGGCACGGCGCCGCGATCATTGACGACTACGCACACAACCCGTTCAAGATCGCCGCCGCGCTCAAGGCCGCGCGCCAGGCCTATGATGGCCCGGTGATCGCCGTGGTCCAGCCCCACCGCTACACCCGCTTGCGCGATACCTTCGAGCAGTTTGCCAAATGCCTGAATGATGCCGATGTCGCCATCGTCGCGCCGGTCTACGCCGCGGGCGAGCAGCCGATCGACGGCATCAACCGTGACACCTATGCTGAAGCGCTCCGTGCCCATGGCCACCGCGATGTCCGCGTCATCGACTCCGAAGCCGATCTTCCCGCGCTGATCGCCGGCATGGCGAACAATATCGACAGCGGCGTGATCGTCTTCCTCGGCGCCGGTTCGATCACCCATTGGGCGCACGGCCTCGAAGCCGCGCTGAAGGCGAGGGCGTCATGACCCGCCCCTGCGATGCGCTCCCGCCCGTCCGCGGCAGCTACACCACCGACGCGCCGCTCAAGGATCTCGTCTGGTTCCGCGCCGGCGGTCCGGCGCAGGTGCTGTTCCGTCCCGCCGATGCCGACGATATCGGCACCTTCCTCGCCGCGCGCCCGGCTGATGTTCCGGTCAGCGTGATCGGCGTCGGCTCGAACCTCCTCATCCGTGACGGTGGCATACCAGGCGTCGTCATCCGCCTGCCCGGCACGATGGGCAAGGTCGCCATCGACGGCACGCGCATCACCGCAGGCGCCGCCGCACTCGATGCCAATGTCGCCAAGCTCGCCGCCGATGCTGGCATTGCCGGTCTCGAATTCCTCCGTGGCATTCCAGGCACCGTCGGCGGCGCGCTGCGCATGAATGCCGGCTGCTACGGCCGCGAGATCAAGGATGTCTTCATCCGCGCCACCGCTATCGACGGCAAAGGCAATCGCGTCGTCCTCGATGCCGCTACCATGGGCTTCACCTATCGCCATACGGATGCGCCCGAAGATTTGATTTTTGTCGAAGCGGTCTTCGAAGGCACACGCGACGATCCGGCGGCAATCCGCGCCCGCATGGAAAAGCTCGTGAGCGACCGCGAAGCCTCGCAGCCCGTCAAGACCCGCACCGGCGGCTCGACCTTCAAGAACCCGCCCGGCGGCAAAGCCTGGGCATTGATCGACGAAGCCGGTTGCCGTGGTCTGCTGCGCGGCCAGGCACAGGTCAGCCCGCTCCACTGCAACTTCCTGATCAATACCGGTGAGGCCTCGGCCGCCGATATCGAAGCTCTCGGCGAGGAAGTCCGCGCGCGAGTCAAAGAGAAATCCGGCGTCACGCTGGAGTGGGAAATCAAACGGGTGGGCATAGCGTGACCGAATATAAGAGAGTGGCAGTCCTGCTCGGTGGCCGTTCCGCGGAACGCGAGGTCAGCCTGTCGTCCGGCGCCGGCGTCGTGAAGGCCCTGCGCTCCGAAGGCTTTGACGTGGTCGAGGTCGATCCGGGTGAGAACCCGGCCCAGCAAATCCTCGACGCGAAGCCCGACGCCGTCTTCAACGCCCTTCACGGCCGCTGGGGCGAAGATGGCTGCATGCAGGGGCTGCTCGAGCTTCTGCGTATCCCCTACACCCATTCCGGCGTACTCGCTTCGTCGCTGGCGATGCACAAGCAGCGCACCAAGGACGTCTATCGCGCCGCAGGCCTACCGATCGTGAACTCCATCGTCGTCGACCGCCGCGAAGCCGCCGCGAAACATCTGATGGAACCGCCTTACGTCGTGAAGCCGGTGAACGAAGGCTCCTCCGTCGGCGTCTTCATCATCCGCAAGGGTGACAACCGTCCGCCGGAAGCTCTCGGATCGGACAAGTGGAATCTCTCCAACGAGATGATGGTCGAGGAATATGTCCCCGGCCGCGAACTCACCGTTGCCGTCATGGGCGGAAAAGGCCTCGGCGTGACCGAGATCACCACCAATCTCGAATTCTACGACTACGAAGCGAAATACTCCGAAGGCGGCTCGCTCCATGTGCTGCCAGCGAAAGTCTCGGACGCCGTTGCGAAGCAGGCGCTGGAACTCGCCGAACGTGCCCATGCGGCACTCGGCTGCCGCGGCGTGTCGCGCACGGACTTCCGCTACGACGACTCGAATGGCAAACACCGCCTCGTCCTGCTCGAAACCAACACCCAGCCCGGCATGACGCCGACCTCACTGGTGCCGGAGCAGGCGGCGCATAACGGCATGAGCTACGCCAAGCTCTGCCGCTGGATCGTGGAGGACGCCTCATGCGATCGGTGAAGATCGACCGCAAGGCCTCCCAGCCTCGCGCACCGCGCGCGGGCCGCGGTTCCGCGCGCGCCACCCGCGCCTCGTCGCAGCGTCCCTTCGGCAAGCGCAAGACGCCGTCGAACAATGTTGTCCTGCGCGCTTTGCGCGCCATCGGCGCGTGGTTTGCGCTTCGCCGCCTGATGTTCACACTGACGGCCTGCCTACTCGGTTTCGTCCTTATCGCGGGTCTCTTCGTCGGCGGTTATGTCGGCCGCACGGTCAACACCGTGAACGATGGCGCCAATGCGCTGGTCGGCGATGCCGGCTTCGGCATCTCCGAAGTGCATCTCACCGGCAACAAGCGTACCCCGCCGCAGAGCATCCTCGCGGCCCTCGGCTTCGAGCCGGGTCAGTCGATCTTCGGCGCCGATATCCAGGGCGCCCGTGCCCGGCTTCTCAAGCTCGATTGGGTCGCCGAAGCCGATGTCCGCCGCCGCTATCCGG
This sequence comes from Pseudomonadota bacterium, assembly GCA_018241025.1. Taxonomy (GTDB): domain Bacteria; phylum Pseudomonadota; class Alphaproteobacteria; order Micropepsales; family Micropepsaceae; genus Rhizomicrobium. Next base: position 25,808 of record JAFEEQ010000011.1, read on the forward strand.
ACGATATCTCGGTGCGCATCGTCGAAAAGCTGCCCTTCGCCCTCTGGCAATCGCCGAGCGGTCCGGTCTACGTCGTCGAGCGCGACGGCGGCCTGATCACCAAGGAGGGCCTGCAGGAGTTCCGCCATCTTCCGCTCCTGCTCGGTGCCGGTGGTGCCAACGCGTCGGACATCGTCGATGCTGTTTCGTCTCACCGCGCGATCTCCGCCCGGGTGCGTGCCTATCAGCGCGTATCGGAGCGCCGCTGGAACCTGATCCTCGACGACGCCGTTGTCGTGAAGCTGCCGGAGCAGAACTGGGCGCATGAACTCGACGTGCTCGAAAAGCTGATCATCGACAACGGAATCCTGGAACACGATATCGGCGAAATCGACTTGCGCGCGCCGGCGCAGATCTTCTTCGTGCTCAAGAGCGGCGAGAAGAAGACCATGCCGAGAGGGAACGCCGCCTGATGGGAGAGACCGTCAAATTGCGCAACGCGGGGGAAATGCCGGCCTATCGCAATGGCCTTCTGGCCGTGCTCGATGTCGGTTCGTCGAAGACCGTGTGCATCATCGGCCGCGGCGAGAACGGGTTGATGCGTGTCGTCGGCGCGGCCCTGCGCGAAAGCCAGGGCATCCGCGGCGGCACCGTCATCGCGATGGACCAAGCCGAGGAATCGATCCGCGACGCGGTCGATTCGGCCGAGAACCTTGCCGATACCCGGATCCAGAACGTCATCATCTCCGTCAATTGCGGCCAGCCGGTCAGCGTCACGTCGCGCGCCGCCATGGCGCTCGATGGCGAAATCGTATCCGACACCCATCTGCGCACCCTCCTGAACGAGGGCCGTCTGCGCTGCCAGCTTGAGGGCCACGATCTGGTCCAGAGCGCGCCGACGACCTATGTCGTCGACGAGGCCCGTGGCGTGCGCCAGCCGCTCGGCATGTTCGCGCAGCGTCTCGGCGTCGCGATGCATGGCGTCGCGGTCAAGCCGTCGCCGCTCGCCAACTTGAAGCTCGCAGTCGAGCGTTGCCATCTCCACGTCGTCGGCACCCAGTTTGCGCCTTATGCGAGCGCGCTTGCCACGCTCACCGAAGACGAGAAGCAACTCGGCGCCACGGTCATCGATATGGGCGGCGGGGTGACCTCGATTGCCGTGTTCATGGAAGGCCATCTCGCCTACGCCGATGTCGTGCCGATGGGCGGTCAGCAGGTGACCGCCGACCTCGCGCGCATGCTCGCCGCGCCGCTCTCGGCGGCCGAGCGCGCCAAGACGCTCTATGGCGCCGCCATGGGCGACATGGAAGCCGATGCCGATGTCATTCCGCTCGCCCAGATGGGCGAGGAGGCCGATGCCGCGATGCGCGTGCCGCGTTCGATGCTCACCCGCATTATCCAGGCGCGGCTCGAAGAGATCTTCGGCCAGGTCCAGGCGCGGTTGCGCCAGTCCGGCTTCGACGTCGCCGCCGGCCGCCGTGCCGTGCTCACCGGCGGCGCCTGCCAGCTGGCCGGAACGCGCGAGCTGGCATCGCGCATCCTGAACAAGCAGGTGCGCATCGGCCGGCCACAAACTTTCCCGGGATTGCCTTCAGTCCTGTCGGGCCCGGAGTCGGCAACAGCGATCGGCCTGCTGATGGCCGGCGCCACCCTGCCGCCCGAAGTTTTGAACCCCGAGCTCGCGCTCGAACCGCGTGAAAGCAAAGGAAAAGGCTGGTTCAGCCGATTGACCGGCGGCCTATTTGAGTGATTCAACAATAACAACGCGAATCAGTTGGGTATGCCGTGGGTGACAGGGTGATGAAGATGCAAGGCCAAGGAGAATAAGAATGGCGATCAATCTGAAGGCGACAGAACCCGCCGAGCTGCGCCCCCGTATCACCGTCCTCGGCGTCGGCGGCGCCGGCGGCAACGCCGTGAACAACATGATCTCGTCGAAGCTCGAAGGCGTCGAGTTCGTAGTCGCCAACACCGATGCCCAGGCCTTGGCCCAGTCCAAGGCCGAGCGCCGCATCCAGCTTGGCGTGCAGACCACCGAAGGGCAGGGCGCGGGTGCCATCCCCGATGTCGGCCGTGCCGGCGCGGAAGAGAACCTCGACGAGGTGATGGAACATCTCGCCGGCTCGCATATGGTGTTCATCACCGCCGGCATGGGTGGCGGCACCGGCACCGGCGCGGCGCCGGTCATCGCCCGCGCGGTGCGCGAGCGCGGCATCCTCACCGTCGGCGTCGTCACGAAGCCCTTCGCCTTCGAGGGCGACAAGCGCATGCGCGCCGCCGAGAGGGGTATCGCCGAGCTTCAGCAATACGTCCACACCCTGATCGTCATCCCGAACCAGAACCTGTTCCGCGTCGCCAACGACCGCACCACCTTCGCCCAGGCCTTCTCGATGGCCGACGAGGTACTGCATGCCGGCGTGCGCGGCATTACCGACCTGATCGTGATGCCTGGCCTGATCAATCTCGACTTCGCCGACATCAAGTCGGTGATCACCGAGATGGGCAAGGCGATGATGGGCACCGGCGAGGCCGAGGGCGAAGACCGCGCCCAGAAGGCCGCCGACATGGCGATCTCCAACCCGCTGCTCGACGATGTCTCGATGAAGGGCGCCCGCGGCGTGCTCATCAACATCACCGGCGGTCCGGACCTGATGCTGTTCGAGGTCGAGCAGGCCGCCAACCGCATCCGTGCCGAGGTCGATCCCGACGCGAACATCATCTTCGGCAATACGATCTTGGACGACATGGAGGGCCGCATCCGCGTCTCCGTCGTCGCCACCGGCATCGATGCCGAGCAGATGCGTCTGCCCGAGCCCAAGATCCAGCCGATCCGCGCGGGCATCAAGCCGCTCGCGACCAAGCCGGAAATCCGGCCTGAACCGGCCATCGAGCCGGTCCGTCCCACGATCCCGGCGGCGGCCAGCGCCACGATCAATCCGGTCCATCGCCAGTATGAGACGATCGCGGGCGAAATGGGCGCCGAGATCGCGTCGCGCACGGAATCGCCGGCCGAAGCCATGATCCTCGGCGGCGAAGATGCGCCGGAGATCTACGAGGATGTGTCGGCACTCTCGCCGGTGATCCGCAGCGCGCCGATCCAGCGAATCGAGCCGCAACGCGCGCCGCAGCCCCAGCCGGAACCCGAACGCCGGATCTTCGGTCTCTTCGGCCGCAAGAAGAAGGATGAACCGCGCCTCGAGCCGGCCCAACCGCGCACGGCGCCGCGCGCAACAGCGCAGCCGATGGTGCCGCGGGTGCAGCAACCTGCTCCGGCCCAGCCGCCGCAGAACCTCGCGGACGATCTCTTCCCCGAGCACAAGCGCGACGAGCAGTTCGAAATCCCGGCCTTCCTGCGCCGTCAGTCGAACTGACCGCCCAGACAGGAATGAAATAGAAGAGGCCCCGAAATGGGCCTCTTTCATTTCAGACTCGGATGTCGAGACTGCGCCCGGGCGGCGGCGGACCAAGCCCGTCGATAAAATCTGCCTCTGCGTCGACGAGATCGGCAGCCCGCAGCATGCGGTCGATATAGTCGCGGCGCGACATCTCGGTTGCCCGCCGCCGGAGGCTTTCGGCCAACGCACGCAACTGTCCCGATCGTGATGTATCGAGGCGTCCCATGTGACCGGAACGAACATTCGCGGCGTTCGTTCCTGCTAACCCTTTGTTAGCCCTGAATTTCGCTGAAACCGGCGCATTCCTTTTATCGCCGGAGGCTCTATATTCCGGCCATGGCTACACGCAGAACGCTGGTGCGCGAAATTTCGGCTGAGGGCACCGCCCTGCACGCCGGCAAGACAGTCCATATGGTTCTGTCACCGGCGAGCGCCGGGGTCGGCATCGTGTTCCGGCGCGCCGATCACGACAACGCCATGGTTCCCGCCCGCTACGACCACGTCGCCGAGACCAATCTCGGCACCGTCATCGCCAATGCCGACGGCGTGAAGATCGGCGTCATCGAGCATCTGATGGCCGCCGTTGCCGGTGCCGGGATCGACGACATGCTCGTGACCATCGACGGCCCCGAACCGCCGATCCTGGATGGCGACGCTTTGAGCTACTTCCGCCTGCTCGAAGAGGCCGGCACGAAAGAGCAGTCGGGCCTCAAATCCGCGATCAAAGTCGTGAAAGCTGTCGAAGTGACTATCAAGGACGCGACGATCCGGCTCTTGCCCTCCGAGACGCCGGAATACAGCTACGAACTCGACTATTCGAACACCAAGGCCATCGGCCGGCAGAGCTACACGATGACCCTCAGCCGCGAGAGCTTCGCGCGCGAGATCGCGCCGGCCCGCACCTTCGGCTTTGTCCACGAGCTCGACTATCTCAAGAGCATCGACCGCGGCCATGGCGCTTCGCTCGAGAACACGCTGGCGATCCAGGGCGATGAAGTCCTGAACAAGGACCTGATGCGCTTCCCCGATGAGTTCGTGCGCCACAAGATTCTGGACGCCATCGGCGACATGGCCCTGGCGGGGGCGCCGCTGATCGCCCGTTTCGAGGGCATCAAGTCGGGTCACGGCACCAACAACGCGGTCCTGCGCGCCTTGTTTGCCGACCCCGCCAACTACATGACGGTCGATTTAACCTGAGCACCACTGGCGCCGCCGCCGGGCGTGCTATAAGCGCCCCCGGCTGTCCTTAACCGTGCCGCCCTTTGGGCTGGACCGGGCGCCGGCCGGGATGGCATAAGGGCTTGCTCCGAAAAGAAAAACCAGTCGACGGACCGCTTTCATGGCCTATCGCAGGAATATTTCCGCCACTGCATGGCGCGGCATGTTGCTTGTGCTGACGCTCAGCGTCGGCCTGGCCGGCTGCGACACGCTGAACAATCTCACCGGCAAGGCGCGCGACGATGACAAGCCGCCGGAATATGTCGAGCGTCCGGTCAGCCAGATCTACGGCGATGCCTGGAAGAAGATTCGCAACGAAGACTGGATGGGCGCTGCCAAGCAGTTCGACGAGGTCGAACGCCAGCATCCCTATTCGATCTGGGCCCGTCGCGCGATGCTGATGTCGGCCTTCTGCTACTACCGCGCCAACCACTACACAGAGGCGATCTCCACCGCCGACTCCTACATCCAGCTCCATCCCGGTTCTAAGGAAGTCGCCTATGCCTTCTATCTGAAGGCGGTGTCGCTCTACGAACAGATCGTCGACGTCGGCCGCGACCAGTCCAACACCGAAGGTGCGCTGACCGCGTTGCAGGACGTGGTCCAGCGCTTCCCGGACACCGAATACGCCCGCGACGCCACGCTGAAGATCGACCTGACGCTCGACCATCTCGCCGGCAAGGAGATGGCGGTCGGCCGCTATTATCTGAACGCCGGCGACTATATCGGCGCAATCAACCGCTTCCGCACCGTGGTCGAGCAGTACCAGCGCACCTCGCAGATCGCCGAGGCGCTGGAACGTCTGACCGAGGCCTATTACGCCCTCGGTATCTACAACGAGGCCAAGTCGGCGGCGGCGGTGCTCGGGGCCAACTATCCCGGCAGCCCGTGGTATCAGGATGCCTACCGGCTTCTGACCGAGCACGGCATGAAACCCGAGATGGACGACCGCTCCTGGCTGAGCAAGACTTTCGGCAGGATTCTCTGAAGAAGGTTCGTCGATGCTCGCGGCGCTGACCGTCCGGGACATCGTGTTGATCGAGGCTGCGGCGCTGGAATTTGCGCCCGGCCTGAACGTGCTCACCGGCGAAACCGGCGCCGGCAAATCGATCCTGCTCGACGCCCTGGGCCTCGCGGCTGGCGGCCGCGGCCGGGCCGGGGTCCGTCCCGGAGCGACGCAGGGCTCCGCCACCGCGCTGTTCGAGCCCCCGAAAGCCAATCCGGCCTTCGCCCTCCTCGCCGAGCAGGCGATTCCCGTCGAAGGCGAGGTCGTCCTCCGCCGCACCATCGGCCAGGACGGCCGCACCCGCGCCTTCGTCAATGACGAGCCGGTCGGCGTCGCCCTTTTGCGCGACATCGGCTCGGCGCTGCTCGAAGTCCACGGCCAGACCGACGACCGCGGCCTGTTCGATGTCGCCACCCATCGCGGGCTGCTCGACACCTTCGCCGGCCACGACGCGCTGCTGCGAGAGGTCGCCACCGCCTTCGCCGCCTTCGACGGCGCCCGCAAGGCGCTCGCCGTTCTGAAAGCCGAAGCCGCGGCCGCTGCCGCCGATGCCGAGTTCATCCGCCACGCCGCCGAGGAGCTCACCGCCCTCGATCCACAGGAAGGCGAGGAACCTGCGCTCGCCTCCGAACGCGCACTTCTCTCCAACGCTGCGCGGATCGCCGAAGACGTGAACGCCGCCGCCGATCTTCTCGCCGGCGATCGTGGTGCGGCGCATGCGATCTCCGGCGCGCTCAAGCGCCTGTCGCGCATGAACGAGGAGGCGCGCAAGGCTGCGGCCTCGGCCGAACAGGCGCTCGACCAGGCCTACAACGCCGTCGAAGAAGCACGCCGCGAGCTGGAGCTTCTGCAGAGCCGGCTCGACATCGAACCGGGCCAGCTCGAAAAGGTCGAAGACCGCATCCATGATCTGCGCGCCGCCGCCCGCAAATACGGCGTCTCGACCGATGCCCTGCAAAAGCTCGCCGCGGATTTCCGCTACAAACGCGATGCCATCGGCGGCGGCACCGGCCAGATCAAGCAGGCCGAGGCCGCGCTGGCTGCCGCCCGCACCGTCTTCCTCGCGGCCGCCGCCAAACTCTCCAAGTCGCGCGCCGACGCGGCGAAGCGGCTGGATGCGACCGTCGCGGCCGAGTTGGCGCCGCTCAAGCTTGGTCACGCCAAATTCCGCGTTGCGCTCGAACTGCTCGCCGAAGACGCCGCCACGGCGCAGGGTCTCGAACGGGTCGCCTTCGAAGTCGCGACCGTCGAAGGCGCGGCCTTCGGCTCGCTCGGGAAAATTGCTTCGGGCGGCGAACTTGCCCGCTTCGCCCTCGCACTGAAAGTCGCGCTTGCCGAAGCCTCGCCACCGGCCGCGCTGGTGTTCGATGAAGTGGACCGCGGTGTCGGCGGCGCGGTGGCCGACGCGGTTGGCGAGCGGCTACAGCGCCTCGCCCAGACCACGCAGGTCCTGCTCGTCACCCATTCGCCCCAGGTCGCGGCCCGCGCCGAGCGCCATTTCCGCATCGTCCGCTCCGGCGACAAGACCAAGGTCGTGCTGCTCGACGACGACGCGCGGCTGGAAGAAGTTGCCCGCATGCTCTCAGGCGCCGTCATCACCGACGAGGCCCGCGCCGCCGCCCGCCGGCTGCTGACAGAAGCGCGCACGCCGCCTGCTAAGAAGCGCAAACGCGCATGACCACCGCCAAGAAGCCCGTCGACAAGCTCACCTCTGCCGAAGCGGAAAAGGAACTCGACCGCCTGGCAAAAGAGATTGCTGCCAACGACCGGCGCTATCATGGCGAAGACGCGCCGGTGATCAGCGATGCGGATTACGACGCGCTCCGCCGCCGCAACGACGAGATCGAAAAGCGGTTCCCACTTCTCATTCGCGCCGACAGCCCGTCGCATCGCGTCGGCGCCGCGGTCTCCGACAAGTTCGCCAAGGTCGTCCACAAGAAGCCGATGCTCTCCTTGGACAACGCCTTCACCGACGAGGATGTCCACGAATTCGCCCTGCGCGTGCGCCGCTTCCTTGGCCTGAAGGAGGACGCTGAGCTTGCCTTCAATTGCGAACCCAAGATCGACGGGCTTTCGGCGTCGCTGCGCTACGAGAATGGTGTCTTCTTCCAGGGTGCGACGCGCGGTGACGGCGCCGAAGGCGAGGACATCACCGCCAATCTCAAGACGATCAACGACATCCCGCTTCGCCTGCACGGCAAGCCGCCGAAGGTGCTGGAGGTGCGCGGCGAGGTCTACATGACCCATGCCGCCTTCGCCGCGCTGAACAAGCGGCAGGGGAAGGACGGCAAGCCGACCTATGCCAATCCGCGCAACTCCGCCGCCGGTTCGGTTCGCCAGCTCGATCCGGCGATCACTGCGTCGCGCGCGCTCAATTTCTTCGCCTATGCCTGGGGTGAGATCAGCGATCTGCCGGCCGAAACGCAGCACGGCATGCTCGAAGCCTTCGCGAAATACGGCTTCCGCGTGAATCCGCTGACCAAGCAGGTAAAGACTGTGGAGGCGGTGCTGAAGTACTACCGCCAGATCGAAGAGAAACGCGCCGCGCTCGGCTACGACATCGACGGCGTGGTCTACAAAGTCGACAGCCTCGCCTTGCAGGACCGCCTCGGCTTCGTCTCGCGCAGCCCGCGCTGGGCCATCGCCCACAAATTCCCCGCCGAGCAGGCGGAGACCGTGCTCGAAGACATCGACATCCAGGTCGGTCGCACCGGCAAGTTGGCGCCGGTGGCGCGGCTGAAGCCGATCACGGTCGGCGGTGTCGTGGTCGAGAACGCAACGCTGCACAACGAGGACGAGATCAAGCGCCTCGATGCCCGCATCGGCGACACGGTGGTGATCCAGCGCGCCGGCGACGTGATCCCGCAGGTCGTCCGCGTGGTCATGGAGAAGCGCAAGCGCGGCGCGAAGGAATACGAATTCCCGCACAAATGTCCGGCCTGCGGCAGCCATGCCGTGCGCGAGGTCGACGAGAAGACCGGCAAGGAAGAGGTCGACCGGCGTTGCACCGGCGGTCTGATCTGCCCGGCCCAGGCAGTGGAACGCCTCCGTCACTTCGTCTCGCGTCTCGCCTTCGACATCGAAGGTTTCGGCGGCACCTATATCGAGACGCTGTTCGACAAGGGTCTGCTGAAAGAGCCGGCCGACATCTTCCGCCTCGCCAAGAAGCCGGCCGAACTGGACCGCGCTCTCTCTGAGCGCCGCGCCGAGCAGGCTGCGGAACGCCGCGCCAAGGAAGGCAAGGCCGAAACGAAGTCCAAGAAGAAGGACGACGAGGATTCGAAGCTGGTCGAAAATCTGGTGCGGTCCATCGATGCGCGCCGGACCATCGCTTTCGACCGCTTCGTCAACGCCCTCGGCATCCGCCATGTCGGCGAGACCAATGCGCGCCTGATCGCGCGACACTATGGAACCGTCGAAGCCTTCCTCGCCAAGATGGAAGAGAAGGATGTCGTCGAGGATCTCAATTCCATCGGCGGTATCGGCGATGTCGTGGCCGAGGCGATCAAGGACTTCTTCGACGAGCCGCATAATCGCAAGCTGGTGAAGAATCTCTTGAAGGAAGTCGATGTCGAGCCGATGGCGGCGCAGAAGATCGAGGGCTCGCCGGTCGCCGGCAAGACGGTAGTTTTCACCGGCAGCCTCGAAAAGATGACGCGGCAGGAGGCCAAGGCCCGTGCCGAGTCGCTTGGCGCCAAGGTCTCAGGCTCGGTCTCCGCCAAGACCGATCTCGTCGTGGCCGGTCCCGGTGCCGGCTCGAAACTCACCGAAGCCCAGAAGCATGGTGTGCAAGTGATCGATGAAGACGCCTGGCTGAAGATGATCGAGGGCTTGTAAACCCCACTGTCATCCCCGGCTGAGCGATGCGAAGCATCGCGAAGGGAAGGGGACCCAGGTGCCAATCACCGTCACGGTGTTTCCCACCTGGGTCCCCTTCCCCTCGCTGCGCTCGGCCGGGGATGACAGTGGGTTTTACGCCGTCAACGCTTTCGCCAAGATCGGCAGGCTCACATCCATCCGGTAATCCACCGACGAGTGATTGTCGGGAAATTCCTCGTAGATGTGCGGCACATTCATCGAGGTCAGCCGCTTGTGCATCCGGCGCGCGCCGTAGACGAGATTGTACTGATCGACATCGCCGCAATCGATGTAGAGCGTCTTGAGCGCCTTTAACCCCGGCCCGCGCTCTTCGACCAGCGACAGCGGATCCCATTTCAGCCAGTTCGCCCAGCGCTCCGGGATGATCTCGCAGGTGTCGAGCGTGACCGGCAGGCGCACGCCGCAGGGCGCGGTTACGTCGGGATCGAAGCTCGCCGCCTGGGCGAGGATCATGATGATGTGGACGTCGCTGTCCTTGAACTTCTTCGAGTCCCAGAAATCGGCGACCCACTTGCCGATATCGCCGCTGTTCTTCGAAAGCGCGCGCAGCACCGGCACGAATTCGTGGCGATAGAGCAGCTCGAATCCCATGTCGCCGGAATGCACCGCCGCGGCGTTCCAGAAATCCGGATGGAGCAGGGCGTGCACCATCGCGCCATAGCCGCCGCTCGACTTGCCGAAGATGCCGCGCTTACCGGCGCCGCCGCAGCCGAATTTGCTTTCGACGAAGGGCACGCATTCGGCGCGCAGGAAATCGTCCCATCGTCCCATCGCGGCGGAGTTCACGTACTGGTTGCCGCCGAGCGTGGTAAAGCAGTCGGGAAAGGCGACGACGACCGGCGGCATCACGCCCGTCGCGATCAGCCGGTCGAGCCGCTCCGGCAAATTCTCGCCGAAATTCTTCCAGTTGGTGTGCACCGGCCCGCCGCCGGTGAAGCCGACGACATCGACCAGCAGCGGCAGGCCGCGTCCGTCATGGCCATGCGGGACATAGACGTCGATCGCGCGCAGCGTCGGATCACCGATGAGATTGCCCTTCAGGACGGCGCTGTCGAGAGACAGGCGGTGGATCGTGCCAGCGGGCGTCGCTGGATCGCGGCGTGTCATGCGGAAACCTCTTCGCTTGCTATATTTAAGTGCGGGACTGCCATCCTTCGACAAGCTCAGGATGAGGTCCAAGCTCAATCCTCATCCTGAGCTTGTCGAAGGATAGCCCCGTTACAGCGAGTCACGGCAGTCCCATACCCGCCGGCCGATCTCGATCGTGCAGGTCGTGGTCAGGCCGCCGAGGCGGCGCTGATAGGAGAATCCGAACGTGTTGTCCTGTGGCCGGTAATCCGTCGCCAGCCCGTCGGGAATCTGCGGCAGGTATTTCGGCAGCAGATCGAACAGATGCACCGGCAGCTTGCCGGTGTCGCGGCGATAGGCTTCGAGCGCCAGCACCACGGTTGCGCCGCGGCGCTTGAGTTCCAGGCCGCGCGCATCGTTGCCGACCATGCCCGCGCCGATCAGCGAGCAGCCCGACAGCAGGATGGCGAGCAGAAGCGCGCTAAATCGCACGGGTCGCCTGCTCCAGCCACGGCCGCGTCTCGGCATCGACCAGTGGCAGCAGCGTCTCGCGCACCCGAACGTGATAGGCGTTGAGCCAAGCCCGTTCGTCATCCGTCAGCAGCGAGGGCTCGACCAGGCCGAGGTCGATCGGTGCCAGCGTGATGGTCTCGAATTCCATGAACTTGCGCTGCGGATCGCCGCCCGGAATGGCGTCGAGCTCGCGCACCACGATCAGGTTCTCGATCCGGATGCCGTATTCGCCGTTCTTGTAATAGCCCGGCTCGTTCGAGCAGATCATGCCCGGCATCAGCGCCTGGGTGACGGAGTAGCGCTTGGAGATGTTCTGCGGCCCCTCATGCACCGAGAGGAAGCTGCCGACGCCATGGCCGGTGCCGTGATCGTAGTCGCAGCCGACCTCCCACAGCGCGCGCCGCGCGAAGCCGTCGAGCGCGGCGCCGGGTGTGCCGGCCGGGAAGCGCACGGTGGCGAGGGCGATATGGCCTTTCAGCACGCGGGTGAAGCGGTCCTTCATCTCCGCCGTCGCCTTGCCGACGATGACGGTGCGGGTGATGTCGGTCGTACCGTCGGGATATTGCCCACCGGAATCGATCAGGAAGATCTCGTCGCGCTTCACCGGCCGGTTGGTCGCGTTGGTCACGCGGTAATGCACCACCGCGCCGTTCGAACCGGCGCCGGAGATCGAGTCGAAAGACAGATCGCGCAGCGATCCGGTGCGGGCGCGATAGCCTTCGAGCGTCTTCGCGGCGTCGATCTCGGTGAGGTGTCCATTCGGCGCCTCGCGCGCGAACCAGGCGAGGAAGTTCGACACCGCCGCGCCGTCGCGGATATGCGCCTTGCGCGTGCCTTCGATCTCGACGGAATTCTTGCACGCCTTGGGCAGCTGGATCGGATCGGCGGCGCGCTTGATCTTGGCGCCCGCCTTGTTCAGGCGATCGAAGATGGCGGAGGCCGCGGTGCCGGGATCGGCGACCACGGTCTTGCCCTTCAGCGCATCCAGCGCCGGCGCGAACTCGGACGGCGGGCGCAGCCGCACCGCATTGCCGAGATGCTTGACCAGTTCGGGCGAGGATTTGCGCTCGTCCATGAACAGGTCGGTCGAGCCGTCGGAGTTCTGGATCGCGAAGGAAAGCGCGAAGGGCGTGTGGGGCACGTCGCCGCCGCGGATGTTGAGCAGCCAGCAGATCGAATCCGGCATCGTGATCACCGCGGCATCGGCGCCGAGACCTTTGATGTCTTCGGCAATGCGGGTGCGCTTGGACTCGGCATTCTCGCCGGCAAGATTCGCATCCTGGATGATCGCTTTTGCCGTCGGCGCGTCGGGCTGGTCGTCCCATACCGCGTCGATCGGATTGGTCTCGCAGGCGACGAGCGTGCCGCCGGCCTTATCCACAGCGATGCGGAGCGCATCGACCGCGGCCTGCGTATGCAGCCACGGGTCGTAGCCCAGCTTGGCGCCCTTCGGCAGGTTCTCCGGGATCCAGCCGGTCAGGCCCTCCTCGACGAGGTCGCGCGGATCGAACAGCGACGTGTCGGTCTGCTGGCGCACCTGCAGCGTGTAGCGTCCATCGACGAAGATCGCCGCCTTGTCGAGAAGCGCGATGGCCGCGCCGGCCGAGCCGGTGAAGGCGGTGAGCCACGCCAGCCGCTCGGCGCGCTTGGGCACATATTCGCCCTGATGCTCGTCGGCGCGCGGCACGAGGAAGCCGTCGAGCCCGCGGCGCTTCAGTTCGGCGCGCAACGCCGCGAGGCGCGGCGCGCAGGTCGAGGCATCGGTCTCGTTGTCGTAAGTCTGAAAGGGGCCGGTCTTGTCCATCTCGCTCTCTCTACTATTCGTCATGGCCGGACTTGTTCCGGCCATCCAAGAACTCCCTGCTGCACGGGTGTTCATGGATCCCCGGAACAAGTCCGGGGATGACGGTGAATTTTGAAGGTGCGAGCTTAGGCTCCCGGCCGCTCCAAAACCAGCGCGCTCCAGGGTCCGTCGCGACGGCGTGAACGCAAGATCAGGCCATGCGGGACGTAGAAGCTGACAACAAGATTCTCCTGCCAGGTCAGCAATCCCGACAGCACCAGCACCGCGCCCGGCGCCAGCGCGTGGGCGATGGCGGGCGCCAGCTGGGTCAGCGGTCCGGCCAGGATGTTGGCCATGATCAAGTCGTAACGTCCGGCGAGGGCGGGGCTGGTCAATCCCTCCGCCGTCACCGCGTCGACCAGCGGCCCGACGCCGTTGGCCACCGCATTCTCACGCGTCACCTCGACCGCGACGGGATCGATATCCGACGCTTTCACGCGCTGCTTCCACAGCTTGGCCGCGCCGATGGCGAGGAGGCCGGTGCCGCAACCGAGATCGAGCACCCTGGCGAAGCGGCGGCGGCGCGCGAGATCGCTCAGTGTGGCGAGACAGAGCGCGGTGGTCTCGTGGTGGCCGGTGCCGAAGGCCATGCCGGCCTCGATCCGGATCGGAATCACGCCTGGCGGCACCTCGCCCGCATCGTGCGCGCCATAGACGAAGAAGCGGCCCGCGCGCACCGGCGGCAGGCCTTCCTGGGAGAGCTTGATCCAGTCCTGGTCGGGCAGGGGCTCGACCGTCACGGTCTGGCCGATCAGCCGCGACAGGAACGCCGCATCGGGCTGCTCGACATAGAGCGCCTCCACCGTCGCATCCGGCTGGAACGGCTCCTCGTGGATCAGCACGGCCGAGGGCTCGGTCAATTCGAGCGCCGCACTCGCATCGGCGGCACGCGTCTTCTCCAGCGTGATGCTGGCTTTCCATAAGGGCGGAGACATAGGTCCGCATATAGCGGTTGCGCAGGTCCTGCGCCACTGCACTCGCCTGCCGGCAAGCCGCGAAATTTTCCGCGCGAAACGGATCGCGGGCGCAGACCTTCATCGCGCGCATCAGGGTGTAGAGGCTGCGGAGCCAGGCATGCTGCAGCGAACGGTGGGCGCGGTTGGCGGTGGTGAAGCGGCCATGGCGGAGGGCGTTGCGGTTGCCGAGGGGCGCGCCGGGGCGGCGGCGTTCGGCAAGATAATTGTTCGTAGCGTCGCGCGCGATCTTCGGCACCGGCCGTTTGCGCGGCGCGCGCGCCATCGCCTCCGCGACGATGGCGGATGATGTGGCTGCGATGGCGGCGCTGGCGTGCGTCATGACGCTGAGGTTGGGCCGCCGGTGCATGCGTTCAAGGGCCCGTTTTGGGGCGGCTGCGGCGCGCACCGGACCTTATCAGACAGGTGCTGCACGCGATTTCGCGGTAGGCCGGGAAATCGCGGGGGCGAGGTGTCTGATAAGGTTGGTGAAAATATTTTTGTCGGCATCAATCGCGCACGTAATAGGCACGGTCGACAAAAGCCGTCGCTTTCGAGGCAGCAGCGCTTGAAGCGTTTGCCCGAGCCGCAAGGGCAAGGGTCGTTACGCCCGAGCTTTTCGAGAAGCTCCTTGTCGCCATGGACGATACGATCGCCGCGCTTGACGGAGGTTTCGCTGTTGAAAGCCCCTCCGGCGCTTGCTCATCGATTCAAAAGCTGTGGTCCTGGTTCTTGCGGGCCATGGCGGGCTCCTGTGCTGTGAAGGGCGGGGTGTGTAGCGGAAGGTGGGCGCGATGTCACGGTCCCCAAAATCAAGGGGCGAAGCGAACTAAGCCCAGACTAAATCAAATTGTCATGGCCCGCGCCCTCCGACGCCGCCTGCGGCGTCGCTCAGGATGACGTGCGGGCCACCCAGGTGACGCACCACGACGTTCTCAAGCAGGCGCGGAGCTCCAACTGGGTCGCCCGCAATCGCGGGCGATGACAAGGTTTTAGAGTGTATTGCTTAGATCTTCCCACTCGATATTGTGCTGCTGAATCAAGTTCAGCTTCCACGCGCGCTTGTACTTCTTCAGCCGCTTCTCGCGCGCAATCGCATCGCGCACATCCTCGAATGTTTCGAAGTACACAAGTGTCTTCACGTCATAGGTTTTGGTGAATCCTGATACCAGGCCTTCGCGATGCTCCCAAGCGCGGCGCGCCAAATCGTTCGTCACGCCGATGTAAAGCGTACCATTGCGCTTACTTGCCATGATGTAGGTAAAATATGTCTTCGACATCAGCGCGGCGTCACCTGGGTGGCTCACATTCGCGGGCCATGACAATCTTGGCGAATGTCTCCTACAGGTACCTCTCCTCACTTTGCGGGGACGAGAACAATCTCACCTCCGCGTCACGAAGACGCCAACCTCATTGAGGCTGCCTTAAAGGCTGTAAAATGCCCTACAAATTCGGCAAGTCAGGTACCTGCAGCCAGCCGTTGCACCGACAGAGAGGTGTATTGATAGAACGTCTCTCCGACAGTGAGCGACACCATGACTTGTTCAAATCGCCACTGAGCCATCGGATAGTTCTTCAGTGTCGCTTTGTTCGCATGGTGCGGGCGACCAATGCGGTGTCTTAGCTGCTTAAGCATCTGACCATACGCTTGCTCGACTGTTGAAAGGTTTCCTTCAAGGACTGGTCTGACAAAAAATGTCTGCGGCTTGTGACTCCTATGGCTAATCTCTGCGGGCCAACCGCCCAATACTTCTTCGTTTGTCCACTTCAAACCGATAGAGCGCGGATTTGCATCTTGAATCTGCGAGGCGGTAGCCTTCAGATCATCTAAAGACGCGGTCCAAAGAAGGCGTCGGCCGGATCGCTCGAGGAGGAGCCCGTCTCTCAAGCCAAAGGGCGCCACCTTTTTGAATCCAAACATCATCCCCTCGTCACGAACGTATCGATCACTTTCTTCTCGCCGGCCTTGTCGAAGCTCACCGTGAGCTTGTTGCCCTCCACGAACGTCACGCGGCCGTAGCCGAATTTCTGGTGGAAGACGCGGTCGCCTCTTGCATAGGCCGATGCCGCGGGATCGCTGGTCTGGATCGTGTGCGCCTGGGCTTCGATCAGCGGTGCGCGGCTGCGCACGCCGCCGCTGGCGGCGCGGTTCGCCTGGGCGCGGCGCCAGCCGGGCGAGTCGTAAGTGGACGCGAAGCCGCCGGCGTTCATGTTGTCGCGGAAGCCCATACTGCCGCCATAGAAGCCCTCGTCGACCACGGCATCGACATGCTCTTCGGGCAGCTCGGTGATGAAGCGCGAGGGCAATGCGCTCTGCCATGAGCCGTGCACGCGGCGGTTGGCGGCGAAGCTCACGCGGATGCGCTGGCGCGCGCGCGTCAGCCCGACATAGGCGAGACGGCGCTCTTCTTCGAGTCCGGCGAGGCCGTTCTCGTCCATGGTGCGCTGGCTCGGGAACAGGCCTTCCTCCCAGCCGGGCAGGAATACGGTGTTGAATTCGAGGCCCTTCGCTGCGTGCAGCGTCATCAGGTTGATGCGGTCGCCGCTTTCGTCCTGCGCGATCTCCATCACCAGCGAGACGTGTTCGAGAAACGCCGCGAGGCTCTCGAAGCCTTCCATCGAGCGGACGAATTCCTTCAGGTTCTCGAGCCGGCCCGGCGCCTCGGCCGATTTGTCGTTCTTGAGCATGTCGGTGTAGCCGCATTCGTCGAGCACCATCTCGGCGAGCTCGGTATGCGGGATCACCTGCGACGTGTCGGTCCAGCGCTGGATGTTCGCGGCGAGTTCGCCGAGCGCCTTGCGCGCCTTGGGCGGCAGCTCGTCGGTCTGCGCGATCTCGCGTGCCGAGGCGAGCAGCGGCATCTGGCGCGCCCGCGCGAAAGTGTGCAGCGCCTGCACCGAGGCATCGCCGATCCCGCGCTTCGGCTTGTTGACTATGCGCTCGAAAGCCAGATCGTCGTCACCCTGCGCGATCAGCCGCAGATAGGCCATCGCATCGCGGATTTCCGCGCGCTCGTAGAAGCGCGGGCCGCCGATGACTCGATAGGGCAGGCCGAGCGCGATGAAGCGGTCTTCGAATTCGCGCATCTGGAACGAAGCACGCACCAGGATCGCCATCTCGCCGAAGGGCTGGCCCTGGCGGTGCAGGTCTTCGGCGTCGCTCGCGATGTTGCGCGCCTCTTCCTCGGCATCCCACACGCCCTGCACGCGGATCTTCTCGCCCGGATCGCCTTCGGTCCACAGCGTCTTGCCGAGGCGGCCCTTGTTGGCGTCGATCAGTCCCGAGGCTGCGCCCAATATCGCGGGCGTCGAGCGGTAGTTGCGTTCGAGGCGAATGACTTTCGCGCCGGGGAAATCGCGCTCGAAGCGCAGGATGTTCTCGACCTCCGCGCCGCGCCAGCCATAGATCGACTGGTCGTCGTCGCCGACGACGCAGACATTGCCCGAGGCGGTGCCGAGGATCTTGAGCCAGAGATACTGGACCGCGTTGGTGTCCTGATACTCGTCGACCAGGATGTAGCGGAAGCGGTCACGATAATCGGCAAGGATGTCGGGGTGGGTCTTCAGGATGTTGAGCGAGTGGACCAGCAGGTCGCCGAAATCGGCGGCGTTCAGATCCTTCAGCCGCTGCTGGTACTGCGCATAGAGCTCCACGCCCTTGCCGAATGCATAGCCGTGGCCTTCGCCGGACGGCACGTCGGCGGGCCCGAGGCCGCGGTTCTTCCAGCCGTCGATCGCCGCCATCAGCGTGCGCGCAGGCCAGCGCTTCTCGTCGATATTCGCCGCCTCGATCAGCTGCTTCATCAGGCGGAGCTGGTCGTCGGTGTCGAGGATGGTGAAGTTGGATTTCAGGCCGACCAGCTCCGCATGACGCCGCAGCATGCGCGCGCCGATGGCGTGGAAGGTGCCGAGCCACTGCATGCCCTCGACCACGCCGCCGATGAGGGCGCCGATGCGCTCCTTCATCTCGCGCGCCGCCTTGTTGGTGAAGGTCACGGCGAGGATCTGGCCCGGCCAGGCCTTGCGGGTCGTGAGGATGTGCGCGAGGCGCGTGGTCAGCACGCGCGTCTTGCCGGTGCCGGCACCGGCGAGCACGAGCACCGGGCCATCGGTCGCCAGCACGGCTTCGCGCTGCTCGGGATTCAGCCCGGCGAGATAGGGCGGCTCGCGATGCACGGCCGGCTCATGCGGCTCCTCACCAAAGGCGTCGTCGAGAGGGTCCGAATAGCGGCCGCTCATGGGGTGGAACACGATTCACGGGACATGGAACCAATGTAGAACCTGGCGGCGCGGATTGCACCCCTTGGCTCAGAGCCAATGCCCGCCGCCCAGCCAGACAAACGCCACGGCGGAACCCGCGATGGCCAGCAGCCCGATCAGGCGGCCCGCCCGGCTGTCGTCCTGGCGCGCGATCCAGAACAGCGCGATGCCGGCGGCGAAGACCGCCAGCAGGACGAGGACGATGGCGATGTTGCCGACCGTGGCCATGAGGACAAATTGCCAGAGTCGCGGGGAACTTCCCAGCGCGCGTCAGGCCGCCCGGGTGCAGCCATCCGGTTTGAGTACCCGCTTGGTCGACGCGGGATATTTCTCCAGCATCCGCGGCGGGCGCACCGGGCGGGGCACGAGGTTGCCGCCGCAGTTCGGGCAGACGCCTTTCAGCGCATGCGCCGCGCAATCGGCGCAGAAGGTGCACTCGAAGGTACAGATGCGCGCCTCCATCGAGTCCGGCGGCAGATCCTTGTCGCAGCATTCGCAGTTGGGGCGCAGTTCGAGCATGGCGGTCTCCTTCGCATCAGCTTACGCGGGGCCGCTGCAAGCGGTGAAGGCCGATCCGCCCGCAGATTCAGCCTTCTGCGTTCCGCCGGAACAGCCAGTTCAGGAAGGCGAGCAGCCCGCACAGAGCGAAGAAGCCGATCACGATCTCGCCGCTGCGCGTCAGGCTTCGCGCAGTCTCGCCCCAGTCAATCTTGCCGAAATCGAGCTTCTGGAATCTGGGCTTCACGGGAGCCGATGACGACTGTGTCGTTGCCATGGGTCCGGTCTGACCCAACGGTGCGCCTTCCAGACGGAACGCGATGATCGCCTGGTGGCCCGGCGATGCAATGGGCGTCTTGCCGCGATAGGCCGGTGTGCTGCGCCAATGCGTCGCCACGCAGGCGACGGCCGCGTTGTCGAGCTCGTCGTAACCGCTGGACTTCAAGACCTTCACATGGGTGATGTTGCCCTCGGTATCCACGTCATAGGACACCAGCACGTCACCGGAATGGCCGAGCCGTGTCGACAGCGCCGGATAGAAGATATCGCATCTATGCGTTCCGGCGACCGCCTTGCTGGGGGTAATGGGCTGCGTGCGGCTTTCGCCGAAGCTGTCATCGGCCGATGCACTGACAGCGAAACAGAGAAGGGCGGCGATGCCCAATGTGATGCGCATGGGAATTCCAGCCTGATGTGAACGGCACAACGCAACACGTCCCAGTGGGGACCGATGCTACGATAGCCCAAGCTCGCGCAGGATGGCTTCGCGATGTTCGTCCAGGTCGGGGGCATGCGCGCGGGTTTTGGGGTCGGTGTGGCCGGAAAGCTTCACCGGATTGCCCTGCATGCGGATCGCGCCGAGATCGGGATCCTCGGTCTCGATGATCATGTTGCGGTGGAGAACCTGCGGGTCGGCCATCACGTCGGCGACGGTGTTGAGCGGACCGCAAGGCACCGCTGCTTCGTCCAGCTTCGCGAGCCAATGCTTCGACTCGTGGGCCGACAGCGCGACCTCCATCTCCTGCGTCAGCACATCGACGTTGTGGACGCGCTTCGGATTGGAGGTGAAGCGTTCGTCGGCGATCAGATCCTCGCGGCCGATCACGCGGGCGACGCGGGCGAAGAGGTCGTCATTGCCGGCGGCGATGGCGATGTGGCCGTCTTTCGTCGCGAAGGCTGCGAAGGGCGCGATGGAAGGATGGCGGCTGCCCAGCGGTCCAGGAACCTGTCCGGTCGCGACATAGCGCGAGATCGCGTTCTCGAGCAGCGCGACCTGGCTGTCGAGCATCGCGATGTCGACCTTCTGTCCTTTGCCGGTCCGGGTTCGATCGTAGAGCGCGGTGATCATGCCGATGACGGCGAAGAGGCCGGCGGAGAGATCGCCGGTCGAGGTGCCGACGCGGGTCGGCGGCGAATCCGGATGTCCGGTCAGGCTCATCACCCCGCCCATCGCCTGCACCACCATGTCGTAGGCGGGGCGCTTGGCGTAAGGCCCGGTATGGCCGAAGCCGGAGACGGCACAATAGATCAGTTTCGGATAGCGATCCTTGATCTGCTCATAGCCGTAGCCGAGCTTTTCCATCGTCCCGCCGCGATAATTCTCGACCAGGATGTCGGCGCGTTCGAGCAGGGCTTCGAAGATCGCGCGGTCGCCTTCGGCCTTGAGATCGAGCGCGATGGATTCCTTGGCGCGGTTGACGCTCATGAAATAGCCGGACTTCACCTCGCCCGACGGGGTCTTCACGAAGGGGCCGATGTGACGGCTGTCGTCGCCGCTGCGCGGCGGTTCGACCTTGATCACGCGCGCGCCGAGCTCGTTCAGCATCAGCGCGGCATAGGGACCCGCGAGCACGCGGGTGAGATCGACGACGAGAAGGCCGGAAAGCGGGCCGGTGTGTTGCTGAGTCATTCAACCGTCATAGCAGATTTAAATTCCTTCGCCCCCGCTGAAGCGGGGGCGAAGGGGATCAGTTGGACTCATCCAGCTTGTGCGCATCCGCCACGGCGCGCTCCTTCTCCGCCCGCGCCTTGGCGAGGTCGCGGACCGGCTTGGCAATACCGTGTTTGACGCGGTTCGCCTCGGCTTCGACAGCCTTGGCGTCGCGGGCCTTCGCCTTGCGGGCGCGGCGAAGATTGACGATGTCGGCCATGATGCTTCGTGCTCCGGACGCAACGTCCTAACACGAAACCAACCCTCCCCCTGAGGGAGGGTCGATAAAATTTCCGAGGTCCGTGAGCGACAGCGAACGGACGCGAGAAATTTTTCGGGGAGGGGTCGGGCTTTTGAGCTCGACGTCAGACCCCTCCCCGAAATTCGCGTTGCGAATTTCGACCCTCCCTCAAGGGGAGGGTGAATTTCTACCCGTTGTCGCGCGCCTGGGACCGGGCATAGGCAGGGCGGGCGGTGACGCGGGCGAGATAGTCGTCGTAGTGCTTGCGCTGGGGGAACAGCGAGCCCTTGAAGAACGCGATGGTCGATCCGTAGAGGATGTCGGCCGCCGAGAATTCGTCGCCCAGCATATAGGGCGTCTTTTCGAGCGGCTCGGAGATCGCGCCCTCGATGTCCTCGAGCGCGCCGAAGCCGGTCGGCTTGTCCTTGTCCCAGCCCTGGAAGCGGGCGGTCGCCGCCGGCTCGACCGCGGCGGCATAGAAGAACAGCCAGCGGACATATTCGGCGCGGTTGTTGTGGCCGGGCAGGGGGCCGAGCGGCACCTTCTGGTGGCTGTCGGTCAGGTAGAGGCAGATCGCCGCCGACTCGGTGACGATCTCGTTGTAGACCTTGATCGCCGGAACTTTCTTGAGCGGATTGATCGCCTTGTAGGAATCGGGCGCCGGCTTGCCGGTGCCGTCGCCGCGCAGGATGTCGACCAGCTCGATCTTGTAGTCGACGCCGAGTTCTTCGAGCAGCCAGATGATGCGCGAGGAGCGCGAACGCGGGGCGTGATAGAGCGTGATCATGAAGGATCTCCGGGCGTGAAGTATTCCGATTATTGCCCATCTGCGACAGATACGTGACAGGGGCGAAACGAACTTTACTGCGGCATCCCTGACAGCCTGATGTCAGGAACCGCGCCCCGCAGCGGAAAGCGCCAGGAGGCGCAGCGCACTGGCCAGCGGACGGGCGCCCCGACCGGCATCGATCCGCGCCACCAGCGCGGCCAGACTCACCCCTTCGCGCCGGGCCTCCGCCTCGACGACCGCCCAGAATTCAGCTTCGAGCGCCACGCTGGTGCGATGGCCGGAGAGGGAGAAGGAGCGCTTCTTCAGCATCGTCAGATCTCGCGGAACGCGAAGGTCTTCATGCTCTGCGCCAGCTTGCGTGCGGCGCGGGCGGGCTTGAGCAGCAGGCGCGGCAGCCGCAACGCCTTCACCGTGCCGGCCATCAGCACCGCGTTGCGGTCGGTATAGTCGGGACTGTCGAGCAGGCGCACCTGCCTGAAGCTCGTCCGCATCGGGGCCGCGAGATCGAAGGGCAGTGGGTCGTCGTCATCGGCGACGATCACATTGACGAGCAGGATGCCGCTGCGCCGCAGCCGTGCACGCGCGGCGGCGAAGAATGCCTTGCGGCGGAACTGGCGGGGAATGCCGCTCTGCGTATAGGCGTCGAGGACGATGGCGTCGTAGCGTCTGGCGTCGCGGCGCAGGAAGCGGGCGCCATCGCCGATATGGCAAACGACGCTGTCCGGCAGATGGAAATAGCGCCGCGCCACGTCGATTGAAGCGGGATCGATCTCGACCATCGTCACGCGCACCCCGGCGCGGGTCAGCATGGTGGCGAGCGTCCCGCCGCCGCAGCCGATCATCAGCACGTCGCGCGCCTTAGCCTGGCGCAGGAGGCCGTACATCGCATGGATATAGTCGGCGAGGCTGATGCCGTTGCGATCGGCGGCGCTGTGATGCGTGGTGCCTTCCCAATAGGAGACGCGCCCGGTGGCGTTGTTGTGCTCGATGGCGAAGAGTGCGCGATGACCCATTACGTTAATCTCCAACCCTCCCCTTGAGGGAGGGTCGAAATTCGCGAAGCGAATTTCGGGGAGGGGTCGGACATTGAGCGCGACGTCCGACCCCTCCCCGAAAAATCTCTCGCTGCGCTCAAGATTTTGTCGACCCTCCCTCAAGGGGAGGGTAGCTCTACTTACTTCGGCCCGATCATGTCTTCCGGGCGGACGATGGCATCGAACTCTTCCGCCGTGACGAGGCCGGTCTTGAGGGCTTCTTCCTTCAGCGTCGTGCCGTTCTTGTGCGCGGTCTTGGCGATCTTGGCGGCGGCATCGTAGCCGATCTTGGGCGCCAGCGCCGTCACCAGCATCAGCGAGCGTTCCAGTCCGTGCTTGATGTTGTCGAGGCGCGGCTCGATGCCGACGACGCAATGCTCGGTGAAGGAATAGGCCGCGTCGGCGAGCAGCTTCACGCTCTGCAGGAAGCTGTAGGCCATTGCCGGGTTGTAGACGTTGAGCTCGAAATGGCCCTGGCTGCCGGCGAAGGTGATCGTCGCATGGTTGCCGAAGACCCGGGTGCAGACCTGGGTCAGCGCCTCGCACTGGGTCGGATTGACCTTGCCCGGCATGATCGAGGAGCCCGGCTCGTTCTCCGGCAGCGAAAGCTCGCCGAGACCCGAGCGCGGGCCGGAGCCGAGCAGGCGGATGTCGTTGGCGATCTTGAACAGCGAGGCGGCGACGGTGTTGATCGCGCCATGGCTGAACACCATTGCGTCATGGGCGGCCAGCGCCTCGAACTTGTTCGGCGCGGTGGTGAAGGCCATGCCGGTGATGTGCGCGATGCGCTCGGCCACCATGGTGTCGAAGCCTTTCGGCGCATTCAGCCCGGTGCCGACCGCGGTGCCGCCCTGGGCGAGCTGCATCAGCGCGGGCATCGATTGCTCGATGCGGCCGATGCCGTTCTGGACCTGCTGGGTGTAGCCGGAGAATTCCTGACCGAGCGTGAGCGGCGTCGCATCCTGCGTATGGGTGCGGCCGATTTTGATGATGTCCTTCCACGCCTCGGCTTTCGCGTGCAGCGCATCGCGCAGCGTACGCAGGGCCGGGATCAGATGATGATGGATCTCCTCGGCGCAGGCGATGTGCATCGCCGTCGGATAGGTGTCGTTCGACGACTGGCTCATATTGACGTGGTCGTTGGGATGGACCGGCTTCTTCGAGCCTTTCTCGCCGCCCAGCATCTCGATGGCGCGGTTCGAGATCACCTCGTTGGCGTTCATGTTCGACTGTGTGCCCGAGCCGGTCTGCCAGACCGAGAGCGGGAAGTGGTCGTTCAGCCGCCCGTCGATCACCTCCTGCGCCGCCTTGACGATGGTCTCGCCGATCCCCTTGTCGAGCAGGCCGAGTGCCATGTTGGTCTCCGCCGCGGCGCGCTTGACGATGCCGAGGGCGCGCACGATCGAGGCGGGTTGCTTCTCCCAGCCGATCTTGAAATTGTTGAGCGAGCGTTCGGCCTGCGCGCCCCAGTATTTCGAGGCATCGACCTCGATGGGGCCGAAGGTGTCGGTTTCGGTGCGGGTCTTCTTCGTCATGGTCACGCGATCCAAAAGGGGGCGGTCAGCCGTTCCAAGGATCGATAATTGGCACGCCGGATTGCTCGAATCCAGAGTCGTGTGTGGCGATGGACGCGCCGTGCGCTCGCGCGATTGCCGCGATTTGCGCGTCGGTGACCGAATGGCTGCGCAAATCACGCTGCATCGCGATCAGAATGGCCGGAAACTCTTTCGCGGCGGCGCTGTCGAAAGGCAGGACACGGCCCGCAAAACGGACCGTGAAGATGCGGTCGATCACAGCTTCAAGGCCGCGTGCGCGATGCAACGACATGCGAAACGCGCCATAGCGCATCTCCGCTTCCGTGATCGCGGTCGTGTACAACTCGTCGGCCGGCACAAAGCGGAGCCAATGTACCAGCGCCTCTGGCGGGTCGGGATACATATCTGCCGAGATGACGTTCGTATCGAGAATGATCATTCGCCGTCGAACGGATTCCAATCGATGTCGTTGAACGGGTATTCGTGTCCGAAGACACGACGGAGGGGTTGGAATTCTATGCCCCCCCCGATCGCTTCGAGATCGGAGCGGATGGCGTCGTGAAGGTTGTCGGCGGGCGCAAAGCGTGTCGGCTTTTCACCCTGAAAAGGACGAGCTTCGTCAGCAGCGCGGATCACTGGCTGGTTTTTCGGGATATTGGTCTGAGCACGCGTCCTTCCGAAAGCACGCAATTTTACAGGTTCGCGTCCGAGGATGCTATGGACCGATCAACCTGAAGTTTAACGTGCAACGCAGCGAAAACAGTCGCTTACGCAATCGGCCCGAAGGCAGCCGCCTCACTTCTTCCGGAAGGAATCCAGGCTGACGACCTCGCCCGGCGCCGGAGCGGGCTTTTCCTCTTGTGTCTCAACGTCCGGTTCGGGCGCCCGCGGCTGTTCGAGATTGGCCAGCGGCGTCGGCTGGGCGGCGCCCTTGCTCTCGCCTTCCTGGCCGCGGAACTGGAGGCCGAACTGCACGCCCGGGTCGAAGAACGCGGTCAGCGCGGGGAACGGGATAAACAGAGAGGCGGGAAGCTTCTTGAAGGTCAGCGTGACCTCGAAATGGTCGTCGGTCACCTTCAGGCCCCAGAACTGGTGCTGAAGGATGATCGTCATCTCCTCGGGATACTGCTCGCGCAGGAAGTCGGGAATGTCGACGCCCGGAAACTTGGTCTTGAAGGTCAGATAGAAGTGGTGCGAGCCGATCAGGCCCTGCTTCTCGATCCGGCGCAGCGCATCGCGGACCACGCCGCGCAACGCCGCGTCGGTCAAAGCCTGATAGCCGATGAAATCCTTTGCCATGCCTACGCCCGGGAACGAAGCCCCGAGACTATGCGTGGCGCCCCGGGAGTCAATCGGGCGCGGAGGATGAAAGGGTTTGCCCGGAATGCTATGGAACGTGCATGGGTGAGCGCCACGACATGCCGGTCGAATCGCGTCTGCGTCCCGCGGCGCCGATTCCGCGGGAAGGATTGCTTAACCGCCTTCAGGCGGTGCGCGAGATCGGCCGCAATGCGGTAGCGGCGTGGAGCGAACACGCCTATCGCGAACTCTATGTCTATGACCGCAACTGGATGCAGGACTTCCTGCTGGTCAACGATCCGGAGGGCGTGAAGCACGTCCTGCTCGACAATCCGCAGAATTACGTGAAGAGCCGCCAGTTGCAGCGCACCACCGGTCCGGCGCTGGGCAACGGGCTGTTCAATGCCGATGGCGAGAGCTGGCGTTCGCAGCGCCGCACCGCGGCGCCGATGTTCTCGATGCGGCATATCGCCGAATTCGCAGGGCCGATGGCAAAGGTTGCACAGGCGGAACTCGAACGCTGGCGCGAGGGCGCGGAATTCGACGCCGCCGAGGAGATGATGCGGCTGACCTATCGCATCATCGTCGAGACGATGTTCTCCGGCGACGTGCGCATCGACTATGCCGCCATGGCGCGGCACTTCGTGACCTATCTCGATACGCTGGGGCGCATCGACATTCTCACCACGCTCGGTCTGCCCTATTGGGCGCCGACGCCGAAACGTCTCCGGGCCGGTGTCGCGATACGCTTCTTCCGCCGCGAGATCGGCGCACTGATCGACAAGCGCGCCGGCGAGATCGCGCGCGGTACGGCGCCGAACGATCTGCTCACGCTGCTGCTGACGACCAAGGATCCGGAAGGCGGCGCCTTGTTCGGGCGCGACGAGGTCTACGACAATGTCATGACCTTCATGTTCGCGGGCCATGAGACGACGGCAAACACGCTCGCCTGGACGCTCTATCTGCTGTCGCAATTCCCCGAGATCGATGAGCGCGTCGCCGCCGAGGCGAGGGCCGCGGAGGGCGATCCGGCGCGCATGCCCTATGCCCGCCAGGTGATCGAGGAGTCTCTGCGGCTCTATCCGCCGGCGCCTTTCGTCAGCCGCGATTCGGTCGGCCCCGACCGGGTCGGCCCGGTCGAGATTCGCGGCAAGACCTCCGTCCTGATCTCGCCCTGGCTGATTCAGCGCCATCGCAAGCTGTGGGACGATCCGGACTACTTCGATCCCGACCGCTTTTCGCCCGAGCGGCGCGATAAGATCCACCGCTTCGCCTATCTGCCCTTCGGGGCCGGCCCGCGCATCTGCATCGGGATGGGCTTCGCGATGCAGGAGGCGCTGATCGCGCTCGGCGCCATCGTGTCGCGCTGGCGGCTCCATCTGGTGCCTGGCCACCCGGTCGTGCCGCTGGCGCGGCTGACGCTGCGGCCGGAATTCGGGATCAAGATGAAATTAGAGAGGCGGTGACGGACCCGTCATGAGCCGCTAGTCTGCCAAGCCGCCCCTCGATATCGGCCCATGCAACGCAAGCTCGCCGCCATCCTCTCCGCCGACGTCGTGGGCTATTCCGGCCTCATGGCGGCCGACGAGGCCGGCACGCTGGAGCGGCTCAAGACCAATCGCGCACGCATCTTCGATCCCTATGTCGGCATCCATGGCGGGCGGCAGTTCAAGCTGATGGGCGATGGTGCGCTGGTGGAATTCGCCAGTGTCATCGCGGCGCTCGATTGCGCGCTCCAGATCCAGGAGGCGACCGACAAGGCGGCGCAGCAGGAAGCCGACGGCAGGCGCATCCGCTATCGCATCGGCATCAACCTCGGCGAGGTCATCGTCGAAGGCGACGATATCTACGGCGAGGGCGTGAACGTCGCGGCGCGGTTGCAGGCGCTGGCGCCGGTCGGCGGTGTGGCGGTCTCCAAGATGGTGCGCGACAGCATCGACGGCAAATCGGCGGCAAGCTTCGACGACATGGGCGAGCACAAGGTCAAGGATCACGACAAGCCGGTGCAGGCCTTCGCGGTGCGCAGCGGCGTGCTTGCCGCGGCGGCGCCCCGTGCCGCGCAAGCCGCGGAGCTCTCCGTCTGCGTGCTGCCCTTCGCCAATATGAGCGGCGATGCCGAGCAGGAGTATTTCTCCGACGGCATCAGCGAGGACATCATCACCGACCTGTCGAAGGTCTCGCAGCTGCGCGTGATCTCGCGCAACAGCGCCTTCCAGTATAAGGGCAAGAATGTCGACCTGCCCCAGGTCGCGCACGACCTGAAGGTGAGCCATGTGCTCGAAGGCAGCGTGCGCAAATCGGGCAAGCGGGTGCGGATCACGGCCCAGCTGATCGACGGCGCCAACAACGGCCATGTCTGGGCCGAGCGCTACGACCGCGACATGGACGACATCTTCGCGCTACAGGACGAGATCTCGGAGGCCATCGTCAAGGCTCTCAGGGTCAAGCTGTTGCCGGAAGAGAAGAAGGCGATCGAGACCCGCGGAACCGACAATGTCGAGGCCTACAATTTCTACCTGATGGCCCGGCAGTACATGATGACGGGCAATCTCGGCGACGCGCGGCGCAGCGAGGCGATCATCCGGCTTTGCACCCGGGCGACGGAGCTCGATCCGGATTACGCGCGCGCCTGGGCGATGATCGCGATCGCCAAGGTGCATCTGCGCTTCTACATTGGGGCCCAAGGCGATACCGGTCTCGCCGAGGTGGAGCGGGCCCTGGCGCTGGACGAGAATCTTGCCGACGCCCATGCCGCGAAGGCGGCGGTCCTGACCTTCGCGAACGACACGGCCGGCGCCCGGGCCGAAGCCGAGCGCGCACTGGCGCTCGATCCGGAATCCTTCGACGCCAACGCGGCGATGGGACGGATCGATTACCAGGACCGCCGGTTCGCCGAGGCCATCGTCCATCTGGAGAAAGCCGCAGCCTCGAATGAATCCGACATCTGGTCGGTGGGTATGCTGCTGCCGGTCTATTCGGCGCTCGGCGACAAGGCGGGCGAGGCCGAGGCAGCGCGGCGCGTGCTGGCGCGGATCGAGCCGATCATCCGCCGCGAGCCCAATCACGGCTCGGCCATCGGCTACGCGGTGAGCGCGCTGATGATCCTGGGCGAATTCGACCGGGCCAGGGAGTTGATGAGCCGCGCGCTGATCCTCGATCCCGACAACATGAACATGCGCTACAATTTCGCCTGCGCCCTCATCGTCTATGCGCAAGACCATGACGGCGCGCTCGACCTGTTCGAGCCGCTGTTCGAGCGCCTGATATCGCGCGCCCTGCTCAACTGGTCGCGCAACGACCCCGATATCGATCCGATCCGCGGCCATCCGCGCTTCCTGGCGATGATGGCCAAGGGCGAAGCGCGCCTCGCGAACGAAAAGGGCTAAACCAGCTCCGCCAGCATCTTCGGATCGTAGGCCGTCAGCTCGTTGAGCTTGCCGTCGCGCACCTTGTGCGCCCAGTCGGGATTGGCGATCAGGGCGCGGCCGACGGCGATGAGGTCGAAATCGCCGCGCTCCATCATCTCGATCAGCTTGTCGATGCCCGAGACCTCGGCGCCGGCCTGGCGGAAGCCGGTGACGAAATCCATGTTGAGGCTGACCGAGCCGACCGACATCGTCGGCAGGCCGGAAAGCTTCTTGGTCCAGCCGGCGAGGTTCATGTCGGAGCCTTCGAACTCCGGCTCCCAGAAGCGGCGGGTCGAGCAGTGGAAGATGTCCACGCCGGCATCGATCATCGGCTTCAGGAAGGTCTCGAGCTGCTGCGGCGTATGGGCGAGGCGCGCGGTGAAGTCCTGCTGCTTCCACTGCGAGAAGCGCAGCAGGATCGGGAAGTCGGGGCCGGTCGCCTTGCGCACGCCGCGCGCGATCTCGGCGGCGAAGTTGGAGCGGGCTTCCAGGCTGCCGCCGAAGGCGTCGTCACGCTGGTTGGTCTCTTCCCAGAAATACTGGTCGATCAGGTAGCCATGGGCGCCGTGCAGCTCGACGCCGTCGAAGCCGAGCTCCTTGGCGTAGGTCGCGGATTTCGCAAAGCCGTCGATCACGTCGGCGATGTCGCTGTCGCTCATCGGCTCGGTGATCTGCTTGTCCTTGCGGGAGAGGCCGGAGGGGCTGGAGCTGCGCGCCTCGGGATGCGGTCCGGTGCCTTCGTGGCGCAGGATGCCCTGATGCCAGAGCTGCGGCATGATGTGGCCGCCGACGGATTTCACTTCCTTGACGACCTTCGCCCAGCCGTCGAGCGATTCCTTGCCCCAGAAATGCGGGACGTTCACGTCGTTGGTCGCGCCCTTGTGCTCGGGCGCCGTGCCTTCGGTCAGGATCAGCGCCGTGCCGCCGGCCGCGCGCGCCTTGTAATAGGCGGCGACCTTGTCGTTCGGGATCTGGTCGGGCGATTGCGAGCGCGTCATCGGCGCCATGCAGATGCGGTTGGGAAGGTTCAGGGACTTGTAACGGAACGGCTTGAACAGGATGTCGGTGCTGGCCATGCTTGGATGTCCTTCGATAGCGGTTGCGCGGAGGTCAGCACGCAGGCGCGGTCCTGACAAGCGCTCCAAAGCCCGCATTCCAGTAGGTGAAATTCAGCCGCTCGACGGCTATGCGCTCCGGTTGGCCGAACCGGAAACGAAACGGCGAAGGGCTGCCTTCGACGGTTGCGACAGGCCACCGGCGCGTCCCTCGGAGCCGGAAGGCAGAGATCGCGGCTTCGTCGGAGCCATGCGCGCCTGGCTCGCCGCGCATCCCGGTTGACGCACCCGGGCGGAACGCAGCGCAAGCAGGAATTTTACCTTGAGCGGGTGCGCGGCGGGGAGTAACTCCAATCAAACCATGGCGGATGCGGAAACAGAGGCTGCGCACGGCGCGGCCGGGTTGCGTGCGGGGGACGACACCGTCGTCGATCCCGATGCGATCCTCGGTACACCGCCGGAGGAGCCGCCTTCAGAACCGGAGGCGGCGCGCTTCTTCCGCCCCGGCCGCCTGCTCGGGGTGTTCCGCCACCGCAATTACCGCCTGTTCTTCACCGGCCAGCTGCTCTCGCTGATGGGTTCGTGGATGCAGAACACGGCCCAGCCATGGCTGGTCTACGACCTGACCCATTCCAAGGTCCTGCTCGGCGTCGTGTCGTTCTGCTCGACCGTGCCGGTATTTTTCCTGACGCCCTTCGGCGGCATGGTCGCCGACCGCGTCGACCGCCGCCGCTTCCTGATCGTCACCCAGGTCGCGGCGATGGTGCAGGCGGCGATCCTGGCGGCGCTGACGCTGACCCATGTCGTGCAGGTCTGGCACATCGTCTGCCTCGCGCTCAGCATGGGGCTGATCAACTCCTTCGACATCCCGACGCGCCAGTCGATGACCGTGGACATGGTCGGTCGCGAGGATCTGCGCCACGCCATCGCCGTGAACTCGATGATGTTCAATGCCGCGCGCATCGTCGGCCCGACGCTTGCGGGCCTGCTCATCTTCGCGGTGGGCGAGGGCGTGTGCTTCGCGCTGAATTCGCTCTCCTTCCTCGCGGTGCTGTTCAGCCTCAGCCTGATGCGGCTGGCCGAGCGGCCGCCGCGGATCAACAAGCATGCGCTGCAGGAAATCCGCGACGGCTATCTCTACAGCCTGACCAATCCGCAGATTCGCCTGTCGTTGCTGCTCGTCGCGGCCTCATCGCTGTTCGGCGCGGCCTATATCTCGATGATGCCGGCGGTGACGCGCGACCTGATCCACGGCACCTCCGCGGCGCAGGGCGCGCTGATGTCGGCGGCGGGGGCCGGCGCGCTGATCGGCGCCTATTTCCTCTCGCATGTCACCGAGAAGCAGCTCAGCTATGCGCCCGTCGCGGCGGCAGCGATGTTCGGCGCCGGGCTGATCGCGTTCTCGCATTCGCACCAGCTCTGGCTCAGCATCCTGCTGCTGATGCCGACTTCGGCCAGCATCATGCTGCTCGGCGGCACGACCAACACGATCATCCAGATGGTCTCGGCGGCGGATTATCGCGGCCGCGTGATATCGCATTACACCCAGAGCTTCATGGGCATGATGCCCTGGGGCGCGCTGATGCTCGGCTCGATCGCCGGCGCATTCGGCGTCACCAATGCGCTGAGCTTCGGCGGCGCCGCGGTGATGGCCATCGCCATCCTGTCCTTCGTCTATCGCCGGGCCAGCGGCTTCACCGTTCACCACGCGCCGGCCGAATGAGCGACATCTACGCGGGTCTCAACAGCGAAGCGGAACGCGAAGCGGCCTATGAAGGCTTCGTGTGGAACAACCTGCGGCGCAATTTCGTCGGCCATTTCATTCACGGCATGCTCGGCATGACCGGCTTTCGCCTCGTCAACACGCCGACTTTCATTCCGGCCTATCTCCATCTGCTGTCGGGCTCGGATTTCATCGTCTCGCTGGGCACCAGCCTGCAACAGCTCGGCGGCGTGATCTCGCCCATCGCCGGCGCCGCTCAGATCGAGCACCGCAAGAAGATCCTGCCGGTGTCGATGTTCCTCGGCGCCATGATGCGCCTGCAGATCCTCGGCATTGCGCTCGCCGGCTGGCTGCTCGGCGGCACGCCGCTTCTGGTCAGCATCCTCGTCTTCCTGTTCCTGCTCGGCCTGTTCTCCGGTCCGCAGGGCGTCGCCTTCCAGTTCCTGCTCGGCAAGATGATCCCGATCGAGCGCCGTGGGCGCCTGCAGGGCTGGCGCAACCTGTGCGGCGGCATCGTCGCCGCCAGCCTCGCCTGGGCCGCGGGCAAGTACCTGATCGGCGGCAATGTGCTCGGCAACGGCTATTCGACGACCTTCCTGCTCGCCTTTCTGCTGACGAGCGCCGGGCTGACGATCTTCGCATTGCTCGTGCGCGAGCCCGAGCCGCCGACGATCCGGCCGCGCACCGCGATGCGCGAGCGCATGCGCGAGCTCGGCCCGATGCTGCGCTCCAATCCCGATTTCATGTACTTCATGCTGGCGCGCACCTTCGCCATCGCCAGCCGCGTGGCGCAGCCCTTCTACATCATCTATGTCGGCAAGATGATCGGCTTTTCGGGCGACGTTGTCGGTTCGCTCTCGCTTGCCTTCCTCGGCGCCGATACGGTGATGAGCGTCGGCTGGGGTTATCTCGCCGACCGCTTCGGCTTCCGCTCGAACTTCATCATCGCGCTGTTCTTCTGGATCGGCTCGACCATCATGCTGATGAACGTGTCGTCGCCGTTTCTCCTCTTCGTCGCCTTCTTCGGCCTCGGCGCGGGAAATTCCGGCTATCAGATGAGTGCCCAGAACATCGTCTTCGAGTTCGGCCACCGCGACGACATGGCGATGCGCCTGGCCTTCTCGAACACGGCCGAGAGCGTGATGAGCGCCGCGGGCCCCCTGGTCGGCGGCGTGATCGCGGCGAGCTTCGGCTATTTCGCGGTGTTCTGGGTCGCAGTGGCCTGCGAGGCGATCGCGCTGGTCCTGCTCGTCACCCTGGTCGCCGAGCCGCGCAAGAAGCGGCTGCAGCTGGAAGCGGAGAAAGCCGCGGCGCTGTCCGAGACCAGCACCACCGATCT
Source organism: Pseudomonadota bacterium (assembly GCA_018241025.1). Lineage (GTDB taxonomy): Bacteria > Pseudomonadota > Alphaproteobacteria > Micropepsales > Micropepsaceae > Rhizomicrobium. Next base: position 58,773 of record JAFEEQ010000011.1, read on the forward strand.
CGCCACGCGCGAGGATGAAGATGGGAATCTCTGATCCTTCGGGGCCGCTTCGCGGCACCTCAGGATGACGCGCTCGCATCGTCATGCTGAGGTGCGAGCGCAGCGAGCCCCGAAGCATGAAAAGAGATAGTGAGGGACTTCTGTTGCCCGGCGTCCCTCGAGCCGCGCTTGGCTAACTTACGTTAGGCAGCGAGGGCCATTTCGTTATCGTTGGCACCTGTACGAGTAGTCCGATAACGGCGGAACAACACCGGGCAAAAGGTCAGCCTTTACACGTCCGTCGATCCTGTTTCGCCCCCATCAAAAATCCCCCTTGGGAGACTTTTGGTGGAGGCGCCGGGTACCGCCCCCGGGTCCGGGCCGCTTATTACGAAGCCGTTTATCGCCATAGCCGGGCAAGCCGGCACCGCTAAATATAAGCATTGCCGGTTAAGATTTGAAGGTGCGAAAAGTCGAATTCCGGCAAGGGCTTGGAACGGGCTCAAAAACCCTGTGAGTTTCGCGCCCGGCGCCGCCGGAGCGGAGTAGACTGCAAGGCCGACTCGAAGGTGCGCGCATGCGGCAGTATCACGACCTCCTCGAACTGGTGCTCAAGACGGGCGTGGAAAAGCGCGACCGCACCGGCACCGGCACGCTGTCGGTCTTCGGCCACCAGTCGCGCTACGACCTTTCGGCCGGCTTCCCGCTGCTGACCACCAAGAAGCTTTTCACCAAGGCGATCATTCTAGAACTGCTCTGGTTCCTGCGCGGCGACACCAATGTGCGCTGGCTGCAGGAGCGCGGCGTGACCATCTGGGACGAATGGGCGGACGCCAATGGCGAACTCGGCCCGGTCTATGGCCATCAGTGGCGTTCCTGGCCGGCGGAAGATGGCGGCACGGTCGACCAGATCGCCAATCTCGTGCGCGATCTGAAGGCCAATCCGGATTCGCGCCGGCTGATCGTGACGGCGTGGAATCCGGCCGATGTGCCGAAGATGGCGCTGCCGCCCTGCCACTGCCTGTTCCAGTTCTATGTCGCGAACGACAAGCTGAGCTGCCAGCTCTATCAGCGCTCGGCCGACATCTTTCTCGGCGTGCCGTTCAACATCGCGAGCTATGCGCTGCTCACGCTGATGCTGGCGCAGGTGACGGGGCTGAAGCCGGGCGCGTTCGTGCACACGCTCGGCGACGCGCATCTTTATCTCAACCATCTCGACCAGGCGCGCGAGCAGCTCACCCGCAAGCCCTATCCGCTGCCGACGATGCACCTCAATCCCGAGGTGACCGACATCTTCGCCTTCACGCGCGAAGATTTCCGGCTCGAGAACTATCAGGCCCACCCCAGCATCAAGGCCGAGGTCGCGGTCTGACCGGTCGCGGTCTGGCGGTCAGTAGAACACGCCGTAGACCACCTGGATGATCTCGCCGGTGTCCTCGTCGACCAGAAGTGCGTCGTTACCATAGCGCACCCAGACGCAGCCGGGCGGCGGGTAGGGCAGGCCGTAATCGGACCAGCTGTCGAGCCAGTATTGCTCGCCGAAGAAGAGCGACGGCAGGAAGTCGCCGAACGTCCAGCGCCGGTAATACCAGCCATGGGGCTTGTGATAGGTCCCGTGGTGGAAGCGCTTCGGTGCCTTGTAGTTGCGGTTGAAGCGTTTGAAGTCCGGATTGTGGCTGCTGCGGCCGAAGTGCCCCTTGTCGCGATAGCCGTGACCGCCGGTTCCGAAGATGATGGTGGGGTTTCGGTTCACCCCGGGGGCGCCTGAGCCGCGATGGTCGCCGCCACCCATGGCCGGCGTGCCGCCATGATTGTCGTGGCCGCCAGGCATCGCGCCGTGATTGTCGCCACCGGGATGTGCGCCGCCAGGCGCTCCACCGCCAGGACCACCGGTCGGACCACCCATATGCCCGCCGCCTGTCGGACCACCGGCAGGACCGCCAGTCGGACTGCCCATATGTCCACCGCCTGTCGGACCACCCGAAGGCCCGCCGGTCGGACCACCCATATGCCCACCGCCTGTCGGACCACCGGCAGGACTGCCTGTCGGACCACCGGCCGGACCGCCGGCCGGACCGCCCATATGGCCTCCTCCGGCAGGACCATGACCGCCTGCGGCACCATGATCGCCACCCGCCGGGCCGCGGCCCGACGAGCCATCATGATGATCGCCGGCCGCAGAACCGTGATCGTCTCCGTGATTGTGCTCGTCGGCGAAGGCCGGTGCGGCCGCGGCCAAAGCAAGTGCCGCAACGGATGCAAGCAGCGTCTTTTTCATGGATGTCCCCTGGGGCGAGCGTTGTTGGCAGCCTACTCCCAACTCGCGGCGCGCTCCATGGTTCCTTGCCACTGCCGTGCGCTGCAGCGCAGCGCATGTTTACGCCACATCCGGTGCGGTGATCGCGACCTGACGCTCAGTAGAATACATTGCGCACAACCTGGATGATCTCGCCGGTGAAGTCGTCGATCAGCAGCGCGTCGTCGCCGTAGCGCACCCAGCGCGCGCCCGGAGGCGGCGGCGGCAGGCCGAGATCGTAGTAGCTGTTGATCCAGTAGCGTTCGGCGAAGAAGAGTGAGGGCAGGAACGCACCAACCGCCCAATTCCGGTAATACCAGCCGTGCGGGCGATGATAGCGGCCCCAGTGATGGCGGTGCGGCGCGGTCCAGGAGCGGTGATAACTCCGCCAGTCATGGTGCCGCCCGCCATGCCCGTTCCAGCCATTGTTGTGATGGCCGCGATGTCCGTGGCGGTCGTTATGATTGTCGTGATTGTTCCAGCCGCCATGACCGCGATCATGGCCGGCGTTGTGGCTGCCGCCATGGTGGCTTCCGCCGTGATGATCGCCGCCGCTGGAATGATGATCGTGATGGTGCTGGGCATAGGCGGGCGACGCGGCAAGGGCGATCGCGAGTCCGACGGATGCAAGAAGTGTGTTGCGCATGGCAAATTCCCGGTCTCGACACCTTCTGGAAACACACGCGGCTGGTATAGGTTTCGCAGGGCTGGATTCCGAGAGACCTCTATCGTGCAGACATTGACGATCCGACGCGCGCGCGCAGGCGAAGAGGCGCTGGTGTTGACGCTGTTACGCGAGCTCGCCGATTACGAAAAGCTGCTCGACAAGTTCTTCATCGACGAAGAGGTGATCCGGCGCGATTACCTCTCGACGCAGCCGCTGTGCAACGCCGATCTCGCCTTCGAGGGCGATGCGCCGGTCGGGATTGCGAGTTGGTATTGGAAATACGCCAGCTTCGCGGCGAAGCGCGTGATCTATCTCGAAGACCTCTTCGTGCGCCCGGCCTTTCGCGGCAAGGGCTATGGCAAGACGCTGCTCGCGCATCTGGCGAAGACCGCCGTGGACGAAGGCGGCGGCATCGTCGATTGGTCGGTGCTCGACTGGAACAAGCCGTCGATCGATTTCTACGACAGCCTCGGCGCGCGGCCCGTGGAGGGCTGGCTGGTCTATCGCCTCGAAGGCGATGCGGCGAAGGCGCTGGCGCGGGGATGAGCGTGGACATCACCCAGGTGCTCGCGGTCGCCGATAACGGCGTGATCGGCGTGGGCGGCACGATCCCGTGGCGCATCCCGGAAGACATGAAGCGTTTCAAGGCGCTCACCATCGGCAAGCCCATGATCGTCGGGCGCAAGACCTATGAGAGCTTCCCGAAGCGTCCGCTGCCGGGACGCACCAACATCATCGTCACGCGCGATGCGGGCTATGTCGCAGAGGGTGCGGTGGTCGTGACGTCGCTCGACGCGGCGCTGGCGCGGGCGCGCAGCGAGAACCCGATGGAGATCATCATCGGCGGCGGTGCGGAGATCTACAAACAGGCGATGCCGGTCACGACGAAGATCGAACTGACCGAGGTGCATCTCTCGCCGGAGGGCGATGCGCATATGACGCCGTTCGATCCTGCGCACTGGCGCGAGACGGCGCGGGAAGAGCATGCGACCGCGGATGGGCTGCGGTATGCGTATGTGACCTTGGTGCGGGGTTGGACAAAATCCTCATCCTGAGCCTGCCGAAGGATGGCAGTCCTGCGTTAGCGGCGCCGCCCCTCGCCCTTCGACAAGCTCAGGGTGAGGGTCATTGTGGAATCAGTTGAAGCGTGAGGTCCTAACGAACCCGCCCCCACACCTCAAATATCCGCGGCATGCCGGCGACCGTGCCGGGGGTGCGGGCGAAGGTGTAGAGCTCTTCCGCAATCGCCTTGATTTCGTCTGCCGTTGCCAGGCCCGCGGCGAGCACCGCGGGTGCGATGTTCTCCATCGTGATCGGCGACATCAGCTTGACCTCGCCGTCATGCCCTGCCGGATGGGTGATGCGCAGCTGCACGTCCGCAAATCCCGCCGCGCGCAGCAGGCCCGGCAGGCGCGGGCCGATATTCGCGTCGCCACCGCGCAGGCGCACCGTTTCGGTATAGAGCGCGACATAGCGGTCGAGCGCCGGACATGCGGGATGCGCGAAGTGACCGCGAAAATCGATGTCCTCGATGGCAATGACGCCGCCTGGCGCCAGCACGGTCCGCGCGCGCGACAATGCCGCCGCCGGATCAGGCAGATGCGTCAGCAGAAAACGTGCATGGATGAAATCGAACGGTCCCTCGGGAATGTCGAGCGTGATGTCGGAGCGGAGGAAGGTGAGATTCGTCAGTCCATCCGCTTCGGCGCGGGCAATGGCGAGTTGCGGCTCGTCGATATCGGTCGCGACCACCGCTCCGGTCATGCGCGCCAGATCGCGGGCGACATCGCCGCCGCCGCAACCGAGTTCGAGGCAGCGCATGCCCGGCCGCGCGCCGGCATGTTCGAGAAAGGCCCGCGTCGTCGGTCCGAGCACGCGGCTCAGCACGCGCAGGCGTTCGCGCCCCTCGATCCCGCCGCGGATGATGTAGTCGGAGCTGTCCATTCGGGGCGGCAGCTTAGCGCCTGCCCCGCGTTTCGGTGATAGCGCCGCCCGGAAAATTCATATCGCCGCGAACTTTGCGGCGCGCGCGGCCCGGGGTAGCCTTCCCGCCAGATAACAACCGAGGGGGAAACGCATGAACATCCAGGAGATCGCATCCGACCTGAAGTTTCCGGAAGGGCCGGTCGCGATGGACGACGGCTCGGTGATCCTGGTCGAGATCTGGTCGGGCGAGATCACGCGGATCACGAAGGACGGCAAGAAGCAGACGGTGGCGAAGCCGGGCGGCGGACCCAACGGGCTCGCCATCGGTCCCGACGGACATCTCTACTGCTGCAACAACGGTTCGAACTTCGAGATGAACATGGTCAACGGGCTGATGATTCCGGGCCATACGCCGGCGGAGCACAAGGGCGGCCGCATCGAGCGCATCAATATCTCCACCGGCAAGGTCGAGGTGCTCTACGATTCGTGCGACGGCGTGAAGCTGATGGCGCCGAACGATCTGGTGTTCGACACGACGGGTGGATTCTGGTTCACCGATCACGCCTCGAACAATTCCGAGCGCCGCATGCATGGCGGGCTCTATTACGCCAAGGCCGACGGCTCGAAGATCACCAAGGTGCTGCGCGAGCTGACCTCACCCAACGGTGTCGGTCTCTCGCCCGACGGCCTGCATGTCTATTACGCGGAGACGATGCCGGGCCGCCTGTGGGACCTGCCGCTGACCGCGCCGGGAACGGCGGCCATGCCGGGAGGTTTCACGCCTGCCAATTTCGTGGGCGCTTTCCCCGGTCTTGCCTATTTCGACAGCCTCGGCGTGCAGGCCGATGGCGGCGTCTGCGTCGCGACCATCCTTGCCGGTGGAATTTCGACCTTCTGGCCAGGAACCAACGGTGCGCCTGCGAAGTTCGAACATACGCCGTTCCCGGACATTCTCTGCACCAACATCTGCTGGGGCGGCAAGGATATGAAAACCGCGTATGTCACGATGTCGTCGACCGGAAAACTCGCACAATGCGACTGGCCGACGGCCGGATTGCGCCTGAACTACAACGCTTGAACGGAGACAGACATGCGAGCATTGATTTTAGGTGTCGCATTGGCGGCGGCTTTCGCGGGCAGCGCGATGGCGGGCGAAGAGGTTCTCGCCTCGCGCTTCGGCAATACGACGATCACCAAGGATGCGAGCGGCAATGAGAGCCGCATCTACTATCGCGCCGATCACACCCTCACCGCCAAGCAGGGCGGCATGACGACCGAAGGCACCTGGAAGATGGATGGCGGCAATGTCTGCCTGACCTTCGCTACGCCGATCCCGAATACGCCGAACCCGGTCTGCGCGCCGGCAAGCGATCACAAGGTCGGCGACAGTTGGAGCGCCGGTCCCTACACTGTTTCTCTCGTTGCGGGGATCCAGTGATGCGCGCGCTTCTGCTCGGAACGGCATTCTTTCTCGGCACCGTCACGATGACCGCGGCGGCCGACGCGCCACCGGCGATGGCCGGCCTCTTCGGCAACACCGTCGAAGTCGTCGACGACAAGGGCATCGAATCCCACACCCATTACAGTGCCGACGGCACCTTCGATGGCGTGGCGCCGGCCTACAATTATCACTACAAGGGCACCTGGACGATCGACGCGAACGGCCAGCTCTGCCGCAATTTCGATCCGGTTCCGCCCGGCGTGACCAATCCGGATTGCAATCCGCTGGTCGCCCACGCCGTCGGCGACAGCTGGAGCGATCCGGATGGCGGCACCGGCAAGCTCGTCGCGGGTACCGAGTAAATTCCATTCACGCAGGAGATTTCATGCGCAAACTCATTCTCGCAGCGGCGCTCGTCGCCTTCGCCGGCAGCGCGTCGGCGGCCGACGACATGATGGCCGGCTATTTCGGAAACACCGTCGTTGCGACCGGCGGTCCGGCGACGTCGAGCACGCACTTTCGCGCCGACCACAGCTTCGACGTCATCGGCTCGATGATGGGCTTCACCAAGTCGTTCAAGGGCACCTGGGAGCTGAAGGGCAACCAGCTTTGCCGTACCTATGTCGGCGACCAGCCGCCGGGACTGCCGAGCAATCCGTTCTGCACGCCCTGGGATGCGCACAAGGCCGGCGACACCTGGACGGTGACGTTCAACGGCAGTACGCGCACGTTGACGCTCAAGCCCGGGGTCCAGTGACCGGACGTCGCTGGCGTTCGCCGGCGCAGGGCGGCTGAACCGTGACCACGCCGCAGCTCATCTCGCTCCTGGTTCTTGCCACCGTTGCCGGTGTCCTGATCTGGGGGCGGGCGCGGGCGGAGATTGTCGCGCTCTGCGGCGCGGCGGTGCTTCTGGGCACCGGTACGATCCGTCCCGTCGATGTCCAGGCGGCGTTCGCCAGCCCGGCGATCATCACGCTCGCATCCCTGTTCGTCATCGCCTATGCCATCGAATTGTCCGGCCTGCTCGATCTCATGGTGCGCCAGGCCGAGCGGCTTTGCGATCTCTTCGGCGTTACCGGGCTCTGGGCGATGGTTGGGCTCTCGGGCGCGGCCTCCGCCTTTCTCAACAACACGCCGATCGTCGTGCTGGTCGCGCCGATCATCCAGAACGTCGCCCGGTCGATGGGACTTTCGGCCAAGCGGTTCCTGCTGCCGCTGTCCTACGCCACCATTCTCGGTGGCGCGTGTACGCTGATCGGGACCTCGACCAATCTTCTGGTCAACGACATGGCGCGCAATGCCGGACAACCGACATTCGGCATGTTCGAGATCACGCCCGTGGCCCTGATCGTCGCGCTGGCCGGCGGCATCTATCTCTACTTCTACGCCCACCGCGCACTCGCGCGGACGGAGGATGCGCCGGGCACCGCGCTCGTACCGGCGCGCGCAGCCCGGGCAATCGGCGACCGGCCCGAAGTCTTCCCGCTCGATGTGAGCCTCAAGCCGGTGAAGGCTGCCGTTTCGCTCGGCGTGTTCGTGGCGGTCGTGACGGTGGCGGCGCTCGGTCTTTTGCCGATCGCCTCGGCGGCATTCTCCGGCGCCGTGCTGCTCGTGCTCGTCGGCGTCATCAGCGCCGATGAAGCCTATCGCGGGTTCCGGCCGGAGATCCTGTTCCTGATCGCGGGCATGGTCGTCATTGGATTGTCGCTCGAAGTCACGGGTCTCGCGCACGTGATGAGCAGTGGCATGGTCGCGGTCGCCCGGCCGATGGGGCCGCTCTTCGCACTTGCCGTGCTCTATGCGGTGACGCTGGTCCTGACGGAGTTTCTATCCAATGCCGCCGTCGCGGTTCTGATCACGCCGATTGCCGTTTCGCTGGCGCACAGCCTGGGCGTGAGCCCGCGGCCGTTTCTGGTCTGCATCATGCTCGCGGCCAGCGCCGCCTTCGCAACGCCGTTCGGCTATCAGACCAATGTGCTCGTCTATCAGCTGGGCGGCTACAACTACATGGATTTCGTGCGGATCGGCGTGCCGCTCAACCTGCTGACCTGGCTGGTCGGCGTCGTGACGATACCGCTGTTCTTCCCGTTTTGACGCGATCCGGCCCTTGTGCCCCGACCGTCGCGAACCCATATCGGCCGTGCGGGCATGTCCGTCCGCGTCTCTGCGAGGGGTAATCTGATGAAGCGCATTCTTCTTGCGGCGGTTGCCGCCATGACCATTGCGACGCCGGCCCTGGCCGCCGATCCGTTCGCGCCGGCCTATGGCAACACCGTCACCCAGACCATGCCGGACGGCATGAAGATCGTCATCTTCGTGAACCCGGACATGAGCTGGGAACAGCATGTCGGCGACAAGACGATGAAGGGCACCTATGCCTGGAAGGACGACAGCCATGTCTGCTTCACGGTGACCGATCCGGCCCCGGCCGATCCGTCGAAGGCGACGATGTGCAACGAGATCAAGGGCGACCACAAGGTCGGCGACACCTGGACCGAAGCGCTGCCCAATGGCGGCACGATGACCATGGCGATCACCGCGGGGCGGTAGGAGCCGCACTGCACGCCGTCATCCCCGGCCTTGTGCCGGGGATCCATGATCGCGGAATTCTCGGGATGTTTGATGCTGCGTCGCCGGGCATGGCCGGCGATTGCGGACATCGCGATCTTGGATGGCCGGAACAAGTCCGGCCATGACGGTCATGGGTAAAATGCGAACCCGAACGACGGGCCGATTACACCGCCGGCACCATCATGTCGAATTCGATGGTCACGCGCTGATGCTCGCCGTCATAGCGCCGTTCGCCGCGCAGCAGCCATGACGGATGCAGCACGATCATCCCGCTCTGCGGCCGGATGATCTCGCTCATGCCGGCGGTGGCGCCGCCGGGAATGCGGAAGCCGTATTGCGGCGCGACCATCGCGGGCAGGGCGCCGCGCGGATCGGCGAATTCGCATTCGCCACCGAGCGCCTCGTCGTCCGACTTCGCATAGCCGTCATCGACGATATAGACGCCTGACCACAGCGCGCCGGGACGCGCGGCGAGTTCGCGATACTCGCCCTTGCCGCGCACCGTGGCGCAGGCTTCGACATCCCAGTTCAGGTTCACGCGGCCGCCCGCGCGCGTCGCCGTCAGCGAGTCCGCAAGATCGCGCGCGACACGGAAAATCGTCTGCAGGGCTTCACCGCCCCACTCGGCGATGTCGTTCGCGGAGCGCCAGCCCTGGCCGCGCAGGCCGGGCACCGAACGCTCGACGATCAGCGGACGCAGCGTCTGGTTCACCTCCTGCGCGACGGGAAGGTAGTGCACTGCGAGCGGTGTCGCGAAGAGACTGCGGATCTGTGGTTTGCCGGTGGCCATGTTTCTATTCCAGCACGATTCTAGGCGGCGTGCGTTGCGCGCCGGCCACAGCGGCCGCGACTTCTTTCGCCACCGCGCGGAAGGCGTCGGCTTCCTGCGACTGAGGCGCAGAGACGACGACCGGCCGTCCGGCATCGGACAATTCGCGGATCAGCGGGACGAGCGGGATTTCGCCCAGGAACGGGACGCCCAGCTTGTGGGCTTCGGCGCGTGCGCCGCCATGTCCGAAGATGTGGCTCTCATGTCCGCAATTGGGACAGATGAAGGTCGACATGTTCTCGACGATGCCGAGCACCGGCACCTGGGTCTTGTTGAACATCGCGATGCCCTTGCGCGCGTCGATCAGCGCGATGTCCTGCGGCGTCGAGACGATCACCGCGCCGCGCAACGGCACGCGCTGCGAGATGGTAAGCTGCGCATCGCCGGTGCCGGGCGGCATGTCGAGCACCAGAATGTCGAGCGGCGCCCACAGCGAGTCGTTCAGCATCTGGGTCAGCGCGCTCTGCACCATCGGCCCGCGCCAGACCACCGCCTCGTCTTCCTTGATGAGGAAACCGAGCGACATGATCTTGATGCCGTGCTTCTCGATCGGGACGATCTTCTTGCCTTCGGCGCGCGGCTTCTCGTCGATCGCGAACAGGCGCGGTACCGAGGGGCCGTAGATGTCGGCATCCATCAATCCGACCTTCAGCCCCTGCTGGGCCAAAGCGAGCGCGAGATTGGCCGCGACCGTCGATTTGCCGACGCCGCCCTTGCCGCTCGCCACCGCGATCACCGCGGCGACGCCGGGAATGCCTTGCGGCGGATGGGGGGCATGCGGTGCGCGCGGCGCCGCCTGGCGCGGCGCAGCGCCCTGATGCGCGGTCAGTACGGCCGTGACAGAGAGCACGCCGGGGAGCGCCGCAACCGCGTCTTCGGCCGCTTTGCGCAGTGGCTCGGCGGCGCGTCCGCGCGCCGCTTCGACTTCGACCGCGAAACCGACATTGCCGTCGCGCAGCACGAGGCCCTGGATCATGTCCTGCTGCACGATGCTGCGCCCGCTCACCGGATCGATGATGTTGTCGAGGGCCCGCAGGATGTCGTCGCGTGTGACTGCCATGATTTCCTGCGATCGCGTCCTTGAAGGGGTTGATCCGCCACGCCATCTGTCGATGGTGGGCGTTTGCGCCCTGGCGGCGATGCACATATAACCGCCGGACCTTGGGACACCAAGCCGGAACGACAGGACAAGAGGGCGCGGCTGGATGCCTTGGAATAATCAGAACGGCGGCGGGACTGGCGGCGGGCCGTGGAACCGCGGGCCGTCCGGCGGCGGCGGCAACAGCGGCGGCCCGCCCGATCTCGAGGAAATGCTGCGCCGCGGCCAGGACCGGCTGCGCGGCTTCCTGCCGAGCCGGGGGTTTTCCGGCGGCAGCCTGATCGTCATCCTGCTGATCGTTCTGGCGGTCTGGCTCTCCACCGGAATCTACTTCGTCGAAAGTTATGAGCAGGGCGTGGTGCAGCGCTTCGGCGCCTTCGTCTCGCGCACCGGCTCGGGCCTGCACTACAAGCTGCCCTGGCCGATCGAGACGGTGACGCGGGTTCAGACCACGCGTCCGCGCCAGATCAATATCGGCTTCCGCACCGCGGCCGAGACCGAAGACGGCAACGCGCAGGACGATGTGCCGTCCGAAGCCGACATGCTGACCGGTGACGAGAACATCATCGACATCAACTTCACCGTCCTGTGGGTCGTGAAGGATGCCGGCGATTATATCTTCAACGTCGAAAATCCGGACGCCACGGTGCGCGCCGTCGCCGAAAGCGCGATGCGCGAAGTGGTCGGCCGCAGCCAGTTCGAGAATATCGGCACGCGCGATCGCGAAGGCATCCAGATCGAAGTCCGCGAGCTGATGCAGAAGACGCTCGACTCCTACAATGCCGGCATCACCATCACGAACGTGAACCTGCAGAAGGCCGACCCGCCGGGCGAGGTGATCTCGGCCTATCGCGACGTCCAGGCGGCGCGCACCGATCAGGAGCGGTTGCGCAACGAGGCCGAGACCTACGCGAACAACGTCATCCCCAAGGCGCGCGGTAATGCCGCCCAGATCGTCCAGGGTGCCGAGGCCTATCGTCAGCAGGTCATCGCGGAAGCTTCGGGCCAGGCCCGCCGCTTTCTTTCGGTGCTGGCCCAATACCGCAGCGCGCCGGATGTGACGCGGCGGCGGATCTATCTGGAAACCATGACCAGTATTCTCGGCGACATGAACAAGGTGATCGTCGACGATTCGGCGAAGGGCGTCGTGCCCTACTTCCAGCTGCCCAACATGCTCGGCAATCGCGGCACGCCGAGCCAGGAAGCCTCCGGCCAGACGGGAGGTGGCCAATGAACCGCGTCGTCGTCCTCGCCGCCGGTATCATCGGCATCGTCGCCGTGATCGGGCTGTTCTCGAGCTTCTATGTCGTGGGCCAGACCGAAAGCGCGCTGGTGCTCCAGTTCGGCGCGCCGCAGGCGGTGGTGACCGATCCGGGCCTGCACTTCAAGACGCCGCTGACGCAGAGTGTCCTGTTCTTCGACAAGCGCGTTCTCAACCTCGATGCGCCGACGGAAGAAGTGATCTCGTCCGACAAGAAGCGCATGATCGTGGACGCCTTCGCGCGTTGGCGGATCACCGATCCGCTGCGCTACTATCAGGCGCTGCAGGATCACGACAATGCCGTGTCGAAGCTGACGGCGCTGCTCTCCTCCAGTGTGCGGCGCGTACTCGGTTCGCAGAGCTTCAGCGACGTCCTGTCGTCGAAGCGCGCCGAGCTGATGATCGACATCCGCAACGCGATGAACCAGGAAACCGCGAATTTCGGCATCAAGGTCGTAGACGTCCGCATCCTCCATGCCGATCTGCCGCAGGCGAACAGCGAAGCGATCTTCAACCGCATGAAGAAGGAGCGCGAACGCGAAGCCGCCGAATATCGTGCCGAAGGCGCCGAGACCGCGCAGCGCATCCGCGCCCGCGCCGACCGCGAGGTGACGGTGCTCACCGCCGAGGCGACCCGCGAATCGGAAATCCTGCGCGGCGAAGGCGATGCCGAAAAAACCCGCATCCTCGGTCAGGCTTTCAGCCAGGATCCGGAATTCTTCGCCTTCTGGCGGACGATGCAGGCCTACCAGGACTCGCTGGCCGGCTCGAACACCACCGTGGTGCTTTCGCCCGACAGCGACTTCCTGAAATATTTCGGCAAGGGTCCGGGCGGGAAATAGCCGTCGACGCGCCGCCCGGAACGGGCGGACCGGCAGGCACCGTGACACAGCCGCGTGAAAGCGCGCTGGAAGTCCTTCCCTTTGACGCGCGGTAGGATTACCCAATGCGAACCGGACGATTTTCCAGGTTCCCGATGCGCCGTTTCTGGCTAGCCGCCGCCATTTCCCTCGCCGCCCTTGGTTCCGCCGTAGCCGCGCCGCCGGCGAAGCCGCCCGCGCCGGTCGTGCCCGTGCGCGGTGCGCCGGCGACGTTTGCCGACCTCGCCGACCGTCTGCTGCCGACCGTGGTCAACATCGCGACCAGCCAGACGTTGAAGGCGGCGCCGGGCGCGCCGAACCTGCCCAACATCCCGCCGGGTTCGCCGCTCGCCGACCTGTTCAAGGATTTCCTCGGCGGCGGCAGTGCTCCGCGCCATGTCACCTCGCTCGGCTCGGGCTTCATCATCGACCCGTCGGGCTACATCGTCACCAACAACCATGTCATCGACGGCTCCGACCAGATCTCGGTGACTCTGAACGACGGCACCACGCTGCCGGCCAAGCTTGTCGGGCGCGACGAGAAGACCGATCTCGCGCTCCTCAAAGTCTCGCCGAAGAAGCCGCTGCCCTCGGCACGGTTCGGCGACAGCGATCATGCCCGTATCGGCGACTGGGTGATCGCAATCGGCAATCCCTTCGGCCTCGGCTCGACGGTCACCGCCGGTATCGTTTCGGCGCGCAACCGCGACATTGAATCCGGACCCTATGACGACTTCATCCAGACCGACGCGCCGATCAATCGCGGCAATTCCGGCGGCCCGCTGTTCGACATGGACGGCAACGTCGTCGGTGTGAATTCGGCGATCTATTCGCCGAGCGGCGGCTCGGTCGGCATCGCCTTCTCGATCCCCTCCAACCTCGTGCGCGAGGTCGTCGGCCAGCTTCGCCAGTTCGGCCAGGCACGGCGTGGCTGGATCGGCGTCCGCATCCAGCAGGTGACGCCCGACATCGCCGAGGGTCTCGGCCTGCCCGGCACCCAGGGCGCGCTTATCTCCGACGTGACGGCGAACGGTCCGGCGGCCAAGGGCGGCATCCAGAAGGGCGACTTCGTGCTCGCCTATAACGGCAAGCCGGTCGGCGACTCGCGCGAGCTCAGCCGCGCCGTCGCCGATACCGCCATCGGCAAGACCGTCGCGCTCGATGTCTTCCGCGGCGGCAAACGCATCACGCTGCATCTCGTCGTCCAGCGCCTGAACGAGAAGTCGGCGGCGCCATTGCCCCATTCGGTGCCGCAGAAGACCGGACACTCCGCGATGCTCGGATTGTCGGTGGCCGTCCTCGACGGTGCTTCGCGCGGCCAGTATCACATCGCCGGCAACGTTCAGGGCATGCTGGTGACCGACGTCGCGGATGGCAGCCCGGCGGGCGACCGGAACATCCGTCCGGGCGACGTGATCGTCCAGATCCAGGGCCACGACGTGCGCTCGGTCGCCGATGTCGCGAACTCGATCAGCTTTGCGCGCAAGGTCGGCAAGAAGATCATCACGCTGCTGGTACAACGCGGCAGCGACACGACCTATGTCGCGGTGCCGCTGGATTAAGGTCCGGACTGAATTAGAAAGCACGAGAAAAAGACTTGTCATGGCCCGCTCTCCGGCGGGCCATGACAGTGAGGATGTGAAGTTCACAGACAGCAGCTCTAAGACCGCACGATCTCGTCGTCGCTGTAACCTTGCAGATAAAGCAGCGCCGTCAGGTCGCCATGGCTGATGCTCGCGCCGGCGGCCTCGGCGACGATGGGTTTGGCGCGATAGGCGACGCCGAGGCCGGCGCGCTGGATCATCATCAGATCGTTGGCGCCGTCGCCGACCGCGAGCGCATCCTCCGGCGCGATTCCGAGTGCCGCCGCCGCTTCCTCGAGCGCCGCGAGCTTGGCATCGCGGCCGAGGATCGGCTCGCCCACCGCGCCGGTCAGCGCCGCGCCGTCATCGAGCAGCGTATTGGCGCGATCGGCGTGAAAGCCGGCATCCTTCGCCACGCGCGACGTGAAATAGGTGAACCCGCCCGAGACCAGCAGCGTATGCGCGCCATGCTGGCGCATCGTCGCGAGCAGCGCCTTTGCGCCCGGATCGAGCCGGATGCGCTCGCGATAGACCCGCTCCAGGGCGGACAACGGCAGCCCCTTCAGCATCCCGACACGTTCCTTCAGCGCCGCGGCGAAATCGAGCTCGCCGCGCATCGCCCGCTCGGTGATGGCCGAGACCTGATCCTTCAATCCTGCCATGTCGGCGAGTTCGTCGAGGCATTCGCAGGTGATGATCGTCGAATCCATGTCGGCGATCAGCAGCTTCTTGCGCCGCCCCTCGCGCTTCATCGCGTTCACGTCGACCGGCTGGCCGGCGAAGTGATGCCGCGCGCGTGCCAGCACCTCCTTCGGATCGTGATCGAAATGGATGTCGAGCGCCCGTCCCGGCGAGAGCCAGACCTCATGGCTCGATCCCGGGAGCAGGGGCATGCGCACCGCATACTGCGAGGCGCCGACGATGTTCAGAACATAGGGCAGGGTCACGATGCGGTCGGGCGTTTCTTCTTGAACCGGGCGTCGAAGGCGGCCTGGACGCGGGCGCGCTTGCGCTCAAGCTCCGTCACCGCCTCGTCCATGCCGCGCATCCGGGCGATGTCGAGGGCGCGTTCCAGGTTGTAGGCGGCGTCTTCCAGCGCGGCGCGCACATCGGTGTCGCGTGCGTCATAGATGGCGCTCATGGCCTCTTCCGCCAGCAGCATGAAGCGTGCGATTTCTGAGCGGTCGCTCAAGCCGATTTGCCCGTGGAATTCGACGCCCTTCTTATCGCAGGCCCCACCGCGAGCGGCAAGTCGCGCGCCGCGCTGGAACTCGCCGAAACGCTGCACGGCGCGATCGTCAACGCCGATTCCATGCAGGTCTATCGCGAGCCGCGCATACTCACCGCGCGCCCGTCCGACGTCGATATGCGCCGCGTGCCGCATCTGCTCTATGGTCATGTCCCGGCGCGCGAGCCCTATTCCACAGGGCGCTACCAGAGCGACGCCGGCCATGCGCTGCACGAGGTGCGCGAGGCCGGAAAGCTGCCGATCTTCGTGGGCGGCACCGGACTCTATTTCCGCGCCCTGACCGAAGGGCTTTCCGACATGCCGGAAATCCCCGCCGGGGTGCGCGACGCCGCGCGCGCGAGACATGCCGAACTCGGCGGCGAGGCATTCCATGCGCTCCTCGCCGAGCGCGATCCCGAAATGGCGGCGCAGCTTCATCCCGGCGACAGCCAGCGCATGATCCGCGCGTTCGAGGTGATCGAGGCGTCGGGCAAAAGCCTTGCCTTCTGGCAGCAGAACGCCGGCCGTCCAGTGCTCGATGGCCTTCGCCTCGGCTGTTTCGCGATCGAGGTCCCGCGCGAAGAATTGCGCCGGCGCATCGCCGCCCGTTTCGAACAAATGCTGGCGGCGGGAGCGATGGAAGAAGCGCTGGCGCTGGACGATCTCGATCCCGCTCTGCCGGCGGCGCGCATCATCGGCCTGCGCGAACTGCTCAAGCTCCACGACGGCCTCCTGACCCGCGAGCAGGCGGTGGAGCGCGCCGTGATCGCGACAAGGCAATACGCCAAGCGCCAGGACACCTGGTTCCGGAACCAGCTCCCGGACTGGAATCGCGTCGATGGCTGCGGCAATATTGTTACAGAAATACTGCGATATACGGATTGAAATTGCTTGACGGCGAATCAGGCTTTCCCTATTTTGCGCCGCACTCAGGGGACCCCAATGGGCCGCAAGCTCGTACTTATTCGACAGCCGCTGACCGGACGAGGCTAGGCCTCGTTTCTCCGGCACAGCGGCTGTGACTCGAAGGGGCGGAAACGCCCCTTAATCATTTCAGGCACAAAGACACGACGACGGACACGTGACGATGGACAAGGATGGCAAGGCACTGACCGGCGCTCCGACGGGCGCGATAGAGCTCTCGGGGGCCGAGATGGTCATTCGTGCGCTCAAGGATCAGGGCGTCACGCATATTTTCGGCTATCCCGGCGGCGCGGTGCTGCCGATCTACGACGCGCTGTTCCAGTCCGAAGGCATCGTCCATGTCCTTGTGCGCCACGAGCAGGGCGCGGTGCATGCCGCCGAAGGCTATGCCCGCTC
Source organism: Pseudomonadota bacterium (assembly GCA_018241025.1). Classification (GTDB taxonomy): domain Bacteria; phylum Pseudomonadota; class Alphaproteobacteria; order Micropepsales; family Micropepsaceae; genus Rhizomicrobium. The sequence continues at coordinate 75,833 of JAFEEQ010000011.1, forward strand.
CACCGGCAAGCCGGGCGTGGTGCTGGTGACAAGCGGTCCAGGTGCGACCAATGCCGTCACCGGCCTGACCGATGCGCTGATGGATTCGATCCCGCTCGTCGTCCTCACCGGCCAGGTCGCGACCCATCTCATCGGCAACGACGCCTTCCAGGAATGCGACACCGTCGGCATCACGCGCCCCTGCACCAAGCACAACTGGCTGGTGAAGGACGTGAACGAGCTGTCGCGCACGCTGCACGAGGCCTTCCAGATCGCGACCACCGGCCGCCCCGGCCCCGTCGTCGTCGACATCCCGAAGGACGTGCAGTTCAAGAAGGGGCCTTACGTTTCGCCCGAGGCCGTGCGCCACCGCACCTATCGCCCGCGCACCGAACCCGATCTCGCCGCCATCGTGAAGGCCATCGACATGATGGCGCATGCGAAGAAGCCGGTGTTCTACACCGGCGGCGGCATCGTGAATGCCGGCCCGGACGCGAGCCGTCTGCTGCGCGAGCTGGTGGAGGTCACGGGCTTCCCGATCACCTCGACGCTGATGGGGCTCGGCTGTTTTCCGGCGTCGGATCCGCACTGGCTCGGCATGCTCGGCATGCACGGCACCTACGAGGCCAACAATGCGATGCACGATGCCGACCTGATCGTCTGCCTCGGCGCGCGCTTCGACGACCGCGTCACCGGCGCGATCGAGAAGTTCGCCCCGCACGCCAAGAAGATCCATCTCGACATCGACGCCTCGCAGATCAACAAGAACGTCCGTGTCGACCTGCCCATCGTCGCCGATGCGGCCAAGGCGCTGAAGGAGATGCTGCATTTCTGGAAGACCCAGAAGCGCAAGGCGGATGCCGCGGCGCTGAAGAGCTGGTGGGCCGAGATCGACGGCTGGCGCGCGAAGAAGTCGCTGGCGTTCCGGAATTCGAAAACGCTGATCAAGCCGCAGCACGCGATCCAGCGGCTCTACGCGCTGACGAAGGACAAGGACGTCTACATCACGACCGAAGTCGGCCAGCACCAGATGTGGGCGGCGCAGCACTTCCACTTCGACAAGCCGAACCGCTGGATGACCTCCGGCGGCCTGGGCACGATGGGCTATGGCCTGCCGGCCGCGGTCGGCGTGCAGATCGCCCATCCCGACAGCCTCGTCATCGATATCGCCGGCGAGGCCAGCGTGCAGATGACGATGCAGGAGATGTCGACGGCGGTGCAGTACGATCTGCCGATCAAGATCTTCATCCTGAACAACGAATACATGGGCATGGTGCGCCAGTGGCAGCAGCTGCTGCATGGCGGGCGCTATTCGCACTCCTATTCGGAGGCGCTGCCCGATTTCGTCAAGCTGGCGGAGGCCTATGGCGCGGTCGGCCTGCGCGCTTCCACGCCGGACGAACTCGATGCCAAGATCGAGGAGATGATCGCGGTGAAGCGACCGGTGCTGTTCGATTGCCGCGTCGATCCCAAGGAGAACTGCTACCCGATGATCCCGAGCGGCGCGGCGCATAACGAGATGATCCTGTCGGACGCCGAGGAAGAGGCGACGCAGGTGTCCGACGAAGGAAAGATGCTGGTGTGATGTCTCCGTTGTTCACCATGGCCGGCCAGCAGGCGCGTCGGCGCGCCAATGACTCACGCGGAGCCGCGGAGAACGCGGAGTTCGAGCATCTCCTCCGCGCCTCCGCGTCTCCGCGCGAATCCAGATCTTTGTGCCGCTTCGCGGCAGGCTGGGTGGCCGGCCCAAGGCCGGCCAAGGTGAAGGGTTTTGGAATATGAGCGCGCAACTCAAATCCCCCGCCATCGAGCGCCACACCATCGCTGTGCTGGTCGACAACGAGGCCGGCGTGCTCGCGCGCGTGATCGGCCTGTTCTCGGGCCGCGGCTACAACATCGAGTCGCTCACCGTGGCCGAGGTCGATCACGCCGCGCGCACCAGCCGCGTCACCATCGTCACCTCCGGTACGCCGCAGGTGATCGAGCAGATCGAAGCCCAGCTCGGCCGCCTCGTCGCCGTGCACCGCGTCCACAACTGGACCACCGCCGCACCGGGCATCGAGCGCGAGATGGCGCTGGTGAAGGTCGTCGGCACGGGCGAGAAGCGTGTCGAGGCGATGCGGCTGGGCGAGATCTTCCGCTGCCACATCGTCGACACGACGCTGACCAGCTTCGTCTTCGAGATCACCGGCGCGCCCTCCAAGATCGACCAGTTCGTCGAGCTGATGCGCCCGCTCGGCCTCGTCGACGTCAGCCGCACCGGCGTCGCGGCGATCGCGCGCGGTCCGGAGGCGATGTAAGTGGGCGCCGTCTGGTCCAAAGACGACATGGCCGAGCTCCGCCATCACATGCGGATGCTGTGGATCAGCTATGATCCCGCCGAGATCGGGCGCGACGACACCTATGACGCCTATGTCGAGGAAGCCCTGAAGCTCTGCATCGACAAGGCGCCGCAGGGCGAATTGGTCGCCTTCATCGATTGGGTGACCTACAAGAAGCTGAACATGGACCGCACCGCCGACCGCGACGAGGCCAACGCCTTCTTCGCGAAAAAGGTGTCGAAGTGGTACCGCGACTGCGAACTTCTGTTCGGGTCGGTCGAGTGAAGAATTCACCTCCCCATCGTGGGGAGGTCAAAAATCGCGGAGCGATTTTTGGGTGGGGAAGCGAAGACGATGCCCCCACCCGATGCTCGCTTCGCTCGCATCGACCTCCCCACGATGGGGAGGTGAATTGGGAGCTGAGAATGCGCGTCTACTACGATCGGGATGCCGATCTGAATTTCATCAAGAACAAGAAGGTCGCCGTCATCGGCTTCGGGTCGCAGGGGCATGCCCATGCGCTCAACATGAAGGACAGCGGCGTCAAGGACGTCGCGATCGCGGCGCGTCCCGGCGCGAGCGCGAAGAAGGCCGAGGCCGCCGGCTTCAAGGTGATGAGCGTCGCCGATGCCGCGAAATGGGCCGATGTGATGATGATGGTCACGCCCGACGAGCTGCAGGCCGACATCTATCGCGACGAGCTTCACGCCAACATGAAGCAGGGCGCGGCGCTGCTCTTCGCGCACGGCTTCAACGTCCATTTCAAGCTGATCGAGGCGCGCCCCGATCTCGACGTGCTGATGGTCGCGCCGAAGGGCCCGGGCCATACCGTGCGCGGCGAGTATCTGAAAGGCGGCGGCGTGCCCTGCCTGATTGCGATCCACCAGGATGCGAGCGGCAACGCGCACGATCTCGGCCTCTCCTATGCCAGCGCCATTGGCGGTGGCCGCGCCGGCATCATCGAGACGACCTTCCGTGAGGAATGCGAGACCGACCTCTTCGGCGAGCAGGTCGTGCTTTGCGGCGGCCTGGTCGAACTCATCCGCGGCGGCTTCGAGACGCTGGTCGAGGCCGGCTATGCGCCCGAGATGGCGTATTTCGAATGCCTGCACGAGGTGAAGCTGATCGTCGACCTCATCTATGAGGGCGGCATCGCCAACATGAACTACTCGATCTCCAACACCGCCGAGTACGGCGAATACGTCACCGGCCCGCGCATTATCACGCCGCAGACCAAGGCGGAGATGAAGAAGGTTCTCGACGACATCCAGAAGGGCAAGTTCGCGCGCGACTGGGTGCTGGAGAACAAGGCCGGCCAGGCCAGCTTCAAGGCCACCCGCGCCGCCGGCGCCGCGCATCCGATCGAAGAAGTCGGCGCCAAGCTCCGCGCGATGATGCCGTGGATCACCAAGAACAAGCTGGTGGATCAAGCGAAGAATTGATTGCTTCCAGCAAGCGCGTCGTCCTTCGAGGCCGCCTTCGGCGGCGCCTCAGGATGACGCGACTGGTGGACCTGCGATCGTATTAGAAGTCGGAGCGTCACCCTGAGGTGCCCGGCAAAGCCGGGCCTCGAAGGGCGACGTGCCGCATACTCGGTCATGCGAGCGGACTGGAAATGGCTTCGCTGCGGCGTCATCGCGCTGTCGCATCGCTTGCCGATGCTGGCTGCTTCCCGGAAGGTGGCGGCATGGACGAACCGAGTTTCGAGCAGATTCACAATTTCCGCGATTGCGGCGGCTATCCGGCCGCCGATGGCCGGCGCATGCGGCGCGGCAAGCTCTACCGCTCGGCGCATTTTCCGCGTGCCAGCGATGCCGATCTCGATGCGATGCGCGCGCTCGGCCTTTCCGCCATCGTCGATATGCGCCGCCCGATGGAACGCGCGCATAGCCCGAGCCGCCGCTGGGTCGGCTTCGATGTGCGCGTCGTGGAGCATCCGGGGCTGGACGAAGGCGCGCTGCCGCCGCATCTCATTGCCTTCGAACGCGCCGGCGCGAGCGGGCCGGAGGCGCGCGCGGCGCTGACCCAGATCTATGCGGAGATGCCGACCGATCCGATGGTGCTCGACCTGCTGCGCGATTTCTTCGCCGCGCTCGCCGAGGCCGATGGCGGCGTGCTGGTGCACTGCGCGGCGGGCAAGGACCGCACCGGAGTCGCCGTCGCGCTCGCCCATCATCTGCTCGGCGTCGGCGAGGCCGACATGCTGGCCAACTATCTCGCCACCAATGACAGCATCGATGCGCGCAACGCGGACACCGGTCCGATGCGCGAATTCCTCGGCCGGGGCGGCGTCGCGGTCAGCGAGGATGCGGTGCGCGTGATCCTCGGCGTCGAGGAGCCGTTCCTCCGCGCCGCGTTCAGGACCATGACCCGTATCGACGGGTCGCTGGATGGATTCATCGGCGGAACTCTGGGTGTATCGGCGGCCCAGCGCGGCGCGATTTGTGCACGGATGCTTGAGGATTAAGGGAGGCCTGCCGCCCCTCGCCCTTCGACAAGCTCAGGGTGAGGGTCATTGTATAGGACGCTAAATCACAACCCTCATCCTGAGCTTGTCGAAGGATGGCAGCCCCGCATGAATAGGTCCGCGCTAGCCTCCCGGAGCCCGATATGGTCTGCTGCCCGATCCATTGGGGGAAAAGAGCTTGGGGCGGCGTTTCTGCCTGTATCTGATCAAGCCGTCGCATTACGACGACGACGGCTATGTGATCCAGTGGCTGCGCTCGGGCATCCCCTCGAATGCGCTCGCGGTGCTCTATGGCCTGGCGCGCGATTGCGACCAGCGCCGCGTTCTCGGCGACGATGTTACGCTCGATATCCATGCCATCGATGAAACCAACACCCGTGTCCGGCCCGAGCGCATCGCACGCGCGATCGAGGCGGCCGGCGCCGGCATGGTCATGCTGGTCGGCGTGCAGTCGAACCAGTTCCCGCGCGCGCTCGACATCGCCGCGCCGCTGCGTGCGCGCGGCATCCAGGTTGCCATCGGCGGCTTCCATGTCTCCGGCGTGCTCTCGATGCTCGATGGCGAGGACACCGACCTGAAACGTGCCCAAGCGATGGGCCTGTCGCTCTTCGCCGGTGAGGCCGAAGGCCGGCTCGATCTCGTGCTCCGCGATGCGCAGGCCGGCGCGCTGAAGCCGCTCTACAATTTCCTCACCGATCTGCCGGCGCTGCCCGGCGCGCCGATCCCGATCCTGAAGGCCGAGCATACCGAGCGCACTTTCCAGAGCCTTTCAAGCTTCGATGCCGGGCGCGGCTGTCCCTATCAATGCTCCTTCTGCACCATCATCAACGTGCAGGGCCGGGTCTCACGCCGCCGCAGCCCCGACGACATCGAGCAGATCATCCGCGAGAACGCCAAGCAGGGCGTCGAAATCTTCTTCATCACCGACGACAACTTCGCCCGCAACCGCGACTGGGAAGACATCCTCGACCGCATCATCCGGCTGAAGCGCCAGGAGAAGCTGAAGGTCCGCTTCATCTTCCAGGTCGATGCGCTGGCGCACAAGATCCCGAATTTCGTCGAGAAGTGCCGCAAGGCCGGCGCCAAGCGCGTCTTCATCGGGCTGGAGAACATCAATCCCGACAATCTGCGCGAAGCAAAGAAGCGGCAGAACCGCATCACCGAATACCGCGAGATGCTGCTCGCCTGGAAGAAGGCCGGGATCACGACCTATGTCGGCTACATCCTCGGGTTTCCGCACGACACGGCCGAGAGCATCGCCCGCGATATCGACATCCTGAAGCGCGAGCTGCCGGTCGACATTCTCGAATTCTTCTATCTCACGCCGCTGCCGGGCTCGGAAGATCACCAGAAGCTTGTGCGCGCCGGCGGCCGTACCGATCCCGATCTCAACAAATACGATCTCAACCACATCTGTTCGGATCATCCGAAGATGTCGGCGGGGGAATGGAAGCGCGCCTATGAGATGGCGTGGGAGCGCTATTACACGCCCGATCACATCGAGACGATGCTGAAGCGCACGCTCGCCTGCGGCGGCAATGCCGGCACGGTCGCGTTCTTCAGCTTCTGGTTCACCTCGGCGCTTGCGGTCGAGGGCCTGCTCCCGCTCGAGATCGGCTTCTTCCGCCGCAAATACCGCCGCGACCGCCGCCCCAGCCTGCCGCGCGAGAGCGCGCTGGTGTTCTATCCGCGCTTTGCCTTCGAGACGGTGGCCAAGTTCGGCCGTCTCGGCTCCGCCTACCTCGCAATCCACCGCAAGCTGTGGCGGCTGCGCCGCGATCCCGGAATCAAGGATTATGTCGACAGCGCCATCGCACCGGTCGCGGAAGATGGCGAGTTACTCGGCAGCGATTCCGCCAAGGCCTATGTCGCACAGCAGGAACGCCTCGCAAAGCTTCGTCAGGGCGTAGCGGCGTGAAGTTGCGTCACGGTTTACTGGCGGCGGCGTTTCTGGTCTTCGCCATGAGCGTATCCGCGGAAGATGCGCCTCGCCCTGGCCAGCCATGGACGCCGGACTATCCTGCAGAGAGCCGGCACTACGAGCGCTTGGGCTACGAACCGATTGACCGGCTTGCCCGACGTCAGGTCGACGTTATGCGCGTTCTCATCTTCACGAACGAACAGCTGGATCACTACGTCATCGAGTTTCGTCGCGACAACAGCGGTGCCAGCGTCGATTTGCGATCGGTCATCATTCCCCAGTTTGGAGGAAGCGGAAAGCAGTTCCACGTATCGGCCCGGCTCAATGGTCAGCAGTGGAAGGAAATTGAACGGTTGCGAACAGAGGTCGTCGGGCGGCTAGGTGCCGTTCAGCGGGGTAGGCCTCAGCCGACTGGTGCAGATCGAAACTCCGCCTGCATTTCAGTTCAGGGTGCGGACTTTCAAATTGCCTTGCGGGGCAAATCCTATATCGCGTCGGTCGATGGGTGTATGAAGTCGTTCGAGATTCTCGGGCGAGTGGTACTGCTCGCAATCGAGCTTATGCCACAATGCGCTAGCGCTTCGCGCGAGGTGAACGACGATGCTCTGGGGCCCATCCAGGCTTGCCAAGACCTGTTCCCAGGGGCGAGGTAATCCTAGTTCGGAATGGAGACTGTATCGGTCTCGCATTTGAGGCGTTCATTGGAGCCCGCGATATGTCCCTTGCCCAAAGACCCATCGCCTCGCCCTTCGGCCACGGCTCGCAGGCCGAAGAGGTCGTCGCCGACATCGATCTCTCCGGCAAGACCGCCATCGTCACCGGCGGCTCGTCGGGCATCGGAATCGAGACCGCACGCGCGCTCGCAAAGGCCGGCGCGCGGGTGATCCTGCCGGTGCGTTCGCGTGCGGCGGGGGAAGCGGCTGCGGCGGATATCCGCAAGAGCACCGGCAACGACCGCGTCGGCGCCGCCGACATGGATCTGGCGGATTGGGCGAGCGTTCGCAGGTTTGCCGACAATTTCGTGAGTTCCGGCCAGCCGTTGCATATCCTGATCAACAATGCCGGGATCATGGCGACGCCGGAGCGGCGCATCATGGGCAACATCGAATCGCAGTTCGGCACCAATCATCTCGGCCACATGCTGCTCGCCTGCAGCCTCGCGCCCGCACTGCTCAAGGGCAAACCGGCGCGGGTCGTCTGCCTGTCGTCCATCGGTCATCGCCGCAGCGGCATCCGCTTCGACGATCCGAACTTCGAGACGCAGCCTTACGAAAAGTGGACCGCCTACGGACAATCCAAGAGCGCCAACAGCCTGTTCGCGGTCGAGCTGAACCGGCGGCTGGAGACGAAGGGCGTCAGCGCCTTTGCCGTCCATCCCGGCGGGATCATGACCAATCTCCAGCGCGACATGTCGAAGGCGGAGATCGACGCCATGGGCTGGCTCGACAAGGACGGCAAGCCGCGCGCCGGCTTCAAAACGCCGTCGGGCGGCGCCTCGACCGCAGTGTGGTGTGCGACCTCGCCGCTGCTGGCGGCCGGTGGCGGTGTCTATTGCGAGGATTGCAATGTCGCCGAAGCCAAAACGGCCGACGATGCCGGCTTCACCGGCGTACGCCCCTGGGCGATCGACCCCGATGCGGCGCGCAAGCTGTGGACGCTGTCGGAAGAGATGCTCGGCGAGCGTTTCGATCTTTAAGCGGGGCGTCTAGGATCGTCCCATGAAACTCGGCACACCTCTCAGCCCTACCGCAATCAAGGTCATGCTGCTCGGCTCGGGCGAGCTCGGCAAGGAAGTCGTCATCGAATTGCAGCGCCTCGGCGTCGAGACCATCGCGGTCGACCGTTATGCCGATGCGCCGGCGCAGCAGGTGGCGCATCGCGCCCATGTCATCGACATGACGGATGCCAAAGCCCTTCGCGCACTGGTCGAACGCGAGAAGCCGCATCTCGTCGTGCCGGAGATCGAAGCCATCGCGACAGACGCGCTTCTGCGCATCGAGGAAGACGGTCTTGCCACCGTGATCCCGACCGCCCGCGCCGCGCATATCACCATGAACCGTGAGCGCATCCGCCGCCTCGCCGCCGAAGAGCTCGGCCTGCCGACCTCGCCCTATGCCTTCTGCTCCTCGCTGGACGAGCTTCAGGCGGCGACCGCGAAAATCGGCTTTCCCTGTTTCGTGAAGCCGGTGATGTCGTCCTCGGGCAAGGGTCAGTCGCGGCTGAAGAGCGCCGACGATGTCGCCAAGGGGTGGGACAAGGCGCTCACCGCCGGCCGGGTGAAGGAAGCCCGCGTCATCGTTGAGGGCGAGATCAGGTTCGATTTCGAGATCACCCAGCTCACCGTGCGCGCCGTCGCGGGCACGCAGTTCTGCGAACCCATCGGACATGTCCAGGTCGACGGCGACTATGTCGAATCCTGGCAGCCGCAGGCGATGACGCCTGCGGCGCTCGAGAAGGCGCGCGACATCGCCGGCAGCATCACCGCCGCGCTCGGCGGCCACGGCATCTTCGGCGTCGAGCTGTTCGTGAAGGGCGGCGAGGTCTGGTTCTCCGAAGTCAGCCCGCGCCCGCACGACACCGGACTCGTCACGCTGGTTTCGCAATATCAGAGCGAGTTCGCGCTCCACGCCCGCGCCATCCTCGGGCTGCCGGTATCCGCCGCGCTCGCATCGCCCGGCGCCTCCGCCGTGATCTATGGCGGTGTCGACGCGAAGGGCATCGCCTTCGACGGCGTGGCGGATGCGCTGGATGTGCCGGACAGCGAGCTGCGCCTGTTCGGCAAGCCCGAATCCTATGTGAAGCGACGCATGGGCGTCGCATTGGCGCGCGGTCGCAGCACCGATGAGGCGCGGGCGCGGGCGAAATTGGCCGCCGGGAAAGTCAGGCCCGGGTAGGACGCGATCACGGTTTCGAATCCAGCTTCCGCCCGCCGCGGTGCAGCTCGTAGCGCGCCAGATCGCTGAGAAGCCTCCGCGCGTGGCTGTGGGCTTCCTCGTCGTTTTCGTGATGGCTCACATGGACCAGTGCAAGCGAGCCGTCGGCATGGAAAAGTCGGATTTCGTAATCGGGCAAACGTCACCTCTCGCAGGTTGCCAAGTGGAAACGTCCGGGTTGTGACGTTTCGCGGCACTTGCGGTGGCCAAACTGTGGCGATTGAAATATCGCTGCCGAACGGGAACCATGTGCCGGTCGGGAACCTGATGGGACGTGCACAAATTGCGCGCTGCACTCTTAGCCCTGATTACGCTGATGACCGTCGTGAGGGCGCAAGCCGCAGATTGCGCGCGCGATGCCGGATTTCAGGACTGCGCCCTGCGGCGCGCCGGCGCGATGACCCTCGCCGAACATGCAGCGCGCGGCGATGCGGTCGTTCAATTCTACCGCGTCTCGCTGCCCTACGGGCAAAGTGACCTCGTGCAGTTCATCGCTCCGAAAAACGGCACGGCGCGGATGGAAGTGCGCGATTTCTTCGACAAGCGCCCGCCGCTCGTCGTCTCGCTCGCGCCCGCGATCTGGCGAGACGTCGCAAATCTATGGCGGCGTTGGGTTGGCGGCGAAGCGGCGGTTGCGCGGGCAAGATGGCAGGTCGCGCAGCCTCCGCCTGGTGTGATCGTTGCGCGGCCCGATCACTGCCAGTGGGGTGAAGCCTCTTCCAACTTCGATGGAAAAGTGGCGGCTCTCGCCTATGACATGTGCGACACGCCCTGGACGTACGATCTTATCAACGCGCTCTACGAGGCGGTGCTCAGAGCAGCGCCCTACTGCAAGGAGAGCGGGCTGGCGTATTGCGTGCGTCTCCACGGTGATCGCGAGCTTGCCTCCGCCGCTGCCGTAGCGCTGCACGGCATGGAGAACGACGGCGGGGCTGGACTTCGCCGGTATCTTGGTCAGGGCGCGGCGCTGACGTTTTCGCACGGGCGGTCCGTCAGTGGTACGCGTAAAATTATCAGAACTCTGGCGCGCTGGCGGGCGGGTTATCTCGATGCCTCTTCCTTGGAGGGCCGGGACGGCATGGTGACGATCGCCGGCGTCATGCTGGCGGGGACACGGGATGAGAGCGACACCTGGTTCACCGCACCCTTCCGCCAGGTCTGGCGGCGCGGTCCCGACGGCAATCTTCGGCTGGTGCGATGGTGGATCGGCGACTTCACCCCAGCGGAGTGATGTCATTTGCGCATTCCGTGCGCCGCCGTGTAGAAACGGGCAGATAATCCGAGAGTCTTCCGATGCGCGTACCCGACAAGAACCTCGCCGAGATCTGGGATCGCGGCTTTACCGTGCTGCCAGGGTTCATCGACAAGGAGTCGCTCGCGGCGGCGCGCGAGGCGCTGTGGACGATCCATCCCAAGCCCGAGGATTATTTCGCCGATCCGGGCAAATATCCGAAATACGCGAATTCACAGTTCGCCGGCATCCAGCTCTTTCCCTTCGACCGCTGGGAGCTCAACCGTCTCGCGGTCTATCCTGACCTGATCGACCTCGCCGAGCGCTTCCTGAAGACCAAGGAGATCGATCTCTACAAGAGCGAGCTCTGGGCGAAATATTCCGGCGCGATCAACTACGATCAGTTCCACCATCGCGACTACCGCAATCACACCATCGTGGTGCCGCGCGAGGACCAGATGAACGCGCAGATGACGACCTTCATCCTGCTGTCGGATGTGACGAGCACCGACGGTCCGACCAAGGTCGTGCCGCTCAGCGAGACGCGCGACATCCCGATGGGCAAGGCGCGCACCAAGTTCGGCGAGATGTTCGACAAGGAAGTCTCGGTCGAAGGCCCGGCCGGCTCGCTGATGGTCTACAAGACCGACGTGTTCCATCGCGGCTCGAACTTCACCGCGCCGGAACGCGCGCGCTTCGCGATCCTGACAGACTTCAAGAGCCGCGCCTGGCGCTGGCAGGGCAAGCTCGCCTGGCCCGACCATTCGGAGAAGAAGACCTGGGACGAGGCGATTGCAAAGATGAGCGTGCGCCAGCGCGACCTCTTCGGCTTCCCGCCACCCGGCAGCGAATACTGGAACGCCCAGACGCTGCGCGACGTCCAGACGCGCTATCCGGATCTGGACATGACGCCCTACCGGGAAACTGTTGCGGCTTAAGCCGGATTTTCCAGGCTGAAGATCTCGCTCTCGTCGTCATAGGCGAAGAGCTCGGCGAAGCGCGACCAGCTGACGACGGTGCGCAGGGTTTCTTCGGCGGCGTCCTCGGTCATGTGATCCTCGAGCTCGTCGACGAAGCGCCGGCGCGGCGCGGTGTGGTGGGCGCGCTCGTCGAGCACGCGGCGGATATGCGCCGCCAGGGGCACATGCCCGATCAGCGCGCGCGAGAAGATCTCCTTGCGCTCGTTGAGCTCGGCATCGGCGAAGCGCTTGCCCATATGGGTCAGCTTGAGGTCGCCGCCTTCGAGATCGCCGAGGCGCAGCATCTGCAGCGCTTCGGCGACGGGAAACAGCTCGTCGATCTCCATCTGAAGGTCGGACGCGATATCGGGCAGGTCCGCCTTGCCGTTGTAGGGCGCGGCCGCAACGGCCTCGATCAGGCCGGAGATCAGGTTCGGCGAGACGTGGGTCATCAGCGTGCCGAGGCCGCCGCGGTCGGCGCGCGCGGCGCGCTGGCGTGCCGTCATCTCGGTATAGATCTGGTCGACATAGTCCTCGAAACGCGGATCGGTGCGCTCGCGCGGCCGCGGCAGGTCGATCCTGATCTCGCCGGCGACGCGGCCGGGATTGGTCGAGAACAGGAGCACGCGGTCGCACATCAGCACGGCTTCCTCGATGTTGTGGGTGACGAGGATCATGCCCTTGATCGGCAACTGATCCTCGCCCCACAGCTCGAGCAGGTCGGTGCGCAGGTTTTCCGCGGTCAGCACGTCGAGCGCCGAGAACGGCTCGTCCATCAGCAGGATGTTCGGATGCACCACGAGCGCGCGGGCGAAGCCGACGCGCTGGCGCATGCCGCCGGAGAGCTCGCGCGGATAGGCGTTCTCATAGCCGTCGAGGCCGATCAGGTCGATCGCGGCGATGGCGCGGCTGCGGATCTCCGCCGGCGGTAGATTCAGCGCTTCGAGGCCAAGCTGCACGTTCTCGAGCACGGTGAGCCATGGGAACAGCGCGAAGCTCTGGAACACCATGGCGATGCCGCCCGGCGGTCCGTCGATTGGCTGGCCGAGGTAGCGGATCGTCCCGCCTTGGGGGCGCGAAAGGCCCGAGATCAGGCGCAACAGCGTCGACTTGCCCGAGCCGGAACGGCCGAGCAGGCCGACGATCTCGCCCTGCTTCAGCGCCAGCTCGACGCCGTCGAGCACCAGCAATTCGCCGCCGCCGGGCTTCGGGAAGGACCGGCGGACATCATGCACCTCGAGAAGCGTCGTATCGGCCATGGCCAGTCCCTAACCGAAAGTCGTCATGGCCGGGCTTGTCCCGGCCATCCATGAACACCCAAGCCACAGGGAGATCATGGATGGCCGCCACGAGGGCGGCCATGACGGTTGTGGGTTGGTGGAAAATGTCATCGATTCCCTATCATGTCAGCCGGTAGCGCCGTTCGGCGAACCAGTAGAGCGGGCGCCAGAACAGCCGGTTCACCACCACGACGAAGAAGCTCATCGTCGCGATGCCCAGAACGATGCGATGGAAATCGCCATGCGCCGTCGCATCGGCGATATAGGCGCCGAGGCCGTGGGCGCGCAGGGTGTGGCTGCCCCAGCTCGCCACCTCCGCCACGATGCTCGCATTCCACGAGCCGCCGGAGGCGGTGATCGCGCCGGTGACGTAGTAGGGGAAGACGCCGGGCAGGCCGATCTTGCGCCACCACAGCCAGCCCTTGACCTGGAAATTGGTTCCGGCATCGCGCAACTCGCGCGGCAGGACGGACGCACCGGCGATGACGTTGAACAGGATGTACCACTGCGTGCCCAGCACCATCAGCGGCGAAAGCCAGATGTCGGGATTGAGCGCATAGCGCGCGATCGCAAAGACCGCGACGGGGAAGACGAGATTGGCCGGAAAGGCGGCGAGGAACTGCGCCACCGGCTGGACCCAGCGCGTCAGGTTCGGACGCAGCCCGACATAGACGCCGATCGGCGTCCAGATCGCGCTGGCGAGCGCGATAAGGATCACGACCCGCAGCATGGTGATGGCACCTAGACCGAAAGCCTGCGCGATGTCGGCCCAGCTGACGGCAAGACGCTGCCAGACTTCGAAAGCCGCAAACAGCGCCAGCGCCGCAAGCAACGCATACCAGGCGACGTCTCCGGCACGCGACGGAACGGCATCGCGGATCGCCGCCGCCGGGCCGCGCGCGGGCGGCGTGAGGCGATAAGTCCAGGCCATGAAGCGATCGAACGGCACCGCGAGACGGTCCATGAGGGTCGAGCGCCGGATCACGTCGAGGAGCCAGGATTCGGGAAACTCTTCGCTGTCCTCGTTATCGAAGCGGAATTTGTCGGCCCAGGCGACGAGCGGGCGGAACAGCAGCTGGTCGTAGATCAGGATTACCACGAGCATCGCCGCGATGGCGTAGAAGATCGCGGTCAGGTTCTGCTGCGCGATGGCGACGGCGATGTAGGAGCCGATGCCGGGCAGGGCGATGGTCGTCGGCCCGACGCTGATCGCTTCGGCGGCGACGACGAAGAACCAGCCGCCCGACATCGACATCATCATGTTCCAGATCAAGGGCGGCAGGCCGAACGGCACCTCGATGCGCCAGAACCGCGCCCAGGCGTTCAGACCGAACATCCGTCCCGCCTCGCTCAATTCCGGCGGCACGGTGCGCAGCGACTGGTAGAAGCTGAACGCCATGTTCCAGGCCTGGCTGGTAAAGATCGCGAACACGGCGGCGAATTCGGCGCCCAGCACCCGGCCGGGCGCTAGGCTCAGGAAGAACACCACCGTCACCGAGATGAAGCCGAGGATCGGGACCGATTGCAGGATGTCGAGCAGCGCCACCAGCAGCGTCCCGGCACGGCGCGCCTTTGCCGCCCAGGTCGCATAGGTGAGCGTGAAGACGAGCGAGACCCCGAGCGCGATCAGCATGCGCAGGGCGGTGCGCAGCGCGTATTCCGGGAGCAGGGCGGCATCGAGCGACAGCGTGCTGTGCGCGATGCTCGACAGGGGCGCGACCACGGCGCGGCTGGCTTCCGCGAAGAGGACGATGAATCCCAGCACCAGCATGGCCGCGACGACGTCCCACCGGCTGGGCAGCAGGCGGCGCGCTTCGACCGAGACGGGCGGCAGGATTCTCATATCCGGCGGGCCTCGAAGCAGGCAGTGGGAGTGAGCGGCTCGGCGGCACAGAACCATTTTGGCCCGTGCCGCGAAAGCGGAAAATGGCGCGTGAACAGCGATTAATGCGCCAGCGTCTGCTCCAGCCAGCGCGCCGCCTGGGTCGGACTCAGCTTGTTGTCCGGCCGGTCGACCATGAGATTGGCTCTCTGCATGGTCTTCAGGTCGATGGCGCCGATCAGTGGCTTCAGCGCATTGAGGAAGGCCGTGTCATGGGCATGGGCCGGCGAGACCAGCATGATCGCGTCGTAAGGCGGCAGCGCGCCCTTCGGGTCGGTCAGCAGGGTCAGGCCATATTCGGCGATGCGCCCGTCGCTCGAGAATGCCGTGATCACGTCGACATCGCCGCTCATCAGCGCGCTGTACATCAGGTTGGGCTGATATTGCCGCCGGACCGCGAAGCGCAGGCCATAGGCATCCATCACCGCCTTCCATTCGGGGCGCGAGAAGATCTCGAAATCGCCGCCGATGCGCAGCTGCGCGGCATGGGCCGCGAGGTCGGACAGCGTCTTGATCCCGAGCGCCTCGGCCTTGTCCTTGCGCATCGCGAGGGCATAGGCGTTCTCGAAGCCGAGGGCGCCGAGATCGCGGATGCCGTGCTTGTCCATCACATAGGCCGCAACGCCGTCCTGCACCGCCTTGCGGCCGGGCGCGTCGGTGCGTTTCATCGCGTTCGACCACAGCGTGCCGGTGTAATCGACATAGACGTCGACATCGCCGGCGGCGAGGGCGCGGAAAATCACGCTGGAGCCGAGATCGTCACGCTCGCGCGACTCGATGCCGGCGGCGGACAGCCGGTCGCGGATCAACGCGGCGAGGATGTATTGCTCCTCGAAATTCTTGGCCCCGATCACCACCGCATGGCGCGGCACCGCGAGCATCGGATAGAGGCTGGCGCCGACCACGACGACGAGGCCGATGGCGGCAGCGACGATCCGGTTGCGCGACCGCAGGGCGAGGCCGCTCTCCGCAAGCGCCAGCAGGCGGTCGATCACCAGCGCCAGGCCGGCGGCGGCCACGACGCCGAAGGTCACGAACACCCAGTTCTCGATCTGAAGCCCGGTGAAGATGTAATTGCCGAGGCTGGTCTGTCCGACGGGCGTCGCCAGCGTCGCGGTGCCGATCACCCAGACCGCGGCGGTGCGGATGCCGGCCATGATGACGGGCGCGGCGAGCGGCAGCTCGACCAAGGTCAGCGATTGCCACGGCGTCATGCCGACGCCGCGCGCCGCCATCTTCACGCTGCGCTCGATATTGCCGAGGCCCGTCACCGTGTTCCGGAGCACCGGCAGCATCGAATAGAGCGTCAGTGCCAGCAGCGCCGGCAGGAAGCCGAGCGCCCGGAAGGAGAAGCCGAAGGTCTCCAGCGTGAACTCCGACAGCAGCAGCAGGAGCGGATAGAACAGCGCCAGCAAAGCGAGGCTCGGGATCGTCTGCACGATGCCGGCCAGCGTCAGAACCACGCCGCCGAAGCGGCGATAGCGCGCCGCCAGCACGGCGAGCGGCAGGCTGAGCAACAGGCCGAGCAGAAGCGCGCTCATGCTCAGCAGGACATGCGAACTGAGATAATTGGGCAGATAGCCCCAGGCTTCGGAGATCGCGTTCATGGCGCATCCCTCAGCGCCTGGGCGAGGCGGCGCGCACGCGTCTTCGGCGTTTCGATCAGGGCACGGACGAAATCGTCGGCCGGCGCGTTCAGCAATTCGTTGGGCGTTCCGACCTGCACCAGCAATCCGTCCTTCATCACCGCGATGCGGTCGCCGAGCAGCATCGCTTCGGTCATGTCATGGGTGACGAAGATCGTGGTGAGGCCGAGATCGCCATGGATGCGGCGATAGTCTTCCGAGAGGTCGTCGCGGATCAGCGGGTCGAGCGCGCCGAACGGTTCGTCCATCAGCATGATATGCGGCCTGGCAGCGAGGGCGCGGGCGAGCGCGACGCGCTGCTGCTGTCCGCCGGAAAGCTCGCGCGGAAAACGGTTGCGATACTCTTCGGGCGCGAGGCGCACGAGCGCGAGCAATTCGTCGGTGCGCGCCTCGATCTCCGGCTTCGGCCAGCCGAGCAGGCGCGGGGTGATGCCGACATTCTCGGCGATGGTCAGATGGGGAAAGAGACCGGCGCCCTGGAAGACGTAGCCCATGCGCCGGCGCAGGGCGACGGGATCGGCCGCGAGCGCATCCTCGCCATCCACGCGGATGTTGCCGCTGGTCGGTTCGACCAGCCGGTTGATCATATTGAGGGTGGTGGTCTTGCCCGATCCGGATTCGCCGATCAGGACGAGGAATTCGCGATCCTCTATCGCGAGATCGAGGGCGCTTACGGATGGTGCGCCGGCGCCTGGATAAGCCTTTGTAATTCCTTGTAATTCAATCAATGCTCCGTCCTCTGGTCGATTTTCACAACCCTTGCAAGGCTGCGTCCATTCAGCGTAAAACCTCCGCTCCGAATTGGAAAATAGAGCTTTTACCAGCGCTTAACCACGATTCGGGCAAGTTATCGAACCGTAAACTCGGCGGGCGGAACGGCGAAAAGGCATGACGGCGGTGGCGCAGATCGACGCGAAGGGCAGCTTTGCTGCCAGCGTCCGTGCGCGCACTCGGTTCGAGCCCCGTCCTTCCCTCGGTTCGTCGCTGGCGCTTCTGCTTCTTCTTAGCTGCCCCTAGGCGCGGCTCGCATACGGTCGTCGTGTGCGAAGCACCTAGGGGATGACAAGCGAAGGAGAGATCAGAAGCCGCGCATGCGGCGAACGGAAGGAATGTATTGCCATGAACACCCAATCCCAGAAGGTCCTGATTTTCGACACTACCCTGCGCGACGGCGAGCAGTCGCCCGGCGCCGCCATGACGCTCGAAGAGAAGATCCAGATCGCCGAATTCCTCGACGAGATGGGCGTCGACATCATCGAAGCCGGCTTCCCGATTTCGTCGGCCGGCGATTTCGCGGCGGTCAAGGAGATCGCCAGGGTCGTCAAGAACTCCACGGTTTGCGGGCTCTCGCGTGCCGGCTTCAAGGACATCGACGCCGCCGGCGAAGCGCTCAAGGGCGCCAGGCGGCCGCGCATCCACACCTTCATCTCCACCAGCCCCGTCCACATGAAGCACAAGCTCCAGATGGGCGAGAACGCGGTGCTCGAGGCGGTCGGCGCTTCGGTGACGCGGGCGCGGAACTTCACCGACGATGTGCAATGGTCCGCCGAGGACGCGACGCGGACGGAGAAGGATTTTTTGTGCCGGACGGTCGAAACCGCCATCCATTCCGGCGCCACGGTCATAAACGTGCCCGATACTGTCGGATACTCCACGCCGCAGGAGTATTTCGACATCATCACCATGCTGCGCGAACGCGTGCCCAACGCCGACAAGGTCATCTTCTCGACCCATTGCCATAACGATCTCGGCCTCGCGGTCGCGAACTCGCTGGCCGGTGTGCTGGCGGGCGCGCGTCAGGTCGAGTGCACCATCAACGGCATCGGCGAGCGCGCCGGCAATGCCGCGCTCGAAGAGATCGTGATGGCGCTGCGCGTCCGCAAGGACATCATGCCTTACGAGACCCGCATCAAGACTCAGATGCTGGCCCGGGCTTCCAAGATGGTGTCGAACGTCACCGGTTTCCCGGTCCAGTACAACAAGGCGATCGTCGGCAAGAACGCCTTCAGCCATGAGAGCGGCATCCACCAGGACGGCATGCTCAAGAATGTCGAGACCTACGAGATCATGCGCCCCGAAGACGTCGGCGTGAACGCGACCTCGCTGGTTCTGGGCAAGCTCTCCGGCCGCCACGCCTTCCGCGACAAGCTCGAAGCGATGGGCTACCACCTCGACGACACGGCCTTCGCCGAAGCCTTCAAGCGCTTCAAGGATCTCGCCGACAAGAAGAAGCATGTCTTCGACGAGGACATCGTCGCCCTGGTCGACGACGAGATCGTGCGCGGGCACGACGCCATCGTGGTCAAGAACCTGCGGGTCGAGACCGGGACCAATCTTCTTCCCGGTGCCGAGCTGACGCTGACCGTCAACGGCGAGGACCTGCGGGTGAAGACCACCGGCGACGGTCCGGTCGACGCCATCTTCAAGGCGATCCGCGAAATCTATCCGCACGCCGCCACGCTGCAGCTCTTCCAGATCAATGCGGTCACGGAAGGCACCGATGCCCAGGCGACGGTCAGCGTGCGACTCGAAGAGAACGGGCGCACCGTCACCGGCAAGGGCTCGGACACCGACACGATGGTGGCCGCGGCCTACGCTTACGTGAATGCGCTCAACAAGCTTTTGGTGAAACGTGAAAAGCAGGCGCCCGAGGCCTTGACGATCGCGCGATGACGACTGGCGCCCCGGTCCCGACAGGGTCCGGGGCGTGTCTTCGCGGGTATGAAGGTTGCAGGGAGGTACTGCCCAGAACAAGAACGGGACAGGTTAAGTATGTTCGGTACGCTTCTCGGCGCCCTTTCCAGCGACATGGCGATCGATCTGGGGACCGCCAATACGCTGGTCTATGTGAAGGGCCGCGGCATCGTGCTGAACGAGCCGTCCGTGGTCGCAACGATCAACCGGGGCGGCAAGAAGCAGGTCCGCGCTGTCGGCAACGACGCCAAGATGATGCTCGGGCGAACCCCGGGCAACATCGAGGCGATCCGTCCGATGCGCGACGGCGTGATCGCCGACTTCGAAATCGCCGAGGAGATGATCAAACACTTCATCCGCAAGGTGCATAACCGCCGCTCCTTCGCCAATCCGATGATCATCGTCTGCGTGCCGTCGGGCTCGACCGCCGTGGAACGCCGCGCCATCCAGGAATCCGCGCTCGCCGCCGGTGCGCGCCGCGTGCATCTCATCGAAGAGCCGATGGCCGCCGCAATCGGTGCCGGTCTTCCCGTCTCGGAGCCGACCGGCTCGATGGTCGTCGACATCGGCGGCGGCACGACCGAAGTCGCCGTGCTCTCGCTCGGCGGCATCGTCTATTCGCGCAGCGTGCGCGTCGGCGGCGACAAGATGGACGAGGCCATCATCGGCTACATCCGCCGCCACCAGAACCTCCTGATCGGCGAAGCCAGCGCCGAGCGCATCAAGAAGGAGATCGGCTCCGCCGCCCCGCCGGCCGACGGCAACGGCGTGACGCTCGACATCAAGGGCCGCGATCTTCTGAACGGCGTGCCGAAGGAAATCACCATCACGCAGCGCCACATCGCCGAAGCGCTGGCCGAGCCCGTCGGCGCCATCGTCGAGGCGGTGAAGGTCGCGCTCGAAGCGACGCCGCCCGAGCTTGCCGCCGACATCGTCGACAAGGGCATCGTGCTCACCGGCGGCGGCTCGCTGCTCGCCAATCTCGATCAGGTCCTGCGCGAGGAAACCGGCCTGCCGGTCTCCATCGCCGACGATCCCCTGTCCTGCGTGGCGCTGGGCACGGGCCGTGTGCTCGAGAATGCCCGCAACATGCGCCACGTGCTGTCCACCACGTTCTAAGGGCTTTGGGGCCGGCGTAAATGGCGAATGGGAGCTGGCGGATCGGACGGCCGAGGGGCGGGGCGCAATTGCCTCTCGCGCTTCTCGCCGCGCTCGCCATCGCTCTCATCCTGATCGGCAAGGCGCAGAGCAATCTGTTCGACCGCGCCCGCGCCAATCTGAGCGACTGGGCCTCGCCCGCGCTCCAGGTCGTGCGCGCGCCGCTGGCCGGGCTCAACCGCTTCATGGCGTCGATCGGCGACGTCTTCAGCGTCTACCAGGAGAACCTGCGGCTCAAGGAAGAGAATGCGCGGCTGCGCCAGTGGCACAACCAGGCCGTGGTGCTCGACGACCGGGTGAAGCGCTATCAGCTCCTGCTCCATGCGGTGCCCGATCCGGCGCTCTCGACCGTGATGGCCCAGGTCATCGGCCGCTCCAACCGCCCCTTCCTCCAGACCATGATCCTCGACGCCGGCCGTGCCCAGGGCGTCAAGCCGGGACAGGCGGTGGTCGATGCCCGCGGCATGATCGGCCGTATCTTCGTCACCGGCGATCACACCTCCTGGGTCATCCAGCTCACCGACCTCAACAGCCGCATTCCGGTGACCATCGTTCCGGGAAACATCCAGGCGATCATGGTCGGCGACAACAGTTCGCTGCCGACCCTCGACCTGCTGTCACAGAACGTGGTGCTCAAGGCCGGCATGCAGGTCGTGACCTCCGGCGACGGCGGATTGCTGCCGCCCGGTCTTGCGATCGGCACCGTCGTCGCCAATCCCGGCGGCGGCTTCCGCGTCGTGCTGCTCGCCGATCCGGCGTCGAGCGAGACGGTCAACATCGTCGATTTCAAGCTCAGGCCCGAACAGCCGCCGGCCGTCTCGCCGAACGATCTGCCCGCCGCCGCCGCGGGCCTTCCGCCTGCTGCGCCGCCGGCCCAGCAGGCGGCGCCGGCTCCGGCGCCTGTCGCACCTCTCGCAACGTCGAAGCCGCCGGCTCCTGCGCCGGCGCAAGCCGGCGGCGATCCGGGAGACGAATGACGTGGAGCGCGCGACGTCCTTCGTGAGCCTGCGGATCCTGTCGAACATGATCCCGGTCGCGCTCGCGATACTGGGCATGCTGATCGCGAATTTCCCGGTGTCGTTCCTCGGCGGCCATGTCGCGCCGCCGCTTCTCGCGCTGATGCCGATCTACTTCTGGGGCATGGTGCGCCCGGACCTGATGACGCCGTTCTGGGCCTTCGCGCTCGGCGTATTCGAGGATCTGCTCTCGGGCGGCCCGCCGGGTGTCTGGGCCGCGTCCTTCCTCGCCGCCTACTACATGATCGACAGCCAGCGCGACGTGCTGGCAGGTCTCTCCGGCCTCGGCGCGCTCACCGGCTTTGCCGTTGCCGCACTCATCGCCTGCATGAGCGCCTATGTCATCGTCTGCATCCTGTTCGGCATGCTGCTGCCGGTTGCCCCGGTCCTCGGCGAGCTGGCGATGACCGTCATCACCTACGTCTTCGTCGTCTTCGTGCTCGGCGCGATTCATCGCCGTCTGGTCGGCCCGCTCAGGAGCGATTTCTGAGATGCCGCTGTTCGACGGAAAGGACAAAAGCCGCTACGCCAGCTTCACCCGCCGGAGCCTCGGCCTGACCGGCGGCATGGCGGCGGTGTTCGCGATCCTCGGCGGGCGGCTCTACCAGCTCCAGATCCGCAACGGCGCCGAATACCGCACCCAGGCGGAGGACAACCGCGTCAACCAGCGCCTGATCGCGCCGCCGCGCGGCCGCATCATCGACCGTTTCGGTGTCGAGCTCGCCAACAACCGCCGCAACTATCGCGTCCTCATCGTTGCCGAACAGGCGACCGAAGGCGTGCCCGAAGCCCTCGATGCCATCGGCAAGGTGATCCTGCTCACCGATGCGCAGAAGAAACGGGTGCTGCGCGACATCGCCGCGAACAAGAAATTCGTGCCGGTGCCGGTGGCGGAGAACCTCTCCTGGGAGGAATTCGCCCGCATCAACATGCACCTGCCTTATCTCTCGGGCGTGCAGCCCGATGTCGGTCAGACCCGCGACTATCCCTTCGGCGCCGAGATGGTGCATGTGCTCGGCTATGTCGGTTCGGTCAGCGTCTCCGACAAGGCGGACGACGACGATCCGCTCCTCGACCTTCCGGGATTCCGCATCGGCAAGACCGGTATCGAAAAGGCCTATGACCGCGAAGTCCGCGGCAAGGCGGGATCGAGCCGGGTCGAGGTCAACGCCTATGGCCGCGTGATCCGCGAACTCAGCCGCGACAGCGGCGTGCCCGGCCAGGATATCTGGCTGACGATCGACGGCGAGCTGCAGCGCTTCACCGACCAGCGCCTCGGGACCGAGAGCGCCGCCTGCTGCGTGCTCGACGTGCAGACCGGCGACGTGCTCGCGCTGTCGTCGACGCCGGGCTACGACCCCAACCTGTTCAATGTCGGCATCACGCAGCAGCAGCTCGATACGCTGACCAACGACGATCACAAGCCGCTCATCAACAAGGCGCTGTCGGGCGCCTATCCGCCGGGCTCGACCTTCAAGCCGGCGATGGCGATGGCCGCCGTCCAGAACGGACTGAAGGATCTGCGCGTCGTCTGCACCGGCGTGACCACGCTCGGCAATCACCAGTTCCACTGCTGGAAGCGCGGCGGCCACGGTCCGGTCGACCTCGAACGCGGCATCGCGCAATCCTGCGACGTGTTCTTCTACGAGGTCGCGAGGCGTCTCGGCATCGACAAGATGGAAGCGGCGGCGCGCGCGCTCGGTCTCGGTGCGCCGACCGGTATCGAACTGCCGCATGAAAGCAGCGGCTTCATTCCGAGCGCCGCCTGGAAGCTCGCGCGCTACGGCATCCCATGGCAGCAGGGCGAGAGCCTCGTCACCGGCATCGGCCAGGGCTATGTGCTGGCGACGCCGATCCAGCTCGCGACCCTCGCGGCCCGTATCGCTTCCGGTCGCGCCGTCAGCCCGCGTATCGTCCATTCCGTCGGAGGCCACAGCCAGCCGCGCCCCTTGCCCGATCCGCTGCCCTTCACGGACGAAGCCTTCACGCTGGTCCGTGCCGGCATGGATGCGGTCGTCAACGGCGGCGGCACCGCCGGGCGCTGGCGCATCGTCGAGCCCGGCATGGCGATGGCCGGCAAGACCGGCACCGCCCAGGTCCGCCGCATCACCAAGGAAGAGCGCGCCAGCGGCGTGAAGTCCAACGCCTCGCTCGACTGGAGGCTGCGCGACCACGTCTTGTTCATCGCCTATGCCCCGGTCGAGCAGCCGCGTTATGCGCTCTCCTGCATCGTCGAGCATGGCTCGGCGGAAGGCCATCCGCAGGTCGAGATCGCCCATGACGTGCTGCTGTTCGCCCAGCAGCGCGATCCGCTTGCCCGCCGTCCGTCCTATCCGGCCGATGCCGCGATGGTGGCGCCGCCGCCCTTCCTCGGAGGGCACGGATGAACACCCGTCCCTACGCCGCGGCGCGCCGCACGCTCAGCATCGTCGACAAGCTCTATGAGGTGAACTGGGGGCTCGTGCTCCTCATCACCATCATCGCCTGCGTCGGCTTCGCCATGCAGTATTCCGTGGCGGGCGGAAGCTTCACGCCCTGGGCGACGCCGCAGATCTGGAAATTTGTCATCGGCTTTTTCATCCTGATCGTCGTCGCCATGGTCGATGTCCGGGTCTGGCTCGATCTTGCCTATCCCGCCTATGCCGCCTCGCTTCTCCTGCTGATCGCGGTGGTCATCGCCGGCCATGTCGGCAAAGGTGCCGAGCGCTGGATCACGATGGGCGGCCTCGGCCTTCAGCCGTCCGAGCTGATGAAGATATCGCTGGTGATGGCGCTGGCGCGCTATCTCCACGGCCTTTCGGTCGAAGACGTCTCCAAGCCGTTCAGGCTCCTGACGGCCCTCGCGATGATCCTCATTCCCGCGGTGTTCGTCTTCCTGCAGCCCAATCTCGGCACCACGCTGATCATTCTCGCCGACGGCGCGTCGCTGCTCTTCCTCGCCGGCCTGTCGTGGTGGTGGATCGCGCCGGCGCTGGCGTCGGTCGCGGTGGCGATCCCGACGGCCTGGCAGTTCGTGTTGCACGATTACCAGAAGCAGCGCGTGCTGACCTTCCTCGATCCGGAATCCGATGCGCTCGGCGCCGGCTGGAACATCACCCAGGCGAAAATCGCCATCGGCTCCGGCGGCCTCACCGGCAAGGGCTTTCTCGGCGGAACCCAGAGCCGGCTCAACTTCCTGCCCGAGAAGCAGACCGATTTCATCTTCACGAATTTCGGCGAGGAGTTCGGCTTCGTCGGTTGCATCGCACTGCTTATCCTGTACGCCGTCGTGATCGGTTACGGCATCCAGATCGCCAACAATGCGCGCAGCCAGTTCGGCCGCCTGCTCGCCATGGGCATCACGCTGAACTTCTTCTTCTATCTCATGATCAACAACATGATGGTCATGGGCCTTATTCCGGTCGTCGGCATTCCCATGCCGCTGATTTCCTACGGCGGATCGGCGATGTGGTCGGTGATGTTCGGCTTCGGCCTGCTGATGAGCGTCCACGTCCACCGCCAGGTCGAGATTCCGCGCCATTCCGGCGGGATCATCTGAGACGGAACCCGTTCGGGAACCAACATCCATCTGTGCCGTTTTCTCCCTTGCCGCGTCCGCGCGGCGCGAAGACATCCAGAGGGAGATGACGATGATCAATCGCCTCACCACCATTCTTGCCGCCGGGACGCTCGCGCTCGGCGTCGGCACGACGTCGGCCTATGCCGATGCGTGCAGCGGCCATCACCACACCACGGGCACCGTTCTGGGCGCCGTCGGCGGCGGCGCCGTCGGCAGCGCCGTGAGCCATGGCAGCCTCGGCGGTGTGGTTGCAGGCGCCGTGCTTGGCGGCCTCGCCGGCAACGCGATCAGCCGCGACGCCGACTGTCACCGCCACCACCGCGGCTACTATCACCGCCGCCATCATCACGAGAGCCGCTACTACTGGCGCAACGGCCATCGCTACGCCCGCTGGTGAGCGAAATCCGGCCGAATCGTCCCGCTTTTTCAAAGGCGTGGATGGTTCGGCCGGCTTGCTGGACATCCCAAAACCGCTCTGCTAATAGCCCGCCTCCCGTGACGGACATGCACCGCACGCGGAGCCTTCGGATGGGCCGGTAGCTCAGTTGGTAGAGCGTTCGACTCTTAATCGAATGGTCGTGGGTTCGATCCCCTCCCGGCCTACCATCCGAAATCTTCTCCAATCGATACCTGTGACCTCTGCGGCACAGCGGTGCGCAAAGCCGCGCGGCGCCGGAACATGCCGCGCGCCAGTCGCGTTGTTCCTGCCGAAGGGAGAGATCGAAAGGAAATCCGATATGTCGGCCATGGGTATTTCTTCGCGCTACAAGCTCATCAGCGCGCATGCGGATTACCGCCGCTCCGATTTCATCTTCCCGCGCACGCAATCGAGCGTGCTGCGCGACGCGCCCTGGGAGCGCCGGCTGCGCCCGGCCTACACCTGGAGCGAGATCGGAGTCTATGGCGTCAGCGCCGTCACGACCGCCGCTCTGCTGGCATCGGTGCTGTTCTAGGTCGCACCCCTACGGCGTCACGATGGGGAAGTTCGTGACCACCGGCTCGATCAGGCCGCAGAGCCGCTCATAGAGCGAGGCATCGCCTTCGATCTTGATCTCGCCCGCCGCGATCAGCGGCGCCGCCGGCATGCCGGCGAGCAGCGTCATCAGAAGTTGGGGCCGGATCAGCGTCACCGTCGCGCCCGCTTTCACATCGGTCACGCCGGCCTCGTGGATCAAGACGCCGTTGCCGGCCGTGATGAGATGGCGCTCGCCGCGGTCGCTGAGCACGATGTTGAGGGTGAAGCCGGGACCGGCGGCCTTCTCGGGATTGACCCGCACCGCCGCGAAATCGAGCAGCATCGGCGTCGTGGTTGCCGAGAGCACGTCGGTGCTCATCGCCGCCGGCGGCAGTTTGACCACGCCCGTGGTCAACTCCTGCGCGCCGGTCAGATAGATGTTGCGCCATGTGCCGGCCTCGGACTCGAAAGCGATCTTGGTGTAGACCGCCGCCAGCAACTGACGCGCCGCCGTGTTGGTCTCGTCGGCGAAGACGAGGTGGTTGAGCAGCGTCGCCGCCCAGCGCAGCTCTCCGGCTTTCTCGGCCTTCTCGGCCAGCGCGAGCACCGCAGCGCCGCCGCCCATCGCTTCGACATATTTCTTCGCCGCGGGCTCCGGCGGCAGCGGATTGAGGTTTGCCGGATTGGCGTCGTACCAGCCCATGTAGCGCTGATAGACCGCCTTCGCGTTGTGGCTCATCGTGCCGTAGTAGCCGCGGTTGAACCACTGCTTCGCCAGCACATCGGGCAGCTTCAGCACTTCGGCGATCTCGCTCGCGGTGAAGCCGGCATTGAGCAGGCGAACACTTTGGTCGTGGAGGAATTTGTAGGCATCGCGGTGGCTGGTCAGGAAGCTGACGATCTCCCCGGCCCCGAAGCGCGGGATGCCATGCGCCGCGAACATCACGTCGGACTTGCCGCCGAACAGCCGGATCGACTCGGTGAGATAATCCGCCCAGGCCTTCGAATCGCGCACCAGCGCGCCGCGTGCCGGCAGCAGGTTGTGCATGGTGAGGTTCGCGTTCTCGGCCATGAACACGGCGCGGAACTGCGGCAGGTAGAAATTCATCTCCGCCGGCGCTTCGGTGCCGGGCGTGAGCTGGAACACCATCGTCACGTCGCCGACCGTGACCTCCTGTCCGGTCTCGGTGATCAGGAGGTTCGGCGCGATCAGCGACAGCGAGCCAAGCGACGGGCAGGGGCCGAGCCCGCTCGTCATCTCGCCCTCGGCATTGCGCGGCAGGGTAATGCCGAACTGGAAGCGCGCGCGACGCGACATCGCCGGCCCGGCGATGATGTTCTCCGACACCGCATGCTCCAGGAAGCCTTCCGGCGCGATCACCTTGACCTTACCAGCCGCCGCATCGGCCGCGGTCGCGACGCCGCCGACCCCGCCATAGTGATCGACATGGCTGTGCGAATAGATCACCGCCAGAACCGGCTTCTTCGCGACATGCTCTTCGAGCAATTCCAGCGCCGCACGCGCCGGTTCCACCGAGGTCAGCGGATCGACCACGATCCAGCCTTCGCCCGCATCGATGAACGAAATCGTCGAAACGTCGAAGCCGCGCACCTGGTAGATGCGCTCGGCGACTTTGAACAGCCCATGCTTGGTCAGGATTTTCGCCTGGCGCCACAGCGACGGATTGGCCGTCGCCGGCGCGTCGCCTTTCAGGAAGTCGTACCAGGAGAGATCGAAGGCCGTTCGCCCATCGGGACGCTTGATCTGTTTCTCGGTCCGCGTCGCGATGAAACCGCGTTCGGCGAAATCGAAATCCTTGCGATCGTCCGCCGCGACCAGCGCGCGTGTTTCGTCGAGCGTGCTCATTCTGGGTGATCCTCGCTGTTGGGCGACGAGGTTAGGCGCGGGACGATGCTTGAAGCAATGCGCCCCGGCGTGATCAGTCGAAGTCCCGCTTGACGCCGGCCTTGGCGTAGACCGCATCGATCGCGGCCATGTTGGCGAGTGAGCTCTCCAGCGAGATCAGCGGCGCCTTGCCGCGCAGGAGTACATCGCCGAGCTCGGCAAGCTGTGCGACATAGGTCGCGGCCCCCGCCGTCGGCTCCTCGCGCGCAGCACCGTCCACCGTCACTGTGAACCGGCACCCCATCTGCGGCGCGACGAAGTTCTGGATTTCGAGCGTGCCCTTGGAGCCGCGGATCGTCGCCGTCGCGCCGAAGCGCTGCGACTTCATCGAGGTGTTCAGCTTCGCCGGCACGCCCTCGAAGTCGAGCGTAGCCGCCGTGGTGACGTCGACATCATGCTCCATCTCGCAGGACGCGCTGAGAACCTTGGGTTCGGCACCGATCAGCGAACGCAGGCAATGGATAGGATAGCAGCCCAGATCCATCAGCGCTCCGCCGCCCTGCTCGCGGATCCAGCGCAGCTCGCCGTCGCGGTAGGGGATCGGCACGTCGAAGAACGCCTCGGCGCTTTCGATCCTGCCGATCTCGCCGGCGCGCAGGAGCGCGACCGCGCGATGCATCACCGCATGATGGCGATAGTGGAACGCCTCGACCAGAATGCGCCCCGTGCGGTCCGCGGCATCCTTCATCCGCTTCACCTGCGCCGCGTTCATCGCGAAGGGCTTCTCGCAGAGCACGTTCTTGCCGGCTTCCAGCGCGGCGATGCTCCATTGCGCGTGGCCCGCGGGCGGCAGGGCGTTGTAGACGAGATCGACGTCCGGATGACGCACCAGCGCCTCGTAGTCCTTCGCGACCTGCGGAATGCCATGCTCGGCGGCATAGGCCTTGGCCCGCTCCGGGTCGCGCGCCGCCACGGCCACGACTTCGAAATCGGGGTTGTCCTTCGACGGATTGATGACGACGGGCGGCGCGATCTTCGCCGCGCCCAGAATGCCGATGCGGATGGCCATGAATGTCCCCGGAAAATTCGCCGGGGACGTTAGGCCAAATCACGCACGACTCAAGCCTTCAGGCGGCGCGCAATGTCGCCAGGAAGGTCTCGACCTCGGATTTGAGTCTTGCGGACTGCATCGCGAGCCCATCGGCACCGTTCATCAGGCTGGAAGAACTCTGTCCCGCCTCCGCCGCCGCACCGGTAACGCCGGCGATGTTGCTGGAAATCTCACCCGTGCCGAGCGAGACCTGCTGCACGCTGCGGGCGATTTCGCCGGTGGCGGCGATCTGTTCCTGCACCGCGGCGGCGATACCGGCCGACGCTTCGCGCACCTGGCCGATAGTCCGGCTCACGCTCTCGATGGCGCTGACGGTGGACGCGGTCGCCTGCTGGATGTCGGCAATCTGGGACTTGATCTCGCCGGTCGCCTTCGCGGTCTGGCCCGCCAGCGCCTTGACCTCGCCTGCGACCACGGCAAAGCCCTTTCCGGCCTCGCCCGCGCGCGCCGCCTCGATGGTGGCGTTGAGCGCGAGAAGATTGGTCTGGTCGGCGACGTCCATGATCAGCGCCACGATCTCGCCGATCTTCTGCGCCGCCTGGGCCAGGGCATTGACGGTCGCGCTGGAGCGCCCGGCTTCCTCGACGGCGGCGTCGGCGAAATTCCGCGCGCGCTCCATCTGCATGCCGATCTCGCGGCTGGAGGCGGTGAGCTCCTCGGTCGCGCTGGCGACGGACTGGACGTCGGACGAGGCCTGGCTCGATGCGGCTGCGACGGCGGTCGCGAGCTGGCTCGTGCGTTCTGCCGACTCGGTCATCACCTGTGCGCCGGTTTTCATATCCGAAGCCGATGTCGACACGACATCGGCGACGGCTTTCACCGAGGTCTCGAAACCTTCGGCGAGCTTCGCGAGCCGCGCGTCATAGGCGTTCTTGTTCTCTTCGATATAGATCGAGATCGCGAGATCCATGTCGAGCATGACCGCCTTGTTCACCGCGGCCATCATCCGCTGCGCCTGTTCGCGCGCCACGGCCGGCTTGAAGAGATTGCGGCAGGATTCGATCACAAGATCGGACAGCCGGTTCAGCGTGAAGGCATAGCCGCCGATATACCAGCGCGGCTCCAGGCCGATGCGGCTATGGGCGAGGCCGATGCGGCGGACCGAGGCGACATAGCTCGCGTCGAACTTGCCCGAGAAAAGGTTCAGCCAATGCTCCTGCTGCGCCGCGCGGGCATGGGCGAGCGTCTTCTGCGCCGTCGCCGGATCCTTTCCGAACAGCGTCATGAGTTCGGTCTGCGTGGCGAGGTGCGAATAGAAATCGCGAAGGATTTCCGGCAATACGGGCTCTACGAGCGCGCGGAAGGCACGCAACTGTGCCGCGGTCTCCTGATCGACGCACAGAAACGCCAGGCGGTCGCGAATATCGGTTTGATCGGACATGACAGGCTCCCGGATTGCCGGCCCAGGGGCCGGCATGAGTCTTCGACATGCGGTGCCCGGTACACCACGTATGGAACTCTGCACCGCGCAGACATCGGGAACATGTCCGCGGCATGTGGGTATATGTCGGCATGTGACGAAGGTTAAACGCTGCTTACCCTGAGCAGGGCAGCCTGCCGCCCGAGCTTGGCAACAAGCCCATCCAGTTGCCGCCGCTCATCCGCGGTCAGCGCCGAGAGCAGCACCTCCTCCAGATGCAGGGCCAGCGGCACGACCTCGTCGTAGATGGCGCGGCCTTTCGCGGTGAGGGCAAGGCGCTGGATGCGGCCGTCCTCGGCGTCGGCGGTGCGGGCCACGCGCCGGGCGCGGACCAGAGTCTCGACCGCGCGGCTGACCTGGACCTTGTCCATCGCCGTGCGCTCGGCGACTTCGCGTGCCGAGAGGTTCGATGTGCCGCCCAGCACCGCCATCACCCGCCATTCCGGGATCGAAAGCTTGAAGCGTTCGGAGTAGATGCGGGCAATGGCGTCGGAGACGCGGTTGGTCAGGACCGACAGGCGATAGGGCAGGAAGGCGTCGAGATCGAGCGCGGCCTCGGCAGTCTTGCGCGCCGCGCTACTCGGCATCGGGCTGGTTCTTCGGCAGGGCGGCGTCGAAGGCGGGATGCGTGAGCGCGTGCGCCTCGATCCGCGCGATGGTCGGCCAGGGATCGAGTTCCATCTTCTCGCGCCGCGCATTGGCGCATTGCGGGATCAGCAGCACGTCGGCCATGGTCGGCGTATCGCCGTGGCAATAGGCGCCGGTATGCGGCGAGCCGCTCAGCATCGTCTCGAGTGCGTCGAAACCCGTGCGGATCCAGTGCCGCCGCCAGCCGGCCGCATCGTCGGCCGAAAGCTTGTAGCGCGACATCAGATATTGTCCGACGCGCAGATTGTTCACCGGATGGATCTCGCAGCCGACGACATAGGAAATCTCGCGCACCCGCGCCCGCTCGTAAGCGCTCTTCGGCAAGAGCGGCGGCTCGGGCACGATCTCGTCGAGATACTCGATGATCGCCATCGACTGGGTGATCAGATGCCCGTCATGCGCCAGCGCCGGGATCAATTCCTGCGGATTGATCGCCTTGTATTCGGCTGAGTGCTGCGCCCCGCCGTCGCGCAAGAGGTGGATGAAGCGCAGCTCCGGCTTGATCCCCTTGAGGTTCAGCGCGATGCGCGCGCGGAACGCCGCCGAGGAGCGGAAATAGCCGTAGAGCGCGAAGTCAGATTTTGACGACATGCTGGTCGATCGCCCCGAAGATGGATTTGCCCGCGGCATCGAACATCTCGATCCGCACACGGTCGCCGAATTTCATGAACGGCGTCGTCGGCTTGCCGTCGGCAATGGTCTCCAGCGTGCGACGCTCGGCGATGCAGCAGGAGCCGACATTGCCGCTCTTGTTCGATACCGTGCCGGAGCCGACGATGGTGCCGGCGCAGAGTGCCCGCGTCTTCGCGGCATGGGCGATGAGCTGGGCGAAGCTGAACGTCATGTCCACGCCCGCATCCGGCTCGCCGAATTTCTCGCCGTTGAACCAGACATGCAGCGGATGATGCAGTTTCGCGTCGCGCCAGGCCGTGCCCAGCTCGTCCGGCGTCACCGCGACGGGCGAAAATGCGCTGGCGGGCTTGGACTGGAAGAAGCCGAAATTCTTGGCGAGCTCGTTCGGGATCAGGTTGCGCAGCGAAACGTCGTTCACCAGCATCACCAGCTTGATGTGCGTGGCGGCGTCCTCGGGGCGCGTGCCGTAGGGCACATCGTCCGTGACGACCGCGACCTCGGCCTCGAAATCGATGCCCCAGGCCTCGTCGGCGCAGGCGATCGGATCGCTCGGCCCGATGAACGAATCCGAGCCGCCCTGATACATCAAGGGATCGGTCCAGAAGCTCGGCGGCATCTCGGCGCCGCGCGCTTTGCGTACCAGCTCGACATGGGTGACGTAGGCCGAGCCGTCGGCCCATTGATAGGCGCGCGGCAGCGGCGACAGGCATTCCTTTGCATCGAACGGATGCGCGCCATCGGCCTTGCCGGCATTGAGCAGGTCGTAGACCTCGGCGAGCTGCGGCGCGGTTTCGGCCCAGCCGTCGAGCGCGGCTTGCATCGTCATCCCGGGCACGAGCACGTAACGCGACAGATCGCGGCTGACGACGGCAAGCCGCCCGTCGCGGCCATGGCGAAGCGAAGCCAGTTTCATTTCACGATCCAGCTTTCGGCATAGGTCTTCACCTCGGTCGCCTCGGCCTCAACGCTCATGTCGAGCGGATCGCGCGTGTCGATCATCACCGCGACCTCGTCGGTCATCGTCTTGGTGCCCTTGGCGCCTGCGGCGAACGCCTTGGGATGCGGGCCGTGGGTGAAGCCGTTCGGATGGAACGTCATCATGCCCGGCTTGATGTTGTCGCGGCTGAAGAACTCGCCGGCGTGATAGAAGATCACCTCGTCGAAATCGTCATTGGAATGGAAGAACGGCACTTTCAGCGCGCCGGGATCGCTCTCGATCGGGCGGGGCACGAAGGTGCAGACCACGAAGCGGTCGGCGACGAAGGTCGAATGCACGCTCGGCGGGATGTGATAGCGATGGCTCATCACCGGCCTTATGTCGCGCCAGTTGAGCTTCACGACCGACAGATTGCCTTTCCAGCCGATGGCGTCGAGCGGGTTGAACGGATAGGTGATCAGCGACATCTGTCCGCGCCGCTTCACGCTCACCTGCCATTCGCCCTCGCGTTGCGACTTGAACGCCTCGTCGAGCTTCGGCGTCTCCAGCGCCGCCGGATCGAAGATCGCATGCGGGCCGAGGATGCCGCGCTCCGGCAGCTTGTAGGAACCGTTGGTCGCCTCGATGCGCAGGATCGTCGTCGGCGCGCTCGGCTCCAGCCGCCACATCGTGCCGCGCGGCAACAGGATGTAGTCGCCGTCGCGATAGGGCAGATGGCCGAAATCGCAATAGAGATCGCCGGCGCCTTCATGGACGAAGAACAGAAGGTCGCCGTCGGCATTGCGCGCCAGCATCGGCATGGCATGCGGCGTATGCCAGATCTCGATCCTGCAGCTCGAATTGCTCAAAAGCGGCACGAACTTATACGGCTCGCAGTTCGCCAGTGTGCCGACGGCATCGAAGGCGCGCGGGCGCAAGGGGCCTTCGAACTTGATCCAGCCTGTCGGCGGATGCTTGTGATAGATGTGCGCCGCCGGCCCGAAGAAGCCGTCGCGGCCGATCTCGCGTTCATAACTGCCGTTCGGCAGGTCGGCATGGGCCTGTTTCGAGGTCTCGCCCTCGACGCGCGGAAACTCGATCCAGTTCCGGCTCATGCCTGCGCTCCCGGATCTTTCAGCACGCCGCGGCGGATCTGGTCGAGCTCGATGCTTTCGAAGAGCGCCTTGAAGTTGCCTTCGCCGAAGCCCTGATTGCCCTTGCGCTGGATCAGCTCGAAGAAGATCGGGCCGATCGCGTTCTGGGTGAAGATCTGCAGGAGCAGGTTGTCCTTCTCGCCGTCCATCAGGATGCGCTCGCGCTTCAGCCGCGGAACGTCCTCGCCATGGCCCTTGATGCGGTTGTCGAGCCGCTCGTAATAGGTGTCCGGCGATTCCTGGAAGGCGACTCCGCTGGCGCGCAGTTTCTCGACCGACTCGTAGATGTTCGAGGTCGCCAGCGCGATGTGCTGGATGCCTTCGCCGTGATATTCGTCGAGATATTCGGCGATCTGCGATTTGTCGTCGGAGCTTTCGTTGATCGGGATGCGGATCATCCCGTCGGGGCTCGTCATCGCGCGGCTCTTGAGGCCGGTCAGCTTGCCTTCGATGTCGAAGTAGCGCACTTCGCGGAAGTTGAAGAGCTTCTCGTAGAAGCCGGCCCACTGATCCATATTCCCGCGGAACACGTTGTGGGTGACGTGGTCGATCTCGGTCAGCCCCGCGCCTTCATGTTCCCAGCCCAGCGCCTTGTCGGTCGGCACGAAGTCGACGTCGTAGATCGTGCGGTCGCCATAGCGGTCGACGAGATAGATCACGCTGCCGCCGATGCCTTCGATCGCCGGGATGTTCAGCTCCATCGGGCCGACGGTGTTGTGGAACGGCTTGGCGCCCAACTCGATCAGCTTGGCGTAAGCCTCCGCCGCGTCCTTCACCCGGAACGCCATGGCGCAGGCACTCGGGCCGTGCGCCTTGGCGAAGCGCGAACCGTGGCTGTCGGGCTCGGCATTGACGATGAAGTTGACATGGCCCTGGCGAAACAGCGTCACGTCCTTGGAGCGATGCTTCGCGACGGCGCGAAAGCCCTGGCGCTCGAACAGCGCATAGAGCTGCGTCACGTCGGGGGCGGTGTATTCGACGAACTCGAAGCCGTCGGTCCCCATCGGGTTGTCCCAAAGGTCGGCCATGGCGGCCCTCCGCGATTCAAGGTGGCGGTGGCGAAGATAGTTTCATTTGAAACTAATTGCGAGTCCCAATCACATCTGCATCGGCGGCATCTGGCCGAGGAATCCGACGATCAGCACGATCAGCACCGCGCATGACAGTTCCGCGACCACCGTCAACGGGATGGTCTCCGCGGCTTCGGCTTCGCCGTGCTCGAGCCCTGGCAGGACGCCGAAACGGTTGGTCAGCGCCAGCGCCACCATCAGGCCGGCGAGCACGATCTTGATAGCCAGCAGCGTGACATAGCTGTCGGACCACGCCATCGCGACGTCGAGAATGGCGATGGCGTTGAGCGTACCCGACAGCAGGAGCACGCCCACTGCCGACGTGCCATAGCGCGAGAAGAGCCGCAGAAGCCCGATTACGCGCGCACCGTCGCGCGGCGTCGCAAGCACCTCCGTCGCGAGCACGACCAGGCCGCCGAGCCAGAACCCCGCGGTGAGAAGGTGCAGCGCATCGTTGATCGCGCGCGGCAGGGCATAGGCGGCGTCACCCGCCGCCGCGGCATGGCTGGTCAGGCCGAGCGCCGCGAGCGCCAGTCCGGCGAGCAATGCCTTGAGCCCATAGGCCTTCGCGCGCGTCATCGCCGTGCACAGCCCGAGCAGCAGCACGAGCCGCACGAGGAAGACTTCGCCGTAGAAGCTCTTCGTCGCCACCGCCGCCATCGCGCCCGGCAGCGCGCTGCCGGCGATCTCCTGCGTGACGAAGCCGAGCCACAGGATCGCCGTCGCGGTGGCGACGATCGCGCAGGAGATCAGCGCCCGGCGCAGCCTTGCACCGTCCACGTCCAGGGGCGCCGCCAGTGCCAGCAGCGCCGCCGCGCCGAACGCCGTCATCAGGCTCGCGAAATGCAGGGCGCGGACGATGGCGAACAGCGTGGTCACGACGGACTACTTTCCAGCTGCGTTGCGCACCGCGAAGGGCGCGGTCACGCTGGACCCGTCCTTGAAACGCAGGGTCATCGTCACCGTGCCGCCGGGCTTCACCGCCGCGCTGGGCGACATGCACATGATGTGATAGCCGCCGGGCGCGAAGCTGAGCGTGCCCTTGGCCGGCACCTCGATGGCGCTTTCGTCGCTCATATGCGCCATGCCGCCCATCGTCTCGGATTTGTGCAGCATCGCCATGCCGCAGGCCGGCGAGGATGCCGCAACCAGCGTGATCGCGTGATCGCCGGTGTTGCGCAGCGTGAAATAGCCCGCCGCCGGCAGGTTGCCGGGCAAGGCGCGCACCCAGGCGTCGCTGACCGTGACCGCCGGCGTGGCGGCGGCGGCCGGCGCGGCGGCGAGAACAAGTGCAAATAGAAGCGTACGAAGACTCATGGGAGCACCAGGAAGTTATACCGGCCTTCGGTGCGATGCGTATCGACCGACACCGCATGCCAGCTAACGCGATAGCGTCCCGGGGCCAGATGGTTGAGGGGAAGGTCCATCTCGCCGTCCTTCACGACGACCGGACCCGAAGCGACATTCGCGCCGCTCTCATTGCTCACATCGATGCCGCTGAACGCCGGTTCGAGCGCTTCGGTGAAGTGCAGTTCGATCCGCGACGGGCCGGCGTGCAGGTTCTCGCCGGCGGCGGGATGGGCCTGCTCGAGAAAGGCATGCGCCAGCGCCGGGCCGCAAAGCCCGGCGCAGACGCAAATGGCGATGGCGACGCGTCTCATTCGCGCGGCCCGAACAGGGGGCGTCCCAGTGTCTGCGGGAAGATGTCGTCGACGTAGAAGTGCAGCTGCGCCAGCACGCCGACGGTATCGCCGCTCGCCTTGTTGACCGGCAGCACCGCCTCGAGGCCGAGCTGGACATATTGTCCGGACCACAGGATGCCGGGATTGATCGTACCTGTCGTCCCTCCGCCGCCGGCATCGGTCGGCGTCGCGAAGTCGAACTCGATCAGCGGCGTGAGATGCGCCGCGAAGTCGCCGACGAGGCCGCTGTCGACGTTCGCTTTCAGATAGCGCAGGCTGTATTCCACCGCACCGCTCCATTGCAGCACGTTGGACTCGGCGCTGGTTCCGGGGATGGCGTAACCGACCACTGCCGTCACCGCGAGCGGGCGCAGCAGCGCCATGTCGTCGGGCAGGTCGCCGAAGCCTTTGCCGACCAGCAGCTTCGGCGTGAAGGTGGTGAACTTGTCGGTCACGGCAGGCGAGCCCGAGCCGCCGATCTCGACGCCGAAGGCAACCGAAGCGACGAACTCGCTCTTGGGCAGGGTCAGGAACTGCCAGGTCGGGGTGATCTCGAAATTGTCGAAGCCGCTGTCGTTCGGACCTCCCGGCAGATGATCGCTGACATAGCCGCCTTCGATCGACACCGCGAAATGCTGGAAGATCGTCTTCGACCATTCGAAGTCGTAGCTCTCCGAATGGTTGCCGCCGCCGAAGGTCGGCAGCGCCAGTTCGTCGGCCGCGAACGGATCGTCGCTCGCGATGGTGGCGGGAAAGAAGCGGTCGCCGACAACGCCATGGGCAAGGGCGAATTTGGGAACAAGAAGCGCCGCCGCCATCAGGCCGGCCGCACCAAGATGCAGTTTCAGAATCGACATGGATTTCTCTCGATGAAATGAGGAACGGTCCCGCGCGGCGCGCGGGTTGTACGCAGCACTTCAGGAGAAAGCAGGTGGGGCGCGGGCGGCGTTGGCGCGGTAGAGCGGCGCAAGCACCGCCTGGGCCAGGGTCCAGTTGGCAGCGAAGTGCTGCGTGATCTCGGATGGCAGCGGCAGGAGGGCGGCCTGCATGGGCGGCGAGAGGTGTCCCATCGCTGCGAAGGCACAGGGGCCATGGCCGCGCTCGTCCTGTCCGGGCTGCGTCTTGCCGCCGGTGTGAATTCCGTCGAGCGAGCAGATGACGAGCGGGCTTCCCGCGGCCTGCGTCGCCGGCATCCAGCCATCCGGCAGCAGGGCGCGCAGCATCATCGCGGCGAGCGCGAGGCTGACGGCAAGCTGGCGGCTGAGACGCATGAATTCCCTCTGTCCGGCCTTGTGCGCGCGCCGCGCATTTGCGGTCAAGCCGCTTCTGCGCCGCAGGGCAAAGCAAGACGGCCATCCTTCGACGGGCTCAGGATGAGGACGGTGCATTCATTTGTACCCGATGACCCTCACCCTGAGCTTGTCGAAGGGCGAGGGGCAGCACCGTCAATGCAGACTAAGGGCGGCTTTTTTTGGTCTTCCGATGAACCGAAAATGAATGCGCCCTTCAGCCTCGGTTCCACCGCCGCGGCGCAAGCTCCATCCCAGGTTCGGAAGGGAGTTCGTCATGCTTCGCAATCAGAGACTGGCCCGCAAGGCCGCCGCCCGTGCCGCCGCCCGCCGCGCCGGCCCCGACATGGCCCTGGCGTCCACCGTGGTGTTCTTCGGCGTGCTGCCGGCGGTGATGGCGACCGGATTGGTCCTGGCACAGGTGGTGAGCGCGATCATTCCCTGACGTCGGCCCCCTGCGCGGGGAGGCCGGAACGTCGCAGACGCCCAGGAGGTGGCAAGCCCCTCCCCACATCCCCTGGGTCAACCGGCGCTTCCGACCTTCTCGCCCAGGGGATGCGTGTTGAGTGTCGCGGTCCGCTTGCTACAGTCGGACCATGTCAACGGAATCGACTCTCGCCGCGCTCAACGCGCATCCCGTGCCGCAATGGTTCGAAGACGCCAAGTTCGGCATCTTCATCCACTGGGGCGTCTTCTCCATCCCCGCCTTCGCCGCGAAATCGGGCTCGATCTCGGACGCGTTCAAGACGCAGTACGACTACGCGGTCGCACAGACGCCGTACTGCGAATGGTACTGGAACGCGATCAAGGTACCGGAGAGCGACAGCGCGAAGTTCCATCGCGAGACCTACAACAACGCGCCCTACGAGAATTTCCGCGAGGGCTTCGTCGACGGGCTGAGCCAGTGGCGTCCGGGCGACTGGGCCGATCTCTTCGCCGCCGCCGGCGCGAAATACGTCGTCCTCGTCACCAAGCATCATGACGGCTACTGCCTGTGGCCGAGCGGCGTGAAGAACCCGCATCAGCAGGACTGGACCTCCGAACGCGACATCGTCGGCGAGCTCGGCGAAGCGGTGCGCGCCCGCGGGATGCGCTACGGCCTCTATTATTCCGGCGGCATCGATTGGACCTTCAACCGAGAGCCTTTGCGCACCCTCGCCGATTTCATGGGCTCGACGCCGGGCGGCGATTATCCGGCCTATGCAGACGCGCAATGCCGCGAGCTGATCGACCGCTACACGCCCGCGGTCTTGTGGAACGACATCTCCTGGCCGGGCGATCTCGACAACGAGTTGAAGCTGTTCGAGGACTATTACGCCGCCGTACCCGACGGCGTGGTCAACGACCGCTGGCTGCCGATGACGCCGGAGCGCGAGGCGCTGCGCAATCCGGAGGTCCGCAAGACCGTCGACGCCTCGCTCAAGGCGCATATGCAGAATGCGCCGAGCAAGGGCATCATCCCGCAGTTGCCGCCGCATTGCGATTTCCGCACGCCGGAATACGCCGCCTTCGATTCCATTCAGGAGAAGAAGTGGGAAGCGACCCGCGGCATGAGCCACTCCTTCGGCTTCAACCGCAACGACACCGATGCCGACTACGAGAGCGTCGAGTCGCTGGTGCACTCGTTCATCGATGCGGTGGCGAAGAACGGCAACCTTCTGCTCAATGTCGGCCCGCGCGGCGTCGATGCGCAGATCCCGAAGGAGCAGGTCGCGCGCCTGCAGGGCTTCGGCCGCTGGGCCAAGGTCAATGCCGACGGCATCTACGGCACGCGGCCCTGGATCCGCTTCGACGGCACGACGCGCTGCGGCGTACCGGTGCGCTTCACGCAGAAGGATGGCATCGTCTACGTCCATCTCCTCGGCACGCCGAAGGGCATGGATGTGATCCTCGAAGGCGACGACCTTCCGGAGGTGCGCCTGCCTGTCCATCTGGCAAGCGGCGCCAAGGCGGTCGGATCGAAGGTGGAAGGCGGCCTCAAGCTCCAGCTCGCGATCCCGCTGGAACCTGCGCCGGCGCATTGTTTCAGGCTGGGGTAGGCGCGGGACTGCCATCCTTCGATGCTTCGGCAGGCTCAGCACTGAGTATGAGGGTTGTTGCGTTGGCGAAGGACGCAAACGCCCCATTCAAAACCCTCACCCTGAGCTTGTCGAAGGGCGAGGGTTTTGTTTCGCGGTTCGGGCCAATCCGGGAAGCGCACCGTAATCGCCGCGAATGAGCGCTTCCTTCTTTTCGCGCCGCCACCCCTTCAGGCGTCTCTCGCAATCGATGGCATCGCGAAGGCTCAGGAAATCCGCGCTCCAAACCAGCGTGACCGGACGGCGGCGTGACGTATATCCCTTGAAAGTTCCGTCGTGGTGCTCGGCCATCCTCTTGTCGAGACCGGCTCGCGTCAGGCCGACATAGTATGAATCGTCGGCGCAGCGGAGAATGTAGACGTAGATATCCATCGGCAAATCCTGCGCCGCCCCTCGCCCTTCGACAAGCTCAGGGTGAGGGTCATTGTAGAGCCAATTGAGAACTTCCCATCCTGCACGCGGCTCCCGCCTAAGTGTTGACGGATCGCGCCGCAATGCACAAATCCCCTCGCCTCGCGCTTGTCGAATCCGGGAGCTTGTCGAAGGGCTGACATTTGGTCAGGATTGCTCCCAACAACTATTCCAAAAAGCCCGGGAGGACATCATGAAATTCACCTGGTTCAACCTCATGCCGTGGCCCTATCTGCCGGACGATTTCCGGGAGAAGAACCGCTCGGTCTGGGTCGATATCGATCAGAAGCTCTTCGATCCCGTGAAGAGCCACGAGGTCTACAACACCTATCTCGATCTGCTCGAATACGCCGCCGATGTCGGCTTCGACGCGATCGGCTGCAACGAGCATCACCAGAACGGCTACGGCATCATGCCGAGCCCCAACATCATCGCCGCCGCGCTGTCGCGCCGCACGAAAGATGTCGGCCTCGTCGTGCTCGGCAATTCCATCGCGCTCTACAATCCGCCGGTGCGTGTCGCGGAGGAGTTCGCGATGCTCGACTGCATCTCGGGCGGCCGCCTTATCGCGGGCTTCCCGGTCGGCACCTCGATGGACACCAATTTCTGCTACGGCCAGATCCCGGCGCTGACCCGCGAGAAGTACCAGGAAGCGCACGATCTCATCATCAAGGCGTGGACGACGCGCGAGCCCTTCGCATTCAACGGCCGCTACAACAAGCTGCGCCATGTGAACATCTGGCCGCGGCCGATCCAGCAGCCGCATCCGCCGATCCACATCCCCGGCGGCGGCAGCGTCGAGACCTACGATTTCTGCATCGACAACACCTATTCGTACTCCTACCTCTCGTTCAGCGGCTATATCCGCGCCAAGGCGCTGATGGATGGCTACTGGAAGCGCGTCGCCGAGCGCGGCACGCCCGACGCTTCGCCCTATCGCGCCGGCTTCGCGCAGACGATCTGCGTTGCCGACACCGATGCCGAGGCCGAGAAGCTCTACAAGGAGCATGTCGACTACTTCTATAACCGCTGCCTGCACGTCTATCCGGGCTTCGCGGACGCGCCGGGCTACCGCACGATCAAGACGATCCAGACCGGCGCGCTCAGCCAGTACGCCCCGCCCGTCGGCGGTTACTCGACGCTGACCTGGAAGGACCTGACCGAGCAGGGCCACGTCATCGCCGGTTCGCCGGAGACGGTGCGCCAGCGGCTCGAAGAGCTCGCGAAGACGCTCAACGTCGGCAACCTCTTCTGCCTCATGCATGTCGGCAACATGCCGAAGGAGAAGTGCATGTACTCGACGAAGCTCTTCGCCGAGAAGGTGATGCCCAAGCTGCGCAACGTCTTCCCCGACTACGCGAACGACGACCGCTTCTGGTGCCACCCGATCAGCCAAGTGAAGGCCGGCAATCTCCCGACGGAGAAAAAGGCCCTCGAGATCGTCGGCGCGGCGCGGTGAACCTTCAACCCTCCCATTGAGGGAGGGTCGAAATTTGCGAAGCAAATTTCGGGGAGGGGTCTGACGTCGCGCGCAAGCCCCGGCCCCTCGCCGAAAAATCCGCCGCTTCGCTCCGGATTTTATCGACCCTCCCTCAAGGGGAGGGTGAAAGGATGCAAATGACCCTAGAACTCAAAACCGTCAAAACCCACTACGCCCCCGTCCGCTACATCGAAGGCGGCAGCGGTCAGCCGCTCGTCTTCCTGCACGGCGCCGGCGGCGCGCAGGCGAACGATCCGTTCCTCACCAGGCTCGCCGAGAAGTATCACGTCTACGCCCCGCTCCTTCCCGGTTACGGCGACAGCGAGGAATGCGGCGAGATCCGCGACATGCTCGATTTCACGCTCCACAGCTGGGACGTGGTCGAGGCGCTCGGCCTCAAGAACCCGATCCTTGTCGGTCACTCGATGGGCGGCATGATCGCTGCCGAGATGGCGGCCATCGCACCGCATGACGTGACGCGGCTCGGCCTCATCTGTCCGGCCGGCCTCTGGCTCGACGATCATCCGATCCCCGACCTGTTCGCCACGATGCCGTTCGAGATGCCGAAGCTCCTCTTCCATGACGTCGAAGCGGGCACGCAGCTTCTCACCGCCGGCCTCACGCTCAGCGATCCGAAATTCCTGCAGACTTATCTCGTCAACAATGCGCGCCAGCTCGGCATGGCGGGCAAGATCCTGTTCCCAATTCCGGAGCGCGGCCTCAGCCAGCGCCTCTATCGCATCAAGGCGAAGACGGTGATCGTCTGGGGCGACAGCGACAGGCTGATCCCGCCGGTCTATGCCCACGGCTTCAAGAAGGGCATCGCGGGCAGCGAACTCGTCTCGATCCCCGAAGCCGGCCACATGGTGACGCTGGAAAAGACCGATCAGGTGATCCAGGCGCTCGGCCGGCTGGGATAAGAGCTACGCGTCACGGCGACGGGGCCGGCCGCGTCGGCACGACGCGCAGGAACGGACGGTCAGGCGTACGGCCTGAAGACCGCTGAAGCGCGGCCCGCGCATCCGGCCGGCACCTAATCCGTGTCTTCCGTTTCCCTTCGCGGCGGCGCCAGGTAGGTGATCCGGCAGAAATAGCCTTCCGGCGGATAGCCCATTTCGACCTTGCCGTTCGCCTCGCGCGAAGCGACGACGCGGATCACGCGGGTGCCGTAGCCTTCCTTCTGTGGCGGGCTCGGCGGTGGACCGCCGCTCTCGCGCCACTCCAGAGTGACGCGATCGCCCTCTGCCTCGGGGACCACCTGCCAGGACAGCTTCACGCGGCCTCCCGGCACCGACAGCGAGCCGTACTTGATGGAATTGGTCGCCAGCTCGTTCAGGCCGAGTGCGAGCGCACCGCCCGTCACCTCGCGGACATGGAATACCGGGCCTTCGATGACGATGCGCGCGGAATCCTTTTCGAGGAATGGTGCCAGCGTGGCCCGCACCAGTTCCGAAGCCGGCATGGACGAATAATTCCCGGCCAGCGCCAGATCGCCGGCGGCGCTGAGCGCATGCAGCCGGCCGAGGAAGCGCCCAAGGAACGCAT
This sequence comes from Pseudomonadota bacterium, assembly GCA_018241025.1. Taxonomy (GTDB): domain Bacteria; phylum Pseudomonadota; class Alphaproteobacteria; order Micropepsales; family Micropepsaceae; genus Rhizomicrobium. Next base: position 119,117 of record JAFEEQ010000011.1, read on the forward strand.
CGACGGCGCCGTCGGCCTCGCGCGGGCGCGAGCTCTTGGCGATGGACTCGATGATGGTGATGAGATTCTTCAGGCGGTGACGGGCCTCGCCGATCATCACCTCGCGCTGCTCGCCGGCAAGCTTGCGGTCATGGATGTCGGTGAGGACCGAGATCCACTCGTCGACCTTGCCGCTTTCGTCGACGAGCGCGACCGCGCGCATCAGGTGCCAGCGCCATTCGCCGGTCTGCGGATCCTTCAGCCGGATTTCCGCCCGCTGCAAGGCGCGGCCGACCTCGCCCTTGGGCTGGAAGTGATGGTGGTCGTCGGGATGGACCGATTTGAACCAGCGCCGGCCGGCGTAGTCGGGCCAGTCCATGCCGATGAGCCGGCTGAGTTCGGGATGCGGCCGCTCGATCCGTCCCTCGCCGTCCGAGACCGTGACCGCCGACGACATCGCGCTCAGCAGCTTGCGATAGCGCACGCCCCAGCGCCGGCTCTCCTGGAACAGGAGGCGCAGCACCATGGCGAGCACGGTCAGCAGCAGGGCGGCGGCGGCGAAGGTCCACAGCGCAAAATCGGGCCCGTAGAGACGCTGTGCCAGTGCGATCGAGAAGGCCAGCGCGACGAGCGCCAGAACCGGCCCGCCGAACAGGCCGGCCAGCATCAGGGCGGGATAGAAGAAATCGGCGCCCTGCGGTCCGGGCGAGGCCCCGGCCAGGATCGCTGCGAGCGCCAGGCTGAGCGCCGTGATCGCGAGCCGGGCGGGCCGCGACAACCCGCCTCGAAGGCCGGCTGGCGGTTGAGCGGATGTGGTACCGAGTACGCGCGACGAAAAAAGATCGCGCAGCCAGGACCAGGCGCGGTCTAGCCGTATTAGCACTTGCAACAATATTCCTCGTTCGCGGTGGTTCAACTTATTGGAACCGGCGCTGCGCCGCGAACCCCGAAGACGCCCAACGCCGTCTTCCAAGACGTCACACTAGTGGAAAGTCGGGCGAATGAAAGGCGAAGTACAGATTGTTGCCGGGGTTCCCTTAGGTTCCCAACTTGACTTTGTGTCAGCCAGGGCAAACCGTTCCACCAAAGAACAAAGTTTTACGGGGAGTGGCCATGCGTGCCGAATTCGATCTCGTTATCCGCGGCGGACTGATCGCCGACGGACAGGGCGAAACGCCGGTCGCCGGCGACGTCGCGGTGAAAGGCGGCAAGATCGCCGCCGTCGGCAAGGTCGACGGCAAGGGCCGCGAAGAGATCGACGCGCGCGGCAAGCTCGTCACGCCCGGCTTCGTCGACATCCACACCCACTACGACGGTCAGGCGACCTGGGACAGCCGGCTCAATCCGTCGAGCTGGCATGGCGTGACGACGGTGGTGATGGGCAATTGCGGTGTCGGCTTCGCCCCGGTGCGCAAGCAGGACCACAATCGCCTCATCGAACTGATGGAAGGCGTCGAGGACATTCCGGGCGCCGCGCTGCACGAAGGCCTGAAGTGGAACTGGGAAAGCTTCGGCGAATATCTCGACGCCGTCGACCAGGTGCCGCACGACATCGACGTCGCCGCACAGCTCCCGCATGGCGCGCTCCGCGTCTATGTGATGGGCGAGCGCGGCGCGCAGCTCGAAGCCGCGACCGAAACCGACATTGCCGAGATGCGCCGCATCACCGCCGATGCGATGCGCGCCGGCGCGCTCGGCTTCTCGACCTCCCGCACGCTCAACCACAAGACAGTCAAGGGCGATCCCACGCCGTCGCTGCGCGCCACCGAAGCCGAGCTCACCGGCATCGCGCTCGGCATCAAGGATGCCGGCTCGGGCGTGATCGAGATGATCAGCGATTTCAACCAGCCCGATCTCGATACCGAGTTCGGCATGATCCGCCGCATCGTCGAAGCGTCGGGCCGCCCGCTGACGCTGTCGCTGGCGCAAGGCCTCTCCTCCGCCGATGGCTGGCGCCGCATCCTACGCCACATCGAAGAAGCGTCCGCCTCCGGACTGCCGATCAAGGCCCAGGTCGCGCCGCGCCCGATCGGCGTGTTGCTCGGCCTCCAGGGCACGATCAATCCCTTCATCACCCACGCACATTTCCAGGCGATCAAGGACAAGCCGCTCGCGGAGAAAGTCGCGGCGATGCGCGATCCGCAATTCCGCGCCGCCATTCTGCATGAGAGCGCGGAACGCGAGAAGGCGCATCCGCTGGCGCGCGGCATCATGAATTTCGAGCGCATGTTCCCGCTCGGCAATCCGCCCAACTACGAGCCGCCGAAGGAGAACGCGCTCACCGCCATCGCCGCGCGCGAAGGCAGGAGCGCCGCCGAGGTTGCCTACGATCTGCTGCTCGAGGACGAAGGCCGCGCCTTCCTGTTCTCGCCCTTCGCCAACTATGCCGACTTCACGCTCGATCCCTGCGGCGAGATGATCGCGCACAAGGATTGCGTCATGGGCCTCGGCGACGGCGGCGCCCATGTCGGCATCATCTCCGACGCGAGCTTTGCGACCTATCTGCTCCAGCATTGGGGCCGCGACCGGCCGAAGGGCCGCTTCGATCTCGGCTTCCTGGTGAAGCGCCAGACCCTCGACACCGCCCGCGCGGTGGGCTTGCACGACCGCGGCATGCTCGCACCCGGCATGAAGGCGGACATCAATGTCATCGACATGGGCGCGCTCGAGGTGAAGTCCCCCGACATGGCCTACGACCTCCCGGCCGGCGGCAAGCGCCTGCTCCAGGGCGCGAAAGGCTACGACGCGACGATCGTCTCCGGCGAAGTGATCTACCGCAACGGCCAGCACACCGGGGCGCTGCCGGGCAAGCTGATCCGCGGGCCGCAGGGCATGCAGTGATGCGTTGGCGTCTAGTTCCTTGGCTAGCGGCACTTCTCCTGATGGCCGCGCCTGCCCTCGCGGACGAACCCTTCGACGGCAAGTGGTCCGGCGTCATTCATTTCGACAAGGAGGCCTTCCTCCTGGAATCGAGCACACCTGCCGGCGGCCTGACCATGGGACTGGACATTCACGGGCCGGTGGTGCGCGTCACCGTGCGCGAGAAGGACGGGGACGAAGAAGTGAAGCCCGGCTTGTTTCACATCGCGGCTGTACAGTCGAACGCGGTCATCTTCGCTACGGAGGCCGCGCCAGGCGATAGCTGGGTTGAGAGTTGGGCCTTCGTGGTGACCTGCACCGACGACAAGACTATGAGAGTCGAGTATGTGCGCCTCGTCAAAAACCCTGGGCCGGGCGACGATGGCGCGCCGGAAACCTTCGCCACGCGGGGTGAAGGCACTTTCGAACGCACAGGCCTGTGAGGAGCAACGGCATGGACCTAGAACTTACCCCCCGCCCCCTCGAAACCCATGTCGCTTGGCATCACGACGATGTCGCCGACGAATCTCAATGGACCGTCGAGCTGACTGATGCCGACAAGCGCGAGCTCGATCACGCGCTCACGGTTGCCAAGTCCCATTCCGACAGCCTGCTCGACATTGGCCTCGCGCAATTCCCGCTCGACGGGCTTGCGAAGAAGCTCGAGAAGATCGAAGCCGACCTGATCGACGGCCCGCGCGGCTTCGTCCGCCTCCGCACACTCGACACCGCGAAATACTCCGACGATGACCTCACTATGCTGTACTGGGGCATCGGTATCCACTTGGGCGATCCCTGGCCGCAGAACCATTTCGGCCATGTGATGGGCGACGTCACCGACCAGGGCAAGCGGCTCGACGATCCCACCCTGCGCGGCAACGAGATCGGCGGCGTCGGCCTCGACTATCACACCGACGGCGCCGACATCATCGGCTTGATGTGCCTGCGCAAGGCGAAGCGCGGCGGCCTCTCCTGTGTCGCCAATGTCGTGGCGATCTACAACGAGCTGGTCGCCAGCCGCCCCGATCTCATCGCCGCGCTTTACGAGCCGCTGCCCTTCGATGCACGACAGGAGCAGGCAAAAGGCGCCAGGCCCTACTACATGATGCCGATCTTCACCGAGCAGGGCGGACGGCTCTTCACCCGCTTCATTCCGCAATATGTGCTCGCCTCGCAGAAGCATCCCGACGCACCGCGCCTGTCGGATACCGCGCGCGAAGCGCTGTCGACCGTCAGCGCCATGGCGCGCGATCCGCGCTACAACGTCTACATGGACCTCGCCCCCGGCGAGATGCAGTTCATCAACAACTACCACGTCCTGCACGGCCGCCAGGAATACGAAGACGACGTCGCGAACGGCTACAAGCGCCACCTGAAGCGTCTCTGGCTCTCGACGCGCCACCTGAAAGACCGCCCCGACCTCTTCCGCAAACGCGAACACTCCCACTGGGCCGACAACATCTCGGTCAGCAGGATCAAGGCGGTGGAGAAACCGAATTAGCGGTCGTGGCGAAGATTGAGTTCGCCAGCCATCCTTCGACAGGCTCAGGATGAGGGTTGAGATTTGGACCTCACCCTGAGCTTGTCGAAGGGCGAGGGCCAAATCTCACGCGCCGCCGAAGAAAAACGAACACCATCGGAGCACATCATGCGTGAACTGACCGAGAAGCTTCCCCCCACCCAGACCGGCTTCGCCTTCGGCGATATCGTCGATGCGGTCTCCGACATCGTCCCGCCGGAGGCGCCGGCTTTTGTCCATGGCGAGCGCACCATCGTCTGGCGCGACGCGGCGAAGCGCATGAACAACATCGCCCGCAACCTCCACGCCAAGGACGTCAAGCCCGGCGACAAGGTCGCGTTCTACATGCGCAACGGCATCGAATATGGCGAACTCACCGGCGCCTGCTTCCTCGGCCGCCAGACCCATGTCAACGTCAACTACCGCTACAAGCCCGAGGAAGTTCACTACATCGTCGACAATTCCGACGCTACGGTGCTGTGCTACGCCCGCGAATTCCGCGATGCGGTGGCGCAGATTCACAACCAGCTCGACAAGGTGAAAGTCTTCGTCGAAGTCGGCGATGACGACGTCGCGGCCTTCGCCACGCCCTACGAGAAGCTCGCCACCACCGGCAAGGGCGAAAAGCTCGGCCTCGAACGCTCCGAGCACGACCAGGTGATGGTCTATACCGGCGGCACCACCGGCATGCCCAAGGGCGTGATGTATGCGCAAGGCGACCTCTCCACCACGCTGCTCGCGCGCATCTTCATCGCCACCGGCAAGATGCCGGCGAATGTCGGCGAGATCGTCGATTTCGTGAAATCCGCGGGCGACATGAATGTCCGCTATCTCCCGGCCTGTCCGCAGATGCACGGCACCGGCTTCTTCGGCACGATGTCGTCGATCCTCACCGGCGGCTGCGTCGTCACCGTCGACAACACTTCGCTCGATCCGCATGCGATCTGGAGCGCGGTCGAGCGCAACCGCGTCACCAACATGGCGATCGTCGGCGATCCCTTCGGCCGACCGCTGCTGCGCGCGCTCGACGAGGCACCGGGCAAATACGATCTTTCCTCGCTCGTCGGCATCGGCTCCTCCGGCGCGATGTGGTCGGCCGAGGTGAAGCACGGCCTTCTCGCCCATCTGCCGGAGCAGGCGGCGCTGACCGACGCGTTCTCCTCGACCGAGGCGCTCGGCATGGGCAATTCGGTGACGCAGCGCGGCCTGGAAACGCCGACCGCGGCCTTCACCATCGGGCCCAATGCCATCGTTCTCGACGACGACGACCAGCCGATCGAGCCCGGCAGCGGCAAGACCGGCCGTCTCGCCGTCGGCGGCGTCCTGCCCGTCGGCTATTACAAGGATGAGGAAAAGACCAACCGCCTGTTCAAGACCATCAATGGCCGCCGCTTCTCGGTGCCGGGCGACTACGCCATCGTCGAGAGCGACGGCCGCATCATCCTGCTCGGCCGCGGCTCCAACTGCATCAACACGGCGGGCGAGAAGGTCTTCCCCGAGGAAGTCGAGGAGGTGCTGAAGAAGCATCCCGCGGTCGAAGACGCGCTCGTCCTCGGCGTGCCCGACGAGCAATGGGGCAGCGCCGTCACCGGCGTGATCAAGCTCGTGGGCGGCGCCGGCTTCGACGAAGCCGCGCTGCGCGCCCATGTCCGCGAGCATCTCGCGGGCTACAAAACCCCGAAACGCATCGTCGTCGCCGGGGTCCCCTTGCGCGCCCCCAACGGCAAAGCCGACTACAAAAGCGCGACGGCGTTTGCGAGGCAGGAGTTGGGAATTGGCTAGGCCGGTTTACATCGCCGTTATGGGAGCATGCATCGTCTTGATGATGAGCGCCCCACCCGGTCGGGCGTCGGATTGCCCCAAAGAGGCGGGCTATATCGGTGGGCCCCTGGTGACGACACGGGAAGAGGCTGCAGGCATATACAGAGCGGTCGCGCCGATGTTTGACGCCCATCACAAACGCCCACGCGGCGAGATGATGATCTTGGACGACGGCGACAACTGGAGCGTTTTCGTCAGGCCGACCGTTCGCAGGTGGCCAGGGCATCAAGCGAATCCGAATGTCGTGACGGTGTCCGCCGGCGGCGGCATGCTGGTTCTGGAGATCGCGAAGTGCGATGGCGCGCTGAAGGCGTCTTACAGCAGGTAGCCTCCGTTACCGCACCCTCTCCAGCAGCACGATCGGCTCGTCGTGATAGATGCCGCGGGCGTATTCGGTGAAGCCAGCCTTGCGCGCGACGTTGAGCGACGCGGCATTGTCCGGATCGATGATGCAGGTGAAGCGCTGGAAGGCGAGATTGGCATCGCCCCAGGCGAGCGCCGCGCGCACCGCTTCGCTGGCGTAGCCTTTGCCATGCGCGCGTTTCGCCAGCGCCCAGCCGACCTCGGGAAAACCCTCAATGCTCGGCTCCATCGCGCGCTTGACCCAGAGAAAGCCGACCTCGCCGAGGAATTCGCCGGCGTGGGTCTCGACGACCCAGCTTCCCATCCCGGCAAGCGCCCAGAAGCCGGCCTGGCGTAGCATCCGGTTCCAGCACTCCTCGCGCGTGCTCGGCTTGCCGCCGAGGTAGCGAACCACCTCCACATCGCCCCACATCGCGCAGCAATTCTCGAAATCGCTCTTCGCATGCGCGCGCAGGCGCAGGCGATCGGTCTGCAGCACGGGTGCCATCATTCCTTCACCACCAGCACGGTCAGGGCCTTCGGGCCATGGGCGCCGAGCTCCATCGTCTGTTCGATATCGCCGGTGCGCGACGGGCCGCTGACGAGGTTGAGCGTCGAGGGCAGGGTGCCGAGCTTCGCCAGCACATCTTCGAGCTCGCCTACGATATCGCTGGCGCGCAGCACCGCGATCTCCAGAAGCGGCCGGAAATGCCAGGAAGCCGGTTCGCCCTTGCGCGCCGGATAGGCGAGCGTGCCGGTCTCGGCGATGGCGAAAGGCGCGACGGTCAGCGCGGCATCGAAGCCGGTGGGCGGCTCGTTCCGCACTTCGACGCCGCCCAGCGCGAGCGAGGACAGCGGCGAATCCGCGGGCACATGAATCCGCGCCGCCATGTTCCGTGCGCGCAGCACATCGGCCACCGCATCCGGCACCTCCGCCATGCTCTCCAGCATCCGAACCTCGGCGAATTGCGCAGAGAGCCGCTTGGCGAATGCCTCGGCAAGATCGCCTTCGGTCTTCGGCGCACGATAGCGCTCCGGCCTCGGCGCCTGCGCCAGCCGCCGCGCCCGGATCTCACCCAGGATGTGCTCCCTGCCGCTCATCTTTGCTGGCGGCTTCGCGAATTGCCGCCCTCCAACCCAATTCGCTCAGCCGCGCTCATCGCCTGGCCTTCCATTGCGCCATGAATGTCTGGCCTTGCGGTGCCGGAAAGTCGCGCACCGCGAACCAGCCATTGCGCATCGGCACGCTGCGCACCGCGCCGCCGCGTCCCATCAGCTTCAGAACCCGCGCCACCATGCTTGCGCCCAGGCGATAGAGCGCCGGCCGCTTCGCCGCGAAGGCCCAGAGCGCCAATCCGCGCGTGATCGCTTTCGGTGCGAGACCGTCGGCATGTTCCACCGCGCGCCAGTGGCGCATGATCTTGGGCAGCGGGATCTTCACCGGGCAGACCTCGGCGCAGCGCCCGCAGAAGGTCGAGGCATTGGCATGATGCGCCGCTTCGGCCACGCCCATCATCCCGGGATTCAGCGCCGCCCCGATCGGCCCCATATAGGTCGCGCCATAGGCATGGCCGCCGACCGCGCCATAGATCGGGCAGTGGTTGATGCAGGCAGAGCAGCGAATACAGCGCAGCACGTCCTGCGCCTCGGTCCCGATCAGCTTGGAGCGGCCGTTGTCGACCAGTACGACATGGAAGTTCTCAGGCCCATCGCTTTCGTCCGTGCCGCGACGCCCGGCCATCACGCTGACATAGGTCGAGATCGGCTGCCCCGTTGCCGAGCGCGGCAGCAACCGCACCAGCACCGCGACATCGTTCATGTCGGCGACGACCTTCTCGATCCCGGTCACGACGATATGCGTCTTCGGCAGAAGCCGCGTCAGATCGCCATTGCCCTCGTTGGTGACGATAATCGCCGCGCCTTCCTTCGCGCTCAGGAAGTTCGCCCCGGTGATCCCGGCATCGGCGCTTTCGAAGCGGCGGCGCAGCACCGCGCGCGCTTCCTGCACCAGCGCATTGCGTTCCTCCAGCGAGCGCTTCGGGTCGAGCTCTGCATGCGACGCAAAGAAGGTCTCCGCGACCTGTTCCTTGGAGAGGTGAAACGCCGGCGCGATGATGTGGCTGGGTGGTTCCTTGCGCAGCTGGATGATGTATTCGCCGAGATCGGTCTCGATCGGCGCGATGCCGTTGGCTTCGAGGAACGGATTGAGCTCGATCTCCTCCGTCACCATCGACTTGCCCTTGGTCACGGTCTTTGCGCCGGCATCCTGCAGGATGGCGAGGATCAGCCGCCGCGCCTCCGCCGCGTCGCGTGCCCAGTGCACCGCGCCGCCGCGCGCGTTCACCGCCGTTTCGAAGGTGACAAGCAGTTCGTCCAGATGCGTTACCGCATAGTCGCGGATCGCCTTGCCGGCGTCGCGCAACCCTTCGAAATCGCCATAGCGCTGCACGGCCATGGTGCGCCCGGCGCCGAAATGGGTCTTGAGCCGCCCCAGCGCCGGCCTGAGCAACGGATCGTTCAGCGCCGCATGGGCATTCTGCGGAAACGTCTTGGGATCGAGCGTCACGTCTCGCCCAGCGCTTTCTCGCCGCCCATATCGGCCAGCACTTCGGCGACATGGCGCACCGCCATCGTCTTGCTTTCGCGCTTCAGCCGTCCGGCGAGATGGAGCAGGCAGCCGAGATCGCCCGCCAGCAGCGTATCGGCGCCGGTGCCGCAGGCATCGGCGATCTTGTCGTCGGCCATGCGCTCGGAGATCTCGGGATATTTGACGCTGAACAGCCCGCCAAAGCCGCAACACACCTGCGTGTCCGTGAGTTCTTCGAGCGCCAATCCTTCGACGCTGCCGAGCAGTGCGCGCGGCTGGGCTTTCACGCCCATCTCGCGGAGCGACGAGCAGGAGTCGTGATAGCAGACCTTGTGCGCAAACTTCGCCGGCACCGTCGATACCTTGCGCACATCGACCAGGAAGGAGACCAATTCATGGGTCTTCTGCGCCAGCGCGCGGGCGCGCGGCAGCCACTCGGCGTCGTTCTCGAACACTTCCGGATAATGCCGCTTGATCATTCCGGCGCAGGAGCCGGACGGCGCCACGACATAATCGAAGCCCTCGAAGGCGGCGATCACCGCGCGCGCGATGTCCTTCGCGTCGCGGTCGGCGCCGGCATTCCACGCCGGCTGGCCGCAGCAGGTCTGCGCCTCCGGCACCGCGACATCGCAGCCCGCCTGTTCCAGCAGCTTGACCGCGGCGAAACCGACCTGCGGCCGCACGAGATCGACAAGGCAGGTGACGAAAAGACCGACTTTGGGACGCGCGCTCATACCAAAAATCTCACGGACAGGGTGCCGCGCCGGGCGCGCGCTTGGGCCGCTTCACGCGCGCCCTGGGCAGCTTCTCCGGCACGCCGCCGCCGAGCGAATATGTGATGTCGCGCAGCATATCCATGACCGACTGGCGTTCATTGATGCCTGCGATGCGCTCATAGGGCACGACCTCGCCGAGCCGGATATGCACCTCGCTGCCGATACGGTCATGTACTTCCTTGAACAGCAGCGACAGGCGCAGCGTCATCGAGATATGGCTCGCGAGCTGGAACAGGCGGCTGTTCTGGCCGGCGAAATAGACCGGCGCGACCGGCGCCTTGGCCTGCGCGATCAGCCGCGCGGTCAGGTTCTTCCATTCGGCATCGGTGGCCTGCTTGTGCCAGATCGTCGGCGTGGTCGAGACGCCGCCGGCCGGAAACACCACAAGGCAGCCGCCCTTCATCAGATGCGACTTCGCTTCGGCGCGGGTCTTGAGGTTGGTCTTCAGCGCTTCCTCGGTCTCGGCGAAATCGACCGGCAGGAGGAATTCCTTCACCTCCTCGGCGCGGAGCAGCACGGCGTTGGTCAGAACCCGGAAGTCCTTCCGCACCCGCGACACGATATGGCAGATGATGAGACCGTCGAGCACGCCGAAAGGATGGTTCGCGACCACCACCAGCGGCCCCGTACGCGGCCACTGTGCCAGCACGTCCTCATTGTACTTGAGCTGAAGCTCTAGCTTGCGGATTGCCGCGTCCCAGAAATCCTCGCCGCGCTGCGGGTTGGCCCGGTTGTCCTCGTAGAGCCACTTCAGATAGGGCTGGCCCGTCAGCCGTTCGACGATCCGGATGAACAGCCGTTTCAGCCGCGGGTCCGCGGGGTCGGCATAGGAAAAGGTATCGATGTCGGCATCGGCCATGGCGCTTATCTTGTCATGCGGCCGGGAATCCGACCAGATGCCGACAGCTTAACCGCGGCGGCGCAGCGGCAAAATCGTGGCACTGGTCAGCGTCTTCAGCCAGTCCAGGATTTGCGGTGCAGCAAGGACGATGCTTTGGAAGTGGTCGGCGGGGCCGACATCGATCGCCCGCACATCGCCGCCGCGCGCCGATAGCTGGGTTGCCGTTGCCTTCGAATCGGCCGGCGGCACGTCGACGTCGTCGTCGCCAAAGTAGAGGCGGATCGGCGCGCGCGGCGCCCAGTCGCCCATCTCGTTTGCCGCCAGCGCATCGACCAGCCAGTGCGAGCCCTTGCCGTCCACCGCTGCCAGCAGATCGGCGCGGAACATCCGCCGCGGATCGGTGGGCAAGGCTGCCAGCACCTGGTCTGTCGTGTGCGGGGTGTCGAGCAGCTCCGGTACCAGTGTGGCATAATGTGCGGTGAAGGCGCTGTGCAGCGGATGGCCGTAGCGCAGTGCGTAGCCGCGCACCCAGAGCGCCAGATAGGTCGATGCCTGCGGCGAACGGCCCTCCAACGTCCATGGGATCGAGATTTTGCGCAGGTTGAAGGCGCCGGCAATGGCAGCGGTGCCGCGAACCGATTGTCCGCTTTCCTCCAGTGCGCGTTGCGCCGCGAGGCTGGCATAGCCTCCCTCGGAGAACCCAATCAGGATCGGCACGCTCTGCGGTACGCCCGGCACGCGCCGTGCCGCGGCGATCAGATCGACCACCGCACGCGCGGTGTCCTCTGCCACGAAGTAAGGATGCGGCGGCTTCGATACACCCAGGCCGATATAATCGGGTGCCAGCACGGCATAGCCGTTGCCGGCGAAGACAAGTGCCGCCGCCAGCCCCTCGGTGTCGAGATTCGACGGTGCAGCCCGGGGATCGGAGCTGGTGCCGTGCTGGTAACTGACGAGGGCCCGCGGCTCCACGCCGCGCGGAAGGGCGAGCAGCCCGCTCAGCCTGATGGCGCGGCCTTTGCCATCGCGCGACGGATAGACGATGCGATAGCAGTCGACCGGATTGGCAATATCGATCCCGCGTACGTCGGCCAGCCAAAGCAGGATCTGCGCATGCACGCGGCCGTAAGTTTTGAGCGGCGTGACCTCGATCGCATCCGCCGATCGCAATAGGCGCGGCGAGCGATCGGTCAGCAGATAGGCCGTCGCGCCGCCGGCGGTCACCAGCGCCGCGAGACCGATGAACAGGGCGCGTCCGGAAAGCCTCATGACCGGGAGCTTAGTCCGGATTTGCCTGCGGCCGAAGCCCTCAGCCGAACCGCCGCTTCAGCCAGTCGACCATGATCGTGTTGACCTGGTCGGGATGCTCCTGCTGGGTCCAGTGGCCGCAATCCTTGATCAGCGCCTTTTCGAGGTCGGGGACATACTGCTCCATGCCCTCAGCCATGGCCGGCGAGAGCACGATGTCGTCCTCGGCCATGATCATCAGGCCCGGCACATTCACCTTCTGCTCGACGCCCTCGCTCTTCTCCCAGTTGCGGGTGAAATTGCGGTACCAGTTGATGCCGCCGGTGAAGCCGGTGCGCGTGAAGGCATCGACGAAATACTTCAGCTCTTCGGGAGTCAGCAGCTGCGCGCCTGCGCCGCCCCAGCTCGCTTCGTCGGCTTCCAGAGCTTTCACCAGCGCGAGGTTGCGCTGTTCCGCCGGCAGCTTGGCATAGTCTTCGGCCTTCATGCCCGATTTGCGCATGAAGAAGCGCATCGATTTGCCGACATCCTTGGCCAGCGCCGCGTCGGCGAGGCCGGGCTTCTGGAAATAGACGATGTACATGTCTTCGCCCATCGCCATGCGCATCATCGCGATCGGATCCATCGGCCCGCGCGGCAGGAAGGGGGTGTTCACGCCGATGACGCCGCGCACGCGCTTGGGGTGAAACAGCGGCATCTGCCAGACGACGAGCCCGCCCCAGTCATGGCCGCAGAAGATCGCATCCTTCAGGTCCAGCGCATCGAGCAGCCCGGCGAGATCGCCGGTCAGGTGCTCCATGTCGTAATCGGTCACCGCCTCGGGTCGCGAGGTGCGGCCATAGCCACGCTGATCCGGCGCGATGGCGCGAAAGCCGGCGGCGGCGAGCGCCGGAAGCTGGTGGCGCCAGGAATAGGCGAGCTCCGGAAAGCCGTGGCACAGCACCACCGGCACGCCGTCCTTCGGCCCGGCCTCGTAGACGGCCATGTCGATGCCGTTGGTCTTGACGAAATGCGGTTCGGGAAAGGCGACCATGTGTTTCCTCCTGATTCTGCGATCCCTCATCCTTCGACAAGCTCAGGATGAGGGTGAGCTTTAAGGTCTTAGAACTCACCTCACCCTGAGTTTGTCGAAGGGAGAGACAGCTCCGTCTAAGCCGCAATCTTCAACAGCTTGAACATCTCTGCACGATCTGGCCCCGCTTTCGGCGGATAGAGCCCGCGCGCCTGTTTCGTGGCTTTCGGCGTCACCCAGGTTGCGAGGATGCGCGCGACGATGGCGGGCCGCTTCAGGAACGCCGTCGGCTCGTCGAGCATGTGGAACACACGGCTCATCGCGCGGCCGACTTCGACATTGCCGCGTTGTGCCGGCATCAGCCCGTCTTCGGTGAAGCTCTTGGTCAGCTTCGCGCGCAGGCTCGGCTGGTAGTCCGGATTGCGTTCGTTGGCGGCCCGCTTTATCGCACCCAGATCGAGTTCGACCATGGAATTGAAATAGGGCCGGATATTCGTCGTCAGGTCCTGTTCGTATTTCTTCGCGCGCGCCAAAGGGTCGTCCGTCGCGTCGAGCGCGGCGCGCAGCAGATGCGCCTCGACCACGCCGGACGAGCAGCCGCGGCCATAGAGCGGATTGGTGCGGATCGCGGCGTCGCCGAGCGGGAAGAAGTTCAGCACCTGCGGTTCGCCATCCTTGAGATAGTGACGCCACAGATTGACCAGCTCGCCCATGGCGAAGACCTTGCTCACCGGTTCGGCGCGCTCCGGATTCATCCAGCGCGCGGCGCCCGGCATGGCGAGACAGATCGCGTCGAACACCTCCGGCTTCATCACCGCCATGCGCAGCTCGGTTTCGATCTCCGGCACCGCCAGCGTCACCGAGAAGTGGCGGTTGTCGGCGATGAAGACGCCGAACTTGATGTAGCCGAGATCGGCGCCGCCGGCCGGTCCGCCCGGATCGCGTGGCGGCTCGTCCTGCCCGTCGCGCAGCTTGTAGTGGCGGGTGAAGTAAAGGATTCCGCAGGGGCTCGACTCTTCGCGCACCGTCACGCCTTCGGCGCGCAGCCAGTCGGGGAAGGAGGTGGCGCGGCCCGAGGCGTCGACCACGACATCGGCGCGCATTTCTTCGACCGCGCCGTTGCGTTCGACCTTGAGGCCCTCGACGATCACCTTGCCGTTCTCGTGCCGAACGATCGGTCCGCGCACCCCGGCGTCGTTGATGAATTCGACGCCCGGCAGCCGCGCCGCGTACCGGCGCAGCACCAACTCGAGCGTCGTGCGACGGCTGAACAGCAGCTTCAGATCGTCGTCGCCCTGCGCCGGCGCATACTGGCTCATCTGCGGCGGGGTCAGCCCGTCCTCGAAGCCGAACAGCCGTGTGCCTTCGGCCAGCAACTCCTGCATCAGGTCGGGATAGCGGTCGCGGATCAGCGAGGTCAGGCGGCCGAGGAAGGCATGGCTGTGACGCAGCTGCGTCGCGCCGCGGCGCTCCCATTTGTAGAACGCCTCGTCCGGCGATGTCGCCGGCGGCGGCGGATCGCGGTCGAGGATCGTCACGCGGCGGCTGCCGCCACCGAAGGCAAGCGCGGCGCCGAGGCCGGAAATGCCGCTGCCGGCGATCAGAACATGCTCGTTCGTACGCATCAGATCTTCAACCGTATCGCGGCGAGGACGAGCGCGCCCCAGCCGATGAGAAAACAAAGCCCGCCGAACGGCGTGACGATGGCCGCGGCCTTCACGCCCGTGAGCGCAAGGAAATAGAGCGAGCCCGAGAAGAGCAATATACCCAGTAAGAAAAACAATGACGCAACAGTCGCGGCACCTGCCGCTGCGTCACGTATGGTGAAGGCCGCCAGGCCGAGCGCCAGCGCATGATACATGTGATAGCGCGCGCCGGTCTCGAAGATCTGCAGCGCATGCGCATCGAGCCGCCCTTGCAGGCCATGCGCACCGAAGGCCCCGGCCGCTACGGCAAGAAAGCCATTCACCGCAGCGACGAGCAGCCAGACGCTCATGCGCAGCAGCCATGGCCATGCGCGTGCATCGGCTCGCGCGACTTCTCGATGGCAAGGCGTGACAGCTCCGCCGTCGCCGCAAAGTCGGCTTTCGTTGCCGCCAGCTTCTTTGCGTCGAACATCAGGTCGAGCGCCGTCATTGCCATCGACTTGGCACCGTCGATCGCCGCCTGATCGCCCGCCGGTGATGCTGCGAAACGTGTGAACTCCGGATTGTGGATCACCACGCCGCCGGCGGCGATGCCGAGCATCGGGTGGATCGACGGTACGCGATGGCTGACATTGCCCATGTCGGTCGAGCCGGCATAGCCCGGCGGCAGGTCCTTCACCGAAAGGAATTCGCGCCCGAGCACGACGGCGTTCGACTCGTACATCTCCGCCATCGGCCAGTTGGTCTTGAGATCGAGATAGTCGGTGTCGCCCCAATGCGCCTCGAGCTTGCAGCCGGTGGCCAGCGCGCCCGCCTCGAAGCATTTCTGCACGCGGGCCTTCAGCGGTGCGAGCTCGTTGGCGTCGGCGGCGCGGACATAGAAGCGGCACGCCGCGCGCTCGGGCACGATGTTCGGTGCAAGGCCGCCCTCGGTGATGATGCCGTGGATGCGGTCGGTGTTGCGGATGTGCTGGCGCAGCTGCGCGATAGCCTGATAGGCCGTCACCACCGCGTCGAGCGCGTTCAGCCCGCGATAGGGCATCGCCGAAGCATGGGCCGAGCGGCCGTGGTAGATCGCCTCGACCTCGGCGATGGCGATGCACGGCATCGTCACCAGATTCTCGTTCGAGGGATGGATCATCATCGCGGCATCGACGCCGTCGAACGCGCCCTCGCGCGCCATGATCTCCTTGCCGCCATAGCGCTCTTCCGCCGGCGTGCCGAGATAGCGCACGCGCCCGGGCAACCGCCCATTCAGCTTCGCAAGCGCCATCGCCGCGCCATAACCGGCGGTCGCGATGATGTTGTGGCCGCAGGCATGACCGATGCCGGGCAGGGCATCGTATTCGGACAGGATGGCGATGTTTGCCCCGCCCGCTTTTCCGAACTCGGCGGCGTATCCGGTCTTGAGCCCGAAGGCCTCGCGCTGGACCTTGATGCCGTGGCTTTCTACCGCCCCGGTCAGCCGCTCCGCCGCCTTGAATTCCTCCAGCGCCAGCTCCGGCTCGGCATGGATCGCATGGCTGAGTCCAAGGATGTCCGCGCGCATCGCATCGACTGCCGCACAGACGTCTTTCTTCAATTGTTCCAACGACATAGGGCGAACCTTCCGGGCCTCCCCGGCATCATAGACAGTCGCAGGCGGCTTTGCGAAGGTCGGCCGGAGAGGAATCGATGACCCAGTTCGCCAAAGCCTTCGACGGTGTCCGTCTCGCCTACGAGATTGTCGGCGCGGGCGACGAGACCGTCATGCTGGTCCATGGCTTCGGCTCGTCCCGCTTCCAGAACTGGCGCGACACCGGCTGGTACGACACGCTGACCGGCGCCGGCTATCGCGTCGTCGCGATGGACTGCCGCGGCCATGGCGAGAGCGACAAGCCGCACACCACGCCCGGTTACGGCCATGACGAGATGGCGAACGACGTGCTCGCCGTGCTCAGCGATGCGGGCATCGGCACCGCGCACCTCATGGGTTACTCGATGGGCGGGTTCATCGCGATCCATGTGCTGATGAAGCACCCGGAGCGCGTCCGCTCGCTGTCGATCGGCGGCGTCGGTGCGAGCTATCTCGATTCTCCCGCGAATTCGCGCGACCGCGTCGCCGATCCGAAGGTGCGGGCTGAGATCGCCGATGCCATGCTCGCGGAGGATCCGGCGACGGTCGCCAATGCCACCGCGCGCGCCTTCCGCATCTTCGCAGGACAGCCGGGCAAGGACCGCCTTGCGCTCGCCGCCTGCATGCGCGCGCCGACAAAGAACCTTCCACGCGAAGTGCTTGCTGGCTCGACACGCCGCGTGCTGGTGGTCTGCGGCGAGAACGATGATCTGACCGGCGGGCCAGGCCCGCTCGCCGCGGCCTTTGCCGACGGTTGTGCGGTCACCGTGCCCCGCCGAGATCACATGACCGCCGTCGGCGATAAGATCTACAAGCAAGCCGTCCTCGAATTCCTGCGTGGCAAGCTGGCATCATGACGGCTTGTTGATTTGCCATTTCTACGAGTCGGCTGGACTCTAACGGGGTGCGGGACCACGGGGAGACAGTAATGAAACGGCCCATTTTCCGGAACGTCGCCCTTCTGGCGGCTGTTGGCGCACTGTGTTCTCCCGCCGGTCCGGCCTTTGCCGACTGCAAGGGCCTCTCCATTCTCGCTTCGGTCGATCTGGCGAAGACCACAGACATCCGCCCCTTCGTTTCCGTGACGTTTGGCGACAGGCAGAAGCTCATGCTTGTCGATACCGGCGGCTCGAGGACGGAAATGACGTCGCAATTGGCCGACCAGTTACATCTGAAGCGTGGCAAGCGTTTCTTCCGGCTGTCCGAATTCGGCGGTCGTGCCTCAAAAGACATTGTGCATGTCGATCTCAATCCCGAAGTCTATGACCTTGCCGGAAGAGTATCGAACGAGGTCGTCAGCACCGGGATGGCTTTGGGCGGTCTTTCGGCCAGCAGCATGTCATTCTACGTCATGCCGGGAGACGAACAGTTCACTGCCGAACCGGATGCCGGAGGGCTCGTTGCAGCCGACGTCCTCAGCAATTACGACGTCGAGATCGATTTCGGTGGCCGCAAGCTCAATCTGTTGTCGCAGGATCACTGCGAGGGCCAGGTCGTTTATTGGAAGAACGACGGCATCGCCATAATCCCGTTTCACAAGATGCGCTCCGGGCGTATCGAATTCACCGTCACTCTGGACGGCAAGGAGGTCGTCGCCGACCTCGATACCGGCGCTGAGAGCACAATGCTGACTCGTGGTGCGGCCGAAACTAGTTTCGGCGTGCACGTCGCTGACGCCGATACGCCGCCGATCGGAACTCTTCCGGGAAACGAGCACGCCGTTGTCTACAAGCATCAGTTCAAGACACTGGATATCGGTGGCGTTGCGATCTCCAACCCAGGGATCGTCATCATTCCCGATCTTACGCGCGCGGTGCGGGAGAAGGAGGCCGCGCCACCGCTTGGCTCTCGTCTGTCGGATGCACGAGTCGATGAAACCGACCAGGCGATACGGATTGGCATGGACATCCTCCAGCACCTGCACATCTACATCGCCTATGGCGAGCAGAAACTCTACATCACGGCGGCCGGGCCGCACGCCTGACAGGCGGGTGACAGGGGCGCGGCGGCTGGAGTAGAAGGCGGCTGCAATTCCGTGGTCGCCCGCAGATGTCCGTCAGTCCCGAAGAGAAATCCGCCAAGCCCTCGTCCAAGCTCGATCGCAATCCGTTCGACTGGGCCGATCCGCTGCTGCTCGATCAGGAGCTGAGCGCCGAAGAGCGCATGGTGCGCGACAGCGCGCGCGAGTACTGCCAGGACAAGCTCCTCAGCCGTGTGAAGCTCGGCTTCCGGAACGAGACCTTCGACCGCGCGATCATGACCGAGATGGGCGAACTCGGCCTCTTGGGCTCGACGCTGCCGGAGGAATATGGCTGCGCCGGTCTCAATTATGTTTGCTATGGTCTCGTCGCCCGCGAGGTGGAGCGCGTGGATTCCGGCTATCGCTCGGCGATGAGCGTGCAGTCCTCGCTCGTCATGCATCCGATCTACGCCTATGGCTCGGAAGAGACGCGGCGCAAATACCTGCCGAAACTCGCCAGCGGCGAGTTCGTCGGCTGTTTCGGCCTGACCGAGCCCGATCACGGCTCCGATCCCGGCGGCATGAAGACCCGCGCGGTGAAGGAGGCGAACGGCTATCGCCTCAACGGCGCCAAGATGTGGATCACCAATTCGCCGATCGCCGATGTCGCGGTGGTCTGGGCCAAACTCGACGACACGATCCGGGGTTTCGTGGTCGAGCGCGGCATGAAAGGTTTCTCGACGCCCAAGATCGAGGGCAAGTTCTCGCTGCGCGCCAGCGTCACCGGTGAGATCGTGCTCGAAGACGTGCTGGTGCCGGAAGCAAACCTGCTGCCCAATGCCAAAGGCCTCGGCGGCCCCTTCGGCTGCCTCAACCGCGCGCGTTACGGCATCGCCTGGGGCGCGATGGGCGCGGCGGAATTCTGCTGGCATGCCGCGCGGAAATACACGCTCGACCGCAAGCAGTTCGGCCGGCCGCTCGCCGCCACGCAGCTCATCCAGAAGAAACTCGCCGACATGCAGACCGAGATCACGCTCGGCCTCGCCGGCGCGCTCCGTCTCGGCCGCCTGATCGACTCGGGCGACGCGGCCGCACCGGCGATCTCACTGATGAAGCGCAACAATTGCGGCAAGGCCCTCGCCATCGCCCGCGAAGCCCGCGACATGCATGGCGGCAACGGCGTCAGCGACGAGTACGGCGTGATCCGCCATGTCCTCAATCTGGAAGCCGTGAACACCTACGAAGGCACGCACGATGTCCATGCGCTGATCCTTGGGCGTGCCCAGACGGGAATCCAGGCGTTTAGCTAGGAAGTTTCACCTCCCCCATCGTGGGGAGGTAATAGGCGCTACTTCTTCCCGCCGTGTTCCGCCTCTTCCTCGACCTTCAGGATATCCTTGTCGGTGAAGAGATATTCCTTCAGCTCCTTGGCGAAATGCGGGTTGTTGCGGCGCAGCCATTCCAGGATCATCGCCGCGTGCTCGATTTCCTCGCGCATGTTGTGCAGCAGGATTTCCTTGAGCTTGGAATCGTCGCAATCGTCCGCGCGCTGGCGATACCAGTCGGCCGCCTCCAGCTCCTCCATCAGCGACACGATGGCCTGATGCATGGCGAGCGTCTCCTTGCTGAGGCGTTCGCGGGGGGCGTGGAGGGATTCGGATGACATCGCAGGGAACCTTCGCGTTGGATCGGCAGGCTCTGCTATATCGCAGCTGGACGCGATTTTGAACGCAGCAGGCAAACCGTCATGAAACTCGAAGGTCTCCGGGTCCTCGACCTCTCACAATTCCTGCCCGGCCCGCATCTGACCATGACCCTCGCCGATCACGGCGCCGACGTGATCATGGTCGAGCCGAAGAACGGGACCGGCGAGCCGGTGCGCGCCATGGGAACCCGTGACGCCGAAGGCACCGCCGTCTGGTTCCGCAACATCGCGCGCGGCAAGCGTTCCATCGCGCTCGACTTGAAGAACATCTCGGATCGCGAGACCTTCCTGAAGCTCGCGGACGACGCCGACGTGATCGTCGAAGCCTTCCGTCCCAGCGTCGTGAAGCGTCTCGGCATCGACTACGCGACGGTCGCCGTGCGCAATCCGCGCATCGTCTATTGTTCGATCAGTGCCTTCGGCCAGACCGGTCCCTGGGTCCAGAAGCCGAGCCATGATCTGGGCGTGCAGGCGCTTGCCGGCACGCTCGATCTCTCGCGCAGCTTCGCCGACGGCAAGCCGAACATGCCCAACCTCGTTGCCGCCGACATGGCCTCGTCGCTGACCGCGCTGTCGGCGATCCTGATGGCGCTGCTGCGCCGTGCGACCACCGGCAAGGGCGATTATATCGACATCGCGATGTACGATGCGCTCATCGCCTGGACGCCCAACATCACCGGAAGCGTCTTCGGCGAGGACAAGGCGCCCGATCCGCCGCGCATGCGCAATTACGGCGGACAGGCGATGAACCGCATCTACGAAACGAAAGACGGCGGCTTCATCGTCCTTGCGGGCAATGAGAAGAAGTTCTGCGAGAACCTTCTCGGCGCGCTCGGCCGGCCCGACCTCGTTGCGCTCGCGGCCGGCGAGCCGGGCGATACGCAGGCGGCGCTGATCGAGTTCTTCGCGAGTATGTTCAGGACGAAGACCCGCGCCGAGTGGGAAGCGTTCCTCGCGCCCATCGATCTCTGCTGGGCGCCGGTGCGCACCTTGAAGGACGGCTTCGGCGATGCGAATGCGCAGGCGCGCGGCATTCTCCTGCGCGACGCGCAAGGCCATCCGCATATCGGTCCCGCGATCAAGTTCGCGCAGGAACCGGCGCAGCCACGTTTCGATCTTCCCGATTATGCCCCGGACGGGTCTGCTGCGTGGCGCTGATCCCAAGCAAAGAACCCCGGCGCTCATCGCACCGGGGTTCTTCTTGGGGGGTGATTACACTTTGGGAAGTCTGGCCCCTTAAGAAAGGGCCCTAAATGCGAGCAAGGCTCGCTCTCTCAGGTTGAATTTTGGGTGGCAACCGGCCTTTCGCCTCAGCCGGTTGTGGCTCCGCCGTGGCGGAGCCCCGGACTATTACCCGGTGGAGTATCTTCCATGCGGAATCTCCCTGTTGCCGGTTTCTCCATGACGCTCGCGGAAACCGCCGTTTCGTTGCGGCCCTTGGCCGACGCCGCGTCCGCGCTGCAGCCAGCGAGAATGCTCCGCCCGCAGGACGAACGAGTCAATACGTATAGGGGCACTCAGACGCTGCGTTGAACTTTGTCCTTATCGTTTGCTGAGCGAATCTGCCCGCGGATCGCATCCCACTCCGCATCGCCGAGCGCGGCGAGGCGCGAGAAGTTCCCGCCAGCCGCGAGATGCATGCCGCCGTCGATCGCGATCGTCTGGCCGGTAAGATATTCGCAGCCATCCGCCATCAGGAACGCGGCGAGGTTGGCGAGTTCCACCATCTCGCCGTTGCGCGCCATGCCCGCGGTCATGCGCGCGGCTGCTTCGTTGTTGCCGGAGGCGGCCGGGTTCAGGCGTTCCCAGGCACCCTTGGTCGGGAAAGGTCCGGGCGCTATGGCATTGAAGCGGATGCCGTGCGGACCCCATTCGGCGGCCAGCGACTTCGTCATGATGTTGAGGCCAGCTTTCGACATTGCCGAGGGAACGGTGAACGGACCGCCGTTCCAGATCCAGGTGGTGAGGATCGAGATCACGCTCGCCTTCTTCTGCTCCTCGATCCAACGCTTGCCGCAGGCCAGCGTGACGTAGAATGAGCCGCGGAAGACGATGTCGGAGATCGCGTTGAAGCCGCGCGGCGACAGATCCTTGGTGCGCGAGATGAAATTGCCCGCCGCATTGTTGACGAGGCCCGACAGCGCGCCACCATCGGCCCAGATCGTACCGACCATTTCATCGACGGCTTCGGCCACGCGGATATCGCAGGCGATGCCGGAGACTTTCGATCCGGTCGCGTCGGCGATCCGCTTCGCGGTCTCGTCCAGCACGCCCTTGCGCCGGCCACAGATGTAGACGGTCGCGCCGAGCTGGGCATAGGCCTCGGCCATGACTTCGCCGAGCCCGGTTCCACCGCCGGTCACCAGGATGCGCTTGCCCTTCAGAATACCGTCTTTGAGCATAAGGTCGTACATGATCTGTTCCTCCCGAAAACTTTGAGGCACAGTAGGGTCGATGGAGCCCGAAAAGCAAAAATGACGGCAGGGAAAGCCGCAAGCGCAACACGGTCCTCCCCCGTCGTTACGGGGGAGGTGGCTCGCCGCGTCAGCGGCGAGACGAAGGGGGTCAGCTCGGAGCCCGCCCCCTCCACCATCGCTTCGCGATGGTCCCCCTCCCCCGTAACGACGGGGGAGGAACTGCCAGCGCTCTTCTCCGCCTGGTTCGCTTCGCGCGGCTGGTCGATCCGCCCGCATCAATCTGCGCTCGTCGAACACGCGTCGCGCGGCGACTCTGTGTTGCTCGTCGCGCCCACCGGCGGCGGCAAGACGCTCGCAGGGTTTCTCCCCAGCCTGATCGACCTCGCCGGCCAGTCCGCGCGCCGCGCCGCAAAGCTGCACACGCTCTACATCTCGCCGCTCAAAGCCCTCGCGGTCGACGTCGCCCGCAATCTCGAAGCGCCGGTGGCCGAGATGGGCCTTCCGATCCGTGTCGAGACCCGCACCGGCGACACCCCGGCCTCGCGCCGCACGCGCCAACGTCATCGCCCGCCGGACATCCTGCTCACCACGCCGGAACAGCTCGCGCTTCTCGTTGCCCAGCAGGGCGCAACGACGATGTTTGCGGATCTCAAGACCGTGGTGCTCGACGAGCTGCATGCGATGTACAATTCCAAGCGCGGCGACCTGCTCGCGCTCGGCCTGGCGCGCCTCAAGACCATCGCGCCCAACCATCGCCGGGTCGGCCTGTCGGCGACGGTCGCCGATCCGGCGCCGCTCCAGCGCTATCTCGTGCCGCAACCGCTCGCCGGAGAGGCGCGCGCCGAACTGGTGCTCGGCAAGCCCGGCGCGCCGCCGCGGATCGAGATCAGCGCCTCGGAAGAATACGTGCCCTGGCAAGGCCATCTGGCCCGCCATGCGATGGCCGACATCATGGCGGCGATCAAATCGGCCAGGACCGCGCTCATCTTCGTCAACACCCGCGCCCAGGCGGAGCTGACCTTTCAGTCGCTGTGGCGGATCAATGACGAGAACCTGCCCATCGCGCTGCATCACGGCAGCCTCGCGCCACAGCAGCGCCGGAAAGTGGAAGCCGCGATGAGCCGCGGCCTGTTGCGCGGCGTGGTCTGCACCTCGACCCTCGATCTCGGTATCGATTGGGGCGCGGTCGACAAGGTGATCTGCGTCGGCGCGCCCAAGGGCGCCGCGCGTCTCGTCCAGCGCATCGGCCGCGCCAATCACCGGCTCGACGAATCCAGCCTAGCAGTCCTCGTCCCCGCCAACCGCTTCGAGGTTCTCGAATGCAACGCCGCGCGCGACGCGGTGTTGGCGGGCGAACTCGATGGCGAGCGTCTCAAGCGCGGCAGTCTCGATGTGCTGGCTCAGCACATCCTCGGCACCGCCGCGGCGCGGCCCTTCGATGCCGATGTGCTTTATGCCGAAGCGCGTTCCGCCTCGCCCTATACGCATCTGACGCGCGAGGATTTCGACAAGGTGCTCGATTTCGTCGCCACCGGCGGCTACGCACTCAAGCGCTACGACCGCTATGCCAAGCTGCGCCGGACACCGGAAGGCCTCTGGCGCATCGCCCATCCGCGCCTCGCCCAGCAATACCGCATGAATGTCGGCGTTATCGTCGAAGAGCCGATGATCGACATCCGTCTCCAGGCCAGGGGACGGCCCACGGGCGCCGGCGGCCGCGTGCTCGGCCAGCTCGAGGAATACTTCGTCGAGCAGCTTGTGCCCGGCGACACCTTCGTTTTCTCCGGACATATCCTGCGCTTCGAAGGCATGCGCGATGATGGCGCTTATGTTTCGAAGACGGCGGAGGCTCAGGCGCAGATTCCGTCCTACAATGGTGGAAAGTTTCCGCTCTCGACCTTCCTCGCCGAGCGCGTGCGCGAGATGGTCTCGACGCCCGAGCGCTGGGATTTCCTGCCCGGTCCGGTCGGCGAGTGGCTGCGGATGCAGGAGTTTCGCTCGGTGATCCCGAAGCCCGGCCAGCTGTTGGTCGAGACCTTCCCGCGCGGCTCCAAGGAATATCTTGTCTGCTATCCCTTCGAAGGCCGTCTCGCGCATCAGACGCTGGGCATGCTGCTCACTCGTCGGCTCGAACGCCTGCGTCTGCGCCCGCTCGGCTTCGTCGCCAACGAATATGCGCTTGCCGTCTGGGGCTTGCGCGACATGGGCGGCGCCGACATGGACGCGCTGTTCGACGAGGACATGCTGGGCGACGATCTCGATGCCTGGCTTCGGGAGTCGAGCCTCTACAAACGCACCTTCCGCAATTGCGCGATCATCTCCGGCCTGATCGAGCGGCGCGATCCGCGCGGCGAGAAAACCGGGCGCCAGGTCACTTTCTCTTCGGACCTGATCTACGATGTGCTGCGCGAGCACGAACCGGATCACATCCTGCTGCGCGCCACCTATGAGGATGCCGGCTCCGGCCTGCTCGACATCGCGCGCCTCGCCGATATGCTCAAGCGGGTGAAGAATCGGATCGTGACGCGGCGCCTCGAACGGGTTTCGCCGCTCGCGGTGCCGGCGCTGCTCGAGATCTCAAAGGAAATGGTCGCCGGCGAGGCGCATGAGGACATCCTCCATGAAGCCGAGGCGTCGCTGATCGAGGAAGCCATGCGTGTCGATTGAGGTCCCGGAGCGCAATTCGGAAAAGTGGAAGCCGGTTTTCCGTAAAATTGCGCGACAATCAAAGAGTCCATCGAGTGGTCCGTTTTCATGAAACCGGACCTATCGATGGAGGTGTTTGCCGAGGTCAATGGCGAAGTCCTGATGCTCGATCCCGCCGGTGCGCTGTGGTGGCCGGTGGAGCGGACGCTCGTCTTCTCCGACATTCACTTCGAGAAAGGCTCAGCTTATGCCCGCATGGGCGCGCTGATCCCGCCTTACGACACCCGCGCCACGCTGAAGCGCATGGCCGCGCTGATCGACCGCTACGCCCCGGCGCGCGTGATCGCACTCGGCGACTCGTTTCACGACATGGACGCGCCGGACCGTCTCGACGCCGAAGAACGCGCGATGCTCGCATCCATGGTCGGCGCGACGGAGTGGATATGGATCGAAGGCAATCACGATCCCCATCCGCCGGCCTGGCTCGGCGGCACGGTCACCGCCGAGGTCGCGCTGCGCGGTCTCCTCTTCCGGCACGAGCCGCAATTCCTCTTCCGTCCCGGCGAGATCGCGGGTCACCTACACCCGTGCCATACCGTCTCACGGAGCGGTCGCTCGCTGCGCCGCCGCTGTTTCGCGACTGATGGTGCGCGGATGGTGATGCCGGCCTTTGGCGCCTATGCCGGCGGGCTCGATGTCCATGACGAAGCGATCTCGTCGCTGTTTGCCGACGCCTTCGCGGCCTACATGCTGGGCAATCGCCGGGTCTATGCCGTGGCGGCGCGCGGCGTGCCGAAGATCCGTCGCCGGGTTTAGTCCGCCCGCCGGAATACCAGCGACGAGATCCAGCCCAGCACCAGCGCCATGAAAACCGTCGAGAGGCCGTAAGAGAGCGGCGAGCTAAGGGCGAAATTGTGCAGCCGGCGCTCGAGCCCCGTCTGGTCGACGAAGAGCGGCGTCGATTGTGCGCTGATCACGTTGCCGTCGCGAAAGAGGTAGACCACGACGTTGTACTGGCCGCGCGGCACGCCAGCCGGCACCGGAATGCGCGCCCGGAACAGGGTCGGAAACTGGAAGACCACGCCGTAGGGCGACTCGCCGTAGAGCCCCTCGATCTTCTTGTGGCGGATCAGCGCCTGGCGGAACGGTTCGGCGTAGTGGTGGCTGACGATCTGGCCCGGCACGATCGCATCCAGGCCGATCTCGTAACGCTCCAGCGTGAACGACGCCGCGATCTTGTCCAGTGGCCGTGTGCTCGCGATGTAGTAGTAGGACGGCATGGCGAGCAGCTTGGCCTGGTCGCGGTTGATCCAGATGCCCGCGACCCACTGCTTCTGCCGCACCGTCATGTTGGCGTCGGGTCCGCGCACGATCACCACGACGTCGTCGACGCCGGTCGGTTCGGGATTTTCGATCGCGCCGTAGACGACGATATCGGTGCCGGTATAGCTCGAATTGATCTCGACGGTGTCCTGCGAGATGCCGGACACCAGATTCTCCGCCGCATCCGCCGGGACGGTGAGCGCGACGAGCGCGAGCGCGGCGGCCAGCCTTCTCACCGCATCACCGTGGTCACGGAATAGAGATCGTCCGGTTTCAGCACGAGGCCGAGGAAGAGGCGCAGCCCCACCGCCAGCACGAGCAGCGCCAGCAGCAGGCGAAGCTGTTCGCCGCGCAACCGCGCCCCGATCCGCACGCCGAACTGCGCGCCGATCACGCCTCCCAGGATGAGGAACATCGCCAGCACGATGTCGACGGAGAAGTTCGCCGTCGCCTGCAGGATCGTCGTCGCCGCCGTGACGATGATGATCTGGAACAGCGAAGTGCCCATGACGACATTGGTCGGCATGCGCAGCATGTAGATCATCGCCGGCACGATCACGAAGCCGCCGCCGATGCCCATGATCGCCGACAGGGTGCCGACGCAGAAGCCGATCACCACCGGCGGTATCACGCTGATATAGAGCCGCGACTCGCGGAAGCGCATCTTCAGCGGCAGGCCGTGCATCCACAGATGCGGCGTGTGACGCCGGGCCGGCGCGCCGCTCTGTGTCGCGCGCAGCGTTTCGATGCTCTCCTTGAGCATCAGGCCGCCGACGGTGCCGAGCAGCAGCACATAGCTTGCCGAAACCAGCAGATCCATCTGGCCGTAGCGGCGCATCACGGTGAAGAGCCAGACGCCGGTCGCGGTGCCGGCGAGGCCGCCAGCCGCCATCACCGCGCCCATTTTCAGGTCGAGCGCACGCTTGCGCCATTGCGCGATGGCACCGGAGATCGACGAGGCGGTGATGTGGCTCGATGTCGTCGCCACCGCGACCTCCGGCGGCACGCCGTAGAAGATGAGCATCGGGGTGAGAAGGAAGCC
The DNA here is from genome assembly GCA_018241025.1 of Pseudomonadota bacterium. GTDB lineage: Bacteria > Pseudomonadota > Alphaproteobacteria > Micropepsales > Micropepsaceae > Rhizomicrobium. The sequence goes on from JAFEEQ010000011.1 coordinate 146,455, forward strand.
GCCGCCGACCCCGAACATGCCCGACAGAAATCCGATCGCGCCGCCCATCCCTAAGATGATCAGCCAATGGACCGACATCTCGGCGATGGGCAGGTAGATTTCCATCGAACGCGCAGATCACGGGCAGGATTGACGGAGCGACGCGAGCTCCACACTGCGCGCGAATGTGCGCGCCGGAGACTCCGGGGTCAACCTTTTGCGGGAAAATTAGAGCGTGCGGCCGCTCAGTTCACCACATCGCCCATCTGCGGCGCGACATTGGCGCGCGGATCGATGGCCTGGGGCTTGAACGCATCGGCAGCGCGCTGCGCGGCGGACTTGTCGTCCGGCGAGATCTGGGTCGCGAGCGCGTCGATGCGGGCCTTGGACTCAGAGTCGCCGCCGGCCGCCGCGATCGCGTACCACTTGTAGGCATCGATCAGGCTCTGCGGAACGCCCATGCCGCGCTCGTAGAGCACCGCGAGATTGAACTGCGAGTCCGACAGGCCGAGCGAGGCGGCCTTGGAGAACCAGCGCGCGGCCTCAGAGAGATTCTTCTGCACACCGGCGCCGGAGGCATAGGCCACGGCGAGATTGTGCATCGCCTTGCGGTTACCGGCCTGCGCGGCCAGCGTGTACCACTTCACGGCCTTGCTGGCGTCGGCCGGCACGCCGCGGCCGCGCTCGTAAAGCGTGCCCAGGCGGTACTGCGCGACGGCCATACCCTGCTCGGCGGCACGTTCGAGCCACTTGGCGGCATCGGCCTCGTTCACCGGCACGCCGTCGCCGTCGAGATATTTCAGGCCGACGATGAGCTCGGCCTTGCCGTTGCCGGCATTGGCGAGCTGCGTGAGCTTGTCGAGCGGTGTCGCCGCGGGTTTGGCAGGCGGCGTCGCGACGGGCGTCACAGTTGCGGCGGCAGCCGCGGGCTTTTCGGGAACGCTATGGACCGGCGCGGGCTTCACCTCGGTGGTGGCCATGGCCGGCTTGTCGGCCGGCGGCGTATCGCTCGGCGGCAGGACGGCCGGCGGCTTCGGGGCGCCGTTCGGTTTGGGGAAGAGCACGCTCACCGTGTGCGGCGAGTCCGAGGAGAGCTTCTGGCTCAGCACGGCGCCGGCGGCGATCGCGACGATCGACATCAGGGCGATGATGCCGATCCAGATATAGGTCTTGCGGCTTGACGGCTTTTCGGCCGGGGCTGCCTCGGCCGCGGCGCCCCAGGAGAAGCCACCGATGCGCGAACCGCGCTCGGCTTCGGCCTGGGCGGCGGCGGCGCGGGCGGAGCGGCGCGCGGCGGAGAGATAATTGTCCGGCTCGGCCGGTGGTGGCGGCGGCGCGGCCGCGAAGATGTCTTCGCCGAACGGGCTGTCGGTCGGGAAGGCATTGCCGGAGTCGAAGGCCGGGGCGAACGGATCGGCGCTGACCTGGAAGGGCGCATGCTGGCCCGGTGCTTCGGCAAAGGGCGGGGCCTCGAAGGCCGGCGCGAAGGGTGAATCCGGCGGCGGGGCAAGCGGCGGCTGGCCCATCGGCTGCGGCTGGCTGAGCGGCGGCTGCGCGAGCATCTCGGCCGGGCGCGGCGCGCTGAACTGGGCCTTGAGTTCGGCGATCTGCTCGCGCTGGCGCGTCTCGGCGGCCTCGATGCGCTGGGCGAGGCGCTTCAGATTGTCCTCGATCGCGTCGTCGGGCTTCGAGTCGAAACGGCCGACGATGTCGGACAGCGTGCGTTCGATGCCCTGCAGGCGGCGATCGATCGCCGGATCCGGGCCGCGCGTCTCCAGCCGCGAAACATTGTCTTCGAGGCGCGCGATGGCACTCGCGGTCTCGGCATCGCGGCGCAGGGCCGCCGCTTCATCGTCCTTGCGCTGCTCGATGGCGTGCAGCGCCGTGCTCAGCGCTTCGCCGTTTGTGTGCGCGGTGCGTTCGACGGCGCGCAGGCGCTCATCTATGGCCGCGACATGGCTCAGGCGCTGGTCGAGCTGCGCGATCTGCTGCTCGAGCGCGCGTGTCGAGGCCTCGCCTTCGCTGCGTGTCTGGGACACACGGCCGGCGATGGTTTCGAGATTGCCGGCGAGCGACGAGATCTGCGTGGCCGACTGGTTCGCCGTCGAAGAGATCTGTTCGGCGAGCCGCGAAAGTCCCTGATGCAGGCCCTTTATCGCATCGCGCGTGCCGTCGGTGGCCGTCGAGCGTTCGACGCGGTCGAGACGGTCGGCAAGACCCATGACCGATCCGCCGAGTTGATCGAAGGCCTGCGCCTGCTCGCGCGCGGCGATGTTGATCTCGCTCGCCGCCTGGCTCATGGCGCGATTGTTTTCGCTCTGATTGCGCTCGGCGGTCTCGAGGCGGCGCGCGACGTTGCGCAGCTGCTCTTCGATCCGGCGATAAACGTCGTTGCTCTGGCTTTCGGAGCGCGCCACGTCGGCGAGCATGTTCTCGGTTTCGCGGCGCGACTGTGCGGCACGAATGTCGGTCTGCGCGGCATAGCTGCCGTTGGCGGACCATTGTTCACGGGCTGGGGTCATGTCGTCCGGCGTGTCGGAGAAGCTTCGGATAATTCTCCGGGTCATCCATTCGCCGACGGACAAGCCTTCCCGACGTGCTGCGGCTCGTGCCGCTTCGCGCGCCTCGGACGGTATACCCGCCACGTTCCAGGGAATGTCAGGCCGCATTTCGACTCACTTAGCACCACGCCCGCAAAGGAAAGTACTGGCGTCAAGATGTAGTGTAAAGAATGGTTTAGCACCCGTTTGGCGGTGGCCGCTCCGATAGTGACCACTTCCGGGACGCAATTTCGCCGATCAGCGTTAATGTGGCGTTAGCGGCCGACGCCGGCGCGCACGAGTTCGGGGCCGAGTTTTCCCGTAGCCCAGAGGCCCGCCATCCGGAAGTCCGAGATCAGCGACCAGAGCGGGTGGGTGAAGGTCGCGGGCCGGTTCTTCTCGACGAAGAAATGCGCGATCCAGGCCGGACCATAGCCGGCGGCCAGGGCGGCATAGCCCAGCCAGCCGTAGCCAAGGGCGATGGATCCGGCGACGCAGCCAAGTGCCAGCGCGGTCCCGGCATAGTGCAGGGCGCGCGTCGCCGGCTTCGCGTGCTCCTGCAGGTAATAAGGCCAGAAATCCGCATAGGACGTGATCGGCCGGTTGCTGTGCGCGGTCTCGCTCATTCGTGCGTCCCTTCGCTGCCGCGCAGATTCGGTTCGGGCGGCGGCGCAGCGCCGGTGGCTGCGTCCGGCACCGGGGTGGCGACCGACGGCACGTTGCTTCCGGTATGCGGTCCAAGTCCCAGATCGGTCGAGAACAGCTGCATCACATAGATCGTATCACCGTTGACTGCGGCGCCGATACCGGTGTGGTCGTAGTCCGCGAAGGCGAGGTTCTTCTTGTGCGGCTCGCTCGCCAGCCAGGAATCGACGAAGCGCCGGGCGAGGGCATCGACATCGATGGCTGCCGATGGCGTGAAATACTGCGCGGCGATGTTCTCGCCCAGAAGGCCCTGGAAGCGCGCATCTTCCGCCATCAGCAGCGTTGCCGCGGTCTCGCCGTCTGGCGCGACATGGGCCATGTATTTCTTGGCCGCCATGTCTTCGACCCGCTTGCGCGCGATGGCTGATAGCTCCGGATCGATCATCAGCGGCTTGGCCTTGGGATCGATGCGCTGGCGCTCATCCGCCACCAAGACGGCGATGCGCTGTTCCAGCGCTGGCATGAGGGTCTTGGGATCGGGCGGCGGCGGAGGGGTTATGAAGTTCTCGACCGTCGAGCAGCCGGTGCAGGCGACGAGCAGAAGCGCGGCGATGAACGGACGCAGATTCACGAAAGGGTCCCCCGATCTGCGGGGACCGTAACCCGTCCGCGCCGCCCGGGCTAGCGCGCCTCGCTGCCGTGACGGGCGGGGTCGCGCAGCCAGAACACATAGGACATCCCGACACTGAGTGCGGCGGCCGCGATCAGGAGCCCGACGAACAGCCGCATGCCTTCTTCCGTCGGAAGGCCGAAAGCCGCGGCGAAGCCGATCGCGCCGACCGCGATGAACAGCTTGCCCGCAAGGCTGTGCGTGCGCTGCCAGGAATATTCGCTCGACAGCGTCCACGGCGTGCGCACGCCGCCGAGGAACATCGAGCGTGTCTTGCCGAGATAATTGCCGATCACGATCAGCAACAGCGAAACCGCCGCCTCGATCAGGTTGCCGAACGGCGCGCCGGCATGCAGCGTCGAATAGAGCGCCATGCCATGAATTGCTGCCATCAGCAGGATGGTGCCGATCCAGACGACGTGGAAGAACTTGCGGCTCCGCTCCAGATTGCCGCGCCGCGGCTCGAGCCACGGGATGACCGCGAAGACGAGCGTGATGAGCGCGGCCATCGCCGGCGCCATGAATACGCCGTAGGAGGCGGGCGCGTAGCGGTTTGCGATCCCGTCGGCATTCCAGTGGATCGGCACCATGGCGCCCGGCGGAAGCTGGAACCACACGGCAAGGCTCGCTGCAACCATGGCCGCGACGATCGCAAGACTGAGCATCAGCGTATTGCGGTTGTTCATGACGTCTTCTCCTTGCCCATGCCGGCCAGATCCATCAGCGCCGATGTGGCCTCTTCCAGAACGCTCATGTTGACGTGATAGATGATCGTCGTGCCCTGACGCTCGGTGGTCACCAGATCGGCGGCCTTCAGGACCGCGAAGTGGCCGCTCAGCGTCGGTTTCGCCAGATCGAATTTGTCTGCCAGTTCGCCGGCGCTCATCGGCCGCTTGCGCAGGAGCTTCAGCACCTTGCGCCGCACCGGATGAGCCAGGGCATCGAATACATCGCTCATATTTTGTTATTTAGGGAAATACCAAAATAAGTCAAGCGCGGACCGAACGCCGCTGTTGCGGGGCTTCAGTGCGCGGCGTGGCGCAGGCGCAGATAGACCGGATAGCGCAGCGAGAAGGTGAGGGCGGCGGCGAGCAGCACGAGACCGATGGCGGCGGACAGCGTCACCGGCATCGCAATGAACAGCGTCGCGGCCGCATCGGCTGCCGTCATCGCCGCCAGCGCCGCGACCCAGGCGCCGGTCACGACATAGTTGGTGCGGCGGAACAATGGCGTATCCCACTCCTCGGGCGCGGTCTGCTCGCGCGCATATTGCAGCGTGAACGGCTCGTGCAAGGCCAGCGAGGCGATCATGATCGCCAGCATTCCGCCGTTCACCGCCAGCAGCACGGACCCGAAGGTCAGTCCCGGCTCGATGAAGCCCTTGAACAGGGCCAGCAGTCCGAACAGCGCCGTGCTGCCGCCGTCCAGCGTCTTGAGCACCTGGGTGTCGAGGAACGATCGCATGCCGAGCGTGAAGGCGGCGGCGAACGCGGCCCACAGCGCGACGTCGGGCGACAGGCCCATCAGAACTGAGAAAAGAATGAACGGCACGAAGCCCAGGACGAGATTCATCGCCAGTCCAGGAAAAGCACGGCGCCGGAGCCCATGGGCTCCGGCGCCGGATCATTACTGCTGCGGCGTGGTGGCGTACTTGTTGCCGAGATAGAGCAGCCACAGGTGCTGCGCCTTGGCCCAGCCGGGCACCGTGGTGCTTACGGCATTGAACGCTGCCGTTGCCCCGGCCGTGTCGCCGGTCTGCACCAGCGCTTCGCCGAGCACCATGTTGGCCTCGGTCATGTCGACCTTGGCGCCGCCCTTCTTGATCGCTCGCCGGACCGCGGTGACCGCATCTGCATAACGGCCATAGCCGTAATAGGTCTCGGCCAGTTTCAGGTCGAACTCGCCGCTCGGCGACTTCTCGGCAATGGCCGCGAAGCTGTCGAGACTCTTGCGGTCCGCCGCAGCGCGGGTGCGCGCGGACGCGATCTGCGATGCGACGTTGCCGCTGTTCTGGAGTTTCCCGGACGACAATCCCTTCTGGAAGATGGCGTCCGCCTCGACCGGGTAGTTGGCCTGCAGCGCAACACCGCCCATGATCTGGTAGTCATCGCCGCTGGCGGTCGCCTTCACCACCTCGCGCAGGCGGTAGATATGAAGCGCCTCGATGTTGGTGATGCCCTTCACGCCGACAGCGAAGTCGATGATCTGACCCCAGTTGTCCGGATCGTTGTAATAGGTGACCAGCGTCTCGAGCGACTTCAGGGCCGCGTCCTGCTGGTTGGACTTCAACTGTGCGCTGAACAGGATTTCCAGCGCGCCGTGATCCGGCGCCGATCCTGCCGGCGTCGCGGCGAGCATCTGGTTCACCGTCGCGATCGCATTGGCATAGTCCTGCGAGTAGTAATAGGCCTCCGACATCGTGGCCAGCACCTTCGGATCCGGTGCGCCGCCAAGTGCGATGAACGCCTTGGCGTATTTGATGCCGGCGGCATAGTTCTTCTGGTTGGTCGCAAGCAGCGCGGCGACGCGCAGCGTCGAGGCCTTCTCTTCCGGCGTCACCATTTCGAGCGCCGGCGAATCCGCCATCGCGCCATAAGCCGTGGCCGCGGTCGCATAGTCGTTTTCGTGGATCGCGGCATTGCCGAGGAATTCGTTGATCTTGTAGGTGTCGAACGGCGTCTGGTCGGGCAGGGCCTGGGCCTGCTTGATCAGTTCCATCGCGCCGGCGAAATCGTTCGCCTGCATCTTGTCGGCGGCGGGCTTGAGTATCTTGGCAACCGGTGCGGTCACCGAAGGCCCGCTGGATTTCGCGATCGCCGGAGTCAGCGGCACAGTGACCGCGAACATCGTGGCGGACCCCATCAGGCACGCCATCAGTGCGGCCCGGACGAAACGCTTGTTCATGAATTTCCTCATTTGGCTGGAAGCGTGCGCTTAAGCGACCCCTCGCATGGCGCATCTTGTTTGCTATTGCAACTTTAGTATGGCGGACGCGCGTTTCCAACGTGCCGGTTCCACCATATTGCAGTGCAGCGTCAAAGCGCATATCCCTCGGATTGCCATGCCGAACGCCTTAACCACGCTTCCGCCCGAGGCGGAGAACATTTCCCGCGGCGGATTCAACCTGCACGCGGGTCCGATCTATCGCCTCGCGGACGAGGACGAGGTGCGGCGTTTCGCACTTCCGGTGGAGGAGAAACATCTGAACGGCTCCGGCAACGTGCATGGCGGGCTGATCATGACCTTCGCGGACATCGCGATGAGCCAGACCAGTCGCGTAGTTTCGGGCGCCCCGGCCTGTGCGACGGTTTCACTGACCTGCGACTTCGTTGGCCCGGGCAAGGCTGGAGACATACTGGAAGCTCGCGTGCAGGTTACACGCAAGACGCGCACGCTTGTCTTTCTCTCCGCCGACATCGTTGTCGGCGACCGCCAGGTCGCGGCCGCGACCGGCCTGTGGAAGATCGGTTAGCGCATGCGCGCACCGGAAGGCTTCATCGAAACCCGCCTCATCGATCCGTTCGAGCGTCACGTCGGGCCGATCTATGAGCGTGGTGATCCGGGATCGAAGGTCTTCGGTCTTCGCATCGACGATCGTCATGTGAACATGCGCGGTGTCATTCATGGCGGCATGCTGATGACCTTTGCCGACGCCGCCTTCGGCCAGGCGGCATGGGACGCCACCGATCACGGCGACGTCGTGACGCTCAACATGCAGAGCCAGTTTCTCGCACCGGCCAAGTCCGGCGACTGGCTCGAGGTCGCGCCGGTGCTGACACGGCGCACGCGCGCGCTCCTTTTCCTCCGCGGCGACTTTCTGGTCGACGGTGCGCCGGTTTTCTCGGTGGCGAGCGTGTGGAAGATCCTCGGTCAGCCGTAGGATCCACCTGAAGCCCCGATTAACGCTTCGTTCAGCTTAAGGCGGTGTTTACCGCGCTATGCCTAGTCTTGCGGCATCCAGGGATGGAGGCATTCCCATGGGGCGGCAGGACGCCACCCTTTTCAGCACGCAGGCGATGTTCCGGCTGAACGGCCGCGTCGCGTTCGTCTCCGCCGCGCCGGGCCATCTCGGACGCGCGATGACGCGCGCGCTTGCCTCCGCCGGCGCTCATGTGATCGTCAATGCGCGCGACGATGCGAAGCTCGCCGCGTTCGAATCCGAATTGTCCGATGAGGGTTTTTCCGTCGAGCGTGCCGCTTTCGATGTCGCCGATGCGGATTCCGTCCGTCGATTCTTTGCGGCGCGCGACCGGATCGACATCCTCGTCAACAATGCGATCAGCATGACGGGCAAGCCGTTCGACGCGCTGGCGCCGTCGGATTTCGCCACCACCTACGCCAGTTCGGTGACGGCAGCCTTCGAAGCTGTGCGCGCCGCGCGTCCGGCGCTGCGTGCAGCCGCCGCTGCGACCGGCCAGGCGAGCGTGATCAACATTGCCTCGATGTACGGTGTCGTTTCACCCGACGCCCGGCTCTACGATTCCCCCCGCAAGCAGAGCCCATTCCACTACGGCCCCGCCAAGGCCGCTCTGCTGCAGCTCACCCGCCACCTCGCGGCCGAGCTTGGCGCCGAAAACATCCGCGTGAATGCCCTGGTGCCGGGACCGTTCCCGCGCCCCGAAGTCCAGTCCGCCGATCCCGCCTTCGCCGGCCGTCTGGCCGCGCGCACCATGCTCGGCCGTCTCGGCGACGCCGCGGAGATCGCGGGGCCGCTCCTGTTCCTCGCCTCGCCGGCTGCGTCGTTCATGACCGGCCAGGCGCTCACAGTCGATGGCGGCTGGACGGCCTGGTGAGGTAGACTCCATGAACATGGCGTTCCTTTCCTCCTTCAAGATCGGTCCCGACACCGTCTACCCGGACTCGCTCCGCCAGCGGCTGCGCGGCTTCCCGCTGCTCGAGGATGTCAGCGACGCCGCGATCAAGCGCCTTCTGTCCGAAGCCAACTGGTTCGGACTGCCGGGCGGCATGCTGCTGAAGCGTGACGGCGAGAACGATCAGGCCGTGTTCCTTGTCATCTCCGGTTCGCTCGGCGTCTTCGCCGAGGACGAACACGGCCATCGCCGGCTCGTCGCCCATGTCCCGGCCGGCGAGACCGTCGGTGAGATGTCGATGATCATGGAAAGCCGCGAGCATTCGGCTCAGCTCGTGGCCCTGCGCGACAGTGAGCTCCTGCGTGTTCCGCCCGCGGCCTTTGACGCCTTGATCGGCCGCCATCCAAGGGTGATGCGCAACATGATGCGGGTGCTGATCAAGCGCCTGCAGGACACCACGCGCTCCGCGACCGACAAGGCGCGACCCAAGACCTTCGCCATCGTCCCGCTTCAAGAAGGCCTCGAACAATCGCCCATCGCGCATCGCATCGCGGCGGCGCTGGTGAACATGGGCTCGAAGGCGGCGGTGCTCGATTCAAGCTGCGCCGAGCAGCCGGGCGAATGGTTCGCGAATTTCGAATCCTCGCACGACATCGTGTTCTATCGCGGCGATACGCCCGACAGCGCCTGGACCCATCAATGCCTGCGCCAGGCCGATCGCGTCTTCATGTTCGCGCGCGTCGACCGTCCCTTGCCCGAGCGTGCGCTGGAGCTTCCGGCCCTGAAGGAACGTGCCAGCGGATTGCCGCAGCTTCTGCTCGTGCATCCGACGACCGGCGGCAAGGCGCTCGACGAGCATTTCGCGGTGCGCGGCGGGTTGTTCGAGTCCCATCATCACATCCGCGTCGGCCGCGCCGAGGACATCAAGCGTCTCGCCCGCTTCATCGCCGGCCGTGCCGTCGGCCTCGTGCTCGCCGGCGGCGGCGCGCGCGGATTCGCCCATATCGGCGTGGTCAAGGCGCTGGTCGAGGCCGGCGTGCCGTTCGACACCATCGGCGGTACCAGCATGGGTGCGCTGATCGCAGCCGGCCTCGCCTGCGAATGGAGCATCGACGAGCTCACCACGCGCATGCGCGATGCCTTCGTCAACGGCAATCCGATCAACGATTACACGCTGCCGCTGATCGCCATGGTGCGCGGTGCCAAGGTGACGAAGCTGCTGCAGGACAACTATGGCGAGATGCGCATCGAGGAGCTGCCGAAGCCGTTCTTCTGCGTCTCCTCGGATCTGACCACGGGTCGCGTCCATGTCCATCGCACCGGTCTTTTGTGGCGCGCGCTACGCGCCTCGATCGCGCTGCCGGGCATCCTGCCGCCGGTGACCCACAATGGCCATCTCCTCGTCGATGGCGGGCTGATGAACAACCTGCCGGTCGACGTGATGGCAGAGCGCTCACCCGGCCCGATCATCGCTTCCGACGTCACCGGCGAGATCGATCTCAAGGTTCGCGACGACAAATATGGCGAGCGGCCCTGGTGGTGGCTGATCGGCCAGCGCATGGCCGGCACGCCGTCGATCATCTCGATCCTGATGCGCTCGGGAACCGTCGGCTCGGAAGTCCAGCGTCGCATGGCGCGCGAGCAGGCCAACTACATGTTCGAGCCGCCGCTCAACGGCGTGGGCCTGCGCGACTGGCGCGCCTTCGACCGCTGCATCGCCGAGGGCTACGAGCACGCGCTGCGCATGATCGAGGCGCATGGCGTCCCGCTCACCGAAGTCTGGGCCGAAGGTCCCGCGGTCTCCATCGAGCACCACGTCGCGGCCGAGTAGGGCGCTCTACCAGGGCCACCACCGGCGCGGGCTTCGAATCGCAGCGTCCAGCTGCTCGAAGCCGCGGCGCAGCGCGCTCTCATGCCCGGCGAATACCGCGCCGGCGTCGATAGTGCCTTCGTTCGCCTTGATGCGATCCTTCGTCAGCTTCAGCCCCGGCATCGTGCCGACCGGCTTCATATGCAGTCCCTTGAGCACCTCGCGCAGCTGTCGTGCACACCGGCTGCCGCCATGCGAACCGTAGGTCACGATCAGCGCGGGCTTGCCGGACCACTCCTTGTAGAGATGGTCGAGTGCATTCTTCAGCGCCGCAGGATAGCCCCAATTGTATTGCGGCGTGACGAAAACAAAACCCTTCGCCGCCGCGATCTTCCGGCTCCAGTCGCGAGTGCATTCGGTGTCGTAGGGATGCGCGGCCGGAATGCCGGCCTCGTCGTCCATCGGCAGCGGCCAATCCCTCAGATCGACGACCTCCATCGGGACCTGCGCGATTTCGCGCCCGACCGCGCCCACCCAATCCGCAACGTCGCGGCAGATCCGTTGCTTGCGCACGCTGCCCACGATGACAAGAATCCCGCTTTCGTGTATCATACACATAATATGGGGTTGGTCCGGGAGTTTGTAAAGGTGCAAAATACACATGATGTGGACCGGCTCGGCGCCGCGCTGCTCGATCTGATCGCGCTCCTGAACAGTCCGCAGCGCGACGATGCGCTGTTGCGCGAAGCCGGTGTCGCGCTCGACCGCGCACTCTTTCCGCTGCTCGTCGCGCTCGGCGCGCGCGGTCCGCTCGGTGTTGGAAATCTTGCTTCGCTGGTCGGTCGTGATCACACGACGGTCAGCCGTCAGCTCGCGAAACTCGAGAGCCTTGCCTTGATCGACCGCCGCGATGACGGCGGCGATGGCCGCAGCCGGCTCGCGCGGCTCACGCCGGGGGGCAGGGCGGTCGTCAAGGCGATCACCGCCGCGCGGCGCAAGCTGCTGTCGAAAGCCCTTGCCAATTGGAGCGGCACAGACCGCGCCGCCCTCGCCGATCACATGCGCCGCTTCGCCGACGCGCTGATGCGACGCGCCGGCTGAGTTCGGTTCAGTCTCCGCCCAGTGCCCGCTTGCGCACCGGCAGCAACTCGTCGAATTTGCCCGGGCGCTTCTCGCCGCGTGCCTTGAACGCTTCCATCATGTCTACTTCCGGGTGGTACATGCCGGCCTGCCAGGTCGCGATGTAGTCGAGGCCGTCCGCCGTCGAGTGATCGCGCGCGTAGTTGATCATCACCTTGGAGCCGTAGACCGCGAGCGGCGACTTCTCGGCGATGTCCTTCGCGATGCCCATCACCTGCTTGACCATCTCCTCCTGCGTCGCGAACACTTCGTTGACGAGGCCGAGCTGCATCGCCTTCTTCGCCGGCATACGCCGTCCCGAATAGGCGAGCTCGCGCACCATGCCCTCGGGCATCAGTTTGCACAGCCGCGGGAAGGTGCCGACATCGGCGGTCATGCCGATATTGATCTCCTGGATGACGAAGAACGCGTCTTCGGTCGCATAGCGGCAGTCGCAAGCGCTCGCCATGTCGACCGCGCCGCCGACGCAGCCGCCTTGAATCGCGATCAACACCGGCACACGGGCCCGTTCGAGGCAGTTGAAACTCTCCTGGATGTCGAGCACCGAGAGGCGGAGATTCGCGCGCGTCCGGCCGCGCTCGGTCTTCGCGCGCGAGGCGGCGGTCCCGGCCGAGCTTCCGCCGGTGAACACCGCCAGATCCATGCCGCCGGAGAAGTGCTTGCCCGTCGAGGAGATGACGATCACCCGCGCTTTCGCGTTATCGTCGAGGTCCTTCACGATCGCCGGCAGGTCGGTCCAGAACTCCGGCACCATGGTGTTCAACTCGTCGCCGCGCTTGAGCTGGATGTGGGCGATATGATCGGCGATCTCGACGTTGAAGCAGCGATAGGTCATGGAAGTTTCCTTTGCGGCACAGGCTTTTCTGCGCCAAGGCTAGCGCAGCGCGGCCCGCTTGTCCCCTGCGCCGCAGCCCCCCTTGGCGTGACCGTCCCCGGCCCACTAGTCTTGCCGCCCAGAACACAACGGGAGGAACACATGGCCATCAACTACGAACAGATGATGCAGTCGAAGACCGAAGGCCTCGAGGCGAGCTATGGCGACCGCGAGGTCATGCTCTACGCCCTCGGCGTCGGCTTCCAGCGCGATCCGATGAACGAGCGCGAGCTGCCCTTCACCTATGAGAAGGATCTCGTCGTCGTCCCGACCTTTGCGACCGTCATCCCAACCGGACGTCCGCGTGCCGGTGCTGCGGCCGGCAGCAATCCGATGTCGGGTATCAACTATCTGATGGTGGTCCATGGCGAGCAGCGAGTGACCATTCACAAGCCGCTGCCGCCGGCCGCCGAGGTCGTCTCCGACACGCGCGTGCTCGGCGTCTGGGACAAAGGCAAGGACAAGGGCGCGATCATCGTCAACGAGCGTGTGATCAAGGAGAAGTCGACCGGCGACAAGCTCGCGACGCTCGTCGGCACGACCTTCGCACGCGGCGATGGCGGCTTCGGCGGCCCGAAGGACGGCGCGCCCGAGCCGCACCAACTCCCCACCCGCAAGCCCGACCTCGTGCACGAATGCGACACCCGCGCCGACCAGGCGTTCATCTATGCGCTGTCGGGCGATCGCAACCCGCTGCACCGCGACCCCGCCGTCGCCAAGCGCGCCGGATTCCCCAAGCCCATCCTGCACGGCCTGTGCTCCTTCGGTACCGCTTGCCGCGCCGTGATCTCGACGATATGTGATTACGATCCGAAGAAGATCACCAGCTTCGACGTGCGCTTCTCCTCGCCGGTCTTCCCGGGCGAGACGATCGTCACCGAGATGTGGGTGGATGGCGAGGTCGTGTCCTACCGTTCGCGGCTCAAGGAACGCGACGTCGTCGTGCTCAACAACGGCAGATGCACGATTGCAAAGTGACGGCGACCCGATAGCCTTCGCAGAAGACCTGATCGCCGAAGGGCGGCCGGAAGACGCGGCCGCCTTTCTTTTTGCCCGGATCGAAGAAGGCCGTGGCGGCCTCTTGGCGCGTGTGACGCTGGTGCATGCGCTTCTGAGCGCGGGCGATGTCGCGACGGCGCTCGAAGCGGCGCGCGATGCCGCGCAGCTTTTTCCGGGTGTGGCATCGGCCATTGTCGCGCTCGGCGATGCGCTGTTCGCCGCCAGCCATCTGCCGACCGCCATCGCCGAATACCAGCGCGCACTGCGGCTGGAGCCCGCCTCCGATGAAATCCGTCTCAAGCTCGGCCTGTGCTGGCTTGAGGCCGGCGAGCCCGAGCGCGCGCTCGAACAATTCGCCGCGGTCGACGAGCCGCCTGCCGCGCTGATCGCGCGCGCCGAAGCGATCAAGGCCCGCGCACGCTCGGATGCCGGTTATGTCCGGCATCTCTTCGACCAGTTCTCCTCCGATTACGATACCCGGATGCGCGGCCAGCTCGGCTATCGCGCGCCGGAGGTCCTGCGTGATCTTGCTTTGCTGGTGATGCCCGGTGCGACCGGCCTCACGGCGCTCGATCTCGGCTGCGGCACCGGTTTTGCCGCCGAGGCCTTCACCGGCATCGCCGCCGTCATCGACGGAATCGATCTCAGCCCTGCGATGATCGCCAAGGCGCGCGAGCGTGGCCTCTATCGCGCACTGACAGTCGCCGACATCGAGTCCGGGCTCGATGTCACGGGACCGCAATACGATCTCGTTCTCGCCGCCGACACGCTTGTCTATCTCGGCGATCTTGCCGCGACCTTTGCCGCCGTCGCCCGGCGCCTGAAGCCGGGTGGTTTCTTCCTCTTTACCGTGGAGGCGGCGAAAGTCGCGGCATTCGAGCTCGGTCCGAAACGGCGCTGGCGCCATTCGGAGTCCTATCTGCGGCAGGTTGCCGAAGAAAACGGCTTCGACGTCATGGGCCTGCTCGAAAGTTCCCCGCGCGCAGAAGCCGGCGTTCCGGTCGAAGGTTATGCCGTCGCGTTGTCGCGACACGGCTAGGCACCAAATCCGGAGTTCGGCGTTGACTCCCCTGTCAGGAAACGGGGGATCCAATGGTCGCCATCGACAACACAATGGACGCGCAGCCGCGCACCGAAAGTCACCCCGCGCCGATCATCGCCTTTGCGGCCTTCGGAGCCGCCGCGCTTGCCGCCGTCTCGCTCCTGATGAGCCATGACGGCAACGGCTGGAAATCCGCGGCCGATGCCGTTTCGCGATTCTCGATGCTCCTCTTCGTTGCCGCGATGACCGTCGAGCCCTTGTCCCGTCTCGTGCCCCGGTTCGAAGCCATCGGCCGCGAGCGGACCAACCTGGTGCTGGCCTTCGTCGCAGCGTCCTTCGCCGCGATCGCCTGTGTGGCCGCGCCGCATTTCCTGCTTGGCGAGACGCTGACGGTTCCGGCCGCCGCCTATTGTCTGGTCAACGGTTTCATCCTGACCGTGCTTCTCTTCTGTGTGCACCAGGAGACACGCCGCGTTCTCGGCGCGCCGGCCTGGCGCGCGATACAGCGCGTCGCGACCTCCTATTTCTGGACCGTCTTCGTGCTGATCGGCGTCGACAAGAGCATCGGCCCGCATATCCCCGACCCGTGGCCGGGCTTTTCGCTCCTGCTGCTGACCGCAGCCTTCCTGCTGCGCTTCGTCGACGCCTTCGTCCAGCACCGTCACGCCCGCGCCGCCTGACCCTGGCGGAAAACGTGGGTTGATTGTCATTCCCGCCAAAGGGCGCCGCCGCTAAGGTGGCGGCGCCATGAAGCGCATCGTCATGCTCGCCTTCGAGGACGCCCAGATCCTCGACATCACCGGCCCCCTGCAGATTTTGGGTTCGCCCAATCGCGGCCGCAGCGTGCCGCGCTATGAGATCGTCCTCGCCGCGCCCAAGGCCGGTCCGTTCCGCACCACCGAAGGATTGAGCCTCGTCGCCACTGCCGCCTGGAGCGATCCCGGCTTGTTGCGCGGTGTCGATACGCTGATGGTCGCCGGCGGTGAAGGCCTCGACCGCGTGCGCAAGGACAAGACGCTGCGAGCGCTCGTCCGCCGCGGCGCGCGCCAGGCGCGCAGGGTGGTGTCGGTCTGCACCGGTGCCTTCGCGCTCGCCGAAGCCGGTATCCTCGACGGCAAGCGCGCGACGACGCATTGGAGCCGCATCGAACAATTCCGCCGCGAGTTCCCGAACGTCGCGCTCGAACCGGACGCGATCTTCGTCCGCGACGGAAAGATCTGGACCTCGGCCGGCGTCACCGCGGGAATGGACCTCGCACTCGCGCTGCTGCGCGAAGACCTCGGCGACGAGGTCGCGCTCGCCGTGGCGCGCCAGCATGTCATCTTCGTCATGCGTCCCGGCGGACAGTCGCAGTTCAGCGCGCACCTGAAGCCCGAGGCTTATCCGAAGGGCAAACTGTCGGGATTGCTGCGCTGGATCCCCGAACATGCCGGAGAGGACATCGATGTGGCCGCGCTTGCTGCAAAGGCCAACATGTCCGAGCGCAGCTTCGCCCGCATCTTCGTGCGCGAGACCGGCGAGACACCGGCACGTTACCTCGAACGCACCCGGATCGACGCCGCGCGCCGCCTGCTCACCGCTTCGGATTTGCCGATCGCGACCGTCGCGCTGCGCGCCGGTTTCGGCAACGAAGAGCGCATGCGCCGCGCCTTCCAGCGCCAGCTCAAGACCAGTCCCGGTGCCTTCCGCGCCCGCTTCCAGCCCGCAGGAGTTTCGCCATGACGCGTCGCATCGGTATCCTGATCTTCGACGATGCCGAGGAGCTCGATTTCGTCGGACCTTACGAAGTCTTCACGATGGCCGGTCAGATGAAGGAGGGCAGCTACGACACCGTCCTGATCGCCGAGCGTGATGCGCCGGTGCGCTGTGCCAAGGGCATGACCGTGCTGCCGCACGCGACAACCGCGACCTGTGGTCTGCTCGATGTCCTGCTGGTTCCAGGCGGGCAGGGCACAAGGCGCGAGGTGAACAACCGGGCGTTGCTCGACTGGATCGGTGCCTGCCGCGCGCAATGGATCACCAGCGTGTGCACTGGCGCTATGCTGCTCACCGCCGCCGGCCCGGCACGCGGCAAGCGCGTCACCACGCATTGGGCCTTCATAGAGAGCCTGCGCGAGCGCGGCGAAGCGGCGGAAGTACTGGAAAACTATCGTTACGTGCAGGATGGAAACATCGTCACCTCGGCCGGCGTCTCGGCCGGAATCGACATGGCGCTCTGGCTCGTCGGCCAACTCGAGGACATTCCCTTCGCCCGTGCGGTTCAGCGGCGTATGGAATATGAACCCCTGCCGCCTTATGGCGGTTTGACCGGGTAGCCCTTCTTCCCTTCCCGGGGATGTGCTTGTATTCCGGCAGCATTGCGAGGGGTCGCAAGGACTAGAGGGGAAAAAGGAAATAGCATGATGTTGAAGACTTTCGGATTGGCCGTTGTGCTCATGGCGGCGTCGGGCTTGCCCGCGGCAGCGGCGAGCATGTGTTCGGCTCCGATCGCGCCGGCCGCGATCGACGGTTCCACGGCGACCAAGGCACAGCTCGAGGCCGGCCTGGTGGACGTGAAGACGTTCCTCAAGCAGTCGGACGATTACCAGGATTGCCTCAACCAGGAATGGGTCGCAGCCCGCGACGCGGCCGTGAAGGCGAAGACAGATCTCGACCCGGCGGTCACCGCCGATCGCGACGCCAAGATCCACGCCAACCAGGCACTCAAGGAAAAGGTCGGCGCGGAGTTCAACGCCGCCGCCGCGGCCTACAATCACGCGCATCCGGGCAACTGAACAGAGCGTCGTTTTCGCGAAGGGCCGTGCCGTAAGGCGCGGCCCTTTTCGTTTGTATCCGGCGAATCGCTTATCATCGCGCCATGGCGACGATGAACGAGCAGCGACTCCGCCGCCGGGCCCAGGCCCATGCCGCGACCCGCGGTGCGATCATCGATGCGGCGCGCCGGGTTGCGGCCCGTGACGGCTCCCGCGACCTGTCGCTGCGCGGTGTCGCCGCCGAAGCCGGATTCGCGCCAGCGGCGCTTTATGGCTACTTCGCCAACAAGGATGATCTGCTGCTCGCGCTCGCTGCCGACGATCTCACAACGTTGGCGCGCACCATGCGCGATGCGGTGGCGCGCCAGAACGGAGAGGGACGGCTCTCCGCCGCTGCCGCGACGGCACTGACCGCACTGCGCCAGACCGAATCGCTCGCCGCCGCGGTCGGCGCGATGTCATCGGATGTCGGCGGCAGCGAAGCGGAGCGTCTGTTCAACGGGCGCATGATCGCCGCTCTCAAGGTGCTCTCGGATGCCTCCGGCAAACCGGCAACCAGCCGCGAAGGCCAATGCGATGTCGTGCTCGTCGCCGCGGCGGTGGCGGGCCTTGCGATGCTGGCCCGTTCCGGCCGTCTGGAAGCGCTGGGCTTCTCGCCGGACGAAGTCCTCGCCCGCCTCGATACGCACTTCTCTGTCTGATCAGCGCGTCAGCCGTTCCATCCGTTCGATTTCGCCCTGCACGATGTCGGGACGCTCCATCGGCAGGAAATGCGATGTGCCCGGCGCCGGCACGATGCGCGCGTCGCGCCTGGCGCGTGCGATCACGCCGATCTCGCCCGGGCGCGCGGTGCTGCCGAACTCGCCATGGATCAGCGTCAACGGACAACGCACCTGCCGCGCCAGCCGCGCGATGCCCGGCGGCGCATTCTGGAAGATCGACGACTCCCAGGCCGGGGCACAGGCGAGCTGCATCTCGGTGCCGTTGCCGGTCGGGACGAGCCCACCGTGCAGATAGTCGGCGATGGTCGCCTCCGGCCAGGTCTTGAAGGCGCCGCGCCCCCGATAGGCCGACAGCGCCATCTCGAAAGACGGAAAGATCGCCCGCCGCTTGGCCGCCATCTCGGCGAGATTGTTCGGCAGCGGCCGCCCGAGCAGGCGGTTGAGCTTCGCCAGCTGGCGGGAGAAGCGTGGGACCAGCACCGGCTCGACCAGCACCAGCCCGCGCACCCGTTCGGGAAAATGTGCCGCCGCCATCATGCTGACGATCGCACCCATGGAGTGCCCGGCGAGGATCACGGGTCCCGGCGCCAGCTTCTGAAGGAGCAGTTCCAGGTCGTGCCCAAAATTCGACCACGCCGCCATCGGGCCGGGTACGGCCGGAAGCGTCGTGAAACCGTGTCCGCGCTGATCGGCGGCGGTGACGCGAAACCGGCCCCGCAGCGGCGTCAACAACGCGGCGTAGGTCTCGGCGTTGAATCCCGTAGCGTGGGTAAAATGCAGATGGGGCGCATCGGCCGCCCAATCGAGATAGGAGACGTCGCCATCCGGCAACGTCATTTTGTTGCGTAAAATTTCCGGCATGCTCCCGATGTGGCGGGCGCCGCTGCGGCTGTCAACCTGACGGACTCGTCACGGCTTTACGCGCCGCCGTCGCGCGCCGTACAAATCTCCCAACGCTATCTGACAAAAAATCGGGAAACGCTCATGCATCCGTCCGTCATCGCCAAGGAACAGCCCGACAAGCCCGCCGTCATCATGGCCTCGACGGGCGAGACCGTGACCTACAAGGAACTCGACGACCGCTCGAACCAGGCAGCACAGCTCTTCCGCAAGCTCGGCCTTCAGGTCGGCGATGGCGTCTGCATCTTCATGGAGAACAACAGCCGCTTCCACGAAGCATGCTGGGCGGCGCAGCGCGCCGGTCTCTATTACACCGCGGTGTCGTCGCGGCTGACCGCCGGCGAGGTCGAATACATCGCCAAGGATTCAGGCGCGAAGGTCCTGATCTGCGGTCATGCCCTGGCGAATGTCGCCGCCGAGCTGCCGCCGCTTCTGCCCGGTGTGAAGATGCTGATGGTCGGCGGCACGGTTCCCGGCTTCGCCTCTTACGAGGATGAAGTCGCGAAGATGCCGGCCGAACCGGTCGCCGACGAGACCCAGGGCGCCGCGATGCTCTATTCCTCCGGCACCACCGGACGGCCGAAAGGCGTTCGCCAGCCGCTCACCGGCCAGCCGATCGATGCGCCCGCACCGATCGCCGGCCTCATGACGATGCTCTATGCGATCACGCCGGAGTCGACCTATCTCTCGCCCGCGCCGCTCTATCATGCCGCGCCCTTGCACTACACGATGGGCATGCACCGCCTCGGCGCAACCGTCGTGGTGATGGAGCATTTCGACGCCGAGGAGTCGCTGAAGACCATCGAGAAATACAAGGCCTCGGCCTCGCAATGGGTGCCGACCATGTTCGTGCGCATGCTGAAGCTGCCCGATGCGGTGCGCCTCAAATACGACGTCTCGTCGATGAAGTCGGCGATCCACGCCGCGGCGCCGATCCCGATCGAGGTCAAGCGCAAGATGATCGATTGGTGGGGCCCGGTGCTCTACGAATACTATGCCGGCACCGAAGCGAACGGCATGTGCTACGTGAACTCGGCAGACTGGCTGACCCATCCGGGCACCGTCGGCAAGCCGATGACCGCGCCGGTGCATATCTGCGACGAGGAAGGCAACGAGGTTCCGACCGGCCAGGAAGGTACGATCTATTTCGCCTCGGGCGCGCAGTTCACCTATCACAACGATCCGAAGAAGACGGCGGAGAGCCGCCACCCGCAGCATCCCGACTGGACGACGCTTGGCGATGTCGGCCGCCTCGACGAGGACGGCTATCTCTATCTGACCGACCGCAAGGCCTTCATGATCATCTCGGGCGGCGTGAACATCTATCCGCAGGAAGCCGAGAACCTGATCATCACCCATCCCAAAGTCGCCGACGTTGCCGTCATCGGCGTGCCGAACGAGGATTTCGGCGAGGAAGTGAAAGCGGTGGTGCAGCCGATCGACTGGGCCAACGCGACCCCGGAATTCGCCGAGGAAATCATCGCCTTTTGCCGCGAGCATCTTTCCCACATAAAGTGCCCGCGCACGGTCGATTTCGACCCGGAGCTTCCGCGTCATCCGACCGGCAAGCTCTACAAGAGGTTGATCCGGGACCGTTACTGGGGAAAACGCGAGTCCAGAATTGTCTGACGAAGCACAGAAGCCGGAAGAACCGTCGCCATTCCAGCCTTTGGGCCGGGACCTGCGGCGCGAGGATTTCACGCCCGAGCGCGTGCGCCGCATCGCCGACGCCGCGCTCGCCCGCGGCGCCATTCCGCTGATGTCGGAAGAGGCGCGGCGCGCCTCGCTCAAGGCGATCCGCGAGAAGGTACCGGAGGGCAAGGATGCCTGGGTCTTCGGCTATGGCTCGCTGATGTGGAATCCGGCGATCAACGTCGTCGACAGCCGCAAGGCCCATGTCCGCGGCTATCACCGCATGTTCTGCCTCAACCTCCAGGTCGGCCGCGCCATTCCCGAGAAGCCCGGCCTGATGCTCGGCATCGATCGCGGCGGCTCGGTCACCGGCGTCGCCCACCGCATCGCCGCCGACGATGTCGACAGCGAGCTCTCGATCCTCTGGATGCGCGAGATGCTGTCCGGCGCCTATGAGCCGCGCTGGGTCAATGCCGACATCGAGGGTCAGGGCAAGACGCGCGTACTCGCCTTCGTCATCAACCGCTATCATCCGCGCTACGAAGGCGCGCTCAGCGAAGACGATGTCGCTGCGCGCATCGCGATGGCCGAAGGCCTCCTTGGCACCAACCGTGAATATCTCTATCGCACCGTGCAGCATCTTGCGGAGCTCGGCATCGAAGACGGCCCGATGCGCAGCCTCGAGACCAAGGTGCGCGCGCTCGCCAACGAACCCCACTGATCACCAGGAGAGAACAGAATGAAATCCGCCACTTTCGAAAACGTCGCCGAGCTCGTCGGTCAGGAGATCGGTGTCTCCGACTGGCTCGAGATCGACCAGGACCGCATCAACAAATTTGCCGACGCCACCGGCGACCATCAGTGGATCCACGTCAATGTCGAGATGGCGAAGACGATGATGCCGGGCGGCAAGACCATCGCCCACGGCTATCTCACGCTCTCGCTGATCCCCGGCCTGACCGGCGGCATGCTGCGTATCGAAGGCGTGACGCGCGGCATCAATTACGGCTCGAACAAGGTGCGCTTCACAAACATGGTGCCGGTCGGCTCCAAGGTGCGCGCGCGCCAGAAGCTGCTCGCCGTCGAAGCGCGCGGCGGCGGTCTGCAGATGACGAACGAAGTGACGATCGAGATCGAAGGCCAGCAGCGCCCGGCCTGCGTCGCCGAAACCATCTCGATGATCTACAAGTAAGCCGGGACGGCGCGTCCCGGGCGGGGCGCGCCAGCTCCTTCAGTTGCCGCCCGCCTTGGCCGGCTTGTCGCCGGTCATCCGGAAGTTCGTGATCTTCTGCAGCACGTCGAACCAGAACGGCGCTCCCATCGCCAGCGCGATGGTGGTGAGCAGGAGACCGAAGACATTCCAGACGCAGAACGGCGCCGCATCCGGCTGGTTCCAGCCGATCGGAAGTCCGTGCAGGTTCTGATCGACCGACTTCAGGCCCGCGCTGATATTATTGACCGCTGTGTTGATGTCCGCGCCCGTCGGCTGCGCCGCGCAGGCGTTGTCGGCGCACAGCTTGTTCGCCAGGTCCGGCGCCGATTGGGCGAAGGCGGCGCTTAACGTCCGGTCGCTCCAAAGGGCCTTGCCGACATGGAGCGTGTCGGCATTGAAGGCCACGGCGACGGCGAGACCGACGAACAGCGAAATGACCTGCATATAGCGCTTGAACACGCCGGAGAGCCGGTCCATCGAGTCGTCGAACCATCCCGCCAGGCTGTCGCGGAATTTGTCGAAATCGCCGCCGGCTTCCAGCACGGCATTGTCGAGCACATCCTTGATGTTGGTGCCGATCGGCATCGCGGCGATCGCGGCCTGCGCCTGTGCGATCGTCGTCACCGAAGCCGCCGGATCGAGCGCGCCGATGAGCGCCAGAGCGACATTGCGACTCGAAAGATAGCTCGGCGCGGCTGTGGCCCCGCCGGCGGCGCGCCGGCTGGTTCCGATCAGGCCATGGTCGTCGAATGCGGTTTTGAGATTTGGATTGTCGATCAGTTGCGTCAGGGTTTTTGCCAGCATTTTTGAGCGCACGCCCAGAACGCTGGCCAGCAACTCGTTGATCGACGAGCAGAACAGGCTGAGGACCAGATACATCAACACAAGGCCGGCGGCGACATCGACCGCAGCGGTAATATCCATGACATCTCCCCCTAAGTAATCGCCATATGTTGGGAGATGAATATTGATATTTCCAGTGGAAACTGGTGGTAATACACAGCCTGAACTTCCAATCCGGCCAAATATCGAATTGAGTATTTTGCGGCGACGCCAGCCGCCCAGGCCGGCCTCGCTTGACGTCGCGCGGCCGCACGGCTCGAATTGCAAAAAACCAGGACGGGAACAGACATGCCGCAGATCAAGGCCAACGGCATTGCCATCGAATACGTGACCTATGGCGCCGAAAGCGCCCCGGTCATCCTGCTCATCATGGGACTCGGGGCGCAGATGACGCGCTGGCCGCTGCCGCTGATCCAGCAATTCGTCGCCAAGGGCTACCGGGTCGTCACCTTCGACAACCGCGATGTCGGGCTGTCCGAGAAGTTCGATGCGGCCGGTCCTGCCGACATGGCCGCGATCATGGCCGCCCGCATGGCGGGCAAGCCAGTCGAGGCCGCCTATACGCTCGACGACATGGCCGACGACGCCGCCGGACTGCTCGATGCGCTCAAGATCGCAAAAGCGCACATCGTCGGCGCCTCGATGGGCGGGATGATCGCGCAGGTCTGCGCGGCGCGGCATCCGGACAAGACGCTGTCGCTGACCTCGATCATGTCGACCACCGGAAATCCCGAATTGCCGCCGGCCAAACCCGAAGCGATGGCGGTGCTGATGAACCGGCCCGATCCGGACGACTTCAAGGCGCTGGTCGAACATGCGGTGAAGTCGCAGATGACGATTGGAAGTCCCGGTTATCCGCCGGATCCGGCGATGCTCAAGCGCCAGGCGGTCGCCGATCTCAATCGCTCGACCTATCCCGTCGGGGTCTCGCGCCAGATGGCCGCGATCATGGCGAGCGGCGACCGGCGCGCGGCGCTGAAGGCGATCGTCGCGCCGACCGTCGTCGTGCATGGTTCCGACGATCCCCTGGTTCCCGTGGAAGGCGGCCGTGATACCGCGGCCAACATTCCAAACGCGGAGCTTCGCGAAATCCCCGGAATGGGGCATGACCTGCCTGCGGCGCTGTATCCTGCGATTGTCGATGCGGTTCTCGCTGCCGCCATGCGCGCCTGAGGCATCCGATTGCGCTATCACTGCGTATCGAACGCACGGCGCGCGAGACGCCGGGCGGAACAGTGAAGGGCGGGAACCATGCGTGTGCTTAGATGGATCGGGATCGTTCTTCTCCTCATCGTCGCGGCCGGTGCCGCGCTGATCTGGACTGCGGGCGACACGGCGAAGTATCCCGCGACGGCCGGCTATGGCCCGAACCCCACGCTGCCGGCCCCCAATCCGACGCTCCTTCCGACCATGAATCAGGCGAGCGGAACGGGCTGGCCAAGCGGGAAGAAGCCGCTCGCCGCCATCGGCCTGCAGGTCAACGCATTTGCCGCGAAGCTCGATCATCCGCGCTGGCTCTATGCGCTGCCCAATGGCGACATTCTGGTTGCCGAGACGAATTCTCCGCCCAAGCCGGACGACATGAAGGGCGTGCGCGGCTTCGTCGCCGGTCTGCTGATGAAGGCCGCCGGCGCCGACATCAAGAGCGCGAACCGCATCACGCTGCTGCGCGATACCGACGGCGACGGCGTTGCCGACAAGTCGTATCCGCTGATCGAAGGTCTCAATTCGCCCTTCGGCATGGCCCTCGTCGGCAACGATCTCTACATCGCCGATACCGATGCGCTGCTGCGCTTTCCCTATCATGCGGGCGACACACATATCGCGGCGAAGGGCGAAAAGGTTTGCGACCTTCCCGGTGGCACGATCAATCACCATTGGACGAAGAATGTGATCGCCAGCCCCGACGGCTCGAAGCTTTTCGTGACCGTCGGCTCGAATTCCAATGTCGGCGAGAACGGCATGGTGGCGGAAGAGGGCCGGGCGGCGATCTGGGAAGTCGATCCGAAGACCGGCAAGCACCGCATCTACGCGTCAGGCCTCCGCAATCCGAACGGCATGGATTTCCTGCCCGGCACGAACACCCTCTGGGTGACGGTCAACGAGCGCGACGAGATTGGCAGCGATCTCGTGCCGGACTACATGACCAGCGTGAAGGATGGTGCGTTCTACGGCTGGCCCTACAGCTACTACGGCCAGCATGTCGACAGCCGGCCGCAGCCGCAGCGGCCGGATTTGGTCGCCAAGGCGATCAAGCCCGATTACGCGCTCGGCGCACACACTGCCTCGCTCGGTCTCGTCTTTTCGGACAAGGCGCAACTCGGACCGGCCTATGGCCACGGCATCTTCATCGGCCAGCATGGCTCGTGGAACCGCAATCCGCGCGCGGGCTACCGGGTCATCTTCATCCCGTTCGACGGCGCGCAGCCGAGCGGCATGCCCGTCGATGTCCTGACCGGCTTCCTCGATCAGGATGGCAACGCCCGGGGCCGGCCCGTAGGCCTCGCGATCGCTGGGGACGGCGCGCTCCTTGTCGCCGACGATGTCGGCAATACGGTCTGGCGGGTGACCGCGAAATAGGGTCGCGGTGGCGCGTTGAAAGCCGCAGCGGCTTTCCCTATGGTCCGCCGCCATTTCGCATATTGGGGCGTCGCCAAGCGGTAAGGCACCGGATTTTGATTCCGGCATTCGCAGGTTCGATCCCTGCCGCCCCAGCCATCCCTCGGCCCGGAAATGCCGCCGTTTTCCCCCGGAAACCCCGGTTGCGGGCGGCAAATGCCCTCTATATAAGACGCCCTCCCGAGGCCGCTGCGATAGCACCGGCCAACTGGCACGGAGAGTAGCTCAGCCTGGTAGAGCACTACGTTCGGGACGTAGGGGCCGGAGGTTCGAATCCTCTCTCTCCGACCATTCAACCGCGCGGAACCAAATCGCCCGATGCCCGTTTATCGTACGCGTGTATCGGGTACGCCGGGGGGCGCTTGACCTTAAATCGATGGATATTGCTGGCCTCTGTGCCGCTTTTTCTCGTGCTCGCCGCGGCGGTGGGCATCACGGTCAGTTTTGCCAGGGGCGAGCGCGACCAGCAGGCCTGGGTCGTCCACACCTATCAGGTCATGGACTCGCTCCGGGCTCTCCTGTCCGATGTTTCCGATGCGGAAACCGGCCAGCGCGGCTATCTCCTCACCCGCCGCGACAACTACCTCAAGCCCTACCGCGATGCCCGGCTCCGGATCGAAGGCGATCTGAGGCACTTCGAGGGGCTCACCTATGACAATCCCTCCCAGCAGGCGCGGGCGCGCCAGCTGCGGAGGTTGATCGATGGGCGCATGGACGTCCTCGAAGAAGGCATCGCGCGCGCCGGCGGTTCGCAGCCGATCGCGCCCGAACTGCTCGCGGTGCTCGACCAGGGCAAGGCGATGATGGATACGCTGCGCACCATCATCACGGTCGGGCTGAGCGACGAGAAGCGCCTGCTCGACGACCGTATCGCGGCTCGCCGTGCGGTCGAACGGGCGGAGATCGTTGCCGGTGCCGCGGCCGCGCTGCTTGCGCTCGTCCTCCTGCTCGCGGCCGCCGGACTCCTGATCCGCAACAACAACCGGCTCGCCGAGAGCGAAGCGATCCGCCGCCGCCAGGCGACGGTCCTGCAGGCGACACTCGACAATATCCGGGACGGCATCCTTGTTTTTGACGAGAACGACCGCGTCGCGGCATTCAACAACGTGTTCTTCCGGCTGATGGATTTTCCCGAGCGGCTTGCGCGCATCGGCGAAGCGCTTGAACGATTCGACGCACACGATGCCGGGGCAGGGCGCCGCACCATCAACTCGGTCGTCATCGCCGCGCCGGACGACAATCGCACAGACCGATTCAGCCGTGCCAACTACGAGATCGATGTCTACCGCGCGGCCGTTCCGGGCGCCGGTTTCCTTGTCGCCGCCAAGAACGTCACGGCCCGTGTCCACGCCGAAGCCGCACTGCGCCAGGCGCAGAAGATGGAAGCCGTCGGCCATCTCACCGGCGGAGTCGCGCACGACTTCAACAATCTGCTCCAGATCATCAGCGCCAATCTCGATCTCGCCATTGCCGACGCGCGCGCCAATCCGAAGACCGCCGAGCGCCTGCAGAACGCCATCGCCGCGGTCGAGCGCGGTTCGCGTCTCACCGGCCAGCTCCTCGCCTTCGCGCGGCGCCAGGCGCTCGAGCCGCGCTCCACCGATCTCGGCCGTCTTCTGAACGGCATGACGGATCTGCTGCGCCGCACGCTCGGTGAGCAGGTCGACGTGGAGTCGATCGTCTCCGGCGGGTTGTGGAACACGCTGGTCGATCCGAGCCAGGTCGAGAATGCGATCCTCAACCTCGCGATCAACGCGCGCGATGCGATGCCCGAAGGCGGCAAGCTCACCATCGAAGTCGCCAACGCCTTCCTCGACGACGCCTATGCCGCGCAGCATGTCGAAGTGACGGCGGGCCAGTATGTGATGCTTGGCATCACCGATACCGGCACCGGCATGCCGGCCGCAGTCGTCGCCCGGGTGTTCGATCCCTTCTTCACCACCAAGCCCGAAGGCAAGGGCACCGGCCTTGGGCTTAGCCAGGTCTATGGCTTCGTCAAACAGTCCGGCGGCCATGTGAAGGTCTACAGCGAGGTCGGACACGGCACGACCGTGAAGATCTACCTGCCGCGCACCCGCAAGGCGCTCGAAGGCCTGGACCCTGTCGCGACCACCGGCGTATCGGGCGGCAGCGAGAGCATCCTCGTGGTCGAGGACGATGCCGGTGTCCGCGCCGCCGTCGTCGATATCCTCACCGATCTCGGCTATTCGGTCCTGCGCGCCGAGAGCGCCGAGCAGGGCCTCGCCGTGCTTTCCAGCGGCGCGAAGGTCGACCTTCTCTTCACCGATGTGGTGATGCCGGGCCCGATGCACACCCGCGAGTTCACGCGCCGCGCCCAAGAGCTGTGCCCCGGTCTCAAGGTGCTCTACACCTCGGGCTACACCCAGAACGCCATCGTTCACAATGGCCGCCTTGACGACGATGCGGCGCTTCTTTCAAAGCCCTATCGCAAGGACGAACTCGCCCGGAAGCTGCGCAGCGTCCTGGACGGAGCGCCGTCCGCAGCGATGGCTCCTGCGCCGTCCGCGGAGGCGCGCCGCTACAAGGTGCTGGTGGTGGAGGATGTCGGCCTGATCCGGATGACGACCGTCGACATGGTGACCGAACTCGGACACGCCGTCGCCGAAGCCGGCGACGGCGCCGAAGCCCTTGCCCAGCTCGAAGCCGATCCCGCGATCGATGTCCTGCTCACCGACCTCGGCCTGCCGGGCATGAACGGCCGCCAGCTGATGGAAGAAGCCCTGCGGCTGCGGCCGGAACTCAAGGTGATCATTGCCAGCGGCTACTCGACCGAGCATGGCGCCGGCGGCGCCCCGTCCGACGTCGCCTTCCTCACCAAGCCCTTCGACCTCGCTGCCCTGCGCGCCGCGCTCGACGCGCTCTGAGCCGGCCAAACAAAAAGCCCGCGGGAGCGATCCCGCGGGCTTTTCGCCGTTTGATGTCGGCTACGGCATCACGGATTGAAAACGTCCGGGATGTTGTAGGTGAGCGTCGCGACAACACCGGTTGTGCAGACCGAATTGTTGAAGATGCTCGAGCCCATGTAGAAGGCGCAGCCCAGGGAGTTGAGATCCGTGCCGTTGGCGCGGACGTCAAGTGCCCAGTGGCGGTAGGTCGCCGTCAGGCCGATGTCGAAATGGGTGTAGTCGGTCGGCGCCGCGTCAACCCACTGATGGCCGACGGTGCCGCTGATCGACAGCCAGTCGGTGAGCGGATAGGACGCCGTGCCGGCGATGTAACCGCCGGTGCCGCCACCCAGGCTGAACTCCGGCGAAACCGCGCCGGTCGCCGTCAGCGAGAGGTCGCCGAAGCTGTGCGAGAGCTGGAAGATGCCTTCGAAGAAGCTCGCATCCTTCGGTCCGAGGATGTTCTTGTCGGCATCCGGATAGGCGTAATAGTAGGCCTCGACATTGAGGTCCCAGCCGCCCAGATCGAAATGCTTGCCGGCATAGAGATCGACTTCGAAGGTCGGGGTCGCCTGGTCGACAGGCGAGAACGCAACGCCCGACCAGTTGGTCTTCGACGACCACACGCCGGCGTAGAAGCCATCCGAACCGCTCCAGTTGATCGAAGCCTGCGGCGACACGTTGCTGTCGTTCTGGCTGATGCCGCGGAAGCGGTAGTCGCTGGTGACGGCGACATAGGCCGAGACCGTGCCCCAGTCGTCGTCGGCTTGTGCGGCCGTGGTGGCCAGGGTCACAAGCGTTCCGGCGGCAAGCGCCAGTTTCAGTCCAAGAGATTTCATGAGTCAGCCCTTCCTTTTGACTTTTTCGCTACCGCAAAAACCCGCGGAAATATCGAGGCGACTGTCGCCAGAGCGACATATGAATTCAATATCTCAAGCTGCCGCGCACGCACGTTTCGTGCGGTTAACAGGCGGTTTCGACACGGCGTTGTTGCGGCGCAACACATGATTGCCCCTTGCTTGGGCAGACCGCCGCCCGATTGGGCGCTTCCCTAACGTCGCGCCCCGGCCAGCGCCAGGTGCATGCCGCCATCGCTGAGCAGGGTCTCGCCCGTGATGTTGGCCGACTCGGGTCCGGCGAAAAACAGCACGGTCTTGGCGATTTCGGTTCCGTCGGCGACCAGGTGCAACGGATTCCGCTTTCCTTCGGCTTCCGAGATCTTTTCCGCGCGTTCCTTGCCGAACTGCTTCACGAACCAGTTGGTGTCGACATAGCCCGGACAGACCGCATTGACCCGAATCTCCGGCGCGAGCGCGCGGGCCAGCGAATAGGTCATGGTGTTCAGCGCGCCTTTCGAGGCGGCATAGGCGACCGAAGAGCCGATTCCCGCGACACCCGCGATGGACGAGATATTGACCACGGCGCCGGCCTTGCTGGCACGCAACGGTGCAAGGCAGGCGCGGATCATCTGGAAGGGTCCGATCACGTTGACGGCATAGATCCGCGTAAAATCCTCGGCATTGAGCCCGTCGAGATCGGCATGGTCGACGAATTTGGTGGTTCCGGCGTTGTTGACGAGAATGTCGATCCGGCCCCAGGCGTCCATCGCCTCTTTCGCGATGCGCCGGCAGTCGTCGTCGCTGGACACGTCGCCCTGAACGACCCGCACATCGGAGCCCGCCGCGCGAATCGCTTCGGCGGTGGCCTGTGCCTCGGTTTCGCTGCGGGTGAAGTTGACGACGATATTGGCGCCGCGGCGGGCGAGGCCTTCTGCCACGGCGGCCCCGATTCCGGTCGCGGAACCGGTGACGATTGCCACTTTGCCGCCGAGATCGCCCTTTTCCATATGTCTCGTCCCCGTCATGTTTGCGTAATGAACTGCGCCGGATAAACCTACCGTGCCGGCCGCGTGCCAGCCAAGGAGCCGCCATTTCGACGTCCATCGCCGTGCTGCCCGAACCCGTCCGCCGCGTGCGGAGCCATGTCGGCACGCCCATGCGGATCGTCCTCATCCGGCACGGCAAGCCCGCGATCCCCTCCAATCCGCGAACCTCGCATCACGGCTTCCGCGACTACATCGACGATTACGAGGCCGCCGGCCTCGATCCTTCCAGCGCGCCACCGGAAGAGCTCCAGGATCTGGTCAAGGAGCTGACGGCGATCCACACCTCCGACCGCCCGCGCTCGACCGGCAGTGCGAAGGCGCTGGCCCCGCATGCCGAGCTGATCGCCGATCCGCTCTTCGCCGAAGCGCCGCTCGCCAGTCCGCGTATCCCGCTCCTGCGCATGACGGTGCCGGCCTGGGCCGTGGTCGCGCGCATCCTCTGGCACGCCGGCTATCACCCGGAGATCGAGAACTACCGCAAAGCCAAGCATCGCGCCTCGCAGGCGGCCGATATCCTGATGCGCCGCGCCACGACCGAGGGCTCCACCGCGCTCGTCGCCCATGGCTATTTCAACCTGATGATCGGCCGCGAGCTTCGCCGCCGCGGCTTCCGCAAATCCGGCTCGCATCGTGTGAAGTACTGGAACGCGGTGATCTACGATGTTCCGTAGCCCTAAGAACCAGGATGTCGCTCCGGGGTAGGCGTCGCGTGCCCCGCGCGTAAACTGGCGCAAACGGGAGGACGCGATGCCTGAGACCAAGATCGACGTAGAAGCCGCCGACGGCACCGCCGAGGCGTTCCTGTTCAAGCCGTCCTCGGGAACCGGCCCATGGCCCGGCGTCGTCTATCTCACCGACATCATGGGCATCCGGCCCGCCTATCACCAGCTCGCGCAACGCCTCGCCGACCGGGGCTTCGTCGTGATGATGCCGAACGTCTTCTATCGCGGCACGAAACTGCCGGTGCTCGATTTCGTCCCCCAGATGGGAGACGAACGCACGATGAAGCGCATGGGCGAATTGTTCCGCGCACTATCCGCCGAGCAGATGGGTCCCGACGGTGCCGCCTATGCGAACTGGCTCCTCGCGCAACCCGATGTGAAAGGTCCGAAGGTCGGCGTCGTCGGCTACTGCTTCACCGGCTCGATGGCGTTGCGCGCCGCTGGCGAAGCACCGGCAAAGTTCGCGGCGGCAATCTCGTTCCACGGCGGCGGCCTCTTCACCGATCAGCCCAACAGCCCGCATCTGCTGCTGCCCAAGATCACCGCCAGCCTCTACATCGGCCATGCCCGCGACGACCGCTCGATGCCCGCCGAAGCGATCGTGAAGTTTGAAGCAGTACTGAAGGATTGGGGCGGCAAGGGCGAAAGCGAGAACTACGACGCCCTGCACGGATGGTGCATCCCGGGCCGCGAAGGCATCTACAACGAGGCCGAAGCCGAACGCGCCTTCGAGAAGATGGAAGCGGTGCTCAAAACGGCATTGAGCTAAGGTCAGGCACTCGCCGGCCGGCGCAGAACCATATCAAATCCAATCCTCATCCTGAGCCTGTCGAAGGATGGCCGTCTTGCGCCGTGCCTTACAGCATCGCCGGAATGACCCGGTCCGGCGGCTTGTGGCCGTCGGCGAAAGTTTTGATGTTGATGATGACCTTCTCGCCCATGTCGATGCGGCCTTCGATCGTCGCCGAGCCCATATGCGGCAGCAACAGGACGTTCTTGGCCTTCAAGAGTTTCGGGTTCACCGCCGGCTCATGTTCGAACACGTCGAGGCCCGCGCCGGAGATCTGGCCGGCTTCCAGCATCCGCGCCAGCGTGTTCTCGTCGATCACCTCGCCGCGCGCGGTGTTGACGATATAGGCGCTCGGCTTCATCAGCTTCAGGCGCCGCGCGCTCAGCAGGTGATAGGTCGCCGGCGTGTGCGGGCAGTTCACCGAGACGATGTCCATCCGCGCCAGCATCTGGTCGAGGCTCTCCCAATAGGTCGCCTCGAGCTCGTGCTCGATGTCGGGATGGACGGGCTTTCGGTTGTGATAGTGGATCTGTAATCCGAACGCCTTGGCGCGGCGCGCCACCGCCTGTCCGATCCGCCCCATCCCGACGATGCCGAGCCGCTTGCCGTAGACGCGGTGGCCGAGCATCCAGTTCGGCGACCAGCCCTTGAAGTGATCGTCCTCGATCTCCTTGACGCCTTCGACGAGGCGGCGCGGCACCGCGAGGATCAGCGCCATCGTCATGTCGGCGGTGTCCTCGGTCAGCACGCCCGGCGTGTTGGTGACCGTGATACCCTTGTCGAGCGCCGTCTTGACGTCGATGTTGTCGACGCCGGTGCCGAAATTCGCGATCAGCTTCAGGTTCGGGCCGGCGCGGACGATGACCTTCGAGTCGACTTTGTCGGTGATCGTCGGCACCAGCACATCGGCCTTCTGCACCGCGTCGATCAGCTCGGCCTGGGTCATCGCCCGGTCGTCGACGTTCAGGCGCGTATCGAACAGCTCGCGCATGCGCGTCTCGATCGCGTCGGGCAGCTTGCGCGTGACGATGACGAGCGGCTTTTTGGCGGGCATTTCGTGTCAAACCTTAAGGGCAGGGCGGCATTTTCTGTCGCTCTGCCGGTCTTAGCAGATGGCCCCGGCGGGTCAAGGATTGGAAGCGCCGTCAACCTCTCCTGCGAAGCGGGAGAGGTCGGAAATGCGAAGCATTTCCGGGTGAGGGCCAGTGCCGTACCGTGAACGCCCTCACCCGAACGGCGCGCTAGAGATTCCGCTCCGTCATCGCCGAATAGACCAGCGTGCGCAGGTCGCGGCGCAGCGTCAGCCGCGCGTCCGAGCCCATCACCTGGGTCATGAACACCACCGTCAGGTCTTCCTTCGGGTCGATCCAGAACGCGGTCGAGGCCGCGCCGCCCCAGAAATACTCGCCGACCGAGCCGGGCAGGCGGCTCTGCGAGCGGTCGAGCGTCACGCCGCAGCCGATCGAGAAGCCGACGCCGTTGTAGCTCGTCTCGGTGAAGGTCACCGCCGCCGACATGTCGGAGATCATCTTCCCGTCGGGCAGGTAGTTGATCGAGAACATCTCGACCGTCTTGGGCGAGAGATACTGCACGCCGTCGAGCGTACCGCCCGCCAGCATCATGCGGCAGAAGCGCATGTAGTCGTGCATCGTCGAAACGAGTCCGCCGCCGCCCGATTCCAGCTTCGGCGGCTCGGCATAGGTCGACTTGCCGGCGTCGTCCTGCACGCGCAGCCCACCGCCCGCCTTCGGCATGTAGCACGAGGCGAAGCGCTCGATCTTGTTCGCCGGCACGCTGAACGCGGTGTCCTTCATGCCCAGCGGTTCGAACAGCCGTGTACGGAGGAATTCGCC
This sequence comes from Pseudomonadota bacterium, assembly GCA_018241025.1. GTDB lineage: Bacteria > Pseudomonadota > Alphaproteobacteria > Micropepsales > Micropepsaceae > Rhizomicrobium. The sequence goes on from JAFEEQ010000011.1 coordinate 179,803, forward strand.
GAAGGTCATGCCCGACAGCTTCTGGACGAGATAGCCCATCACATCGATGGAGACCGAGTAGTTCCACAGCTTGCCCGGCGAGAAGTCGAGCGGCAGCTTCGACAGCTGCTCGATGAAGCCTTCGAGTCCGCCCGGGGTCTGGAAATCGCCGACCTTCAGCTTGCGGTATTCCGCATCGACCGCGGTGCGCGACATGAAGCCGTAGGTCAGCCCCGAGGTGTGGGTGACGAGATCGACCACCTTCATCGGCCGTTCGCAGGGCGTGGTGATGAACTGGCTCGCGGTGTTCTCGACCAGGCTGGGAATGCCGCTCGCATAGACGCGCAGGTTCTTCCACGACGGGATATAGGTCGCGACCGCATCGTCGAGGCCGAGCTTGCCTTCCTCGACCAGCATCATCAGCGCCACCGCGGTGATCGGCTTGGTCATCGAATAGATGCGCACGATGGCATCTTCGCGCCACGGCTTCTTGCGCTCGATGTCCATCATGCCGGACATCCCGCTATGGACGAGCTCGCCGCGGCGGAACACCTGCGTATGCAGCCCGGGCAGCATTCCGGAGTCGACATAGCGCTCCGTCATCACCTTATCGAGCAGCTGTAGCCGCTTGCCCGACATTCCGACGCTTTCCGGCTTGGCCATGTTTTCCTCCTGATGTGGCTGGCGCGATCTTGGCACGGCCCGGCCTGCGCGCCCAGCGGTCAGGTGGTCGCCGGCGTTGTTTTGCGAGAGGGCCAGTAGCGTCTGGACCAGTCGCGCCAGGGGGCCTCGATTAGCAGATAGCTTGCGTGCGAGGCCAGCAGCACGATGCCGATCGCTGCCACAAGCAGAATGTCGCCAGCGGGGGCGGGCAGGGCAACGAAATTGATCTGTTTGGCGCCGGCGATGACCGAGGGCGCATGAAGAACGACGCGTGCGAACTGCGCGAGCGACCAGAGTATTGCCAGATGGACCATGTAGATGGAATAGGAGACCTGTCCGAGCCAGATCATGGGCCGGGTGGACAGAGCGGCGGAGACCGCATTGCGCGGCGTTGCCGCCAGGACGAAGATTATCGCGGCGCTGAGAAACGGCGCGAGGAATTCCGCGACGCCGTTTGGCTTTAGGGCCAGGAAGATCGCCAGGGCAGCAATCGTCGCGACGCTGAGCGCCGCAGCGGCTCCCGCCGGAAGTTGGCCAAGCCGCGTGGAGTTCCCATAACCGACAAATACGAGCACGCCCAAAAAGAATCCGAACAGGCAACGATTGAACGCCAGGATATCCCAGGTGTGCGACAAGCTTCCGCCGTCGCGCCAGACAAGGAGCCCCGTCGCGAATACCACGGCGGACGCAGCCCAGCCGATTCGACGTCGGACAACCAACGCAATCAGCGCGAACGCGAGGTAGGCGTAGAACTCTGTGCTGATGCTCCAGGATACGCCGTTGAATGTGTCGTTGGTGTTAAAGCCGAATGATTGGATCAGAAACATGTTGGTCAGGAACGCCGTGGGCGTATTGGTCGATAGGGCTTGCTGGTTCGGGACGAGGCCGTAACGGTGCGCGGCATACCATTTCATCGCCTCGATCACGACGAACACCAGCAGCATGACGAAGTGCAGCGGATAAAGGCGCCAGAAGCGCAGCCAGACAAAGCGAGCCGTCTCTGTCCCGTTGTTCAACCGGTCGGCATAGTTGAAGGCGATGACGAACCCGGACAGCACGAAGAAGAAGTCGACCAGGAGGTGTGCGTTGGCGAGCAGACGCGTGTTGGTAAGTGAGGTGATCCAACCGACATGGCTCAGCGCGACGCCGATGGCCGCGATACCGCGCAAGGCATCCAGTGAGTTGAAATGGCCGGTCGCTGCCGAGGAGTTCCGCATAGTTGCGCTATCATCGCGGGCCAATAGACCTTTTTCAACGCGTACCTGCTGCGTCGACCCGCGGCACATGAGACGCTGGGATCATTTTTTAGAAAAACCGGTATCTTTTCACTTGCGGCCTCCCTGTCGGGGCTGGGATAATCCAGCCAAAGGAAAAAATGGGAGAGAACGATGGCCTGGGATTTCGAGACCGATCCGGAATATCAGAAGAAGCTCGACTGGGTGTCCGAGTTCATCGAGAACGAGGTCGAGCCGCTCACCCATGTCGGCGTCGGCCTCGGCGGCGTGAAATCCAAGACCTACCAGAAGGCGATCCGCCCGCTGCAGAAGAAGGTCAAGGACATGGGCCTCTGGGCCTGCCACCTGACGCCCGATCTCGGCGGCCAGGGCTATGGCCAGGTCAAGCTCGCGCTGCTCAACGAACGTCTCGGCCGCGTCGGCCTCGCGCCGGTCGTGTTCGGCTGCCAGGCGCCCGACACCGGCAACGCCGAGATCATCTCGCATTACGGCACGCAGGAACAGAAGGACAAATACCTCTGGCCGCTGCTCAACAACGAGATCACCTCCGGCTATTCGATGACCGAGCCGCAGGGCGGCTCCGATCCGCTCGCCTTCACCACGCGCGCCGAGCTGCACGGCAATGAGTGGGTGATCAACGGCGAGAAGTGGTTCACCTCCGGCGCGCGCAATGCCGAGGTCTTCGTCGTCTATGCGGTGACCGATCCGGATCACAAGGATCCCTACAAGCGCATGTCGATGTTCCTCGTGCCGCGCAAATCGCCGGGCGTGGAAGTCATCCGCTATGTCGGCGTCGGCGGTGGGCGCGGCTCCGAAGGCTATATCCGCTACAACAACGTGAAAGTGCCGTTCGATGCGCTGCTCGGTCCGCGCGGTTCGGCGTTCGAGCTCGGCCAGGTCCGCCTCGGCGGCGGCCGCGTCCATCATGCGATGCGCACTGTCGGCCAGTGCCAGAAGGCGCTCGACCTGATGTGCCAGCGCGCGGTCTCGCGCACCACGCGCGAAGGCAAGCTCGCCGATTTCCAGATGGTGCAGGAGCAGATCGCCGACAGCTACATCCAGCTGCAGCAGTTCCGCCTCCAGGTTCTGCACGTGGCCTGGCTGATCGACAAGCACAAGGACTACAAGAAGGTGCGCAAGGACATCGCCGCCGTGAAGGTCGCGATGCCGAAGGTCTATCACGACATCGTGTCGAAGGCGATGCATCTGCACGGCGCGCTTGGCGTCTCCAACGAGATGCCGTTCACCGGCATGCTGATCTCGTCGATGGTGATGGGCATCGCCGACGGCCCGACCGAGGTCCACAAGGTCACGGTGGCGAAGCAGATCCTGAAGGACTTCCGCCCTGACAACGACCTCTTCCCGAGCTACCATGTGCCTAAGGTGCGCGAAGCCGCGCGCGAGAAGCACGCCGATCTCGTCGAAGAGCTCAAGGCGGAGTGGGCGGCACGGGCGCAGAGCATCGACGCGTTGTAAGTTGAGGAAACGCGTCGTGCTTCGAGGCTTCGCTTCGCAAAGCACCTCAGCACGAGGCGAATGCAAAAGTAGACACGTCACCCTGAGGTGCCCTGAAGGGGCCTCGAAGGGCGGCGTGCCGCTGGGCGCGAGCTGCGGAAACTCTAAGCACATCCCCCGCCTTTCTTTCGCCCACACATCCGGCTAAACACGGCGGCGCTGTCGCTTTGCCCAAGGCTGATCCGTGTCCCAGAATGAACATCCCGCCGCCCCGGCGTCGGAGTGGATCGGCATCCTCGCGCGCTATCGCAATCCTTCCACCATCCGCAGCACCTTCGAGCTGATCGTCACCGCCGCGCCGTTTGTTGCCCTCTGGCTGATCAGCTGGGCGGCCTGGGAGTTCGATCACGGCTGGATCGCGCTCGCCCTCGCGCTGCCGTCCGCCGCCTTTCTCGTCCGCCTGTTCATGATCCAGCACGATTGCGGCCATGGCTCGTTCTTCCGCTGGCGCGCGGCGAACGATTGGGTCGGCCGCGTCATCGGCATCCTCACCCTCACGCCCTACGATTCCTGGAAGAAGGCGCACGCGATCCATCACGGAACCTCGGGCAATCTCGACAAGCGCGGCATCGGCGATTTGCAGACGCTGACGGTCGCCGAATATCGCGCGCTGCCGCCGCTCCGCCGCGTCGCCTACCGGCTCTATCGGAACCCGCTCGTCCTGTTCGGTCTAGGTCCGGTCTATCTCTTCGTCCTGCGCCACCGTTTCCCGCTCGGCCCCACACTCGCCAATTGGCGCGCCTGGATCAGCCCGATGATGACCAACCTCGGCATCGCCGCGGTGGCGGTCGCGCTGATGTGGCTGGTCGGCTGGAAGGCCTTCCTCCTCACCCAGGTGCCGATCACGCTGCTCGCCGGCTCCATCGGCATCTGGCTGTTCTTCATCCAGCACCAGTTCGACGACACGGTCTGGGCCGGGGGCGAGGCCTGGAACGTCCACGAGGCGGCGCTTTACGGCTCGTCCTATTACGTCCTGCCGCATGTGCTGCGCTGGTTCACGGCAAATATCGGTATGCATCATGTGCATCATCTTTATGCACGCATCCCGTACTACCGCCTGCCGCAAGTCCTGCGCGACCAGATCCGCCTTGCCGAGGTCAGCCGCGTTTCCCTGCTCGAAAGCCTGCGCTGCGCACGCCTTGCGCTGTGGGACGATTGCCAGAACCGGCTGGTCACCTTCCGCCAGGCCCGCCACCTGCCGCCCTCAGCCTGAGCCTGCAGAAGGATGGCCGCGACGCGGCGGACCGTCGGCAATGCTTGCCGCAACGGCGCCGCTCTTTATATAAGGTCTTCGTCGCTCGACTGACGCACTGTCAGATCGATCAAGCGCGCGAACTCAAAAACAGTACGATGTGGAGACCGGAAACCGGCCCACTAGTTCTAGTAGCCCAGGACCCGATTCCATGACCTTGCCTGCCAACTGGCCCGCGATCTCGCTCAAAGAGGCCCACGACATCCTCACCGCGCCCGGCTCGCGCTTCGAGACCGAGACGGTCACGATCCGTGGCATCCCGACCAAGGTGTGGAAGAACGCCCCACCGACCAACCGCGAAGTCTTCCTCGCCGCGCGCCAGTATGGCGACCGCGATTTCCTCGTCTATGAGAACGACCGCTGCACCTTTGAGACTTTCGCGCGTGCCGTGCTGAAACTCGCTGCGCAGCTTCAGGCCGACGGCGTGAAGAAGGGCGATCGCGTCGCCATCATCATGCGCAATCTTCCCGAATGGCCGGTGGCGTTCTATGCCGCCGAGATCATCGGCGCGATCGTCACACCGTTGAATGCGTGGTGGACCGGACCCGAGCTCGAATACGGCCTGGTCGATTCCGGCACCAAGGTCGCCTTCGTCGATGCCGAGCGGCTCGAGCGCATCAACGAGCATCTGGTGAATTGTCCCGCGCTCGAAAAGATCTATGTCAGCCGCTACGACGAAGACCTGCCGCACACCATCGTCTTCCGCCTCGAGGACGTGGTCGGCAAGGTCAACGACTGGGGCAAGCTGCCGGCCGGCGAAATGCCGAAGGTCGACATCCATCCCGACGACGATGCCACCATCCTCTACACCTCCGGCACCACGGGCCGGCCGAAGGGCGCGCTCGGCACCCATCGCAACATGATGTCGAACATCATCGCGGCCGGCTTCTCCGCTGCGCGCAACTTCCTGCGCAAGGGCGAGCCGATTCCGGTCGTCGCCAATCCGCTCGATGCGCCGCAGCGCTCGATGCTGCTCTCCGTGCCGTTCTTCCATGCCACCGGCTGTTTCGCGGTGATGGGTCCGACCGTGGTCTCCGGCGGCAAGATCGTTCTGATGCGCCGCTTCGATGCCGAGAAGGCGATGCAGCTCATCGAGAAGGAGAAGATCAACGGCGCCGGCGGCGTGCCGACCATCGCCTGGCAGATCCTCGAACATCCCAACCGCCACAAATACGATCTCTCCTCGCTCGAAAGCATGTCCTATGGCGGCGCGCCCTCGGCGCCGGAGCTGGTCAAGCAGATCAAGCAAGCCTGGCCGAATTCGGCGCCGGGCAATGGCTGGGGCATGACGGAAACCTCGGCGACCTGCACGACGCACTCGGGCGAGGATTATGAGAACCGTCCGTCCTCCTGCGGCCCTGCCGTCGGCGCCTGCGAGATCAAGATCATGGATATCGAAGGCAAGACCGAACTGCCGCGCGGCGAGGTCGGCGAACTCTGGGCCCGCGGTCCGAACATCGTGAAGGGTTACTGGAACAAGCCTGAGGCCACGGCCGCGACCTTCGTCGACGGCTGGGTCAAGACCGGCGACCTCGCCCGCATCGACGAGGAAGGCTTCTGCTTCATCATCGACCGCGCCAAGGACATGCTGATCCGCGGCGGCGAGAACATCTATTGCATCGAGGTCGAGAACGTTCTCTACGACCACCCCGCCGTGATGGATGCCGCGCTGGTCGCCGTGCCGCATAAGACGCTCGGCGAGGAGCCCGGCGCCGTGGTCCATCTGAAGCCCGGCATGCACACGACCGAAGAAGAACTTCGCCAGTTCGTCGCCGGCAAGCTTGCCGCGTTCAAGGTCCCGGTGAAGGTCGTGTTCTGGCCCGAGACCCTGCCGCGCAACGCCAACGGCAAGATCCTCAAGACCGAGCTGAAGAAGATCTTCGCGGAGCCGCAATAGCGCGCGGATTGATCCTGCTCAATGCGAGCCCTTGCCCGCCGTCGGAGGCTGTTCAGGCTTCCGGCAGCGGCTGGCCGTGCTAAAGTTGCTTCGACCGCGCAGATTACAAAAAGAAGCGGCAGGGAGGATTGTCGATGTCGGGGACCCGTTCGTTCTGGATCTGGTCGATCACGGCGTTTTTTCTCGCCGCCTCCGTCCTGATCTCGCTCGCCTTCATCCTGGCGCTCAGCGGCCGGATCGATCTGACCGCGGCCCAGCAGGCCTATCTCGACGGCCTCACGCCGCTCGACTATCTCGTCATCGGCGCGGTGATGGCGTGCAATCTTCTAGGCGCAGTCCTGCTCGTCATGCTGCGCGGTTTTGCCGTCCCGCTGCTCGTCACCGGCTGGGCTTTCGGCTTCTTCCAGCTCCTCTGGCACGCGGTTGGCAAGGGCTGGATTTCCGCCATCGGCGCCCCCGGCATCGCCAGTTTCGCGGCGGCGAATTTCCTGTCACTGGTCATCATCGCCTACGCGCTCAGCCTCGCGCGCCGCGGCGTGCTGCACTGACCATGGTGCAGTCGAAGGCGAAAAGCGTCGCGGAATACCTGAAGGAGGCGGACGATACGCGTCGTCCCGTTCTGGCGAAATTCCGCAAGCTGGCGCGCGAGATCCTCGCCGAATGCGATGAAGGCATGGATTACGGCATGGCGGCCTACAAGCGGAACGGCGAACTCGTCACCGCTTTCGCCAACCAGAAGGGCTATATTGCCTTCTATGCCGGCCAGCGCGCCATCGCCGATCACAAGGCGGCGCTCAAGGGCATCGATTGCGGCAAGGGCTGTATCCGTTACAAGAACGTCGGGAAGATCGATTTCGACGTGGTGCGCTCGTTGTTCGAGAATATCGCCAAACACCGCATGCCGATGTGCTGATCATGCCCGCTCTGCGCGTCACATCGACCATTGCCATTCCGGAGAGCGAACTCGCCGAGAGCTTCATTCTCTCCTCCGGTGCCGGCGGCCAGAACGTCAACAAGGTCGCGAGCGCCGTGCAGCTGCGGTTCGATGTTCTGCATTCGCGGGCTTTGCCCGACGAGGTACGAGTCCGCCTGATAAAGCTCGCGGGCCGTCGCCTGACCAAAGACGGCATCTTGATCCTCGCGGCGCGCGAAAGCCGCGATCAGGCCCGCAACCGCGAAACGGCTCGTGTTCGCCTCGCCGAACTCATTCGCCGCGCCACGATCGCACCCAAGCCGCGCAAGCCGACCAAGCTCTCGAAGGGCATCAAACAACGCCGCCTCGACTCGAAGAAGAAACACGCGCGCACCAAACAGCAGCGGTCGAAGCGTTTCGACGATTGAGCACCCAATTCACCGCCGTCATCGCCGGGCTTGCCCCGGCGATCCAAGATCGCCTTGGCGCATCGGTGATCATGGATGCCCCGCACGGGGTCGTGCATGAGGATTGCGGCAGGTTGGCCGAAATCGTGGCCCCTTTGTCGTTCCCGCCGCCACGTTCCCGCAGCATGATCGCTCCGCACGCCCCGGAGCTCCACCATGCGTCTCTCCATCCTCATCTACGACGGCTTCACCACGCTCGACGCCGTCGGCGGCTATGAGATTCTCTCGCGCCTTCCCGGCATGGAGACCGAATTCGTTGCTGCAACGCCCGGCGTGATCGCCGCCGACACGCGCGCGCTCGGCCTGCTCGCCTGGAAAGGCTTCGACGAGGTCCGAAGCACCGACATCCTCTATGTCCCCGGTGGTCCGGGCGGCTTCGCGATGGAGAAGGACGAACGTTTCCTGGCCAAGCTCCGCGACCTCGATGCGACCTCGACATGGACCTTCGGGGTCTGCAACGGCGTCGGTATTCTGGGCGCCGCCGGTCTTCTCAAGGGCCGCACCGCCGCGTGCAACTGGTTCTACCAGAAGCGCCTCGCCGCCCATGGCGCAACCTTCTCGCCCGCGCGCTACCATCGCGATGGAAAATACGTCACCACTGCCGGCGTCTCCGCGGGCATCGACGGTGCGCTCTATCTCGCTTCCCTGATCGCTGGCGAGGCGGTCGCCAAGGCGCTCCAGCTCGGCATCGAGTACTACCCCGCGCCGCCCTTTCCCGAGAAAGCCCCGCTCGAAGCCCCCAAGGAGATTTACGCCCTGATCGAAGGCTTCGAGAAAAGCGAAGGCCGCGAGCAGCTCGCGCAACGGCCGGTGTTCGAGGCCTAGCTTTTCGCCTGCATCGCCTGCGCCCGCATCGCCATGCGGCGCTGCTGTTCTTCGGGGTCCCAGGAGTGGCGCGGCCCGACCGTCAGGCCGCCGTCGACCTGGATATGCGTGCCGGTGACGAACTTCGATTCATCGCTGGCGAAGAACAGGCACATATTCGCGATGTCCTCGGGCAGGCCGGGCTTGGGGATCGGCTGGGCGTCGGCTTGTTGCTCGAACATGCCCTTGGTCACCATCGTGGCCATCTGCTCGTTCATCCCTGCCGCCCGCATGCCGGCGGCGAAGATTTCGGTGCGGATGAAGCCGGGGCAGATCGCGTTGACGCGGATCTTGGAACGGCCGAGCTGCGCCGCCGCCACCGTGGTCAGATGCACCACGCCGGCCTTGGCGGTCGAATAGGCGATCGGCCCCATGCCGGCAGACAGCGCTGCTACCGACGCCGTGTTGATGATCGAACCGCCATCGCGCTCCTTAATGAACGGGATCGCGTAGCGCATGCCGAGCGCGACCGAACGGAGCAGAAGCCCCATCGTCCGGTCCCACGCCTCGCCCGTCATATCCTCGATGGTGTTCGGCGCGCCGCCGGCACCGGCATTGTTGAACAGGATGTCGAGGCCGCCGAAATTATCCTTCGCCGCCTGCATCGTCGCCTGGATGTCCTCTTCCTTGGTGACGTCGCAATGGACGAACTTCACCTGGCCGTTGAAGCGACGCTCCAAATCCTTGCCCTTGTCGTCCTGCACGTCGGCGGCGATCACCTTCGCGCCCTCGGCGACGAACAGCTCGACGGTGCCGAGCCCGATGCCCGACGCCGCGCCGGTGATGACGGCGATCTTGTCCTTCAAACGGTCCACGAAACCCTCCCGATGGCCGTTTCGGCCCCTTCTGACTGATTGTCAGTCTAAGTGGCGCAGCGGGCAGAAACAAACCGGATTTTCGAAAATCAGTGCGAAAACACGCCCATCAGCATCGGCTTGGCGTAGAGCGCGGCGGCGTCGAACGCCGCAACATCGGGGATGGTGTAGGGCAGGTCGGACGCCGCGTTGAGCGTCGCATTCAGCATCTGCGCGGCGATATAGGGATCGACCGCGCGGATCGAGCCGTCGGCCACGCCGTCGGAGATCATAGCCGCGAAACGCTCCGACACCCGGTTGGCGCGCTCGACCATCGCCAGCCGCATCGGTTCGGGCAGGGCGGAGAGCGCCGAGGTGCGCAGCAGCGGCCCCTGTTCCGAGAGCTGGTATTCCACCAGTGCCGCCGCCGCCGCCGCGATCTTGTGCCAATAGTCGCCGCGCACCGCCAGTGCCGCCGACTGCACCCGCCGCACCACCTCGAAGGTCCGCTCGAAGCAGGCGACGACGAGATCATCTTTGGCGTCATTGTGGTGATAGAACGAACCCTTGGTGACGTTGAGCTCCTCGGAGATCTTCTCCACCGACGCGCCGCGATAGCCGCGCTGGTTGATCAGCCGCGTCGCTGCAGTCAGGAAGGTCTCGCGCTGGCTGTCCTCCGCCGCCGGCAGATCGGGCAGCTTTGCCGGCTCCCATTTCGCCCCGTCTGGCGCCACGCCATGCAGCATGATGTCGAACATCCGGTCGCGCACGCGGCCGTAATCGTCGAGATCGTAGCGCGGCAGCCAGGTCACCGCCCAGTACATCTGTTCCATCAGCATATGCGTGCGCGCCGTCGCCATGCGGCGGTCGAGCCATTCATTGCCCGGCGCGCGGAACAGCGAGCGAACCTTGCGGAAGAACTGGCCATAGGCGGCACCGACCACCGGCCGGTGCGGCTCCTTCAGCGCGCGGATGTCGCTGAACACCGCGACCGGCGCTTCCTCGCCTTCGCGGATGCGCCGGTGAAGCGCCAGATAGAGATCGAGGAAGGTGTAGAGCCGCTTCTCGGGCGTCGCTTCCTTCAGCGCCGCATCGATCAGCGCATCGAAGCGCTCGATCCCGCGCAGGAAGCAGGCAACCGCGAGGTCTTCCTTCTTCTTGAAGTAATAAGTCACCGAGGTCGTGATCAGGTCGACGCTCGCCGCGACATCGGCCAGCGTCATGCCGCGAACCCCGCGCCGGTTCAGGATGCCGGCGGCGGCGGCGATGATCGCCTCCTTCTTCTTGTTGTAGCGGTCGGTCGAGGCCGCTTGGCGGGTGTCCATGGCGCCTCTTATCAGATGCCCTTTCAGGGCGCGATGTCCTCGGCGGGATCGCTATGCTCCGGCGTGTGGAGGCCCTCAAGACCTACCGCTACCGGCGCTCGCGCCGCCTCTTCCGCCAGCTTGCGGACGTTCTCCTCATGGGTCGACCGGTCGATGCGATAAAAGCTCAGGCAGATCAGCGAGATCGTGTAGAGCGTGATCGTCACCGGGAAATAGTCGAGTGCCAGCAGCTTCGGAATCGCCGGGTCCAGCGTCGCCGGATTGGCGCGGTCCGGGAAGTGCACGATGTCGGTCAGGAGGATGCCGGCAACCAGCGGCCCCGCGCCCGACACCGCCTTCTGGATGAAGCTGTTCGCCGCGAAGAACAGGCCCTCGGAGCGCCGGCCGGTGCGTCGCGCGCTGTCCTCCACCACATCGGCCAGCATCGACGAGATGGTGATCGACGACGCGATGCTGAACGTCACGCCGACCGTGGTGAAACTCACCAGCAGCGGCAGGAGGTCCGGCGCACCGTTCTCGGGGAACATGTCGAGCAGCCGCGCGCCCATCGGGAACCAGTAGAAGATCGTCGACAGGATCCAGAACCCGATCGCCGTGCGCTTCTTGCCGAAACGCCGCCCTGCCGGCGTCGCAATGATCATCGCGCCGATGGGCGACAGGATCACGAAGATCGAAAACCAGAAGATCTGCCCGGCGCTGAGGCCCCAGAAGAAGGTGTTGAAGTGGTTGTTCAGCGCCGTCAGCGTTCCTGCCGCGACAGCCGAGAAGATCGCCGAGATCGTCAGCACGATGAACGAGCCGTGGAAAACGGTCTCGAACATCTCTTTCAGGATCTGGAATACCGAAAGATTGCGCTTCGGCGGCATCGCGAAATAGGGGACGAATCTCTGCGTGCCGCGCGCCGAGACGAAGATCGCGATCACCATCAGAATGCCCGCGGTGATGGAATACTTGAAATAGCCCTCCGGATTGAGCTGGCCGACGGGATTGTCCTTCGTCGCCGTGAAGAACACGCCGAAGGCGAGCAATTGCATCGCCAGCCCGCCCATCCAGCCGAAGAAATAGCGAATGCCGAGGAAAGACGTGCGCTGGTCGTAATCCGGCGTCAGCTCGTTGACGAGCGCCGAGCTCGGGATCTCGTACATCGTGATGAAGGTGCGTACGACGACCGCCGACACGATCAGGAAGACGAACATCCCGCTTTGCGACAGATGCGGCGGATTCCACAGCACGTAGTAGGCGATGGCCGCGGGGATGGCGGCAGCATACATCAGCGGATGGCGCCGTCCCAGCCGGGTGCGAAGATTGTCGGAAAACTGCCCGACGATGGGATCGGCGAAAGCATCGACCACCAGCGCGATGAAGATCGCCTCGCCGACCAGAAGCGCCGGCACGCCGAGCACCTGGCTGTAGAAGAACAGCAGGAAATACTGGAACCCGTTGTCCTTGACGCCGAAGGCGACCGAGCCGAAGCCGTAAAACAGCTTGGTGCGCAGGCTGCCGAGTTCGCGGCGAATCTCCGGCGTGATCGGACGCTGTAATGGATCGCTCATTCGCCGGCCGCCCGCTCGGGAAGCCCGTCCGTCAGTTCTTCCTCCACCGAGACGGGTGCATCCGCCAGCACGGCGCTCTCCTCAAGCTTGCGCAGATTATCCAGATGCGACTCGCGACTTATCCCGTAGCGCGACATCAGGAGCATGCCCGCGGTGAACATGATCACGATGAATGGCATATAGACATAGGCGAGATCGTGCACCGTCTGCATGTCGACCTTCGACGGATCGACGCCGATGGGAAAATCCACCGCGCTCAGCATCATGCCGCCGATGAAGGCGCCGAGGCCCGAAATCGCCTTGTTCACAAAGGCCGAGGCGGCGAAGTAGAGCCCTTCGGAACGCCGCTTGGTCTTGATCTCGTTGTCCTCGACGACGTCGGTCAGCATCGACGAGAACATGATCAGGACCGTGATGCCGAGCGTATCCGACACCAGCCGGTCGAGCAGCAGCAGCGGCAGCAGCCAGGGCGAACCGTTCTCCGGAAAGAACCCGATCAGGCGCAGCAGGATCGGCAGCGAGGAGGTCAGGATGAAGGCGATGAACAGCGTGATGCCGAGCCGGCGTTTGCCGAAGCGTCGCGACAGGGGCGTCGCCGTCAGCACGCCGGTTACGGCGGCGGCAAGACCGCAGAACGAGAACAACGCGATCTGCGCGGCGGTCAGGCCCCAGAGATAGGTCGCGAAATAGAGTGCCAGGAATCCGGAAACGCCGATCGACACCGTTCCGCACAGCGCCGCGCCGAGCAGCACCAGAAAGGACGGATTGGACAGGCTGGTTCCGACCTCGCGCAGCGTGTCCATCAGCGTGACGTCGCGCGGCTCGATCACCCGGAAGTGCTTGATGCAGCGATGGGTGCCGAGCGAGGAGATCAGGATCGCTGTCGTCATTGCCGCGCCGGCAATGAGACCGTAGGTGACATAGCCGTGCGGATTGAGCTGGCCCACCGGATGCGTCGCGTCGGGCACCAGGATGTAGCGCAGCGCGACGAACCCCAGCACGCCTGCGCCAAGCACGCTGAAGAAATACCGGAATGACAGAAAATGCGTGCGATTGTCGTAGTCGGTGGTCAGCTCCGCGATCATCGCGGAGTTCGGGATCTCGAACATCGAGATGAAGGTGCGCACTACCACCGCCATGGCGAACAGGTAGAAGAACATCTGGTCGGTGCTGAGCGCCGGTGGATACCAGAGGAAGAAGAACGACACGCCGACCGGCACGGCCGCGGCATACATGAAGGGATGGCGCCGTCCCCAGCGCGTGCGCAGATTGTCGGAGATGTGGCCGATGACGGGATCGGCAAAGGCGTCGATCGTCAGCGCCAGGAAGATCGCGAGCCCCACCAGCCCGGCCGGCATGCCGATGATCTGGTTGTAGTAGAGCCCGAGAAGGCTGTGAAAGCCGGCATTCTTGAGGCCATAGGCGACGGAGCCGAAACCGTAGAACAGCTTGGTGCGAAGGCTGCCGAGTTCCGCGGCGGCGGCAGTGGTCATCCTATGGCGCCGGCGGCGTCGTAGACATCGCCACCGCCACTTCCGCCTCTTCTTCGCTCAGCAGGCGCACATTGGCCTCGTGCTGCTCCTTGCTGATCCGGTAACGCGACAGGATGGTCATTCCGATACCATAGAAGAAGATGATGCTGGGAAGATAGTAGAACGCGAGCTCGCGCGGCACGCCGGGGTCGAGCGTTGCCGGATTGGCGTGGTCCGGGAATTGCGAAAGCTGGAGCAGAATGCCGGCGAGAAACGTGCCGGCGCCCGAGAGCAGCTTGTTCACGAAGGCAACCGAGGCGAAGAGCAGCCCTTCGGATCGCCGCCCGGTCTGCACCGCACTCGCATCCACCACATCGGCCATCATCGAGCCGAACAGGATCAGCGTGCCGATGCCGAGGATGCCGGTGGTCACACGCTCGGCGAAGACGAGCCAAAAAAGAAGCGGCGTGCCGTTGTCCGGCGCGACGTTCAGCAGGCGCAGCGAGATCATGGTCGAGGCGACGACGAGGAACATCGCATAGAAGGTCACGGCCGCCGGCTTCTTGCCGATCATGCGCGACAGGATGTTCGCCACGACAGGCGCGAGCACAGCGGAGGGCAGGGCGGCCAAGCCCATATAGGCGAGCTGCGTCGTCGTGAACTCCCAGAAATAGGTGTTGAAGTAGATGCCGAGCGCGGCGCCGAGGCCGATCGCCATCGTCCCGAACACCGCGGCCACGAGCAGCACGAGGAACTGGCTGTTGGACAGGGTCGCGAGCATCTCGCGCACCACCTGCAAGGCGCTCATCCGGCGCTGTTCCGGCGCGCGGAAGAACTGGATATAGCGATGGGTGCCGAGCGCCGAGGTGTAGATCGACACCACCATGATCACACAGGACACCGCCGCGAAGACCGGATAGTTCGCCGCGTTGAGCCGTCCGTCATGGCCGCCCACGGTCTTCATGATCACGCCGAAAGCGATGGCGTTCATCGCCACGCCGGCCGCGACACCGAAGACATAGCGCACGGAAATGAAGGTCGTGCGCTCGTTGTAATTGTCGGTCATCTCCGGAACCATGGCCGAGCTCGGGATCTCGTACATGGTGATGAACACGCGGACGATGATCGCCATCACGATCAGATAGGCGATGCGCGCCGTCGGCCTTGCAAACGGCGCAAACCCGATCGCCATCGTCGTGCCTTGTCATCGCGTCGTCGGCAGCGATGGTTCCCTCACCGGTTACGGCGGCGGCCTTGAGCGCAAGCGCTGGCTGCTGGATCACGAAAGGGCCAATGTATGACCTCGCACTACGAAACCTTCGCCGCGCTTCACGCCGGTCCGAAGCTGCTCGTCCTTCCCAACGCCTGGGATGCCGGCAGCGCGCGCGTGATCGAAAGCGCCGGTGCGTCCGCGATCGCGACCTCCAGCGCCGCCGTCGCCTGGGCGCATGGCTTCGCCGATGGCGAGCATGTTCCTTTCGATCTGGTCCTCGCGACGGTCGCCGAGATCGCGGCAACCGTTTCGCTGCCTGTTTCCGCCGATATCGAAGCTGCCTATGCCGCCGACGCCGAAACCGCCGCGCGCACTGTCGGCCAGGTGATTGAAGCCGGCGCCGTCGGCATCAACATCGAAGACGGCAACGAGCCGCCTGAGCTTCTCGCCCGCAAGATCGAGAACTTGAAGTCGGCAGCGGCGAAGGCCGGCACGCCGATCTGGGTGAACGCCCGCGTCGATGTCTATCTTCGCCGCCTCGCTGCTGCCGACGCCTATGCCGAGACCATCCGCCGCGCCGCGCTCTATCGTGGCGCAGGCGCCAACTCCATTTTCGTTCCCGCCTTCCCGGACAATGCGCGCATCGCAGAGCTCGTGAAGGACGTCGTCGCTCCGCTCAATCTTCTCGCCTGGCCGGGGCTGCCCGATGCCGCAATACTCGAAGCGGCCGGCGTCCGCCGCCTCAGTGCCGGCTCCGGCATCGCCAAGGCCGTCCATAACGAGACCCTGCGGCTCGCCAAGGACTTCCTCGCGCGGGGCGGCTCCGAGCCGTTGGTCCAGGGTCCGCTCACCAATCCCGATCTGAACGGCATGATGCGCAAGCGCTGAGCCCCGGAATTCGACACGTCATCCCGCACGGAAAGCATTTGTTAACCGGTATCGCCGAGCGCACCTTTGCGCGGCCGGTTGCACGCCTACATTCTGCACGTCGCCTCTCATCCACGGCACGATGCTCGTTCGACGCAGACATCGCCTGGTTGCCGCACAGCAGGGCCGCTGCTGGTACTGCCGGATCGCGCTGTCGGAGGCGCCCCGAACCGACACGTCGGCCACGATCGAGCACATCATCCCGCGCTGCGCCGGCGGTACGATGGCCCTGCACAACGTCGTCGCGGCATGTCAGGGCTGCAACCGTGCGCGCGGCGTAATGCTCGCCCATTCCTACCGCGACCTGGTACGCCGTCGCGGGCGCGAGAAGGCCCAGGATCTCGCCCGGCGCTGGAATATGCGGCACGCGCGCCGCGAAGGGTTGCGTCTCATCGCCTGCCGGCAGCATGCCGCGCTCATCGCCCACCTCGCCAAAGGGCAATCAAAGCTATTCACAGCCGCGACGGCCGGCTGACCTCAAACTGTCGCGATTGCGGCTATGATCGTCTCCCTTGAATCGGGAGCGGCATGAATCCGCAGGAAACCTATTGGAGCGTTCTGGCGCGCCTGCTCTGGCCGGCGCTGGCCGGCCTGGCGCTCGGTGCGGCTGTCGCGATCCTGTGGGACCGCGACACGCTTTATGCCGTGCTGGGCGGCGGCGTTCTGGTCGCCGCGCTGGTCACCTATCTCGCCCGCGAGGGACGTCTGCACCTTGCCGAGCAGGCGCTCGAACTCGGACAGAAGGGCGATACGCTCCTCTCGCCGATGGCGCGCGAGGTGCTGGCGCATCTTCCCGATCCGCTCATGCTTCTCGACACCAGCGGCCGCGTCCTCTTCGCCAATGCCTCGATGCACACGGTCATCGGCGTGGCGCCGGAGAACAAGCATGTCTCGCTCATGGTCCGCACGCCCCAGGTTCTGGAAGCGATCGAATTAACCGGCGAGACCGGCGAATCCCGCGATTTCGAATTCGTCTCCCCGGTTCCCGTCACGCGGCACTACCAGGCACACACCGCGCTTCTTGCCGGTCGGCCGCCTGTCACGATGCTGGTGCTGCACGATCTCACCGCCATCAAGCGCAGCGAGCAGATGCGCGCAGATTTCGTCGCCAATGCCAGCCACGAGCTGCGCACGCCGTTGGCCGCCGTCTCCGGCTTCATCGACACGCTCAAGGGTCATGCCCGCGACGATCCGAAGGCGCGCGACCGCTTCCTCGACATCATGAGTGTCGAGGCCGGCCGCATGCGGCGCCTGATCGAGGATCTTCTGTCGCTGACCCGCATCGAGCTGAACGAGCATGTCCGCCCCTCCGGCAAGGTCTCGCTTGAGGCGATCCTGCGCGAGGCGCTGGCGGCGCTCTCGCCTCTGGCCCAGATCGACCGCATTACGCTTGAGCTCAACGCCGCACCGGGTCTGCCGCCGGTCGTCGGCGATCGCGACGAGTTGGTCCAGCTCTTCCAGAACCTGATCCACAACGCGATCAAATACGGCCGCGAGGATGGCCATGTCTGGGTCTCGGTTCAGCCTGTCGGGGCCGCCAGTGGCCGCGGCGCGCAGGCCATGCTGGCGACGACCATCAAGGACGACGGCGAGGGTATCGCCGCCGATGCCATTCCCCGCCTGACCGAGCGCTTCTACCGGGTCGATGTGAAGCGCAGCCGCGAGAAGGGCGGAACCGGGCTGGGCCTCGCCATCGTCAAGCACATCGTCAACCGCCACCAGGGCCGTTTGAGCATCGAAAGCCGCAAAGGCGAGGGCAGCACATTCACGATTCTGCTCCCTGCGACCCCGGCCGATGCGGCTGTCACATAATTGTTATAAAACTGTCGCATATCCATGCCGCTGCCCGGCTAATCAGCGGCCTGCGCGCACGTCTCACAGAGTCGGACCTGGATAATGAGCGATCACACAGTCAAAGCCTTCAGCGAACAGCTCGACGCCCTCTCCGCGTCCATCGCCCAGATGGGCGGTCTTGCCGAGGCGCAGTTCGCCGCGGCGATCGACGCCATCGCGCGCCGTGACACCGCCGTGGCCGAGAGCGTGGTCGCCAGCGACAAGCGCCTCGACGATCTGCAGATCGAAATCGAGGATCGCGCGCTCAAGCTGCTCGCGCTGCGCCAGCCGATGGCCGTCGACCTGCGCGAAACGCTTGCCGCGATCAAGATCGCGTCGGAGCTCGAGCGCATCGGCGACCTCGCCAAGAACATCGCCAAGCGCGCCATCGTGCTCAACCGCGAGCCGCCGATCCGCCTCACCGCGTCGCTCGCCCGCATGGGCAAGGTCGCGCTCAGCCAGCTCAAGCAGGTGCTCGACGCCTATTCGGACCGCAATGCCTCCGCCGCCGAGGCGGTGTGGCGCCAGGACGGCGAGATCGACGAGCTCTACAACAGCCTGTTCCGCGAACTTCTGACCTACATGATGGAAGATCCGCGCACGATCGGTTCTTCGACCCATCTGCTCTTCATCGCCAAGAACATCGAGCGCAGCGGCGACCACGCGACCAACATCGCCGAGGTCGTCTATCACATGGTCAAGGCCGATCATCTCTCGGCCAACCGTCCGAAGGCCGACACCACCAGCGAAACCAGCGTACCGTTCGAGAAACCCGCATGAGCCTGAAACCGACCGTTCTTGTTGCCGAAGACGAAAGCGCGCTGCTGACCTTGCTGCGCTACAATCTGGAGCGCGAGGGCTATCGCGTTCTGGAAGCCAAGGACGGCGAGGAAGCCCTGCTCGTCGCCGCCGAAGAGAAGCCCGATCTCGTCGTCCTCGACTGGATGATGCCGCAGCTCTCCGGCATCGAAGTGTGCCGCCGCCTCCGTGGCCGCCAGGAGACGCGCAACATCCCGATCGTCATGCTCACCGCGCGCGGCGAGGAAAGCGACCGCATCCGCGGCCTCGATACCGGCGCAGACGACTATCTCACCAAGCCGTTCTCGATGACCGAGCTGCTCGCCCGCCTGCGCGCCGTGATGCGCCGCATCCGGCCCAGCCTCGCGCCCGACGTCGTCGCCATCGGCGACATCGAGATGGATCGCGCCGCGCATCGCGTGCGGCGCGCCGGCAAGGAAGTTCATCTCGGCCCGACCGAGTACAAGCTGCTCGATCACCTGATCCAGCATCCGGGCCGCGTCTTCAGCCGCGAACAGCTGCTCGACGCCGTCTGGGGTTCGGATGTCTATGTCGAAGCCCGCACGGTGGACGTCCATGTCGGCCGCCTGCGCAAGGCGCTCAACGTCGAAGGCGTGAGGGATCCGATCCGCACGGTGCGTTCCGCGGGCTACTCGCTCGACGACGCGATGGTGGCGTAAGGCGCCGCTAGCGTGGCGGGACCGGACGCCGCGAGCCCAGGACAGTTTCCATTCGTGCGGGGCCATGTCACCTTCGGGACATGTCCGATGCGCGCAAGGTCCGGCTTCCGCACTATCTCGTCCGAGAAGATTTTCTCGCTCCGGACACGGTCGCGGACATCCTCGATTTCGTTCTGGCAAACGAAGCTCTCCTGAAGCCGACAAAGGTCGGCAACGGCAATGTTGCAGAGCGAAACTCAGAACTCCGTAGCTCGAAGCATTTCGGCCGGCGCGGCCCCGTGCTCGCGGCGCTCGAAGCCGCAATCCGGCCGATGATCGGGGAACTGTTCGACGTCCTGCGGATGCGGCCGCTGCCGGTCACGCATATGGAGTGCGATCTCGTCGTGCACGGCGATGGCGATTTCTACAAGCGCCATGTCGACACCAAGCGCGCGGCCGACAGCGATCCGCAGGATCGCTTCCGCCTGATCACCGGCGTCTATTACCTTCATGTCCAGCCCAGGGCATTCGACGGCGGCGCGCTGCGCCTTCACGAACTCGGAACGATGCCGGGCGAAGGCGCCCACATCGACATCGCACCCCGCCACAACAGCATCGTCTTCTTCCCCTCCTGGATGCCGCACGAGGTCATGCCGGTGTGTGTGCCGTCGGGCCGCTATGCGGATTCGCGCTTCTCGATCAATTGCTGGATCCACGGACAGGTCGGCTAAAGCGCGATCGTCGCCGCGATGGCGCCGCGCGCCGATTCGATCACCGAAGGATGAAGGTCCGGCCGCTGCAGAAAATCGGCCCAGGCCAGAAGGTCTGCCCGCCGCGCCAGCACGCGCCAGTCGTCGGGCAGCGTTCCACCCGCCGCGCGATAGCCGGCGCTCACGCCCTCGATGAATGCTTCGTCGGGATGATTGCGCAGCAGATTGCCGAAATCGCCATCGGGGCTGCCGCTCATCGCGAATTCCCAGTCGACAACGGCGGCGACGTCGGTGCCGCGCATCAGGATGTTCGAGCCGTTGAAGTCGCTGTGCACGAGACAGGGCGACCCCGGCCAGCGCAGCGCCGCATGATCGCGCGCCCAGCGGAGTGTCGCATCCGCAAGTGCAGCGCCGATCCGTGCCCGTCCGATGCCGTCGGCGAGCGCCTTTCTCAGGAATCCGAGAATGAAATCCGGCCCGACATCCATGGGCGTCGGGACCAGCCTTTCGTCGAGAAAGCCGGGGTTCGCGAATGTGACGGCATGGATCGCCGCCAGCCCGTGTCCGACCGACACGCCGGCGGCCGCGCGCTCCGCATCGCTCCAGTGCATCAGCGCGACTTCGAGCCTCTCGCCGTCGATCCACTCCACCAGCGCATAGTGATACCCGCCCTGCCGACCGGCATGCAGATGGCTCGGTATCGGCACGCGGCCCGCCAGCCGCTCCGCCAGCGCGGCTTCCTTGCGCGCCTGCCCGGGATCGCGCTGGTAGAGCCGCAGCAGCACGCGCCCGCTCTCGAGCTCGACGCGCAGGTTGGTGTTCGCAAGTCCGCCATCCACCGGCGCAAAGCCGGTCATGCGCGCCCCCGGCAGCCCGGCTGCGACCATTGCCGCGACCGCGTCCGCGGTGGGTGCAAGCACCGGCACCGCGCGCGTCCAGCCGAGGCGCATCGCGGTCACAGCACCTTGGCGATGGCGCTTTCCAGATCGGCCGGCTTGGTCGTCGGCGCGAAGCGTCCGGCCACCTTGCCGGTGCGATCGACCAGGAACTTGGTGAAATTCCACTTGATGTTCTTCGTGCCGAGAATGCCGGCCTTCTCGCCCTTCAGGAACGTATAGAGCGGATGCTCGTCCTTCCCGTTGACGTCGATCTTGGCGAACATCGGAAAGCTCACGCCGTAGTTCACCTGGCAGAAGCTCTCGATCTCGTCCGCGCTGCCCGGCTCCTGCGCCCCGAACTGGTTGCAGGGAAAGCCGAGAACGACGAGCCCCTTCGCCTGGTGCTCCTGCCAGAGCTTCTCGAGCCCCTCATATTGCGGCGTGAACCCGCATTTGCTCGCCGTGTTCACGATCAGCATCGGCTTGCCGCGATACTCGCCGAGCGAGACCTCCTTGCCCTGCAGCGTCCTGGCCGAAAAATCGTAGATGCTCGTCATGGTGGGCGTCTCTCGGATCGGGCTACATTTAGCAATGATTGTCATCCCCGGCGAGGCGCGCGAAGCGCAGCGGGGGAAGGGGACCCAGGTGACAAGACCCGCGAAGGTCCATCCACCTGGGTCCCCTTCCCTTCGCATTGCTGGCGCAATGCTCAGCCGGGGATGACAGCGCGGCTCTTCAGCCCACCATCCGTCCGCGATCACGGCGCTGCTGCTGCGGCTGGTACGCCTTGCGGGCATGCGCCTCGCAATAGGGCGAGCCGGACTTCGGATTGCGGCCGCAGAAGTGGAATTCGTCGGCGCTGGGATCGCCGATCGGCCAGCGGCACATGCGGTCGTTGATCGTCAGCACCGTCGCGTGGCTGCCGTCGTCGAAGGTCAGCGGATCTTCCTCGACCACCGGGGCCGGCGGGATATGCGTCCGCATCGTCATCTTCGGCGCGGCCGGAAGGCGCGGGCGTTCGCTACGTGACGGGCTCGCCCGGCCGGCGAGGCCGAGACGATGGACCTTGCCGATCACCGCATTGCGGGTGACGCCGCCCAGGGCGCGGGCGATCTGGCTCGCCGAAAGCCCCTCGGTCCAGAGATTCTTCAGCTGCTCGACGCGGTCGTCGGTCCAGTTGATCATTTGATTCATAAGGGCCTCTCCTCATGGCCAAGCCACAAGATACAGTATCGCCCCCGTTAACCGGCACAAGCATTCGCGGTCGACCGCTAGCCCTTGTCCACAGGAAGAATCACCGCCGATTATGGTTTTTCAATGATCTGGCGGGCGTCCGCGCGAGGTTTGCGCGCCGTCAGTCCGGCCTTCGATCGCCCCGACGATGTCCCGATTCGCCCGGCGGCATCACCGCCAAAGCGACGGCTGCAACCGCATTCCCCGTGGATAAGCCGTGCGAACCATGCGCATCAGCCCTTTGCTTGACCCATGCCGGAGCGCGGCGGATAACCCCCGCTCCCCGGTGGGATAGAACCATGGAGAGCGCGGTGTTTCCGACTGTTTTGCCGACCTATAACCGGGCGGATGTCGCCTTCGTCCGTGGCGAAGGACCTTATGTCTTCGCCGAGGATGGCAGCCGCTATCTCGATTTCGGCGCCGGTATCGCGGTCAACGCCTTCGGCCACGCCAATCCCCGCCTCGTCGCCGCGCTGACCGCCCAGGCGAACAAGCTCTGGCACACCTCGAACCTCTACCGCGTCCCCGGTCAGGAAGCGCTCTCGAAGAAGCTCGTCGAGAACACCTTCGCCGACACCGTCTTCTTCACCAACTCCGGCGCCGAGGCCTGCGAGTGCGCCTTCAAGATGGCGCGCCGCTATCACTTCGTCAGCGGCCATCCGGAGAAATTCCGCATCATCACCTTCACCGGCGCCTTCCACGGCCGCACGCTGGCCGGCATCGCCGCCGGCGGGCAGGAGAAATATCTCGAAGGCTTCGGCCCGAAGGTCGAAGGCTTCGACCAGGTGCCGCCGAACGATATCAAGGCCCTCGAAGCCGCGATCGGGCCCGCCACCGCCGCGCTGATGATCGAGCCGATCCAGGGCGAGGGCGGTCTCCATCCGATGACGCCGGAATTCCTCCGCGCCCTGCGCAAGCTCTGCGACGAGCACGGCCTCCTGCTGATCTTCGACGAGATCCAGTGCGGCGTCGGCCGCACCGGCACCTTCTTCGCCTATGAGCAGCTCGGCGTGACGCCCGACATCATGTGCGTCGCCAAGGGTATCGGCGGCGGCTTCCCGCTCGGCGCCTGCCTCGCCACCGCCGAAGCCGCGAAGGGCATGACCGCCGGCACCCATGGCAGCACTTATGGCGGCAATCCGTTGGGCATGGCCGTCGGTCTCGAAGCCATCACCATGGTGCTTGAGCCCGGATTCCTCGAGCATGTCCGCACCGTCGGCTCCTATATGCGCCAGCAGCTCGCCGGCCTCATCGCCGAGCATCCCGCGGTGTTCGAGGAGCTTCGCGGCCAGGGCCTGATGCTCGGCCTCAAGCTGCACGTGCCCAACACCGATTTCGTCGCCGCCGCGCGCAAGCACGGCCTCCTCATCGTCGGCGCGGGCGAGAATGTCGTGCGGCTCCTGCCACCGCTCATCCTCACCGAAGACCAGGTGCGCGAGGGCGTGAAGCTCCTCTCCGACACCGCCGCGGATTTCGACGCGAACAGGAAAACGGCCGCAGCATGAGCAAGCCCGCCAGGCACTTCCTCGACCTAACGGATTTTTCCGGGGCCGAGCTCTCCCAGCTCATCGCCGATGCGCGCCGGCGCAAGGAGGCGCGCCGCGGCCGCACCAATGGCGAGGCCGATGCCGACGCGCCGCTCGCCGGCAAGATGCTGGCGCTGATCTTCGACAAGCCGTCGACGCGCACGCGCATTTCGTTCGATGTCGGCATGCAGCAGCTCGGCGGCAAGACAATCATGCTCACCGGCGCCGAGATGCAGCTTGGCCGCGGCGAGAGCATGGCCGACACCGCCCGCGTGCTCTCGCGCTATGTCGATTGCGTGATGATCCGCACGCTGGACCAGGACATGTTGCACGAGCTGGCCGAGAATTCGCGCGTCCCCGTGATCAACGGCATGACGAAATCGACCCATCCCTGCCAGGTCCTCGCCGACGTGATGACCTTCGAGGAGAAGCGCGGCCCCATCGCCGGCCGCACCGTCGCCTGGACCGGCGATTCCAACAACGTGCAGACCAGCTGGGTGCACGCCGCCCAAAAATTCGGCTTCACCCTGCGCATCGCCACCCCGGCCGAGCTCGCCCCGCGCGAGACCTTGCGCAAATGGGCGGAGGAGAGCGGCGCGAAGGTGATCTTCACCACCGACGCCGAAGCCGCCGTCGCCGGCGCCGACTGCGTCGTGACGGACACATGGGTTTCGATGGGCGACGAAGACACGACCAACCGCCGCCATAACCTCCTGAAGCCCTACCAGGTCAACGAACGCCTGATGGCCAAGGCCGCGAAAGACGCGCTCTTCATGCACTGCCTCCCCGCGCATCGCGGCGAAGAAGTCACCGACGAAATCCTCGACGGCCCGCACAGCGTGGTCTTCGACGAAGCGGAGAACCGCCTGCACGCGCAGAAGGCGGTGCTGTGTTGGGCGTTGGGGTGAGGTATGATCACCTCTCCCGCGAAGCGGGAGAGGTCGAAATTTGCACAGCAAATTTCGGGTGAGGGCCATCGCCGACCGATCATGCGCTACAAAGACGAAGACACGCGCCGCCGGGCGCGAGCCATGCGCCGGGCGATGACGAAGGCCGAATTGATCTTGTGGACGCGGCTTCGTGAAGCCAATCGCCACGGCTTCAAATTTCGTCGTCAGCACTCGATCGATCCGTATTTCGCAGACTTCGCGCACATCCGCGGACAGCTGGTGATCGAGATCGACGGCGAGACACATGCGACTGACGAGGAGCAGGCCTATGACGCCCGCCGCACATCATTCCTCGAGACGCAGGGATGGACGGTGATCCGTTTCACCAATGCGGACGTCTATGAAGATGTCGATGCTGTCGTCGAAAGTTTGACGACGCGCCTTGGCCCTCACCCGAACGCCGCGACGCGGCGTTCGACCTCTCCCGCTCCGCGGGAGAGGTAATCGAGCGCACCAACCTCGCCCGCGAAGCGGGTCGAGTAGCGACAGCGTACGAGCGTCGAAATTTGCTACGAAAATTTCGGGTGAGGGAGGACGCATTTCGCGCCAATACAATCGGACCAATTTTCTGGCGTCCTCACACGACGATCTGCGTTTCCCACCCGTCGTAGCGTCCGCCCTCGGCTTCGGCGAACGCCGTCAGCATACCGTGAAGCTTCGCCAGCGTTTCTTCGTCCGGAATATCGTCATGATAGACGATGACGGCATAGGTCTCCAATGCGCCCTCGGACGCGTAGAGCGACCGGAGCTTGAGCCCTGCTGCAACACAACGGTCGACAAAACGCGCTCGGCCAGCGAGGCTGGGAAAATAGGAAAAGTGATCGATCTCGCGCACGGTGCTAAGCGCGTCTCCTTGCTCGAAAAGGACTTCGAACACGCGGTGGTTCGCGTCTTCGAAGGGATCGAGCTTTGAAGGGTCGCTGCCGTTGATCGGCTTCTGGTTGCTCATCTGTTGGGCCTCGCCGGGCGGTTTTGAGAACATAGCATTCTTCGGGGCGTCTCGGACCCGAGCCCCGGTTTGGATATCTATTTGAATTCCGCCACCTCCGCCCCATATAACCTTCCCATGTCCTCCCAAAAATACATCCACGCGCCCGCCGCCGATTTCGTGCTGCCGTTCGATCTGCCCGATGTCGGCCTGCGCGGCCGGCTCGTGCGGCTCGACAATGCCTCTACCCAGGCGCTCGCGGCCCATGCGCTGCCCGAACCCGCCGCGCGCGCCGCCGGCGAGATGCTCGCGCTCGCCGCGATCCTCGGCACCTCGCTGAAGCTCGATGGCCGTCTCACCGTGCAGACGCAGTCCGACGGTGCGCTCGATCTCATGACCGCCGACTATTTCGGCGCGGCCGAGGGCCAGACCATCGGCCTGCGCGCCTATGGCCGTCTCGATGCCGAGCGCTTCGCCGCGCTTCCCGCGCCCGTCGATTTCGCCGCGATGGCGGGCGAAGGGTCGCTCGGCATCACCATCGAGCCGCGCCGCGGCGGCCAGAGCTATCAGGGCATCGTCGAGCTCAATCCCGCCGGCGTCGGTCCCTCGGCCGAGACCTATTTCGCGCAGTCGGAGCAGCTGCCCACCGTGCTGCGCCTCGCCGCCGCGCCGCTGCTCCTGCCCGGCAAGAAGGCGCCGCACTGGCGCGCCGGCGGCATCATGCTCCAGGCCACGCCCGACGGCGCCGGCGCCGACGACGATTGGGAGCGCCTCAGCCAGTTCCTCTCGACCGTCGAAGACGTCGAGCTGCTCGACACCGGGCTGTCCGCCGAGACGCTGCTTTGGCGCCTGTTCCACGAGGACGAGACGCGCGTGCTGCCGTTCCAGCCTGTCGAGTTCCGCTGCTCCTGCGACGCCAGCCGCATCGCCAAGGTGCTGCGCGGCTATTCGGAAGAAGCCCGCAACGCCATCGTCGACAGCGACGGCTTCGTGCGCGCCAAATGCGAGTTCTGCGGCACGGTGCACGAGATCGACCTCAACGCGGACGATGATGAGGAAGAGGTCGAAGCCGCGAACGAAGACGACCAATGACCGTCCTCCTCCTCGATTGCGACGGTGTCGTGATCCACGGCCATCCCGAAGGCGGCCGCTGGGACAAGAATCTCGAGCGCGATCTCGGCCTGCGCGCCGATCTCGTGCAGACGCGCTTCTTCAAACCGCATTTCCGCAAGATCGTCGTCGGCGAGGCCGACTTACTCGAAGTCCTGAACGAAATCTGGCCGCAGATCGAAACCGCCACCACGCCGCGCGCCTTCGTCGATTACTGGTTCGCGATGGACAGCCGCATCGATCCGGATGTGATCGATGCGGTCGATGCCTTCCGCGCCGCCGGCGGCAAGGCGTATCTCGCGACGGTGCAGGAACATCATCGCGCCCGCCATCTCATGGACGCGCTCGGCCTCGCCGATCACTTCGACGGCATCCACTACGCCGCCGCTCTCGGCGCCGCGAAGCCAGAGCCGGAATTCTACGAACGCACCCAGGCGAAGCTCGAATGCGCCCCGCAAGACGTGCTCTTCCTCGACGATGCGATCAGGAACGTCGAAGCTGCCACAACCTTCGGCTGGCGCGCGCATCACTTCACGCAGGCCGACGATCTGCGCCGCGCCCTCGCTCAGTCATAGCCGAACGCTTCGACCAGCTTGCCGTGCAGGTGCAAGAAGCGGTC
Organism: Pseudomonadota bacterium; assembly: GCA_018241025.1. GTDB lineage: Bacteria > Pseudomonadota > Alphaproteobacteria > Micropepsales > Micropepsaceae > Rhizomicrobium. Next base: position 207,116 of record JAFEEQ010000011.1, read on the forward strand.
GCGATTGGCCGGCGACATCGCCGCCTGCCATCCGCCCGCGCGCGCCGTGCGATAGCGGCTTACGCCGCTGGCGTTGACCGGCGCGGCCTTCAGGTTGTCGAGCGAATAGTATTCGAGCAGGCGCGCGATCTCCCCGTCCGGTACCGCAAAGCCGAAATGCCCGAACACGCCGCGCCACGCATCCCGCTTCCCCGTGCCGGTCAAATCTTCATACCGCACGATCCGCACGCTCGGATCGTCCTGGGCTTCCTTCGCCCAGCTCCACATGTTGACCGCAATGGGCAAGAACCGTTCGATCATATGGGCGAGGCCTTCGTCTTCCGTCATGCCGGCCATGCGCGCACGCCGCCACTCGATCTGCGAAAACCCGGCATCGTGGCCGTAGCGGCTGGAGAAATACCACGACACCACCAGGTCGCGCGGATCGCGCACCACGAAGATCGCGCGCGCCGGTCCGTTGCTCTCGCGGAAGCGGCGAAGATCGGCCGTGTTCCAATACTGGCTCGTCACCATCGCGCCGCGCGGCAGCCGCTTCGGCATGTCGCGCCCGGCATAGGGCAGGTGGCCGTGATAGCGATAGAGCCAGGGATCGCTCAGCATGAGCCGCACCCACTGGCTCGCCGCACGCGCCGTCGTGCAATGGACGAAATGCGTGTCGCGCAGGGGATGTGACGCCGGGGTGATGCGCGCCAGCGTCCGGCGCAGCCGGTATTCCATTCCAGGGCCGAGCACGCCGCGGATCTGCGGCCGCAAACGCGCGGCCAGCTTCAGACTCGACACGGCATCCCCTCAAATCGCGCGGCGATCAGGGTTTAATATACTGCACCGGATTGAGCCAGCGGTTCAGCTCGCGCCAGCGTTCGGCGATCAGCTTGCGCCGCGCGCGCCGTGCCACGATCTCGAAACGCAGCCCGTCGGGATCGTCGAGAAACGTCGCATAGTAGTCGTCGGCATATTGCGGGTAAGCGGCCGGCGTTGTCGCCGTGATTCCGGCCGTTGCCGCAAGGCGGTGAAACCTGTCGACCGCTCCGGCATCTGCCACCTGAAGACAGACATGATGCAGGCCCGGCGCATAGGGATCGTGCGCCGCGGCACTCTTCGCCTGCCGGATGCTGATCTGCATCACCCGATTGAAATAATGTCGATGCGGATCGCCCGCGATCGCGACATCCATCTTGCGATAGTCGAGCAGGCCGAACACCGTGTCGTACCACGGCTCCGAAGCGGCCACCTCGCGGACCGTCAGATAGAGATGATCGAGGCCGACAACCTCGACACGTTCGGGAAGAAGCTCGCTCATGGCGCGAAGCCTAGCCTCACGCGCGGCAGCGGGAAGGCCCGCGCCGCGCATGGCGGTCCTGCGCCGCTATCGCTCCGCGCGCGCGATTACCTTGCGCAGGAAGCTCTCGCAGGCCGTCAGTTCGCTCAGCGCGACGAATTCATCGGCCTTGTGCGCCTGCTCGATCGAACCCGGACCGCAGATCACGGCGGGAATGCCGGCGCGCTGGAAATGCCCGGCTTCCGTTCCGTACGCCACGGCCTCGACCTGGTTGGCGCCGGTAATCTCGCGCGCCAGCGCCACCGCCGGCGAAGCCTCATCCATCACGAGCCCGGGATAGGAGGCATGGAGCTTGGTATCGAACGCCGCTTCTGCCGCGCGGGCCCGGTATTTCGGCAGGATCTCCGCTTCGCTGCGGGCCTTCACGGTCGCGACGATCTTCGCCGGATCGCGGTCGGGCAGGGCGCGATATTCCCAGGTCACCAATGCATCGCGGCCGAGGATGTTCACCGCCGAGCCGCCGGAAATCATGTTGGCCTGTACCGTCGTATGCGGCGGGTCGAAGCGCGGGTCGCTGTCGGTGCGCAGCTCCGTCCACACATCGTCGAGCAGCTTCACGAACTCGCCCGCCATCATCACGGCATTGGCGCCCTTTTCCGGCGCGCTCGAATGGCCTTCGCGGCCCCGGCAATGGGTGTGCAGCACCGCGCCGGCCTTGTGTGCGCCGACGACCTTCATCTCCGTCGGCTCGCCGATCAGGGCCAGCGCCGGCTTGATCCCGGCACTGGCGAGGTCTTCGAGCAATCCGGGCACGCCGGCACAGCCGACTTCTTCGTCGTAGGAGAGCGCAAAATGCACCGGCCGTTTGAGCTTTGCGCGCGCGATCTCGGGCACCAGCGCCAGCGCGACGCCGACGAAGCCCTTCATGTCGCAGGTGCCGCGTCCGAACAGCCTGTCGCCACGAATTTCCGCGCGGAACGGATCGGACGACCATTCCTGCCCGTCCACCGGCACGACATCGGTGTGTCCCGACAGCACATAGCCGCCGTCGCCTTCCGGCCCGAAGCTCGCGAACAGGTTGGCCTTCTGCCCCGTCGGATCGAACGTCCGGCGACAGCGCGCGCCGGCCTTCTCGAGAAGCTCCTGGGCAAAATCGATCAGCGCCAAATTCGAGCCGCGGCTCGTCGTGTCGAATCCGATCAGGGTCCGCACCAGATCGAGCGGTGCCGGCTGCGCGACGCTCATCGCCGTCAGCCCATATGCGATTGTGGATTGCCGATAACTGCGAGGAATTCGCGGCGCGTGATCTCGTTGCTGCGGAAATCGCCCAGCATGGTCGAGGTCACCATCGAGACGCCGGTCTTGTGCACGCCGCGCGTCGTCATGCACTGATGGCTCGCCTCGATCACCACCGCCACACCCTTGGGTTCGAGCACCTTCTGGATGGTGTTGGCGATCTGCGCGTTCATCTTCTCCTGCACCTGCAGGCGGCGGGCATAGGCCTCGACCACGCGCGCCAGCTTGGATATGCCGACCACCTTGTTGTTGGGCAGATAGCCGACATGCGCCTTGCCGATGATCGGCGCCAGGTGATGTTCGCAATGCGACTCGAACCGGATGTCGCGCAGCACGATCATGTTGTCGTAGCCCTCGACCTCCTCGAAGGTCCGCTGCATGTACTCTTCGGGATCTTCGTTGTAGCCGCTGAACCAGTCCTCGAAGGCGCGCGCCACGCGGGCCGGGGTATCGCGCAGGCCTTCGCGCGCGGGATTATCGCCGGCCCACAGCAGAAGCGTGCGGATGGCTTCCTCCGCGGCGGCGCGGCTCGGGCGCTTGATGCCGCCGGCAACGGCGCGCAGACGGGATTTGGATTCAGGCATGGCAACGATCTCTTGTCAGGGGATGCCGGCTTGGCACGGCCATTTTACCCCGGATCGGGCCGGTCAGATCAACCCACGCATCTGCAAAGCTGCAGCGACTTTAATGTATCTGCCGTATTTCGTGGGGGCTTTCGAGCAAAAACGCTGGAATCTCGGCCTCGAAGGCCTCGCCATTGCTGGAGCGCATGCGATAGCGGCCCCACATATAGCCCGACGCCGTCGGCAGCGGGCAGCCCGACGTGTACTGGAATTTCTGCCCCGGCGCGATCACGGGCTGCGCACCGACGACGCCTTCTCCGGTCACTTCCTTGATCTGTCCCGTGCCGTCGGTGATGTGCCAGTGGCGCGAGAGAAGCTGGACCGATTCCGGACCCTTGTTCTCGATCGTCACCGTGTAGGACCACAGATAGCGGTTCTCGTCGGGATCGGACTGATCGTCCAGGAATGCCGGCTGGACGGAGACGCGGATGTTGCGGGTGGAACTCTCGTACATGCTCCGATTATCGGGAGCGCGCGTAGATCAGGCAAGTGCGCATGCCGGCACAGCGCATTAGTCGGCTCAAGGGTGTGGCGCGACCGACACGTCGGTCTTTACCGAATTCGCGATGAAGCATTCCTCGTGCGAATGATGGTGAATGTCTGCGATCGTCTCGGCGCTCGGTTCGGTTCCCGGCGCAAAGCGGATGCGCGGGCGCAGTTCGACCCGCGATACCCACAGCTTTCCGTTGGAACCCTTTTCCATGAAGCCGACGGCATCGTCCTCGTAGGAGTCGACGGTCAGCCGCTTGCGTGCGCAGATCGCCAGGAATGTGAGCATGTGACAGGCGGAGAGCGAGGCAACGAACGCTTCTTCAGGATCGACGCGGTCGGCATCGCCGCGGAAGGCTGCGGCCGCCGAGGCGGGATAGCGGATCGCGCCGTCCTTGAACGTCACCTCATGGGCGCGATTGTAACTGTCATAAGTGAAATCGGCTGACGTGCGGGTCCAGCGTACGCCGGCATGGTGTTCGGACATCGGTCACTCCTGCGGCGCCAGACTAGGCTCCGGCTCGTCGCGCAGCCAGCGCGTCATGTGCGGGAAAGGCGCAACGCCGCCATGCGCCGCGCGCTTCCTGTCCAGGGTCATCCCGGCATATTCCAGCATCGGCACGCCGAAGAAATGCCCGGCCGAGAAGTTTTCGAGAATATATCCGCCGCCGCCGCGATAGCCCGCCTCGTGGAACACGATGGCCGGATCGACCGCGATATGCAGCGCCGCGGCATAGGACCATGCGATCGCCATCATTTCTTCCGGCGGGCTGTCGCCGGCATCGCGGTCGAATGCCGCGCGGCGCGCCGGCGGCGCCACGGCAATGTGACCGGCCTCGTGCAGAAGATCGCCGGGATGGGCAAGCTGCGCCGGATCGTACACCAGCGTGCCATGGTCGATGGTGATGCCGGGCAGAAAGGTCTTGCCGGCAATCGGCTCGGCGCGCACCGCGATACCGATGGCACACAGAAATTCCACGATGCGCTCGACGACGTCGTTGGACGCCGCGCCGCTCACGCGACCTTCAGCGCCTGTTCGAGGTCTTCGCAGAGATCGGCGGGATCCTCGAGACCGACCGACAGCCGCATCAACCCGGACGTCACGCCGAGCTCGGCACGGGCCGCCGGCGTCAGCTTCTGGTGCGTTGTCGTCTCGGGATGGGTGATCAGGCTCTTGGCGTCGCCGAGATTGTTCGAAATGTCGATCACCTTGAGCGCATTGGCGACCTTGAACGCAGCGGGCTTGCCGCCCTCGATCTCGAAGGCGACCACGCCGCCGCCGGCTTCCATCTGCGCCCGCGCCAAGTTGTGCTGCGGATGATCGGGCCGGAAGGGATAGAGCACCCGCGTCACGTTCTTCTGGGTCGCGAGGAAATCGGCGACCGCGCTCGCGCCCTCGCTATGCGCCCGCATACGCAGGTCGAGCGTCTCGAGGCTCTTCAGATGCACCCAGGCGTTGAATGGGCTGATCGACGGTCCGGTGTTGCGGATGAAGCTCTGGAGATGATCCTTCAGGAAATCTTCCTTGCACAGAACAACCCCGCCCAGCGCCCGGCCCTGGCCGTCGATATATTTGGTCGAGGAGTGCACCACGATGTCGGCGCCGAATTCGAACGGCCGCTGCAGGCTCGGTGTCGCAAAGGCGTTGTCGACCACCAGCCGCGCGCCGCCCTTGTGCGCGATCTTCGCGACCGCCTTCAGGTCGACGATCGACAGCGTCGGGTTCGACGGTGTCTCCAGAAACAGGATCTTCGTTTCCGGACGCATCGCCGACTGCCACTGGTCGACATCGCCGCCATCGACAAGCGTGTTGCCGATGCCGTAGCGCGGCAGGATCTCCTCGATCACATGACGGCACGACCCGAACATCGCCTTGGCCGCGACCACGTGATCGCCGCTGCGCAAGGCCGAGAGCAGGGTAGCCGAGACCGCAGCCATGCCGCTCGCCGTGGCTCGCGCCACCGGCGCGCCTTCGAGCGCGGCCATGCGCTGCTCGAACATGGTAACCGTCGGGTTGCCGAAACGGCTGTACTGATAGCCGTCGATCTCGCCCTTGAAGCGCGCTTCGGCTTCCTCGGCCGCCTCATAGGCATAACCCGAGGTCAGGAACAGCGCCTCCGATGTCTCCTGGAAGCCCGAGCGCAGCGTGCCGGTGCGCACGGCAAGCGTGCGGCTGCGCCATTTTCCGGGCTTTTTGTTCGTCGGCATGGCGTTGTCCTTGAACCGCAGGCACTGGGCCGAAAACCATGGCGGCGCTTGGCAGGATGGGTCAAGTTTCATATGGTCGCGCCGCATCAAGGACAGCCATGACCGATATGAATACCATCAGCCATCACACCGCCCTGATCTACGTGATGGTGGTTATCTCCGCCGCCGACGGCGCCATGAGCGAAAAGGAGCTCAAGATCATCGGCGAGCTGACCAAGTCGCTTCCGGCTTTCTCCGATTTCGACCACAGCCGGCTGCTCGCCGTCTGCCAGGATTGCGCCCAGATCCTGAAGGAGCCCGACGGACTCGACGCCATCATGGGCCTCATCGATGACGGCCTCCCCGACATCCTGCACGAGACCGCTTATTGGGTAGCGCTCGAAGTCGCGCTCGCCGACCGCCGCATCGCACTGGAAGAGATCCGACTGCTCGATGTCCTGCGCCGCCGCCTTGCCATCGACAAGCTGACCTCGGCCGCGATCGAGCGCGGTGCGCGCGCCAAATACCAGGTCGCGTGAAGCGCCTCCTTCTGCTTCGTCACGCCAAGACCGAGCCCGGCGGCGCGGATTTGGAAGACCACAATCGGGCATTGCTGCCGCGCGGCCGCGAGGATGCCCCGAAGCTCGGCCGCTACATCCGTGACAACGGCTTTGTCCCGGACTTCATACTGTCGTCGACGGCGCGCCGCACGGTCGAGACTGTCGATCTCGTCGCCGATGCGCTGGGCGGCAATTCACCGGTCGATTTCCTCGAAAGGCTCTATCTCGCCGAGCCTGAAGCGATCCTCGACGTCGTCCGCGACGTTGCCGATACGTTCGGAACGCTCCTGGTCGTCGGGCACAATCCCGGTCTCGAACGGCTTGCCTCGGGCCTTGCGCGCGAGCCGGTGAAGCGCCGGGAGCGCGACCGCTTCGATCTTATCGAGGAGAAATTCCCCACCGCCGCGCTCGCCGTACTCGACTTCGACGTCGACCATTGGCGCGACATCCTGCCCGGCGAAGGCAAGCTGAAGGACTTCGTGCGGCCGCGTGACCTCTGAAACCCTCGCCGCGCTCGAACGGAAAATCCGCGCCGCGCTTCCGGCGCTCGCCTTCCGTCATGCCGAACTCAACGATTACGGCGACGACAACCGGATCGTCGTGCTCGACGGCCACTGGGTCGTGCGCATCCCGCGCAACGACGAATACCGCGCGCGATTTGCAGCGGAGCTGAATCTCCTGGACGCATTGTCCGGCCATGCACCCGTTCCGGTTCCGGCATACGAGCACATCGCCGCCGACAAAAGCCTTGGCGCCTATCGCCTGATCGACGGCCGGGAGATGACGCCGCCGGTCTTCGATGCCCTTCCGGTCCTCGCAAAGAATAATGTGCTGACGTCGCTCGGTCGCTTCCTCACCGTGCTGCATCGCCTGCCAGCCGAAACCATCGGCCAGCCGGACGGCCACATTCCGGAGGCCTGGCATGGGCCACAATTCACCATGCTCTATCGCGCCTTGCGCCGTGCCAGCTTAGCCGAGCGGGTCGATGCGCAATGGCTTGCCCGCTTCGATGCGTTTCACGACGCTTTCGCGTTGGAGACCGCCGGGCCGCCGCGCCTCGTTCATCACGACATCTCCGACGACCACATCCTCATCGCCGGAAATACCGTGGCCGGGATCATCGATTTCTCCGACGCTGCCTTCGGCGAGAGTGCGATCGACTTCGCCTGGTTCTGGCGTCTCGGCGAGAGAGAAGTCGATACGGTTCTGGAGGCGTACGACAAGGCCGATGACGGCCTCCGGTCGCGCTCGCGCTGGACCTATGTCCGCTTCGTGATCAACCAGATTTCCCACGGCGACAAAGCAAAGTGGAAGCTCTCGATCGATGCACTTCTCGCTGAACTGGCACCGCATCTGAAAATTCTCGGATTTTGACCGCCATGCGCAAGCTCATACTCGCCCTCGCCTTGTTGCTCTCGTCTTTTCCCGCCAGTGCGGAAGAGCCGAGCCGGCAAGCCTCGCTGGCGGCTCTCCTGGAATCGAGCGCGCCGCCGCCCGAAGGCTTCGTGCGCCAGAAGCTCGACATCACCGACGGCCTCATCTTCATGCCGAAGGGCTGGTTCTACCGCAGCGGGGCAACCGCCAGCGGCTGGATGTGGACGCTGTCGAAAGAGGACTCGGCGACGACGCCCTATCGCACCGGCATGCGCATCCAGATGTTCCTCGGCTTGTCGAAGGATGGTGCACCGGCTGGGGAAGCGCTCGCGAATTCGATCCTTCTGCAATTGCGTGGCGAGGCGAAGTCGGTGCTGAACGCCTGCACACCCGCGCCGTTCGGCGTCTTCACCCGCAACTGCCTGGAAACGATCGAGACCTCGAGCGCTGCGCCCGGCGTCACCTTTCACGTCCAGTACACGGCGTTCTGGACGCCGACGATGCTCGTCATCACGACCTTCGGCGCGCCGGTCGAAGACTGGGCCTCGCTCAAGGGCACCGCCGAAACGATGATGGCCTTCCGCCTGATCGGACCGAATTTCGAAAAGTCCTCTGCGCCCTAGGTCAGTCCCAACCGCGCGAACTGCTCCTCCGGCGCGTCGACCGCCTTCAGCGCCTCGCGCAGCAGCGCGGCATAGTCCTTCTCGAGACCGCTGCCAGCGAGATTGTTGTTCTCCTCCGGATCCTCGGCGAGGTCGTAGAGGTGGTTGCCGCTGAACCGCGCCGCCGCCCAGAACGGCACCGGATCGCTCTCGTCCCAGGTCTGGCGGATGACCGGCACCTTCGAGCCCGGCATGCGGTCGAGCCGCGCGCGCTCGTCCGGCAGCGGCATCTCCTGTTCGCGGGTGAGGAAATGTGTCGGCATCGTCGACCAGCGGTTCGACCAGGCGCCCAGCGGGCGGTTCGCGCTCGCGGGTGCGCGGGCATATTTGCGCCATTCGTCGATCAGATGCACCTCGCGGCCCCAGACGCCGGCGAGGATCCAGTCGCGCACGCTCTTGGTCTCGCCCGACAGCAGCGGCAGCAGCGATTTGCCATGCGTGCGCTGGCGCACCTTGTCATCGATCCCGAACTGCGCCGCCAGCGTCGCGAAGATATCCACGCTGGTGGTGAGCGCATCGCAGATCCCCGACGCGACGCCCGGCGCCGCGATCATCAGCGGGATATGCCCCAGCGTCTCGTAGAGCGGCACGCCCGGCTTGCCCCAGACATCCTTCTCGCCGAGATAGTGACCGTGATCGGTGCACAGGATGACGAGCGTGTCGTCCCACAGGCCCTTGGCATCGATCTGATCGAGCACCTTGCCGAGCCAGCGGTCGATCATCGTCAGCTTGGCGCCATAGCGGGCACGGATCTGCTGCCCTTCGCGCGCCTTCATCACGCCGCGCTCGACGAGGCCTACGCCGTAGGGAGGCCAGATCAGCGGCGGCCCGTCCCAATCGGGATCGTAAGCCTTTATATATTCGTCCGGCGTATCGAACGGCTCGTGCGGATCGAACTCGTCGACGAAGAGGAAGAACCGGTCGTGCGCGCCGGCATTGTCGGCCAGCCAGTTCGCCGCCGCCTGCATCGTGCGCGGTCCCGGGAAATCCGCCTCGCTTTTGAAATAGCCGCGCGACTTGTCGTAGGGCATCTCGCGCTGGAAGCCGATATGGGGCGAACCCGCCCAGCTCGGATCGCCGCGCGTCTTCCACGCATCGCCCTCATGCCCGCGCTGGTAGTCCCAGCCGGTGAAATCGACGTGATAATTCTCGCCGCCGGTCTCGAACAGATGGGGATGGTCGCTGATCAGCTGGCTCACCACGCCCGCCTTGCGCAGCGGATAGGTGATCGCGTCTTCCCACAGCTCGACCGAGCCCCAGGGCCGCCACAGGAAATCCCACGCCCCGCACAGGATGTCATGCCGCGCCGGCATGCAGGGCAGGGATGCCGAATAGTGCTTGGTGAACCGCACCGACCGCTTCGCCAGCCGGTCGAGGTTCGGCGTTGCGAACTCCCGCCCGCCATAGGCGCCGACCATGTGCCGGTTCAGGCTGTCGAGAAGAAGGACGATGGCGTTCTTCGGGGCATTCTTGGGCGCTTCGGACACGCGACCCTCACTTGGCGTGGCTACGCTCCGCCAATGCCAGAGTCTTCCACCCGAACGCAACCTCCGGGACCGTGTCGCCCATCATCCGCGCCGTCCGCTCGGCGACGACACGCCCGCCCATGGTCTCGTAGAAAAACCGCGCATTGTTACGCGCATGGGCCCAGATCACGCAGGACGAAAGATCGCGCGCCTGCATCACCGCGAACCCGCCCTTCAGCAGGGCGCGCCCCGCACCGCGACCGAAATGGTTGGGGTCGACATAAAGCGTATAGACTTCGCCGTCATAGCCGAGGTTGCGGTCGCGCGAGGGTCCCAGGCTCGACATCGCGACGATCCCGGCTTTCGCATCTTCTGCGACCAGAACCGTCTCGCGTCCCTGCGCCTTGATGGCGGCGTGCCAGCGCGCAGTCTGTCCCTTGGGCGTCATCGCGCAGAGCAGCGCATTCGACAGAACGCCGGGATAGGTGTCGTGCCAGGACTCGATATAGATGCGCGCGATCTCTGCGGCATCCTTGGGCCGCGCCACTCGGATGGTGAGCGCGAACTCTTCCATGCGCGAAGCTTCGCGCAGGAGCGCGGGCCGGGCAAGCGAAATTCTGATTGCGACAATCACAAACTTTGTCTGAACCTCAGCGCCGCATGCGCCGGACCGCGATCCAGACCATGACCGCGCCAAGTGCCACGAACGGCCCACCGACGACGAGCGCCATGGCCAGCACAGACATACTGCCACCCAAATTCGCTGGATGCACGACGGCATCGGCCAGCGCGCCGATCCCTAGAAATCCCGTGCACAGTCCGGACGGAATGAGCACGACAAGACCAAGGATAAGCAGTGCGGCTGCGCCGGCGCCGGAATTCCGCTCGTTCATCGATCCCGGCTCCCGATCCGAAGACCCAGAAAATACAATCCGCAGCCGCCGGCGGCCACTGCGACGATCGACAAGAAGAAAAGCCAGTTCTCTTGAACCATCTGAATCAGGTTCGATGGCGCGGCGACGAGCGTCACCAGGGCGCCGAGGCCGAGAAAGGCAGAACACAGCCCCGAAGGCACGAAGATCAGCACGCCGATGGTCATCAGCGCGCCGCCGATCATGACCTGCCACCAGGCCGGCTTCTCAGGTGCCGGCATGCGCCGCGCTCCGGAGCTTCTTGTCGAGTCCGCTGCGGTAGAACAGGTTGTAAGTGTCGAACGGGATGATCTTCCGTTCCGGCGTCACGAAGTGGATGCAGGAGCGCTTCACCGTTGCGACGCAGAAATTGTACTTGTCGAGGAACTGCACGATGACGATGCGGAAGACCTTGTCGTAGCCGAGATCGTCCGGCACCTCAATCTGCGGCAGGCAACACAGGAGTTCGCCCAGCCGAGTCTTCGTCGCTTCTCCCGATGACGCCAGCGACAGCAGGTCGAACAACCGGTCTCTCAGCGCTGGATACTTCTCGAACGAGATCGTGTTCGGCGCCACCGCCAGCAACTCCGCCTTGGGTATGAGCTGCGTGATCGGCGTCACCTTCGTCCCATCGCGCAGGCCATAGGCGATGGCGATCGAGTCCGGATTGCAGGGCAGGGGAATGATGTCTTCCGCCCCGAACACCTCGCCTGCCTGGGTCATGATCGAGCGGCGAATGTCGGTCAGCAGCATCCGGTCGGTATTCTTGTCGAAGCCCTCGTTGCGGCCTGCGTCCTGCACCGGCTGGAAAGTAACCCCGCGGACACATTTGTATGTCAGCGCGCGGCGCACGATCTCGCCGATCTCGCCGTCGTTGACGCCCTTCTTCACGACGCAGACCAGAGTCGTCGAAATGCCGGCCTCTTCCAGATTGGCAAGCGCCTGCTCGCGCACCCTGCGCAGGTCTGCGCCTCGGATGTTTTCCAGCGCAGCGCGCTGCATCGAGTCGAACTGGAGATAGACCTCGAAACCGGGCTTGAGCGCCGCCAGCTCGGCCACGAACGCTTTGTCGGTCGCGATCCGGATGCCGTTGGTGTTCAGCATGATGTGCCGGATTGGCTTGGTCTTGCACAGTTTGAGGATGTCGACGATCTCTGGATGGATCGTCGGTTCGCCGCCGCTGATCTGGACCAGGTCCGGGAAGCCCTCGCTCGCCACCAGCGTCTCCAGCATCGCGTCGATCTCGGCCAGCGAGCGGTTGCGCGTTCGTTGTGGCGAGGATTCGGCGAAGCATACGGGGCAGGTGAGATTGCATTCGTCATTCACCTCGATCAGCGCGAGGCAGGAATGCTGTTCGTGATCGGGGCAGAGGCCGCAGTCGTAGGGACAGCCATAGTGCGTCCGGCTCTGGTGCTTCAGCGGCAGGTCGCCCGGCTTGATGAACTCCTTGGTGCTCTTGAAATATGCCGCATCGGTCGAGATCAGTGTCTTCTGCGCGCCATGCTCGGGACAGCGTTTCAGGTAGAATACGTTCTCGCCCTCGATGACGATCTTGGCCTGCACCAGCTTCAGACAGGTTTCGCATAGCGAAAGCGTCTGGCCGTAGAAGCTGTAATCCCTAGACGGCCGCGCGAAGCTCATGGGTCTGCCTCATCATCCAGATGCTGTAGGCGAGCAAAGCGATGCAGATCAGGTGGAATACATTCAGCGGCCCGAGTACCGGGGGATAGGGCTTCAGGAATTCCCACGCGAAACGTTGCGCTGCGTACCAGCCTGTGAACAGGTAGAAGCCGCTGCTGCGCACGGCCTCCGATCCGCGCGTCAGCGCATAAAGATAAGCGGCCAAAAACGCCAACATTGCGGCGGACTCGTAAAGCTGCACAGGATGGCGCGCGATGCCATCACCGAAATCGACGCCCCAGGGAAGCGCTGTGGCCGTGCCATAGGTGAAGTCCGGAAGTCCGGCAAAGAAACATCCAAGCCGGCCAACCGCGATACCGAGCGCAAGCGACGCGACGAACTGGCCACCGGTCGAGCCTTTGATTCCTGCTATCCGCTTGTAGAGTTCAACGCCGACAACGCCGCCTGCGATCGCACCGGCGATCGAGTGTCCGATCTGCCAGAGCCCGGCGAGTGTCATGTTGAGGCTGCCGAAGACCAACGCGCCCGCAATGGCGCCGATGCCGAGCGCAATGAAATAGAGCGGATCGCTGAAAGGTGTCCGCAATCCGCCGGCAAAATATCGCTGCGAGACCCATCGCCCGATCGCCCAGGCGCTGAGCCATGCCGCGACATCGAATACCGCGTGAACCGCCATCGGCTGCATCGACACCCCGTCCGCGCGATCCGGTTGAAGCGGCGAGAGTTACGCATATGTACTGGCACGGCAAGCGGCTTTGCGCTTTCGCAATGCGTCCGCGCGACTCGTTGTTCATCTTTGTGGCGACCAATGTGACGAAGTTTACGATGATGTCCGATTGCTGTGGTCCAGATGCCGCGCCCGCTAAAATCCGCAATGGTGATCATGGACTTGCGCGCGAAGCAGCGTACACTCGAATCAATTCCGCCGGGCTGGATGCAGCGATGGGCTGGAGCGATCAGAGAGGACAGCGTTGGGAAGGGCGGTCGCGTCTCGAGGGGCGCGGGCGGTTGCTGTCGTTCACGTGGGCTGATGAATGGAACTTGAACCGATGCTTAAGGGTTCCTTCTGGGAGCATCTGAAATACTGAGGGTGAAATGACAAGGCCTTGGGACGCAGCAGCAAGATGAGGGTGGGTCGGCAGTAACACATAAGCCGGTCTTCGCCCGCGATCGGCGGGTGGGCGGCGCGAAAAGGAGCCAGTCATGAGTTCGCTCGACGTCTTCGACATTTTCACCCGCGACTATGCGCGTGAGAGGTTTGAAACGATCTCGCTTCGAGACTGGTTGCTCGCCGCGCGCGAAGACAAGATGCTTTACGCGACACCGGCCGAACGGATGGTCGCCGCCATCGGCGAAGCCGAGCTGGTCGACACCGCCCAGGATCCGCGCCTCGCGCGCCTGTTCTCCAACCGCACGATAAAGACCTACAAGGCCTTCGACGGCTTTTTCGGCATGGAAGACACGATCGAGCGGATCGTCGGCTACTTCCGCCACGCGGCGCAAGGCTTGGAGGAGAAGCGCCAGATCCTCTATCTCCTCGGCCCGGTCGGCGGCGGCAAGTCGTCGCTTGCCGAGCGCCTCAAGGATCTGATGGAGAAGCATCCCATCTACGTCCTGAAGGCCGGCGATGCGCTCAGCCCGGTTTTCGAATCCCCCCTCGGCCTCTTCCGTTCGCCCGAGCTGATCAATCTTCTTGCCGAACGCTACGGCATCGAACGCCACCGTCTCGGGGGCATCATGAGCCCCTGGGCCGTGAAGCGACTCGACGAATTCGGCGGCGACATCTCGAAGTTCGAGGTCGTCAAGCTTTATCCCTCCAAGCTGCGTCAGCTCGCCATCGCCAAGACCGAGCCCGGCGACGAGAACAACCAGGACATCTCCGCCCTCGTCGGCAAGGTCGACATCCGCAAGCTGGAGCATTTCAGCCAGAACGACCCCGATGCCTACTCCTTCTCCGGCGGCCTCTGCCACGCCAACCAGGGCCTTCTCGAATTCGTCGAGATGTTCAAGGCGCCGATCAAGGTCCTGCACCCGCTGCTCACCGCGACGCAGGAAGGCAACTACACCGGCACCGAGACGCTCGGCCCGATCCCGTTCAATGGCACGATCCTCGCCCATTCGAACGAGGCCGAATGGACGGTCTTCCGCAACAACCGCAACAACGAAGCCTTCCTCGACCGCATCTGCGTCGTGACCGTGCCCTATTGCCTGCGCGTTACCGAAGAGACGGCGATCTACAAGAAATTGCTCGAAGGCTCGAACCTCTGCGCATCGTCCTGCGCACCCGAGACGCTGGAGATGCTCGCCAAGTTCTGCGTCGCCACCCGCCTCAAGGATCACGAGAACTCCAACGTCGTCTCCAAGATGCGGGTCTATGACGGCGAGAAGCTGAAGGACACCGATCCGAAGGCCAAGACCCTGCAGGAATACAAGGACATGGCCGGCGTCGACGAAGGCATGACGGGCATCTCGACCCGCTTCGCCTACAAGACGCTGTCGGAGACCTTCAACTACGACGTCAACGAGGTCGGCGCCGATCCGGTTCACCTGATGTATGTGCTCGAACAGGCGATCAAGCGCGAGCAATATCCCGACGACACCGAGAAGAAATATCTCGAATTCATCAAGGCCGAACTCGCGCCGCGCTACGCCGAATTCATCGGCAAGGAGATCCAGAAAGCCTATCTCGAAAGCTACGGCGAATACGGCCAGAACCTGTTCGACCGTTACATCGCCTATGCCGACGCCTGGATCGAGGATCAGGACTACAAGGACGCCGACACCGGCCAGTTGCTCGACCGCGCCGCGCTCGACAACGAGCTCTCCAAGATCGAAAAGCCCGCCGGCATCGCCAATCCGAAGGACTTCCGCAACGAGGTGGTGAAGTTCGCGCTCCGCCACCGCGCCCAGAACGACGGCAAGAACCCGGCCTGGACGGCGTATGAAAAGATCCGCTCCGTGATCGAGAAGCGCATGTTCACCCAGGTCGAGGACCTTCTGCCGGTGATCAGCTTCGAGTCGAAGAAGGACAGTGACACCCAGACCAAGCACAACGAGTTCATCAAGCGCATGCTCACCCGCGGCTACACCCCGCGCCAGGTCCGCCGCCTGGTCGAGTGGTACATGCGCGTGAACAAGGCGGGGTAGGAGACAATGCTTCGGGGCTCGCGCTTCGCGCTCGCACCTCAGCATGACGATACGCGCGTCATCCTGAGGTGCGCGCAAGGCGCGCCCCGAAGGATGATGCCATGACCCACTTCGTCGATCGTCGCCTCAACCCGAAAGGCAAGTCGCTCGCCAACCGGCAGCGTTTCCTGCGCCGCGCCCGCACCCAGATTCGCGAGGCGGTGCAGAAATCGCTCAAGGATTCTGGCGTCACCGATCTCGACAAGGATCGCAAGATCAAGATCTCGACCAAGGGCACGAAGGAGCCGCGCTTCCGCCTCGACCCGCGCGCCTCGGGCGAGCGCGACTTCGTCCTTCCCGGCAACAAGGAGTTCTCACCCGGCGACACCATCGACAAGCCCAAATCCGGCGCCGGTGGCGGCGGCAAGGATGCGTCGGACGGCGGTGAGGGTGACGACGATTTCGAGTTCACCATGACCCAGGAGGAGGTGCTCGACATCTTCTTCGAGGATCTCGAACTCCCCAATCTCGTCCGCACCACCCTCAAGGAAACGCCGAACAAGGTCTGGAAGCGCGCCGGCATCTCAACAGCGGGCTCGCCGACGCAGATCAACCTCGTGCGCACGATGCGCAATTCCTACGGCCGCCGACTCGCGCTCAAGCGCCCGACGCCGGAAGACGTCAAGGCGCTGGAAACCGCACTCGACGAAGCCGAGCGCGCCGACGACCGCGAAAAGATCACGGCGCTGAAAGAGCAGCTCGCCAAGGCTGAGGCCAAGCGCAAATGGATCAGCTTCATCGATCCCATCGATGTGCGCTTCAACTCCTTCACCGAACAGCCGACGCCCACAAGCCAGGCCGTGATGTTCTGCCTGATGGACGTTTCCGGCTCGATGGGCGAACGGGAGAAGGACCTCGCCAAGCGCTTCTACATGCTGCTGCATCTCTTCCTGAGGCGGCGCTACAAGAAGGTCGATGTCGTCTTCATCCGCCACACCCATGATGCGCAGGAAGTGAACGAGCAGGAGTTCTTCTATTCGCGCCAGTCCGGCGGCACCATCGTCTCGACCGCGCTCGAAAAGATGCTGGAGATCCAGAAGGAGCGCTACGCGACCGCCGACTGGAACATCTACGCTGCCCAGGCATCGGACGGCTACACCCAGTCCGGCGACGCCCGCACCTGCGTCGAGATGCTGAATCAGCTCATCATGCCGCTCTGCCAGTACTATGCCTATATCGAGATCCTGGACGAGCGCGAGATGGAGGTTTTCGCCTCTGACGAAAGTGGCGCCGAACTCTGGCGCGCCTATCGCACGGTGGCGGAGGAGTGGGACAATTTCGAAACCAAGCGCATCGCCAAGCCCGCCGACATCTTCCCGGTGTTCCGCGAGCTGTTCAAGAAGACGGAGGCGGCATGATCCTTCGGGGCTCGCTTCGCTCACACCTCAGGATGACGCGGCCCATAGGAGAGGCTGTGTAGTGGGCGGCTGGACATACATGCTTCGCTGTTGTGATGAGAGCTACTATGTAGGCTCGACGTCGCACTCCGACGTTCATACGCGCCTGAGCGAGCACAACGACGGTGCGCATATCGGCAGCTACACATATATGCGCCGTCCAGTAGTTCTGGTCTGGTCGATGCACTTCGATAAATTGACGGATGCCCATGAGACGGAGCGGCGGGTCAAAGGTTGGAGCCGATCAAAGAAGGAAGCACTCATCGCAGGTAACGAGGAGCAGCTTCTGGCTCTCTCTGTTCGTCGTCGTGGCTTGGCGAAGCAGATGGAAAAGCAGAGTTCTCGGCGCGAGCTGGCACACAAGGCACAATCGATTGGCGCCAAAAACGAGTTCGTGCCGCCAAAACGAAAATTGCCAACGAGACGCAAGCCTCACTCTGAACGTCCCACCAACCGTCTGATCCCGCCCAATCCTCGTCATCCTGAGGTGCGAGCGGAGCGAGCCCCGAAGGATGAATAATCTCCTCTTCACCGACTCCGAATGGGATTTCGCCACCATCGAGCGCACCTACAAGGCGATCGAAGACATCGCGCTGAACGACCTGAAGCTCGACGTCTATCCCAACCAGATCGAGATCATTTCGTCCGAGCAGATGCTCGACGCCTATTCCTCCATCGCCATGCCGCTGATGTACAACCACTGGTCCTTCGGCAAGACCTTCGCGCGCGAGGAGGGGATGTACCGCGCCGGCTATTCCGCGCTCGCCTATGAGGTCGTGATCAACTCCAGCCCGTGCATCTCCTATCTCCTCGAAGAGAACACGATGACGATGCAGGCACTCGTCATCGCCCATGCCGCCTTCGGCCACAACCACTTCTTCAAGAACAATTACCTGTTCCGGCAGTGGACCAATGCCGAAGGCATCATGGATTACCTCGCCTTCGCCAAGCGCTACATCGCCGCCTGCGAGGAGCGCTATGGCCGCGACGACGTCGAAGCGACGCTGGATTCCGCCCATGCGCTGATGGACCAGGGCGTGTTCCGCTATCGCCGCCCGCCGCGCCCGTCGAAGGAGCGCGTGCTGGAAAAGCGCCGGCTGCGCGCCGAGTACGAAGAGAAAGCCTATGACGAACTCTGGCGCACGCTCCCCGCCGGTATCGAGCCGCCGGCCACGCACGCCGTGCCCGATGACGAGTATGACGGCGATGCCCGGCTGCCCGAAGAAAACCTTCTCTATTTCCTCGAAAAGAATTCTCCGGCGCTCAAGCCGTGGCAGCGCGAGACGCTGCGTATCGTGCGCAACCTGGCGCAATACTTCTATCCCCAGCGCCAGCTCAAGGTGATGAACGAAGGCTGCGCGACCTTCGTCCACTACACGATCATGAACCTGCTCTACGACCGCGGCATGATCACCGAAGGCTCATGGCTGGAGTTCATGCACAGCCACACCTCGGTCGTCTTCCAGCCCGAGTTCTCGGACCGCCGCTACAGCGGCTTCAATCCCTACGCGCTTGGCTACGGCATGATGGCCGACATCCGGCGCATCTGCGAGAACCCGACGCCGGAAGACCGCGACTGGTTCCCCCAATTCGCCGGCAAGGGCGACTGGATCGGTACGCTGAAGGATGCGTGGGAGAACTATCGCGACGAAAGCTTCATCGAGCAGTTTCTGTCGCCGAAACTGATGCGCGATTTCCGGCTGTTCGCGCTCTACGACAAGGCGGATGCGGGCGCGTACAAGGTCTCAGCCATTCACAACGAACGCGGCTACCGCGATGTGCGCGCCATGCTGGCGCGGCAATACGACATCGGCGCCGCCGACCCGAACATCCAGGTCGTCGGCGCCGATCTCAAAGGCAACCGTACTTTGTTCCTGTCTCACGACATGCATCGTGGCACCCCCCTGCACAACAATTCCAAGGAACTCGTCCTTGCCCACATCGAACGGCTCTGGGGCCACGATGTGAAGCTCGAGGAGCGCGCGTCCTAGGCCTGCTGCAGGGGATGGTCGATCGCCGCGACTGAAATCGTCTGTACGGTCGCAGTCTTGGCCGGCGCGGTTGACGACCAGGTGATTTCGACAAACATGAGCGCCGCGCCCACGATCAACGCCCAGGTCAATACCCGTGCGCCGAAGCCTTCTGTTTCAATCTCTCGCATAACCCTCTCCATTTTTGCCGCCGTTGCCGGATGGTTTACCCGGCCTTTCCGGCGACACGCGTGAGATAGGGTGCAGTGGTCAGTCCACAATAGTGGGCATGCTGCGTTGCAGCGAATGCGAGCCATGCGAAAAGCGTATGCATCCGGACCTTGTATCCACCGCATCGCGACACCACCTCGGACGCAGCCCGGCCTTCAAAGGCACGCCCGGTCGTGTCACGTTGCGCCCCTGAAAATCGGGGACGAAACAATGACCAGGCTGGAAACCGGCACAGACGACCTTTCCGCACGCGTCGAGAACGGCGTCGCGATCATCACCATGAACCGGCCGGAGCGGCGCAATGCCCTGTCCGGCGCCATGCTCGGTGCGATGGCCAGCACCCTGGCGGCCTGCGAGGCCGATCCGGCCGTCGCCTGCGTGGTTCTGACCGGCGCGGGCGGCGCCTTCTGCGCGGGCGGCGATGTGAAGGGCATGGCCGATGGCACCGGCGGCGGCTCCACCGCGCCGGCCGGCAGCGACATCGACAGCCGCATCCATGCCCAGCGTCTCAGCCAGCGCGCCACCGCCGGCAAGCTCCACCGCATGCCCAAGCCGACCATCGCGGCGATCCCCGGCGCCGCTGCCGGTGCCGGCCTGTCGCTTGCGCTCGCCTGCGACCTGCGCATCGCCGCCGAAGGCGCGGTGATGACCACGGCTTTCGCCCGCGTCGGCTTCTCCGGCGACTATGGCGGCACTTATTTCCTCAGCCAGCTTGTCGGCACCGCCAAGGCGCGTGAGCTCTACTTCCTCTCCGACCGCATCGACATGAAGGAGGCGCTGCGCCTCGGCCTGGTGAACTGGGTCGTGCCCGCCGATCAGCTCGAAGCGAAGACGCTGGAGATCGCACACCGCCTCGCCAAGGGCCCGCGCGTCGCCTATCGCTACATGAAGGAAAACATCAACCGCGCCGCCACCGGTGCCGATGTCGAAGAGTGCATGGATCTCGAAGCCACGCACCACGTCCATGCCGGTAACACCGAAGACCACCGCGAAGCCGCGAAGGCCTTCGTCGAAAAACGCGAGCCGGTCTTCAAGGGACGTTGATTTTTCTCCTCCCGCGATGGGGAGGTAAAAACACAAGGGGGAAACAATGAGTCTCATCCTCGGCATCGTCGCCGGTATCATCGGCTGGATCGTCGTGGTGGTCGGCGTCAGCGCTGCCATCCGCTTCCTGGCGCCCGACCTTTCGGCCGCACTCCTGGCCCACACCACAGCCACCGCAATGGCCGAACGCCTCGCGATCAGCTTTGCCGGTTCGCTGTTCGGCGGCTGGCTTGCGGCGACCGCCGGCAGAAGCCGGCGCGCGGCACTGATCACCGGCATCGTGATGCTGGCGATCTTCGTGCCCTATCACCTCTTCGGACACGACGCGATGGGCCCGATCTGGACCTCATTTCCGATGTGGTACCACGTGACGTTCTTCGTCTCGCTGCCGCTGCTCGCCATCCTCGGCGGCCGCATCGCGCGGCGCTGACGGCTATTCGTTGCCCGAGAGCAGAAGCGTCGGCACGCCGCCCGTGCCGGCGCGCACCGTGCACACGGCGGTGCCGGGCTTGCGGCCCTTGCGCACCTCGGAGACGTCGATCCCCGCCGCCGCGATCCGCGCCTGCGCCGCGGCGACATCCTTCACCCGCCAGGCGAGGCCGCCGAAACGATCCTTCTTCGGCTCCGCCGCGGGCTTGAGGCTTGCGCCGATCTCGACCACCGCGCCGCCCGTGCGGAAGAAGAGCTGCCGCACACCCCATTGCGCGTTGCTGCGGTCGAGCCGGAGATCGAGTCCGAGCCGCCCCCCATAAAGCGCCACCGCGCGCTCCGCATCCGTCGTCTGGACCACGACGTGATCGAGATTGCCGATCGAGGCAACGTCGAATTGCGCCTCCGAAACCGGCCAGCGCGGCGCTTGCCGTTCGACCAGGAACAGCGCGACGCCGTTGCCGCTCGCGCGCTTCATCATCGTGATGTTCCAGCGCCGTTCATGGCCCGCGCCGTCCTCGGTCATCGTCGTGTGCGCGGGCAGGAAATCGAGACCGCGCCGCCCGAACAGCGCCACCGCCGCAGCCATGTCGGCGACCGCGAAGCCAAGACCCCAAATCCCCTCGCCATGCTTCTCGATGTCGGCGCGGATCGCATTGGCGCCTTCGCTGTCGCCCTCCGGCGCCACGATGTCGAGCGCGGCGTTGTCGAACTGGAACCAGGCATGGCGCCACCCCGCCGCGCCGCCGCGCCAGTTCGCGCTGCGTCCGAAGATGGCCTCATAGGCCGCAACCGTGCGCGCAAGATCGCGCACTTGGACGCCGATATGGTCGATGCCGAGGATCATGCGTCATCCTACTCCGGGTGCAGCACCGTTCAAATGGACTGGCGCGCCACCCTTCCGTATCGTAATTCGAGAGTATGCACGCCATCGACACCGCCAATGCGATCCTTCTCCTGGGTGCCGCGCTCATCATCGCCGGCATCCTGTCGAGCCTCATCGCCACGCGGTTCGGCGCGCCCATGCTGCTCGTCTTCCTCGGCGTCGGCATGCTGGCGGGCGAGGACGGCCCGCTCGGCCTGAGTTTTTCGGACTTCGGACTTTCCAACCTGATCGGTTCCCTGGCGCTCAGCGTCATTCTGTTCGATGGCGGCCTGCGTACGCGGCTGGCGCATTTCCGCGGCCTTTTCGCGCCGGCGATGACCCTGGCCACGGTCGGCGTCGTCATCACCGCCGCCCTGACCGGCATTGCGGCGCATTTCCTCCTCGGGCTCGGCCCGCGCCAGAGCTTCCTGCTCGGCGCCGTCGTGGCATCGACCGACGCCGCCGCCGTGTTCTTCCTCATGCGCACCGGCGGCGTGCAGCTCCGCCGCCGCGCCGGCGCGATCCTGGAACTCGAATCCGGCACCAACGATCCGGTCGCGGTGTTCCTGACCATGACGACCATCGCCATCGTGGCCTCGGGCGGCACGATGGGTTTCGGCGCCGTCGCCGCGCTGCTGGCAGAGCAGGCCAGCATCGGCCTTGTTGCGGGCATTGCCGGCGGCTTCGGCCTGGTCGCGCTGCTCAATCGCGCCAAGCTGCCCAGCGGCCTGCATCCGCTGCTCGCCATTGCCGGCGCGGTGCTGATCTTCGCGCTCGCCGCGGTCGCCGGCGGCTCGGGGTTCTTCGCCGCCTATGTCGCCGGTCTCGTCGTCGGCAACCGTCCGGTGCGCGCCTATGCCGGCATCCTGTCGCTCAACGATGCCGTCACCTGGCTCGCCCAGATCGTGATGTTCCTCGTCCTCGGCCTGCTCGCCACGCCGCATCGCCTGCTCGAAGGCGCGCTGCCGGCGCTCGGCATATCGCTCTTCCTGATCGGCATCGCCCGTCCCGTCGCGGTCTGGATCTGCCTGCAGTTCTTCGGCTTCGACTGGCGCGAGAAGGCATTCATCAGCTGGGTCGGCCTGCGCGGCGCGGTCTCGATCTTCCTGGCAGCGGTTCCGACTCTCGCCGGCCTGCCCAACGCACCGCTCTACTTCGACACCGCCTTCTTCGTCGTCCTCGTCTCGCTGTTGCTGCAGGGCTGGACGACGAAGTGGTTCGCCGAACGTCTGAAGCAGACCGTGCCGCGCCGGACGATGCCCGTGCAGCGGATCGAGATCGATCTGCCCGGCCAGACCGATATCGAACTCGTCGGGTATCCGATCCTGCCCGACAGCCGTGTGCTCAACATCGCGTCGATGCCGCGCTGGGCTCGCGCCACGCTGATCGTGCGCGACAAGCAGATCATGGAGCCGAGCGCCGCCGGAAAACTCGAGAGCGGGGACTATGCCTACTTTCTCGCACCGGCGATGCGCGCCGCGCGGCTCGACAGCCTGTTCGCGCCGCTCGTCGAGGCCGGCGCGGCCGGCGTCTGCGACTGCGAGTTCGAGATCCACGGCACGACGCCGCTCGCCGCGCTGGCCGAGCTCTACAATCTCGAGCTTGGCGGTCTCGACGGCGATCACACGGTGGCGCGGCTTTTTGCCGAGCGCTTCGACCACACGCCCGAAATCGGCGATCGCCTGCCGCTCGGCGATGCGATCCTGACGGTGCGCGCGCTCGAGGCGGACGAGGTCAGCGAAGCAGCACTCGGCTTCAACGATCCCGAAGCGATCGCGACCACGGACCGCCTCAAGGCTTTCGCCGGCCGCATGCGCAATCACAAGAATTGACGTTGCCCCATAAGCAAAAAGGCCCCGGTGGCGACACCGGGGCCTTTCGCGTTGAGTTCCTCCCCCGTGGTTACGGGGGAGGGGGACCATCCGCGAAGCGGATGGTGGAGGGGGCTATCAGCCGACGACCGGCTTGTCCTGCACCCGGGCGAAGAACTTCTGGCTCTGCTCGCCGCCCTGGTTGTAGTGCTTGGCGTTGGTGAAGTTGGTGATCTCCGCCCAATGCGCGGCGACGTCGTCCGCCGTCGCGGCATGGCCGAGATTGACGCCGTCGGTCTCGACAATCTGGGCCGCCGCGAACACGCCTGCCGCCGCGGTCAGGATCGTGCCGGTCGGCGCGTCTTCCGAGCACAGATAGACCACGCCCGGCGTCACATATTCCGGCTTCAGCATCGCGATGATGTTCGGCGGCATGAGATTCTCGGTCATGCGCGTGCCGGCAACCGGGCAGATCGCGTTGACCTTGATGTTGTCCTTGGCGCCTTCCAGCTTCAGCGTGTTCATGAAGCCGATCAGCGACAGCTTCGCCGCGCCGTAATTGGTCTGACCGAAATTGCCGTAGAGGCCGGTCGACGAGGTCGTCACCACGATGCGGCCGTATTGCTGCTTCTTGAAGATCTCCCACAGCGCCTTCACCGGCTTGACCGTGCCCATCAGGTGCACCGCCATGACGACGTCGAAATCCTTCAGCTCCATCTTGGCGAAGGACTTGTCGCGCAGGATGCCGGCGTTGGCGACGAGGATGTCGACCCGGCCCCACTTGTCCATCGTCTGCTGGATGAGGTGAGCGACGCCGGCATCGTCGGCGACCGAGGCGCCGTTGGCGATCGCTTCGCCGCCGGCATCGGTGATCTCCTTCACCACGGCTTCCGCCGCGGCCGAGTTGCCGCCCGAGCCGTCCACCGCGCCGCCGAGATCGTTGACGACGACCTTCGCGCCACGCTTGGCGAGTTCGAGCGCGTGGCAACGGCCGAGGCCGCCACCCGCGCCGGTGACGATGGCAACCTTGCCTTTGAATTCGATGGTCATGGAAATCCTCCGAAGATGCCGAAAAAAGCCGCCGGAGTGATGGCGCAGGTCCGCGGGCGGGTCAAGCGGGTGGATTTTTCAGCATCTTCCTGATGTATAGTCCCAACCAGAACGCGCCAAAAAGTGGCACGCCGTAGAGGAAGACGACGTCGAAAACCTTAGTGTCTACGATGTCCCACGGTGTGAAAACAGAAACGAGAAATGCGCCAATGAATGGCACAAGCAAAAACAGAAAGCCGCGCATTGCGTGACGCCAGTAACTCATGGGCTTTTTTGCCTATGCGATAGTTGTTGCGGGTTTGCGCGACAGGTATCGCCGCAGCGCGCGGTTCGCGGGGATCTCGATATAGCGGCAAAGCAGCCAGCCCCAGGCGACGCAGACCGCCAGCAGCACTGCGGGTTCCGGCCACCAGATCCAGTCGGCGAAGCGGATGCCGAGGATCAATGTGTCGTCCGGGGGATACCAGCCTTCGACCACACGGATGAACTGCAGCCATACTGTCTGGCCGATATAGATCGCGAACGACCACTCGCCGAGCTTCTGCAGCGGTTTCGTGTCCAGCACGCGCGCCAGGAAGCCGCGGTCGAAGGCGAGCACATAGACCAGCCACAGCATCGGCACGATGGTGAAGATGTCGCGCGGATTGTGCGACCAGCCATTGTCGAAGATGCCGAAGCCGAGCCACACCAACACGATCGCCTGCGCCGCCGACAGCGCGAGGTCCGGCAGACGGTCCACGAAGGGCTTGGTCTTCTGATAGAGAACGCACATTCCAACGCCGGTGCCGAACGCACTCATGCCGCGGAAGATGCCGTTGTGGAAGGTGATGTCGAGCCCGTGCTGCCCCGTCGCCGCGAGATACCAGAGCCCCGCAATCCCCGCCGCGATCAATCCGAAGGCGCTCAGCCATCCACCGCGCGCCAGCGTCAGGTAGAGCGGGAAGATCAGGCAGAGCAGGAATTCCACGCTGACGAACCAGCTCGCACCGTTCCACGACAGATAGGGGAAGATGTTCCACGCTTGCACCAGGAACAGGTTGGCAATGAAGGTCGGCCAGGTCACGACGGGATGATAGGCGACCTCGTAGATCGACGGCGTCCCCGTGATGCTCGCAATCCCATTAAGTGCGATCATCATCACGAGGATGTAGAGCAGCATCGCCAGGTGCAGCGGATAGAGCCGGGCGAGCCGGGCCACCAGGAACTCGCGATAGGCGCCGCCGCGCCAGAAGGCGAGCCAGCGCGCGCCGTAGACATACGTCAGGATGAACCCCGACAGCGCAAAGAAAAACTCGACCCACATATAGCCATGGCCGACCAGCAGATCGAAGGGCTTGAACTGGCGATAGCCGTGGCCTTCGCAGAAGTGATAGAGCACCAGCAAAAGCGGCGGTATCGCCCGCGCGCCGGCCAGGGATTTGATCTCGCCGGGGCGTGAAGGCGCGCTCATGGTTCCTTGATCTCCGGGAAGCGCAGGTCGATGGCATGGATCGCCGATCGCAGCCGTGCGTCGTGGTTGCCGCTGATGAAGGCATAGGGCAGGCCGCGCCGTTCCAGCTCGCTTCGGCACAGATTGAAGAAGCGCTGGCGCGTGGTTTGGGCGGAGAGTGCGTCATAGCGGGTACCATCGAATGCCCAGGGCACATCGATATCGCAGAGCAGGTAAAAATCGGCCGTCCGAGTCACTTGATCGAGATCGGCCGGGCGATATCCGAGCAGCATGTCGGCCCAGACGGCGGTCATCACCGCATCGGTGTCGAGGATCAGCAGCTTGTTCGCCTGGCGCAGCGCCGCGTGAAGCTGCGCGTCGTGCCCGCTTACGATCGCGCGCAGATCGTCGGCATCGCATTCGCTGCCGAAGGCCTCGCAATAGGTGCGGCCGTATTCCGGCGCCTGCAGCGTCGCGTAGTGGTCCGCAAGTGCTACCGCGAGCGTGCTCTTGCCCGTGCTTTCCGGGCCGTGCAGGCAGACGGTCCGAGCATAGTGGGCACGAACCGGCGCGGGGAGATAGCGCCAGGCGGCGAAAGGATTGTCTCGCACTCGTGTCGCAGACACCGGCGCTGCAATGCGGCCCGGATCGAACGGCACGAAGGCGGCACCGGTTTCCTGCGCCAGTCGCTCGCCATAGCGCTCCGAGGCGAAGACGAAGTCGATCGGCTCGGGGTGGGCCGCTTTCACGATATCGCGCCAGATCGTCCAGAAATCCGGATGATCGACCGGCTCCTGCGGCACGTCCTGATCGTAGTGAACCACGCGCGCTTGCGGGCACAATTCGCGCATCCAGGCATGGCGCAGTTCACCGTCGATCGGCTCGCAGGCCCGCGTGCAGACCAGCACGGTGAGCTCGTCGCAATAGGTGCTGGCGAAATCGCAAAGCATCGTATGGCCGAGATGCGGCGGCATGAACTTGCCGAGCAGGAAGCCGCGCGTCATGCGCCGACGGCTCGGGGTGCGATCTGCCGCCGCCATTCGATGAAACCGAGCACCGACAGCGCGAGGAACACCGCATAGAGCGCGGTCGTCGGATAGAGGCCTTTCCAGTAGTAGAGCCCAATCTGAATCACGTCGGTCGCGATCCAGATGATCCAGTTCTCGATCTTGCGAACTGAGAGCAGATACTGCGCCACCACGCTCATGGCCGTCGTATTCGCGTCGAGCCAGGGTGCAGCATCGGCCGTGTAGTGCGCGAGATACCAACCCTCTCCGAGCGTCGCGGCGGCGATGACCGCGGTCCAGGTCAGCCGGCTGGCCATGCTCATCGTCTCGACACGGACCAGCCCATCGCCTTCCCGGGCGCCATACCAGTTCCACCAGCCGTAGATCTGGACGACGAAGAAGAACACTTGCAGCGCGGCGTCGGAATAGAGCCGCGCGTCGAAGAACACCCAGCCGTAGAGTGCGACCATCGCCAGCCCGAACGGATAGTTCCAGATGCTCCGCCGCACGAGCAGGCCGACATTGGCCACGCCCAGAAGCGCCGCGATGATTTCGACTGCAGACATTTCTCCCCCAGCCGCGGATTCGTCGGCTCCGTCTGCTTATTAGCACGGCCCTGCGGCAGCCGCAGGTATCTGCTAGGCTTCGATGCGGGGGGAGCTATGTCCGAACGCCTGGTCGTCAGGAAGTCGCCGCGCCAACGGGCGGTCGAAAACGTACTGCTCCACATCGTACCCATTCTGGCTACAGTCGTCGGCCGCACATTGGCGGATGGTCCGGCGCCACTGGCCGGCCTTCTCGGATTTGTGCTGGTCTATTTCATTCCTGCCATCGGCAGTTCGATCCTCATCCGATCTGGCCGTGGCGAGCTTGTCGCCCCGGACGTGAACCTGCGTAACTTGCGGGAACGTATCATCAGCGCAGGTCCGTTCCTCGGCGTCCTTCGCCTCTGGTTGTTCTACACCATCTGGATGGGGTCGCTCTTCGCGGCCATTGCTTCGTTCGACTTTCGCGATCAGGTCGTGCTGCTGGCCCTTCTCGCGCCGGCTTTCGGTCTTGCCGCCGCGATATTTGCCTATTGGCAGACCGGGCGCAGTCTCGATCGTCCGGTCGCGGAAACCGATGCACCGCTGCAACCCCAATCCCTGCGATCATGGCTGCGGGAATTTCTCCCCTTGCACTACGCTTGCACGATCGGAGGCTTGGGCAGTGCTTATTTCGCCGGCTTGCCATTCGACTGGCCGGCTAATGGGACGCTACTGATCGTCGGTCTGATCGGCGGGGCTGTCGTGCGCGCCCTTGCCGGCCGTGAACTGTTCAAGGGAAAGCGCGAACTTCTCTGGATCCAATTGGGCTTTGGCGAGGCACTGGAAGTCGCTGTGTTGCAGACGGGAATTCCATTCGCGGCGCTTTGGATGCTGGGTGCTGTCGAAATGGGCCTTGGACTTGCCGAAGGCGCGGTTGCCGGACTTGCCGGTCTTGTCCTTGGCACACTTCTTCTTATTCTGCTCTGGGTAGCAGCCAGACTCGGGAGCAGCCGCGCCCGTCGGGCCTAAAGGGCTTCCCGCACCGCCGTTTTCCCGTAAGCTCATCCCGGTCGGGCAGGGGGAATCGATGCCGCAACTGGACATGCCGCATCTGCAATCGATCCTTGGGATCTTCGTCATCCTCTTCGTCGCCTGGCTGTTCTCCGAGAACCGCCGCGCCTTTCCCTGGCGCATCGCCATCGTCGGTATCCTGCTCCAGGCCGGCATCGCCGTCCTCCTCCTGAAGGTCCCGGTCGCGCGCGACGCGCTCTTCGGCCTCAATGGCGTCGTCACCGTGCTGACCGAGGCGACGCGCGCCGGCACCGGCTTCGTCTACGGTTTCATCGGCGGCGGTCCGTCGCCTTTCCCGGCGAACATCGTCGATCCCGCGCGGCTGACCAATTTCGCCTTCGCGATCCTGCCGCTGGTCATCATCATCTCGGCGTTGTCGGCGATCCTCTGGTACTGGCGCATCCTGCCGATCATCGTCGGCGCGATGGCCTTCGTCCTTCGCCGCACGCTCGGTATCGGCGGCGCCGTCGGTCTTGGCTCGGCCGCCACCGTTTTTCTCGGCAATATCGAGGGCTCGCTCGTCGTTCGTCCCTATCTCAACAAGCTCACCCGCACCGAGCTTTTCATCCTCATGACCACCGGCCTCGCCGTCGTCGCAGGTACGGTCTTCGTGGTTTACGCCAACATGCTCGGCGGCGGCTGCGAGCCGGGCGCGCCGGCCGGGTCGCATTGCGTGTTGCCGGGCGCGCTCGGCCATATCCTCGTCGCGTCGATGATGTCGCTGCCCGCCGCCATCGTCATCGCCAGCATCATGGTGCCCGGCGATGCGGTGACCGATGTCACCGCCAGGGACGAGACGCACAAATACCACTCGACCATGGATGCCATGGCGCGCGGCACCGAAGACGGCCTCAAGATCTACATGCAGATCGTCGCGATGCTGATCGTCACGACCGCGCTGGTGGCGATCGTGAACGCGATCCTCGGACACGTTCCGCCGGTCGACGGCGCGCCGCTGACGCTCCAGCGCATGCTCGGCTGGGCCTTCGCGCCCGTCGTCTGGCTCTTCGGCGTGCCGTGGAACGAGGCGGTCGCGGCCGGCAGCCTGCTCGGCGTCAAGACGATCCTCAACGAGTTCATCGCCTATTCGCAGCTCGTCGTCCTGCCGCCCGGCACGCTCGATCCGCGCGCGACACAGATCATGGTCTACGCGCTCTGCGGCTTCGCCAATTTCGCCTCGGTCGGCATCCTGATCGCGGGATTTGGAACTCTGATCCCCGAGCGCCGCGACGAGATCGTCCCTCTCGCCATGCGCGCCATCGTCTCCGGCACCATGGCCAGCGGCTTGTCCGGTGCGATGATCGGCCTTCTGACCTTCAACTGAGCCCGAACGCTTCGGCCAGCAACTCGTAAGACCTGAGCCGCGAGGCGAAGTCGTAGGTGATGGTCACGACCGTCAGCTCATCGGCGCCATGCGCGTCGGCGAGCGCCGTCAGCCGTTCGCGCACGACATCCTTGGTTCCCACGATCGAGCGTTTCGAGACCGTCGCCAGCAGCTTCTCTTCCTGCGCGTTCAAGGGCTGCGCCGCCGCTTCCTCCGGTGAGGGAAACGGAATCGGATTGCCGCTCAGCAGCCGCACGACCCACAGGTTGCGCGACATCGCCAGCCGCCGCGCCTCTTCCTCGCTTTCGCCGACCAGCGCCGCGACGCCGAGAGACACGCGCGGCTGGGCCAGAGCCGCGCTCGGCTTGAAGCGCTCGCGATACTCCTTCACCGCGTCCTCGCTGCCTTCGGTCGAGATGAAATAGGCATGGCTGAAAGGCAGGCCGAGCTCCGCCGCATAGACCGCGCCATGGATGCCGGAGCCCAGCATCCACATCTCCGGTCCCGGCGTCGCGGCGCGCGGCATGGCGTGGATGCCGCGATAGGGATGATCGGCCGGCATCGGTTCGCGCCCGGAGGCGTCGTCGAGGAACTGGCGCAGCAGCATCACCTGGCTCGGGAAGGCGTCGATCGGCCATGCCTGCGGGCCTGCCTGCAGCGCGCGCGAGGTCAATTGATCCGTGCCCGGAGCACGTCCGAGCCCGAGATCGATCCGCCCGGGATAAAGCACATCGAGCATGCGGAACTGCTCGGCGACCTTCAGCGGGCTGTAATGGGTCAGCATCACACCCCCGGAACCCACCCGGATGCGGTGCGTTTCCTGTGCAACCCTTCCGATCAGGATTTCCGGACAGGAACCGGCGAAGGAGTTGCTGTTGTGATGCTCGGCCAGCCAGTAGCGATGATAGCCAAGTGTGTCGCACGCCTTCGCAAGTGCAATCGTTTCGGCCACCGCGTTTGCTGCGGTGCCGTCCTTACGGATGGGTGACTGATCGAGAACGGATATTTGCATCGCACACGGAGGAAATGAGGGCGGTCGTTGTCGTTCCATTAACCACTAAGGCGCAGCCTATGGCCAGTCTCTTCAAGAAGTCTCCCGTGCCGCCCGATGTTTTGACACTCTCAAGGAGCGTACCCGAAAACGCGTCCGGCGTGATCGGTCTCGATGCGCTCGAAAGTCCCATTCTGCGTCAGGGTCTTGAATACTGGCGCCGGCTTCGGGGCGACCGGCGCTTTCCGGCGCGGCAGGACATCATGCCCCGCGACCTCGCGCCCCTCCTGCGCAACGTCGTGCTGATCCGCGTCCTCGACGGCGGCGAAGACTATGAATACCGCATCGTCGGCGACGCCCATGTCATCAGCCACGGCTTCTCGATGCAGGGCCTCAAGGTCAGCGATGTCGACAAGTACTCGCCGGGCTATGGCGCCGTGTTGAAGAGCCTCTACGACCGCGTCCTGCGCAAGCGTGAGCCCTATGCCTTCCGCGGCTGGATGGAGCGCGGAGACGAGAAGAAGAAATACATCTACAGCGAAAGCCTCTTCATGCCGATGGGCGCCGATGACTCCGTCATCGACCATGTCCTCAACTTCTCGGTCTACACGCCGCGCGACAGCTTCGAGCGTTAGGGCCGAGCGGCTCTCGCCAGCGGCAAATGCCCTGCGCTAGTCTCCGCCTTCCAAGGAGACCCCCATGCCGCTCGATCTCGAAACCCGCGAACAGCTTCTCGACACCGTGCGCCGCTTCGTGCGCGAAAGCTGCGTCCCGATCGAGGCCAAGGTCGCCGAGGAGGACCGCGTCCCCGACAGCGTGATCCAGCAGATGCGCGAGCTCGGCCTCTTCGGGCTCTCGATCCCGGTCGAATATGGCGGCCTCGGCCTCACCATGGAGGAGGAGGTCCTCGTCGCCATGGAGCTCGGCCACACCTCGCCGGCCTTCCGCTCGGTCATCGGCACCAATGTCGGTATCGGCTCACAGGGCGTGGTGATGTTCGGCAACGAGCAGCAGAAGGCCGAATGGCTGCCCAAGCTCGCCAGCGGCGAAGTCGTCGCCAGCTTCGCCCTCACCGAACCCGGCGCCGGCTCCGACGCTGCCTCGGTCCGCGTCACCGCAATCCCCGACGGCGACCACTATGTCGTCAACGGCACCAAGCGCTTCATCACCAACGCCAACCGCGCCGGCATGTTCACGCTGATGGCGCGCTCGAACCCGGAGCGCAAAGGGGCAGGGGGCATCTCCGCCTTCATCGTGCCCTCGAACCTTCCCGGCATCTCGGTCGGCAAGCCCGAGAAGAAGATGGGCCAGCAGGGCGCCCATATCTGCGACATCAACTTCGACAATGTCCGCGTCCCGGCTTCGCTTCGCCTTGGCAAGGAAGGCGAGGGCTTCAAGGTCGCGATGCAGGTGCTCGACCGCGGCCGTCTCCACATCTCCGGCGTCTGCGTCGGCGTCGCCGAACGCCTGATCGAGGAGAGCGTGAATTACGCCCGCGAGCGCGAGCAGTTCGGCCAGAAGATCGCCGAGTTCCAGCTCATCCAGGGCATGCTCGCCGATTGCAAGACCGAAGCCTATGCCGCGCGCTGCATGGTGATGGATGCTGCCCGCAAGCGCGACAGCGGCCAAAGCATCACGATGGAAGCGGCTTGCACGAAATACTTCGCCTCCGAGATGGTCGGCCGCGTCGCCGACAAGGCGGTGCAGATTTTCGGGGGCGCCGGCTATGTCGCCGATTACGGCATCGAGCGCTTCTACCGCGACGTCCGCATCTTCCGCCTCTACGAAGGCACCAGCCAGATCCAGCAGATCGTGATCGCGCGGAATTTGCTGCGAGGCGACTAAGCCCGCCTCACCCCATCGCCGGCTTCATGTCGGCGATCCAAGATCACCCAAGTCGACAATCGCCGAGCCTGCTCGGCGACAGATGGCACGTGCAGCCTTCCTGCATCGACATCATGGTTGACCGGCACAATGCGCAGCGGCGAAAAGTGCTAGCATTGACAGCGCTGCTAGCATCCGGCACATTGCTAACATGGCCACGATCACCATCCGCAACCTTCCCGACGATGTCCGCGATCGCATGCGTATCGAGGCGGCCCGAAACGGCCGTTCGATGGAAGAGGAGGCCCGCCAGTATCTTGCGCAAGGCTATCGCCCGCGCCTGACTCCGGAAGAGGCCCGTAAGAAACGCGACAGGTTGAGCGCTGGACTTACACCACTGCCTGCAAATGCGAAGATGGATGGCACGGACGCCTTCCTCGCCACCAAGCGCATCGACCTCTTGTTCGAGGAGGGGCTGATCCCGCTCGCGGAACGGAATGCGTGGAACACGCGCATCGACCGCTACGAAGTTACCTTGGCCGAAGTGCAGGCATTCTTTGACAAGCTGTGGCCTTGGACAGCGAAATCGTAATCGATGCCTCGGTGGCGCTCTGCTACCTGCGTCGCGAGCGCGGCTGGGAAGGCGTGCCGCAACATTTGCCCATCGCGTCAATGTCGGTCGTCAACTACGCCGAGGTCTTCCAGCGGCTCCTGCGCGAGAGCGCCGACGCAGGACCGCGCGCACAACTCCTCATCGATATGGGCTTGCGTCTGATCGACGCCGATCCGGTACTCGCGCGCGCCGCTGCCGAACTGGAAGCGCCGACGCGCGGGCAGGGGATATCTTTGGCGGATCGTTTCTGCATCGCGTTGGCCATGTTGCGACAGGTGCCGCTGCTGACGGCCGACAAGCCTTGGGCGGCGCTCGGTCTCGGCATAGACATCCGCCTGCTCCGATGACCGCCACCCCGCGCGCACTCGCCCGTCTCGTCGCCGAAATTCGCGCCTGCCGCATCTGCGCCGATATCCTCGAGCCCAATCCGGTTCTGCAAGTCAGCCACACCGCGCGCCTTCTCATCGCCTCGCAGGCGCCGGGCCTGCGCGTCCACCAGACCGGTCTCACCTTCAACGACGCTTCGGGCGACCGCCTGCGCGACTGGATGGGCGTCGACCGCGCGACCTTCTACGACGTGCGCCGCGTCTCGATCACCGGAATGGCGTTCTGCTTCCCGGGCTACGACGAGAACGGCAGTGACCTGCCGCCCCCGAAGATCTGCGCCCAGCACTGGCGCACCCGCCTGATGGACGCACTGCCGTCGCAGCAGGTCACGCTCCTGGTCGGTTCCTACGCCCAGACCTGGCATTTGGGTGATCGGGTCAAATCCAATATGACGGAGACGGTGAAGGCGTGGCGGGAATACCGCCCGCGCTTCATTCCGCTGCCGCATCCCTCATGGCGCAACAATGGCTGGTTGAAGAAGAACCCATGGTTCGAAGCCGAACTCGTTCCCTATTTGCGGCGCTCTGTACGGCGGGCCTTGTCCTTCTGAGCGCCTGCGCGCCTGTGCTCATGCCGCTCGGCACCGAGCCGGCGACTCCCACCATCGCCGAAGATGCGCTCGTCACCCGCGACGGCGAACATCTGCCGCTGCGCATCTGGGCCGCCGATCATCCCAAGGCGGTCATTGTCGCTCTCCACGGCATGGGCGATTATTCGAACGCCTTCGCCATGCCGGCGCCCTACTGGGCCGAGCACGGCATCACCACGCTCGCCTTCGACCAGCGCGGTTTCGCCAAGGCGCCGCATCCCGGACTCTGGGCCGGCACCACCGTCATGCGTCACGATCTCGACGATGCCATCGCCGCGGCCCGCGCACGCTATCCCGGTCTTCCGGTCTTCGCGCTCGGCGAAAGCATGGGCGGCGCCGTCGTGCTCTCGGCGCTGGCGAGCCCCACGCCGCCCAAGGTCGATGGCGTGATCCTTGTCGCCCCCGCGGTGTGGTCGCGCTCCGACATGCCGCTGAGCTATCGCGCACTGCTCTGGCTCACCGCGCACACGTTTCCCGGAATGGAAGTGTCGGGCCGCGGCGTCGTCCATATCTGGCCTTCGGACAACATTCCGATGCTGCGCGCCTATTCCGCCGACCCGCTGGTGCAAAAGGAGACCCGCGCCGATGCGGTCTACGGTCTCGTCAACCTGATGGATGACGCCCGCCACGCACCAGAGCATTTGAAGAGTGCGCCGCCGATCCTGTTCCTCTATGGCAAGAACGACCAGGTCATTCCGGCCGAACCGACTGAAGCGGTGGTCAAGGCGCTCGGCGGCAAGGCCGAAGTCCACCGCTACGATCACGGCTACCACATGTTGATGCGCGATCTCGACAGACAGCAGGTCTGGGACGACGTGCTGGCGTGGATGAACAGGCGCGACCCGCTCGGAGAATTTTCGACACCCCCTTGAACCGAGTCGGTCGAAACCACACTTCTCTTAAATCCCCACAATTCTGAACGAGGCGCAGCGATGAAATCGCGAGCGAACGAATACGCACGGCCGTTTCGCGCGAAGCAACGGCTTTTTCGAACAGCCGCAATCGGTTACCGCCAAATGGGCCGAGGTTGTTTTCAAAAAATGCAATGGGCCTTTATTCGGCAATCCCGCATGGCTGAAATCCGGATTTGGCGGGTCTCACGCCGCATAGCCCGTGGCACGTTGGAAACCGGAATTCGAGCAGGGAGGAAAGGCAATGCCGGTCAAGACGCATCTTATGTGCGCGTCCCGTCGCGTGCTTTGCTTCGTCCACCCTGCAGCCGATTCCGTGTCATGCCCCCCATCGTCGCCGTCGAAAACCTCCGCAAGACCTACCGCTATGTCCGGCGCAAGCCGGGCCTGACGCGGCTCTTTTCGCGCGATTTCCAGACCGTCGAAGCCGTCGCCGGCATCTCCTTCACGATTGCGGAGCGCGAACGTGTCGCCATCATCGGCCCCAACGGCGCCGGCAAATCGACCACGCTCAAGATGCTCTCCGGCATCCTCGAACCGACCGGCGGCGCGGCCGCCGTTCTCGGTCTCGTCCCCTGGAAGGAGCGCCGCGCGCTGGCCTATCGCATCGGCGTCGTCTTCGGCCAGCGCAGCCAGCTCTGGACCGAGCTTCCCGCACGCGACAGCTTCGCGCTGTTGCGCCGGATCTACGATGTCGACCAGCAGACTTTCACGCGCCGCCTGTCCCAGCTCGTCGAACGCTTCGGACTCGGCCCGATCCTCGATCAGCCGGTCCAGCGCATGTCGCTCGGCCAGCGCATGCGCTGCGAGATCGTCGCCAGCTTGTTGCACGGCCCGGCGCTGCTCTTCCTCGACGAACCGACCATCGGCCTCGACATCACCGCCAAGGCTGCGATCCGCGACTTCATTCGCGAACATGCCGGCGCCGAAGGCCAGACCGTCGTCCTGACCTCGCACGACACCCGCGATATCGAGCTCGTCTGCGACCGCGTCATCGTCATCAACGAAGGCCGCATCGTCGTCGACCAGCCGACCGATCAGCTCCGCCGCCAGTTCCTCGGCCACCGCTTGGTGACCTTGCGTTCCGCCGCGCCGTCGATCGATCTCGCCTTGCCGGGTGTCGTCCGCCGCACGAGCGAGCCGCATATCTCGATCTTCGAAGTCGATACCCGCACCACCCGCGTCGATGCCGTGGTCCAGGCCGCGCTCGCGCTCGGCGGCATCGAGGACATCACCATCGAAGATCCGCCGATGGAGGAGGTGGTCCGTGCGATCTATGACGCCAACCGCTGAGCTTCCCGTCTTCGGCACGGCCTCCGCCGCGTTCAGCGCCTTCACGCTCGGCATGCGTCGCAACCTCGCCAACTGGCCGATCCTGATGGGCAGGGCATTGTTCTATCTCGTCGCCATCACCGTGCTCACCGCGCTGTGGGACAAGGTCGCGGCCGCGCGCCTCGCCGGCACGCTCGCCACCACCCTGCCGCCCGACGGGCTGACGCTCTATTTCGGCACCACGGAGTGGATCACGCTCTCGACCGCCGCGATCCATCTGCGCCTGGAAGACGACATCCGCTTCGGCATGCTGGAGCCGCATCTGCTCCGGCCGAAGCCCTATCTCGTTCAGCGCATCGCCGAGACTGTCGGCGACAGCGTCGCGCGCCTGATCGGCATCGGCATCGCCGCGGTCATCGCCTTGCTTCTCTCCGGCCGCACGCTGCCGCCGGTCGAGGGCGTTGTCTTCGCCCTGCTGCTCAGCCCGCTCGGCCTCTGCATCGGCGTGCTGCTGCTCGTGCTCACGGGGCTGTGCGCCTTCTGGGTCCGTCGCGTCCTGCCGCCCTATATCATCATGCAGAAAATCATCTTCCTGCTGGGCGGACTGTTCGCGCCGATCAGCCTCTATCCCGGCTGGTTCTATCGCCTCGCGATGTGGACGCCTTTCCCGGGCTATCTCTACCTCATCGGCAACCAGATGATTCATCCCTCGGCAAAGGCCTTCGCCGAGTCGTTCGTGCTGCAAGTCTTCTGGTTTGCCGTGCTCGCAGGTCTCGTCGCGCTCGTCTGGCGCGCAGGCCTGCGCAAGGTGCTGCGGGAGGGCGTGTGATGTTCGCGACCTATGCCGTCAATATCGGCGCCGCCATCCGCACCTCGCTGATGGACCGCACCAACTTCATCCTCAACTCGGTCGGGATGGTGGTGAACGACGTCTTCTTCCTCGCGCTCTGGTACATGTTCTTCGCCGGCTTCCGCGAGGTCGGCGGTTGGGGTCTGAAAGACGTCGCGCTCCTCCTCGGCATGATCATGATGGTCGTGGCGATCAGCGGCGTGTTCTTCGGCGGCTACCGCGACATGGCCGCGACCATCCTGCGCGGCGAGATCGATGCGCTGCTGACCCAGCCGCGCGCCGTGCTGCCGCGGCTGCTCGCGCGCGAAAGCATCGCCACTGCCTGGGGCGATCTCGTCATGGGCGCATGGCTGCTGGTCGCCTTTGCCGGCCTTGGCTGGCGCGACCTGCCGCTGGTCGCCTTGGGTCTCGCCGCCGGGACGACGGTCTATGTCGCCTCCGCCGTGGCCTATGCCAGCATGGCGTTCTGGTTCGCCGGCGCGCGAAGCTTTGCACGCGACCTCACCGACTTCATGCTGCTGTTCTCGAGCTATCCCGGCTCGATCTACTCCGGCGTCTCGAAGGTCGTCGCCTACACGCTCCTGCCCGCCGGCTTCGTCGTGCTGACGCCGGTGGCGCTGCTCCGCGAACCGGACTGGCAGACGCTCGCGATCATGATCGGATCCGCGCTCGGCTACGCCGCGCTCGCCGCGGCGTTGTTCAACCTCGGGCTGCGGCGGTATCGGCAAGGTCTGTTCGCGGCGGGATAGCCAGTGGCTGACACCACCCGTGCCGGTTCAACCCGGCTTTCGCAGTACGAGCTTCACATTGCTGACCAGGGGGATGCCGGCATTCGCCAGGACGGGGCGCATCTGCCGTTCCATCCAGGCGAGCGGCGGGACAATGTCGTAATAGGTATGTCCGACATAGCCGACATGCTCCTCGACGATGAAGCCCATGCTTTCAAACGTCCTGCGCAGGGATTCGGAGGGCGGACCGCAGAGACGGTAATAGGCGGGAAATTTCGCCTTGCGACCATGGTGGTCCCGCCCCGGCTGCATGATCCGCGTCGCAAGATACGACAGGTTCTCGGGAAGGATGCGATTCATGAAGAGCGGCAAGTTGTAAGATGCCGGGAACAGATGAATCGAAACCCCGCCGGGATTGAGCAACCCCAGGATGTTCCGATGAACGGCTTCGGGATTCTCCAGGTGCTCGTGCAGCATGTGGGAAAACACGATGTCGAATGTCTTGCCGCCCACTGCCTGGTTGACGACATCCGGGGAAGACGAGATGTCCACGCAGATTTTGTCGTAAGAGGACGGGGCCTTGGCAAGCTCGCGCTCCGAGATGTCGATCAACGAATAGGAAATGTCGTGGTCCGCGATAAACTCCTCGGAAGCCGTCGGGTTGGCGCCGCCGCCGATGTCCGCCACGGACTTTGCGCCGCGCCGGACGATCTCCCCTTCGAGAAAGTTCTGCGCATGCGAATGGCCCTCGAAGTCGGTGGCCAATTTCAATGATCCGCTCTTCATATGTCTTTCCCTTCCGCGATGCCGTCCCCGGCTTTCCAAATCCGATGGACGTCGCGAAGCTGAATGTCGTAGTCGTCACGTCACCTATGGCGATCGACGCCATGGCAGCAGAAACTCAATATCCGAATTCGATGCAGATACGCCACTCTGCCCGCGGGGTTGATCTGACCTCGGGTGCAAGTTAGCGGCGTTCCCGAAGACAGAACACGAACAGTTCCGATTCATGCCGAACGCAGGGCCGTCTCGCACGGATGTTTTCCAGGTGCCGATATCGATGGTGGGCGCGACAGGGATTGAACCTGTGACCCCTCCCGTGTGAAGGGAATCAAGACGCCTTTCGTGTCAGAGACTTAGCACCAGTCGAACGCCTTTTCCACGGCTTCTCCACGGGTAGAAGCGTGGCCCTCTGACTTTCCTCACTTGCGACCACATGCGTGTAGCGCGCCACCGACGCTTCATCGCGCCAACGTCCCGTCGCGATAAGGCCCGTCTTGTCGAGACCGGCGTAGCGGCGCATCCATGTCGCGTATGTGTGGCAGAAGATGTGAAAGGTCAGGAACGATACATCTGGCCCCGTCGCTTTCTTGACTGCCGCCATGAGGCTGTAGAGGCGCCCGCACTTCGTGAACCGGAAGACCTTCTGTCCGCGACGGTCCAGGCCGCGCGGGTGGCGCTTCAACGCAGCGAGCACGACAGGCGGGAGATAGACGCCGCGCGGGTCGTCGTTCTTCGACTCCCGCACATAGGCGAAACTCTCCTTCAGCTCGACCTGATCGACCATCATGGTCAGCGCTTCGGTGAGGCGCATACCCGTGTAGCAGAGCGTGGTGAGGAAGATTTCGAACTCTTCGTCGATCTTGCGGGCCGCCTTGAAGACCCGGAACGCCTGGTCGGGCTTCAACCAATCGGTACGCTTGCTGCCGCGCCACCCTTTGGGGCGCTTCAGCTTCCCGTCGACGCCGGCGTGCTTGAGGATTGCCGAAACGACGGTATGGACTTGCCGGTTGCGCGTCTGTGCCGTGCCCTCGGGATAGAGCTTGACTGCAGCTTGGTCGATCGCCTGCTGACTGATATCCGAGAGAAGTTGTTGGCCGAAGTGATCGACGACCGGCTGGACGAACCGTTCGTTGCCGGTCTCGGCCATATAGTTGACGGCGGCGTCTAGGAATGTGGGCTCGTCTGGCTTGGCAAAAGTGCCGCGTTCGATTTCCTCTTTCCAGAGCTTGAGGATTTTTGCTGCCGTAGAGCGGTCAGCCGTTTTTGTGCTTCGGTCCACATAGGTCCGCAGATAGGTGCCGCGGACAGACCAATACGGCGATTTGCCTTCACGGGGCGGAACGAGTTTGACCGGCATGCTGCGCCTTCCTCACGCATGGCACTGATTAGTGCCATCATATCATGTTCCGTGAAGAGTTTTCGACGGCCATTCGAAAAATAGTGAGGATGTAGTTTGATAACCTCCTGCAGGACACGCCGACAAACACGCATGCGCACGGCCGCTTCATCCATCGTGTAGACCGGACCCAGATTTGCATATTCGTCGCTCACGGATCATCCACAGTTGTCGCTATCGATTGTTTTCTGAAAAGCACGGGGCTGTCCACGGCCCGTGAGCCGATTGCGTGCGAGAGCGCACATAAAGGAAAATTGGGCGAAGAATATTTAGATCATCCGACCATGGCGAAAGTTCCCGCGTCTGCGGCTGCCGCAGCGGGTCGAATTGGCGAACACCGTGTGCCGGATTTGATCCGCCGGACCTTCGTTTGTCGGGACTGAGACGACAAACCGAGACAAACCGCGCCTTTCCTTCGCGAAGTTCGGTAACAAAGCAGTGAGCTCCGGCAATCAAAGCTAGAACGGCGCAAGAGAACACGCTTGGCTTTGTCTGTTCCACTTGTCTAAATTGCCCTGTCGGAGGCCGCGCTCGTGAAGCGAGCTGTGGCCTGGGCGGTGGACGATCGATTGGCCGTTGCCGCGCCTGAACCGCGCATGACCGCAACAACAACACGGGGGTAACAAAGGTGGGTAGCACGCGTGAATCTTTCTATGTCCAACGCCATGGTGCCGGCGCCTAAGAGCGACTGGCGCGATCCTGAAAATTATCGCTGGATGACTTCCCTGCCGCGCACCGCTTGGGCGTGGGAGTTCTTGCGGCGCAATACGAGCTACGGCAGCGAATATGCGCGGCATGTCGCCGACCTGCCCGGAAACAACGAACCGGAACATCTGGCCGTTCTGCGCTGGGGTCTGCTGCGGTTTGAAAATCCGGTCAACGACGCACGCATTGCCAACGTGTTGTGGCAGATGAAGGCCTGTCGAGACGTGCTTCCGCTTGCCGCTGCCAAGATGCGGCCCGGCACCGCCGTTGAAACTCTCGATCTGTCGAAGCTGCATTGCCGGACGGCCGTCTACGACTTCGGCGTTGAAGAACGCCGCGAGGTGCTGCTGACCCAGGACGGTCGCTCGCTCCAACTGACGGTCTTCGGCTCCGTGCCATTAGAGGAAGCATTGCTGCTGACGCCGGCGTTGCCGGAAATCCGTTACGGCAAGGCACGTCTTCAGGCCGTGAAGCGCCTCGCGGACGTGGTGAAGCACGGATCGCTTCGCCCATCGCTCTACCGCCGCGAGCGGCAGAACGCGCGGCTTGCCCGCGTGGTGCAGGCGCTCGACGGCTGGCTCGCCAAGGCAACGCAGCGCGAGATTGCAGTGGCGCTCTTCTCAAAGGAGAGGGTAGACCGCGACTGGCAGGATCCCCGCAACCATCTGCGCGATCATGTGCGGCGTGCC
Source organism: Pseudomonadota bacterium (assembly GCA_018241025.1). Classification (GTDB taxonomy): domain Bacteria; phylum Pseudomonadota; class Alphaproteobacteria; order Micropepsales; family Micropepsaceae; genus Rhizomicrobium. The sequence goes on from JAFEEQ010000011.1 coordinate 248,683, forward strand.
GTCGCGTATGGCCGCGAGCTCATGGATTCCCGCTATCGCCGTTTTCTCGGCTGAGCAGGCTCAGGAGCGTAGAAGATGCTCATAGCCGTGCTCGGTCATCCAGCGCGCGCGTTTCATATGTGACGCCAAGCAGCGCTTCGCGCGGTCCGGCTCGCTCAACGGATCGATGGCGAGCACGATCCTGACTATCTCGCGGTCATCCGCGCCCTCAGCCGCTGCGTCCAACAAACGGGCGTATGTGGTGAAGTGCGCGTGATCGTAGTCGGTAAGATCATCGGACCAGGGCGCTTCGTCAGCGACCGCCGGTGCCTTGCCGCCGTTGGCCATCAGCCGTTCTCCGTATTGGGGCGTCTGCGATAGCGTGTTGAAAAGTAGTGGCTGCAAAATCGCGCCGCCACAATGCGGGATGAGTTCTCCACAGTCGAATGAATTTGGGGAGACCCCGCGGATAACTCTTGGTTGCGGCGACCGCAGCTATCGCGTTGCCTTAGGTTGACGCAGCGTCCGGCGCTTACGCTGCTTTGCATCGCCCGTGGCAAGAGCGGAGATCAGATCGACAATGAGCTTGCGGACATCCGAATCTTCGATACTCCAAACCATCGCAAACAGTGACGAGGCCTCATCATCGGCAATTTCCAACGGGATGGGTTCGGCGCATCCGTCGAGCCCTTCGAAGAAATACACGATCTCGACTTTGAGGATGATGGACGCCTCGAACAGACGGCCGGCACTGATGCGATTTGCGCCACGCTCGTATTTCTGCACCTGCTGAAAGGTCAGCCCGAGAGTCTGGCCCAGGTCGCTCTGTGACATGCCGCGCGACGTGCGGGCAAGACGAAGCCGGCCCCCTACATGCCGGTCATAGTGCGTCGAACGTTTGCGGTTCGTCTGGGCGGTGCGCGTCAAGTATCCTCCCGTGTCCTTGTGCCCACGGCTGGCGCGGTCCCCGCGCGTGCCTTGCGCACTTCCTCGCGCATGGCGCCGCAGGACGCCTTCGCGTTGTTGAGATGTTCGATCAGCTGCTGCGTCACGGTGATGAGGGCCTTGCTGTAGTCATCACCAAGGCTATCCAAGCCGAAACCCATCAGCTCGATCGCGAATGCGAGCGCTATGGCCGACCCGATCTCGTCGTCGATCGACGAGGAATGCTTTATGGGTTCCGCTGGCGGCACATCCTCGGCGTCGCTAGGCCTTTCCTTGGAGGATTGGCGCTTGGGCGGCTGATTCGTTTGCTCGCGTCCAGATGGCGGCATGGGTCGGCTACCCTACATCTTGCGGCTGTAAGAAATACCCCATCCGGGGTATATATCAACCTAACGAGGTCGAATAAGACCCTATCTGTAGCTAAAAGCGCCCCGGCGCGGCGATTGTGCACGTGCATGATCACAGCGCGTCAAATTCGGGCGGCCCGCGCTTTGTTGGGTTGGTCGCAGCAAAACCTCGCGGACAAGGCCGTCGTGTCCTTGAACGCTGTAACGCGCCTGGAGCGCAGCGAGGTCGATCCGCGCTTCAGCACGGTGATGGCCGTCCAGAAGGCTATTACCAAGGCCGGTATCGAGTTCATTTCCGAAGATGACAGGAGGGGCGAAGGTGTCCGCCTCGCCAAGACCGGCACCTGACGGCAAGCTGCAAGTCGTCGCGCTATATCCTTGAATGTATGTGCGCGAGGCCTAGTGTGGCCGAGTGTCGACTATCCCGGTGTACCGAGACGGGGAATCCAGGATGACTCCCGAGGCGACAGTTCTATTCGGCATCAATGTGCCATCTACCTCGCCGGCTTTCTAGCGGTTGTCGGTCTGCATGTTTCGGTTGGACTTGCTTGCGTCGTGACCGGCGTCATCGCGATGCTGAGTGAAAAACGCCGGGGTCGTCACTCGACGTTCGGCACGATTTATTATTGGTGCTTGACTGCTCTCTTCGTATCCGCAACTGGTCTCGCGTTGGCTCGGTGGGCAGAGGATAGTCACCTGTTCCTTCTGGGCGCGCTGTCATTCTCCTCGGCTACCTTTGGCCGCGCGGCCATGAAGCGCCGCTGGCCGCATTGGCTGAAGCTGCATATCGGCAGCATGGGAACATCATACATCGTCATGCTGACCGCATTTTACGTGGACAACGGCAAGAGCCTGCCGTTCTGGAAGGACCTGCCCGCGATAACATATTGGACTGTCCCAACCATTGTGGGCTTGCCACTCTTGATATGGGCACTTCTTCGCCATCGCCTTGCCCGGCAAAGCGCTTGACCGCAAACCTGGACGCGGCGCTGAGCTCTGACATCTAGCGATACTCTCCGAGATCGCTTTCGGTGCGGTGGCCGAACTCCACAACGGAGCACACTTAGCAGTGCGGCTCTACGCAGTCGCCCGCCGGATCGATTTGAATGGTCGCATGTACCACACCAAACTTTTCGCGAAGCCGCTGATTGATTGCAGTCATGATTTGACCGGCATCGGCGCCCCCCGCGCAGCGAGCATGCAGGGTGACCATCGGCTGTTCCGAGGTGAGCGACCAGATATGAATATGATGCACGTCTTCCACGGATGGTATGGCGGCAAGGAGATCGCTGCGCATGAGATCGGCTGAAAGATGGGTGGGCGTTCCTTCGAGTAAGATATGCGCGGATTCTTTGACCACACCGTAAGCGCTGCGCAGGATCATTAGCGCAACGAATACGGACAGCAGCGGATCGATAGGCGACCAGCCAGTCTCGAGAATGACACCCGCAGCAATGATCGTGACGACGAACCCCAGCAGATCGCCCAGCACATGCAGCCAAGCGCTGCGCATGTTGAGATTGGCGCGGTTGCCGCCGTTCAGAACCAGAAAGGCCACAATGTTGGCGAGAAGTCCCGCAATCGCGACCGCCAACATGGTGCCGCCCAAGACGTGAACCGGCGACGCAATGCGCCGCGCCGCTTCAAACACGATCCAACCGGCAACGACAAACAGCGCACAGCCATTGACGAAGGCGACCAGCACTTCGAGCCGCTTGTATCCATAGGACTGGCCAGAGTCCGCGGGGCGCTTGCCGACGCGGATTGCTGCCCAGCTCATCCCAAGTGCCGCCGCATCGGAGACCATATGTCCGGCATCGGCCAACAGAGCGAGCGACCCCGACATCAGACCGCCTGCTACTTCGATCGCCATGAAGGCAATGATGATGACGAACGCCCAGCCGATGCGGCCTTCATCCGTCACTTTGGGATGCGCGTGACCATGGTGCCCACCATGCCCGTGCCCGGCATGATCGTGGCCCTCTTCATGGGCATGCTGAGACATCGGAGAGCGCCTATTGGGGCTTGACGTTGATTCTGATATATGAATAGCTATTCATATCTATGGTGTATCACAGATGAATAAGCGTCTGTCAATCAGCGACGATCAGGCCGTCGAACTCGCTGAGTTGTTCCGCCTCATGGGCGACGCGAGTCGCTTGAAGATCGTGCTTGCTTGCCTTCAGAAGCCCCAGTGTGTCTCGACGATTGCAGCAACCACTCACCTTTCTCCTTCACTCGTGAGCCATCATTTGCGATTGCTGCGTGCAACTCGGATGTTGCGTGGTGAGCGTCGGGGCAAGCAGGTTTTTTACGTCGCGACCGATGCTCACGTCCAGTGTGTCATCACCGATATGGTGGCGCATATCACCGAGAGCGAAGCCGCCGACAGCTGAGACAAACGTGAGGGGAGCCAAAAACGTGACTATATTTGTCGGGACAATCGCATGAGCAGTTGTGGATGCGAAGCAACGCCAGCGCAAACCGAGGCGCAGCGGCGAACTCTTTTGCTGGCACTGGCGCTGAACGCGACCATGTTTGTGGTGGGCATGATTGCCGGACTGATCGCGCAATCGTCCGGCCTTGTCGCGGATTCGCTCGACATGCTGGCCGACGCTAGCGCCTACGCCATTGCCCTTATGGCCATCGGGCGTGGAGACATGTTCAAGGCCCGCGCGGCAGGTTTGAGTGGAGGGATTCTGCTCTTGCTCGGGCTCGGCGTTCTTGCCGACGTTGCGCGCCGAGGCGTGTTTGGGAGCACGCCCGACAGCGTGATCATGATGGTGGTTGCCACCGTTGCGTTGATCGTCAACGCCACGGTACTGCGTCTATTGGGCCGTATGCGTGGAGAAGGCGTGCATTTGAATGCGACATGGATTTTCACGAAGGTCGATGTCATCGCGAATATCGCCGTGATCTTGTCCGGCTTCGTGGTCTGGTTGAGCGGATACCGTTTGGTTGACCTCGTGGTCGGCGCCGCCATCGGTGTTTATGTGATCAAGGAAGCTGCCGAGATTCTGGAATCAGCGCGCGAAGCAAGATCGCGAGCCTCAGGCGCAACCGTGTCCAGGGATGGGGATTAGGTGACGTCTAGGTTATCCGCTCCTGCACCCTGCGTCATCGAGAGGAAGGATGGCGATGAGGCTTGAACGTCCGACTGTTACCGGCAACCGCGCGATATCTCTCGGAATCGCCGCCGCGGTTCTTTGGTTTGGTGTCGACCAGTTTGCCAAATGGCTGATCCTGGAACACGTCATGAATCCGCCGCGAGTCATATCCATAGCCAGCTTTCTGAACATCGTGCTTGGAAGGAATACCGGCATCAGCTTCGGCTTGTTCGGCGCAGCACCGTCCTGGCTTCTCACACTGCTCACGCTGGCAATTCTGTTTTGGCTTGTTGTTTGGATGCGGCGTGCTGAAGACAGAATCAGGACCGTTGCCATTGGCCTGGCTATTGGCGGAGCCGTCGGCAATATCATCGATCGGCTGCGCTACGGGGCAGTGACCGACTTCATCGACATTCATCTGACAAATTGGCATTTCCCGGCCTTCAATCTGGCCGATGTCGGCATAACTACGGCAGTTGTGCTTCTCGTCGCCACCACTCTGTTTGAACGATCGCATATTGCGGGCGCCGGAAAATCGACCGTGGACACGATATGACCCTGTCCGCTCCAGCAGTTCGACAACGCTTGTTCGACGCTTCCAAATGACCTTGTCCCCGCACATCGTCACCGCACCTGTCCATTCTTGCCAAGGCAATATCGATACGGGTTTCGTCGCGCTGGGCGCGGCGAAGGTCGCGTTCCTCGGTGTGGTTCAGGGCATCACCGAGCTTCTGCCCGTCTCTTCGACGGCTCATATGCGTGTCGTTCCCGCGCTGCTCGGCTGGCCGGACCCCGGTGCTGCTTTTTCGGCTGCCATGCAGCTCGCTGCGCTTCTCGCCGTCACCGCGTATTTCTGGACGGATATTGCCACCGTATCGTCTGGCTCAGTGAAGGCATTGCGCCACGGCGATTGGCGCAATCACGAACTGACCTTGGCTTTATGCGTGGTGCTGGCCACTCTGCCGATCGTTGCGGCCGGTGCGTATCTTTCCCCGATACTAAATGCTTGTGACTCTCCATTGCGCACGCCGATGGTGATCGGCATTGCTTGCCTGGCGATGGCCGTGTTGCTGGGCGCGGCCGAACGCGCCGCAAGGCATAGCCGCGACACGGGGCAAGTGACCTATCGCGACGCGATGCTGATCGGACTCGCACAGGTCGGCGCGCTCATCCCCGGCGTTTCGCGCTCGGGATCGACCTTTACCGCCGCGCTCTTTCTCGGATTCAAACGAGACGATGCTGCGCGGGTATCGTTCCTGCTCGGCATACCCGCCATCGCTCTTGCCGGTGGCCGCGAGCTTTGGTTGCTCGCGCATCTCGGGCTGTCCGCGCACGCATGGTTTGTGCTTGCGGTCGGTCTCGCCGTGTCGAGCATTTCCGCATTCGTCGCCATATGGGGTCTCATGCGCTTCCTGGAGCGCAGCTCGACCTGGCCTCTGGTGATTTATCGCGCGGCCTTCGGGCTGTTGCTGATCGTGGGCAGCGCTGCACATTGGATCTCTTGAGGAATCGGGGAGCAGCCGGCGGTCGCACTCGGTCCCGCGGCTTCGCCGCTCCTGCGGGTGCGCCGCTTCGCGCGCGCTGGTCGCGCGCCGCCGGCCGCTCGACGGCGCGTTCGCCCTCGTGAAGGGCGCGGGCTCTTGCAGCCTCCATCTTTCCAGCACGGCTGCCGCCGTGATCATTCGCTTCTCTGCGGAGCTCACGCTCCGGCTCGGCCGCGGGATCGCTTGCGCTCGGCCGCGCCGCATCCCCAATCCTCCGCCGCCCGCGACCTGCGACCGCGGGCGTGCTCGGACCGGGTGACCCCTCGCGCGTCCGCCCGCGGCCTCGCTCGTTGGAGCGGGAGAGCGGACTACGCGGAGGTTCGCGCTTTTCGCGACTGTGGGCCGGCGGTCACCGGCCGTGCGAGAAAGAGTGCGTCGATGATCGGGCAGTCGGGAATCTTGCGGCCGCTGCATTGTGAGGCGACTTTGGTCATGACGCGTTCAAGACGTTTGAGATCGGCAATCTTCCGGCGGATTTCGGCGACATGTTCCAAAGTTAAGGCGCGTACTTCGGCGCAGGTATAGGTGTGACCGTCGACGAGACGAAGCAAGTCGCGCAACTCGTCGAGGCTGAAGCCCAGTTCGCGTCCGCGTCGGATGAAGGTGAGGCGTTTCAAGTGGTCGGGCGTGTAGAGCCGGTAGCCGCCGGCGCTGCGCGCCGGCTTGGGCATCACGCCGATCTTCTCATAGTAGCGGATGGTCTCGATGTTCACCGCGCTTTTTCCCGATAGGTCGCCGATGGAAAACTCGGCCTTTCCGGCGGATTTGGTCATCGCACATGCCTCTTGAGTCTGTAGGGGCTACAGGGTGTATCTTCCCGGCCATGACAATCAAGGATGAGATCATCACCCCGGAATCAAGACGCTCGCAGACGCTGCTGGCGGCGGGCGGTTTGCTTGGCGCGCTGGCGGCCTCCTCCTGCTGCATTCTGCCGCTCGCCTTGTTCAGCCTCGGCATTGGCGGGGCGTGGATCGGCGACTTCACGCAACTTGCTCCCCTCCACCCCTACTTCATTGCGGCAACGCTCGCATTTCTCGGTGCGGGCTACTGGCTGGTTTATCGAACATCAAAACGGGCTTGCGCTGAAGATGCGGCGTGCGCCCGGCCCCTGCCGAACCGGCTGGTCAAGGGAGCGTTGATCGCAGCCACCGTTCTGGTCATTGCGGCGCTCGCATTTGACTGGCTTGCGCCGCGCTTCCTCAACTGATGAAAGGAAAAAGTGTCCCATGAAGAAACTACTTGCGTCTGCTGCGCTCATCATCGGCGTGCTTGCATCGTCGAGTGCGCTGGCCGCTGAGAAAACGGTCACCCTGGCCGTGCAAAACATGAATTGCGCGTCATGTCCGTACACCGTGAAGGCCAGCCTCGAAGCCGTGCCGGGCGTGTCTCGCGTGACCGTGTCGTATGAAGCCAAGACGGCAACGGTGACGTTCGACGACGGCAAGACCGGCGTGAAGGCGCTCACCGCAGCGACGACGAACGCGGGCTATCCATCCGTACCAAAGGGATAGACCATGACCGACCGCGATCAACAAACGATGTCGGAGATCGCAGTCGAAGCGACAAGCGAAGTGACCTGTCCGGAGTGCGGCGCGAAGCACATCGAACCGATGCCAAGCGACGCCTGCATCTATTTCTACGAGTGCAAGGGCTGCGGCGTTATGCTTCGTCCGAAGCCGGGCGATTGCTGCGTGTTCTGTTCCTACGGTTCTGTGCCGTGCCCGCCCATCCAGATCGAGCGGGCAGGCGGTGCCAGCGAAAGCTGCTGCAAGTCATGAGCGCGACGGAAGGTCCACCGACCCGCGAAACGCGAACGGACTTCCTGCAACAGCCCGTGTCGGCGCTCTTATGGTGGTGCCTTCCGCTGGCCGCCGGATTTGCGGCCAGCCTGTTCGCCATCCCGCCAAGAGCCGCCGCGCTTGTCTGGACCATAGCCTTCATCTGGATGGGCACCGGATGCGTCCTGAATGCTCAGCGCTGCCATCGGCTGCACTGCTATATCTCCGGGCCCGTTTTTTTCCTGGGCGCGGTCGCCACTGGGCTGCTCTTGTCGGGCGCGCTGACGTTGAGCCAGCGAGCGCTCAACGACATCGTTGGGTTCACGCTGATAGCAGCACTGCTGTCATTCGTGCCGGAACGCATTTGGCGCAAATACGCATAACACCGGCCGTTAATTCTGGTGAGTGCGATGACCGCAACATGCTTTGACGGTTTTCGGATGGTGCGGGCTGCGCCCTCGCCGCTGTCAAGGACGGCATTGCTATCTCCGTGCCGTCTTCCTGCTCGGCGCCGTCGCCAGCGGCCTGCTCGCCGCGAACCTGTTTCTACTATCGTTGCTGCCCAAAATGGCGTGGCGCAAATACCTGTGAGAGCGGATCCCGGCAGCGATCCGCGATAGCTGCGCCAATGCAGTGATTGGCGCCCCGCGCTTTGCGCGGCCGGGCTCTCGTGAACCGAGCCCGCGAAAACGCGGTCTCGGCCCTTTGGGCTTCGATCCCTGACGCAAGAAGATCTAAGGCCGCCGCGCTGCCGCGCGCCGACATTCATTAAAGCAATTCCCCTCCGCGGGGCGGGCGGCGCTCCCTTCTAGGCCCGCCGCGGCGTGCCGCAACCCGCTACGCGGGTCTTCCGCTTCGCTCCAGCCCTTCGGGTGCGCCCCGCCTCTGACGGCGGGCCTCTCCGGTCGAAGACGCCGCCCACCCCGCTTCCGGGGAATTGCGCGCGCGAGATCGGAGCAGGAGGCACCTTATGAGCCAGACCCACCAGCAGCCCGCCAACGGCACGAGCCGCGTTTCCCTCTATGAAGAAGTCACCGACCGCATCGTCCGCGAACTGGAACAGGGGTGCGTCCCTTGGGTGCGGCCTTGGCAATCCTCCGGCGTGTCGCTTGGCCTGCCGCGCAGCGCCGCCACCCGAAAATTTTATTCGGGCATCAATGTTCTCATCCTGTGGGACGCCGTCATTAAGCGCGGCTTTTCCAGCCAAGAATGGCTGACCTTCCGCCAAGCCTTGAGCCTCGGCGGCCATGTCCGCAAGGGCGAACACGGCACAGCTATCTGTTATGCCGACCGCTTCATTCCGAAGAAGGAACAGGAACGCGCCCGCGAACAGGGCGACGCGCCGAACGCCGTTCCATTCCTCAAACGCTTCGTCGTGTTCAATGTCGAGCAGTGCGACGGCTTGCCCGCGCACATCGTCGCCACGCCGAAACCCGTTGCACCGTCCGAGCTATCGCCGGAAGCGGAAGCCTTGATCGCCGCGACCGGCGCGCGCTTTGTCGAAGGCGGCGGCGAGGCGTTCTACCATCGCGGCGAGGACTTCATCCGGCTTCCCTACCGCGAGACGTTTCTTTCGCCCGCCGACTACTATTGCACCGCGCTGCATGAATTGGGGCACTGGACGGCGCATCCATCGCGCCTCAACCGCGATCTGCAACACCGGTTCGGCTCATCGGCCTATGCGCGCGAAGAACTCATCGCGGAACTGACCAGCGCGTTCCTCTGCGCGCATCTGAACATCGTCCCGCAAGTCCGCCATGCGGATTACCTCGGCCACTGGCTGCAAATTCTCAAAGAGGACAGCCGCGCGATCTTCCACGCGACCAGCCAAGCCAGCAAGGCGACCGACTTCATCCTCGCGTTCCAGCAATCCCGCGAGGCCGAGATTCCGACTGCCGAGGCAGCGGAATAGGTGCATCCCGCACCGCCCGGCCTCGCCACGATCTCGAAAGACGGACGAGGCCGTTCACTCCCCCAAGGAGCACTTACAATGGAACTGGCACACATCGAGTTCAGCAAGCTCAAAATCTCCAAGACCAACATGCGCTATCGCGATCCGCCGCCGGATGTCTCCGACATCCTGCCGTCGATCCGCGTCAAGGGCGTTCTGCAGCCGCTCATCGTGCGGCCCGAGGACGGCAAGTTCGGCATCGTGGCGGGACGGCGGCGCTGGTTTTCGCTTAAGGCCGTGAAGGAGAAGCTGGGCGAAGTCGCCGCCCCGCCTTGCGCCATCATGGCGGAAGGCGACGACGCCGAGGCCATCGAAGCCTCACTGTTGGAGAACGTCGCGCGCCGCGATCCCGATCCGATGCGCGAATACGAAACCTTCGTGCGGCTGATCAAGGAGGGCCGCACGGTGGACGGCATCTCCGCCACCTTCGGCATGACCAAGGCGCAGGTGAACCAGCGCCTTGCCCTCGGCAATCTGCTTCCCAAGATCAGGGACGCCTACCGCGCCGAGGAAATAGACGACGAGACGGTGCGCCATCTGACGATGGCTTCGCCCACGCAGCAGCGCAAATGGCTGCGGCTGTTGAACGACCCGCACCAACACGCGCCGCGCGGTTGGCAGTTGAAGCAATGGCTGTTCGGCGGACAGCAGATCGCCACCAGCCACGCGCTCTTCAAGCTGGCGGACTACACCGGCCAGACGGTCGAGGATTTGTTCGGCGAGGACAGCTATTTCGCCGACGCGGACCTGTTCTGGGCCTTGCAGAACCGCGCCATCGCGGACAAGCGCGAGGCGCTTCTCAAGTCCGGGTGGAGCGCCGTGGACATCCTCGAAGTCGGCACACGCTTCCAGCAATACGAGCATGTGAAGGTGCCGAAGAAGAAGGGCGGCAAGGTGTTCGTCGCCGTCAGTCATGATGGTGCCGTCGAAATCTTCGACGGCTGGCTGTCGCAGAAGGACGCCAAGAAGCTGGCGAAGGCCGAGGAACGCGAAAGCGGCAAAGCCGAAAAGACGCCCCGCACCAACACCGGTCCGGTGATGACGCAGGCCCTCGAAAACTACGTGGACCTGCATCGCCATCTGGCCGTCCGTCAGGCGCTCATCGCGCATCCTGGGGCCGCGTTTCGGCTCGCGGTCGCGCACATGGTGGCGGCGTCTGGCAATTGGAGCGTCAAGCGCGATCCGCAGACGACCCGCAATCCGGCGATCCGCGCCAGCATCGAGGCCAGTACGGCGCAGGCGGCATTCGCCGCCGAGGAACAGGCCGTGTTCGCCTTGCTCGGCTGGGCGCGGGAAGACGACGAGGATGAAGCCTTCGTCGCCCGCCGCGAGACGGCGGACGTGTTCACGCAGCTTGAGACGCTTGGCGATGATGCCGTGATGCGGGTCGCGGCGTTCTTCATGGCGCGCAGTCTGCAAGCGGGCAGCGACGTGGTGGAGGAAGTCGGAACGCGGCTGGCGGTGGACGCTCGCGCGTTTTGGCAGCCAGACGACGCGTTCTTCGATCTCATCCGCGACCGCGCCACGGTCAACGCCATCGTGGCCGACGTTGCGGGCGAGCCCATCGCCAAGGCCAATATCACGGAGAAGGCCAAGACGCAGAAGCAGATTGTTCGCGACTACCTCGCGGGCGCGAATGGCCGCGCCAAGGTCACCGGCTGGCTTCCGGGCTGGCTGGAATTTCCGGCGCGGGGCGTAGGCCAAGGCCCAACGCCGGACCCGCAAACTTCCACCGAGATCGAGCCGCAGCGGATGGCCGCCGAATAGGTTGGGGCCAAGTTTTGGCGGGCGGCGGATTGCTCCGCCGCCCGCTTTTTTCTGTCTGTCAGGACGGCTTTCGCCTTAGAACCCAGAGAGAAAGCATCGCGCGCTTTCCTTTCCACTCGTGCCCAGACCGCACAAAGTTGGCATGGGTGAGCGTTCGTTTCATCCGGTCGCTGCCAGTGGTCGCGAATAAGTCGCCATCGCAACCGGCAAGCAGCTTCTCGACAATGCGCCGCGAGAGATGCTGGCCTTTGTGAGCTTCGGCCACAGCCACATAACCCAGTTCCAGAAGGTCGGGTTCGAACGATATGCCGCTGCGCTCCTGAATTGTGCGGGCGTATTTGGGGCGCGCTCGCTTGATCGTTCCTATCCCGGCTATCTCAGGTCCCTTACATGCCAAAACAAGGCCGGAAGCCTTTGGAAGCTCGCGCCGTGCGGAATCTGTGTCGACAGCGTTTCCCGCAGTAACGATCTTCATGGCCGCCTCGAATTCGGCTTGAGATAAAGCGCTTGGGGCCTTGCTTTCGAATGTGTAGCTCCCGGCGTCGCCCGCTTTTCCGCGTAAGTCATCTGTCATCGGTCACGCCCCTGAGATCGGCATGGCAGCACGCTATATCAATCGTGGCGGGTTCGCTCCGCGGTGTTGCGGGGAGCGAATGCCCGTCCTCGCAGTTGTTGGCGGCTGAATTGTCTCGTCTGACCGGCGGCGCGGCCGAGATTGGCGTAGCCTCATCGCGCGCGAGGTCGGGAGTCCTGACTCACAAATCCTGCCTCAACTTTCGCTTCCTATCTGCCGAGACCCTTCCGGCCTGTAGCGCGATTGAGCTGGTTCTCGCGTTGCGGTGTGACCGGATATCGACGGCGTCGCACGAAAACGGAGCATCGCATCTGGCCTTGAGGCAGCGTCCTAGACCGGCGTGACCGAAGCTTGCGGCAGGTCTCCGTCGCGCTTTCGTGGACAGTTCTCCCTTGCTCGTGGCGTAAGACCTATGGGCGGGGCCGGGCTTCCAAAACCGTCGCTGTCCAGGTTTTTTCCCCGCCGTGCTCGCCCCTTCGGTGCTTGCGCGCGGCTCCTCGCGGGCGCTGCGCTCCAAAAAACCCGTCCGCTCCGGTCCTCCGCTGCGCTGCGGCCCAAGGGGGTTCGTAACCCCGTCCTTCCGCCCATGAACGGTCCGCCATCGCAAGGGAGAATGGTCTCCCGAGCAACTATGGAGACAACAATGCCTGCTATCGGTCACGTCACGAAGTCCAAGGACGGCAAGTCGTACAAGGGCCAGCTCAAGACGCTCTCGTTCCGCGCCCCCATCGACATCCTTCCGAACACCGCCAAGAACGGCGACAACCAGCCCGACTATCGCGTCTACAGCCAGGCCGTCGAGATCGGCGCGGGCTGGGTCAAGACCGGCGAAAGCTCCGGCAAGGACTATGTGAGCCTGAGCCTTTCCGACCCGGCCTTCGGGCCGAAGAAGCTCTACGCCAACCTCGGCCGCGCCGCCGGTCAGGACGACGAGAGCGTGTTCGCCGTCATCTGGAATCCCGTCGACTGACGGCACCGAACGCCCCGCGCGCAACCTGCGCGCGGGGCTTCGCGTGTATCACGACGATCTGCGCTCTCGTGCCATGGCGAATCTGCACGACTCGCGTTTTCGCCCGCTCCACAGCGCTGGTCTTGCCTTTAGCGTCGTCGATGGGGGCGCGACGCTCCTTTGTCGTGCCCTCGCCCAGGAAACAGCGAGGTATCATGGACAACGATCACTCTCTTCCGAACGGTAATTCCGCTCCATTTTCACAGGGATTGCCGCGTCTTCGTTTCAAGAGTCCGTTTCTGAACACACGGCAAGCCGGCGACTACATCGGCCTTTCGGGGCGCACGCTGGAGAAGATGCGCTGCAACGGGTGCGGGCCGGAATATCGCAAACATGGCCGCTATGTTCGCTACCACATAGACGCCCTGGACGCCTGGTCCGTTGCGCACTCTCAGCATTCGACCACCGACGTTCGGGGCAGCGAATGATCGCTTCTCTACATCATCGACACGTCCGCAGCCCGATCCTGTTCGGGCTGGTCGGACTGTCGATGATTGGTGGGTCGGCACTCCGCGACGCATTTCCGCGCTTTGTTTGGAACGCAACTGCGAGCGCGCCGCTCGGCCTTTATGTACTCAGTACCGATGCACCCCAGCGCGGCGATTTTGCGCTGGTGCGACCGCCGCCTGCCATCCGCGATCTGGCTGCGGAGCGCGGCTATCTCCCTGAGAACGTGCCCATGGTCAAGCGCATCGCCGCTTCAAATGGCGACCGCGTTTGTGCCATCGGCGCCACGATATTCATCGATCAGATCGCGGTTGCCACGAGGCTTGCACGCGATCACAGACAACGTCCGCTCCCGGCCTGGTCCGGTTGCCGACACCTCGGTCAAGACGACGTTTTTCTGCTGATGGCGCGAATACCGGAATCGTTTGATGGCCGGTATTTCGGGGTTACGCAGCGCACATCCATCATCGGAAAGCTGGTGCCGCTATGGACAGATTGAAGTTGCTAGTGTCGTGCGTTGCCTGTGTTCTGGGGCCGGTCGCCTCTGCTACCGCCGCGCCGGCAGGACAGGAGATGCTTCCAAACCTCGCGCAATGGCAGTCCATTATCACGGACGCCGCGCAGCAGTTCGGCATTCCTGACACATGGATTCGTGGTGTCATGCGCGCGGAAAGTGGCGGTCGCACCCGTCTCAACGGAAAGCCGATCACCTCACCAAAGGGCGCGATGGGGTTGATGCAGGTCATGCCCGATACCTATCAAACATTGCGTGTCCAATATGACCTTGGCGACGATGCTTATGATCCACATGACAACATTTTCGCGGGTGCAGCGTACTTGCGACAGATGTACGACCGCTACGGCTATCCATCGCTGTTCGCGGCATACAATGCGGGGCCAAAGCGGCTCGATGACTTTCTTCTGCGAGGGCAAGCACTGCCTCGCGAGACGCTAAACTACGTCGCGAGCATCGTTCCGGGTGCCGACAGCGCGCTTTCCGGTGCTGGAAACGTGGAGTCTATTTCAGCATTCGCACCATCGGTAGATACCCAATCGACGCAAAATTCTGCCTCGGGGAACGCGCTCTTCTTCATCCGAAACGATGCTGAAACGGCGCCCGCAACAGCACATTCCAACAGCCCGGCAGCTCCATTTTCATCGACGAACAACGCCGCGTTGTTCGTTCCTCTCGCGGCAAGCTCCCAGTAGCAATCGCACATCATCGCAAGTGAGCGCAGGTGAAGGAGGCATCATGCAGTATAGCGCGGAAGGGCAAGATAAAAGACGGCACCATCGGCGCCTAAGTCTTTGTCTGCACATCCAAAAGCGTGGTGCCAACGCCGTCGCGCCGGCACCAACGCGGCACCACGCGCGATTTGCGCGAGTTCAGACGACGGCGGTGACCGCATGAACTTCGACGACGAATTCGAGCCGAAGCTCGGCAAGATCAGGCACGGTGGCAGCAAGACCGGGCGGCGCTATCTGCAACGTGTGCTGCAGGCCGCAACGCTGGCCGGCAAGAGCCGCTCGGGAAGGAAATTCCACGGCAACCGCATCGGCCGCGGCGCCGGTGTTGGCCGGGTGCTGTCGGAACGCGACCGCTACGCGGCCTTCCGTGCGCGCCGCGTGATCGTCAAATCGCGCGTGATCAGACTGAAAGGCACGGGCCTCAAGGCGGCAGCACAGCACCTGCGATATATCCAGCGCGATGGCGTAACGCGGGATGGCCAGGCCGGGCAGCTCTATGACGCCAGCGACGATCGGACCGAGAGCAAGGATTTCCTCGGCCGCTGCGGCGATGATCGCCACCAGTTCCGGATCATCGTTTCAGCGGAAGACGGCGCGGAGTACGACGATCTCAAGCCGGTCACGCGGCGCCTGATGCAGCAGATGGAGGAAGACCTCGGCACAAAGCTCGATTGGGTTGCCGTCGATCATTTCAACACCGGCCATCCCCATACGCATATCGTGCTGCGCGGCAAGGACGACCGGGGAAAGGATCTGGTCATCGCCCGCGACTACATGGCCGAAGGCATGCGCGAGCGCGCGTGCGAAATCGTATCCCTTGATCTGGGTCCGAAGTCGGATCGGGAAATCGAAGACCGGCTAAGGGGCGAAGTGGAACAGGAACGGCTCACAAGCCTGGACCGCGACTTGCTGCGGCGCGTGAATGAGGACGGTATCGTGGCACCCGAAGCCGGCACGCGAGATGCTTTCCGCCAGTCGCTGAGAGCCGGACGCCTGCAAAAGCTGAAACGGTTCGGGCTTGCCGAGGAGCTTAACCCGGGACGTTGGCAGCTTGCCGACGGTGTCGAAACGACGCTGCGCCGAATGGGGGAGCGCGGTGACATCATCAAGACCTTGCATCGTGACCTCACGGCCGCCGGTGTGGCGCGGTTGATGACGGACTATGCGATCTTCGACGCGGGCGAGCCCGGAGCGAAGCCCCTGATCGGACGTCTGGCCGCACGCGGATTGTCCGATGAGCTGAATGATCGGCACTACGCGATTGTCGATGGTTTGGACGGTCGCGCGCACTATGTGGAACTCGGAGAGGCGCGCGACGACGTTCCGGTGGGGTCGATCGTGCAAATACGAAGCCGTGAGGCAGAGCCGAGGGAGGTCGACCGGACAGTCGCACGGATCGCCGAACAGAACGGCGGTCGCTATAGCGCCGAACTGCACAGGCAGGCCGACACATCAGCCTCGCGCGAATTCGTGCAGACGCACATCCGCCGTCTGGAGGCGATGCGACGCCTCGCAGGCGCGGCTGAACGGGAGGCCGACGGCTCTTGGAAGATCGCATCGGACCACCTCGCGAGGGCGGCTGTCTTCGAGCGCGATCAGTCGGGCAAGGTGCCGATAACTGTCGAACTTCTCTCGCGGGTGCCGTTGCAACAGCAGATCGGTGCTGAGGGCGCGACGTGGCTCGACCGGACACTGGCTGGCGGTCGCGATGCGGAGATTCGCGACTCTGGCTTCGGGCACGAAGCCCGAGCCGCGCTGTCACGTCGCCGGCAGTGGTTGATTGCGCAAGGCTTCGCGGAAGCCATGGGTGATCGGACGGTCTATCGAGCGGACACGTTAACAGCGTTGGCCCAGCGTGAGCTTGCGAAGGCAGGCGGCAATATTGCGCGCGAGACTGGCCTCGCCTACGCCGAAGCCGGCGGAAAGATCGAGGGTACTTATCGGCGCTCCATCGAACTTACGAGCGGCAAATACGCAGTGATCGAAAAGAGCCGCGAGTTCACGCTAGTGCCATGGCGCCCAGCGCTGGAGCGCTACGTTGGCAAGGTCGTCGCCGGCCTCAAGCGCGGCGACTCGATTTCCTGGTCGCTTGGGCGGCAGCGCGGGCCTGGAGTTTCCTGAGCCCCGAAAGGTCGGCTATGTCTCTTCCACTGGGGATGTCGGCGACCGCATTGCTGAGCCGCTTGGAATATTTCCCAGTGCAAGCTGACTGCATCGTCTGGCTTTCTGGCTTGACCGAAAGCCCGCTTTCAGGCTCGGATCATCTGGCTGATTTGCTCAAAGAAGGGGCGGCAATGGAGGGAGACAGGGCCTCGCCGAGGAAAGCGAAACGCCAAGCGCGACCGGCTGCCGGCGAAACCGAAACGCTGAACTTCAAGGTCACGGGTGAATTCAAGCGGGAGTTCAAAGGGTATGCCGTGGGTCGCGGCGTGACGATGGTCGACCTGCTGAAGGAAGGCTTTGAACTTTCAAAGAAAAAGCATCGCGGCGGGTCGGGAGCAGCATGAGCAATTGCTTCCTGCCACGAGTGAGCGTCAACCTATTACCCCGACGGCTATGTTCGTGGTATGTTCTCATCCCTCGAATCGCAACGCCGGGAGGCTCGAATAGATGAATGAGCCACTCCAAACCTGGCTCGAACGTCTTGGATACGCTGATGAGCCTCAATGGCTTCATCGCGCGGAAGCGGATGTCCCGCGAACCCATGCCTATTCCCGCGAGTTGCGGACGCTCTTAAGCCTGCAGGGCGGCATACGCGCCAAGGCGGTCTTCGACGTCGAGGGCGTTCCGTCCGTCGCATTCCTAGCAAGCGACGATGGCCAGCCGCTCTCGAACCAGGCGCTCGATGAAATTCGTCAGAAGGTCTGGAATCAAAATCTCATCAACATTGTCATAGATGTTTCCGTCGACCGAGCTCAAGTCATGCCGGCACGCCGTCTTCGCGATGGGTTCAAGGCGCTCTCTGTAGCCGATGCGCGCTCAGACGGCGAATTCTCTGCGCTCGACATCTCTTCGGCAAATGTCGTGCGGCGACTTCCCGACTGGTTCGACACCAAGGCGCGCGTCGACAGTCGGCTACTCGCCAACCTGTCAGAGGCTGTCAAGCAGCTGAGCAAGTCGGGATTTGACGGGCGTGCAGGTGCCGATCGACAGCGACAGCGCGCCGAACTGCTGATGGGACAGGTGATGTTCCTGTCCTATCTCGAGCATCGGGAGATCGTCGGCGAAACCTATCGCAAGCGGCGAAATGTTGTCGGCCTCCACGAACTGGTCGCGCAGTCCAACCGCGAAGGCGTGCGCCATCTGATCGACTCTCTGCAGGGGGACTTCAACGGCGACTTTCTGAGCGATGATCGGCACGATCCGTGGGGTGTATTGAATCGGACCGGGTTCGAATTACTCCACGCTTTCCTCAGTCGGACGGATCTCAAGACTGGGCAAGGCGATTTTTGGAACTACGACTTCAAGTTCATCCCTGTGGAACTGCTCTCAGGACTCTACGAATCGTTTCTCTCCCCGGACGTGCAAGCACGCACCGGCGCCTACTACACGCCGAGACATCTTGCGACGCTTGCCGTCGACCAGGCCCTTGTGGCGTCGCCGGACCCTTTGGCGGAAACAGTCTTCGACGGCGCATGCGGTTCCGGAATTCTGCTGACCACCATCTATCGCCGCCTGATCGCGCTCAAGGAGGCACGCGATGGCGGACCACTTAGCTTCAAAGGCCGACGCGATCTTCTGGTTCAGAAGATTTTTGGCGCGGACATTCATCAAATGGCCTGTCGGGTGACGGCGTTCAGCCTCTACCTGTCGCTGCTTGAGGGACTCGATCCGGCAGACATCATGGAGGCACAGAAGACCGGCGGAGCGAAACTCCCCAATCTCGCGGGAAAAAATCTCCTTCACGGCGACGAGGCGGACATCTTCAATCCGGAGCACGGATTTGCCCGCAAGCGTTTCTCCCTCGCGATCTCAAATCCGCCATGGGGCGAAGCCTCCGGCCGTAGCGAGACGTCCGCAGACAAATGGAAAGCCCAAGCGGGAGCGCAGGTCGCTCTTCGGCAGATTGCGGCGGCCTTTGCCCTCCGCGTGCTGGACTTTGTCGACGCCAACGGCCGCATCTGTCTCATCTTGCCGATCGGTTTGTTTCTCGCGCCGACAAACGCAAAATTCATAGCATCATTGTTTACCGCAGTGCGGCCGGACCGCTTGATAAACTTCGGCGATCTTCAGGCGCTTCTGTTCCCAAGCGCTGAGCACACTTGTCACGTCTTCTTGGCATCGCGGCGCACCAGCAGCGAAGGCCCGGCGTTTGGTGAGGTGTTCGACTACTGCGTGCCGAAAGCGGATGTGAGTTTAGCGTTTGGGCGACTGACCATGCAGTCGGCCGATCGACAGATGCTGCAAACATTGTCGGTGATCGATGACCCGAGAATACTGGTGACCCTGATGTGGGGAAATCCGGCCGACATTGCGCTCATTGGCAGGTTGGCGGGTCACGGCACATTGGACGATTTGTGTGGCACCGGTTCTTCGGCGCGGCTCGTGGCGCGCAAGGGGATTCATACGGCGGATGCCAGTCGTGATGCCGTGGATGCTGGACCATTGCGGCGGATGCGGTTTGTGCCGGTCGAGGCATTGGGCGCGCGCTCACCTGTGCTGCATCCCGATCTGCTGACCGCATGGCCTAGGGACCATGCAACGGTTGTCGGTCTGGATGATCGCATACGAGCTGTGTTCAAGGGCCCACGGGTTCTTTTCACCGATGGCTTTTCAAGGGAAGACCTGTCCATTCGTGCCGTGTATTACGATGGGCCCGCGTCCTTCACTCATAGCATAGCAGTCATTGCCGGAGACGAGGAAGACGCGCCCCTGCTTAAGCTCCTGGCGGCGTTCCTGCGGTCCAGTCTGGCACAGTACTTCTTGATGATGACCGCTTGGAAAATGCTTTGCGAGCGCAATGCCGTTCATCTGGTCGACGTTCAGCACTTCCCATTCTTTGAACCAAGCGCCGCGCCAAATCCGCGGAAAGCGCGCGAGGCCATGCGGCGCATTTGCGCGAGCATGAATCGCCTCGCGGCGCTTGATGAACTGGATCAGCGCCAAGCATATGAACAGGCCCGCGACGAGATCGACAGCGACGTTTTCGACTATTTCGATCTTTCGGCAGACGAGAAGGCGTTCGTTCTTGAAACCGTGAGCGTGATGCTCCCGTCGATCAGACCACGCAGTTATTCCAGCCTGAATACTGTCGCTCAGCGGACTGCTACGAAGGCCGACATTGGCCGTTACGCTCGTGCGCTCGGTCAGTCCCTGACGGAGTGGCGCAAGCGCACCGGTGGTCGAGGTCGCTTTGATGTCGACGTCAACGCGAGCACTCCGGCACGCGCGGGCGGCATTGGCGTCGCCAAGATCGCGTTTGACAACACCGAGACGACAGACGCTGCTGTCGCAACGACGATCGATGACCAGCTGGCCCACGCTGCACTGAATGCCGTTCGCCAAATGGGGCTGTTTGTTGTCCCCTCGGGCGAGTCTCTGCATCTCATACCCGACGCCTATGTGTGGTCGAACGAGGCAATATATCTTGCCCGGCCGCTTATCCGACGAAACTGGACATTGCGACAGGCCGGCCAGGACGCCGAGCACATCGTGCGAGACGTGCAGTCGCAGCATCGCCGGCGTCCCACGACGGAGGTGGCGTGAGCGCGGCTCAGACCATACCGGATGCGCAATGGTTTGGTGCCTTTCCGGTGGACACCGCGGCGCAAGCGGCGGCGGCGATCTGCAAGAGCTGGGAATTCTTAACCACCAAACCGCTGCATTTCAATCCAAAGATGACGGAGCCTCGGCTGACCAAGGCCGTCAAGATTCATGTGGAGCAGGTGACGGCGCGCCAGGCCGGTCTCCTGGGCATGTGGGCCGCTGAGAACGTGATTGGCGTGATAGACGAGACAAGCGGAAAAGTTACGGACGAGCGCCGCACGGATATCACTTATGGATGGACGAATGTGCAAGCCGGGTTCCAGCTTGTCTTCGAATTTAAGAAATTGACGCGACATGCAAAGTCCCGCGCCAGCTATGTCGGCCCGAGTGGTATGGGCCGATTTGTGACAGGACTCTATAGTAAGGGTCAGCCGATGGCTGCCATGGTTGGAATCTTAATCGATGCGCATGACACGATTGTGCCTCCGCTGGTCAAAATACTCGAAGCAACAACATCTACGACCGCACTAAAATCGATTATGGTCGATGGAAAGGTGTGTAAGGCGCCATCAGAGTTATTTGGAGAGGCGGAATTCGATACGGCGCACACGCGCGCACCCGAGATGGACACAATACGCATCGCCCATTTGTTTTTGCGCTTTCCAGCTTAGGACAGGCTTGGAGAATGTCATGGCGTTCACGGGAGCGGCCTCGCCATCAGCAAAATACGTTTGCTCGACGTGCATTGATGACTTTGTCGTAAAGGCGGAGATCGAAGCAGGCGGCCGACGGCGGGCGTGCAGCTACTGCAAATCGGCGGGAAGAGCTGTCGCAATCGAACAAGTCGCAGATCGCGTCGATGATGTTTATTCCAGTATGGTCGGAGAAGTCGAGTACACGCCATATTTTCCAGACGACTCCGACAAGGTTGAATCACGTCAGAACGGGTCGCTACCGTCGCAAATCGTAACGGATATGTTGGAATGCGCCTATGACGACATCGCCGAAGACATCGTGAACGAGCTTTCCGATCGGCATGGCCAGCAAGAGGTCATGGACGGCGGCACCGATCGATACGACAATAGCAATGATATTTTTGAGATCTTCATCCCCCGATCCAGCGAGATCAAAGAGACGTGGCAATCCTTCTGCGTTTCCATCCGACACAGCCGAAGGTATTTTAACGAAGAGGCGGCTGATCTGCTGCGGGAAATACTAGACCCTATCCTCAGTGCGCAGGGAGCTGGCAAGGAGAGCGCGGTCAAGGAAGTTGAGGCGGGTGCGAACCTCTATCGCGGACGCATGGCCAATACTGCGGCGACGCGGCAAGCAATCCTTGCCAAACCGATCAACGAGCTGGGGGCGTCGCCAAAGGAGCTTAACACGCATGGCCGCATGAACGCGGCAGGAATCCCTGTCTTCTACGGGAGCTTCGATGCCAAGACTTGCGTCGCTGAGTTGAGAGGGCCGGTCGGCGGCACGGCGGCTGTCGGGAAATTTGAGACGTTGCGCACGCTTAGAGTCTTGGACCTCACCTTGCTCCGAAACGCGATGTTCAACATATCCTATTTTGACGATGAGGTCGTGCGTAAGTTCGCCTACAACCGCTTTCTCCGAGGTTTCCACAAAGAGATCAAGAAGTCGGTAATCCCCGGGGCGGAGACACTTGACTATCTGCCGACCCAGTTTGTGGCTGAGTATCTTTGGACGAAGGTTGATCCGCCCCTGGACGGCCTCATTTACGGCTCCGCACAGATATCAGATGCGATGGCGAAAAATATTGCGCTATTTCCGCACGCTTGCACGGCAGAAGGTTGGTATGAAGAGCTTCATCCGAAAAAGGATATGGTGCAGAAACCTGCAAAGGTAGTCGAAGACTTCGTCGACATTTTTTCTGAGCCAGTCCTGGAAAGCGTTGGCGTTGAAGCAGCTCAGCCTTCAGCGTCAAACGCAACGCTCCGGCTGTTGCAGGATGAAACCCTCATTATCGACATTCGCGGCATTGCCTACGATGTGCACGAGCGAAGTGCTCGAAACTATGAGTTCGAGGCGCGCTATGGCGACGGCGATGATGATGAAGACTACGAAGACCCGGAGTAGACCGAGCCGTAGACGGCGCCAGCGGACTATTCCGTGCCCGTTGACTACCTTGGTGCATACGAAGGAAGGAGGCGTGGAGCGACAGATGCACGAATTGCCGCCGTGGTTGTTCGACGTATATGCGCTTGCGCTCCCGCGCGGCCACGGTTTTGGAAATTATATACCTGTTGGGGCTTGGGGCTCGGACGATGGGCTTGCATGCGGAGTCATAACAGAGAATGTCGAGGGACGAGATCTTGGCATTCTGGTGATGCGCCGACGTGTGGACGATGTCTGGATGGTGGTCGCGGATGAGCGAGGACTGCAAAGCCGCTCCGACGCATTTGCGCGCATCAATCTGCTGGCGCGTTTGGGTCAGCCTGCCGAACCACTGCTCCCCGGAGCGCCATCCCGTCCTCCTCTGCATGACCTGCAAGGTCGGAAAGCGGGCGATGTCTTCGGACTCTTGACAGGGGCCTCCCATCACCCCGCCGCTTGGATGCTCAACCAGCTCTATTTGGCGCTCCCCAACCCGGACAAGAACTGGGCGGCCGATTGCCAGACAGGCAATTTCCATGCGCGGCTTTGGGAAGCCCAGCTCCTTGCCTCATTTCGCGAACAGGGACTGCTGGTCACCCAGCCGTTTGAATCACCGGATTTTCGGATCGAGAACCGGCTCGGCGGCGAAGCATGGGTTGAAGCCGTCACGGCAAATCCCGCCGTACCATACAACCACGTCAACGCGCGCCTGAGCTCACCGCCGCAGACCCGCGAAGAGATATTCTTTGGACCCGCCGCTTTGCGCTTTGCAAAAACGTTGGGCAACAAACTCGTGCGCGGCTATGACCGAATGCCTCATGTCGAGGGCAAACCATTCCTGATCGCTATTGCCGATTTTCAGGCCCCGGCCTCAATGCTGTGGAGCCGCGAAGGTTTGATTGGCTATCTCTACGGACAAGGCGCGGAAGTTAGGGAGATCGACGGTCAACGACAGGCTATGGAGACGTCTGCGTCGCTCCTCCTGGGTCCGAGCCGCTTCGCGGCGGGATTATTTGTCGACGATCGGCATGCCGAACTTTCGGCGGTAATCTTCTCGAATGCTTGCTCAATCGCAAAGTTCAATCGGGTCGCCATCTCAGGCGGTGGCGCACCGAAAGGACTGCGCTATCTTCGTATTGGCCGCTTCTACGATCGAACCGAGGGAGCACTTGAGGGCATCCCATTCTGTCTGGACGTGACCAGCGCAGAATATCGCGCCCTTTGGCCGCAAGGCTATGAGCCATGGTCGGCTGAATTGGAGGTTTTTCACAATCCTCACGCCAAGCATCCTGTACCGTTCGAACTCTTGCCGGAAGCGACACATTGGTTTGACCAGGCCGGAGAGATGATGTGCCGAGCCGCCTATGAACATGCAATTCTGTGGTCGCAGACCAGAATTCAGAACGATACCGACCCGGCCCCTCGGTTGGAGGATTTTGGAGTCCAAAACGCGGATAGTGCCGGTAGTGTTTAGGCCTGAAGGAAATATTCGTTTTTATGATGGTCGTCGAGGCTCAGCAGGGAATGGACGAAAATCTGGTTTTCGGCAATTGAGGTATCGATGAGGGCATTCAAGGCTCTCAGATTGTTCAGTTGGACGTTCGACAGTGTCTGACGGGCAGCTACGATACCCTCTTTATCCGTGAGAGTGAGGAACGTGAAATATTTCCCGAGCAGTCCGACGATCACGTCCGAAATCTGTATGCCTGGTTCGTCGTGAGACTTCGCAAAACGAAAATTGTCTAACGGCTGGTCGCCATCGCGGAATTCCTGCTTCTTGAGAAGCGCTTCAATCCATGGCTCGTCGTCAAATATGTGATTGGAGTTCTTCAGCAAGCAAATGCGATGAATGAAGAAGCTGCTCAATTCGTCAACTAGAACATTGGGCTTCTCATCTTCCAAGTAAGGAAGCGCCTGCTGTTTTACGGCAATTTGCAACGTACCTTTCAGCATCTGGAAATTGAATTCGGCCAGCAGTTCCGATCGCTCCTCCAGCATATCCAGCAGCTCGCGTACAAATGCCTCTTTGTCGGTGCGGCCGATGTTCGGATAGGAGTAGCGATATAGAAACGCTAGTAGGTGCGCGGAGTCATTGCGTAGCACCGTGTACAGATCGTTCTTGAGCTCGAGGCCTGCGTGCTGAAGGTAGGCATTGGCTTCGTCGCTGAGCACGGAGTCGATGATATCGACGATAGACCAATATAAGGGGTCGAGCACCACATAGTGGATAAACAGTTGCTCTGTCAGAAGCCATTGCAGCAAAGCAGAAACCTTTGGCGAATCCAAAACCTCAAGAAACCCTCCTTTGCCGAGATGCTCCAGTTTCATTTCCTTCGCCGACTTCTGCAACTGCACCGCGGCTCGCAGTGCATCAAAGCGAAAGTCGTAACTCATGCGTTTGTGGCCGATGCCGCCCAGGACAAAGCACCTCAGATCCGGATTGTTTAGGCCACTCGGCCTCAGGATCAGGCGTCGAAAATTGTTCGATTCATCGTAGTAGAGGATGTAGACCTCGTCGGCATTTGATAGGCCGTGCATGAGAATTTCTGGCTCTCGCAACTGATTAACGTCTATCACGGAGCCTCCCGGCTAGAGTTGCGGAGCGAACGGCTCGCCAATTTCGCAGCATCTATCGATATTGGCTACGCCCAAATTGGCCGAACTTCTCCGGCGAAAATCGGCGTACATAAAGGCGATTTCCAATTTCCGGAATCCGCGCGACTCCTGATTCGTCAGGAGGCAGCGCGTGACACCCACCAAATTCCTCGTCGGTCAGATCGCGATCGTTTTCGCCGTAGCAATCGGCGGCATGTGGATCGCGACGCAGTGGGCGGCTTGGAAGCTGGGCTACCAAAGCGAGTTGGGGCCGGCATGGTTCGACATCCTGCGCTACCCGGTTTATCGCCCATGGAACCTGTTTGCATGGTGGTATGCCTATGACGCCTACGCGCCATCGATCTTCAATGAAGCGGGCTCGATCGCAGCACTGAGCGGGTTCGCCGGCTGCGCCGTTGCAATCACCGGTTCTCTCTGGCGTGCCCGTCAAAACCGCAATGTCACGACTTACGGTTCATCGCGTTGGGCGACGACGGGCGAAATCCGCAAAGCCGGCCTGTTACAGCCCGTCGGCGTGTTCCTGGGCCAGCTGAGCAACCGTTATCTGCGGCACGACGGCCCGGAACACGTCATGGCCTTTGCGCCGACGCGCTCGGGCAAAGGCGTCGGCCTGGTCGTTCCGACGCTGCTGTCCTGGACGCAGAGTGTCGTGATCCACGACATCAAGGGCGAGAACTGGCAGCTCACGGCGGGCTGGCGCAGCCGTTTCTCGCACTGCCTTCTGTTCAATCCGACCGACCCGAAGAGCGCCTGCTACAACCCGCTCCTTGAAGTCCGCAAAGGACTCGACGAAGTTCGCGATGTCCAGAACATCGCAGACATCCTAGTCGATCCCGAAGGCGCGCTTGAGCGGCGCAATCATTGGGAAAAGACCAGCCACTCGCTTCTCGTCGGCGTAATCCTTCACGTTCTCTACGCCGAGGAAGAGAAGACACTCGCCCGCGTCGCCAGCTTCCTCTCCGATCCGCGCCGGTCCTTCGAGCACACGCTGCGCGCCATGATGGCGACCAACCATTTGGGCACGCCCAAAGCGCCCGTGGTTCATCCCGTCGTCGCCTCGGCATCCCGCGAAGTGCTGAACAAGAGCGAGAACGAGCGGTCCGGTGTTCTGTCCACGGCCATGTCGTTCCTCGGTCTCTACCGCGACCCGACGGTTGCCAAGACGACCGCCGCTTGCGATTGGCGCATCGCTGACCTGGTGGACGCGGCGCGTCCGGTCTCGCTCTATCTCGTCATTCCGCCATCAGATATCTCGCGCACCAAGCCGCTGGTGCGTCTTGTCCTCAATCAGATCGGCCGCCGCCTGACCGAGCGTCTGGAAGGCGATCCGAGCAAAAGCCGCAGGCACAAACTCCTGATGATGCTGGACGAGTTTCCGGCGCTGGGACGGCTGGACTTCTTCGAGACCGCGCTCGCCTTCATGGCTGGCTATGGCATCCGTGCCTATCTCATCGCGCAATCGCTCAACCAGATCTCCAAGGCCTACGGCGAGAACAACGCCATTCTCGACAATTGCCATGTGCGTATTGCGTTCTCTTCCAACGACGAACGCACGGCAAAACGGATTTCCGACGCACTCGGCACCGCGACAGAACTGAGGGCGCAGCGCAACTATGCCGGACACCGGCTCTCGCCCTGGCTCGGACACGTCATGGTCTCCCGGCAAGAGACCGCACGGCCTTTGCTCACTCCGGGCGAAGTCATGCAACTGCCGCCAAATGACGAACTCATTCTTGTATCGAGCCTTGCGCCGATCCGCGCCAAGAAGCTGCGCTACTACGAAGACCGCAATTTCATCTCGCGCATCGCTGATGCGCCGGCTCTCGGAGACGGCCGCTACGTCGATGTCCCTGCGCCGCGCCCGAACGATTGGGGCGGACAGGTGCGGGGTCTGCATGAGGAGCTTGAAGCCCTGGTCGATGTCGAGACGAACGGCGCGGATGACGACGGCGGCATGCAGTTGCAACGCCATCCCGCGCTCGCCGAAGCCGACGCCGCTCACCAACCGGAAGCGGACACGCAGCGAGACGCAGACCAGGACGACGAGTCGGATTCGCAGAGCACCACGATCTCGCGCGGTAGGCTCGGGATCATCGGCCGCGCCCACGCGATCAACGAAGGCGAGCATCGGCGAGGCGCCGATGACGACCTCATGCCGGCCTTTTGAGAGAAGCGATGAAGCCGAGGCACAACCTCTATCTGGATGAAGATGTCGGCGAGCAGCTTGAAGCGCTCACCGCAAAGGCTGGATCGTCCAAATCTTCCATCGTGAACGATGCGGTAAGGGCCTATCTCGCGCGCCGCGGCGCCAAGGAGCTCGACGACGCATTCAAGGTTCGGCTCGACCGTGTCAGCGAACAGCTGCGCCGGCTCGAGCGCGACCAGAGCGTGATGATCGAGAGTTTCGCGCTCTTCGTTCGATACCACCTCGGAATCACGCCGCCGTTGCCGGCATCGGAACAGGCGGCTGCCCAGGCCCTCGGCCGCGACCGCTTCCAACAATTCATCGAACAGGTCGGGCGCCGCATGGCTGGCGACAAGCGCATCGCGGAAGAGGTCGCCGAACGCGCTATTGCGGCGCGATCCGCCAGCGAACCCACACTTCATCAGATGGCGGCCGAATGATGAGCGCACACCGGGAACACAGCGAGAGCCACGAGCGTCGCCGGACGATGCTCCGCACGGCCATGGGCCCGGCAATCGCCGAGGCGCTGTCGGACCCACTGGTCATCGAGATCATGGTCAATCCGGATGGTCTACTGCGGCTTGACCGATTGGGCGCCGGACGTTGCGAAACGCCCTCGCATCTCGCGCCCAGCGAGGTGGAGCGCATCATCCGGCTGGTTGCTTCGCATGTCCGCCAGGAGGCGCACGCGAACAATCCCATCGTGAGCGCAGAGCTACCGTCGCGCGAAGACGGTGTGGCCGGGGAACGCTTCGAAGGGCTTCTGCCGCCTGTCGCCCTGGCGCCTTGTTTCACGATCCGCAAGCCCGCAAAGCGCGTCTATACCCTCGACGACTATGTGAATGACCGGATCATGCTGCCGGCCCAGGCCGAAGCACTTCGCCAAGCCGTCGCCGACCGCAAGAACATCCTGGTCGCGGGTGGCACAAGCTCCGGCAAGACAACGCTGGCGAATGCACTCTTGGCGGAAGTCGCCTCGCTCAACGAGCGCGTCATCCTCATCGAAGACACGCGTGAACTGCAATGTGCCGCGCCCGATTGCGTCGCTTTGCGGACGAAATCGGGCGTCGTCTCGCTCGCCGATCTCGTGCGCTCGACGCTACGCCTGCGGCCGGACCGCATCATCGTGGGAGAAGTGCGCGGACCCGAAGCACTCGACATGCTGAAGGCCTGGAACACAGGACATCCCGGCGGCATTGCGACGGTTCACGCGAACTCTGCTTCCAGCGCGCTCTATCGATTGGAGCAGCTTGTTCAGGAAGTGGTCGTCTCCGTCCCGCGACGGCTGATCGCGGAAGCGATCGACCTTGTCGTCTTCATCAGCGGCCGTGGCGTTTCCCGCCGCATCGAGACGATCGCCGCCGTGCGCGGGCTCTCGCCGGACGGCGACTACCTCATCGACGTACCTGTAACCCCCAGCCTTCAAGTGATCTGACAAGGAGAAAATTAGCCATGACATTTGTTCGTTCCACCCGGCGCATCGGGGCCCTGTCGGGCGCCGCGTCGCTGCTTCTGATCTCGTCGGCACAGGCGTCTGGCACCAACATGCCGTGGGAGCAGCCCCTCCAGCAGATCCTGGACTCGGTTCAGGGCCCGGTCGCGAAGATCGTCGCGGTGATCATCATCATCGTCACCGGTCTGACGCTCGCCTTCGGCGAAACCGCTGGTGGCTTCCGGCGCCTGATCCAGATCGTGTTCGGGCTCTCCATCGCCTTCGCGGCGTCGAGCTTCTTCCTCTCGTTCTTCTCGTTCGGCGGTGGAGCGCTCGTCCGGTGATCGAGGGCTTCGAAGTCCCGCTCCACCGGTCGCTGACCGAGCCAATCCTGCTCGCCGGCGCGCCGCGCACCATCGCCATCGTCAATGGCACCGTCGCCGCCGCGCTGGGCCTCGGCCTGCAGCTCTGGCTTGCCGGACTGCTGCTCTGGGTGGTGGGCCATTCGATCGCCGTGTTCGCCGCCAAGCGCGATCCGGACTTCGTCGAAGTCCTCCGTCGTCATCTTCGTCACAAGGCGTATCTCGCATGTTGAATCTCGCCGAATACCGCAATAAGTCCGACCGGCTTGCCGATCATCTGCCCTGGGCCGCACTCGTCGCACCGGGTGTCGTGCTCAACAAGGATGGCAGCTTCCAGCGCAGCCTTCGCTTCCGCGGTCCCGATCTGGAGAGCGCGACGGAGTCGGAGCTGGTCGCCGCCTGCGCGCGCGTGAACAATGTGCTGCGCCGGCTGGGTTCGGGTTGGGCTTTGTTCTTCGAGGCCGAGCGTTATTCGGCGCCGGGCTACCCCCATTCGGAGTTTCCGGATTTTGCATCCTGGGTGGTGGACGAGGAGCGCCGGGCGCAATTCGAGGACGGCGTGTCGCTTGGCCGGGACGGGAACCAGACCTTCGCGCGCGAGCACTTCGAGAACAACTATATCCTGACACTTCTATATATGGCGCCGCCCGACCGCGTGGCGCGGGCCGAACGCGCCCTGGTCGAAACCGAGGGTGGTGAGCAGAAGCGCGACTGGCGGCATGAGCTGGATGCCTTTGTCGCGGAGACCAACCGCACCCTCGACCTTCTCGGTCAGGGCATGCCGGAGATTGCGCCGCTCGACGACAGCGAGACGCTGACCTATCTGCACCGCACGGTTTCGACCAAGCGCCACACCGTCCGCATTCCCGAACAGCCGATCTATCTGGACGCCATCTTGGCCGATCAGCCCCTGACGGGCGGCTTGGAGCCGGTTCTCGGCACACAACATCTGCGCACGCTGACCATCTTGGGTTTTCCCAATACGACGCGCCCGGGTCTGCTCGACGCGCTCAATCATCTCGACTTCCCGTACCGCTGGATGACGCGGTTCATCGCCTTGGACAAGACCGAGGCGACCAAGACGCTCACCAAGCTGCGCCGCCAGTGGTTCAACAAGCGCAAGTCCATTTCGCAGCTTGTCCGCGAGGTCATGCACAACGAGCCGGTTCAGCTCCTCGACTCTGACGCAGACAACAAGGTCGTCGATGCCGATGCCGCCCTTCAGGAGCTCGGTGGCGATCACGTCTCCTACGGCTATCTCACCACCACGGTCACCGTGTTCGACGAAGACCGGATGCGGGTCGAGGAAAAGGTCCGGGCGGTGGAGCGCGTCATCAACGGGCTCGGCTTCACCACTATTCGCGAAAGCCTGAACGCCGTGGAGGCCTGGCTCGGCAGCCTGCCGGGTCATGTCTACGCCAATGTCCGTCAGCCGCTCATTCATTCGCTCAATCTCGCGCACCTGACGCCCTTGTCATCGGTCTGGGCCGGGCCGAAGCGCAACGAGCATTTGAACGGCCCGCCGCTGTTCTACGCGGAGACCAGCGGCTCGACGCCGTTCCGCTTCTCCACCCATGTCGGCGACGTCGGCCACACGCTGATCGTCGGTCCGACCGGCGCCGGCAAGTCCGTCCTGCTCTCGCTCATCGCGATGCAGTTCCGCCGTTATCCGCAGTCCCAGCTCTATGTCTTCGACAAGGGCAATTCGGCACGCGCCGCCGTGCTTGCCATGAACGGCGCGCATCACGAGCTCGGTTCCGACGGATCGCTGGCCTTCCAGCCTTTGCGCAATATCGATGACACGGCGGAACGCAGCTGGGCCGCGGAATGGATCGGCACGCTGCTCGATCACGAGAAGATCGCGCTCACCCCCGAGATCAAGGAGACGTTGTGGTCCGCGTTGACCAGTCTTGCTTCGGCGCCGCCGCAGGAGCGGACGCTTACCGGCCTGTCGGTTCTCCTTCAGTCGAATGCGCTCAAATCCGCGCTCCTGACCTACACGCTCGAAGGTCCGTTCGGCCGTTTGCTGGACGCCGCTGAGGACAGCCTGGCGTTGGCAGGCCTCCAATGCTTCGAGACTGAGACCTTGCTGCACGAAACCAGCGTGGTCTTGCCGGTGCTCACCTATCTCTTTCATCGGCTGGAGGCGCGCTTCACCGGCCGTCCGACGCTGCTCATCCTGGATGAGGCCTGGGTCTTTCTCGACAATCCGCTGTTTGCCGCGCGCATCCGCGAATGGCTGAAGGTACTTCGCAAGAAGAATGTGTCGGTCGTTTTCGCGACACAGTCCCTGTCGGACATCGCCAATTCGTCGATCGCGCCGGCCATCATCGAGAGCTGCCCGCAACGCATCTTCCTGCCGAACGAGCGTGCGATGGAGCCGCAGGGCCGCGAAGCCTATGAGCGCTTCGGCCTCAATGAGCGGCAGATCGAACTCATCGCCCGTGCCGTCCCCAAGCGCCAATACTATCTGCAATCGCGGCGTGGCAACCGGCTGTTTGAACTCGGCCTCGGTCCGATCGCGCTTGCCTTCTGTGCCGCTTCATCGCCAGCCGACCAAACGCTGATCGAGCGCGTCCGCGAGCCGGACGATCCCACGTCCTTTGCCGTCCGCTTTCTTAGCGCCCGCGGGCTCGATTGGGCGGCATCGCTTCAAGACGACCACACGACAACCCAACTGGAGGCAGCAGAATGAAAATCCTTCGCACGATCCTTCTCGCGACCGCTCTGACGGTTACGACGCTTGCGCCCGTTCACGCCCAGTGGGTCGTATTCGACCCGCAGAACTTTGCGCAGAACCTGCTTCAAGCGACACGCGCTCTGCAGCAGATCAACAACCAGATCCAGTCGCTGCAGAACGAAGCGACGATGATTCAGAACATGGGGACGAACCTGAAGTCCCTGAACATGTCGCAGCTGGGCAACATGGTTTCGGCGCTGACCCAGATCAGCACGTTGATGAATCAAGGCCAGGGCATCGCCTTCAACGTCACTGCGACCAACACCGCATTCACGCAATCCTATCCGTCGTCGTATCCGGCGGGGACACCGCAATCGACCTTGGCCGCGGACGCGTTGAAGCGCTGGCAGGACGCCATGGCCGCGTTCCAGCAGACGCTTCAGATACAGGCCGGGGTCGCGCAGAACGTGCAGGCCGATACCGCAACGCTGACAACGATCACGAACGCTTCGCAAGGCGCCGTCGGCAATCTGCAGGTGAGCCAGGCGACCAACCAGCTCCTCGCGCTCTCGGTCAAGCAGCAGCTCCAGATACAGAACCTGATGGCCGCGCAGTATCGCGCCACGTCGCTGGACCAGGCGCGCAACGCCGAGTCCGAGGCACAGGCGCAATCGCAACTCTCCACCTTCCTGGGCACCGGCAACGCCTATCACTGAGGACATCGCCGTGAACGACCTCAATGTCATCGACCAATTCATGCAGACCTTCATCCGCTATATCGATAGCGGGTTCGGCCTTCTGCAAGGCGACGTCACCGGTCTCACGACCATTCTGATCGGTATCGATATCACGCTTGCTGGCCTGTTCTGGGCGATGGATGGCGAGAACAACGTGCTCGCGAGCCTTATCAAGAAGGTGCTCTACGTTGGCACCTTCGCCTACATCCTGAGCAACTTCTCGACGCTCGCGACGATCATCTTCAATTCCTTTTCCACTTTGGGATTGACCGCCACCAACAGCGGTCTCACCGCGAACGATCTGCTCAAGCCCGGCAAGCTGGCCGGAACGGGGTTTCAGGCGGCGTGGCCCCTGTTGCAGCAAGCCGGGACGATGGCCGGCTTCACGACCTTCTTCAGCAACTTCGTCACGATCGCGGTGCTGATGTTCGCTTGGGCCGTCGTCGTGCTTGCCTTCTTCATTCTGGCTGTCCAGCTCTTCATCACCATCCTGGAGTTCAAGCTCACCACCTTGGCCGGCTTCGTGCTTGTTCCCTTTGCACTGTGGGGCAAGACGGCCTTTCTCGCGGAGCGCGTACTCGGCAACGTCATCTCGTCGGGCATCAAGGTGATGGTCCTGGCCATCATCGTCGGAATCGGCAGCACGTTCTTCAGCCAATACGTCAACGCGCTGCAGGGCCACCAGCCGAGCCTGTCCGATGCCATGTCGCTGATGCTGGCATCGCTGTCTTTGTTCGGCTTGGGGATTTTCGGCCCCGGAATCGCGACCGGTCTGGTGTCCGGCGCGCCGCAATTGGGTGCGGGCGCTGCGATCGGCACCGCCGGCGCGCTGGTTGGCGCCGGCGCCCTGGGCGGCGCCGCTGCCATCGGAGGCGCGCGGATGGCGGGCGCGGCTGGCATGGGCGCTATCCGCGCCGGCACAGCCTTGGGTTCCGGCGCCTCGACCGCCTACCAGATGGCACAGGCCACGTCCGGCCAGAGCGGAGCCGCCGGCGTCGCTGCAGGGTTGGCCGGTGTCGCGCGCGCCGGTGCCGGGGCTGTTCGCAATGCCGCCATGAGCGCGGGCCAGCGCTTTGCTTCGACCGTGGCCGACAGCGCGCAGGCCGGCCGTAGTGCCGCGTTTCAAGCGACCGGCGGCACACGCACCGGCGGCCGTCCGGCCAATGAAAACGCCGCGACTGGCGGCGGTACCGCCGGCGGTGCCGGTGGCGGCGGCGCACCAGCCTGGGCTCGGCGGCTTCGCAGCGACCAGCGCATGCGTGCCCACGCGCACGCGACCACCCAAGCCATTCGCGATGGCGACCGTCCTGGCGCCTCGGCGAATCCAGACCTCGAACAACGGGAGCACTAAATGGTCTTCAGACGAGCACTTCAGCGTTACGCACACCCGGTCGAACCGGAAACGCCTTATCAGCGTGCCGGGCAATTGTGGGATGAGCGCATCGGCTCGGCCCGCGTGCAGGCCAAGAACTGGCGATTGGTCTCGTTCGGCACGCTTGGCATGGCCTTGCTTCTCGGCGGCGGGATGCTCTGGCAGGCGAGCCAGTCGCGCGTCACACCCTATGTCGTTCAGGTCGACAAGTTCGGCGCCGTGCAGGCTATCGGCCCCGCGATCCAGAACTATTCGCCGACCGATGCCGAGATCGCCTGGTATCTCGCGCGCTTCGTGACCGACGTGCGCTCGCTCTCGCTCGATCCGATCGTCGTGCGCCGCAACTGGCTGGAAGCCTATGACTACGCGACCGATCATGGTGCGCTTTTCCTGAATCAGTACGCGCAGGCCAACGATCCCTTCAAAGCGGTCGGTGAGCGCACGATATCGGTGCAGATCACCAGCGTCGTGCGCGCGTCGGACAACTCCTTCCAGGTGAAGTGGACCGAGCAGATATTCGAGCACGACGCGCTCGCACGCACAGAGCATTGGACGGCGATCCTCTCGGTCGTGACCAAACAGCCCACCACCGCCGAAATCCTCAACAAGAATCCGCTCGGCCTTTACGTCAATGGCGTGAACTGGTCGCGCGAGCTCGACAGCTGACAAAGGAGAACAGCATGAACTTCAAAGGCGCCATCATCGTGCCAGCGATCGCCGTCGGGCTCTCCGGCTGTGCGAGTGCAAGCTGGCTTCCGTCCTTCCTCCAATCCGATCCGAAGCCGGTCGAAGCCTTGGCACCCGTCGTTCCCGCGCCGACCCCGGTTGTCCACACGGTGCAGATCGTCCAGCCGCTTCCGCTTCCGGGGCAACTTCAGCCGAAACCGCATCGCGGAAGGCATCCTGTCCGGCCACCGAAGGCTCGTGTCGATGCGGCCAATCTCGCGGCCCTTCAGGAGCCGGCAAGCGATGGATACGTGAACGCCATCCAGGTCTACCCATTCGTCGAGGGCGCGCTCTATCGGCTCTATGCGGCACCGCAGGAAGTCAGCGATATTGCGTTGCAGCCCGGCGAAAGCCTGACCGCGATTTCCGCGGGCGACACGACGCGATGGGTGGTGGGCGACACCAGCAGCGGCGCGGGCGCCGCCAAGCAGGTTCACATCCTGGCCAAACCGTTCGCGGCCAATTTGCGGACCAATCTCGTCATCACGACCGACCGCCGCAGCTATCATCTGCAGCTGGAAAGCACCGACCGCACCTACATGGCGGCGATCTCCTGGACCTACCCGCAAGAAGGATTGGTCTCCACGAATGCGGGTGGCAGCCCTGTTCACACGACCGCGGCCGATGTCGTGCCGGCGGTCGAGAACCTGCATTTCGATTATGCAATTAGCGGCGACGATCCGCCATGGAAGCCGGTGCGGGCTTTCGATGACGGCACGCACGTCTATATCGAGTTTCCGCGCGCTCTCGACCAAGGCGATGCGCCGCCGCTCTTCGTGAAGGGGAACGACGGCAACAGCGATCTCGTGAACTATCGCGTGCGCGGCAACTACTACGTCGTCGACCAGCTCTTCGCCACGGCCGAACTGCGGCTGGGCCAAGACCATCAGCAGGTTGTTCGCATCAAACGCACGGTGCGCACGGCGGACGCAGGCAACACGCATCACACACGCTGAGGACAGCAATGAGCGATACCACCATGGGTGCCGGCGGCACCCCGAAGGTCGATCCCGAAAGTCTGGTGTTGCGGGCAAGCCCGCGCCGGGTCACGCGCTTCAAACGCCATGTCGTGATCGGCGTCGTGTCGGCGTTGGTGATCGGCGTTTGCGCTGCCGCGTGGATTGCGCTCAGAGCTTCGCCGCTGGTAAAGCCAACCTCCGGTGGGGAGCTTTATAATATCGATCGCAAGCCCACGGCCGACGGTTTGGCCGCCTTGCCGTCCACCTATGACAAGGTACGGCCGCCGAAGCTCGGGCCTGCGCTCCCGGGTGACCTTGGACCTCCAGAACTGAGGGCGCGACATGGCCTGGGCGTTGGCGCGGAAGATGACGGCGCGCGCGCCGAGGAACTGCGCCAAGCGCAATTGGCGCGACAGGCCCGTGAAGGGAGCGTCTTCTTCCAATCGGGAGCCAGTCACGCTGGAGAGGCCGGTTCGATTCTGCCAACTGCCTCCGGTGTCCTGCCTGGTATCGATCCGACGCCGGCGCCGAGCGATCGCGTGGCTCTCGACCCTGCGCGCGATCCGGGCGACGTGCAGCGCAAGCTCGACTTCATCAACGCCCACGACGATCGCGCCATCTACAATCCCCATGCGATACAGGATCCGGTATCGCCATACGAAGTGATGGCGGGAACACTGATCTCAGCGAGCCTTATCACCGGCCTTGATTCTGATTTGCCCGGTCTTGTCGTCGGCCAGGTCACGCAGAACGTCTACGACACCGTGACCGGACGGACGCTGCTCATCCCGCAGGGTTCGCGGCTCATCGGCACCTATGACAGTGTGATCGCCTTCGGCCAGAGCCGCGCGCTGGTGGTGTGGCAGCGAATCATCATGCCGGACGGCTCGTCGATCCAAATCGACAATTTGCCGGCAACGGACGCGCAGGGTTACTCCGGTCTCGAGGACGACGTCGACTATCACACTTGGGCGCTCATCAAGGGCGTCGCCATCTCGACCCTGCTGGGTGTTGGCACTGAGCTATCGCTGAGCGGCCAGAGCGATCTCATGCTTTCGATCCGCGAGTCCACGCAGGACAGCGTGAACCAGGCCGGCCAGCAGCTCACGCAGAAGAACCTCAACATCCAACCCACCATCAAAGTGCGGCCCGGCTGGCCGCTGCGCGTGATCGTTCACAAGGATCTCGTGCTGCGTCCCTATCGCGGCTGAAGGAGACGACGATGCCCGAACTGAAGCTTGCCAGACTGCCTGATCGTAAGCCGGTGAAGCTCACGATCATGCTACAGCCCGACACGAATGCGGCGCTGCAGGCCTATGCCGCCGCTTACCGCGAGGCCTATGGCGAGGACGAGGAAGTGGCGGAGCTCGTCCCCTACATGATCGACAGCTTCCTGTCGGCGGACCGCGGCTTTGCCAAGGTTCGAAAGAACGGCGGAGGCGACACGCCTCCGGCACCCCGGCGATCCCGCCGGCAGACACGGGATCAGCAACAGCAGTAGTTCACTCGAAGCCAAGGAGAACAACATGGCTATCATCGGAACGTTTGCGCCTACCAAGGATGGCGGTTGGAGCGGTGCGATCCGCACCTTGACCATCGACGTCAAAGCCAAGTTCGTGCCCAACGACAATCGTGAGAACGATCGCGCGCCGGCCTTCCGCATCTTCGCCGGCCGGTCCGAACTCGGCGCTGCCTGGGCGCAGCGCTCTAACGGGGAGAACCCGCGCGACTATCTCAGCGTCCAGATCGACGACCCGAGCCTTCCAGAACCGATCTCGGCCGCGATGTTTCACGGGAAGGAGGGTGAGGAAGCGCAGCTCGTGTGGAACAGACGACGAGGTGATTAGCTTGCGAGCGCGCGCTTCTTTGTCACGCCGCTTGGGCGTGTTCCACCACGCTGGGCGTCACGCTGCTATCGTTCGTGCCCGAACTGGTCTGGCGCAAGTACGCCTGAGGCAGCGGGCAAGCGCGCTCCGTCTCTGAAGAATCCGGTGGCGATGGCGCTATAACGCTGCGGCTCCTCAAGCATCGGAAGGTGCGCCGAATGTTTGAGCCAGACGATGCCTCTCGAACCTGGAATGTCCTGCGCAAGGCGCGTGGCGATAGCGGGGCCGAAGTTGGTGTCCTTCTCTCCCCAAACGATAAGGACGGGCTTTGTAAATCGGCGCATGGCGGGTACTGCATCCATCGTCAACCGGTTGTGGGCGGGATCGAGTTGCCAACCGAAGAACCGGCGCAAGCGCTGCCAGCGCAAAGCGTTTGCCAGATGCTCGGTCGCGAAGGAATCCAGTGTCGCGTCGGTCAGTACCTTCGGATCGGCCACTGCGATCGAGTACAGGTCGCGCTGCACCCAGCGGGATTGCATTGCGAAGTACATAAATGGAGCGGTGAACCGATTGGTTATGAGATGCAGGTCTTCCGTTTCCGGTTTGCTCGGCCATTGATCATAGGCCTCGACATTGGTCAGAATCGCCATGTCGATACGGGCGGGATCGTGTTGCATGAGGAGTTGGACGATTGCGCCGCCATGGTCGTGGCCTATGAATCGCGCGGAGCGGATGCCGAGGCGGTCCATCAGGTCAGTCACCATCTGGACGTCGCGCGGCAGACGATAATCATCATTTAGGCGAACGGGTGTATCGCCGAGGCCGATCAGGTCAGGAGCGATGACGCGGAAGTGTTTGGCGAGAAGCGGGGCGACCTCATGCCATTCATAGACGCTGAATGGGCACCCGTGTAGCAGGATGACGGGCTCTCCACGGCCCATATCGATGTAAGCGACCTTGTGGCCGCCAATATCGATCAGCTTCTTGTGGGCAGCCAGCGCGTCCGGCGTGAAATCTCCCGGAGCCACGGCGTATCTTGAGTCATCGGGGATGAAAGTGCCGGACTCATAGGCAAGGATCAGCCAGCCCAGGGCTAAGACGAAAATGGCCGATGAGGCGATTTTCCAGAGTGGCATGGGCGACTTTCCGTGATATGCACGTATGCACTCTAATGCACATATTGAGACCGTCAAGCCGAGCGAGATGTCATGGACCGTGGAAGGAGCCGAAAAAAAGGTCGTGAATCCAAGATTTCTCGACAGGAAGCGGCGCAACAGTGTGTGGCGGTGTTCGACACGACGTTTTTTAAGGCCTTGTGCGAACCGGCCCGTGTCGCGGTTCTTCAGGAAGTCGTGCTCCTGGGGAGGGCGGATGTCGCAACGATCGCCGAGCGCCGGCCCCAGGATCGCTCCGTTATCACCCGCCACCTCCAGCAACTCGCAATGGCCGGGATTGTGATCGCGGAAAAGGAGGGACGCCATGTCTTCTACCGGGTAGATGCAGCGGCGATCGGCAAGCGTCTCGAAGGCATACTGGCGATCACGCAGATGCTCGAGGCTGCGATGTCGTCGAATGTACCCGGAAAGAGCGGAGCGCGCTTGACGTGACATCCGTGCTCGGAATCGAAATACCCTCGACGTCGCCGCTGTTCCTCGCTGTCGTGGCGTTTCATGTTGCCGTGGGCCTCGCGTCGGTCGTCGCCGGCGCCTCGGCAATGCTTTCAAAGAAAGGGGCGTCGCGTCACATCGCGTCGGGAAAGACCTACTACTGGTGTTTGGCGGCTGTGTTCGTCTCGGCAACCGTCCTTGCCTTTGCGCGCTGGTCCGAGGACAAGCACCTGTTCGTTCTCGGGGCGCTGGCTTTTGCAATGGCGACGCTGGGCCGCTCGGCGATAAGGCAAAAATGGAAAAACTGGCGCGGACTGCATATAGCAGGAATGGGGGCCTCGTATATTCTGATGCTTACCGCGTTCTACGTGGATAACGGCAAGGCTCTCCCGATCTGGCGAGACCTCCCCCAGATCGCGTATTGGACGCTTCCCGCGATTGTCGGACTTCCGATCATGGTCTGGGCGTTAGTTTTTAGGCCGGCGACCAAGGGAGCGG
Organism: Pseudomonadota bacterium; assembly: GCA_018241025.1. GTDB lineage: Bacteria > Pseudomonadota > Alphaproteobacteria > Micropepsales > Micropepsaceae > Rhizomicrobium. The sequence goes on from JAFEEQ010000011.1 coordinate 288,203, forward strand.
ACGGTTGACGCGTCTGTGGGCTCAACGCAGAGCGGGCACTCAGCTCCGGGGTTTCGTAAAACGAACTCCTTCGCCCATCTTGTCGTTCGATAGAAAGGAGACGCCGGCCTTGGTGAGCGCCTTCTCCACCGCGGAAACAGTGCTCATCCTGGGGTCCACCTCGTCGCGTTCCAGGCGCGTGACCGCATTTATCGAGACAATCGCCTTGTCCGCCAGGTCTTGTTGAGACCAGCGCAACAGGGCGCGAGCCGCCCGGATTTGGCAAGACGTGACCATGGCGGTCACAATCGCCGTTCGGCGGCTTTTCGCTACTTAAAGGGTATTATTCGACCTTGTTAGGGTGATATATACACTCTGGCGGGTAATTACTAGGTCGGTCAGGTGCAGGTTGCGATCTATGCTTGTGCTCCAAGACGCCACAGCGAATCAGAAGCTTGCCGCCCTGCGAGCGCTATGGGAGCAGAAGCGCGGTGAAAGGGCCATGCCATATCGCGCCGATCTGAGTGTTATCGACCTTCGACCGTGGCTTGGAAATCTGGCGTTGATCGATTTGGACAGCGCCGGTGATACCTTCCGGCTCTGCGGCACGAATCTTTTTCCGCGCTTCGGAAGGGACGTGACGGGCCTGCGCGCCGCCGATCTGCGGGGCGAGGGTGGCCGGTCTCTTCGCGACGGTTTGGCGTGCGTCCGGGCGGATCATCTGCCGAGCGCCTGGGGCCATGCCCAAATCGTCCACGGCGAAGAAGTCATTTTTAACGAGTTGGCGCTGCCGCTTTCGCATGGCGGCGTTGAACTGAAGGTAGTGCTTTTTGCGAGCTATCCCGTAAAGGCGAAGCTCGCTTGATAAGCGCTTATCATCAACGAATGTGAGGAGAGATCGGATGGACAGCGGAGAAGGTACGCTTGAGATGGTTGCCAAGGTGGTCGCGGCTTATGTCAGCAACAATCCCGTGCCGATGTCCGATCTCCCAGGCTTGGTGAAGAGCGTGCATGGCACGCTCGCGGGCCTGCTTGGATCATCCCCTGCGGATGCAATCACCACGCAGAAGCCTGCGGTCCCGGTTCGAAAGTCCGTGACGCCGGAATACATCGTCTGTCTGGAGGACGGGAAGAAGTTGAAGATGCTCAAGCGATATCTCCGGTCGCGCTACCAACTCTCTCCCGAGAGCTATCGCGCGAAATGGGGCTTGCCCGCCGACTACCCCATGGTCGCGCCCAACTACGCGGCCCAGCGGTCCGCGTTTGCGAAGAAGATCGGCCTGGGCCACAGGCCGGCTGAACCTCGACGGCGTAAGCGTGGGTGATGCTTGATAAAGTGTAAATTATCGTAGGCTGGCTACGATAATTTCGATAAATCCAAACTTGCGCCGCGTTTGAAAAAGGCTGTATAGTCGTAGTATGGCTACGACAGAGCGCAACAAGCTAAACACCCTCTATGCCAAGCTGGCATCTGGCGTGCCCCTGGCCTCAGAGGACTTGGCGAGGCTGGGCATATCCGCCGACCTCGCGGTCCACTACGTCCGCGCGGGCTGGCTCGCCCGGCTCGCCCGTGGCGTCTATGCGAAGCCGAACGATATCCTGGCCCTGCATCCCAGCCTTGTTTTTCTCCAGCGCAGGCTTGAAGGGCTGCATGTCGGCGGCAAGTCCGCGCTCGACTGGTACGGCGTTCGCCATTACGTCTCCCAACGGCCGGTTCTGCATCTCTACGGCTGGACCGCAGCCAAGCTTCCACCATGGTTCACCGAACGCTTTCCGGCGGAATACCATCGCAAGCGCCTGTTCGACGAAAAGCCAGACGCTCTGCTCCATGTCGGCCCATTCGAGCAGCGCAGCGAAGCACCGCTCGTATCGGCGCCCGAACGCGCGTTGCTTGAGGTGTTGAGCGAAGTGGGCGTTCGGCAACCGATCAAGGAAGCGCGGGAGCTCGCCGAAAGCACTTACAACATGCGAACCGATGTGTTGCGCGATCTCCTGCGCCATTGCACGAGCGTGAAGACCGTTCGCCTTTGTCTCCAACTCGGGAAGGAGAATTCGCTTCCCTGGGCCGCCAAACTCGATCCGGCCAAGCTCCCCACCGGCAGCGGCCGCCGCTGGGTATCGCGCTCCGCGGAGGGGCTTCTGGTGCTAAAGCCGTGAACCAAGTCTACCTCGACACCGCGCGGTTGCTGACGCAGGTGGCGCCGTTTGTGTTCGCGGACGATACCTTCGCGCTCAAGGGTGGAACTGCGATCAACCTCTTTGTCCGGGACATGCCGCGTCTATCGGTCGATCTCGACCTAGTCTTCGTAGATCACTCCGTTGCCCGCGAAGAAGCACTTCGGCGCATCAATGGGGCCATTCGAAAAGCAGCCGAGCGCCTCAAGAGGGCCGGTTTCCAAGCGCACACAGTGGCTGCGGCCGACGCAGGCGAAACAAAGCTCCTGGTGCGCCGCGAGCACAGCGAGGTCAAGGTGGAGGTCAACTTCGTGCTGCGTGGCACCGTGCGGCCGGTCCGCATGGCTGCCCTCACGCCGCGCGCGCGCGACACGCTGCTTGCCGATCTCGAGATTCCCGTCGTGTCGCTCGAAGACATGTATGGCGGCAAGCTGGTCGCAGCATTGGATCGCCAGCATCCGCGCGACCTATTCGATGTGATGCAGCTTTTCGAGCACGAAGGCATCACGCCCGGCATCCGCCGCGCGTTTGTCGTCTATTTGGCCAGTCATACGCGGCCGATCCATGAGGTGCTGTTTCCCAATCTTCGTGACATCGAATACGACTACACGCACAATTTCGTGGGCATGACCGTTGAGCCGGCCACTCTCGAATCCCTGTTAGAAGTGCGCAGCCGAATGTTGAGAGAAGTACAGGGTGGCTTAGATGAGCACGAGCGAGCCTTCCTGCTCTCACTGGTCGGCGCGGCACCTGATTGGACGTTGCTGCACGTGCCACACATCGGGAATCTGCCGGCCGTTCGTTGGAAATTGCAGAATTTGCAGCGGTTGCAAGCAAACGATCCAAAGAAGTTCGCCGAGCAGCGCCTGAAGCTGGAGAAATTGTTGTCTTAGCCAGGAGGTTTCTCCATGCCTGTCGATCCGACAATCCTTGAACCTATTCTGTTGGCGTGCCTCGACAAGAAGCCCGTCGATTTCGGGCGCGTTGACGAAGCGGAGGTGACCAGAGCGCGCGCCGCCATAAAGAGAGCCGCTGGCGCCAAACTAGCTTCCTTCAACCAACCGATGACGCGCACGAATTTTCTATGCGGCTGCCTCGATTTCACGCGGACACAGCTGAAAGAACATCTCATCGCGGCATACGGCTACCGCCATGGAAAAACGACCCTCGTTGAGCGCCTTCATCACATAAGCGGAGAGCAGCGCAGCGTAGCTATTCCGCCCTATGTCCAACAAGAAATCGTGCGGCACCACTCTCAGGAAGTGGACAACGAAGTCATCGTCTTTCACAACCATCCCAGGACCGGTCATGAGCCCGGCTGGTTCTACGTTGTAAAGGCGCTCATCCAAGACCTTCCTATTCCGTCCAGTGCGGACAGAGGGCAGCTTCAGAACTACGCGTTGAATCCTCTCGGCCTTGTGCGCCAATTCCTCAAGCAAGGGCAGGTGCGCTTCTATCTGGGTGAGAGCGGTTACGTGAGCGAGTTCAGCTTGCCTATCGTCACCCAACTCCTTGCGCGGATGAACATCCGGCGCTCTTCGCGCCTGTAACGTGGCATGTTTGGATTGCCGCAGTGTCCTCCAAGCACATGTATTTGAAGCCAAAATGAGTGCTGGGGTAGATCGCTCACGAATTGTTCATCTGCCTGGTCGATCCTTGAACCGTGATCTAACGGGACGTATGGTCCAGACCATGTTCGGTCGGTTTGCACGCCAATTCGGGACGCTGTTCCTCGCGCTCGGGGTATTCCTGAGCGCCGCGGCGCCGAGCTGGGCTATGCCAGCCGTCACAAGCATGTCGTCGCCGTCGATGACAATGATGTCCGGCATGGCCATGAGCGGCGACTGCATGGCTGCGATGGAACGTGGACCGGCCCACAAGAGCACTCCCTGCAAGAGTTCCGATATGGGTTGTGCTGTCTGCACAGCCTGTGCGTTACCCGTGGCGACGTTGCAGGAGCTTTCGCCTATCCGGCTCCTTGAGAACGGCGAGTCTGTGTTCGCGGAAGATGTGAACCGAAACAGTATCGCGGTTCTCCCGGCCCTTCCTCCACCTATCGTCCACGTTTGAGAAGACGCACGCCGCGCTGATCGCGAACGCGTTCGTCTGAGCGTTGGAGCGCGCCTCTCGTTCGAGGGGGCGCGCCCCAAGCGCATTATTCCATCAACTCAAGCGTTCGACCCGCGTTTTGACGCGCGGGCTGGAGGACACCGTGAACACCATCTCAACTATGCACCCTAAGCTCGTCAGCCTGGCCGCCGCGCTCTTGCTCGCTTCAAGCAATGGCGCGTGGGCATCAGCGGACAATTTCAAATTCGAAGCTTGTGCTCATTTGTCCGGCGATTCGGTTGCCGTTCGGCTCATTGACGGCGCAACGGGGCAGGCCGTGACCGACGCGAAAGTCTTCGCCGTTCATCGGCAATGGCTGCCGGGAAAGGGCGAACCCCGTTTCCTTGAGCGCAGGGTCGCGCTCACGCCGGACGGAAAAGGCGGCTTTACCTACGAAGGCAGCGACGTCCAGCCTGGTGTGAAGATCAAATTGATTGCACAGGCCGGCACATCTGAAGTCGCAGGAACAACCTGCGTATGCGCCTAGCTCTATCGACTCAATCCCACGTCGACGGGTAAGCCCCCAGCGACATCCAAAGGAGACTCTGACGTGCGTCTAACTCTGATCAAAGCAGCAGCGATCTTGATGTTCACACAATCCGTCCCGGCGCTCGCGGCTGGCATGGACATGTCCATGGGATCCAACACGACCGCGACCACGGGCTATCGTTTTGCGCTTTCGGGGCCTCCTGCGTCTGCGGGTCCAGGAAAGAGCATCGTATCGATCAGGCTCGAACACGACGGCAAGCCGGTGACCGGCGCGATTATCATCCAGTCTCGTGCCGACATGGGTCCGATCGGAATGGCTGGTATGACCGCGCCAATCAAGTCACTGGGCGAGCAGCCGCCCGGTATCTATCGCTTCGAGGTCGAGAACGGATCGGTCTGGAAGAAGCCCGACAATTGGGCGCTGAGCTTCAGCGCCAAGGTGCAGGGCGTCGCGCAGAGCGTGAACGGAAGCGTGACGGTCAAGCTCTCGCCTTGAAGGCGTCCCCGGCAGGCGGTGCGAGCACATCGTCTGCCGGCCACCTTTCAAAACCTTTCGACGACTGTCGGAGATAGATCGTGAAGACGATGCGAATACAAGTTTTGATGCTGGCTTCGGCCGGAGTTTTGCTCGCTGTCGCCGGCGTGGCTGCGGGCTATTGGCTTCGCGGCGCCGCGGCTGACGCGCCGGCTGTGCCGACAAGCGCTCCACTCGCGGCGTCTGTTCAGACGCCGGGGGATCGCAAGCCTCTGTACTACCAAGACCCAGACGGAAAGCCCGACTATTCGCCGACGCCCAAGAAGACGGTGGACGGACGCGACTTCAAGCCGGTCTACGGCGACGACGCGCGCGGACCATCGCGCAGTGCGCAATCAAGGGCTCCAGGCAAGGGAAGAGTCCTTTACTACCGCAATCCGATGGGTTTGCCCGATACCTCGCCGGTCCCGAAGAAAGACTCGATGGGGATGGACTACATCCCGGTCTACGAGGGAGACGACGAGAACGGCATAGTCCGTGTCAGTCCGGCCCGCGTGCAGATGCTGGGCGTTAAAACGGCCGTCGTCGAGCAACGCGCGTCACTGGCGCATGCCATTCGCGCCACCGGCACGGTCGAGGTCGACGAAAGCAAACTTGCGATCGTCAGCACGAAATATGACGTGGTCGTCGAAAAGCTGTTCGTCGCGACAACCGGTGCGCATGTGCGTGCGGGCCAGCCGCTCGCCCGCGTATGGATCGACACACCCGATACCATGATGCAGCGCGGACCGGACGTGATCACCCGGCAGATCGACTATGTTGTCGCGCTCCAGGACAAGGACCCGATCAGGATTGCGCAGGCGGAAAATGTCCTCCGCCAGTACGGCATTCCCGGATCGGCCATCGCCGAAATCCGCCGCACCGGACATGCCACGCGCGAGATCACGCTGGTCGCGCCGCGTTCCGGCGTTATCCTCGATAAGCCGGCAGTCGAAGGCATGCGCATCAACACCGGCGATCCGCTGTTCAAGCTCGCCGACCTTTCAACGGTCTGGGTGGTCGCCGACGTCCAAGAGCAGGATCTCGGCCAACTGAAGGTTGGCGAGACAGCACACGTAAACTTCGTCGCCTTTCCGGGCCGAAGCTTCACCGGAGAGGTCGATTTTATCTATCCGTCGCTCATGGCCGCGACCCGCACGGGCCGCGTCCGTATCGTATTGGTCAATCCCGACGGCGTGTTGCGAGAATCCATGTACGCAACGGTGCTCGTGAACGCGCCTGCGACTTCCGGCGGCGCTGTACTGGTCGTACCCGACTCGGCTGTCATCGACAGCGGCACGCGGCAGGTGGTTCTCGTAGTCAAAGGCGAAGGCCGTTTTGAACCTCGCCTGGTACGCATCGGCGCGCGCGGTGACGGCGTAGTGCAAGTGCTCAGCGGGCTGAAGCCCGGCGAACAGGTCGTGGTGAGCGCGAATTTCCTGATCGACGCCGAAAGCAATCTGCGCGCCGCGCTGCAATCGTTCAGGCCGGACGACAAGCGGAACGGAGACTCGAAATGATCGCCCGGATCATCGAGCTTTCAGCGCGCAACCGGATGTTCATCCTGCTCGCGACGGTCCTTGTGGTTGGCGTAGGCCTCTATGCAGTGCTGAGGACGCCGCTCGACGCCATTCCCGACCTCTCCGATCCGCAAGTCATCGTCTATACCGATTATCCGGGTCAAGCGCCGCAAGTTGTCGAGGATCAGGTGACCTATCCCTTGACGACGGCGTTACTCGCGGTGCCCAAGTCAAAAGTCGTGCGCGGGTTCTCCTTCTTCGGCGTCTCTTTCGTCTATGTGGTTTTCGAGGACGGCACCGACATCTATTGGGCGCGCAGCCGCGTTCTCGAATATCTCAACTTCGCGCAGAAGCGCATGCCGGCCGGCGTCACGCCCTCGCTCGGTCCCGACGCCACGGGCGTGGGCTGGGTCTATGAATATGCTGTGATGGCCAAGCAGCAGACTCTCGCCGAACTGCGTTCCATCCAGGACTGGTTCATCCGCTATCAGTTGACCAAGGCTGGCGGGGTCGCCGAAGTCGCGAGCGTCGGCGGCTTCGTCAAGCAGTATCAGGTCGTCGTCGATCCCGAGAAATTGCGAGCCTTTGGCATTCCGCTGACCAGGGTCACCGAAGCGATCCGCGCCAGCAACACGGATGTTGGCGGCAGTTCTATCGAGATGACCGAGCGCGAATATATGGTGCGCGGTCACGGCTATCTTTCGGGAACGAAGGACCTCGAACAGATCGTCCTCAAAAGTGCCGCCGGAACGCCGGTTCTATTGCGCGACGTGGCTCGCATCGAACTTGGTCCGGATGAACGCCGGGGGCTGACAGAGCTCAACGGTCAGGGCGAGGTCGTCAGCGGCATCGTGCTGCAGCGCGACGGCGAGAATGCCCTGTCGGTCATCAAGAACGTCAAGGAGAAGATCGCCGGGCTCACCGCCGGGCTGCCGAAAGGCGTGTCGATCCAGCCGGTCTATGACCGATCCAGCCTCATCTATCGCGCCATCGACACGCTCAAGCACACGCTGCTCGAAGAGAGCGTCATCATCGCGTTGGTCTGCTTAATTTTCCTGCTGCACGCCAGAAGTGCGCTGGTGGCGATATTGATGTTGCCGGTCGGCGTGCTGATGGCCTTCGTCATCATGCATGCTATCGGAATCAGCTCGAACATCATGAGCCTGGGCGGCATCGCCATTGCAATCGGCGCGATGGTGGATGCTGCCATCGTCATGATCGAGAACGCGCATAAGCGGTTGGAGCATGCCGGACCGGACGATTCGCGCTTTGACGTGCTGGTCAAAGCCGCGACTGAAGTCGGACCGGCACTGTTTTTCAGCCTCCTGGTGATCACCGTCTCGTTCCTGCCGGTCTTCACACTGGAAGAACAGGAAGGACGGCTGTTCAAGCCGCTAGTCTATACTTATACCTTCTCATTGGCGGCCGCCGCCTTGCTGTCCGTCACGCTGGTGCCGGTGTTGATGACGATCTTCGTCCGCGGGCGCATCATGCCGGAGCGGAAGAACCCGGTGAACCGTGCGCTGATCTGGGCCTACCGCCCGGTCATCGATGCCGTACTGCGCCATCGCAAGCTCACCGTCGCTGTGGCGTTGGCGATCCTCGCCGTCTCTGTCTACCCCGTCACGCGGATCGGCTCCGAGTTCATGCCGACGTTGAACGAAGGCACGCTGCTCTATATGCCCGTCAGCCTGCCCAGCATGTCGATCACCAAGGCGGGCGAACTGATCCAGCTTCAGGACAAGATCATCAAGAGCTTTCCCGAAGTGGACTCCGTATTCGGCAAGGCCGGCCGCGCCGACACCGCGACAGACCCCGCCCCCACCGAGATGTTCGAGACTGTCATCAATCTGAAACCGGAGGAGACATGGCCCACCGGCATGACAATCGACAAGCTGATTGCCGACATGAATGCCGCCCTTCAGTTTCCGGGCGTCAGCAACGCCTGGACGATGCCGATCAAGGCGCGCATCGACATGCTTTCGACCGGCATCCGCACGCCAGTCGGCGTGAAGCTCTACGGCCCCAGTCTCGCGGAGCTCGACCGGCTCTCCAGCCAGATCGAGTCCGTCATCAAGACGGTCCCCGGCACAACCAGCGCCTTCGCAGAGCGTGTCCTTGGCGGCTATTACATCGACATCGAACCGGACCGCGCCGCGCTGGCACGCTACGGTCTAACGATCGAAGATGTGCAGAACGTCATTCGTACCGCGCTGGGCGGTGAGATGGTCACCGAGACCGTCGAAGGCCGCGAGCGATACAGCGTCAATGTCCGCTACCCGCGCGATCTGCGCGACGATCCGCAGGCCATCGCCAGCCAGGTGCTGGTCAACACGATGGATGGCGGGGCCATTCCGCTGGGACAGCTCGCCACGGTCAGGATCGCCCAGGGTCCGCCTTCGATCCGCACGGAGAACGCGCAGTTGGTGGATTACATCTATGTCGATTTGGCGGGCCGCGACCTCGGCGGTTACGTCAACGACGCGCGAAGAGCCGTGGAGGATCAGGTGAAGCTTCCGCCCGGCTATCACGTTGAATGGAGCGGCCAGTTTGAATATCTCGAACGCGCCGCCTCACGGCTTCAGACCGTCATACCCGTGACGCTGTTCCTGATCTTCCTGTTGCTCTATCTCAACTTCCGCCGCCTTACCGAAACCCTGATCGTCATGCTGTCGGTGCCATTTGCGCTTACGGGCGGATTCTGGCTGATGTATCTGATGGGATTCAACATGAGCGTTGCGGTTGCCGTGGGATTTATCGCACTTGCAGGCGTGGCGGCCGAGACCGGCGTCGTGATGCTCATCTATCTCGACAATGCACTGAAGTCGGTCACCGAAGAACGCAAGGCGCAGGGCCGCGCGCTCACTGCGCAAGACCTCTATCACGCTGTCATCGAAGGCGCGGTCGAACGGGTGCGGCCCAAGATGATGACGGTCTGCGCCATCATGGCCGGATTATTGCCGATCCTGTTCAGTATAGGCACCGGTTCCGAGGTCATGCAGCGCATCGCCGTACCGCTTGTCGGCGGCATGATCTCGTCGACATTACTGACTCTCATTGTCATTCCGGCGATCTACGCCCTGATAAAAGAACGTCAGATGCGACCAAAGGCACCCATCACTCTAGGTGAAGGGCGCGCAGGCGAAGCGAGTTTCCAATGACGCTGACGGACGATAATGCCATGGCCGCAGCCGCTATCATCGGCGAGAGCAGAATCCCGAAGGCCGGATAGAGCACGCCTGCCGCCACCGGTACGCCGACCGCGTTGTAGACAAATGCAAAAAACAGATTCTGGCGGATATTCCGCATTGTCGCCTGTGAGAGGCGGCGGGCGCGAACGATTCCGGTGAGGTCGCCCCCGAGAAGCGTCACGGCGGCGCTTTGCATGGCGACGTCCGTTCCCGAGCCCATGGCGATGCCGACGTCGGCCATCGCCAAGGCGGGCGCATCATTGACGCCATCGCCGGCCATTGCCACCACCCGACCTTCTTTCTTGAGCCGTGCGACCACAGCGCTCTTCTGTTCCGGGAGGACTTCAGCCTCGACGGATTCGATGCCGAGACGCTCAGCGACTGCATTTGCGGTGGTGCGATTGTCACCGGTCAGCATCACAATGCGGACGCCATCGGCACGCAGCGCCGTCAGAGCTGCGGGCGTCGTTTCCTTGACTGGATCGGCGATGGCGAAGATTCCGGCGGCGCGGCCATCGACGCTGATAAAGATTGCCGTCGCACCCGTTTGTCGCAATTCGTCTGCCTTTGCGTCGAGCGCCGCCACGTCGATGCCTTGTTCGGCCATGAATCCCCGGTTGCCGATAAGCACCTGACGCCCATCGACCGTGCCGTTCGCTCCTTTGCCGGACGGTGCGTCAAACCCTTTAACATCAGGAAGGGCAAGGTTGCGCTTCGTCGCTTCCGCGACGATGGCAGCGGCGAGCGGATGTTCGCTCGCGCGTTCGACGCCCCCCGCCAGACGGAGCAACTCGTTTTCATCGAGATCGCGGGTCGCGACAATGCTAACCACGGAAGGCTTGCCTTGCGTCAGCGTTCCCGTCTTATCGACCACTAGCGTATCGACGCGCTCCATGCGCTCCAACGCCTCGGCATTTTTGACGAGAACTCCGACGCTTGCGCCCCGGCCGATCCCGACCATGATCGACATGGGTGTAGCCAGTCCTAAGGCGCACGGACATGCAACAATGAGAACCGTCACCGCGGCGACCAGTCCGTAGGCAAGGCGTGGTTCGGGACCCCATACCACCCACGCAGCGAAGGCCAGAAACGCCACCACGATTACAGCCGGCACGAACCAGGCGGCGACCTGATCGGCAAGGCGCTGGATTGGCGCGCGACTTCTCTGCGCATCAGCCACCATCTGCACGATGCGTGCGAGCACGCTATCGCGGCCGACCTTCTGAGCGTTGATGACGAGTGTGCCCGATTGATTGATACTGCCGCCGATCACTTTTGCGCCGATCTCTTTGGAAACCGGCATGGACTCGCCCGTGACCATGGATTCGTCGACGGACGACCGGCCCTCGACGACTTCTCCGTCCACCGCCACCTTCTCGCCGGGACGCACGCGCACTAGCTCGCCGACAACGATTTCTTCGAGTGGCACCTCTTCGTCGACTCCGTTCTTCAGGCGGCGAGCGGTTCGGGGTGCCAGATCGAGCAGCGCGCGGATGGCGCCCGAGGTGTGTTCTCGCGCCCGCAATTCGAGAACCTGGCCCAACAGCACCAGTGCCGTGATGACCGCCGCAGCCTCGTAGTAGACGGCCACCGTTCCGTCGTCCGCGCGGAAGGCTGGGGGAAACAGGCTGGGCAGCACTGTCGCGATGACGCTGTAGGCCCATGCCACACCGGTGCCCAGGGCGATCAGGGTGAACATGTTGAGGTTGCGCGTGACGAGCGATTGCCACCCGCGCACGAAAAACGGCCAGCCGGCCCAAAGTACGACAGGGGTGGCGAACGCGAACTGAATCCAGGTCGAGGTGGCATCTGGAATAAGCCGGTGCAATCCCAAAATCTCGCTTCCCATTCCGAGTGTGGCGACGGGTAGCGTCATCGCAACGGCGACCCAAAACCGCCACGCCATATCCACCAGTTCGGGATTGGGGCTTGCCTCGCGCGTCGCGAGCAATGGCTCCAGCGCCATTCCGCAGATGGGGCACGCACCGGGATGATTCTGCCGGATTTGCGGATGCATGGGGCAGGTATAGATCGTGCCCGTAAGCGCGGGCTCTGAACTATGTTCAGTCTTGCCGAGATATTTGTCCGGACCGGCAACAAACTTCGCCCTGCACCTCTCCGAGCAGAAGTGATAGGTCGCGCCGTGATAATCTGCGTGATGCGCCGTCTTCGCCGGATTGACGGTCATACCGCAGACGGGGTCTTTCGCCGCGGATGGTAACGGCGATTGCGGGCCGCTCACTTGTCGAGCCTCTTCATGATCCGCTTCATCTGATCGATTTCCGATTGCTGCGAGGAGATGATCTTACCGCACAGCTTCTTGATCTCCTGATCCTGAAGCGGCGCCTGCTGGCACATGAGAATCGCGCCGGCATGATGCGGGATCATGGATTTGAGAAATTGATCGTCCCCAATTCCTGCCTGATCTCGGATGCCGACCCAGAACAGTACAAGAGCCACCACGCTCGCGGCGATGATCGCTATGTTCGCCGCCTTGTTCGGATACATCGAGCCCATGAGCATCAGCTCGAAGATGGCCATGGGAGCGACCATGAGTCCGGCCATATAGAACTGGTTGATGTTCGGATAGACGTTGGCGAAGCGGTCGACCATCGCGTACATGAAGCCGAACATCGCGACGAAGGATAAAACCAACATGATCGCGAAAAAGACGTAGTGCATCTGGCCGTGTTTCTGGGTTTCCGACTTCATCGGGTAATCCTTCCCGCTTTCGCTGCCTCTTATGGTCATGAACGCGCTTGTTCGCTGCCTTGTTGCAGCGGTGAGACGCGCGCCCGCCAAGCAGTGCTCTCGGCACAAAGGTCAGCAATCGCAGGGCTTGGTGGTCAAGCGCGGAGATGCTGTGCCCTTCGGGGAGTGCCTGGCGGGCGCGGCTCGCGTTACGGCTTCGTGAACGCGAGATGGATCGTGATGCTGTCGCCCGCCTTCACATTGGCAAGCGATACCGGCGGAAAGTGGACTTTCAGCGCCATGCCACTGGCCGTCACGTCGACGACGCCCGTCTTGCTGTCGACGGACGTTACGGTCGCGGTCATGTCGTGCATGCCCATCATGTTGTCCATCTTCATTCCGGGCATGTTCATGCTGCTCGGCTCGTGCGCCCATGTGGGGGAAGCCGTGAGCAAAAGAGCCGATGCAAGAACCATAATCTTCAGAGTACGCATGTTGGTCTCCTTGTTGCCTTACTCGCTTAACGTCTCGTTCAATGATGATCGCCGTCATCCGGCTGCTTCATGCCAGGCATGTCCCGCATCATGTCGTCGTGATCTTCGGGCGCGCTCTTCACGATGGTTTTGTATTGCGCGGGCGTCAGCGCCGGTAGTTTTTGGAGGAACGCGACCATGTCCCAGATGAGCGTGTCGTTGTGCGTCGGACCCCAGGCGGCCATGCCTGTCATCTTGATGCCATGTTTTATGGTCCAGAACTCTTGCTGCGGCGTCAGATCGGTTCCGCGCGAGAACTCTGGTGCTCGCGGATAGAGGCCTTGGCTGATTTCGGTGCGCTCCATGCCGGGGGCGAGATGGCAGCCGCTACACATTTCGTTATAGAGACCGGCGCCGGCCGCGATCCGCTTCGGATCGCGTAGATCGGCGGGCACTTCGATGCCGGCCGAACGGACGGCGACCGACCGTTCACGCACGTTGTTCAGCAGCCAATAGACCGGCCCGGTGTGCGGGGCGTCGGCGGCAATGTTGTAGGCGCCAGCATAGATCAGAAGCCACGCCCCGCCGACGATGAAAACGAAAGCGCCGCCCGCCATCGCGGCAATGATGCGATTCCTGGTAATCCAGCCATTTTTCATCGTTCGGCCTGCCTCTCGCCCGTTAATTCCCTATACGCACCGGCCGGGCTCTTCCCTCTCTGGGGGCGGGAGAGAGGCCTTTGACGCGGGCGCGCGTATATACTCTCGGGGCCATATCTGGAGGCGTAACGTGATCGAACGGGAAATCGAGGCGCTGTCGGCACGCGACCGCGTTGAACTGGGAACACTCGAACGCGATGTCTGGCAGCGTGCGGGCGAGCTGGCATCGTCGCGAAAGATGGGAAGGACGCTGGTTTCGCTGCAGGCGCTGGTCGTCGCTCTTTCAGTCGTCTCAAGTGCTGTTGCCGGTATTACCATGGCCAGTGAGCGCGCCAGGGCGTCCGGTGTTCTCAATCCCGGTGCAAACCTCGCCCCCTCCGCTCTCTTGTTCGGCAAGCGGCCATGACCGGGCAGTGGCGGATGTTTCTGGCGATGCTAGTACTCACCATCGTCGCCGCGGGCTTTGCCGGCTGGGCCGGAGTCCAATACGGCGTTCAACGTTCTGGCCAGACCGCCGATCTCGACACACTGCTGCACCGCGACCTCCACTTGGACACGGACCAGGACCACAAGATTCACACGCTCGAACAGCGCTATGGCGATGAAAGGACGCGCTTGCAGGCAGAAATGCAGGCCGCCAATCGCGACCTAGCGCGCGCGATCACCACCCATCACGCCTATGGACCCGATGCGCAACGCGCAATCGACCGATTCCATCGTGCGATGGGACTTCTGCAGGAGGCGACGGTCCGTCACATCCTTGCGATGCGCGCGGTTCTCTCGCCGCAGCAGGCGCAGACATTCGACGGCACTATCGCGAAAGCCCTCGGCGCGGATGCGCCGTGACATCGCCCGGTTCGCCGACCGACGAAGCCCTTGCTGCGCGCGCAAAGCTTGGAGAGCGCGCGGCTTTTGAAGAGCTCGTGCGGCGGCACAAGGATGGCCTCTACCGCTTCGTGAGGCGCTATGTCGGTCACGCCGATGATGCCTACGACGTGTTGCAGGATTGTCTGGCCTCGGCGTGGTTGGGCCTTCACCGCTACGAGGATGATCGTCCTTTTGCTCCCTGGATACGGACCATCGCGCTGAACAAATGCCGCGATTTCGGGCGGCGTCAGCGGGTCAGGGCATTCTTCTTGCGTGCCTTCGCTGCCGATCGTGAGGCCGGGGAAACAGTGGTCCCGGCAGTGGACGAAGCCGAACCGGACGCCGCGCTTGAAAGTGAACGGCTGGACCGCCTCGACCGAGCGATCGCGGAACTGCCGGCCTTTTACAAAGAGCCCTTGCTGCTCACCACCGCGGGCGGACTGTCGCACGACGAAGCGGCAGCGATGCTCAATACCACGGCCAAGGCAATCGAAATGCGGCTTTACCGCGCGAGGCGGAAACTTCAAACCGTGCTTGGAACGCCGGAGGGATAAGCGGCTTTGCCGCGTATACCTTTCGACGGCTTTTTCCAGCACGAGTTCCCATGACCGATCTTCGACCGCGGCCCGATGCCCTTCTGTTGCCGAACCGCAGGCGGTTCGTTCAAGGCTTGGCGGTCGTGGGCGGTCTGGCAACGACGGGATTGCTGGGGTCGGCCCGCGCGGCGGCATCCGCGCCGGCGACCGTGACTGGCGACCGCTTCGATCTGACGATTGGACCGCAGCCGATCAATATTACCGGCCGTCCCAGGATCGCGACGGCGGTCAACGGTTCGGTCCCGGCGCCGATCCTAAGATTTCGGGAAGGCGACGAAGTGACAATCAATGTCACCAATCATCTCGATGAACCAACCTCCATTCACTGGCATGGCGTCAAGCTGCCGAATCCGATGGATGGTGTGCCCGGCCTGACCTTCAAGGGCGTCATGCCGGGGGAGACATTCACTTACCGCTTTCCGATCATTCAAAGCGGCACTTATTGGTATCACAGTCACAGCGGCATGCAGGAGCAGACGGGACTCTACGGGCCGTTGATCTTCGAACCGCGCTTGAAGGAGTCCTACGCCTTCGACCGCGACTATGTCGTGATGCTGTCCGACTGGACCGACGAAGACCCAATGACGGTCGTCGCGAATCTGAAGCAGCAGGGCGACTACTACAATTACGGCCAGCGCACCCTCGGCACCTTTGTGGGGGACGCGAAGCGCATGGGTCTCGGTCCGGCCATCCAGGACCGTCTGATGTGGGGCAACATGCGTATGAGCCCCACCGATATCATGGACGTGACGGGCTCGACCTACACATTCCTCGTCAACGGGCAGCCGCCGGCCGCCAACTGGACGGGACTGTTCGCAAAGGGCGAGCGCATTCGCCTTCGCTTCATCAACGGGTCTTCCATGAGCACTTTCGACGTGCGCATCCCGGGCCTGATGATGACGGTCGTGCAGGCGGACGGCACCGACGTCGAACCGATCGATATCGAGGAATTCCGGATCGGCGTCGCCGAGACCTATGACGTGATCGTCACGCCGAAGGATGCCGATGCGTACACGATCTTCGCGCAGGCTCAGGATCGCAGTGGCTTCGCGCGCGCAACGCTTGCGAGTCGGGAGGGTCTCGCCGCCGCCGTCCCGCCGATGGATCCGCGGCCCATGCGCAGCATGACCGACATGGGCATGGGTAGTATGAACATGGAAGGCATGTCGGACATGGATATGTCGGGGAGCCCGTCGCCGCCGCCGCCGAAGCCCGCCGCGATGCCAGGGATGGATATGAGCCGCGGCAACATGCCCGACATGCCGGGAATGTCGCCGACACCGCCCACCTCGAACGGCGGTATGGGTGGCATGGACATGTCGAAGGGCACTGAGCCGATGGCTGCGATGCCGGGCATGTCGATGCCGGGCATGACAACGACGCCCGATAGCGTTCCAGTGAGCAACGCCGATGGCGTCGATCCGATGACACTCAAGGACAATCCCGCGGTCGACAACGTCGCGACGGACACCAAGAACCGTCTGGCGGAAGCGGGTGACGGACTTGATGGCAACGGCCGCCGCGTCCTCACTTATGCCGACCTCGGCGCGCTCGCGAAGTCAGACAACGCAGCGCCGACGCGGGCAATCGAATTTCACCTCACCGGCAATATGGAACGCTGGATGTGGGGCTTTGACGGCAAGAAGTTTTCGCAGAGCGGCCCGATCAAAGTGAAGCTCGGCGAGCGCGTTCGCTTCACGCTCATCAACGACACGATGATGGAACATCCGATCCATCTGCACGGCTTCCTGTTCCAGGTCGAGAACGGCAAGGACAATCCGCCCTTCAAACACACGGTGAACGTGAAGCCGGGCGAGAAGATGAGCTTTGTCTTCACGGCTGACACGCCCGGCAACTGGGCGTTCCATTGCCATCTGCTCTATCACATGGAAATGGGCATGTTCCGCACGGTGGTGGTGTCATGAGAACGTCGATCATCGCCGCTTTCGCCGCGTTCCTTCTCGCCGCCGGCACGAGTGCCGCCGCGGCCGACCACATGAGTATGGGCGGATCGAGCGAAGCTGCGCCCTTCGGCGCTCCCGTCGACGACCAGCATGTGTTCTATCATGCGATGCTGAGTGAGTTCGAAGGCCGTTTTGGCCGTGACTCTAGTTTCCGGTGGGAAGGCGAAGCTTGGGCCGGAACCGATATGAACCGCGTGCTTCTGAGGACCGAAGGCGAAATCATTGGGGGCACGGTCGAGGACGGCCAGCAGGAGCTTTTCTACAGCCATCCGATCAGCACGTATTTCAACGCCCAGGCTGGCGTGCGCTACGATCTCGACGATCGTCCCGGCCGCGGCTGGGCTGCTTTCGGTATCGAAGGCCTTGCGCCGCTTTTCTTCCATGTCGCCGCGACGGCTTATGTCAGCGACACCGGCCACTACGGCGCAAAGCTTGAAGGGGACTACGATCTCCTGCTGACCCAAACATTGATCCTGCAGCCGCAGATCGAGATGAATTTCTACACCAAGGACGATCCGGCGCGTCTCACTGGCAGCGGGTTGTCGGACATCGATACTGGGTTGAGGCTTCGCTACGAGTTCAGCCGGAAGTTCGCGCCCTATATCGGCGTCACCTACGAGAGCAAGTTCGGACAATCAGCGAACTTCGCCCGCGCCGCCGGCGAAGGCGTTTCAGATTTCCGGTTTACCGTGGGGGTGCGGGCATGGCTTTGATGAGCAGAACCGTTTTGGCGTTGGCAGCGGGATGTTTCGCAAGTCCTACCTTCGGCTCCGACAATTTGGTGTTTCTCAAATTGAGCGGACACCGCTTTGTACCGGCTGAGATTCACGTCGAGGCAAACGTACCAACTACCGTTTCGATCACCAATGAGGACGATCAATCGGACATCTTCGTTTCGAATTCGCTGAAGGCTAAGAAGGTGATCGCGGCGCACACCACAGGGACGATGCGATGGCGCCCGCTGGCACCGGGACGCTATCCCTTCATCGCGGAATTTCAGGCCGATACAGTCCAGGGCATAGTCGTCGCCGAGTAGCGGTGGCCATTCCGTTGCCGGCCTTGATCACTTCATCTGATCGAAAGTGCCTGCTAGGCGAGAGACATTTCGTGCCTCTTGGCGCGTTTCATAGGCTTTCAACAGCCGACCGTTCAGTGCATACGCTACTGCGAGCTTGCGCAGTCCCCGCACGAGGAAGCCTTTGCGCCCTTGTTCGCCACGCAGCTTCCGTACACCTTCTTCGCAGAATTCGAGACCTTTTCGAAAGCGCCACTGAAAGAGATATCCGTAGCCGAGTTCGCTTTCGGCTTCGCCGATCTGAGCGGCAGAGTGCTGGCCGTCGCTTCTGAGCTGGAGCACTTCTTCATGGTCCGCAATGGCTTCGGATATCCGTCCGGCTGAACGCTGTATGCTGCCTCTTATGGCCAAGAGGCCCGAGCGGCTCGCGGTTTTTTCGTCGAACGCGCGCTGGAGATCCTGCAGCGCCTCCTCTAGGCGCGCTTGCCGATCCGCGGCCACATAAAGACGCTCCGCGATGGAATACTTCGCGCTGGCGAGCGCGCCTCCAGCATACCCATACCGGGAAGCTTCCTCTGTGGATTTGGCGACGGGGACCAGTTTCTGGCGCACGATCAGTTGACTGTTCAGCGCGGCCAGGCAGCCAAGCGGCGTATCGCCGTGCAAGCCGTACCACGATCCGGCGCTGGTCCAGTTCCCCAGCAGGTCGTTCCACAGGCGCAAGACGTCAGGATCGGAAGTCGTCGAATAATGCGCTCCCATCAGTTCGCGCATCGCGATCCATATGCGCGATAGCCGTTGTTCCTCGTTGGGGCGGGCACGGATATCCTCGGCAATCGACGCCACGATCGAAAGGTCCGGATCGCGCCTCGGTGCTTCCTGCTCGCCATTCAGGAAGTGCACCGACGGCGGTGACCGATTGCGAGCCCGATGAATGTACATACCTTGCACAAGCCGCGTCAGGACCGAGTGATAGTTGACCGCATCAACCGCACGCGAAGCGCGTCCCAGCCATATGTCTCTTTGAAGGCGGGACAGGATTTCGGCATCGTTGAGACGCCGCGACGAGCGCCAATCACCAAACGCAAAATCGAGCACCTTCAGCAGCGATTCCATCCGTGGCTCGGGCTCGAAGTCCTCCCGGACGTAGATTCGCACGCCCTTACCCCAGAGTGCAGCCTGATACAGTTCGATCTCGAAGAACGACACCGCCGATTGATGGCCATCGACCTTGATGGGCGTGCCGTGGCGCCGGCCGCCTAGAACACAGACCAGCAGATCGGCTTCGCGTACCCGGCGGATCAACTCGTCCGCCGCAGTCAGATCATCCTGTTGTGCAATGTTGCGTGGTGTCGCGCACTCATCGACGTAAATCTGTCTGCCGTGACCGACATCCGCGTAGGCTTTCGCGCGGAGCTCGGAAAGCTCCCAGCACAGCGACGAGAGGAAGACCGGATAGCGGCGGTACATCGAGTCCGGCATGGCTTACTCCGCAAGCGTCCGGGTGACTTCAGCCGCATGATAAGGCTGTCAGATGCTCATAGTAGGACGCGAACAAAGCATGATTTTGGCCGTCCGATCTTTCCACGGATTCTCCACGGATTTCAGTGCCGAAGTCTGCTTTTGTACGCCGTTCGGTGCCGGATAGAACAAAATCGCGTTTCAAAATATCGCGGAATTCCTGGAAAAAATGGTGGGCGCGACAGGGATTGAACCTGTGACCCCTCCCGTGTGAAGGGAGTGCTCTCCCGCTGAGCTACGCGCCCGCTCCAAGCGGAGGAGCCGTATAGGGTTTTCGCCCTCCGCCCGTCAAGTTTAGCTCCGGCGCCGCGCAATCATCAGCATTTGCGCCCGTTCTTCAAGCTCCATGGCGGCGTCGGCGCTGCCGATTTCGAGCGCCGCGTCGAGGCTTCTCTTGGTCAGGCGCAGCGCGTCCGGCCGCGCCGCCAGCATGTCCTGCGCGAGGGCAAGGCCGTGTTCGTCCAGTGCCGTATCCGCCACGACCGACGACACCAGCCCCGTGCGCCAGGCCTCCTGCGCATCGATCGGCCGGCCGGTCAGAAGCGCTTCGCGCGCCCGTGAGATGCCCATCGTGCGCTGCATCCGCCACGCCGCGCCAAGTTCCGCACCGCTCAATCCGATCTTGATGAAGGCCGAGTGGAAAACCGCGCTCTCGCCCGCCACGACAACGTCGCTCGCGAGCGCGATGGCAAGGCCGCCACCCGCCGCCGGTCCGCGCACAAGCGCGACGATCGGTTGCGGACAGGCGCGCATCGCCTTCATCGCATCGCGCAAAGTCCAGTCGCCGTCCGGCCCGTCGCGCAGCGCGTCGGGTTGGCCCAGGGCTTTCAGGTCTGCACCCGCCGTGAAGCCGCGCCCCGCGCCGCGCAGGATGATCACACGCGCCGCGGTGTCGCGCCGCCGCGCTTCGAAATAGGCGAGCAGCGCCTCGGCCATCGGCTGGTTCAGCGCATTGAGCCGCTCCGGCCGGTTCAGCGTCACGCGGCGGATGTCGCCGATATCTTCGACTTCCAGAATGCTGTCGCTCATCGTCTTGCCTCTTCGATCTGCCGTGCCAGTTCCGGGATCTGGCGGAAGTCGCCGGTCACGGCATCGCCGCCCAGCGTCTCCGCCGGCTCCGGCGTGTAGCCGTAGTTCACCAGGATCACCGGCGCACCGGCCGCACGGCCCGTCGCCAGGTCGGTGACGCTGTCGCCGATCATGATCCCGCGCTCGGTACCGCCATGCAGCCCAACAAGGTCGCGCACGACGTCGTGAAATATCCGCGCATCCGGCTTCACATAGGACATCCGCCCCGCGCCGTAGGTCACGGTGAAGAACCGGTCGAGACCGAGGGCCTTGAGGAGCGCCACGGCCAGTTCATGCGGTTTGTTGGTCAGCACCGCGAGGCGCGAACCCTGGTCCTGAAGCCTCGCCAGCGTGTCTTCGACGCCGGGAAACGGAACGCTGCTATCGGCGATATGATCGCGGTAGTGGACGATGAAGCGCTCCACCAGCTCCGGCAGGCGAGACGGCGCGGCGGGTTCGCCGGTGGCCGCCATCGCCTGTTCGATCAGCGACCGGGCGCCGAACCCCACCATGTGGCGCAACGTGGCGGGATCGACTTCCTGCCGCCCCTCGGAGACCAGCACGGCATTGGTCGCGTTCAGGAGGTCGGGGGCGGTGTCGACGAGGGTACCGTCTAGGTCGAAGATCAGGGCTGGCATTAACGAATCCGCTGGTCAGGTGAGGCAATATAGCGTCGCAATTCGTCACTTTGTCCTTTTTCTGCGGTAGGTTACCGGGGAGCCTATGGCAAAAGCTTCGATCATTCTGGCGGCAGGAATGGGCACGCGGATGAAGTCCGCCACGCCCAAGGTGATGCATGCCGTCGCCGGGCTTCCGATCCTCGGCCATGTCATCGCCGCGATGCGCGGCGCCGGCATCGACCGCATCGTCGTCGTCAGCGCCCCGGGCATGGAAGCACTGCGTGGCTTCGCGACGTCGCAGGGTGCCGAAAATGCGATCCAGGACAAGCCGCTCGGCACCGGCCATGCCGCGCTCGCGGCGCGCAGTGTGCTCGGCACCTTCGACGGTGCTGTGCTCATCAACAATGGCGACATGCCGATGGCCGAGGCGCCGATGCTCGCGGAATCGCTGGCCTCCGCGGAGACGACCGGCCTGTCGCTGGTCGCCTTCCGGCCACAGGATCCTGCCCAGTACGGCCGCGTGCTCGTCGCGCCCGACGGCACGCTCGAACGCATCGTCGAATTCAAGGACGCGAAGCCCGAACAGCGCGCCGTCGATCTGTGCTGCGCCGGCACCTATTCCGCCGCGAGCGCGCGCAAATTCTTCGAATGGGCCGCACAGCTCAGCAACGACAACGCGCAGAAGGAATACTATCTGCCTGAAGTCCCGCTCATCGCCGCGCGCGACGGCGTAAAATGTGCGATCACCCTGACCGACGAGATCACGGTCATGGGCGTGAATTCCCGCGCCGAGCTCGCCGATGCCGAAGCCCAGATGCAGAAGCGCCTGCGCCGCCGCGCGCTCGAAGCCGGCGTCGGCATGACGGCACCTGAAACCGTCTATCTCTCGCACGACACGGTGCTGGAGCCCGATTGCCATATCGGCCCCTATGTCGTCTTCGGTCCGGGCGTGACGGTGAAGGCGGGTGCGCAGATCAAATCGCATTCCCACCTCGAAGGCGCAGTGGTCGGCGCGGGTGCGCTGGTCGGTCCCTATGCTCGGCTTCGTCCCGGCGCGGTTCTCGAAGACGAGGTCCATATCGGCAATTTCGTCGAAGTGAAGAACGCACGGGTCGAGAAGGGCGCGAAGGCGAACCATCTCACCTATCTCGGCGATGCGCGGGTCGGCGCGGGCGCGAATATCGGTGCCGGCACCATCACCTGCAACTATGACGGCTTCGACAAGCATCACACCGATATCGGCGCTGGCGCCTTCATCGGCTCCAATTCGGCTCTGGTGGCGCCGGTCAGCGTGGCCGACGGTGTCTATGTCGGTGCCGGCTCGGTGATCACCAAAGGCTCGTCGAAAGACAGTCTCGTGGTCACCCGCGCCGAGCAGAAGGAAGTTCCGGGCTGGGCCGAGAAATTCCGCGCCCGCAAGCGCGCGGAAAAAGCTGCCAAGGCGAAAGGCAAGTAGCATGTGCGGAATTGTCGGCATCGCCGGTACGCGTGACGTTGCGCCTGTCATCCTTGATGCGCTGAAGCGCCTGGAATATCGCGGCTACGACTCCGCCGGCATCGCGACGCTGGTCGGCGGCCAGATCTCGCGCCGCCGTTCGCCGGGCAAGCTCGGCAAGCTAGGCGAAGTCCTCGGCGGCAATCCGCTCAGCGGCCATACCGGCATCGGCCACACCCGCTGGGCGACGCATGGCGCGCCGACCGAAACCAACGCCCATCCCCACGCCTCTGCTAAGGTCGCGATCGTCCATAACGGCATCATCGAGAATTTCCGCGAGTTGCGGGAGATGCTCGTCGCCAAGGGCCACGTCTTCGCCTCGGAGACCGACAGCGAAGTCGCCGTCCATCTCGTCACGGATTACCTCGATCGGGGCATGTCGCCGAAGGACGCCGCCATCGCCGCGACGCGCCAGCTGACCGGCGCCTATTCGCTGGCGATGATCTTCAGCGAGCACGAAAACCTGCTCATCGGCGCGCGCAAGGGCGCACCGCTCGCCGTCGGCTATGGCGAGACCGAAGGCTATCTCGGCTCCGACGCCTTCGCGCTGGCGCCCTTCACCAACCGCGTCGCCTATCTCGAAGACGGCGATGTCGTCGTGGTCGAAGGGCCGCACATTTCGATCTTCGACGCCGAAGGCCGTCCGGCCAATCGAGAGGTCAAGACGACCTCCGCCTCCGCCGCCATCGTCGACAAGGCGGGCAAGCGCCACTTCATGGCCAAGGAAATCGCCGAGCAGCCGGAAGTCATCGGCCATACGCTCTCGCACTACATCGATGCCGTCGGCCCCAATGTCGCGTTGCACGAGCCGGGCCTCGCCCATGCGCTCGCCACCGCGCCGCGGCTTCTGATCTCGGCCTGCGGCACGTCCTATTATGCCGGTCTCGTCGGCAAATACTGGTTCGAGAAATTTGCCCGCCTGTCGGTCGAGGTCGATGTCGCGTCCGAGCTGCGCTACCGCGATCCGGTCTATCCCGAAGGCGGTGCGGCGCTCTTCATTTCGCAATCGGGCGAAACCGCCGACACACTGGCGGCGCAGCGTCATGCCCGCGACCACGGCCAGACCACGCTCGCCATGGTCAACGTCGTCGAAAGCTCCATCGCGCGCGAAGCTGACATCGTCGTGCCGACCTTTGCCGGCCCCGAAATCGGCGTCGCCTCGACAAAAGCCTTTACCTGCCAGCTCGCCGCGCTCGCTGCCCTCGCCATCGCCGCCGGCCGCGCTCGCGGCGTGCTGAGCGCCGAGGATGAAAAGCGCCTCTGTGCCGCGCTGCTCGAAACCCCGCGCCATATTGTCGAGATGCTCAAGCAGGAGAGTAGGATCGAAGAACTCGGCCAGGAGATCGCCAAGGCCCGCGACGTGCTCTATCTCGGCCGCGGCTCCAGCTTCCCTATCGCTATGGAAGGTGCTCTGAAGCTCAAGGAAATTTCCTATGTCCATGCCGAAGGCTATGCCGCCGGTGAGATGAAGCACGGCCCCATCGCCCTGATCGACGAGAACGTCCCGATCATCGTCATCGCGCCGCATGACGCGGTCTACGAGAAGACGATCTCGAACATGCAGGAGTCGATGGCGCGCGGCGGCAAGGTTCTGCTGATCTCGGACGCCGAAGGCATCGCCAAGGCCGGCGACAAGCTCTGGCATGCCATCGAGGTTCCGCCTGCCGATCCGCTGATTGCACCTATTCTCTACTCGATCCCGGTGCAGCTGCTCGCCTATCACGCTGCCATTGCCAAGGGCACCGATGTCGACCAGCCGCGTAACCTCGCCAAATCGGTGACGGTGGAGTAGCGGCTACCTGCGGCGGAGACGGCCGGTCAGCGCGAAGGGGGCGATGTCGACCTTCTGCCGCCTGGCCAGCGCGAGATTGGCGAGCACCTCGCCGATCGCCGGAGCGAACTTGAATCCGTGACCCGACAGGCCGGCGCCGATCACGATGCGGGTGTCCCGCGGATCGTGATCGAGAATGAAGCGCTCGTGATGCGCCATCGGATACATGCAAACCTCGGAACGCAAATGCCGGCCGAGCCCCGGCATATACGCACGCACCAGCGGCCGTATCGCTGCGATATCCTTTCGACGGACGATCCGGTCCACGGCCTCCGGTCCCTCGACAATGGCGACACTCTTGTGCTCCGCGACTTTTACTTCGCCGGATCTGTTGGTCGGAAAGCCGTAGAAAAGCTGACCCTCTCCCGGGCTGATGGCGAAGGGGCGAAATCCGCTCGCCCGGCCAAAGCGTCTGGCAGGATCGTCGAACCAGTGAAGCACCCGACGCTCGACATAGGTGAGCGGCTTCAGGAGCGGCGCCAGCTCCTGCGACCAGGCGCCGGTGGTGATGACGATGCGCTTGGCATTGATGACGCGCCGCGCTGTCCGGATGCGCATCAACCGGCCGGACCCGTCGATCCGCTCGACGCGCGATGCGGCCAGAACATCGGCGCCACGGGCCTTGGCATCCGCGAGGAAGGCGCGGATTGCCCGCTCGGCGTAGAGGTAGCCGCCTTCCGTATCGACCAGGGTGTGCCAGCGGCCGGGCAGATCGAACCACGGCGATAGGTCGCCGGATCGAGGCAGGTCGAGAGTCCAGCGGCGGGCCGCCTTCCGGGCGCCTGTCATGAATGCGTCGTCTGTAGGCCCGGCATAGGTCACGCCGGTCTGCTCAAAGAGGCGCCGCCCGGTCGATGATTCCAGGTCGCGCCACAGCGCGATCGCGCGGCGGATCAGGGGAACATAGAACTCCCCTTCCGAATATGCGGTTCGCAGCAGGCGGGTTTCGCCATGCGAGCTGCCGAAGCCGTGCGGCGGCCGGAACTGGTCGATGCCGATGGTCCTGGCGCCGGTCTTGGCCGAAGCCCTCAGCGCGGCAGCCCCGGCAGCACCCAGCCCGATCACGGCAACGTCATACGACTCCATGGCGGCAACCTATCGGTCCGAAGCGGCGGCGCGAAGCGGGTCCGACACGTGGAAAATGCGTATACGTCGCCACGCGACCGCCGAATCTCTATAGTCGTTCGATGACCGCCAACTCCGATGCACTCAAGCGCGCCGCCGCCGCAAAGGCCCTCGAATATGTTACGCCCGGCATGAAGCTCGGTCTTGGCACCGGTTCGACCGCCGAGGCATTTCTCGAACTGCTGGCGACCAAGGTTCGCGGCGGCTTGTCCATATTGGGGGTGCCGACATCGGACCGCACGGCCCAGCGCGCGCGCGCACTCGGTATCCCGCTCGCGGCGCTGGATGACCTGGCGCCGCTGGATCTGACCGTCGACGGTGCGGACGAGGCCGACCGCGACCTGTCGCTGATCAAGGGCGGCGGCGGCGCCCTCCTGCGCGAGAAGATCGTCGCCGCGTCGTCGAAGCGCATGATCGTGATCGCGGACGAAGCCAAGCTGGTCGCGCGCCTCGGCAAATTCGCTCTGCCGGTGGAAGTACTTGAGTTCGGCCATCGCTCGACGGCTGCGCGCCTCGCGGCGTCTGCGGCATTTCTGGGCTACGGCAATGTCTCGATCACCCTGCGCCATCGCGATGGCGGCGTCTTCAAGAGCGACTCCGGCAATGTGATCTACGATTGCGCCTTCGGCGCCATCACCTCCGCTCAAAAACTGGCGCAGGCCTTTGCCGATATCGCGGGCGTGGTCGAGCACGGCCTCTTCGTGGGTATGGCATCGACGCTTCTCATTGCCCATCCCGGCGAAGTCGAGGTCATTGAATCCGGAAAATGAGCGGCCAGAGCCGGCGCAGCAGCCGCGTCTGGAAGTCCGGCCCGCGTTCGGGCGCCACCTTCAGTGCGTAGCGCGTGCAGGGTGTTTCCTTGTCGCCGCAGACGAGCGTCGGACCGCCGAGTGCGTCCGGCGCGGCGCGCTTGTCCGGCGGCAATCCCGCCAGCGTCCACATCATGTCGTCCATCATCTCGTAGGACAGTACGAAATAGCCGTGGCCGAAGGGATCGCCGGGCGCGCGGCTCGCGTCGACGATGTCGATGGGGGCGGGAAGTCCTGCCGTCGCATATTGAAGATCGCGCCCCGGCCCGCGCCCGGCCCGCGGTATGCCGCCATGCACGCCTTCCGAGGTGATCAGGATCAGATCGTTGTTCGAGGCATAGATCGTCGCGCGATCGATGCAGGCCGCGCCGTGGCGGAGCAGGTGGCCGAAATCGTCGTTGTCATGCTCGGCGCTCACATCCGGCGCCACCAGCAGGAGCTGGTCGACGATTTTTGTCGGATGATGGCCGCAGAGCGCGGCGAGCGACGTCATGGTCAGGCGATTGCCCATGCTGTGCGCTACGATCTCGACCTTCAATCCCGTCTTCTGCAACTCGCGCAGGATGTCGATCATGATCGGCACCGCATAGCCGCTGCGCTCGACATCGGCGATATAGCGATCGAATTTGCCCTCGCTGGCCCAACTGAACAGGACGCTGACGCACGCCCATTGGGTATCCGTCGCCAGCTGCCCGCTGCGGAAAAGCGCCGTCCGGAAGGTCTGGTTGTAGCCATGGACGAAGAGCAGGACGCGGTCGCAATTCTTCGCCCGCGCGGCCGCGAGCACGGCCTGGGCGAAGGCTTCCATATCGCGCTCGCCGTCGCATTCGATGGTGCGCGGTTTGTCGGCCTTGGCCCAGCGCGGCGTCGCTCCGGGCTGGAACGCCGTCGGAATAGTCACCTGGGCAACGCCGCAATGAGACTGCGCGCTCCAGTGCGGGCCATAGCCCAGGTCGCTGTCTTCGGCTTCGCGATCGGTCGCGAAGAATACGGTCTGCTCTATGGCCTTGTTGTCGGGTCGGGCCCAGACCGAGCGGAAATCGTCATGACGCAGCGAATCCGACAGGGTGCAGGCCGAAAGGGCGAGCGAAACGCATAACAGGGCTGTCATCCGCAGCCATGTCCGGCCCTGTTGCATGCTAGGTTCTGCCCCACATAGAAGGGACCTTCAGTCCCAGGCGAATGGAACACCATCATGGCACAGTATGACTACGATCTTTTCGTGATCGGCGGCGGCTCCGGCGGGGTCCGGGCGAGCCGGATGGCAGCCATGACCGGCGCCCGTGTCGCCCTCGCCGAGGAATCGCGGATGGGCGGGACCTGCGTCATCCGCGGCTGCATCCCAAAGAAACTTTTCGTCTATGCCAGCCAGTTCCGTGAAGATTTCGCAGATGCCGCAGGCTTCGGCTGGACGGTGGGGGAGACAAAGTTCGACTGGCAAACCCTCATCGCCAACAAGGACAAGGAGATCGCGCGGCTCGAAGGGATGTACACCCGCAACGTCGAAGCCGCCGGTGTGAAGATTTTCGCCGATCGTGCCGTGTTCGAGGGTCCCCACGAAGTGCGCCTCCTGAACGAAGACCGCGTCGTGACCGCCGAAAAAATCCTGATCGCCACCGGCAATCGGCCGACGCGCGAACTCGGCACCACCCACGTCATTCCGGGCGGCAATCTCTGTATCACCTCGAACGAGGCCTTCCATCTCGACGAACTGCCCAAGCGCATTCTGATCGCCGGTGGCGGCTACATCGCGCTCGAATTCGCCCATATCTTCCATGGCCTCGGGTCGGAGGTCTCGGTGCTCTATCGCGGCGAGAAGGTCTTGCGTGGCTTCGACGACGACATCCGCGACGCGCTCCATGAATCCATGGCCAAACGGGGCCTGCACGTCGCGACCGGCTGCGAGTTCACCAAGATCGAAAAGCGCGGCGACTGCCTGCACGCCGAGACCAACAAGGGCGACGTGATCGAGTGCGATCAGATCATGCTCGCGATCGGCCGTGCGCCGAATACCGAGATGCTGCATGTCGAAAAGGCAGGTGTCGAACTCGGCCGCCGTGGCGAGGTCGTGGTCGACCGCTATTCGCGCACCAGCGCGCCCAACATCTACGCCATCGGCGACGTCACCGACCGCGTCCAGCTCACCCCGGTCGCGATCCACGAAGCGATGTGCTTCGTGCAGACCGCATTCCACGACAATCCGACCATGGCCGACCACGAAAACATCGCCACCGCGGTGTTTACCTTGCCCGAGATCGGTGTCGTGGGCATGAGCGAGATGAAGGCGCTTGGCACCGGTCACCATATCGACGTCTACAAATCGGTGTTCCGCCCGCTCAAGCATACGCTTTCGGGCCGTGAGGAACGCACCACCTTCAAGCTGATCGTCGATGCGAAGACCGACAAGGTCCTCGGCTGCCACATCTTCGGCGATCATGCCGCCGAGATTATCCAGATCGTCGGCGTCTGTCTGAAGATGGGCGCGACCAAGGCTCAGTTCGATTCCACCATCGCGCTGCATCCGAGCGCGGCGGAAGAGCTGGTGACGATGCGGACGAAGAGCTATTCGAAGGCGCCGGCCTAGATCTGCACCTTCCGCCCCTCCCAGAAGGGTTTGCGCACTTCGCCGCGCTTGATCTTGCCGGCGGCGCTGCGCGGTAGCTCGGCGACGAAGTCGATGGTCCGCGGCACCTTGAAGCCGGCGAGCTTGCCACGCACGAAGTCGATGATTTCCGCTTTCAGCGCGTCGCTCGGCGTCAGGCCCTGCTTCAGCATGATCACGCTCTTCACCTCTTCGCCCCATTCCTTGTTGGGTACGCCGATGGTGCAGACGTCTTCGATCGCGGGATGCTTGATGATCTCGTTGTCGACTTCCTGCGGATAGATGTTCACGCCGCCCGAGATGATGATCTCGGCGGAGCGTCCGGTCAGGAACAGATAGTCGTCCTCGTCGAAATAGCCGATGTCGCCCAGGGTGAAGAACTCACCGCGATGGGCGCTCGCGGTCTTCTTGTCGTCCTTGTAGTACTGGAAGGGATTGAGTTTCTGCGCCTCGTGATAGATGAGGCCTGGCTGGCCGTTGGGCAGCTCGTTGCCTTCGTCGTCCATGATCTTCACGCGCAGAAGCGTCGGCCGCTTGCCGACGCTGCCCGGTTTTTGCAGCCACTCGTCGGAGCGGATGCCGAACCCCGCGCCGCCTTCGGAGCCGGCATAGTATTCGTAAAGGATCGGGCCGAGCCATTCGATCATCGCGCGCTTGACCTCGGGCGGGCAGGGGGCCGCACCGTGCACGATGAATTTCAGGCTCGACAGGTCGTAGCGCTTCTTCATCTCCTCGGGCGCGGCCAGAAGGCGCTGCATCATGATCGGCACCAGATGGCCATGGGTGACTTTACAGGTCTCGATGGTGCGAAAGACCTCTTCGGTATCCCAGCGCTCGCCCATGAATACGATCGGCACGCCGGAAGCCTGCGGGATCGCGATGTCGAAGGCGAGCGGCGCCGCGTGATAGCCCGGTCCCGCGCACATCTGCACATCGCTGTCGGGATTGTAGTTGGCGTTCGAACCCTCGAACTGCGGCGGCGTCGCGACGCCATGCGGCCGGAACACGCCTTTCGGCCGTCCGGTTGTGCCCGAGGTGTACAGCATCTGGCTGCCCATCTGCGGATCTGGCAGGTCGCGATCGTCGACGCCATCGAGCGCGCTGTCGAAATCTTCGAAACCATCGGCCACGCCGCCGACCGCGAGCTTCAGCATCAGTCCCGGTGCCTGCCGTGCGGCATCGCGGATGGTGTCGAACCGCGTCTCGGCGATCAGCGCCTTGGCTTCGCAGTCGTTCAGGATATAAGCGATCTCGTCGGTCTTAAGATGCCAGTTCACCGGCGTAACCCGCAGGCCGGAGCGGCGGCAGGCATTCACCGTCTCGATGAACTCGGCGCGATTGGTGCAGAACAGCGCTACGGCATCACCGGGCTCGAGCCCCGCGCCGCGCAGCACCCGCGCCAGCTTGTTCGAGGTCGCGTTCACCTTGCGATAGCTGTGCTCGCCGAAGCGGTCGAAGATCGCGGTCGCGTCCGGCTTCTGCTTGGCCCAGAACGCGCTCACCATGCCGACGGCGGCATGGGCGAGTAGTTCTTCGAGAAAACGGGGATCGCTGGTATTGGTGCTCATTGTTCCTCCCACCGTGCCGCCTGTCGCCGGCGGCTTCCGGACTCTGCTCTTACGCTACTGAATGCCCGCGGCGATGACCATTGGCTTTGCCGCAGGCTCAGATTGTCGCGCTCCCGGGACGGCAATTGCTGTCAGGACGCTGTCGGGACCGTCCGCTAGCCTCGGAGTTATCCTGGGAGTTCGATCACAATGGCCCTCGCACCCGATATCGCCGATTTCTATCACCGCCCCGTCGGGATGACCGATCCCGGCGCCCTGGATACCGTGCTCAAGGATGCGCCGGGCGACATCCCCGGCATGGCCGCCTACATCCAGAACCTTTTGCTGCATCAGCATTGGGCGCCGGTCTATCGCAGGCAGCTCGGCCGGGAACGCATCGACGAGACCCACACCCGTTCGCTTGCCGGCATGCTTGCGCTCATGCAGCGACATGACGGACGCCCGCTCGCCTTCGTCCGCACCCTCGACCAGCGCATGATCGGCAATTGCCGGCACTTCTCGGTCTTCGGTGCGGCGCTCCTGCGACGCGCCGGATTCCCGGCACGTGCCCGCTGCGGCTTTGCGATGTATTTCCAGAAGGACTTCGGCGTCGATCATTGGGTCACCGAATACTGGAACGGCGAAGCGTGGCAGATGATCGATTTCCAGATCGATGCCCTTCAGCGCGCGCA
The DNA here is from genome assembly GCA_018241025.1 of Pseudomonadota bacterium. Lineage (GTDB taxonomy): Bacteria > Pseudomonadota > Alphaproteobacteria > Micropepsales > Micropepsaceae > Rhizomicrobium. Next base: position 319,755 of record JAFEEQ010000011.1, read on the forward strand.
GCTGCAACTCGCATTCGATCCGCTCGACGTGCCGCGCGATCGATTTCTTATCGCCGGCGAAGCGTGGCAACGCTGCCGCACAGGTGCGGCCGATCCGGCGAGGTTCGGCATCCTCGACATGAACGGTTTGTGGTTCGTCGCCGGCAATGTCGTCCGCGATTTCGCGGCATTGAACAATCGCGAGATGCTGCCCTGGGATGTCTGGGGTCCGATGACCGAACCGGGTCAAGACATGCCGGGCGACACGCTCGCGCTCCTCGACCGCCTCGCGATCCTCTGCGCCGATCCCGACGCGCATTTCGACGCCATCCGCGATCTCTACGAAACCGGTCCCAACCTCAAAGTGCCGCCCCAGGTCTTCAACGCCCTGCGTCAGAGCAGTGAGACGGTGTAGGCGGTGCCTTCCCTGCCGCCCGGCGCTTCGCTAGGCTCCAAACGGGGCAGGGGGATGCCATGCGGATATTTGCTGTAACACTCGCGGCGTTAAGCCTGTTCCTCGCGCTTCCGGCGCGGGCCGAAGACCCGCCTGACCAGACCGATGCGGCCTTCGACGCCCAGTTCGTTTGCCCAGAAACCCTCGCCGACCGGGATGCCCGCATAGACGAGTACGAGCGCTACATGGATTGGGCGCAGGAACACCATCCGGACTGGAACCTGCGCAAGCGGCTCGATGTGCGTTACGGCCTGTTGCGCCGGCACGAATGCGCCCAGACCCTCGCGCATCTGGCCTCCAGCCAGCGGCCCGCCTTCGGCCCCTGACGCGGCGCAAAGCCGCCATTCACCAGCCTAGGCCGTATTGGCTGGCCAATCCGGGCGGGTTCACATATATCCACAGGCCCTTCTGGAGGACTTCCGCGTGGCCGCGTCATGGACCCCGCAAAGCTGGCGTTCCAAGCCCATCCGTCAGGTTCCGACCTATCCGGACCAGGCGGCGCTTGAGGCCGTGGAGGCGCGGCTGCGCACCCACCCGCCGCTCGTTTTCGCCGGCGAAGCGCGCAATCTTTTGTCTGGTCTGGGCGACGTCGCCCTCGGCAACGCCTTCCTGCTCCAGGGCGGCGACTGCGCCGAGAGCTTTGCCGAGTTCGCGGCCAACAATATCCGCGACACCTTCTGCGTCTTCCTCGCCATGGCGACAGTCCTCACCTTTGCTGGCGGCAAGCCCGTGGTGAAGGTCGGCCGCATCGCCGGCCAGTTCGCCAAGCCGCGCTCCGACGATTTCGAGACCCGCGACGGCGTCACCCTGCCGTCCTATCGCGGTGACAATATCAATGGCGGCGATTTCACCGCCGAGGAACGCACGCCCGATCCGGAGCGCATGATGCGCGCCTACTATCAGGCGGCTGCGACGGCCAATCTCGTGCGCGCCTTCGCGACCGGCGGCTATGCCGATCTGTCGCGCGCGCGGCATTGGAATCTCGATCATCACCATCCCGATCTCGGCCGCCGCTACAATGAAGTCGTCGACAAGATCGACGAAGGCGTCGGCTTCATGCGCACCTTCAGTCTCGAAGATGCGGTGAGGCAGCAGACCTCGCGCGTCGACTACTACTTCAGCCACGAGGCGCTACTTCTTCCCTACGAAGAAGCGCTGACGCGGCAGGATTCGATTACCGGCAGTCACTACGCGACATCGGGGCATATGCTCTGGATTGGCGACCGCACGCGCCAGATCGACGGCGCGCATGTCGAATATTGCCGCGGCATCAAGAATCCGATCGGCATCAAATGCGGTCCGAGCCTGAGCGAGGAAGAGCTGATCAAGCTGCTCGCCATCCTCAACCCATCCAACACGCCCGGCCGCATCACCCTGATCGCGCGCTTCGGGTCCGACAAGATTGCGCAGCATCTTCCGCGTCTCATCCGCGCGGTCGAGCGCGAAGGCGCGCATGTCATCTGGTCCTGCGATCCGATGCACGGCAACACGCTGAAGCTCCAGTCGGGCTACAAGACCCGCCCGGTCGACCGCGTGCTCGACGAGATCCGTTCCTTCTTCGCCATCCATCGCGCCGAAGGCACTTATGCCGGCGGCATCCATCTGGAGATGACGGGCCAGGATGTCACCGAGTGCACCGGCGGCGCCCAGGCGCTCAAGGAGATCGATCTGTTCGACCGTTATCGCACGGCCTGCGATCCGCGGCTGAATGCGAGCCAGGCGCTCGAGATCGCTTTCCTGATCGCCGACACGCTGCGCGCCGAGCGCCAGAAGGGCGAGCCCATCGCGGCTTCCGCCTGACGCCGCGGTCTGCCGCGCTGCGCCGGTTAGCCATGCCGGCAGGACTGGCTTGCCCTCCGCGCTATCGGGACCGATCTATCGGCTTGGGCGGGAAAGGGTAACGGGCATGGGTGCTGCGCGGCTTCTGGCCAAGGGATGGGTCGTGTTCTGCCTGTTCGCCGGCGCGCACGGCTTGTTTCTCGCGCTCACGCGCGGTCAGGACATCCAGTCGGCCGCGCGCTTCGCGGGCCTATGCGTGTTGCTGTTCGGCGCAATGGGGCTCTTGTTCGCCGGCGGGTTCGGTGTTGCCGAGATCGGCATTTCGTCGTTATCGATATCCAGGCTGCGGCGAAGTTATTGGCCGAGCTTCGATGGTTTGGTGTTCTGCGCTTTCGTCGGGCTCATACTCTTGGTCCAGACCGTGCTGGTTCACGAAATCGGCGGAACGCCTGCCGGTCAGGCGCTGCTGGGCTCGGTCCATTTCGTGGTTCCCGGGGAGCGTGCCCTGATACGTCGCTTGAGCGCCTGCGGCTACGACGATGCACACATCTATTCTATTGCGCTGGCTTCCGCTGTTGCGTGGCTTCTCGCATTTGTTTTTGTCGCCGCCTCGGCTTCACGCATAGCTCTCGCTGCGGGAATAGTGCGCCTCGAGCGGATGCGGTTTCCATCGTCCTTTGGGCCGACTCTGCTTGCCGCGCTCTATGGCATGGTCGCCGTCATCGGGATTCAGCTTCTCTTTGTCGGTTCCGCATACAATTTCCTCGGCTGTGGCATGCTCACGGGCATCACCGGCGCGGCACTGTCCGGACTTGCGCCGCTCACGCTCGCCTACCTGATCTTCGCCGCGCTCGTGATGCTCAAGGCGAGCGGACCGGCGGATTGACCCGCCGGTCCGGATGACGTTGTCAGACCGCCTTGTCCGGTCCAACACGCACAACCATCTTGCCGAGGTTCTCGCCCTTGAAGAGACCGATGAAGGCCTTCGGCGCGTTCTCGACGCCGTCGACGACGGTTTCGCGCCATTTCATCTTGCCGGCCTTCGTCCAGGCCGCCATGTCGCGATGGAAATCCGCCAGCATGTCGTAATGGCTCGACACCACGAATCCGCGCAGCGTCAGGCCGAGGCCGATCGCCATGGCGAGATTGCGCGGCCCCGGCGGCAGCTCGGTCGCGTTGTACATGTCGATCATCCCGCACAGCGGAATGCGGCCGCCCGGCCGCATGTTGTTCAATGCCGCTTCCAGATGCGCGCCGCCGACATTCTCGAAATAGACGTCGATGCCTTCCGGGAAGGCCGCTGCGACGGCAGCATTGAGATCGCCGCAAGTCTTGTAGTTGATCGCACCGATACCGAGCTCTTTCAGGAACGCGGCCTTCTCGTCGGAGCCGACCGAACCGACGACATGGCAGCCCTTCGCCTTGGCGATCTGGCACACCACCGAGCCGACCGCGCCCGACGCCGCCGAGACGAAGACGCGCTCGCCGTCCTTCAGCTCGCCGACCCGAAGCAGTCCGGCATAGGCCGTCATCCCCGGCATGCCGAGAGCGCCGAGATAGGACTGGATCGGCACCACCGGATCGAACGTCTGCAAATCGTTTCCGCTCGACACGAACCATTCGCGCCAGCCGTTCATGCTCTGCACGAAGTCGCCGACTTTGAGGCTCGGATGGCCGTTCGATGCCACCACCTGTCCCACCGCATGGCCCTGCAGGACCTCGCCGAGCTGGAAGGGCGGGACATAGCTCTTCCGGTCGACCATGCGGCCGCGCATATAGGGATCGACGGAAATGTAGCTGTTGCGGACTAGGACCTGGCCGGAACCCGGATTGGGTACGGCCGATTCGGCATGCTCGAAGTTGTCGGGTGTCGGCAGACCGGTCGGCCGGCTTTTCAGGCGGATTTCGTGGTTTTTCTGGTTGTCCACGGGCGTCTCCTTAACGGTGTTAATTGTGGGAATTGCTGGTTCCCGAACCCTATCAGCCGGCGAGCGTGTAACAACGTGAAACATCTTATGAGTCGCCCCGGAGCAGGGGCGGGGGCCTTATGTGCCTGTAATTCCGGCGAGAATCCTCTTGTCACCATTTCGACTGCGTCCCCGGGGAGCGCTCAAGGCTGCCGTCATCGGCGCCGGTGCGTTCGGCCGCCACCACGCATCCAAATATCGCCACATCGACGGTGTCGAGTTGGCGGCGATTGCCGATCCGTCGGCCGAAGTGATCAAGACGTCGATGGCGACGCATGGCTGTCCGGCCGTTGCCGATTGGCGCGATCTGCTCGGTCATGTCGATCTCGTCAGCGTGTGCACACCGGCCGTGACGCATGCCGAGATCGTGCGCGCCTTCCTGAACGCCGGCGCCCACGTGCTGGTTGAAAAGCCGATTGCCACCTCGCTCGATGAAGCCGATGACCTGATCGCGCTGGCGCGCAACGCCGGCCTGACCCTCACCGTCGGCCATCAGGAGCGTTTTGTTTTCGCAGGCACCGGTCTGCTCGAGCACCAGGAAGTGCCGCAGACGCTGACTTGCTGGCGCATGGGGCCGTGGAGCGGCCGCGGCGCCGACGTCTCGGTCGTGCTCGATCTGATGATCCATGATCTCGATCTGGTGCATCAACTCGTTCCCTTCGCCGTCACCGAGGTCGAAGCGCGCTCAAAGGCGCTGCATGGCACGCTGGCCGACGAAGTCCACGCCACCGTCGGTTTCTCGAACGGATCGGTCGCTCATCTGGAGACCAGCCGCATCTCCAACGACCGTCGCCGCGGCATGCGCGCCGAGTACAAGGATGGCGTGATCGAGATCGATTTCGTCAGCCGCAAGATTCACAATACTACGCCCCGTGCGCTGAAGCCGCTGGAGCTGGGCGATCCGCTCGGCGCCTCGGTTTCGTCCTTCGCCGCCGCAGTACGCGATGGCGGGACCGCGCTCGTTCGTCCGGAAGAGGCGCGCAAGGCGCTCTCGACCGCGCTGGCCATCGACGACGCCGCAGACCGCGCCCCGGCGCGGGACGCCTATGCGGCCGTTGCAGCGGCGCGCTGAAAATCCGTCTTTGTAAGCTTTAACTTGGCGCCGCCGGCTAAGGCGGTGACAGGTCTCACTTGAACATATTCGACCGGATGATCTGTATGCAGGCTTCGGTACCCTTGGCGAGGAGCGATTTCAGGAGTTCGCCGTGATTTCCGGTCAGTTGGTCGTAGTCCGGTGGGTTCTTGTCGTCGGACTGGTAGGTGCAAGGCACTTGGCCGATTACCGTGCCGGTCGACGCATCGATAAGGCGCGCGCGCACCGAGTACACGACCCGGTAGTGCGTCCAGTCGAACGGAAAGTAGATGAAACTCCACGCCGTGCTCTGAACGTCGAACACCACGCCATGGTTCTGGGCCAGGGCAGCAAGGTCCTTTTGACCGTCGTTGTCGCGTTTGCGCAGCGTCACCGCTGGCTGCGTCGGTCCGCCGAACTTAGCCGCAAACTCCGGACCGAGTTGGGTGACGATGGCATCGGCCGGATCCGGAATGTCATCGTCCTTCACCAGCTGGTTGCCTTCGGAGATCATGACCAGCGCGCCGGTAATCCCGCCGATCAGACCGGCACGGCCCCAGGTGGATGCCACGAAGTCGGGTTTGGTATAGGTCACCGTCGTGAGCGGCGCGCCGTGCAGCGCATCGACCGCGTCCTGCCCCGTACCGACGACTTTGGTGCTCACACAGCCCGACAGCATGACCGCACAGGCCAGCAAAAGGATTTTGCGCACCATCGTTCCCCCCTCAATGCGTGGCGACATTTAGGGGCGGACCTACGAGGCCGTCAACTGGGGCGTGCATGGCGGCTCTGCATGCCCGCGTCGAACTTCTGCGCAACCGCAAACCGCGCTAAACCATCGCTATGACGGACAAGCTTCGCATCGCGCTCGCCCAGCTCAACCCGACCATGGGCGACATCCACGGCAACCTGACCAAGGCACGTAAGGCGCGGGCCGAGGCGGCGGCGGCCGGCGCGGACATCATCCTCTATCCTGAACTCTTCATTGTCGGCTATCCGCCGGAAGACCTCGTACTCAAGCCGGCGCTCCAGGACGATGCGCGCGAGGCGGTCGAGAAGTTCGCGGCGGACACCGCCGATGGCGGCCCGGCCGTTCTGGTCGGCGCCCCCTGGGTCGAGAACGACCGTCTCTATAACGCCTGCATGCTGCTCGATGGCGGCAGGATCGCAGGCAGGACCTTCAAGGTCGATCTGCCCAATTACGGCGTGTTCGACGAAAAGCGCGTCTTCGCCGCCGGCCCGCTACCGGGCCCGTTCAACATCCGCGGCGTGCGCATCGGCGTTCCGGTCTGCGAGGACATCTGGACACCGGACGTCGTCGAATGCCTGGCCGAGACCGGCGCCGAGATCCTGCTCGTTCCCAATGGCTCGCCCTTCGACGCCACGAAATCCGACGTGCGTGCCAATCATATCGCCGGCCGCATCACGGAATCGGGTCTGCCGCTCGTTTATCTCAACCAGATCGGCGGTCAGGACGAGCTGGTGTTCGACGGCGCGTCCCTCGTCTGCAACGCCGATCGCTCGATGGCCGTCGCGCTGCCCGCCTGGGAAGAGGCGCTGGTGATGACCGATTGGACGCGCACGTCGTCCGGATGGGTTTGCGCGCCCGGTTCGCTCGCACCGTCCGACGATCACGCGCAAGCCGTCTATCACGCGATGATGCTCGGCCTGCGCGACTATGTGAACAAGAACCGCTTTCCCGGCGTGGTGCTCGGGCTCTCCGGCGGCATCGACTCCGCGCTCTCGGCCGCCGTCGCAGTCGATGCGCTTGGGCCGGAGCGCGTGCGCTGCGTGATGCTGCCCTCGAAATACACCAGCCAGGAAAGCCTCGACGACGCGGCCGAGATCGCGAAGCTGCTCGGCGTTCACTACGACACCATCCCGATCGAACCGGCGGTCGCCGCCTTCGGCGGTTCGCTCGCCGATGTCTTCGCGGGCAAGCGCGTCGACACGACGGAGGAGAACATCCAGTCGCGCATTCGCGGCGTGATCCTGATGGCGATCTCCAACAAGTTCGGCCCGATGGTGCTGACGACGGGCAACAAGAGCGAGATGAGCGTCGGCTATGCCACGCTCTATGGCGACATGTGCGGCGGCTACAATGTTCTGAAAGATGTCTACAAGATGGAGGTCTTCCGCCTGTCGCGCTGGCGCAACCAGTTCGTGCCGCGCGGCGCGCTCGGGCCCTCAGGACGCGTCATGCCGGAGAACGTCATCACCCGTCCGCCGTCCGCCGAATTGCGCGCCGACCAGAAGGACGAGGACTCGCTGCCGCCCTATGAGATTCTCGACGGAATTCTCGAATGCCTGATCGAGAACGAGATGACCTTCGAGGACACCTGCGCCCGCGGCTACCACCCGGCGACGGTCAAGCGTATCGAACAGCTGCTCTATGTCAGCGAATACAAGCGCCGGCAGGCCCCGCCCGGCGTGAAGATCAGCGCCCGCAATTTCGGCCGCGACCGCCGCTATCCCATTACCAATGCGTTCCGCGATGCACGGGACTAGAGCATGACCGTTGTCCGCATCGCGCCATCGCCCACCGGCTATCTCCAGGCCGGCAACGGCCGTGCGGCCGTGCTCAACGCGCTGTTCGCGAAGAAGAGCGGCGGCAAGTTCATGCTGCGCATCGACGACACCGACGACACGCGCTCCACCAGGACCTTCGAGGACGGCATCCTCGAAGACCTCGCCTGGCTCGGCTTGCCGCACGATATCTTCGCCCGTGCCTCGGATCGCGTCGCGATCTACGAAACCGCCGCCGAAAAGCTCAAGGCGTCCGGCCGCCTCTATCCCTGCTACGAGACGCCTGACGAACTGGATCGCCGCCGCAAGCGCCAGCTGGCCATGCACAAACCGCCGGTCTACGACCGTGCCGCGCTCACGCTCAGCGAAGAGGATCGCTGGCGCTTCGAAGCCGAAGGCCGCCGTCCGCATTGGCGCTTCAAGCTCACTCACAAGCGCGTGCACTGGAACGATCTGATCCGTGGCGCGGTCGAGATCGACACCGTGACACAGTCCGATCCGGTGGTGATCCGCGAGAACGGCCATTTCCTCTACATGCTGCCTTCGGTGGTCGACGACATCGAATTCGCCATCACCCACATCATGCGCGGCGAGGATCACGTCACCAACACCGCGGCCCAGATTGAAATCTTCGAGGCGCTCGGCGCGGCACCGCCGGCCTTTGCACATTATCCGCTCTTCGTAACCGCGGAGGGCGGCAAGCTCTCCAAGCGCGAAGGTTCGCTCTCGCTGCGGGCTCTGCGCGAAAGCGGCATCGAGCCGCTGGCGCTCGCCTCCTATCTCGCCAAGATCGGCACCTCCGACCCGATCGAGCCGCGCCTCTCGCTCGACGCGCTCGCCGAGGAATTCGCCTTCGACAAGATCGGCCGCGCCGCGGCGCAATTCGACCTCGCCGAGTTGTCGGCGCTCAACGGCAAGCTGCTGCATATGCTGCCCTATGATGCCGTTACCGCGCGGCTCGCGGCATTGGGTGTGGCCGAAGGGCCGGCGTTTTGGGATGCCGTGCGGCCCAACCTCGCGCGTCTTGCCGATGTGCAGTCGTGGCGGGATGTCGTGCGCGGTCCGGTCGCGCCGGTGCTCGAAGACCCCGGCGTGACCGGGAAAGCCGCCGCGCTCCTGCCGCCCGAACCGTGGGACGAGACGACCTGGGGCCAACTCACCAAATCGGTTTCGGACGCGACGGGTACAAAGGGCCGGGCGCTGTTCCATCCCTTGCGTCTGGCGCTCACCGGGCGGGGCGATGGACCGGAACTCAAAAAGCTGCTACCCCTCATCGGGCGCGCGAAAGCCCTTGCGCGCCTGGAAGGGAAAACCGCGTGAGCTTCGTGCTCCCCATTCGCTGTTCGATTTGCGGCTGACGCCGCGACACTCCCCTTTTGCCTGCTCTCATCGCCAGAACGTCACTCCCCGAAATCGCAGCGCGATTCCGGGCCAAATCGCTGTAAGAAGTCCGCCATGACCATCCGCCTCTACAACACGCTGACCCGCGCGAAGGACGTCTTTACGCCCATCGATCCGACCAATGTGCGGATGTATGTCTGCGGTCCGACGGTCTACGACTTCGCCCATATCGGAAACGCACGGCCGGCCATCGTCTTCGACGTGCTGTTCCGTCTTCTGCGCTACAGCTACGGGCCTGATCATGTCACCTATGTCCGCAACATCACGGACATCGACGACAAGATAAACGCGCGCGCCGCCGAGCGTGCGGCGAAGGACGGGCGCAATGTGCCGATCCTCCAGGTCCTGCGCGAGATCACTGAGGCGACTTATGGCGTCTATCGCGAGGACGTGACGGCGCTGAACTGCCTGCAGCCGACCTATATGCCGCGCGCGACCGAGCATGTGACGCAGATGATCGCGATGACGCAGAACCTGATCGTCGCGGGGTATGCCTATGCCGCCGAGGGCCACGTCCTCTTCCGCGTCAAGAAGAAGGCCGATTACGGCAAGCTGGCGCGCCGCTCGCTTGACGACATGCTGGCCGGGGCGCGGATCGACGTCGCGCCCTACAAGGAAGACCCGATGGACTTCGTGCTGTGGAAGCCGTCGACGCCCGATCAGCCGGGCTGGGACAGCCCCTGGGGCTATGGCCGCCCCGGCTGGCATCTCGAATGCTCCGCGATGATCGAGGCGACGATGGGCGAAACCATCGACATTCATGGCGGCGGCATCGATCTCGTTTTCCCGCACCACGAGAACGAGATCGCGCAGAGCGAAGGTGCCCATCACGGCCATCCGCTCGCCAATGTCTGGATGCACAACGGCTTCCTCAACGTCGAAGGCGAGAAGATGTCGAAGAGCCTCGGCAACTTCGTCACCATTAACGAACTGCTCAAGGACTGGCCGGGCGAGGTGCTGCGCTTCAACATGCTGCGTACGCATTACCGCCAGCCGATGGACTGGACGGTCGCCGGCATGAGCGAGAGCTGGAAGACGCTCGAGAAGTGGTATGGCGTGACCGAACCGCTCGCCAATCCGAAAGTCGGCGCGGCATTTCTGGAAGCGCTGTCGGACGATCTCAACACGCCGGCCGCGATTGCCGAACTGCACAAGGCCGGCGACGATGACCTTGCGGGTGGGCTCGGGCTTCTCGGCTTCTCCAATGTGCAGCTGAACCTCGCTGCTAAAAAGCAGGTCGATGAAGCTGCAATCGCGACCGCCATCGAAGCCCGTAAGGCAGCCCGCGCCCGCAAGGACTTCAAGGAAAGCGACCGCATCCGCGACGACCTTCTGGCCCAGGGCATCGTCTTGAAAGACGGTCCGGCCGGCACGACCTGGGAGATCAAGCGATGATGCGGCGCCCCTTCGGCGTGGCGAAATGTCCGCGCGGACGATTCCTTATCTACGCCTCTCAGAACGGCCTTACTCTGTGGGGCCGTGTCCTGTGCTTTAGCGCGCGAATTCCGCGCACGTCGCTCCGAGCCGGGACGGCTACTTAGGAAAGTCGAAAACAATTATATTGCGCAAAACGGACTAAGGCTTTGGAAAGACTATACATATTCGACACCACCCTGCGCGATGGCGCGCAGACGCAAGGGGTCGATTTCTCCGTCGAGGACAAGCGCCAGATTGCGCTCGCCCTCGATGCGCTCGGCGTCGCCTATGTCGAAGGCGGCTGGCCCGGCGCCAATCCGACCGACACCGCGTTCTTCGCCGAACGCCCGGCGCTCGCCGGCGCGCGCTTCACCGCCTTCGGCATGACCAAGCGCGCCGGGCGCAGCGCCGCGAACGATCCGAGCCTCTCCGCGGTTCTCGATGCCGACGCAGACGCCTGCTGCCTCGTCGGCAAGACCTGGGATTTCCACGTCGATGTCGCGCTCGAAGTCCCGCGCGCCGACAATGTCGACGGCATCGCCGAATCCATTGCCGCCGTCGTTGCGCGCGGTCGCGAGGCGCTGTTCGATGCCGAACATTTCTTCGACGGCTACAAGGCCAATCCGGAATATGCGCTGGTCTGCATCCGTGCCGCGCAGGATGCCGGCGCGCGCTGGATTGTGCTCTGCGACACCAATGGCGGCACCATGCCGGAGGATGTCTATCGCATCGTTTCCGACGTGAAACAGGCGCTCCCCGCCGCTGCGCTCGGTATCCATGCCCATAACGACACCGAGCAAGCGGTCGCGGTCTCGCTCGCTGCCGTGCGTGGCGGCGCCCGGCAGATTCAGGGCACGCTCAACGGTCTCGGCGAACGCTGCGGTAATGCCAATCTCTGCGCGCTCCTGCCGAACCTGATCCTGAAAGAGCCTTACGCCTCGCAGTTCGACACCGACATCAGCCGCGAGCAACTCGCCAAACTGGTTTCGACTTCGCGCCTGCTGGATGAAATACTGAACCGAGCGCCCAACCGCCACGCCGCTTACGTCGGCCCTTCCGCCTTCGCGCATAAGGGCGGCTTGCATTCCTCCGCGGTGCAAAAGGATCCTAAAACCTACGAGCATGTTCCGCCGGAAACAGTCGGCAATCGTCGCAAGATTCTCGTTTCCGATCAGGCCGGCCGCTCCAATCTCCTCGCCCGCCTGTCCGAGGTCGGCATCGATCTCGACGCGAAAGATGTCCGCATCACCCGCCTGCTCGAAGAGATCAAGCAGCGCGAATTCCTCGGCTATGCCTATGACGGTGCCGAAGCTTCGTTCGAGCTTCTCGCGCGACGCGCCCTCGGCCAGGTGCCCGAATATTTCGATGTCGAGAGCTTCCGCGTGCTGGTCGAACGCCGCCACAACGCGCGCGGCGAACTCATCACCGTCTCCGAAGCCGTGGTGAAGCTGAAGGTCGATGGCGAGCCGCTGCTCACCGCCGGCGAAGGCAACGGCCCGGTCAACGCGCTCGACGCGGCCTTGCGCAAGGACCTCGGAAAATACTCGGCCTTCCTCTCCGATCTCCGCTTGGTGGACTACAAGGTCCGTATCCTCACGAGCGGCCAGGGTGACGATGGGACCGGGGCCGTAACAAGGGTGATGGTCGAAAGCGCAGACGGCAAAGGCAATCGCTGGTCCACGGTCGGCGTCTCGCCCAACCTGGTCGATGCCTCCTTCGAGGCCCTGACCGACTCGATCTGCTACAAGCTCTATCGCGAAGGCGCCCGCGCATAGCTGTCCGGCGCGCGCGGCCCGGTGCATTCGCCGCCCGACCCGCTAACTTGGTGCCATGAACCAGCCCGCGCCCCATCACGACGAATTCCGCGGCATTGCCTATGCCGGCGGCGCCTATTTCCTCTGGGGCCTCGTGCCGCTCTTCTGGCGTCTTCTGGGCGATGTCCCACCCATCGAAGTGACTCTGCACCGCGTTCTGTGGTGCTCGCTTTTCGGTCTTCTGGTCACGCTCGGCCGCCGCCGCCTCGCACAGTTCTGGCAGATCGTCCGCACGCCGGCTCTGATGCGCGCATTGGCGATGAGCAGCCTGCTCATCGCCGCGAACTGGACTCTCTTCATCTATTGCGTGTCGACCCATCAACTCGTCGAAGCCAGTCTCGGCTACTATCTGACGCCGTTGGTTTCCATCGCGCTCGGTGTGGCGCTGCTCGGAGAAACCATTTCGCGCCTCCGGATCGCCGCGATCGGGCTCGCGACCGTCGCGGTCGCCGCTGAGGCGTTCCGCCTCGGCCATATCCCCTGGGTCGCGCCGGGCCTCGCTCTCAGCTTCGGCTTCTACGGCTATGTCCGGAAGCTCACCCCGGTGGATTCGCTGGAGGGCCTCACCGTCGAGACCTGCCTGCTCCTTCCGGTGGCGCTGGTGTTGGTGGCGTGGTGGGCGGTCGACGGGACTGGCGCCTTCCCCGGCCCGACCCTGACCCGCGATGCCCTGCTGATCGTCACCGGCCCGTTGACCGCGCTGCCATTGGTGCTGTTCGCCGCCGGCGCCAAGCGGATCCGCCTGACCACGCTCGGCTTCCTTCAGTATCTGTCGCCGACGATAACCTTGCTGGTAGCAACGCTCATTCTCGGAGAGCCCTTCACGGTCACGAACCTGTTCGCCTTTGGCTGCATCTGGGCGGCGCTGGCACTGGTCACCCTGGAAGGCCGCTTCGGCTTCCTGTCACGTCGCGTGGCCGAGTAGGGCGTCGAGCTTGTCCAGCGCCTCATCCGGCGTCTTTACTACGTGGTAGAAGCTCTCGATCGAACGCAGCGCGAAGCCTTCGCGCACGATGCGCGCCAGCAGCGGCCAGAGCGGTTCGAAAAATCCGTCGGTATCGACGATGACGATCGGCTTGTCGTGCGCCCGGAGCTGCGAGATCGACAGGACCTCGAAAAGCTCGTCCAGCGTCCCTAGTCCGCCCGGCAGGATGACGAAGGCATCGGACCGGCCGAGCATGATCTGCTTACGCACCTGCATGTCGGGCACGACGATCAGCTCTTCGGATTCGGGCGCCAGGGGGATTTCGATTTTCTTCAGGAACTCCGGCAGCACGCCCAGAACCTTCGCGCCCGCGGCATGGGCGGCCATGGCGGCCTCGCCCATCAGCCCGTTCTTGCCGCCGCCGAACACCATGTCGTAGCCGAGCTCCCCGATCAGGGTCCCGAGCCGCTTCGCAGCCGCCGCATAGCTTGGCCGTGCGCCCGGCGACGAGCCACAGAACACGCAGATGGCAGCAGACTTCTTTTCCATGGCAGCATCGGGGTTGCGCGGCGCAGCCGCAGTTCCTAAACAGAATCGTCCGGAGACCCTACACGTGCCCCGCGCCATCATCATCCTCGGCATTGTCGCGCTCATCGCCGTCGTCGCAGGCTTCCTGGCCTTCGGCGGCGGGAATATGGGGCACTAGATGGCGCGTCCCATCGTCGAGGAAGGCGACGGCGCGCCGTCCTTCCGCCCATTGTGGAACCTGCTGCCTTACCTGTGGCCGCCCGGCCAGCCGGAATTGCGGCTGCGCGTTTTGGTATCCATCGTTTTCCTCGTTCTCGCGACCGCGACGACGAGCGTATCGCCGCTCTTCCTCGGCTACGCCGTGGACGCGCTGGCCGGATCGCCGGCGGCTATCGTCATCTCCGTCGCGCTCGCCTTCATCGCCGCCTATGTCATCTCCCGCATCCTGATGCAGACGTTGGCGCAGTTGCGCGACGGGATCTTCGCCAAGGTCCAGTATCACGCGATGCGCGAGGTCGCGGTCTCGACCTTCGCCCATGTCCATACCCTCTCGCTGCGCTTCCATCTCGAACGCAAGACCGGCGGCCTGTCGCGGGTGATCGAGCGCGGCACCAAGGGCATCGACACGCTGCTTTCCTTTGCGCTGTTCAGTATTTTCCCGACTGTCCTGCTGCTTGGCTTCTACGCCTTTATTCTGCTGAAGATGCTGAGCGTCTGGGTCGCGCTCGCGACCACTGTGATGGTCGTGGCCTATGTCTGGTTCACCTTCGCCATCACCCGCTGGCGCATCCAGTTCCGCCGCGACATGAACCAGAGCGACCAGGACGCCAACACCAAGGCGGTCGACAGTCTGCTGAACTACGAGACGGTGAAGTACTTCAACAACGAGGCGCACGAGACCCGGCGCTTCGACATTTCGATGGAGAAGTATTCCCGCGCCTCCATCCAGGCGCAGATTTCGCTGGCGCTGCTTAATACGGGTCAGGCGGCGATCATGGCCGTGGGGCTCGGTGTCGTACTGTGGCTCGGCGCCGCGGACGTCAAGGCCGGACTCATCACCATCGGCGTCTTCACCGCGGCCAACGGCATCCTGATCCAGCTTTATCAGCCGCTAAATTTGCTCGGCACGGTCTACCGCGAGATCACCCAGGCGATGGTCGACATGGATGCGATGTTCCGCCTGCTGTACCAGCCCCGCGAAGTCACCGACAAGCCCGATGCAAAAGACCTCATCGTCAGCGGCGGCGAAATCCGTTTCGACAATGTCGTGTTTTCCTACGAGCCAGCGCGCACCGTGCTCAAGGGCGTCAGCTTCACCGTACCGGCCGGCAAGACCGTGGCCGTGGTCGGACCGTCCGGCGCCGGCAAGTCGACGATTTCACGCATCCTCTACCGCTTCTACGACATCCAGTCCGGCAGCGTGACCATCGACGGGCAGGACATCCACGACGTCACCCAGGCCTCGCTGCGCAAGGTCATCGGCATCGTCCCGCAGGATACGGTGCTCTTCAACGACACCGTCCGCTACAACATCGCTTATGGCCGGATCGGCGCGACCGAAGCCGAGGTCAAGGACGCAGCCCGTCTCGCCCAGATCGACAAATTCATCCGTGAATTGCCGCTCGGCTACGACGCGATGGTCGGCGAACGCGGCCTGAAGCTCTCGGGCGGCGAGAAGCAGCGCGTCGCCATTGCCCGCACCATCCTCAAGAACCCGCCCATCCTGCTGCTCGACGAGGCAACCTCGGCGCTCGATACCCATACCGAGCGCGAAATCCAGGGCGCGCTCGCCGAGGTTTCACGCAACCGCACGTCGCTGGTCATCGCGCACCGTCTTTCGACCGTGATCGACGCGGACGAGATACTGGTCCTCGATCATGGCGAAATCGTCGAGCGTGGCCGCCATGCCGAGCTGGTTGCCCGTAACGGGCACTACGCATCGATGTGGAACAAGCAGAAGCAGGCCGCCGAGGCGATGGAAATCCTGAAATCGGTCGAGAACGATCCCGACGTTGCGCCGGGCGTCGCGCGCGTTGCGGCTGACTGAGCGTCCGCCGCAACCTTACCTTCGCATCTATTCTGCCGGCGTCGCGTCCGCGGCGGTATCGTCGCGTCCGCCACGCCATTTGCGCACTGCGCGAATCGGTGCCGAAAGCGCACCGGCCATCGCCGGACCGATATTCCCGCGCCGCTCGCGCAGGCGATAGGGCAGGGAAAGTAGCGCTGGTACGACGCCCAGAGTGATCATCTTCGAGAAGGCAAGTCCGAACACGATTGCGGTCGACAGCTGGACCCACATGCCCGCATTGGGTCCGCCGATCGTCACCTGGCGGCTTGCGAAGTCGATTTCGATCGCGAACATCATCGGCAAGAGGCCGCCGATCGCCGTGATCGTCGTCAGGAACACCGGGCGCAAGCGCTGCGCACTCGACCGGATCACCGCTTCGATCGGATCCATGCCGCTCTCAAGCAGGCGGTGGAACGTGTCGATCAGGACGATGTTGTGGTTCACCACGATGCCCGCGAGCGCGAGCATGCCGGTTCCGGTCATGATCAGCGAGAATGTCTGACCCATCACCACCATGCCGAGCAGGGCTCCGATCATGGCGAGGATCACGGCCATCAGGATGATGCTGGCGTGATAGAAGCTGTTGAATAGTGCCAGAAGCACGATGGCGATGAGAAACAGCGCCAGGCCGGCCGCGACCAACAGGAAGCTGCCGGATTCGTTCTGCTGCTCGTCCGCGCCCTTGAACGATATGCGCACCTCATGCGGGAAAGGCTGCTTGGCAATCCAGGCTTTTAGTGTCGCGACCTCGGCGCTCGGCAGGATCCCGGATGCTTTGTCGAGATTGGCGCGCACATGGTAGACGCGGTGGGCATCGACGCGTTCGATGGAGTTCACCTGCTGCGCAGGGCGAACCGTTACGAAGGTCGAGAGCGGCACCATCTGTGGGCCCTGTCCGGCCGCGCCGGGAACGGCGACGCGGAGGTCGTCGAGCGCATGGATGCCGCGCTGGGCCGCGGGATAGCGGACGCGGATATCGACCTCGTCATTCGAGTCGTCCGGGCGGTACTTGCCGACCAGAATGCCGTTGGTGACGAGCTGAACGGCGGTGCCAATGGTCTGTGTTGAGACGCCAAACCGGCTTGCAATTTCGCGATTGACGTCCAGGTCCCATTCGATGCCTGGAAGTGGCCGCGTGTCTTCCACGTCGGTCAGCTCCTTCAGGCTGTCCATATGGGCTCGGACGGCCGCGGTCACCGCAGCGAGCTGCTGGTAGTCGTCCGACGACACGTCGATCATGACGTCCTTGCCGGTCGGTGGGCCGTTCTGCGGCTTGCGCACTTCGACCTTGATGCCCGCCAGATTGGCCGTCTTGCGGCGGATCTCGGCCAGGATTTCGTTGCCGGGCCGACGATCGCGGTAATCTTTCAGCTCGATGGTGATACGACCGATATTGTCGACCGGCACGCCGCCATCGCGGTTGTTGGTGTTCACCTGACCGCCGGCCGTCGCGAAAATCTGCTTGATGCCGGGAACGGTCTCGACGATGCGCTCCACGCTCATGACGATGTCGCGCTTCTCGCCGGCCGACAGATTGCCACGCGCGGAAATCAGCACCGTCGCGACGCTGGTATCGGTGTCGACGAAGAATTCGACGCCGCGGCCGAAGAACATGACCGAGAGGATCACCATGATCGCGACGCCGACACCACCCGCAATCGTGCGGCCGGGAATTTCGGTCAGGCGCGCAGCGAGCTTGGCATACCAGCCGGTGATCCCGGGAATGTCACGCCAGTCGCCGGTTTCCGATGCTTCAATGGCGCGTTCATGCTCTTCGTCGCGCGGAGGCGCCTTGCCGAACATGCCGCCGAGTACGGGCATGAAGATCAGCGCCACGATCATCGCCGCCGACAGGACGACGATGAGCGTGATCGGGAAGAAGCTCATGAACTTGCCGGGTATGCCCGGCCAAAGCAGCATCGGCAGGAAGGCGCCGATCATTGTCGCCGTGGCGCTGACCACGGGCCAGAACATGCGCAGGCCAGCCTCGGCGAATGCCTGTTTCGGCTTGTGGCCTTCGGTCATCTTCCGGTCGGCGTACTCGACAACGATGATCGCGCCGTCGACCAGGATTCCGACTGCCAGCAGCAGCGCGAACATGATCATGAAGTTCAGCGTGTAGCCGACGCCGTTCAATACGAAGAACGCCATCAGGAACGAGGTCGGAATCGAGATGCCGACAAGCAGGCCCGAGCGCACGCCGAGTGCGGCCACGACGATGATCATCACCAGAATGATGGCGAGCACGATCGAGTCGGTCAGCGAATTGAGCTGGTCGCGGATGTCGGTCGACTCGTCGAACATGTAGTTCAGATGGACGCCTGGTGGCCACGCCTTGGCCGCCTTGTCGACAATCTCGCGCACCGCCGCGTTGGTGGCGATGATGTTCGCGCCGATGCGCTTCGTGACGTTGATGGCGATGGCAGGCTTGCCGTTGATCCGGGCATAGCTCGTCGGGTCGTAGAATGTGCGGCGCACATTGGCGACATCCTTTAGCGTGACCGTCGCGTCGGCAGTCGACCGGATCGGCAAGTTGAGGACGTCTTCCCCGTTTTCGATGACGCCGGGTACCTTTACTGCGAAGCTGCCGTGACCGGTGTCGAGCGAGCCGGCGGCAATCAGGCGGTTGTTCTGCGAGATCGCATTGAACATTTCCTGCTGCGAGATGCCGTAGGCTTCGAGCTTGGCCGGATCGATGACGATCTCCAGCATTTCGGGGCGGTCGCCCGAAAGCTCTGCATCGAGCACCGAAGGGATGGTCTTGATATCGTCGGACAGGTCGCGTGCCAGCTTGAGCAGCGTACGCTCGGGGACATTGCCCGAGAGGCCGACAGTGATGACCGGAAACAGGCTGGAGTTGAACTCCTGCACGATCGGAGGGTTCGCGTCCTGGGGCAGGCGCGCGCGTGTTGCATCGACCTGGGCGCGGACGTCTTCGAGGGCCTTCTGCTTGTTAAAGTTGACGTCGAATTCGAGCATGATGATCGCCGCGCCCTGGTAGGCGCGAGCGGTCATGGTCTTGATGCCCTCGATGGAGCGCAGATTGGTCTCGAGCGGCTTGACGAGCAGGCGCTCGCTGTCTTCCGGGCTGATGCCCGGATAGGTCACTTGCACCAGCAGCATCGGGAACGGGATGTCCGGCTGGGCTTCTTTCGGGATGTTGTTGAACGCGATGATGCCGCTGACGATCGACACGACGATCAGCGCGAGGACGAGCCTGGTATTGTTGACGGCCCACTCGACGATGCGGGTCATGTCGGGGCTCCGCTCTTGTCGACGACCACCTTCACGTGTTCGCCATTGGTGACGAATTCCTGGCCTTGCGTGATCACAGCCGCGCGGTCCGGCAAGCCTGCGATCCACATGCCGTCAGGACCGTCGCTGAGGATCTGTATCGGAACGAATTTAACGACGCCTTTTACGACGATGCGGACACCGACCGCTCCATCGTCGTCCAGGACGAGGATGCCGGGGGAGATGTGCTGTGCCTTCATCTCGCGCACGGGTATCTTGATGTCGACGCTGACGCCGTCGCGCAGCTTGGCGTCGGGATTGGGGAGCGTGACTTCGACGCGGAAGGTGCGGGTTGCGGGGTCTGCGCGATCGGCAACAAAGCTCACCCGGCCCGTCACGGTCTCGCCCGTGACGAGGGTCGCGGTCGCAGTGTCGCCATTCCGGATCTGTGCGACCTCCTGCTCCGACACCGCACCGATGGCAAGGAAGGGCTCTGGCGCGATCACCAGTTCACACTTGTCGCCCGGGCGCATGTAGTCGCCGACGTTGACATAGCGGTCGTCGACGAGGCCGTCGAAGGGCGCACGAACCTTGGTGTTGCCGAGCGCGACCTGCATCGTCGCGAGCGCCGCGCGCGCCTGGGCATAGGCGGCCTCGGCCTGGGCGAGCTGGGTCTTGGAACGGAAACCCTGCTTGAACAGGTCCTGCGCGACCTCGAGTTCCTTCTTGGTCTGCGCGACCAGCGCGGCGGCCTGCTGGACCTTGGCGCCACGGTCGTTGAGCTTGATCTCGCAGAGGATGTCGCCCTTTTTCACGTGGTCGCCCTTGTCGAAGCGGATAGCTTCGACCACACCCTCGACCTCGGCTCGGACATCGACGGCCTGCTTGGCCTGGGTGCGGCCACGGACCGTAATCGCCGCATCGCGCTTGGTCGCGACCAGCATGGCAACCCGGACCTGGGAGACCTGGTTCGACGCACCGAGCCCGGTATCGTCCTGCGGCTTGGCATGGCTGGTAAACTGTCCGCTCGCAACCCAGAGGACGACGACGACCGCAATACCGGCCGCCCACTGATAGGCCGGCTTCATGCGCAGCCAGAATCCCGGCATGACGCGTTCGTAGAGGCGGGCGATGGCGTCGGCGATAGATCTGAACATAGAGTGCTGCTCCGCTATTCCGCCGCCTGCGCCGGTTGGTTCTCGATCTCCGCTCTGTGGGTGCGGAGGAAATTCAGTGTCGCTTCGTAGACTGTGCGTCCGTAGTCCATGACGAAGCGCTCGCCATCCGACTTGGATGCGTCGCTATGGCTGTTCAGATGCGCGAGCTTCTCCTCAACCTGACCGATGTAGTGATCGACCATGGCGGATACATGGGCTTGCGGAAGGAGGTCGGCGAAAAGCATCGCGAACACGAAGGGCGAACGGTGTCGGTCTTCCGGCAACGGCTTCAAAAGCGTGGCGACAAAAGCCGATCTGCCCACGGGCGTGATCGAATAGACCTTACGGTCCGGGCGCTTTTCCTGCGCCTCGGACCGGACCGACACGAAGCCTTCGTCGGTCAGGCGGCTGAGGGCCGGATAGATCGAGCCGAAGCTGGCTTCCACGAAATGCTCGTATCCGCCCTCTTCGAAGAGCTTTTTGATCTCGTACCCTGTGGCGTCGCCCCGGGTCAGAATCCCGAGGCAAATCGTCCGCACATCCACGATGCGACCCCTGCCTATCTATATTGGACCGATATAGATCGACGCTATATATGTTCGCAGACGCAAAATTCAAGCGCGTGCCGCAAATTTGATCTGCGGCGCAGGGTTGCACACCGGGCAGGCCGGTAAACTAGTAAAAAGCCCCTAAATCACCGGGGGTTAGAGCAGCTCGACCCGATCGACTTCAACGCCCTTCTGGCCTTGGCGCGTCGAGTAGCGAATGCGCTGCTCGGGCTGGAGGACCTGGATGCCCGAGCGCCGGAGCGCGCTGGCATGGACGTAGACATCGCCCGACCCCGAGTCCGGCATGATGAAGCCGAAGCCCTTCTGGTCGTTGAAGAACTTGACCTTGCCTTCAACCATCGGTCCGGAAGGTCCGCTGTCGCGATGACCGCCGAAACGGTCCCCGCCGCCGAACCTGTCGCCGCCGCCGAAGCGATCACCGCCGCCAAACCGGTCACCGCCGCCAAAGCGGTCACCACCGCCGAAACGGTCGCCGCCACCGAACCTGTCGCCACCGCCGAAGCGGCCACCGCGCCGTTCGCCGAAGTCGCGGCGTGGTCCACCGCCGCCGCCGCCGCCACCACCGCGGCCGGCGCTCGGATCGGCCGTGCTCAGATCGACGCTGTGAACCGCGACGACCTGAAGGCCGCGCGGCGAGTTCTGGAGGTCGCAGACGATCGTCGCGCCCTGCGGCAGTTCCGAATGCCCCGCTGCCTGCAGTGCAGACGCATGGCAGAACGCGTCGCCGCCGTTCTCAAGCGTGATGAAACCGTAGCCCTTGGTGCCGTTGAACCACTTCACCGTGCCTTTTACCGACGCTTGCGCCAGACCACCGCGCGAGCCGCCACCTTCGAAGTTTGCCATGATGCCGCCGAATGCCATGCCCTTCCGGAATACCCAGTTCCGCGCCGGTCGGTTCCGGTAACCGGAAGGCGCGTGCAGACATCATGCGCAAAACTAGGGTGAATCCGCAACAGGGGAGGGGTTGGAAGGCTGCGATGCGCAAGTCCTGACCGATAGCCGGCAAGTTCAGGCGATTGCAGAGCGACCCTGGTCTTCCGGGCGCGAAGTCATTGGATTGCATCAAGCCCGAGATATGCGGCAGCAGGTTACCGGTCCCAGACGATTGTTGATCGGACGATGAATTCCGACGAAGCGTCGGACGCGATTGCTCTTTTTTGCTTCCGGAAGAACGTGTCCCGGCCTAGCGGAGAAAGGCCAGCAAGATTTCGTTGACCCGCTCGGCCTCGTCATGGGCGACCCAGTGGGTCGCGTCGGGCAGGTAGTCCAGCCTCGCATCGGCACACAGCGCTTTACTTGCCTCGGCCAGGGCTGGCAGGGCGTAGCGATCCTGCTGGCCCCAAACAATTTGCACTGGAAGACGAATACTTCCCGGCGCTATCGGCTCGAACCGCCGGCGCAGCACGGCGCGGTACCAGTTGATCATGGCGGTCAGGGCGCCCGGCTGGGACCAGGCGGCCCGATAGAGATCGGCGTCAGCATCGCTCAGTGAAACCTTGGAGTCGCGAAGCGCTTGCAAGAGCCCATCGAAACGGCGCGCACGCATCAGCATCTCCGGCAGTGCCGGAATTCTGAACGCGCGCACATACCAGCTTGCCCGGCGCTGAACCGGATCGTTGTCCATCGCGTTTCGCCAGACCGCCGGATGCGGACAGTTGAGGACGGCAAGCTTCAATAGCTTTTCCGGGAAACGTGTGGCCGTCCACCATGCAGAGATCGCCCCCCAGTCGTGGCCGACCAGCCTGACCGGCTCTTTCGTATAGTGGGCCGCGAGCGCGACGACGTCGCCGGCGAGTTTGTCGATATCGTAATTGGCGACTCCGGCAGGCTTGTCGGAGAGATTGTAGCCGCGCTGGTCCGGGACGATCACACGGTAGCCCGCGCGCGCCAGCGGCCCGATCTGATAGCGCCAGCCATACCAGAACTCCGGAAAGCCGTGCAGCAGGATGACCGGCGGGCCATCGGCAGGGCCGGCTTCCGCAACATGCAGCGTGACGCCATTGCAGGGTCGGCGGGTGAAGGTGATCTCGGGAAGTTCGCTCATGTCGTTACACTGTTCCGGTCAGACGATAATGTCACCAGAGTTTCCGGCAATGAGAGAGTTCATGTCGCGGATCGTCTTCGTGCGCCATGCCCGTCCTCGCATCGTCGAAGGCGTACCCTCCGCCGAATGGGAGTTGGATGCCGAGGGACGGCGTGCGGCAGAACTGCTGGCCGAAAGGCTCAGAGTCTATACCTTTCCCGAAGCCGTCTGCAGCCCGGAGCCGAAAGCGCTCGCAACCGCTCAGCCGATCGCCAGAAAGTTCGGCATTCCAGTGGTGATCGACGAGGGCCTTTCCGAGCATCAAAGGCGCACAGTCGATATTGTTTCGCGAGAGATTGCGGAGCGGAGGATTGCCGCGCTGTTCGACAATCCCGGCGATGTCGTATTCGGCGAAGAGTCTGCTGATGCCTGTTTCGCACGGTTTTCATGCGCCATTAAGAGTCGCCTTCCTTCGGAGAAGGATCTGCTTTTCGTGACCCATGGAACTGTTCTGACGATTTTTCTCAGCCGGGTTTGTGGCTTCGAACCCATGCCGTTTTGGCACAAGCTGGGGCTGCCCTCCGCGGTCGTGCTCAAAGGCCGCGAGGTCGAAGTGCTGAATCCCTGACTTGACATTTTGCCGTGCACTGCCGATAAGCCGCGTCAATTGCCTTGCGGTCGCACGCGGCGCTCTTCGATAGGGCGCTCCCACCGCCGGCCCATGAAACCTCCGTTATCTCCAGATGTGCGTGGAAGACGGCAACAAGCCGTAGCAACGCGTGCATGCCGCACGTCTTTTGCGGTCAAGGACTATTGTTTTGAACACCACGACTTTCGAGGCGCTCGGTCTCAGCGAGCCGCTCCTGCGCGCGCTCGCCGAAGAAAACTACACGCAGCCGACTCCGATCCAGACACGCGCCATCCCGGCGCTCCTTGCCGGGCGTGACCTGCTCGGCATCGCTCAGACGGGCACCGGCAAGACGGCGGCCTTTGGGCTGCCGCTCCTCCACCATCTCGGCCAGAACCGCACGCCGCCGGCGCCGAAGGGTGCGCGCGCGCTGATATTGGCTCCGACCCGCGAACTCGCGGTGCAGATCGACCAGAGCCTCAAGACCTATGGCCGGCATCTCGGCCTGCGCCATGCAGTGATCCTCGGCGGCGTGAACCAGACGCGCCAGGTGAACGCGATGCGGAACGGCGTCGACATCCTTGTCGCGACGCCCGGCCGGCTGCTCGACCTGGTGTCCCAGAAGCACATCCGGCTCGACGGCGTCCGCTACCTGATCGTCGACGAAGCCGACCGCATGATGGATATGGGCTTCATCCGCGATGTCCGGCGCATCGTCGGGCTGCTGCCCAAGGGCCGCCATTCGATGCTGTTCTCGGCGACGATGCCCGACGATGTCGTCAAGCTGATGCACGACATGATGGGCGAACATGAGCGCATCGAGGTCTCTCCGCCGACCAAGACCGCCGATCGCATCGACCAGCACGTGATCCATATCGATCAGCGCAACAAGCGCGCATTGCTCGGCCACCTGCTGCGCGACGAGGCACTCAAGCGGGTCATCGTTTTCACCCGTACCAAGCATGTCGCGAACCGCGTGTCGGAGGATCTCGAGAAACAGGGCATCGCTTCCGATGCGATCCACGGCAACAAGTCCCAGAACGCGCGCCAGCGCGCCCTTGAGGGCTTCAAGTCCGGCAACCTGCGGGTTCTGGTCGCGACTGATATCGCCGCGCGCGGTGTCGATGTCGACGGCGTGACTCATGTGATCAATTTCGAGCTGCCCAACGAGCCGGAGAGCTATGTCCACCGCATCGGCCGGACGGCGCGCGCGGGTACCGAAGGCGTCGCGATCTCGTTCTGCGATCCGGCCGAGAAGACGCATCTCCGCGGGATCGAGCGCCTTGTCCGCCGTACCCTTCCGGTGATGGCGCACGATCTGCCGCCGGAAGACTTGACCCAGAACACCGGCGAGAACCGCAGGCCCAATCCGGAACATGTGCCTGGCGAGCGCAACTATCGCCAGCCGAAGCGCCGCTGGCGCCCGCGCAGTGGTCGCCGCGCCGCCTAGGCGTTGCGGACAGCCTTCTCGACGTCGTCGAAGTTGAAGCGCGCGATCGGTTCGAGATCGCGGATGACTGCTTTCAACTGCGCCGAGCTTTCCATTACGAAGTCGAAGCTGCCTTCGCGGCTGGTAGTCAGATTCGCAATACGCTGTTCGGCGTCGGCTTGCCGGGCTTCGGCGATCAGACCTTCCCGCAGCTGATCCTGCAGGCTGACGATCGTGCTGGTCGTATCGAAGATGCCGTCGATCGACATCGCAATCCGCAGGGTCAGCGTGTGAATACGGGCGCGCAGGTCGGCGCTGCGAAGGTCGTACAGAGTTTCGCGATTGCGATTGTAGATATCGATTTCGTTCACGGCCGACCTGAACATGCGCTGGGTGATCGGGCCGTAGGGGTCGCCGATCTTCTTGGTGTCGGCGGCGAAGTTCAGAAGAATGTTCATCGTCGCGAGCACCTCGCCGAAGAACAGGGCTGCATTGCGCTCGCGCCGCCGCCGCTCCAGGTGCCACTCGAGCTGCGTCGCGGTGAAGCCGCCGATGGTCGCCAACAGGGCGCCGAGGAAGACGGCCCAAAGGGTCGAGAAGTTCTGGATGAAATCCATCTCGTCTGGTTTGAGCGCCACCGTTTCCTCCCGCGTCGAGTCACTTTACAGGATCGGGTGGCGCTTTGGATCACCCGGCTTGCTCACCATTTTCGTCGACGGCGATGCCTGTCCCGTGAAGGACGAGGTCGAACGGGTCGCAACCCGGCATGGCCTCCCTGTCGTCATTGTCAGCAATGGCGGTCTCCGGCCGAGCCGCAATCCGTCGGTCCGTCATGTCGTCGTAGGTTCGGGCGCGGATGCCGCCGATGACTGGATCGCGAGTGAAGCCGGCGCGGGCGATGTCGTGATCACCGCGGACATCCCGCTGGCGGGACGCGTGCTCAAGGCGGGTGCCGTAGCGCTCGGTCCGAATGGCCGTCCCTTTACGGCGGACAATATCGGTACCGCGCTCGGCATGCGCGATCTCCATAAACACCTACGCGAGGTCAGTGGCGCACCGACATACAACGCCGGATTTACCGGCAGGGATCGTTCGCGGTTTCTGGGCGAACTCGAAAACACCCTGCAATCGCTGCGCCGGCGCTTTCCCGCGCAGCCCTCGCAAGAGTAGAATATGTCCATCGGAGAGGCCTCATGAAGGTCAGACGCATCGCGGATGCTCTGGGTGCCGAGGTAACTGGGATCGACCTTTCGGGCGATCTGCCGGCGGATGCCATTGCGGAATTGCGCCGCCAGTGGCGCGAGCGTCTCGTTCTCGTATTTCCCGGGCAGGATCTCCCGCCGGCCGCTTTCGACGCTCTTGCACGGAAGCTGGGCGAACCGATGGACTACCCCTATCTCAGAGGTATCGAGGGATTTCCGAAGATCACCGAAGTTGCGAAGCTGGAAGGCGAAGCGGTGAACTTCGGCGGCATCTGGCATTCGGATACGACATATCTGCCCGAGCCGCCTGCGGCGACCATGCTGCTTGCGCGCGAGGTTCCGCCATCCGGTGGCGACACGCTGTTTGCAAACCAGTATCTCGCCTACGAAGCACTCACCCCGGATTTCCGGGCCATGATCGATCCCCTCCGTGCCGTCAACACTTCGGCCAAGCGCGAGACCAGCCGCACCCGGGCCGACCGCATGCGCGATGCCGGCAACGGCGACGCAGCGGATGTCATGACTGCGGTACACCCTGTTGTGCGAACGCATCCGGAGACGGGACGCAAGGCGCTCTTCGTAAATCGCGCTCATACAGCGTGCATCGAAGGCTGGAGCGAAAAGGAGAGCGAGCCTCTGCTCGGTTTCCTGTTCGAGTACCAGACCCAGCCGGAATTCGTCACGCGCATCTGCTGGAAGCCCGGTACGCTGGCGCTGTGGGATAATCGCTGCACGCTACATCTTCCGTTGAACGACTACCAAGGTTGCCGCAGCGTCATGCATCGCATCACGCTGAAAGGCGATGCTCCGGTTTGAACTGACTTGATTGCCGGCCGCATGCGGCTCAGGCTTGCGCGCATGAATCTCGATCTTTCCCCACAGGAACGCGTGTTTCGCAACGAGGTGCGTGAGTTTCTCGACACCGCGCTGACGCCAGAACTGCGCGATGCCGGCCGGCGCACGACTTCGGTGTTCATGGACAAACGCTACAGCCTCGCCTGGCAGAAGATCCTGCACGCAAAGGGATGGGTCGCGCCAAGCTGGCCGAAGGAATATGGCGGCACCGGCTGGAGCGACATGGAGCGCTACATCTGGTCGGCCGAATGCGCGCGAGCCGGTGCGCCGAGCCTCGCGCCGATGGGGCTGCGCATGGTCGGTCCCTGCATCATGCGGTACGGAACGCCGGAGCAGAAGGCGCACTACCTCCCGCGCCTGCTTTCGGGCGAGGACTACTGGTGCCAGGGATATTCCGAACCCGGCTCGGGCTCCGATCTCGCTTCCCTGCAATTGAAGGCGGTGAGCGACGGCGATCACTATGTCCTCAACGGTTCCAAAATCTGGACGACGCATGCTCATTGGGCGAACCGGATGTTCTGTCTGGTCCGCACCAGGACCGACGGCAAGCCGCAAGCCGGCATCACCTTCCTGCTGCTCGACATGCAGACGCCGGGTATCACGGTGAAGCCGATCATCACGCTCGCCGGCGAGCACGAAGTGAATCAGGTCTTCTTCGACGACGTGCGTATGCCGAAATCCGGCCGCCTTGGCGAAGAGAATGACGGCTGGACAGTGGCGAAGTATCTGCTCGAATTCGAGCGCGGCGGCGGCTCGGGCGCCGGCCTCAAGATTTCCATCGGGCGGCTGCGCGAGCTGGCGCATGCCGTGACCGGTGATGACGGCGAAAGGCTGATCGACGACGCGGACTTCCGCAGCAAGCTCGCGAACGCGGCCATCGCCGTCGAAGCCATCGAGATGACCGAGCATCGGGTGATGAGCGCACTCAGTGCCGGCCGGAATCCGGGTCCGGCGTCCTCGATGCTCAAGATGCAGGGCACCGAGGCGATGCAGAAGCTCGACGAGCTGGCGGTCGAGGCCCTGGCGCATTACGCCGCCGTCGACCAGCCGGAGGCCCGCAAGCCCGGCTCGAATGCCGCACCGGTCGGGCCGGTCGAAGGCCTGCTTGCGGTGGCGCGCTACCTCAACAACCGTGCCGGTTCGATCTATGGCGGTTCGAACGAAATCCAGCGCGATATCATGGCCAGGCTGGTGCTCGGCCTGTAGCGGAGCGTACCGGCCGGAATTCTGCTAGGCTCCTGCCGTTTGGGGACTTGGGGGCAGAATGCCTGGTTTGCGAAATCTCGCCGGCGCGGCCGCGGTGCTGATGGCGATCATGTCGGCACTTGCGACGCTGGCGCAGCATTACGATGTGCGAATTGCCTTCCGACCGGCGCTCGTCGGCGAAACGATCCGGCTCGCTTCCAATCAGGCAAATGCCGCGCTCCACTTCGCCATGGGCGGGCAGAGCGAGCAAAAGCAGCAGGTCCCGGCTGCGCCGCCGGATCCCGCCGTTGCGCTTCGGGCCGATGCGGCGGGACGGTTGCAGGCCAAGATCCCGGCCGAGCTCTACTCCTATTTCGACATCTACATCTATGTGAGCAAGGCAGATTCGGGCTCGCTTTCCCAGCATGCCTATCTGTTCCGGAAGATTTCCGACAACAGCCTGACGTTCGAGCAGAGCTTTCCGGTTTCGACCGGCCGCGAACGCCATGAGCGCTACTTCACGTCGACCCCGACGGGCTTGTTCGAGCTCGATCCCGATCGTTTCGAAGTCTCGCACTACTCGCGCACCTGGCATGCGCCGATGCCGTGGGCGATGTTTTTGAATGCCACGATCAAGGGGCGGCAGACCGGCGTGGCGCTGCATTCGGCCGGTTCGCATATCGCCCAACTCGGCAGCCGCGCATCGGGCGGTTGCGTGCGCCTGCCGCCGGAGAAGGCGGCCGAACTGTTCCAGCGTTTCCAGAAGGAAGAGCGCGGCTATGTCCCGGTCTTCGCCTATGACCGAGCGAACCGCCGCACCAGCGGAGACGGCGTCGTGTTGCGCGGCGCCGACGGCAAGCCGCTGCTCGTACCCGGTTACAAGGTGCTGGTGTTCATCGAAGACTATGGCGGCGGCAACACGCCGGCTCTGGTCGCGGTGGTCGTCTAGCCGGCGATACTCTTCGCTACTGCTTCGGCGACTTTGATGCCGTCGACACCGGCGGAAAGGATACCGCCGGCAAAGCCCGCGCCTTCACCGGCCGGATAGAGACCGCGCGTGTTCGGACTCTGGAGATCGGTGTCGCGGTTGATCCGGACAGGCGAAGACGTGCGGGTTTCGACGCCCGTGAGGATTGCGTCTTCCATCGCGAAGCCGGGGATCTGGCGTGCGAAGGCCGGCAGCGCTTCACGGATCGCGGCGATGGCGTAGTCGGGCAGGCAGTCCGAGAGATCGGTGAGGTGCACGCCGGGGCGATAGGATGGCGTCACGGTGCCGAGCTCGGTCGAGGGCCGGCCGGCGAGGAAATCGCCGACGCGCTGACCCGGGGCCTTGTAGGTGCCGCCGCCGGCCTCGAACGCCTTGCTTTCCCATTTGCGCTGCAGCTCGACGCCGGCGAGGACGTGTTCGGGATAATCTTCCGGCGTGATGCCGACGACGATGCCGGAATTGGCGTTGCGCTCGTTGCGCGAATACTGGCTCATGCCGTTGGTCGCGACACGGCCTTCCTCGCTGGTCGCCGCGACAACGGTGCCGCCGGGGCACATGCAGAAGCTGTAGACCGAGCGGCCATTGCTCGCGTGATGCACGAGGCGATACTCGGCGGCACCGATCTGCGGAATGGTCCGGCCGTAGCGCGCCTTGTCGATCAGCGATTGCGGATGCTCGATGCGGAAGCCGATGGAGAACGGCTTGGCTTCGATATCGACGCCGCGGCGCGCCAGCATCTCGAAAGTGTCGCGCGAGGAATGACCGACGGCGAGGACCACATGGTCGGTCTCGATCCGGCTTCCGTCGGCGAGGAATACGCCGCGCACGCCATGGTTATCGTCGAGATCGAGATCTGTCACACGGTGGCGGAAGCGGTATTCGCCGCCGAGGCTCTCGATGGTCTCGCGCAGGCTCTCGACCATGGTCACGAGGCGGAAGGTGCCGATGTGCGGATGCGCCTCGGTCAGGATCTCTTCCGGCGCGCCGGCTTTGACGAACTCGGTGAGGACCTTGCGCCCGAGATGGCGCGGATCCTTGATCTGACTGTAGAGCTTGCCGTCGGAAAAGGTGCCGGCGCCGCCTTCGCCGAACTGGACGTTGGACTCCGGATCGAGGACCGAGCGGCGCCAGAGGCCCCAGGTGTCTTTGGTTCGCTCTCGCACCACCTTGCCGCGTTCGAGGATGATGGGCCGGAAGCCGGACTGCGCCAGAATCAATGCCGCGAACAATCCGCACGGCCCCGCACCGATCACGACCGGCCGCGAGAAGGCGCGCACCGGTGCCGTGGCGACGAACTTGTAGTCCAGATCGGGTGTCCGCTGGATGTGCGGATCGCGATTGCGCGCGAGATAGACGTCCTCGTCGGCAATCTCGGCATCGACGATGTAGGTGTAGACGATGGCGCTCTTCTTGCGGGCGTCGACACCGCGCTTGAACACGGCAAAGCTTTTGATTGCCGCTGCAGGCAGGCGGAGCTTGCGGAACAGCGCGACTTTGAGCGCGTCCGGCGCATGATCGAGCGGCAGGCGGATTTCCGAGATGCGGAGCATGGCGGAGGAATAGGGGAGGGCGGCGCGAAAAGGAAGCGCTTGCGGTGTGCGTCCGGCTTTCCGATACAGGGGCATGAGCAGACCTTTCTCCGTCGCGGTGATCGGCGCCGGCCCGGCCGGGCTGATGGCGGCCGAGGTACTGAGCGCCGGCGGCGCGCAGGTGACGGTGCTCGACCGCATGCCGTCGGTCGGGCGCAAGCTGCTGATGGCAGGCCGCGGCGGGCTGAACCTGACGCATTCGGAGCCGTTCGAGCGCTTCATGACGCGATACGGCGCGGCGGCGGAGCGGCTCAGGCCGGTGCTCGAGGCGTTTACGCCGGCCGATTTGATCGCCTGGGCGAACGGGCTCGGGCAGGAGACGTTTGTCGGCTCGAGCGGGCGGGTGTTTCCGAAAGCGATGAAGGCGTCGCCGCTGCTGCGGGCCTGGCTCGGGCGGTTGGAGCGGCAAGGCGTGCGGTTCCGGCTTCGGAGCGACTGGCGCGGCTGGGACGACGACGGTGCGTTGCGTTTCGCCGATGAAACCGTGCTGGCCGACGCCACGGTGCTGGCGCTGGGTGGCGCGAGCTGGCCGCGGCTGGGCGGCGATGGCGGCTGGGTGAGGTTGCTGCGCGAGAAGGGCGTGGCAGTGTCCGATCTGAAACCGGCGAATGCGGGGTTCGATGTCGCGTGGAGCGCGCCGTTCCGGGAGCGCTTTGCGGGACAGCCGCTGAAGAACATCGCGCTGCGGTTCGGATCGCAGGTCGTGCGGGGCGAGGCGATGGTCACGGCGTATGGTCTCGAAGGCGGCGTTGTGTATGCGGCGTCGGCGGCGCTGCGCGATGCTTTACCGGCGGTGGCGGAAATCGATCTCAGGCCCGACCGCAGTGTCGAGCAGCTGGCTGCGGCGCTGGCGCGGCCGCGGGGCAAGGAGAGCCTCTCGAACTTCCTGCGCAAGGCGGCGAAGCTGTCGCCGCTGGAGATCAACCTGTTGCGTGAGCCGGGGCCGCCTCCGGCGGACCCGGCCGGGCTGGCGGAGCGGATCAAGAGCGTGCCGCTGACTCTGACTGCGATGCAGCCGCTGGCGCGGGCGATCTCGACGGCGGGCGGCGTTTCGTTCGACGCGGTGGATGACGGGTTGATGCTCAAGGCTGTCCCCGGAACCTATGTCGTGGGCGAGATGCTGGACTGGGAGGCGCCGACGGGCGGCTACCTGCTACAGGCGTGCTTCGCGACGGGTGCGTTTGCGGCGCGGGCGGTGCTGTCTCGCCGGGATTAGGGTCGGTGCTACCCTCGTGCTTCGACAGGCTCAGCATGAGGGTGTGCTCAAAGGACCTCATCCTGCGCCTGTCGCCCTTCGGCGGGCTCAGGAGATGAGGAGCGCCACTTCTGTTCGCCGTGCCCAGCCCATAGGATCGTCACATGACCCATATCCTCTCCTTCCACGCCCATCCCGACGATGCCGAGACGCTCTGTGCCGGCACGCTGGCGCTGCTCGCGGCGGCCGGCCATCGCATCACCATCGCGACGATGACGGCCGGCGATTGCGGCTCGACGACGACGACGTGCGAAGAAACCGCGCGCATCCGCAAGGCCGAGGCGGCCGCGGCGGCGGCGCTGATCGGTGCAGATTATCTCTGCGCCGATGTCGGCGATCTCTGCGTTTTCAACGACGATGCGACACGGCGCAAGGCGACGGAGATCGTGCGGGCTGTAGCGGCCGATATCGTGCTCACCGGCTCGCCCGAGGACTATCATCCCGATCACGAGGCGACGAGCATCCTCGTGCGCGACGCTCTGTTCGCCTCGACCGTGCGGAATTACGAGACTGGGCCGGCGAAGGCGCTGGAGACGATTCCGCATCTCTATTTCATGGACCCGATCGACGGCCGGGATCGCTCCGGCAAACGCGTGGCGCCGGAGTTCGGTGTCGATATCTCGGCGCAATTCGAAATCAAGGCCGCGATGCTGGCGAAGCATGAGAGCCAGTTCGCCTGGGTGATCAAGCAGCACGGCATCACCGATTTTGCCGCCTCGCTCGGGCGGTTCTCGGCCAAGCAGGGTACACTGTTCGGTGTCGCCTATGCGGAAGGTTTCCGGCAATACACGGGGACTCCCTATCCGCGGAGCGAGGCGTTGCAGGGGTTGGTTGGGGCGGCATTGAAGGTGGCGCACTAGCAACCTCATCGTCATCGCCGGACTTGTTCCGGCGATCCATGATCTCGATGTTGATTGTGAATAGTGGCTTGCGTCGCCGCGCGAGCGCGGCGATTGCAGGCTTGGTGATCTTGGATGGCCGGGACATGCCCGGCCATGACGAGTTGGGTTTAGGTCGCTAGACCGCCCAGCAGTACGTACTTGACCGCCAGATAATCCTCGATGCCGTACTTGCTGCCCTCGCGGCCCATGCCGCTTTGCTTGACGCCGCCGAAGGGGGCGACCTCGGTCGAGATGATGCCTTCGTTGACGCCGACGATGCCGTATTCGAGCGCTTCGGCCACGCGCATCACGCGGCCGATGTCGCGGGCGTAGAAATAGGCCGCAAGCCCGAACTCGGTGGCGTTGGCGATGCGGATCGCTTCGGCGTCGTCCTTGAAGCGGAACAGGGTCGCGACCGGTCCGAAGATCTCCTCGCGGGCGATGTCCATCTCTGTCGTCACCCCGCCGAGGATGGTCGGTTCGAAGAAGGTGCCGCCGAGTGCAGACCGCTTGCCGCCGGTCACGACCTTCGCGCCTTTGCGTGTTGCGTCCGAGAGCAGGCGTTCGACTTTCTCCACCGCGTCTTCGGCGATCAGCGGTCCCTGGGTCACGCCGTCTTCCATGCCGTTGCCGAGCTTCAGCTTGGCGACACGCTCGGCGAGCTTGGCGGCGAAGGCGTCGTAGACGGAATCCTGCACCAGGATGCGGTTCGCGCAGACGCAGGTCTGGCCCATGTTGCGGTATTTCGAGAGCATCGCGCCGTCGGCGGCGGCGTCGAGATCGGCATCGGCGAAGACGATGAACGGCGCATTGCCGCCGAGCTCGAAGGAGACCTTCTTCACCGTCGAAGCGCATTGCGCCATCAGGATGCGGCCGACCTCGGTCGAGCCGGTGAAGCTGAACTTGCGCACCAGCGGATGCGTCGTCAGCACCTTGCCCACTTCCGCCGCCCTGTCGGAGGTCACGACGTTGAACACGCCCTTGGGGATGCCGGCGCGGTGCGCGAGTTCGGCGAGGGCGGTGGCGGAAAGCGGAGTCTCGGCCGCGGGCTTGATCACGAAGGGGCAGCCGGCGGCGAGGGCAGGAGCGGCCTTGCGCGTGATCATCGCGTTGGGGAAATTCCACGGCGTGATCGCGCCGACGACGCCGATCGGCTCCTTCTGCACCAGGATGCGCTTGCCGGCGGCGAAGGTCGGGATGATGTCGCCATAGACGCGCTTTCCCTCTTCGGCGAACCACTCGATGAAGTTGGCACCGTAGGCGACTTCGCCGCGGGTCTCGGCGAGCGGCTTGCCCTGTTCGGCGGTCATCAGGCGGGCGAGATCTTCCTGGTTGGCCATGATCAGCTCGAACCATTTGCGCATCAGCGCCGCGCGTTCCTTCGCGGTCTTCGCGCGCCAGGCGGGCCAGGCTTCGGCGGCGGCTTCGACCGCGGCGCGGGTTTCGGCGGGGCCGCAATCGGCGACCTCGGCGATGATCTCCCCGGTCGCCTTGTCCTTGACGGCAAAGCGGCTTGCCGCGGGAACCCAGGCGCCGTCGATGTAGCTGTCGGGGCGGAGCAGGGTTTGGTCATTGAGTTTCAGCATGATGGACCTCTAACGCGGCAGTGGCTGGGATGGGGGCGAGAAATTCGGTTTGGACGCGCGCGATTGCAAGGCACGACACGCCTGGCGGACGTTTTGCGCATTTTTCGGGTTCGAATGGCGCGGATTGACGTCAGACGGCTGGAATCGCTGGATTCTTCGCGTGGATAAGGGCCGCGGCTTGCGGGCGGCGTCATGATTTTCCAAGCTGCGATCCTCCTGTGCATGGTGGTACCGATGTTCAAGGCGACCGGGATCCGGTCCTTCACGACGCGCGGCGGCATGACGCTGCCTTTCACGCTGCTCGGCTTCGGCACGGCGACGCTCGGCAATCTCGGGCGCGCCTTCACCGATGAAGAGGCCGCCGCCACCATGGAGCACGCCTGGGAAACCGGGATGCGCTACTTCGATACCGCGCCGCAATACGGGCTGGGTCTTGCCGAAACGCGTGTCGGGCGCGTTCTTGCGGCCAAGCCGCGCGAGGCGTTCCTGCTTTCGACCAAGGCGGGGCGGCTGATCGAGCCCTGCGCGCCGGAGCAGTCCAATCATGGCGCGTTCGTCGTGCCGCCCGATGTCCGCTACGTCTACGACTATTCGCATGACGGCGTGCTGCGCTCCTTCGAGGCGAGCCTGAAGCGAATGGGGCTCGACCGTGTCGATGTGCTGTTCATTCATGACGTCGACGGTTTCACCCATGGCGGCCGCGCGCAATCCGAAGCGCGCATCCGCGAGCTGATGGAGACCGGCGGGTGGCGCGCGCTCGACGATCTGCGCCGTGCCGGCGCGGTGAAGGCGATCGGTCTCGGCGTGAACGAGTGGGAGCCCTGCGCGCGGATGCTGGAGCTGGCCGATCCCGATCTCTTCCTGCTTGCGGGACGCTACACCCTGCTGGAGCAGGCGCCGATCGACACGCTGTTTCCGCAATGCGCGAAGAAAGGCGCGGGCATCGTGCTCGGCGGGCCATACAATTCGGGTGTGCTCGCGGGGGGCGCGACCTTCAACTACGACCCCGTGCCGGCCGAGGTCGCGGCACGGGTGAAGAGGCTCAAGACTGTGTGCGAGGCGCATGGCGTTCCTCTGGCGCAGGCGGCGCTGCAATTCGCCGCCGCCCATCCGGTGGTGGTCAGCGTGATTCCCGGCGCGGCGAGCGTGGCGGAGGTCGACAGCAATGTGGCGCTGCTCGAGGCCGCGACGCCGCCGGCGCTGTGGCGCGACCTGAAAGTGGAAAGATTGCTGCATCCGGATGCGCCGGTGCCGGGCTCATCTGAAGGCGCGTAACTGTGGGGATGTAGCCGAAATGGGGTTTGCAGAGACTCGGTTCAAGGGCCCGTCGAAAATAAATCCGTATACGTCTTATCCACGGTCCGCGCCGCCGAAAGCCGCGGCGCGTCTGGAAATTTTCGCGCCGGCTGTTGGATAAGGTCGCGGGCTTTCGTTCATCGACGATATTTTGTTTCGGGGCGCGCGTGCCGCGTTGGTCGCGGTCGGCGTTGGCGTGCAGGGACGAGCCAGGATCCGGGGCCAGGTCTGTTTGCGAGATTTGCGGGCGGAAGCCGCGCGCCGACTACGGAAGAAATATCAATATCCTCAATATGTTATCCAGAGCGCTCGTCGCCGTGATCGTTGTCCTATAGAAAACTGGTTTGAAATGTAAACTAGTTGATGTATGAGGCTGCAGTGACGTGGCGCGGCCCGGTCGCGGGCAGAGGAGGTTTCGTGGCGGAGAAACAGATCATGGCAAGCGGCAGCGAGCGGCTGCATGCGCTCGATGCGGCGCGCGGCGGAATGCTGCTGCTCGGCATCGCATTCCACGCGACGATGTCGTTCCTGCCGACGCCGCCGGGCGTGAATGCATGGATCGTGATGGATACGTCGCGCAGCACGGGGCTCGGCCTCACCTTCTTCACGCTGCATATGTTCCGGATGTCGGCGTTCTTCGTGCTCGCCGGCTTCTTCGGCCATATGAGCTTTCACAAGAAAGGCTGGCGCGGCTTCGTGCGGGACAGGCTCAAGCGCATCGGCATTCCGCTTGTCGTGGGCTGGCCGATCCTGTTCGCGCTGATCATCGGTGCATCGATCTATGGCGCCATGGTGATGGCGCATGGCAAGCCGTTGCCGCCGCCGCCGCCCTATGCCGGCTTCCCGGCGTTTCCGCTCACCCATCTCTGGTTCCTCTATTCGCTGCTGCAGCTCTATGCGGCGACGCTGATCCTGCGCGGGCTCGTGGCGCTGGTGGACCGGGGCGGACATGTGCGTGCCGGCGTAGACCGGATCGTGCGCGCGCTGATCCAGAGCCCGTTCGGAATCGTGGTGCTTGCCGCGCCGACGGCGCTGGTGCTGATCCTGCAGCCGCAATGGCTGCAGTGGGTCGGCATCATGACACCGGACTCCTCACTCGTGCCCAATCTGAGCGCCGTTGTGGGATTCGGTACGGCGTTCGGCTTCGGCTGGCTGCTGCATCGCCAGACCGATTTGTTGCAGGTGTGGAAGCGGCGCTGGTTGCTCAACCTCGTGCTAGCCGTCGGCTTTACCGCCGGCTGCGTCGGCATCATTGGGATCGAGCCGGTCTATAAGCCGGCCCCGCACGACGCGGCGACGGCGCTCTACGCGGTGTGCTATGCGCTCGGAATCTGGAGCTGGATCGCGGCGGTGATCGGATTTTCGCTGCGCTTCCTGTCGCGCCACAGCCCGGCGCGGCGCTATGTGGCCGATGCATCCTATTGGCTCTATCTCGCCCATCTGCCGCTGATCATGGTGCTGCAGACCGCGCTGTCGCAGCTTCCCTGGCCGTGGTGGGTGAAATTCCCGCTGATCCTCGCCATCGCCCTGCCGATTCTGTTCGCGAGCTACCAGCTGCTGGTGCGCCACAGTTTCATCGGGCGCATCCTCAACGGGCCGCGAGAATCGCGCTCTAATCGCGGGGCCATGCCCCTTCCGGAGGCTGCCGAATGACCCAGGATATCCAGACGGCGCGCGACGATCTCGCCTTCCTGCGCGGGCTCGTCGATGGCGGCGGCGAGCCGCTGCAGTTTCGCGGCTTCGCCGAGACCTATTTTGCCGCCGGACTGATCTATGGCGGGCAGATGGTCCTGCACGCGGTGCAGGCGGGCGGACTGCTGCCGCAGGACGGTTTGACGGGCCTGTCGATCGGCGTCGGGCCGACGGTCGTGTTCGCCGTCGCGATCACCGCGATCCTGTTGCGCAACCGGCATCTGGCGCCGAAGGGCGCTGTCGGCCGCGCGGTCGGGGGTGTGTTCTCGGCCATCGGTCTGGCCAATCTCGCACTGCTGCTGGTCATCGGCTGGCAGGCGCTGCGGATGCAGAGCCTCGAGGTGTGGCTGATCTTTCCCTGCACGGTTTTCGTGCTGCAGGGTACGGCGTGGTTCTTCGCCTGGACGATGGGGCGCCGGGGCTGGCACGGGCTGGTCGCAGCGGGCTGGTATGTATCCGCAGCGGCGATGGCGCTCACCATCGACAGTCGGGGCTGGTTCATCCTGTTCGGCGGGCTGGGGCTGTGGCTCTGCATGGCGCTGCCGGGCTGGCTGCTGCTGCGCAATGCGCGCAAGGCGGGGTGATGGCCGCTTTCGACATCGGACGGATCGACGATGTGATCCACGGCCGGATGCGGCTGGGGATCATGGCCTTTCTCGCCGATGCCGATGTCGCGGATTTCAACGCGCTGAAGGCGGCGCTGCAGGCAACACAGGGCAATCTTTCGATCCACCTGCGCAAGCTTGAAGATGCCGGCTATATCGAGATCGAAAAGAGCTTTTTCGGCCGGAAGCCTTTGACGCGGGCGCGGATCACCGCGGCGGGGCGCAAGGCCTTCGCGGCCTATCTGGAAGCGATGGCCAAGCTGATCGACGGCGCTAGCTGAACAGGAAATCGCCGGAGTTGAGCTGGGCCAACGTCACGTTCTGCAGCGTGATGTGGTTCTGGTCGTCGAAGGCGATCACGACGTCGGCGCCGGACTGGCTGATCAACGGCTGCAGCGCGGCAAAATCGGCGATGCCATAGCCGTGCAGGCTGATGAGATCGTTCGAACTGTCGCCCGGCGTGAAGTCGGTGATGGTGTCGAGCCCGTCGCCGGTTCGGAACACAAAGGTGTCGTCGCCGGTTCCGCCGGTCAGCGTGTCATTGCCCGCGCCGCCGTCGATGTAATCGTTGCCGCCGCCGCCGTTCAGCGTGTCGTTGCCGGCAAAGCCGAACAGCACGTCATTGCCGCTGCCGCCCGTGCGCGTGAGATTCATCGGATCGACGTCATGGTTCGCATCATAGGGCATCGTAAACCAGAGCAGCGTATCGAGCGCCGCGGCGATGTCGTTCGTGGTGATGGCGGTGGAGCCGCCGTCGAGGGCGCCGCTGAGGCCGGTCTGGTTCCAGTTGGCGTCGAAGCTCAGCGTCGCGTGATCCCAGCCAAACTGGTCGGTGGGGTCGAACAGCGCCAGGGTGTGGCTGCCATCGGCAAAGGTCGTCACCTGGCTGACGAGGTTGTTTGCGGCGTCGTAATCGCTCGTCGACCACAAGACGCCGCCGGTGTGATCGAAGCTGTTGACCCAGCGCCCGCCATTGTCGAGCTGGATCGTCTCCTGGACGATATCGCCCTGCGAATCCTTCGCTACGGCATCTGAGGTCCAGAGCCGGTCGTTGGCCGCATCCCACAGCGTCGTCGTGGTTCCGCCGAAACCGTTGGCGGCGCTGGTGGTCGCGGTGGCATAGGACACGGTGCCGTCGGCGAACTGGAAGTTTTCGACATTCTTCACCGTATCGGTGCCGTCGGGATGGCCGCCGCGGTTGTCGGTGACGGTGTAGCTCAGCGTGCCGCTGTCGAAGACGATGCTGTAATCGGCCTGGTTACCGGTCAGCACCAGCGTGTCCGTGCCCGTGCCGCCGTCGAGCGTGTCGTTGCCGGAAGTGCCGTGCAGCGTGTCGTTCGAGTCGACACCGTCGATGGTGACGGTAGCGGTCTCGACCGTGCCGTTGACCGTGTAGCTGAAGCTGTCGGTGGTCGAGGTGCCGGTCGATCCGGAGCCCGCCGCGGGCAGGGCATCGAAGACATGGTTCGGGTTGTAAGTGAAGCCGCCGTCGGCATTGACGGTGAGCAAGGCGCCGGAGGCCAGTGTGATCTCATGGCCGACATTGCCGCTCACGCCATTGACGGCGGTGATGTGCAGGATGGTGTCCGGATCGGTGTCCGCGCCCGAACCGTTGTCGGCGAAGAGGCTCAGCCCGTCGCCGATGCTGGCGTTCTCGGCGACGGCGAAGGCGTCGTTGTGCAGCGAGGCCGGATCGTCCACTGCGGTGATGTTCACCGTGGTGGAAACGCTGCTGCTGGCGTGATTGGCGGATTGGCCGTCATCGACCGTCCAAGTGATGGTGCGCGTCGCGTCGCTGCCGTAATCGGTCGGGTTGTCGCTGGTTGAGGAGAAGGTGACGGAGCGCAGCGCCGCCTGGTAGTTCGCTACGCTGGCGCTGCCGCTCAGGGTAAGAATGTGGGTTGCGGCGTTCCACGATCCGCTGATGCCGTTCTGGTTGACGAAGTTGAGCGCGTCGCCGGCGAGATATCCGGCGGCGATCGTCACCGCGGCACCGGCAAGGGTCGCGCTGTCGGCATCCGCGACGGTGAGCCCGCTGTCGAGAACGGCGGCTGTCAATTGCTCGGTATAGCCGACGCTGTTCCCGGCACCGCCGAGCACCGGCGCATCGTTGACCGGCGTGACGTTGACGGTGGAAGAGACGCTGTTGCTGGCGTGGTTCGAAGACTGGCCGTCATCGACCTGCCAGGTCACGGTGCGCGCCGCGCTGGTCGGGTTGTCGCTGGTCGAGGAGTAGGTGACCGAACGCAAGGCCGCCTGATAATTCGCCACACTGGACGATCCGCTCAGCGTCAGGACATGGGTCGCGGCGTTCCAGCTTCCCGAAATGCCGCTCTGGTTGACGAAGGCCAACGTGTCGCCGCTGACGAAGCCCGAAGAGATGGTGACGGCCGCGCCGGTCAGCAGGGTGCTGTCCGGGTCGCCGACCGTAATCGCGCCGTCGACCGCGACACCGGCGGCGTTCTCGGTATAGCCTACGGTGTTCCCGGCGCCGCCGAGGACGGGCGCGTCGTTCACCGGCGTGACGTTGACGGTGGTGGTGACGCTGTTGCTGGCATGGTTCGCGGACTGGCCGTCATCGACCTGCCAGGTCACGGTGCGCGCGGCGCCGGTCGGGTTGTCGCTGGAAGACGAGAAGGTGATGGAGC
The DNA here is from genome assembly GCA_018241025.1 of Pseudomonadota bacterium. GTDB lineage: Bacteria > Pseudomonadota > Alphaproteobacteria > Micropepsales > Micropepsaceae > Rhizomicrobium. Next base: position 360,506 of record JAFEEQ010000011.1, read on the forward strand.
GCAAGGCTGCCTGATAGTTTGCGACCGACGCGCTGCCGCTCAGCGTCAGGATATGCGTTGCCGCATTCCACGATCCCGTGATGCCGCTCTGGCCGGAGAAGTTCAGTGTGTCGCCCGCGGCATAGCCCGACGAGATGGCGATCGTCGCGCCCGCGAGGTTCGCGCTGTCGGCATCGGATACCGTGATGGCGCTGTCGACGACAGTGCCGGAGGCCTGTTCGGTGTAGCCGATAGTATTTCCCGCGCCGCCGAGGACAGGCGCATCGTTCACCGGCGTGACGTTGACCGTGGTGGTAACGCTGTTGCTGGCGTGGTTCGCGGACTGGCCGTCATCGACGGTCCAGGTCACGGTGCGGGCGGCGTTCGTCGGGTTGTCGCTGGAAGACGAGAAGGTGATGGAGCGCAGGGCTGCCTGATAGCTGGCGAGGCTTGCCGAACCGCTCAGGGTCAGGACATGGGTCGCCGCATTCCACGAACCGGTGATGCCGTTCTGGTTGGTAAAATTCAGCGTGTCGCCGGTGACGAAGCCCGACGAGATCGCGATTGCCGCGCCGGAAAGGCTGGCGGTGTCTGGGTCCGAAACCGTGATCGCGCTGTCGACGACGATTCCCGCAGCCTGCTCGGTGTAGGCGACCGTGTTGCCGGCGGCGGCGAGCACCGGCGCATCGTTCACGGGCGTGACATTGATCGCGGTCGTGACGCTGCTGCTCGCATGGTTTGTGGATTGGCCGTCGTCGACGGTCCAGGTCACGGTGCGGGTGGCGCTCGTCGGGTTGTCGCTGGAAGACGAGAAGGTGATGGAGCGCAATGCCGCCTGATAATTCGCCAGGCTGGCGGAGCCGCTGAGCGTCAGAATGTGGGTCGTGCCATTCCACGAACCGGTGATGCCGTTCTGGTTGGCGAAGGCGAGGATGTCGCCCGCCACGAAGCCGGACGAGATGGCGATCGTCGCGCCAGACAGGCTGGTGTTGTCGGCATCGGAGACCGTGATTGCACCGTCGACGACGGTTCCGGCGGCCTGCTCGGTGTAGGCGACCGTGTTGCCGGCGCCGGCGAGCACCGGCGCATCGTTCACCGGGGTGACATTGACGGTCGAGGTCACGCTGTTGCTGGCGTGGTTTGCCGACTGGCCGTCATCTACGGACCAGGTCACGGTGCGCGCCGCGCTGGTCGGGTTGTCACTTGTCGATGCGTAGGTGATCGAGCGCAGTGCAGCCTGATAGTTTGCGACGCTGGCACTGCCGCTCAGGGTCAGAACATGGGTCGCGGCGTTCCAGGAACCGGTGATGCCGTTCTGGTTGGCGAAGGCGAGGGTGTCGCCGGTCACGAAGCCGGAAGTGATGGTAATCGTTGCGCCGGCCAGATTCGCGCTGTCCGCATCGGAGACCGTGATCGCGCTGTCGACGACGATTGCAGACGCGTTCTCGGTATAGCTCACGCTGTTGCCGGCGCCTGCGAGCACCGGTGCGTCGTTCACCGGCGTCACGTTGATCGTGGTGGTGACGCTGTTGCTGGCATGGTTGGCGGACTGGCCGTCATCGACGGACCACGAGACGGTGCGCGCTGCGTTCGTTGGATCGTCGCTGCTCGACGAGAAAGTGATCGAGCGAAGCGCGGCCTGATAGTTCGCGAGGCTGGCACTGCCGCTCAGGGTCAGGATATGCGTGGCGGCATTCCACGAACCGGTGATGCCGTTCTGATTGACGAAGTTGAGCGTGTCGCCGCTCACGAAGCCGGAGGAAATCGAGATCGTTGCGCCCGCCAGATTCGCGCTGTCGGCATCCGAGACGGTGATCGCGCTGTCGATGACGGTGCCCGATGCGTTCTCGGTGTAGCTCACGCTGTTGCCGCCGCCGCCGAGCACGGGCGCATCGTTCACTGGCGTGACGTGGATTGTCGTGGTGACGCTGTTGCTGGCGTGGTTCGAAGCCTGGCCGTCGTCGACGGCCCAGGTGACCGTGCGTGCTGCATTCGTCGGATCGTCGCTCGGTGAAGAGAAGGTTATGGAACGCAAGGCCGCCTGATAGTTCGCGACACTGGCGGTCCCGCTCAGGGTCAGAATATGGGTTGAGGCATTCCAGCTGCCGGTGATGCCGTTCTGGTTGGTGAAATTGAGAATGTCGCCGTTCACGAAGCCGGACGAGATCGTGATCGTGGCACCGGTCAGGTTTGTGCTGTCGGAATCGGAGGCCGTGATCGCGCTGTCGACGACGATTGCGGATGCCTGTTCGGTGTAGCTCACGCTGTTGCCGGCACCGGCCAGCACCGGAGCCTGATTGGCGCTGGCACCTAAGGTGATCGTCTGGTCGGCGAACTTGGCTTTCTCGACTTGCGTGACGCTGTCGACCCCGTCCGGCGAGGTCAGGCGGGTGTCGGTGACCTGATAGGTCGTGCCACCCATGAATGTGATGGTGTAGTCGGCGTAGTTGCCGCTGAAGACGGCTGTGTCGACGCCGGTGCCGCCGGTGAAGCTGTCATTGCCGCCGCCACCCTGAAAGGTGTCGCCGTCGTTGTTGCCGGCGACGGTGTCCGCGCCCGAGGTGCCGACGAAGCCGTCGATCGCCGTGCCGTAGGCGATGGCGAGGTTGTTGGTCATGCCGGCGAAGCTCGAGAAGGTGCCGGCGACCAGGCTGACAGACGATCCCGTGCTGTAGCCGCTGAGGTCGAGCGTGTTGCCCGTGCCCATATCCCAGAGCGCGAGGATCGGAAGGGTGTTCTGCGTGAAATCGAAATAGGGCGCGATCGCGCCGGTGATGTTGCAGTGGAAGCCGAACACCTGACCGCCCGACAGCGGCGTCGATGTCGGCAAGCCGTAGAGCTGCTGGATCGCCAGGATGTCGAGCGGCATCAACCCGGTCGGATCGTAGCTCTCGCCGCCGACGGACCAGTTCGTTCCGGTGACAGGATAGCTCGATGCGAATTTGGCGCCGCGACTGCTCGGCTCGATGTAGGACATGATCGACCACAGCCGCGTGTCCCAGGCGCTGAACTGCTGCGTCGATGCACTGACATTGCCGTTATAGGGGCCGGCATGACCGAGGCCGAGCGCGTGACCTTCCTCATGGAGGTAGGTCATGGTCGGATAGCCGCCATAGGTCGTGAATTGGCCGTCGATCGGCCCGAAGCCGGCGACCGAGGTGTCGATCGAGATCGTCGCCTTGGTCATCTGCAGGAGGATCGAACCGCCGGTGACGCCGCCATTGCCCGGATCGCTGTAGCCCGGGCTGGTCGCGGCGCCGCCGTCGCTTCCGCGGGTGAAGACGATCTGCGCGGCCGACTGCGTCGTGGTCTGGACGAAGCTGATGTTCGCCACCGCCGACCACATCGCGAGGCCGGAGGCGAGAGCGGTCTTCTCGGTGGACGTCCAGTTGGATGCCGGCGTGAAGTAATAGGCGACGGTTCCGCCGGAGGTCTGCGCCGTGGACGCACCCCACTTCGCGGTCAGTGTGTATCCGCCGGTATAGGTCGCGGGCTTGTCGTTGTTCCAGGCGGAGAAGGCATAAAGCGGAAGCGTGCCGTCGGGATAGACGCCGGAGATGAAGGCGATCTCGTCGGCCATCGTCGGATTGTCGGGCACCGCGAGCGTATGGGCGCCGCCGAAGCTCTGGTCGGCATAGGAAGACGGAACGAAACTGTAGCCCGACGCGGCCGCAAAAGCCTTGGGGGCCGAGAACGCATCGTCGCTCGGCAGATGATGCCGCGCGAACCAGTCGAAATGCCGGACGGGAAAGCTGTCGTGGTCGTCGTCTTCGAGCGAATAGCTGGCCACGGGCATCTCGTTGAGAGGTCGTCACGAGAATAGGTGTCGCGCCAAAGTGGCGTCAAACATCGATGCGGACATGGAACGATCATGTCTCGGCGATGACAGTGCCGACTTTTGATTAAATTGCCGGACGGACGCGGCGGCCGAACGATTGTATAGCCAAATTCCGAGAGCGGATTGGCTGGGGGACTAGGATTCGAACCTAGACAACCAGAGTCAGAGTCTGGGGTCCTACCGTTAGACGATCCCCCAACGGGTGCGCTCGTTTAGCCAACCGCCTCCGCCGTTGCAAGGTCGTAAAATTCCGGCCCATCCGGGCGGAACCTGCGCCTGACGCGCCGTCACCGTCGCCAAATGTTGTCAGCATGCTAGCATCCGCAAAACGGTCCGGCTTGGGGCAGGGGAGGTTGCATTTGCCAGAGGGAGCACGGCGCGGCCGGCGGCCGCCGCCACCGGTCGCTGCGCTGGATCTCGGAACGAACAACTGCCGCCTCCTGATCGCCGAACCGACCAAGCGCGGCCGGATCAAGGTGATCGATTCGTTTTCGCGCATCGTCCGGCTGGGTGAGGGGCTGGCCCAGACCGGGGTGCTGTCCGAGGCGGCCATCGCCCGGACGATCGAGGCGCTCAGGATCTGTGCCCGTCACCTGACCGACCGGCAGGTGCAGAGGCTGCGCGCGGTCGCCACCGAAGCGTGCCGGCGGGCGAGCAATGCCGGCGAGCTGGTGCAGCGGGCGAAGGACGAGACCGGCATTGCGCTCGAGATCATCAGCGCCGACGAGGAGGCGCGCCTGGCCGCGGTCGGCTGCGCGCCCCTGATCGACGAACGGGCCGAGGGCGCGCTGATCTTCGACATCGGGGGCGGCTCTACCGAACTGATCTGGATGCGGCGCGGCGCGGACAGCAAGCCTGCGGTCGTCTACGCGCATTCCGAGCCGATCGGCGTGGTGACGCTGGCGGAAGGCGAACACGATTTCAGCCGCGCCGGTTACGAGGCCCTGCGGCGCGATGCGATCGCGCGGCTGACGCCGGTGAAAGCCGCGATGGATGCGCGCGGGGTCTTCGATCCGGCGACCCATCATCTCCTCGGCACATCGGGCACGGTGACGACGCTGGCGGCGCTTGCGCTCAATCTGCCGCGCTACGACCGCGGCCAGGTCGATGCGAGCTGGCATGACTGCGCCGACATCATGACGGTGATCGACCGGCTGCTGTCGCTCGATCTCGCCGGCCGCGCGGCGCTCGGACCGGTCGGACCGGACCGTGCCGATCTGATCGTGCCGGGCTGCGCGATCTTTGCCGCGATCTCCGCGCTCTGGCCCTGCGAACAGCTTCGCGTCGCCGACCGGGGCTTGCGCGAGGGTATGCTCCGGGAGTTGATGGGCCGGTCATGAAGAAATCCGGCGGCACATCGGGGCGCGGCGAAGTGCGCGCGCGTCTCAAGGATCGCAAGGTGCGCACGGTGTCGTCGCGGCGCTGGCTCGAGCGCCAGATCAACGATCCTTATGTGCATGCGGCGAAGAGCAAGGGCTATCGCAGCCGCGCCGCGTTCAAGATCGTCGAGCTCGACAGCCAGTTCCGGTTCTTCAAGAAGGGCGCGCGGGTGCTCGATCTCGGTGCCGCGCCGGGCGGCTGGAGCCAGATCGCGATCTCGCGCGTCGGGCCGGCGGGGCAGGTGGTGGCGACCGACATCCTCGCGATGGAAGCGATCGACGGCGTGACGTTCCTCCAGGCCGACATGCTCGACCCCGATACGCCGCAGATGCTGATCGATGCGCTCGGCGGGCCGGCCGATGTCGTGCTGACCGACATGGCGGCGCCGACCACCGGCCATCGCGCCACCGATCACCTGCGCACCAGCGCGCTGCTCGAAGCCGCGCTCGACATGGCCGATGCCACGCTGAAGCCGGGCGGTGCCTTCATCGGCAAGGTGTTCCAGGGCGGCGCGACCGGCGAGCTTCTCACCCGGCTGAAGAAGAGCTTCGCGACCGTGAAGCATGTAAAGCCGCCGGCGAGCCGGGCGGAATCGGTGGAGCTCTATCTCGTCGCCCTTGGATTTCGCGGCGGCCGGCCTACCTGATCTTCCGGAGGGTGTGCGATGCCGCTTTGGGGATTGCTTCTTCTGCTGTTGGCGACGCTCGCCATTGGACTGCCGCTGATGGCCCGCGCGACCGCGCCGCTGCGCAAATCGCGCAAGGCCTTCGCGGTGGCTTCGGCATTGTTCTTTTCCTTCGGGATCATCAACCCGGCCGCCGAAAAGATTTCTGAGGCGCGCGAAGACGGCGAGACCTCGAAGCGCCAGAAGCCGGGCGATCCGCCGGAACCACATTAACGTCGCATTGAGCTTGCGATATGCTTCTTGCATTGGGAGGCACTGATGCGGGTTCGGATCGCTGTCGGAGTCGCGCTTGCCGCATTCGCCTTGGTGCCGGCAAATGGCCAATGGACAATTCGCGCACATACGGTGCAAGCGCTGGCGTTTTGCAGGCAGGACAAACTCTTCGATGCGATGTCGACAGGGGCGCCGCCGCGCATATCGGTGGCGCTATCCGGACGTGGCAGCGTGCTTGCCTTCCGAATCTGTACTGACGCCGACGGCAATGAACACTACTTCGTGCGCCAGCCTCGGCCGAATCGAGCCGGTGTCTGTCGCGTGCTCGAAGACGAGGTGTTTCCCGCGAAAAGACCTAGCGAATTCGTCAATGTGTCTGTCCCAACCGATGTGTCTTCGAACGAGCATCCATTCGGCCTGGCCGGGTGGACGGATCGCGCGCCTGCTGCATGGCGGCGGCTGGGCTATCGGAGCGAAACCCGTTCATTTGCGCTGGTAACCGAACCGGACGGGCGGTGTCCGTTGCCGGACGATACCCGGTTCATCCCCGTCACCGCGTCCGATGGCGCGCTTAGGGAATTTCAGCGGCTTTGGCACGCCGCGACGGCAACACCGCAGGATTTCTATCGAGAATTCGGTTCGGCACCCGTGCTGAACTCAATCCCTTCCGGAGTGCCTAAGCAGGCGACCGCGTACTTTTTGCTGCACGACCTCGTCTTTGATCGACACGCGGACATCTCCAGCATCGAATGCCAAACCGGATCCACCGGAACGGACACTTGCTCCGCCTGGATCGGCAATATCTCGATCGAATTCGATGTGAGCGGCCAAGGCCTCGTCGTCACGGGAATTCGGGAAAGTCCGGTCTTCTGAAAAACAAAAGCCCCGGTGTCGCCACCGGGGCTTTCGCTTGAACTTGATGCGTCAGCCGATTACGGCGCGGCCTTCAGGCTGATCGCGCCAATGCCGGCGGCGACGTTCAGGCCCTTGTTGCCTTCGACGCTGAGCGGCTGAAGCGCGATCGACTTGTCGAGACCGCCGACCAGCACGTTGGCGCCGAGGCCGACACCGATCGTGGCGCTCGCCGTCGCGCCGGCGTAGTCGCCTTCAAGCGCGCCCGCACGGACGTCGGAAGACGGCGCGAACACACCCCACACCAGCACGCCGCCTTCGGTATAACCGATGTCGACGCCGAACTTGGAGATCGAACCGGTGTAGTGCTCGGCGGTATGGCTGTTGGGACGGAAGGTGCAGCGCAGGTCCTTGGACGAGCCGAACACGAAGCCCCAACCGCTCGATACGTTACAGGTCAGCGTGCCGACCTTGACGCCGTGCGGTGCTGCGTCGGCGGCGCCTGCAAAGGCCAGAGCGCCGGCCGCGACGGCGGCGCCGATCATCACGCGAAAGTTCTTCAGCATGTCTGTTCTCTCCTAAAGTCGTTTGCGGGGAATGGCCTTCCTGAGGCCAGGGACCTTCCGGCCCGCCGCCTCTTGAAACACCCGGATCATAGAAGAGTTCCCGGTTTGCAGCATTCTTAATCCGGATCCGGCGTCTGCGAACGTCTCGCAGGATGCGCGAATGTTGCACTGCAAAGTGGGGCGCGTGGACAGTGCCGTTCGGGCCTGTTAGACGGAATTCATCCTTTGGGGAGTAACCGCCCTCGACGAAAGAGGGGTTTGCGTCAACACACTTGGCCCTCCGGCCATGGCGCAGACGGCGAAAGCTTGGTGAGACCAAGGGCGACGGGTCCCGCTTCGGCTGGAGGGGCCGCGTTGCCTTTGGTTGTCGCGATCCGGCCCCGGGGTTTGCTTTATGACATCGCTGTTTCTGACCGTGGTGCTGCTGCTCGTCGCGGCCGGCGCGATCTATTTCTCCTGCGAGTATTTCGTGAACGGCGTCGAATGGGCCGGTCACAAGTTCAACGTCGAGCAGACGGCCACGGGCACCATTCTCGCGGCCTTCGGAACGGCGCTGCCCGAAAGCGTCGTGACCTTCGTCGCCGTCGCCTTCGGCCATGACGAGACGCAGAAGCAGCTCGGCATCGGTGCCGCGCTGGGCGGACCGCTGGTGCTGGCGACGATCGCCTATGCCACCGTCGGCTGGGTGATGCTCGCGCGCGCGCGGACTGCGCCGCTGGCGGTGGACTACCGCCATCTGAGCCGCGACCAGGGCTGGTTCCTCGCCATCTTCGTGGTGAAGATCGCGCTCGGCCTTGTCGTCTTCGCCTTCAAGCCCTGGCTGGGCGTGCTGTTCCTGGCGGCCTATGCCGTCTATTTCTGGAAAGAGACGACAGGCCGCTCCGACGAGGCCGAAGGCGCGCTGGAGCCGCTGATGCTCGCCCCGCGCCAGGCGACGCCATCGACCGCGCTGGTTCTATTGCAGACCGGCGGCGCACTTGTGGCGATCTTCATCGCCTCGCAGGTCTTCGTGCACCAGCTCGACAGCATCACGCCGCATCTCGGCCTGTCGCCGCAGCTCGTCGCGCTGCTCATCAGCCCGATCGCGACCGAGCTGCCCGAGACGATGAACGCCATCATCTGGGTGCGTCAGGGCAAGGAGCGGCTGGCTCTCGCCAATATCAGCGGCGCGATGATGATCCAGGCGACGGTGCCGACCGCCTTCGGCATTTTCTTCACGCCCTGGCTGCTCGATCCGATCCTCGTCTGGGCCGGCGCGGTCACCGCGATTTCCATTGCCGCGCTGTTCATGCTGTTTCGCCGCGGCCGGGTGACCGGAACGATGCTGTCCTTCTTCGGCCTGTTCTATCTGCTCTTCGCGATCATCCTTGTGCTGACGGTCTGACGGCCGCTGCGCGGCGGAAGGGGCGGCGGCGGCGGGAAAATTGCGGGTCCAAACGTCGCGCTTGCCGAATCGAACGGCCGCTGATAAAGGCTCGGCGCTCCAACGATGGAGCAGCGCCCATGAGCAACATCCGAGAGGCTTTAACCTTCGACGATGTCCTGCTTGTGCCTGCCGCCTCCACCGTCCTCCCCGCCCAGGTCGATACACGGACAAGGCTGACCAAAACCGTCGAGCTCGGCATTCCGCTGCTGTCGGCGGCGATGGACACGGTGACCGAGGCCGGTCTCGCCATCGCCATGGCCCAGGCCGGCGGCATGGGCGTGATCCACAAGAACCTCAAGATCGACGAGCAGGCCGAGCAGGTCCGCCGGGTGAAGCGTTTCGAAAGCGGCATGGTGGTCAATCCGGTGACCATCGCGCCGAACGCCACGCTCGCCGACGCGCTGGCGCTGATGGAGCGCTTCCGCATCTCCGGCATCCCGGTGGTCGAAGGCGCCGACGCCAAGGGCACCGGCAAGCTCGTCGGCATCCTGACCAACCGCGACGTGCGTTTTGCCAGCGACATGCGCCAGGAGGTGCTGGAGCTGATGACGAAGGACAATCTCGTCACCGTGCGCGAAGGCGTGAAGCCGGACGAGGCCAAGCGTCTCCTGCATCAGCGCCGCATCGAGAAGCTGCTGGTCGTCGACGATGCCTATCGCTGCGTCGGCCTCATCACCGTGAAGGACATCGAGAAGGCGCAGAAATATCCCAACGCCTGCAAGGACGAGCGCGGCCGGTTGCGCGTCGCCGCGGCGACCGGTGTCGGCGATGACGGTTTCGCGCGCGCCGAGGCGCTGATTGCGGCGGAGTGCGACGTGATCGTGGTCGATACCGCGCACGGACATTCCAAGGGCGTGCTCGACGCGATCACGCGGATCAAGAAGCATTCGAATTACATTCAGGTCGCTGCCGGCAATGTCGCGACGGCGGATGGCGCCAAGGCACTGATCGATGCGGGCGCCGATTGCGTGAAGGTCGGCATCGGGCCGGGCTCGATCTGCACCACGCGCATCGTCGCGGGCGTCGGCGTGCCACAGCTCACCGCGGTGATGGATGCCGCGAGCGCGGCGCGCAAGGCCGGCGTGCCGGTGATCGCCGACGGCGGCATCAAGTATTCCGGCGACCTCGCCAAGGCGCTTGCGGCCGGTGCCGATGTCGCGATGGTCGGTTCGCTGCTCGCGGGAACGGAAGAGGCGCCGGGTGAGGTGTTCCTCTATCAGGGCCGTTCCTACAAGGGCTATCGCGGCATGGGCAGCATGGGCGCGATGGCGCGCGGCAGTGCCGACCGCTATTTCCAGGCGGAGGTTTCCGACACGCTGAAGCTCGTGCCCGAAGGCGTCGAGGGTCAGGTGCCCTACAAGGGGCCGGTGTCGAATGTGGTGCACCAGATCATCGGCGGCTTGCGCGCCGCGATGGGCTATACCGGCTGCGAGAACATGGACGCCTTCCACGACAAGGCGCAGTTCGTCCGCATCACCGGCGCGGGCCTGCGCGAAAGCCACGTCCACGACATCGTGGTGACGCGCGAAGCGCCGAACTATCCGGGCGGGCAGTAGCCGTCAACGGAACGCGAAAGGGATCGTGAAGCGCAGATCGGCGCTTTCGAGCTCTGGCGGCGGAGCGGGGAAGGGCGCGGCGCTGCGCACCGTATCGAGCGCGAGCGTATCGAGGCGCGCATTGCCGCTCGAACGGGCGAGCTGTAGTTCGATCAAGGCGCCGTTGCCGTCCACCGCGAACAGCACCGTCGCTTCGCCGTCGAGGTGAATGCCCGCAGGCTTGCGTGCCGCGATGAGGGTCCAGAGTTTGCCGCCATAATCGCGGCGGCCCTGGGCACGGATCGCGGTGCGGTCGGCCGAAGGCGCCGGCGACGGTGTGGTGATCGCGGTGGACGCTGCTGCTTCGACCTCTATCCGCGGAGCCGGCACGTCGCGCACCACAGGCGGCCGGACGAGATGCGGGCGTGCGGCGGACAGGACTTGCCGCGTGGCCGCGGCGGGCGGCAAGTGGATCGCGATTTCCGGAGACGTGTCGCCGGTGCCGCTCTGTCCGAGCGGAACAAACAGGACGACGCTGGCGGCCGCGATGTGCAGCGCGGCCGCCAGCGCGGCAGGCAGGAGGCGGCGCGGCAGGCGCACATTGGAGATCGACGCCGCGCCCACCGCCGTTACAGTCCCACGGTCAGGGCGATGTTGAACGACCGTCCCGCGCCCGGCACCGGCCGCAGGATACCCGTGGCATCATAGTCGCCGAGCGACTGGCCGCCGAGCGGAAGGGCATAGGCGGTGTCGAACAGGTTCTCGATGCCGGCATCGACCCGCACCTTGCCGAAGTCGTAGCCGCCGCGCAGGTTGAACAGCGCATAGCCGCCCGTCACCGGTTCGTTGCGGACGACGTCGACGCGCGACTTCTCGGCGACCAGCACGGCTTCGAGCGTGCCGGACCAGTTGCCGAAGACCTCGTCGAGCGCGAGGCGCGCATTCGGCGGCATGATGTGGTAGAGGTCGCGGTCGCTATGCGGATCGCGGCCCTCGACCCAGCTGAAGCTGCCGCGCAGCGTGCCGGTGCCGGTCTCGGCGTCGTTCCACAGCCTGAGCGCGCCAGCCAGATCGACGCCGTAGAGCTCGGCGTCGCGGTTGACGAACTGAAGCTGCACGAAGCCGCTCGGCATCCCCATCATCATGAGGTCTTGCAGCTTGGTCGCGTCGATGAAGTTGTCGACATAGGTGTAGTAGCCGGAGAGCTTCACCTCCCACGGCGTGTCGCCCCGGCTCTTCCAGACGCCGCTCGCGCTGACGGTGTTGGCGACTTCCGGTTTGAGGTCGAGATTGCCGACATAACCGTTGCCGTCGCCGAACCAGCCGATCATCTGACTCGACATCGCGCCACGGCCCCAGGTGTAGCGCTCGTACAGATTGGGCGAGCGGGTCTTGCGCGCATAGCCGAACTCATAGGTCGCACCGTCTTCCGCGGCGTAGCGTGCAAGGGCGGTGACATCGAGATTGCTGTCGTTGCGGGCATGGCCGACGGCATTGAACGCGGTGGCGGCCATCGCATCTTCCATGCTCATCATGTCCGTCCAGGAATAGGGCTGGACGTTGCCGGCATTCATCGAGACGAAGTCGCCGCGTGCACCGAGCAGGGTCGACCAATGGCCGGTCCAGGCTGCGTCCCACTCCGCGAACGCGCCGAAGCGGTCGCGTCTGCCGTCCACGACGTTGAGATAGGTCAGCGGTCCCATCATCATGCTGCCTGCAACCGGCGGCCACCAGTCGTCGAGTGTCATGTGGCGGTACTCGGCCCCGGCGCGGATCGTGTCGCGCTCATTGAGATTGGCCGTCACCTTCAGCGTGACGCCGCCGTTCTGGGACTTTGTATCCATCGGCATCCCACCCATGGCCATGCCGCCCTTGTCGTCGAGGAAGTTCATCTCGTGACGAATATTTTGCCAGTAAGCGGTGACCTCGACCGTGCCCCAGCCGAAGCTGCCGTCATACTTTCCGTTCACGAAGGCGGAGCGGTTGAACACCATGTCCATCCACTGGTTGGGATAGGCCTCGTAGGGCAGGTACTGCTGGCCGACCGTGAGCTGGAGGCTGTGCGCGCCGCTGCGTGCCGCGAGGGTCAGCGCGTGGTTCGCGGTCTCGAACTCGGTCGAATGTACTTCGCCGTCATGGCCGCCGCCGTCATAGTTGCCGGACTGTGCGAAGGCGCCGGTATAGGCGATGTTGAAATCCTCGCCGGCGACGCTTGCGGACAGCGATGTGGAGAAGGCGTTGCCGTTGCTGCGATATGCAGCCTGCACTTTCGCGGCGGTGACAATCTCTCCGGTCGCAGAATAAGCCGGCGCAGCGGAGTTCACTTCGATGGTTCCGGCGATGCTGTCGCCGCCCATGCTCACCGGCGTGATGCCGGCGACGGCGGTTGCCGTTCCGACTTGTGCCGGGTCGATATAGGACAGCGGCGAGTTCATGTGGTTGGGGCAGGCGACGCTGACCACCATGCCGTCGACGAGCACCAGAACGCGATCATCGGCGAGACCATGGATCGCAGGCAGGCTGGAAACGCCGCCGGCCTGATAGCTGCTCATGCCGGCGACGTCGTCGAAGAGCGAGGCGCTGTCGTTGCTGCGAACTGCGGTCTGCCGGATGACGTCGGGCGCGATTGTGGTGGCCGTCAGTGGCGCGTCGGAGACCGGCGCGGGCGACTCGACCGGAACCGGCGGCAACGGCGTCGCGTCCTCGGCATGAGCGGACGCGACGGAAAGAGCGAAGGCAATGGATGTCAGTGCGCTGCAGGCGCGCAGGCGCGTGATAACGGATGTCATGGGATTCCCCTGAGGTAACGTTCGGATGCGCAGGCGCGCCGCCATGCGATGGCGGGCGCGTGCGGTGTCGGGCGTCAGATCAGGGTTGCGGGAGGCGCGCGGGCTTCGGCGGCCAGATAGGACGCAAGCGGTCTGCCAGTCCTTTGATGCGGCGGTCGGATGGCGGCGATCGTGGCGAAGGAAACCGCGACGGCGTGCGGTGTCGCGGGCGGCGCGGCATGTGCCACCGCCGCGAAGGGACAGACGGCATGGTGCTCGGATTTTCCGGGCGTGCCGGACGGATGGTGGGCGGAGCCATCGGTCAGTGTGCAAACGACCAGCGTTCCCGGTGTCTTACCTGGCATCCATCCGGCCGGCAGCGCCGCCTGCAGCGTCATCGCCACGAGGGCGAGCTGCAGCGCCACGATGCGCCAGAAGGGTTGACGGTGTGTCATCGTCTCGGAAAAGCAGTCCCGTGCACGTTATTGCCTCGCCGGAACCGCCATGGCGGGTCCACAAATTGACGCAAGTACAGGATGTCGCGCCGGGGCGCGTTGACGTCGATCAGGCAACATCCAGTGGCGGGATGACGGTCGTAGCGCGATAGTGCCCGCCATGACTCCCGCCGCGCGCATCCAGGCCGCCATCGACATCCTGACCGAGCTTGCAAAGACGGATCAGCCGGCCGACCGGTTGATCCGCGATTTCTTCCGTGCGCGGCGCTATGCCGGATCGAAGGATCGCGCGGCGGTGATCGACCGGGTCTACGACGTGTTGCGCCATCGCCAGGCTTTCGCTTGGCGGATGGGTAGCGAAAGCGCACGTGCGCTGGTGCTGGCCTCGGTTCTGGAAGAGGGCGGCGATCCGGATCTGCTGTTCACCGGCAGCACCTTTGCGCCCAGACAACTCGACGAAGACGAAGAACGTCAGCGGAAGCACCCGCCCGCGGCCGAGCCGCCGCTGCATGTCGTGGGCGAGTTTCCGCCGTTTCTCGAAGGCGAACTCAAGCGGGCGTTCGGCAATCGGCTGCTGCATGAGCTGGCGGCATTGTCGGAGCGTGCGCCAGTCGATCTGCGCGCCAACTCTCTGAAGGCGACGCGCGACGAGGTGCTCGGCGTGCTGCGCGGGGAGGGGTTCGATGTGACGCCGGCACCTTATGCGCCGGATGGGCTGCGCCTGCCGAGCGGGTCGAGCGGACTCGATCGCACGACAGCGTTCACGAATGGCTGGTTCGAGATCCAGGACGAGGCGGCGCAGATCGCGTCGCTGCTTGCCGGTGCGAAGCCGGGCATGCGCGTGCTCGACATGGCGGCAGGTGCCGGCGGCAAGACGCTGGCGCTGGCGGCGGCCATGCGGAACGAAGGCGAGATCGTCGCCAATGATCCGCGCATCTCGGCGCTGAAGCAGCTCAACCTGCGTGCGGTGCGTGCGGGGGTGACGTGTGTCCGTATCGAGAAGGAGCCGCGGGGGGCGTTCGACATCGTCTTCCTCGATGCGCCGTGCAGCGGATCGGGGACGTGGCGGCGTCAGCCGGAGCAGCGCTGGAAGCTGACGCCGAAGGTTCTGGCCGAGCGCATGGCGAAACAGGACGAACTGCTCGACCGCGCCGCGCCACTGGTGAAGCCGGGCGGGCGGCTGGTCTATGCCACCTGCTCGATCCTGCCGAGCGAGAATCAGGACCGTGTCGCGGTATTCCGCGAGCGGCATCCGGGCTTCGTTGTCGCCCGCGCCGATAACGTCTGGCGCGAATCGGCCGGCACGGATGCGCTGCCGGGAATGGGCGAATTCTTCGCCGCCAGCCCTTATTCCACGGGTACGGACGGGTTCTTCGCCGCCGTTCTTGTGCGCGAAAAGCGGGCATAGCCGGGACGCGCCGCGCGCGGCGTTGTTTCGCTGGACTCGTGTGGGGGCCGTCCACTAAATCCGGTCATGGCAGCTCCCGTCCTCGTCATCGACTTCGGATCGCAGGTCACCCAGCTCATCGCGCGGCGCGTGCGCGAGGCGGGCGTGTACTGCGAAATCGTCCCCTTCCAGAAAGCGGAGAGCGCACTCGCCGCGCACACGCCGCAGGCGATCATCCTCTCCGGCGGCCCCGCCTCGGCGATGGAAGAGAACGCGCCGCGCGCGCCGCAGGCGGTGTTCGACGCCGGCGTGCCGGTGCTCGGCATCTGCTACGGCGAGATGGCGATGGCGCATCAGCTCGGCGGCAAGGTGGAAGGCGGGCACCATCGCGAATTCGGCCGCGCCGATATCATCATCCAAAAAGAGTCGCCGCTGCTCGCCGGCCTCGGCGCGATCGGCGACCGCGAGCCGGTGTGGATGAACCATGGGGACAAGATCACCGCGATCCCGAAAGGCTTCGAGGTCGTCGCGACGTCCGATCATTCGCCCTATGCGGTGATCGCGGACGAGACGCGCAAGCTCTACGGCATCCAGTTCCATCCCGAAGTGGTGCACACGCCGCGCGGCGCAGAAATCTATCGCAACTTCGTGCTCGGCATCGCGGGCATCAAGCCCGAATGGAACATGCATGCGTTCCGCGAGCACCAGGTGGCGAAGATCCGCGAGCAGGTCGGCAAGGCGCGCGTGATCTGCGGGCTGTCGGGCGGCGTGGATTCATCCGTTGCCGCGGTGTTGATCCACGAAGCGATCGGCGACCAGCTCACCTGCATCTTCGTCGACACCGGATTGATGCGCGCGGGCGAGGCCGACGAGGTGGTGTCGCTGTTCCGCAATCACTACAACATCCCGCTGATCCATGCGGAGGCGCAGGAGCTGTTCCTCGGCCGCCTCGCCGGCGTCAGCGATCCCGAGCAGAAGCGCAAGATCATCGGCGCAACCTTCATCGACGTGTTCGACGCGGAGAGCCACAAGGTCGGCGGCGCAGAATTCCTGGCGCAGGGCACGCTCTATCCCGACGTGATCGAGAGCGTGTCGGCGACGGGCGGGCCGAGCGTGACGATCAAGTCGCATCACAATGTCGGCGGGCTTCCCGACTACATGAAGCTGAAGCTGGTGGAGCCGCTGCGCGAACTGTTCAAGGACGAGGTCCGCGCGCTCGGCCGCGAGCTCGGCCTGCCGGCGAGCTTCGTCGGGCGGCATCCGTTTCCCGGGCCGGGCCTCGCGATCCGCGTGCCCGGCGAGATCACGCAGGAGAAGCTCGACATCCTGCGCAAGGCCGACGTGATCTATCTCGACGAGATCCGCAAGGCGGGACTCTACGACACGATCTGGCAGGCCTTCGCCGTGCTGCTCCCGGTGAAGACGGTGGGCGTGATGGGCGACGCGCGGACCTACGACCACGTCTGCGCGCTGCGCGCGGTGACGTCCTCGGATGGCATGACGGCGGACTACTACCCGTTCGAGCATTCCTTCCTGGCGAGGGTCGCGACGCGCATCGTGAACGAAGTGCGCGGCATTAACCGCGTGGTCTACGACATCACGAGCAAGCCACCTGGGACGATCGAGTGGGAGTGAACTAGGGTGGTTTCAGACCATCCCGTGCCAGAAATCGCACGAACACTCTGACTGACAAGGATTATTTTTCTCACCCCGTATCGCTGCATGTTACGCCAGCCCGGCCACTTTGTTGGTATCCGTTCGCCCTACGACCGGATGCAGATTTATGGGCGACCTCACTGATCAAGAACTGAAAAATCGATGCGGGACGGCTTGAACCCCTCATTAGAAAAGCGGCGGACCGCGATTGCCGCCAAGGTGGCAGCGGCGCAACTTCGCGATTGTCGCCGAGGAAGTCGTCGCCAAGCGCGAGCGAGAGGGGCGCTCCGCGACCACCACTGGGAAGCCCCGCTGGTATGCATCCCTGCTTGGCAAGATCGGCGGCCGACCGGCGGGTGCTGCTGCCGACGCTGGCACTCGGCGATGTCGTCGTACCCGACAATCTGGGCAGCCATAAAGGCAAGGCGGTTCGCCACGCCATCCGCAAGGCCAGCGCCGATCTCGTCTTCCTCCCGCCCTGCAGCCCCGACCTAAACCCGATCGAGCAGATGTTCTCCAAGCTGAAAACACTGCTGCGAAAGGCCGACGAGCGATCGGTTGAGGCAATGTGGAAGAGGATCGGGTCCCTCCTCAACCACTTTACCCGACGAATGCGGCAATTATCTCGCCAACTCGGGATATGTGTTAACGCGATCCGGTCATGCTCTAAGCTGGCGCGGCGTCGAACACGACCGCGACGCGAACCCCCGGTGTGTCTACCGGAGTCGACCAATGGGTGAGATAGGAGGGCAGGATCGCCAGCCGCCCAGGGCGAGGATCGATCGTCAGGTCCGGCCAGCCTGGCGCCGACGCAGCGAGATCCTCGGGCGCCCCCACCCGCAGACGCCCCACGTCGCCGTCCCCATCCGGCACCGCGGCATAGAACACACCGGTGATCCAGCCGCACGGATGGATATGGCTCGCCGTATGGCCACCACGGGTGGAAACCACCGCGAGCGCCTCGATCGAGAGACGGGCCGGCATCCACGGCATGTAGCGAGCCGTCCTTGCGCGATAGGCTTCGAATTGCGCCGTCACCCACTGGATCAGCGCCGTGATCGGCGGATCGTCCCACGCGTGCAGATTGTCGATCCTGTGGCTGTCGCGCGTCGCCTGGCGCGCCGAAACCCAACAGCCCTCGGCGACACGCGCGAGCACCGCTTCGGCAATCGCGGACGGATCGGTCGCAAGCGCCGCAACCTCGCCGCGCGACTCGACATCGCGGACGCAGACCGCCTCGGGGCCGAGAAGGCGGGCCATCGCGTCAGTCGCGCCGACCTTGCTCAACTGGCGCAGATAATCCGCTACCATCGTCGCATTCGCCTCGCCGTTGTCGAAGAGCACGCGATATTCAGCAATCACCTCGTGCGGGTCGGAAGCGTCGAGGCAGCCGCGCACGCAGAGATTGCCTCCCGCTCGCACCGCGATAGCCCGCACCCGCGCGGCAGCTTCGCCCAGCCCGGCACGCGCGAGCATCTCCGCGTGAATGCCGCATGGCAACTGCGCGCCATCCTCCGAACCCAGCGCTGCGGAATAGCGCTCGAGTCCACCGTCGGCGTCGCCCGCCAGCATCAGTCGCAATGCGCTCGCGGCCAGGTTTTCGGCCGCCGTCGGCGCTTCGGGTCCGATCGATGGCAATGCGGCTCCTTTTGTATTTGCGGTGATCGCCAAACCTTCTATAGCTCCTGCATGCGCGCCGCTACTCCAGCTGTGTATGCGCGGGCAGCGCCCCGGCAGGGCGGCGGCGCCCTCACATGACCTTGCCTGCTACGCTCGATCTCAACCGCTTTGCCGAGTTCGCGGTCGCCGCTGGACCGGGCGGCGGCCAGGCGCTGATCGTCGATGCCTTTGGCGCGCGCACCGGGTTCCAGCGCCATCGGTTGCCGCCCGGTCCGCTGCGCGATCTGGCGATGACGCTGATCGACGAGCCGGCGCAGGCCGGCCACCGGCTGGCGCAGGCGAGCTTCGACGAAGTGGCTGCGCTACTCGACGCGGGCGTGATTTCGCCCAGGACGGGGCTGGTCGATGGCGCTCCATTCGCATCGCTGCCCCTGATGCCGGCGGCGACAGAGCCCGCCGATCGGGCGTCGCCCGGCTGGCGGCTGGCTCGCGCGCTCTGTCCGCCGATCGCCGTGCTGGACGAATTCGTTCCGACGCCGGTCGTCAGCGGCGCGGCCGAACATTTCGTCGCGGATGGACTGGTCGCGCTCGATGCGTTGCTGTCGGAACGGCTGTGCGACGGGCTCGAGCAATATTACGCCAAACTGGCCGGGCTGGGGTTGATGGCTCGCGCGCAGCGCGGCGTGGACCGGCAGATCGCGTTCAGCGATCCGGCCGGACTGCGGCTGCAGCGCCTGCTGCAGCCGCTCGTCGCCGCGATCGTCGGGGTGTCGATTGGTCCCAGCTACACGCTGGCCTGCCGTTACGGGGTCGGCGCGGTGCTACCGATGCACACCGATCGAGCGGCGTGCCAATATACGCTTTCGCTGCAACTTGGGGATGCTCCCAATGGGGCCGCCGCGCCCTGGCCGTTCCATATCGTCGAAAAATCCGGCGCCGTGCGGGATATCTTGCTTCGGCGCGGCGCGGGCGTCCTGTTCCTGGGACGCGAACGGGCGCATGGCCGGCCAGCGCTGCTGCCCGAGATGGTCGGCGGCACCCTGTTGCTGCACTACATCGACGCGGAGGCCGACCGCGGAAGCGATCAGTCCGACGCCCCCGTCAGGTAGGTGATGGCGCCCTGGGCGTCGAGCTTGGCAAGGAACGCGTCGACGTCGGCGCGGCACTGATCGGGCGAGACGGCATATTCCTCGCGCAGCGCATCGCAGATCGCCTCGACATCGTCGGTGGTGTCGAGCAGCTCCCAAATGCGTGTGCCCACGCCGCTGATCCCGAGATAATTGCCCTGCTCCGGGCTCATCATCACCAGACCGTCCCCGACCTGCGCGGAGAGCCAGTCCCCAGTCTTGCGAACGCGCGCCACTCGCCGTCTCCCTAAGCTACGGAATCTGCGTGCGCGAGCACATAGCCCAGCCGCCGCATCATCGGCCCGTGTGCGCGTTCAATGCATAGGAGCTGATCGCGAGTCAATGTCGTGCGCCATTCGCCGGCCAGCCCCTTGCGGAAGAAGGGCGCGGCGGATGGATCACCTGGCCAGGCGCGCTCGCGGAAACCCGCCGCCCGCTCGCGCGCCTGCAACGCGGCGAACGAGGAGCGCTCGACTGCCTGCTCCACGCGCGCGCGGTCCACCGTCTCGCCAACAAACGCCAGCGCCTCGGTGAATACCGCGACAGTATCGGCCAGCAGATCCTCGTACCGCACCAGATGGACGGGCAGGTCGCGCTGGTTGAGCCAGCTCGCGGCGTGGCCGCTCCAGTCGAGCAGCCGCTGCCGAAACTGAAGCGAAACGCCATTGTCATCGAGGCAGATGCCGCCGGCCGGATCGTTGAGGATCGCGATAGCCTGATCCAGCGTCACCCGGCTGTGGTGGGCCATCGATGCCGTCACGTCGCGCGGATCGCGCACGATCAGGATCGCCGCGCGTGCGCCGCGCGCCAGCATTGCCTCGCCCATAGGTGTCGGCAAATAGGCGTCGTGGACCTTTACGAACGCGGTTGTCGGGCCTGCCCCCGCGGATTCCGCAAGTGCCGCATAGACGCTGGGACGCAAGGCGTCGGCCTCATCCGGCGTCAGCAGCGTCGATGCGATTAGCAGCAAGTCGTCGAACGGTGCGCGACCGCCTGCCGTCCAATCGGCGGTCTGTAGCGTGTTGAGGTCGATCGGCCCGGCTTGCATGAGGTTGGCGAGCAGGACCCGCAACCAAGTGTTGCCCGGCTTGGGATAGGAAGCGAGCCAGACCGGTGTGGTCATGCCGGACGCCCCCCGAGACCGATCGCGTCCCAATGCCGCTCGAGCGACCGCAGCACCTGCTCCATGCTTGCGAAGTCGCGTCGTCGCGTAAGGTGATACACGCCGGCATCGCTGGCGATTCGAGTCGCCGCAGCAAAATACAGCCCCGCCTGCCCCAGGCGATCGACAAGGCGCGGCCGATAGGCGTTTTCGTGCAGCTTCGCCGCAGCCACGGCGGGGGGCAACTGCTGGATGCCGATCACGGCCGGTGGGCGCGGCTCGCGCAGGGCATAGATCGCGCCGATCGGCATCGGCGTCCGATCGGCCGCCGGAGGCTCGACATAATATTTGCGAATGCTGGGCCGCACCGCCTCGCGGGCCTTGTCCGACATAGCGAGCGCGTCGATCGCCTCGCGCCACAGCTTCAACTGGCGGCCATCCGGGTGGACGATCGGTACCGGATCGATCGTGACCGCGCAGATGTCGTCGGTCACCACCGGGTAGCCCCGGTTCGCGAGCGCGGCGGCAATGGTCGACTTGCCGGCCCCGGAAGCGCCGCAGAACAGAATCGCGCACGCACCGACGCGAACCGCGCTCGCGTGCAGCACGACATAGCCGCGAAGATGGAGCAGGACGCCGAACACGCTGCCCGCGAGGAAGATCGCGAGGTCCGCCGGCGTTGCCGTGGCGGCCGCGTCGAACAGGATCGTGTCGTCGCCAACGACGAGGAAACGCGCGACGCCCGGCACCCGGAGCAGGAACTGGTCGCGCGTCATTTCCCAGGTCGGCGCGACCGCGATCGGTGCATCCAGCGCCTCCGGTACGATTGCCGATCGGATCGTTATCTCGGCGGGTCGATTGCTCGTAGCCGCCAGCCTCCCCGGCAACTCGATCTCGCAGTCAACCACCAGGCTGGAGATATTGTAGGAGAACATTTCGAACCCTTAGAAATGGCGAACGGAAGGACAAGCGCCAGAAAGTTCCCCAACTTTGCACAAAAGGCCTTGCGCCCGAGTCTCGTTGGTCGATAACCACGTCGTGGAAACCTGTGTTGAGGACGGTACAGATGGGGAACGAACGGCCGGGCAAGGAAATTTCCTCCCAACAGCAGGCGCCAATGCTGAAACCGTGGAAGGCGCCGGACGTGACGATCTCGCAAGTTCGCAACACCCGGACCGGCATGATCCACAACGGCGTCGAGCCGTCGTCGCCGCCGCAAGTCCCTTCGTGAGCGGCGGGCGGAACTAACAATTTCGCCTCTCGAACCATTTGACATAGCGTGCCGCCAGCACGGCGCGCGAGGCCCTTATGAGCAACGCCCCCGAAGGCGGCTCTGGTTGCGAAGGGTCGAATATCCCGTCCAGCCTGGCGAAGTCGACATGCTGGGCGAGGGCTGCATCGCCAGCCAGCTGCGCGGCTTGCTCGCGTAGTTCCGGCTGCAGCGCTTCGAGCATTTCCAGCTGATCGGGCAGCAGCGGATCGGCGACAGCGTCGCGGGTCTGGAATTCCGCAGGATAGACGCCGGCCAGCGCGCGCCGCGCGAGGTAGCGGTTCCGACCGCCTGCCACGTAAAGATGTTCAGGGATCGCCAGCCCAAGTTCGACCACGCGCTTGTCCATGAACGGGCGGGTCATCGACAGCCCGTGAATCGCCGCCTCATTGGTCAGGCGCCGGCGCGGCCATTCGATCCCGCGCCGTAGCGCATGCAGTGATCGCTTGCGCAGCCACGGAAGCACGATCGCGGCGCCGATCTCGTGACGATCGGCTTCGCCGTGCCGGAACAGGCTATCCGCGAATTCGGGCGCGATCGGAAATTCGGCGAACGGCGCGCTTCGATCCAGCTTCCGCAGCGCGAGCCACCGTCGGATCGATTCGGGCAGCAGTGGATAGACCACCTCGCGTTTGAGCGTGTCGATCAGGCCCCTGCCGGTCACACGCCGATGCGCCGCGAATTCGCGCGCAAAGCGCGCCCAGCGCCCGGTGCGCATCAAATGTGCCAGCACTCCGTTGCCGCGCGGGTTGAGCGTATCGTCGCCGCCATTCCCATCCATGATCAACCGCGCGCCAGCGCCGGCGGCCTCGCGGAACAGCGCGTCATGCAGGAAGTTCGGGCCGCGCAACGGATAGTCCGCAGCATGGAACAAGGTCTCGATCCGCGTGAAGATCGTTTCGTCGCGCCGCACGAAATAGCGAACGTCGAGGTGCGGCATGTCCCGGCGGCACAGGTCCACCCACCGCCGGGGATGGCGCAGCGGCCCGTCATAGTCCTCGGGCATGACGCACGACACCGCGATCAGCCGGTGCCCCTTGCCGGCGAGTGCCGGCCCCGCCAGCCCGGCAATCGCCGAACTGTCGAAGCCTCCGCCGTGGCACAGCGCCGGCGGATCGATCAGCCGACGCACGCGGCACGCCACGGCTTCGGCGAGCACCGTGCGATAGGCCGCGATATAATGGGCCTCGTCGCGCCCGACATGCTCGGGGGCCGCGCGCGGCTCCCAATAGCGCTGCCGGCTGATCGTTCCGTCGATCGAAACCGAGAGCGTCGAGCCGCCGGGAATCCCGGCGATCCCCTCGAACGCCGACTGGCTGCCGCGCGGCCGGAGTTCCCACATCATGTAGCGCCCGACGTGCGCCATGTTCAGCTTGCGCGGCACGCCTTCGAGCGCCCACAGCGCCTTGATCTCGGTGGCAAAGACCAGGAAATCGGGGCCGCGGTGCCAATGCACCGCGCGCTGTCCCATATGGTCGCGGCAGAGCAGCAGCCGTTGCGCGCGCGCATCCCACAGCGCGAAAGCAAAATCGCCGACCAGATGCTGCGCGCAGTCGGCACCCCATTGGTTATACGCACGCAGGATCAGCGCGCTGTCCGGCAGTTCGCGCAGCTCGGCCGGGGGTATGCCGAAGCGCTCCGACAGCGCTTCACGATTATCAAGCCTGGCGTCCGCTACCAGAATGGAGCCGTCGTCGCCCAAAACGGGTTGGACTTCGAACCGGTCTTCGCGATTGACGCGCGTCAGGCAATGACCGAGCCCGACCGGTCCAGTTGCGACCGCCTTTCGCCCGTGCGGCGCGTGGTGCGTAAGAATACGGCCCATCCGCTCGAGATCGGTCTGCGCGACCGGACCGCCATCGAAGCGCAGCACGCCGAAAATTGCGCTCACCGGCGGTAACCGCTATCGACTGCGCGCAAAGGTCCCTCCCGCCCATGATCCGCTCGTCCCACTCGCGAGACTATAGCGTGACGCAAACCACCGCCGATTTTCCCGAATGGCACGGCCCGCCGGCGCGAACGCTGGTGCTGTGCGCGCATCCGCGCTCGGGCAGCACGCTGCTCGCGGAGGCAATCGCCACCACAGGCCGCCTGGGGCGCCCGCTCGAATATTTTCAGGCCGGGCACCGTCCGCTGTTCGAAGCCCGTTGGAAGCCGGCCGACCTCCTTGAATATGTCGCCATCCTGCATCGCAGGCGTACTGCGCCGACAGGGGTGTTCGCTGTCAAGCTGTTCTGGCGCGGCCTCGTGTCGTTTGCGCATGAGCGGGCGACCGGGGCGCCGCTTGCGGCCGACATTCCCGAAGCGCTGCTGCCTGACCAAGGTTATCGCGACCTCGCCGCGGCCATCGCCGATGCGTTTCCCGCACCCATGTTCGTGCATATCGTTCGGCGCGACTTCATCGCTCAGGCCGTCTCCATTCATCGCGCAACGCAAAGCGGAATCTGGCTGGCGCGGGCGGGGAGCAACGCACCTGGTCCAGCACCGGTCCGCTACGACTTCGCGCGCATTCTGGAGTATGTCGGGCGCATTCGGCGCAGCAACGCGCACTGGCAGGCATTCTTCCGTGCGAACCGGATTGCGACGTATCCGATTGTCTATGAGGATCTGGCAAGCGATTATCCGGGCGTACTCGC
This sequence comes from Pseudomonadota bacterium, assembly GCA_018241025.1. Taxonomy (GTDB): domain Bacteria; phylum Pseudomonadota; class Alphaproteobacteria; order Micropepsales; family Micropepsaceae; genus Rhizomicrobium. Next base: position 385,001 of record JAFEEQ010000011.1, read on the forward strand.
CGGATTGTTCGAATGGCTTGGCGAGCCGGCCACGGTGTTCGCGCCGCCGCGACTGCGCAAGCTTGCCGATGCGCACAGCGAGGCGCTCGCGCAGCGGTTCCGCGAAGATTTTGCGCGCTTTTCGCGCGGCTGAGGCTTTCGGCGGTTCATGTCGCCACGTTCGGCTTCAGCCGACTGAACCAGCAGTTTACCGCGAAACGCGAATCGGCGAACTGCTGCGACGGGCAGTCGACCGGTAGCACTTCGTGCGGCGCCCAGGCCGGAAACACGACCAGGCTGTTGTGAAGCGGCTCGATGTCGACGAAGCGCGCCGCCGCGTCGCCGATGGCGTGGAGGCGCAGCGCCCCGCCCGTGAATGCCTTGGGTTCGCGATGGAAATAATAGACGCAGCTGAGCACGCGAACGTGCCTCAATTCGGCATAGCGGGAGACCTGCGTATCGACGTGACGCTTGTAAAAGGCGCCGTGGCCGTGCGCGACGAGTTCGAGCTCCGTCGATTCAACGATGAATTCAGGCATGCGCAACGCCGCGAAAAACCACGGCCGCCGTTCGATAAGCGCTTCCTTTAGCGCCGTGAGGATGCCGCCGGCTTCGGGCAAGCGGCGCGACTGTCGGATCGCCAGATCGACTCCCCTTGCGCCTACCCCGGCATCGACAAAAGCCAGCTCTCGGTTCACTGCATCCTCGAGCAGCGCCAGCCCATCCCGTGCGTCGAGGAAATCCGGCACCTGAAGATAGGGCGGGATGATTTCCAAAGGGGCAAGCTCCTTCCCCGAAATCTCGTTGCCGGGCACTCCAGCGCCGTCCACCGGGAGGCTCCCTTTGCCGCGTGGCCTATCCTTTTGATGCACGGCGTAGGTTGATAGGCAAGATTTACGGGGAAGTCGCCTGGAGATTCGTCGCACGCTTTGGGACATACCCAAGTGGGGGCGTCAGATGGATGAATCCGCTGCCTATCGCGCTTCACGGACCGCGATGGCTTAGGGAAATTGGCAACATCGCGCGGGGTTGGGTACGGTGGGCTCGGGATAGTTTGGTGATCGCCCATGACCATTCCAGCGCAGATCAAAACCTACATCGCCAACCTGCCCGATGCGAAGCGCGCCGATATGGAGGTGCTGGATCGTCTCATCCGGAAGGCGATGCCACGCTGCAAACTGTGGTTCCTGGATGGCAAGGACGAGACCGGCAAGACCGTCTCCAATCCCAATATCGGCTATGGCGCCCAGACGATGACATATGTCGGCGGCAAGACTCGCGCGTTCTACCAGATCGGGCTCAGCGCGAACAAAACCGGCATTTCGGTCTATATCCTCGGCATCGCGGACAGGGCCTATCTGGTCCGGACCTATGGCAAGACTCTCGGTAAGGCGCGCGTCACGGGGTACTGCATCAAGTTCAGAGCCCTGAAGGACATAGACACCGGCGTGCTGGAAACGGCCATCCGCGACGGGGCCGTGATTTCGGGCAAAAAATAATTTTTCGGGCCTGTCGATTTCGGATGCGCTCGTTCGTCGTCATCATATCCGGCCACCTGCCGGCGCGACCTATGGAGGACACACAATGCGCGTAATGGTTTTCGTGAAGGCGACCGAAGATAGCGAGAAAGGTACCCCGCCCTCGACCGAGATGCTGATGGCGATGGGCAGGTTCAACGAGGAGCTGGTGAAAGCCGGCATCATGCAGGGCGGCGACGGGCTGAAGCCGACCTCGGCCGCCAAGCGTGTCGCTTTCGATGGGCCGAACCGCACCGTGATCGACGGGCCCTTCGCCGAGACGCGCGAACTCGTCGCCGGCTACTGGATCTGGGAGGTGAAGGACATGGACGAGGCCGTCGCCTGGGTGAAGCGCTGCCCCAATCCGATGCCCGGGCCGAGCGAGATCGAGATCCGGCCGCATTATGAGATGGGCGATTTCGGCGACGCCGTCACGGCGGAAGTTACCGAACTCCACGACCGGACACGCGCGCAGTCCAAGGGTTCCTGATTTGCACCGCCTGCTTGTCTTGTCCGCCGCGGTGGCGGACAAGACGGCATGGACGAGACGCAGCGAGCCATCGAGGCGACGTTCCGCATCGAGCGGGCGCGGCTGATTGCCGGGCTGGCGCGGATGCTGCGCGATGTCGACCGCGCCGAAGAGCTGGCGCAGGATGCGCTGGTGATCGCACTCGCGCAATGGCCGAAAAGCGGCGTGCCGGCCAATCCCGGCGCCTGGCTGATGACGGCGGCGAAGCGGCGGGCGCTCGATGCGCTTCGGCAGCGCAAGATGCGCGAGCGCAAGCATGTGGAAATCGCGCATACGATGGACGAAGCCTTCGATGGCGGCGCGGCGGAAGCTGCGATGGACGACGATCTCGGCGACGAGCTGCTCGGCCTCATCTTCACGGCCTGCCATCCGATGCTGTCGCGCGAGGCACGTGCGGCGCTGACGCTGCGCGTGGTCGGCGGGCTCACGACCGACGAGATCGCGCGCGCTTTCCTCACGAGCGAGCCGACGATCGCACAGCGCATCGTGCGCGCGAAGAAGGCGATCGCGAAAGCCGGGCTGCGCTTCGACGTGCCGCGCGGGACGGAGCGGGCGGCGCGGCTGCCGTCGGTGCTGGAGGTCGTCTATCTCATCTTCAACGAAGGCTATGCCGCCACGGCGGGCGACGATCTGGTGCGTCCCGGTCTGTGCCTAGAAGCGCAACGGCTCGGCCGCGTGCTCGCCGCGCTGTTGCCGGAAGATGCCGAGGTACTCGGTCTGTTGGCGCTGATGGAGATCCAGGCCTCTCGGCTTCATGCGCGCAGCGGACCGGACGGCGCCTTCATTCCGCTGACGGAGCAGGATCGCGGGCGCTGGGACCGGCTTCTGATCCATCGCGGTCTCGATGCGCTGTCGCGGGCCGAGAAGATCGGTGGCAGTGGTCCCTATGTGCTGCAGGCGGCGCTCGCAGCCTGCCACGCCATCGCGCGCCGGGCGGAGGATACGGACTGGACGCGCATCGCCGCGCTGTACGACCGGCTGCGCGGCACGATGCCGTCGCCGGTGGTCGATCTCAATCGCGCCATCGCGCACAGCATGGCGTTCGGACCGGAAGCGGGATTGGCGCTGCTGGACGACATCGATGCCGGCGCGCTGCCCGGCTATGCGCCCTTGCCTGCGGCGCGTGGCGATTTCCTGTTTCGCGCCGGCCGGCGGGGCGAAGCGCGCAGCGCCTTCGCGGCGGCGGCCGCGCTGACCCGCAATGCAAAGGAACGCGCGTTCCTCCTCGCCCGCGCCGAAGCGTGCCTCGGCTGATGGCGCCGCTCATCCACTTCGTGAAAGACCGGATCTGGCTCTGTCCTTATCCCGTCCGCATGGCCGGCACGCGCTTCGAGGCCCGCATGACGGTGATCCGGCTGAACAGCGGCGTGCTGATGCTGCATTCGCCCTGCGCCATCACGCCGGCGCTCGCGGCGGCGCTGGGCGCACTTGGTCCGGTCGCCCACATCGTGGCACCGGGGAATTATCACACGCTTCATGTCGCGTCGGCACAGGCTGCGTTCCCGGATGCGAAGACCTGGATCTGCCCCGGCATCGAGACGAAGCGGCTCCGTTTGAAATACGACGGAATCCTCGGCGACGACGCGCCGCCCGACTGGCAGGGCGAGATCGACCAGGTGCTCGTGCGCGGCACGCGCATCATGCGCGAAGTCGCGATGTTCCATCGCGCCAGCCACACCCTGGTTCTCGTCGACCTGATCGAGAATTTCACCGATGCGACACCGGGCGTGGGCGGGGCGCTGAAATTCTGGTTCAAGTATGTGTTCCGCATGTGGAACCGGCCGCGTCCCGCGCCGGAATACCGGCTGGGCTGGCGCGACCGGCGCCTGGCAGCACAGTCCCTGCGGCGCATTCTGGCGTGGGATTTCGAGCGGATCGTGCTGTCGCACGGCGATCTCATCGCGCGCGACGCGCACGCCGTTGCGGAGCGCGCATGGGCCGGCTTGCTCGAAGCGTAAGAGACTCCGAGACGATTTGTGCGCGCTATCGGCCGAAGATCATCGCGGCCCGCGATGCGAGCAGCCGGACGATCAGGCCGAAGGGATAGCCGGGCGACTGCGGCACGTCATTGGGAAGCACGGCGCCTTCCGGTTTGAACTTGGTGCACATCCGGAACTGCAGAGGCGGGAGCTCGCCGCGAAAACGCGCGCGATAGGCCGAGACCCAATGCGGGCCTTTGTCGAAATTCACGAACATGGCCGTGTTGCAGCAGGTCGCGACCACCCGGTTGGTGATCGATGTGTCCTTGAGCTTGTAGGGCTTCAGCATGTCCGCCCCCTTGGAGCAGGCGATGCGATCCTTTCGGTAGAGAATATAGGCCGTGCCGCCGTCGGGATCGCGCACCGCGCCGGCGTTCGGCAAGGCTTCGATCTGCGCCGCGCCCTTCTGGCAGTCGTCGCAATAGCAGACGCTGCTCACGATCGGCGGGCCTTTGGCCGTGACCTCGACGCGGCCGCAGGCACAGCCCGCGATCAGATTGTCCGTCATGGGCTCGCCACCACCATGCGATTGCCCTCGCTGTCGCGAAACTCCGCGACGGTGCGGCCGGGCTGCCAGGGCGGGTTCATGGGCTCGGTGAGGATCTCGACGCCGCGCGATCTGAGCGCGTCGATGGTCGCCCCGACATCCGGCTCCACCAGCACCAACACCGGATCGTCCTGCGCGCCGCCATCCTTGCGGCGGACGAAATGCAGCGTCGTTTCGGCGCCGGCGAATTTCAGCTCGACCCAGCGCCAGCCATCCTTGCCCATCGGTTGATCGGCGACGGCACGGCAGCCGAAATGCTCTGCATAGAACGCCTTGGCGCGGTCCTGATCGGATACTGGAAGCTCGGCAAACTGGATGTGCATAATCGGGCCTCAGGTTGCGTCTCGTGAAAATCAAACTAGACTGTCCAGTACTATCAGTCAATCGGGAATCGGAATGGCCAAAAAGCGGGTGGCAAACGTTACGGAAGAGCCCGAAGGGCAGGGGCGCTCAGCGCAGAAGCGGCGCGCGATCGTCGATGCCGCGACGCAGACCTTTCTGCAGAAGGGTTATCTGGCAACCAACATGGACGAGATCGCGGCGCTGGCAGCGGTGTCGAAGCAGACCGTCTACAAGAATTTTCCCGGCAAGGAGGCGCTGTTCGTCGAGGTCGTGAACAACGTCACGAATCTGACCGGCAACCGCGTGCACAACGAAATGCCGGACCTGGCGGAGGGTGAAGATGTCGGCGAATATCTTCGCCGCTATGCCGACCGCCAGCTCGCCATCGTGCTGACGCCGCGCGTGATGCAGCTGCGCCGCCTCGTCATCGGCGAGGTCGATCGCTTTCCGGATCTGGCGAAGGCTCTCTACGAGGGCGGGCCGAAGCGGGCCATGGCGATCTTCGCCGCGAAGCTCAAGAGCCTGTCCGATCGCGGCCTGCTCGCGATCGAAGATCCCGCCGCCGCGGCCTCCCAGTTCAACTGGCTGATCATGGGCGAGCCGTTGAATCGCGTGATGCTGCTGGGCGATAGTGCGATACCCGACCGGGCGGCGCTCCGGCGCCATGCCGCGGCCGGCGTACGCGTGTTTCTTGCATCGTATGGCCGTTAGTCATGCGGTGCCGATATTGGCGGAGAACGGAATGATCACGGTCTGGGGCGAAGGCAGAGGCATCCGCGTCGTCTGGCTGCTGGAGGAGATGGGGCTGCCCTACCGTTTGCGGGATGTGAACCTGCTCGAGGACATTTCGAAAGACACTGAGTTTCTGGCCATCAATCCCTGCGGCTTCATCCCGGCGCTGCAGGACGGCGACATGGTCATGGTCGAATCCATCGCGATCATGGAATATCTGCTCGGCCGTTATGGCCGTCAGTCGAAGAGCGCGCTCGCGCCGGCGCCCGATGCGCCGAATTTCGGCCTCTATCAGCAGTTCCTGCATCTCGGCGAAGCCGGCCTCGCCGGCATGCTCTATTTCCACGTCATCACGAAGAACATCGCGCCGGAAGCGGAGCGCAACAACTGGACGGCGCGGGAGTCGGTCGAGATATTTCGGAACCGGCTCCAGCTCGTTTCGCGCCAACTGGCGCTGGCGCCTTACATGGCCGGCGAATATTTCACCGCTGCCGACATTTCGGTCACCTATGCGTTGACCTTTGCTCAGGCGGCGGGAGGGCTGACGCTCGGCAAAGACGAGCGGAACTATTGGGAGCGCATGACCGCCCGCGACGGCTACAAGCGCGCGCTTTCATCCTGCCATGCGACGCGGAACTGGCTCGCAAAGGCACTGTCCTAGAATCATTCCAATTGACCGCGCGCGCTGCGGCTGCGATCCTCACCAATATTGGTTTCGGCGTGCGTCCGAAACGCCGCCGGTCGTTTTGGAGCCCATTGCATCATGGCTGAGCGGGAGCTCGAGGCGGAGCGCAGCGCCCATCTGGCAGCCATCGTCGACAATTCTTTCGATGCGATCGTGTCGAAGGATCTGAACGGCGTCGTCCGCAGCTGGAACAAGGCGGCGGAGCGGATTTTCGGCTGGTCGGCCGACGAGATCGTCGGCAATTCAATTCGCCTGCTCATTCCCGAGGATCGCGGCGAAGAGGAGGACAGGATTCTTGCCAAAGTCCGCGCCGGCGAACGGGTGCCGAAATTCGAGACCGTGCGGCGGCGCAAGGACGGCAGCCCCGTTCCGGTCGCGATCACCGTCTCGCCGCTTCTCGACGGAGCCGGAAAGATCATTGGTGCATCGAAGATCGCGCACGACATCTCGGAAATCGTCGATGCGCGCACGCAGCTTGAGGAAAGCGAGCGTCAATTTCGCATGCTCGCCAACAGCATCCCGCAGCTTGCCTGGATCGCCGACGGCGATGGATCGATATTCTGGTACAACGACCGCTGGTACGACTACACGGGCACCACGCTCGACCAGATGTTCGGCTGGGGCTGGACCGCCGTTCACCATCCGGATCATGTCGAGCGCGTGAAGACGCGCATCCGGCACAGCTGGGATACCGGAGAGGTCTGGGAGGATACATTCCCGCTGCGCGGCCGCGACGGGCAGTACCGCTGGTTTCTCTCGCGCGCGATGCCGATGCGGGGCAGCGACGGGCGCCTCTGGCGCTGGTTCGGCACCAATACCGACATTACCGCACAGCGCGAGCACGAGCAGAAGATCGACCTGCTGATGGGCGAGGTGAGCCACCGTGCCAAGAACATGCTCGCGCTCGTCCAGGCGGTTGTGAACCGGACCGCCGATCCGAAATTCGCCGATACGCTCGGCGGCCGCCTGCAGGCGCTTGCGCGCAATCAGGATCTGCTGACGAGGCGGAGCTGGCTGGGCGTGCCGCTGGGCGAACTCATCGAGTCGCAGCTCGCCATCGTTGCCGATCTTCTGGGCTCGCGGATCACGCTTGCCGGCGCGCTCGATCTGGTGCTGGTGCCTTCGTCCGCGGAGACGATCGGCCTGGCGATCCACGAGCTCGCAACCAATGCCACCAAGTACGGCGCGCTCAGCGGAGCTGCCGGACAGCTCCGGATCGTCTGCGCCGTCGACGCCGACGATCTCGTCATTTCCTGGGAGGAGAGCGACGGGCCGACGGTGGCGGCGCCGGTCCATCGCGGCTTCGGCACCGTGATGATCGACCAGAATCCGCGCCTGTCGCTCGGCGCGAAGGTCGAATACGGCTATCCGGCGGGCGGCTTCCACTGGCGCATGACCGCAGCGCTGGCGCACATCACCTAGGCCGAGCCGGTTAGTCATTATAACAGTATAAAGTCTCATCTTTAATGGTATCGCCGGGATGGCGAGACTGCGTGTGTCATCCCAGCGGAACACGCACATGAAAGTCTTCATCACCGGCGCGACCGGATTTATCGGAACGGCACTCACCAAGGATCTCGTCGCCCATGGCCACAGCGTGCTCGGCCTCGCACGCTCCGAAGAGGGCGCGCTGGCGCTGGGTGCTCTCGGCGCGGAGCCGCATCGCGGATCGCTGGAGGATCTCGAGCGCCTGAAGCGCGGCGTCACCCGTGCCGATGCCGTCGTCCATCTCGCCTTCAACCACGACTTCTCGACCTACATGAAGAACTGTGCGGACGATCGCACCGTGATCGATGCGATCGGTTCGGTGCTCGGCGGCCGGCCGTTACTCGTCACCTCCGGCACCGGGATGGCGCGCTTCGAACCGGGACAGCCCGCGACGGAAGACGCACCGGCGGCAAGCTCCGCCGTCATCCCGCGCGCCGCATCCGAAGAAGGTGCCAACGCAATCACCGCAAACGGCGGCAATGCCGGCATCGTCCGCCTGCCGCAGGTCCACGACACACGGCGCCAGGGTCTGGTCAGCTTCGTGATCCAGACCGCGCTCGAAAAGCGCGTGCTGGCCTATCTGGGCGACGGTGCAAACCGGTGGCCGGCGGCGCATGTCTCCGACGTTGCACGGCTTTATCGCCTGGCGATCGAGCGCGCCGAGAAGGGCGCGGTCTACAACGCGGTTGCAGAGGAGGGTGTCTCGATGCGGGCGATCGCCGACACGCTCGGCAACCGTCTCGGACTTCCGGTGAAGTCGATCACGCCGGACGAAGCGCCGGAATATTTCGGCGTGATGGCGATGTTCGCGGCGATGGATTCGCCGGCTTCGAGTGCGATCACGCGCAAGAAGTTGGACTGGAACCCGACCGGGCCCGGCCTGCTCGCCGATCTCGAAAAGCTCGAGTTGCCGGAAACCATGGCTGCCACGTAGCGGCAAACCGGCGTAGGATCGCGCGATGTCCGACCTCGGCAGGTTCCTCAAGGATCGTCGCGCCCGTCTCGACCCGGCGGCGCTCGGCTTTTCGACCGCAAGGCGGCGCACGCCGGGACTGCGGCGCGAGGAAGTCGCCCAACGCGCGCATGTCAGCGCCACCTGGTACACCTGGCTCGAGCAGGGGCGCGGCGGCGCGCCATCCGCCGATGTCCTCAACCGCATCGCGCGCGCGCTGATGCTGACCGAGGCCGAGCGCGAGCATCTGTTTCGCATCGGCCTCGGCCGCCCGCCCGACATCGCCTGGCGCGAGACCGAAGGCGTGACGCCGCGGCTGCAGCGCGTGCTCGACGCGCTCGCATTCAGTCCTGCACTGGTCCACACCCAGCTCTGGGACATCGTGGCGTGGAACCGGGCAGCCGCCGCGGTGCTGACGGATTACAGCGAACTTCCGCCCGGCGAGCGCAATATCCTGCGCCTGATCTTTACCCGCCCGGCGGCGCAGAAAGTGCAGGAGCACTGGAAGAGCGTCGCGCGCTTCGTCGTATCCGGTTTCCGCGCAACGGTGGCGGGTGCGCTCACGCTGCCGGCGGTGCGCAACTTCGTCGACGACATGTGCCGCATCAGCCCGGAGTTCGAGGCCTTGTGGCGCTCGAACGAAGTGGCCTTCCACAACGAAGGCACCAAGCAGATCCATCACCCGAAGGCCGGGCTGATCACGATGGATTTCTCGTCCTTCTCCGTAGACGGCCGGCCGGACCTCTGCATGGTGGTCTACAATCCGGAGACCGAAAAGGACGCCGCCCGCGTCCGCTCGCTGATCGCGGCCAAATCCAAACCGAAAAAAACGCCGCCCCGGCGAAAGCGCTGACGTTCAGCGGTCGCGCAGCCTGGGCACGCCGGTGCGCGGATCGACCAGCGTCACATTCTCCGCCGCCTGGATCCGCCATGCGCCGCCGCGCCGGGTGACGACGATGAGAAGCAGCGTATCGGTGACATGCGGCCCGGCGGGATGCGCCTTGCCGGTCGTCAGCCGCGACCAGACATGCAGGATGGCGGCATCCTCGCCGATCGGGTCGACATTGGGCGGATCGCAGACGAGCGTCGAGTCGCTGTAGATCGTCTCGTGGATGGTGCGATGGCCGGCGACGATCGCATCGACACCGCGCCAATAGGTGCCGAAGCGGTTCACGAAGCTCGCATCGGGATGGAACAGCGCGGCAAAGGCCGTCATGTCATGCGCGTTCCAGGCGGCTTCGAACAGACGCGGGATGTCGGCGGCGGTCGACGCTGCGTGCATGGGCTGTCCTCGTTCGGCTGTGCGAGAAAATCGGGCGGCGTCGAGGCTGTCAATCGCGCGCGGCAGGAGCCGCCGAACGTCCGGTGGGAAATCCGTAAAGCAGGCGGAGCCAGCGAAGCGGCTTGCCGCGCAGCCCGGCCCATCTCGTCCGCAGATAGCCGGCGAAGGAATGATCGTCGAACTCCCTTCGGCTGAGCAGCGCGCGCTGGTTATCGACGATGAGGATATCGCGCCGGTGCAGCACGACGGTGTGAAAGGCCTGGCTGTCGGCCGCCTCGCGCAATGCGCGCCGCAGGGCAAGAAAATGCGTCGTCCATGTCGCGTCGATGCCCCAGACGCGCGCCGGATCGAGCGACATCAGATAGTCGAGCGGCCCGGTTTTGAGCGGATCTTTCATCAGCACGGGCCCTTGCGCGGCGGGATCGAACGGAAAGAGGTCGGCGCGCGGGCCGCTCTTGATGTAGCCCTCCTGGCAAAGAGCGGCGATGGTCTCGCCGCGGGTCTCTTCCTTGAGGCGCGAGAGCACCTCCTGCACCGGAAGCACGAAGATCGGGATGCGCCGAATGTTGGTGAGGCAGGTGACGACCTTGAACGAACAGGTCAGCGGCGCATCCTGGCTGCGCTTCGGATAGGGCAACTGGTATTCGGTCGTGCTTTGATGAAACCGGAGCGCCATGTCGCGCGACTGCCGATCGGGCAATTGCGGCTCGAACGGCTCCTCGACCATGTTGCGCGCGAGGCGCGAATTGGCCGAGCGGCGCCGGCTTCGGAAATCGACCTGCGCGCCGAGCATCCAGAGCAGGCTGCCGGCCAGCGTATCGATGCGGCGCTTGCGCCGCTCCAGTCGTGTCAAATCCGGCGCGGTATCGTCCTCCGCGGTGTCGGACACCTTGCCGCGTCCCGGATGGGCCTTGCGCGCGAAGTCGATATCGTCGCCCGGATAGGACCAGTTCACATGCGCCGCATTGCGGATAACGAGATAGGGCGCCGATTTCGCCGAACGGAGCCGTTCAAGGGCGGCCATTACATGGCGCGGCAGCGCGTGGGCGAGATCTTCAGCGACGTCCGGAACGATCGAATCCTTGTGCTGCGCGAAGATCCAGTCGCGATGCCGTTTTCGCGGGAGCGGGAAGTTCAGGGAGTACTGATTGTAGAAACGCCGTATCGCGCGTGCCGTCCAGAAGCGCGTCGAGGCGCCGACGCGCACTTCGTTGATCTGGCCCTGCTGCCCGTGATCCACGCGATCCCCCACCTGGGCGGGACGATACAACAACCGGCACGGGAAATTGTGACATCAATGCCACTTGCGCTCAGGCTTCGCCGCCCAGCTTCCAGTCGCTTTGCGGCAGCCGCCAGTAGATCCGGTCCTTGCGCGCCAGCATGGCGTGGCCGACGAGTTCGCGGCGCAGCGTCGCGCTGTCCCAATGATGGCGCTGGATCGCTTCGTTGACCTCTCTCTCCGAGTAGCGCGTGCCTTCGGCGAAGTCGCGCATCAGCCAGCGCAGCACCGCACCGCGCTTCTTGCGGCTGGCCGGCAGCTGGCTGAGCTTGCCGTCGGCATCGACGAAGGCCTTCAGGACTTTGGTGTCGAAATCGTCGGCCGGCTTCGGCTGGCTCTTGCGGACGCGCTCCGCCTCCGGCTGGAGCACAAGCTTCGACATGCGCTCGAGCGCGTCGCGGTCGAGCGCATGCCAGCGCGTCGTGCCCTCGGCCCGCGCGGTGACGATGCCCTGCCGCTTCAGGAGCGCGAGATGGTGCGAGACCGTCGGCTCGCTGAGTTTCAGCGCAGCGGCGATCTCCTGCACGCTCTTCTCGCCCTGGGCGAGCAGGCCGACGATGGCGAGGCGGCTCTCATGCGCCATCGCCTTGAAGAATTCGAGCAGGGTTTCGGTCATGGCTGTATCGACAACTATCTAATTAGATAATCTTCTAATTAGACTCACATCGAATTTCAAGGCCGCGATTGCAGGCCGCGGGCGAGGCTGCTCCAGTGACGGGGGTATTGGGGGCAGGGCATGGACGACGAGAAACGCGCCAAGCGGCGCGCAAGCCTGGCGCTGGCGCCGGCGATCCTGCTGGCTGCCGCCCTCGGCATCGGGGCGCTCTATTTCTATCCGAAGGTGTGGCTGGATCTGGGACTGTCCGAATCCTTCGGCGAGACCTGGGACATTCTGACGACGCGGGCGTGGCTTCCGGGGCTTGCGTTGGTCGCCGTCTGGCTGCCGCTCAACATCGCGTTCCTGCGCGGGCTCTATCCGCCGCGCGGATTCCTCTACTTCGCCATCATGCTGGTCTGCCAATGCGTGCTGGTGATGTCCGCGGTAATTCTCTTGCAGCCGGCCGCGGCGCGTACGGCCGCGCCGGTCCGCGCCGCGTGGCTCGGCGCCGTCGATGCGATGAACGGCAGTTTCGCCGCAACGATCGATCCCGGCGTCCGCATGCCCTCACTGCCAGCGGATGGCCAGCAGGCGGCACTCGTGCAGGAGTTCCGCGGCATGCTGAGCGGCGTGGGCAAGGCGGCGAACGCCTATCGCGAACGCAGTGCCGGCTACGTCGCAGCCTACATTCCGGGGACGCAGGGCATCGATCTCAGGGCCGTGTCTTCGGGCATGGCGAAGGCGCAGTCCGCGCAATGGGGATATGAAGAGTACCTGCAATGGATCCTGCGCCACGGCGAGGCAGCCATTGCCGCGCGCGACCTGCCGGAGCGGCTGCAGGAGGAAATGATCGTGCGGTTCGAGAGCGGCACCGGCGCCGAAGCGCGCCGGCGGTTGGGCATCCTCGCCATCGACGACCGGATCTTCGCAACGCTGGATGCCATGACGAAGCGCCTCGGCGATCGCAACAGGCGCTGGACCGCGCTGCCGCAGGGACCGCGCTTCGCCGCCCTGGCCGATCAGCAGGCTTTCGACGATGCGCGCCAAACCCTCGATCGCCTGCGCGCGTGGCGCGCGGCGCAGATCGCCGACAAACCGTCACGATAGTTGCGTTGCGTGCCGCGCTTGCGGCTGCTCCACTGCGATCCTTGGGGGGGGGACGACATGGAAGACGAAGATCGCATCGGCGCCGGCCCGATCGTGGCGGTGACGCTCGGCATCATCGCGGCGGCGGGTGTCAGCCTCTTCCGCTCATTCAGCAATCTCTATGGCATGGCCGACCTCGCCTTCGGGCCGGTCTCGGGGCCGGTGATGTACCTGTTCGGGCAGGCGACGGTCTTCAGCCTCGCCGCTTTCGCCGTGATCTACTTCGCCTATCTGCGCTGGCGCGACGAGCAGCGCACGATGACCTACCTCCTCATCACCATCGTATCGGTCTTCGTCATCGACTTCGGCGTCTTCGCGCTCTTTGCATTCGGGCTACAGGGCGCCCAGCGCTCCGCCGACCAGGATCGCAACGCCATGCTCGAAATCACCTTCGCGATGGACAATGCCGGCCGGGTCTCGGGCGGAAGACTGGTTTCGAAGATCATCTCGACCGGCGATGCGGCGGTGGTCGAACGCGCGGCGAAACTGACGGCAGCGCAGATTCGCGCCGCGGCCGAGGCCTATCGCGACGAAGTGCTGGCGGTGGATTTTCCGGCGGTCACCGCGCCGGAGCGCCTCGGCCGCAAAGGCGGACTCGTGGCGGCGCGCGCCGCGCTCGCCCGCCTGCACAAGGCCGCGGCCGACTATCGCGCCGGCATCAAGAAGGCCACGGCACAGTTCGTCGCGACCGCGCCCGGACTCGATGTCAGTCCCTCGGTGCGCAGCGGATTGCTGGCACGCACGCTGAGGCTGATCGTGAACTATGGCGGGGTGCGCGATGCGGAAGTCGCGGCGCAGGATTCGATGTACGGCGAGTTCGACGCGCTGGTCGCGCTGTTGTCGCATGCCAACGGCCCGTGGATGTTCCAGAAGGGCAGCTTCATGTTTTCCAGCCAGCGCGACCTCGACAGTTTCAACAGCCATGTGGCACGGATACGCGGACTCGAAATTTCCGCGACCCAGCCCGACGGCGCCTGGGATCGCCCGCGCTGAAACGGCAGGACATATGACGATCACGGTCTACGGCATCAAGAACTGCGACACGATGAAGAAGGCGCGCGCCTGGCTCGACTCGCATGGCGTCGCCTATGCCTTTCACGACTACAAGAGCGCGGGCATCGAGCGCGAAAAGCTCGAGGCCTGGGCGAAGAAGGCCGGGTGGGAGGTGCTGCTCAACCGGGCCGGCACGACGTTCAAGAAACTCCCGGACGCCGAGCGCCAGAACGTTACCGAGAAGAAAGCCATCGCGCTGATGCTGGCGCAGCCTTCGATGATCAAGCGGCCGGTGGTGGAGAAGGGCGCGACGCTTCTCGTCGGGTTCAAACCGGAGAATTATGAAAAGGCTTTCGGCGGCTGAAACGCCAGGGGCATTGACGCTTTTCGTTGTTCTTGTTATGTTCTTGTAATGGCCAGGCGCCCGCGCAAGAAATTCGGCGCAACGCAGAATGACCGCATCTTCCTCGCGCTCCTGCCGGACGCGGAGGCTGCGGCGCGGATTTCCGCGCGCGCGGAAGAGCTGAAGGCCGCGCATGTACTCGGCGGCACGCTGACCCGGCCCGAGCATCTGCACATCACGCTGTTTCATCTCGGCGACTGGATCAGCTTGCCGGAGGAGATCGTGCGCATCGCGAGCGCTGCCGCCGCGAAGGTGCGCGCCGCGCCTTTCGAGGTGCGTGTCGACCGCGCCGCCAGCTTCGGCAACAGCACCGGCATCTATCCCTTCGTACTGCTGAGCGAGAGCGCGGGCCTGTTCGACTTCCACGCGAAACTCGGTGCAGCGCTGACGCAGGAAGGCCTTGGCGGTGCGACCAAGGGCGAGTTCAAGCCGCACATCACCTTGCTGCGCGACGAAACGCGTGCGAAGGCGGCGAAGGTTGCACCCATCGTGTGGACGGCACGCGACTTCGTGCTGGTGCACAGCCTGCTCGGCAAGACGACGCATGTGCATCTCGGCTGCTGGCCGCTCGCGGCTGCATCGTGAGGCGTCGTCATGCAAGCTGTTGGCAGCGATCGCGCAAAGCATGCACAGGAAAGAATCCGCTCGCGAAATGCGTTCGGTCGCATGCGCCCAGATCGCAACCAAATTACCTGTTAGCAAAGCCATGATTGCCTTGCGGCAAGTGAGTCGGATCGCTTGATTCGCCGTTCGCCGCGCGCACCGGCCGGAACAAGACCAAGAAGAAAAATATGGAACAGGAACTCTATCGTCACGTCCCCTACGACATCGAAGTCGAGCAGGCGCTGCTCGGCGCGATGCTGGTGGACAACCAGACGATCGAGCGCGCGTCCTCCATTCTGAAGGCGGAGGATTTCTACGATCCGCTGCATCAGCGTCTTTACGCGATGATGCTGACGGCGGCGGAGCGCGGTTCGATGGTACTGACGCCGCTGACGCTGCATGCGGCGATGAAGGCCGATCCCGGCCTGATCGAAGTCGGCGGTCATGCCTATCTCGCGGGCCTCGTCCAGGCTGCGCCGGCCATCCCGAATGTCCGCGACCTTGCGCGCATCCTCAGCGAGCTCGCGGTGCGCCGCGCGCTCATTGGCATTGGCGAGGATATCGTCAACACGGCCTACGAGGCGCCGCACGACAAGCCGCCGAAGGCGCAGATCGAGGAAGCCGAAAAGGCGCTCTATCGCATCAGCGAGACTTCGAAATACGGCTCCGGTCCGATCGATTTCGCCGAAAGCCTGCGCCGCACGGCCGAACTCGCGGAGAAGGCGCAGGCGCGCGGCGGGCGGATCTCCGGCCTCGTCACCGGCTTCTCGGACATCGACAGCCTGCTCGGCGGTCTGCAGCCTTCCGACCTCATCATTCTTGCCGGGCGTCCCGGCATGGGTAAGACCTCGCTCGCCACCAACATGGCGTTCCACACCTGCCGCGCCTATGTGCAGGACATGGAGAGCGGCGCCGAAGTGCCGCGCGGCGCGCCGGTGCTGTTCTTCTCGCTCGAAATGGCGGCGCAGCAGCTTTCCGGCCGTATCCTCGCCGAGCAGACCGAAATCGAGATGTGGAAGATCCGCAACGGCAAATTCGCCGACAGCGAGTGGGAGAAGTTCGTCCTCGCGATGCAGGAACTGTCGAACCTGCCGCTCTACATCGACGACACCGGCGGGATCAGCCTGGCGCAGATCGCGGCCCGCGCGCGACGGATGAAGCGCGAGAAGGGCATCGGCTGCGTGATGATCGACCACATCCAGCTCGTCGCCGGATCGGGCCGGGCCGAGAACCGGGTGCAGGAGCTGACCGAGATCTCGAAGGGCCTGAAGGTGCTCGCCAAGGAACTCGACGTGCCCGTGGTCGCGCTCTCGCAGCTGTCTCGTGCCGTCGATGCGCGCGACGACAAGCGTCCCGTTCTCTCCGACCTGCGTGAATCCGGCTCGATCGAACAGGACGCCGACGTCGTGATGTTCGTCTATCGCGAAGAGTACTACCTCAAGACCCGCGAGCCCGATCCGTCATCGCCCGATCACGCAAAATGGATCGAGCGCTGCGAGCGCGTGACCGGCCGAGCCGAGGTCATTGTCGAGAAGCACCGTCACGGCGCGACCAACAAGATCGACCTGCAGTTCGATTCGCGCTTCACGCGGTTCTCGAATCTCGCGCTCGAGGATGCGGCGCGCTGATTTTCGTCAGTGCGGCTTGTCCGGATCGGGGCAGGTCGCGTCGTAGCCGTGCCAGGGCGCCATGCGGGCGCGATCGTCGGCCGGCGGAACCGTGCCGCCGGTGCCATGGCGGCGGCCATAACCGTCGACCCATACGCCCGCTGCCGCGCCGCCGCCCGTGGCATAGCCGGTGTTACCGTTCGCATGGCCGCTTCCACCGGCGGCGTAGCCGCTGCTGTCGGAGTGGTAGTCGTAGGTGAACACCGAAATCTCGGAATATTCGCGCCGCCAATAGTGGCCGTGACCGGTCGCGTGTGCGTAGCCGCGATGATGCGACCGGTGCGGTGCGGCCGGTGGTGGTGTGTAGGCGCTCGGGCCCGGCACAGCCGGGGCCGCGCAGTTGCATTCCACCTTCGCCGTCTTCGGCGTCGTGTTGATGTCGCAGCTCGAGACCGTCAATGCGATCAGCGCAACCGCGGCCGTCCAGAGGACCCGCATCGCTTTCTTCCTCTCGCCGCGTCCGGCGAAATGGTTTCCGTCCGTTAAGTATGGCGCAAAGGGCGCGTGCGGTGGGCGGGATTCGCCGCCGCTGGTTAATGGCGCTGGTCGACGCGGACGAGGCTGCCGCTGCGGGTCAGCAGGCTGGCGATCTGCATCGGCAGGAGGCGGCATTCGTAATAGCCGCGCTTGATCTTCTGCCGGACCCGTTTCCAGCCCCTGACCTCGCGCCGGCGCCATTCGCCGATGTCGGTCTTGCCGCCGACATGTTCCGATTGCCGCGCGATCACCGGCGTGAGCTGCCAGGGCTCCAGCCGTGCGGCGAGCGGCGAGTTGTTCGGATTGAACAGCATGTGATCGACCGGCAGCGTCCACTTCTCCCGCCAGCCGAGGAGCGTCTCCGCGGTCTTGCGGGTGAGGATATAAGCGCCGGCACCGGTATGGCGCGAGCGCAACCGGCCGACCTGGCGTCCGCCGCCGACATCGCGCAAGCCGTCCAGCAGCACGCGCTGGCTCGGCGGACCGAAGCGCTCGATCTTGAGCAGATCGATATGGCCGGGTACCCAGGCGAGGTCGCGCAGCAGGGCACCGCTGTCGTCGTCGAACTGGATATCGTCTTCGAGAATCAGGGCATGGCTTTGGCCCGATTCGAGAAATGATCGCCACGCCATCATGTGGCTAAGCGTGCAGCACTTGTCGCCCTTCGGCAGGGGCCCCAACGGCCCGCTCGCGGCGAATGTCGTTTCGAGCAGTTTGTCCGCCGTCGTCTGGGCGTCGGCCGCGCTTACAACCTCGAATGGCAGTTCCAGCCGGCCGAGCTGGGCTTCCATGTTGCGCAGCCGGTCGGGCCGGCGCTCGAGATTGATCACATAAGTCTGCACGCGCGGAAATCCGCTATGGTCCGAAGGCATAGAACGCAGAAGGCTGCCTGTGTCTGCCTCCCAATTGCCCGATTATGTGTTTGGCTGTCATCTTGCGACAATTAACGACACAATGGCTAGCGGAACACCCGCGGAAACTGCGGGTATTTTGGGTGTGACCACCGATTCAGTTCATTTTCCGGACATGTTCTGACGTGACGTATCCAACCCGCCGGCCGCCCAACTCATGAGCCGCCCGATCATTGCCGCCGCCGTCGTCGAGGCCCGCCGCACCGACCGGATCGCCATCTCGACCCCCGGAGACTTCCGCCTCGGCACGGTCCGGACGGCCAAGGCGATGCCAGACGATGGGCTGCTGCCTTATTGCATCGATTTCCTGCGCCGCCGCGCGCTCTATGTCGGCGGCGTCGATCTGCGCGAGGCGCAGGCGGCGCCCTTCTACTATCTCCACCTCCGCCGCACGGCGCGCTCGGTCGTATCCATACCCTGGGAGCGCGGTGCGCTTCACCGCGAGGGCGCGGCGGCGCCGATCTTCCTGTTCTCGCCCGGACGCTGCGGCTCGACATTGCTCAGCCGGGTGTTGTTCGCAGGCGGCATCGCCAATGTGTCGGAGCCGGACTTCTACACCCAGGCGACGACGGCCGTGGCGGTGAGCCCGTTCAATCCGTGGCGCGGCCGCATTGCCTTCGTCGCGGCCAATATGGGGCGCGATCTCGCACACGCGCTCAGCGCCGCGCCGGTGGTGAAGCTGCGCGCCGAATCCTGCCGCGCGCCGGAGCGTCTCGTCGATCCGCGCGAGCGGCGCACATTGTTCATGACGCGCGGCTTCGAAGGTTGGGCGCGTTCGAATGTCCGCGCCTTCGGCAACGACGCGCGCAAGACCGTCGGCAAATACATGCGTGCGCTCACCTGTCATGCCTGGCTGCGTGCGAACACCGACTGTCATGTCGTGCACTACGAAGACCTGTCCGCGGACACCGCGGCATCTCTCGGCAGTCTCGGCCGGTTTCTCGAACATGAGATATCCGGCGAGGCCGTTAACAGTATAATGGGCGCGGACTCGCAAGCTGGAACACCTGTCGCGCAGGGCAGGGACCGGCCGGGCTGGGAGCGGCGCTTCGACGAAACCATGGCGCTGTGGAAGTCTGATAAGGTAAGACGGACGCGCGATCGGCTGGGCGCAGATGCGCTCCGCATCGACTGACGGCGGCCGCGAATTTCGGATGCGCCGGCCTATCGAGCAGACTCAGTGAGCAGGATTGTGTGACGGACAGCACGGTCGAACCCGAGGACTTCTCCGGAATCCTGGCCGCGCATCTTCATGCCGAGGAAGCGGAGCGCCAGCGCAACATCCGCCGCGCGATTGCCGGTGCGGCGGTCGTGGCGCTGCACGTCCTGCTCATCGTGCTATTGATCGTCAGCAACCGCGTTGCCGTGGTGGAGCGCGTGCGCGAGACCGTGCCGGAGGCGATCTGGATCCTGTTTCCGCAGCCGCCCAAGCCGAAGACCAAGGTCGAGCAGCCGCAGCCCAGCGAGCAGGAGACACCCCAACTCACCGCGCCGATCACGAACGTGCCGCCGGTTCATACCCAGCCGCCGGCCCAGCCGCAGAGCGGCGACCTGGAAGGCGTTGGGCGCTCGCTCGCCTGCGGGGCGTCGAGCTACGAAAAGCTGCCGCCCAATCTGCGCGAAGCCTGCCGCCGTCATCCCTGGGCATTTATCAAGAGGCCTGATGGCACCATCGTGCTCGATGCGCCCAAACCCGATGCGGTGCCGTCCTTCTCGGGCGCCGACATCAATCGTCACCAGTCGCAGACCGCGCCGCCCTGTCCGCCGCTGATCAACATCCCGTGCCTGAGCAACGTCCTGCCGGACCACGATCCGGTTACCAACGGCTCCCTGGACGGACATTGAGCGCAAAATTTCCCTGCGGCCAGCGGCACTTTGACGGGACGGGACGCGGCAAGGCATTGTCCCGGCCATGAAACCATCGGACTACGAGGCGGCGCGCCTGACCGTCAGGCTGGGCGCGATCCAGGCGAATTATCGCCTGTGCCAGCGGCTGGCTGGCCCGGCCGCCGTGTCCGGCGTGGTCAAGGCGGATGCCTATGGCTGCGGCCTCGCGCCGGTCGCCGCGGCGCTGGCAGAGGCCGGTTGCGACACCTATTTTGTCGCCCGTCTGGAAGAAGGCATCGCCCTTCGGAAGGCCCAGCCTGCGGCGCGCATCTTCGTACTCGACGGTGCCGCGCCCGACACCGTGCCGGCGCTGATTTCGAACGCTCTTACCCCGGTGCTGAATTCGCTCGCCGAAGTCGCCGGCTGGTCCGCCGCCGCGAGCGCGGTGAAGCAGGACCTCGAAGCCGCGATCCATATCGACACCGGCATGAGCCGCCTCGGACTTCCTGCCGAAGAACTGTCGCTGCTCGCCAAGGACTGGAAGAAGCGGCTCGACGGCATCCGCGTCGTGCTGTGGATGAGCCATCTCGCCTGCGCCGACGATCCCGCGGCGAAGATGAACGCGCTCCAGCTCGACCGTTTCCGCACCGCGCTCGCGATGCTGCCGTCGGCCCCGGCGAGCTTCGCGTCGTCCGGCGGCGTGCTGCTCGGCAAGGACTACGCCTTCGACATGGTGCGCCCGGGCATCGGTCTCTATGGCGGCAATGTGCAGAATGCGCAGACCAATCCGTTCCAGGTCGCCGCGGTGCTCGAAGGCCGGGTGCTCCAGCTG
The DNA here is from genome assembly GCA_018241025.1 of Pseudomonadota bacterium. Taxonomy (GTDB): domain Bacteria; phylum Pseudomonadota; class Alphaproteobacteria; order Micropepsales; family Micropepsaceae; genus Rhizomicrobium. Next base: position 405,769 of record JAFEEQ010000011.1, read on the forward strand.
CGCCGGATCGGCGCCGGCGAGAGCGTCGGCTATGGCGCGACCTTCAGGGCGAAACGGCCGACGGTGCTCGCGACCGTCGCGCTCGGCTATGCCGACGGCCTGATGAGCGCCATCGGCAATCGCGGGCATGCCGCCGTCGCCGGGCTGCGGGCGCCGATCGCCGGCCGCGTCTCGATGGATCTCACCACGCTCGACGTCACCGGCATCGACGGGCTTTCGACCGACAGCTACGCCGAGTATTTTGGCGATACGATCAGCCTCGAAGAGGCGGCGAAGGCCGCCGACACCGCGGCCTATGAGATTCTCACCTCGCTGACGCCGCGCGTGCCGCGGCATTACCAGGGCGCCTCTCCATGAACATCTTCGCGCCCGTCGGACGGGCGTTCTTCACGCTCCTCGCGCAGATCGGCCGGCTGACGATGTTCCTCGTCGAGGTCGTGTCGAGCTGCTTCCGGCCGCCGATCTACTGGTACCATATCGGCCAGCAGATGATGCGCATCGGTTATTTCTCGCTGCCCGTGGTCGGCCTGACCGCGTTCTTCACCGGCGGCGCGCTCGCGCTCCAGATCTATCTCGGCGGCAACCGCTACGGCGCCGAGGCGATCGTGCCGCAGATCGTGGTGCTCGGCATCACCCGCGAACTGGGGCCGGTGATCGCCGGCCTGATGGTCGCCGGCCGCGTCGCCGCCGCCATCGCCGCAGAAATCGGCACGATGCGCGTGACCGAGCAGATCGATGCGCTGACCACGCTCGCCACCAACCCGATCAAATATCTCGTCGTGCCGCGCCTGATCGCGGCGGTGGTGACGATGCCGATACTGGTCGCCATCGGCGATTCCATCGGCGTGATGGGCGGCTATATCGTCTCGACCCAGAGCCTCGGCTTCTCGAGCGGCATCTATCTCAAGAACACGCTCGACTTCATGAAGAACGAGGACGTTATCTCCGGCCTCTACAAGGCCGCGGCCTTCGGCTTCATCATCGCGCTGATGGGCTGCTACAACGGCTTTAATTCCAAGGGCGGCGCGCAGGGCGTCGGCGCCGCGACGACCAATGCCGTGGTCACCGCCTCGATCCTGATCCTGGCGGCGAACTATTTCCTCACCTCGATCCTGTTCGCCAAGTGACAGCCATGACCACTCCCAAGATCGAGCTGCGCGGCGTCAAGAAACGGTTCGGGCCGAAGGTCGTGCTCGACGGCATCGACCTCGTAATCAATCCGGGCGAAAGCCTCGTCGTCATCGGCGGCTCCGGCACCGGCAAATCGGTGACGATCAAATGCGTGCTCGGCATCCTGCGTCCCGACGAGGGCAAGATCTTCGTCGATGGCGAGGAGGTGACGCATATCAACGGCCGCGCGCGCGACAAGGTGCTGCGCAAATTCGGCATGCTGTTCCAGGGCGCGGCGCTGTTCGACTCGCTGACGGTCTGGGAGAACGTCGCCTTCGGCCTGATCCAGGGCCGCGGCATGGGACGGCGCCAGGCGCGCGACATCGCCGTCGAGAAGCTCGCCAAGGTCGGCCTCGGCAGCGAGGTCATCAATCTCTCGCCGTCGGAGCTTTCCGGCGGCATGCAGAAACGTGTCGGCCTCGCCCGCGCCATCGCGGCGGATCCGGACATCATCTTCTTCGACGAGCCGACGACGGGTCTCGATCCGATCATGGCCGACATCATCAACGACCTGATCGTCGACACGGTGAAGGATGTCGGCGCGACGACGCTCTCGATCACCCACGACATGGCGAGCGCGCGCAAAATCGCCGACCGGATCGCGATGCTCTACAAGGGCAAGATCATCTGGCATGGCCCGGTGAGCGAGATCGACAACAGCGGCAACCCCTATGTCGACCAGTTCATCCACGGGCGGGCGGAAGGGCCGATCAAGATGGAAGTGCGGGGGTAGTGTTGACATTTGTTTACACAGCGCCTATCTAGCGATGGTGAGGTCTCGGCATCCCAACAAGGAGATCGAGGCCGCCGTGGCTTATGCGGAGAAACAGGGTTGGCGCTGGCGGAAGGGGCACGGCCATTGCTGGGGTCGATTGTTGTGCCCCAGAAACGACCGTGACGGCTGCCAGCTTTCGGTCTGGTCGACGCCTCGCAATCCGCAGAACCATGCCAATGCCATCAGACGCGCGCTCGGCCGCTGCGCGCATGCCCATGGTGCGGGATGATGACGACACATGAATTCACCATCGTCGCTTCGGGCCTCGATGCCGGCGCCGACGACTTCGAGGACCGGTTCTTCGCGGCGGGCTGCGACGACGCCACGATTTCTCTCCAGAAGGGCGCGATCATCCTGGAATTCGCGCGCGAGGCGCCCAGTTTCGCCGCAGCACTCGTTTCCGCCTTTGCCGATGTTCTGCGCTCCGGTGCGGAGGTGGAGCGGATCGAGCCCGACTATCTCGTCAGCCTCTCGGACATCGCGGAGCGGACCGGCATGTCGCGCGCGGCCATCTCGCTCTACACCAAGGGTGCGCGGAGCCGCGATTTTCCCGCGCCGGTCGCCCGCGTGACCTCGGACAGCCCTCTTTGGGATTGGTCCGACGTATCCCACTGGATGCTGGGCCACAAAAAGCTGTCGTCCGACGATGTTCTGCGCGCGCGTGTGGTGAAGGAGGCCAATCTCGTCGCCCAGGCACCGGAGCTGAAGCGCGATCAGCGCATCAGGCATTTGCAGCGGCGCACCAAAGCCCTCGGCCGGGCAAAGGGATCGATCAAGATGGAAGTGAAGGCTTAGGCATCTTGGTCAAGCTGATCCACGAAGTGTGGGAAGACCCGCAAAACAATTCGCACGCGATGTTCATTCGCGGCGCTAAAGGTTGGCGCGATTCACTTTCGCCGCAGGCGCGACTGATCCGGACCTTTCTGGCGGAAGGCACGTTCGAGGCGTTTCGCACGCATTATCGCCTGATGGGGTTCGGCGAATGGAAGGCGCCCGAAGGTATGGAAGACGAGGTCTACGATCTCAGCGACAAGTGGCCTCAAGAGTCACGTTCATAGAGGTTGTTCCCGATGCTGCGATCCGCAAACGTGGAGCTCTAAGCAATGAATTGGCAGATCGAATTCGAATCCGATCTATTCCGGCCCGACGCGCAAGACGAGGGGCAAACGAACCCCGGCATCTACGGCCGCGAACTTGCGGAATGGCTCAAGCAGGCTCTCGCAGCCAAGGGCATCGAGACCGGTGAGCCCGTGGCTGAGGATTGGGGCTGGATTCTGAAGCACGCGGATTGCGATATCGCTTGCGGCAACATGATCGGCGATGACGGTCCGTTGATCTGGAGCATCTTCGTCAATCCGCGCCGGGCGTCATTGCTGCAAAGACTGCGAGGACAGTCTTTCGACCGCGCGGCACAAGGCGTTGCCTCTGCCATCGAGACCGTGCTCGCTGAGACGGGAATTGCGTTCCGGCCGGCCTAGCCGCGTTCGGCCGCTTGACGCTCCTGCTATACTCGAATCATGGCGCGTTCTTCCTCCTCTTTCGTCTGTCAGTCCTGCGGCGCGGTTTCCGGGAAATGGGCCGGGAAGTGCGAATCCTGCGGCGGGTGGAACACCATCACCGAGGAGGGCGCGCCGGCACCCATCGGCGGTGGCGCGGCGAAGCGCGTCAAAGGGCGGAAATTCGCGCTCGAAGATCTCAAGACCGAAGATAAGGCGCCGCCGCGGCGCATCACCGGCGTGGCGGAGTTCGACCGCGTCACCGGCGGCGGGATCGTGCCTGGGTCGGCGCTGCTGATCGGCGGCGATCCGGGTGTCGGCAAGTCCACGCTTATCCTCCAGGCGCTGGCGAGTTTCGCGGCCAAGGGCGGCAACGCGGTTTACATCTCCGGCGAAGAGGCGATGGCGCAGGTCCGCCTGCGTGCGGCGCGGATGGGCGTGTCCGACACCCCGGTTGCGCTCGGCGCCGCGACCAACATCGAAGACATCCTCGCCACGCTCGAAGGCGGCGCGCGGCCCGACATCGTCGCCATCGATTCCATTCAGACAATCTGGACGAGCGCGCTCGACGCCGCGCCCGGAACCATTGCGCAGGTGCGCACCGGCTCGTTCGATCTTGTGCGCTTCGCCAAATCGTCCGGCGCGGCGGTGATCCTCGTCGGTCACGTCACCAAGGAAGGACAGATCGCGGGGCCGAAGGCGGTCGAGCATCTCGTCGACGCAGTGCTCTATTTCGAGGGCGAGCGCGGCCATCATTTCCGCGTGCTGCGTGCGGTGAAGAACCGCTTCGGGCCGACCGACGAGATCGGCGTGTTCGAGATGACGGGCAGGGGACTTTCCGAAGTCGCCAATCCCTCGGCGCTGTTCCTCGGCGATCGCAACAACGTCTCGCCGGGTACCGCGGTGTTTGCCGGGCTCGAAGGCACGCGGCCGCTGCTGGTCGAGATCCAGGCGCTGGTCGCCGCTGCCGGATACGGCTCGCCGCGCCGCGCCGTGGTGGGCTGGGACACCGGCCGTCTCGCCATGATCCTCGCCGTGCTCGATGCCCGCGGCGGCCTTGGAATCAGCGCTTCCGATGTCTACCTGAACGTCGCCGGCGGGCTGAAAGTGTCGGAGCCCGCAGCCGATCTCGCCGCCGCCGCGGCGCTGATCTCGTCCTTTGCCGGCCGCGCTCTCCCGAAGGAAACCGTGTTTTTCGGTGAAATCAGCCTTTCCGGCGACGTCCGGCCCGCACCCCAGGCAGAGCTCCGCCTGAAAGAGGCCGCCAAGCTCGGCTTCTCCCGGGCCTTCGTACCGGTCGGGACGCGAATCGAGCAGGCGGGAATCGCGCTCGAACCTGTCAGGGATGTTACGGAGCTGGTCGCGCTGATCGGCGCGGAACAAGACGCCCCCCGGCGTGGTAGACTGGCATCATGAGTTTGGCGTTCACCCTGGTCGACGCGCTGGTCGTCGTCGTGATCCTCGGCTCGATGGCCTTCGCGATCTGGCGTGGGTTCATCGACGAGACCCTTTCCATCGTCGCCTGGGCGGCGGCCGCTTTCGCCGCGCTGTTCTTTGGCCCCTGGGTCTCGCGCATGGCGCATGGCCTGATCGAAACCGCCTGGATCGCGACGGTCGTCGGCTATGGCGTGGTCTTCGTCGCGATCTTCATTCCGATTTCCTTCGCCAGCCACCGCTTCTCGCAGAGCGTGAAGCGTTCCGCCGTCGGCCCGCTCGACCGGGTGCTGGGCGCGACCTTCGGCATCGTGCGCGGTCTGGCGATTCTCGGCATCGCCTATCTGGTGTTCACCGCCTTCGTGCCGATTCGCGAGCAGCCGCGCTGGCTGACCGAGGCGCGCACGCTGCCGCTGATCCAGAGCTCCAGCGAGGTTCTGCTCGCCCTGGTTCCCGATCAGGGTGGCCGCGACACCACACCGCCGGCTGCCGCCGGACCCGCGCACCCCCAGACCATCGAAGACCTGCTGCCGACGCCGAAGCCGGACGTGAAACCCGCGAAACACGGCAAAAAGGCCTATGGCGCCGACGACCGTCACGCGCTAGACAGGCTCATCGAGTCCACAGCCAGCGGCGGAACCGGAAAGCCATGAACGGCCTTCAGGAACACGGGCAGTTTCAGGACGACAAGCTGCACGAGGAGTGCGGCGTTTTCGGCATCTTCGGCCATCCGGATGCCGCGGCCCTGACGGTGCTCGGCCTGCACGCCCTTCAGCATCGCGGCCAGGAAGCGGCCGGCATTGTCGCCGGTCACGACGGTCATTTTGCCGCCGAGCGCCATCCCGGTCTCGTCGGCGACATCTTCTCCTCGCGCTACGCTGAGCGCGTCGCCAATCTCAAGGGCAACAACGCCATCGGCCACAACCGCTATTCGACGGCGGGCGGCTCGGCGGTGCGCAACATCCAGCCGCTCTATGCCGATCTCTCGGGCGGCGGCCTTGCCATCGCCCATAACGGCAACCTGACCAATTCGCTGGCACTGCGCGCCGAACTCGTCGCCGAGGGCCGCATCTTTCAGTCGACCTCGGATACCGAGGTGATCATCCATCTTGCCGCGCGCAGCACCTATCGCCAGATCGTCGACAAGCTGATCGATGCGCTGAAGAAGGTGAAGGGCGCCTATTCGCTCGTCGCGCTGACCTCGAAGAAGCTGATCGGCGTGCGCGATCCTTTCGGCGTGCGTCCGCTGGTGATGGGCAAGCTCGACGACGCTTATATCCTGGCTTCGGAGACCTGCGCTCTCGACATTATCGGCGCCGAATTCGTCCGCAACGTCGAGCCGGGCGAGATGGTGGTGATCACCACCGACGGCGTCGAAAGCTATTTCCCCTTCGCGCGCCAGCCGCACCGCTTCTGCGTCTTCGAGTACATCTATTTCTCGCGTCCGGATTCGGTGGTCGAAGGCCGCAACGTCTACGAGCATCGCAAGCAGACCGGCGCCGAGCTCGCGCGCGAAGCGCCGGCCGATGCCGACATGGTCATTCCGGTGCCGGACTCGTCGATCCCGGCAGCGCTCGGCTACGCCACCGAGGCCAAGCTGCCCTTCGAGCTCGGAATCATCCGCAATCACTATGTCGGCCGGACCTTCATCGAGCCGACCGACGGCATCCGCAATTTCGGCGTGCGCAAGAAGCACAATCCGAACCGCGAGACGCTCGCGGGCAAGCGCGTGGTGCTGATCGACGATTCCATCGTGCGCGGCACGACCTCGAAGAAGATCGTGCAGATGGTGCGCGACGCCGGCGCGACCGAAGTGCATTTCCGCGTCGCCAGCCCGCCGACGGCGCATTCCTGCTTCTACGGCGTCGACACGCCGAACACCGCGGACCTTCCGGCGCATCGCATGGATGTCGAGGAGATGCGCAAGCTGATCGGCGCCGACAGCCTCGCCTTCATCTCGATGGACGGGCTCTATCGCGCGATGGGCGTGGGCGCCCGCAAGGCGGATGCTCCGCAGTTCTGCGACGCCTGCTTCTCCGGCGATTACCCGATCCAGCTCACCGACCTGAGCGGCGGGTCCAAGGACCGCCAGCTCTCGCTCCTCGCCGACGTGGCGTGATCTGAAGCGAATGGCAATTAGCGAATAGGGTTTGTCGCTCGACTTGGCTTTCCCTATTGGCTATTCGCTACGCGCTATTCGCTTGGCGGCCGGAAGATGACCAAACCACTGCAGGACAAGATCGCCCTCGTCACCGGTGCTTCGCGCGGTATCGGCCGCGCTGCGGCGCTCGAACTGGCCAAGGCCGGCGCGCATGTCATCGCCGTGGCGCGCACGACCGGCGGGCTCGAGGAGTTGGACGACGAGATTCGCAAGGCGGGCGGCGAAGCGGCGACGCTGGTGCCGCTCAACCTGCGCGATTTCGATGCGCTCGACCGCCTCGGTCGCTCGATCTTCGACCGCTGGGGCCGGCTCGATGCCTTTCTCGGCAATGCCGGTTTCCTTGGCGTGCTCACGCCGGTGGCCCATCTCGATCCGAAGATATTCCAGGAACTGGTGGAGACCAACATCACGGCCAACTGGCGCCTGATCCGCTCGCTCGATCCGCTTTTGCGGCTGTCGGATGCCGGGCGCGTGCTCTTCGTCAGCTCGGGCGCGGCGCGCAAGCACACGCCGTTCTGGGGCGGCTACGGCATGGCCAAGGCGGCGCTGGAGTCGCTCGCGTTGACCTATGCAGCCGAATGCGCGGCGACGACGAAGGTGCGTGTGAACCTGCTCAACCCCGGGCCGATGCGCACCCAGATGCGCAAGCGCGCCATGCCCGGCGAAGACCCGGCAACGCTCCCGCCGCCCGAAGCGATCGCGCCGCTGATCGTCGAGTTGCTGTCACCGGAATGCGAGAAGAATGGCGAGTTGATAAGTTTCAAGGCGGCGTAGTTTACTTCAACGTCGCCGACGGCGCGGTGAGGTTCTGCGCTTCGTAGGCCTTCATGCGCTGGATCGCCGGTTCGCCGATGCAGAGCTGCATGAACAGGTTGCGCTCCAGCGCCAGCCCTTGCTCCAGCGGTGTCGACAGCGCGCCGCGCACCAGCCGCTTGATTGCGCGCACGCTCTCCGGCGTATGTGTCGCCATGCGCTGCGCGATCTCGAGCGCGCGGTCGAGCGCCTTGCCGCTGACGCATTCCTGCACGAAGCCTTTCGCCGCCGCCTCGCGCGGACCCACCGTCTGGCCCATGAGGATGTGCATCAGCGCATTCGGCATGCCGATGGTGCGGGCGAGGCGCTGCGTGCCGCCGCCGCCGGGCAGGATGCCGATATTGATCTCGGGCAGGCCGATCTGGAAATCGCCGTCCTCAGCGATGCGGATATCGCAGGCGAGACAGAACTCGAATCCGCCGCCCATCGCCGAGCCGGAGATCGCGGCGATCACCGGCTTGTCCATCGTCTCGCACAGCATCATCGCCTTGTCGAAGCTGCCGGCCTGATACGGCGTGTCCTCCGGCCAGGGCTGGCCCCTGAGCCGCTCGCCGAGTTGGACAAGGGCGGCCACGGAGTAGTGCCGCACGAAATATCCCGGTGCCCCGCCGGTGACGACGATCACGCGCACGGCGGGATTCTCGGCAAGCTGCGAGAGCGCTTCGTAGAGCGCATCGCTCATCTCGGGATCGAAATAGATGCGGCTCGCGCTGCCGAGCGTGACGATCGCGATGCCGTCGCCGATGCGGGTCGAGAGGACGTCGGACATGGTCTCAATCCTTCGCGTAGGGATTCTTCCCGCCGCGCATCAGAAAGCGCAGCGGCGTGCCGGCGAGGTTGAAGGCGCGGCGCAGGCCGTTGGTGAGATAGCGGATGTAATCCTCAGGCAAATGCGTCAGCTGATTGCCGAACAGCGCGAAAGTCGGCGGCCGTGCCTTGACCTGCGTCATGTAACGGATGCGGACGCGGCGCCCGCTGATCGCCGGCGGAGCGTGACGCTGCAGGGCTTCTTCGAGGAAGCGGTTCAACGCCGATGTACCGACCCGCGTATTCCATGCGCCATAGGCTTCGAGGATCGCCGGCACCAGCCGGTCGAAGCCCTCGCCCGTGCGTGCCGAGACCCCGATCAGGGGCGCGCCAAAGAGCTGCGGCAGCAACCTGTCGAGCTTCTCGCGCAGGATGCCGACGGCGCCGGCTCGGTTCTCGACGAGGTCCCATTTGTTGGCGACGAACACGGCGGCGCGGCCTTCGCGCGCGATGAGGTCGGCGATGACCAGATCCTGCTTCTCGAAGGCCTGCGTCGCGTCCATCTCGATCAGCACGCAATCGGCGAAGCGGATCGCTTCGAGTGTGGAGCCGACTGACATCTCTTCGAGGGTATGGCCCGCTGTGCGCGCCTTCCGGCGCAAGCCGGCCGTGTCGTGGAGCAGAAATTCGTGGCCGTCGAAGGTCCACGGCGCCGCGATCGCATCGCGCGTGATGCCCGCTTCCGGCCCGGTCAGCGTGCGCTCTTCGCCGAGCAGGCGGTTGAACAGGCTCGACTTGCCGACATTCGGACGGCCGGCGATGGCGAGGCGGATCGGTCGGGCCGGTGCCTCCTCGATCTCTTCGCCGTCTTCTGCGATTTCGTCCGCAGCATCCTCTTCTTCGTCGTCATCGTCTTCGAACGGCGCGGGTTCGATGAATTCGGCCAGCGCTTCTTCCAGCGCGCCGAAGCCGAGGCTGTGCTCGGCGGAGATCGCCACCGGCTCGCCGAAGCCGAGCGCGAAGGCCTCGCCATAGCCGGCATCGCCGGCCCGGCTCTCGCATTTGTTGGCAACCAGAACGACGCGCTTGCCCGAGCGGCGCAGGGCGGCGGCGATCTGCTCGTCGCCGGCGGTGATCCCGGCACGGGCGTCGATCACGAAGAGACAGGCGTCGGCCTCGGCAATGGCCGCTTCGGTCTGCGCCGTCATCCGCCCGGCAAGGCTCTCCGGCGTGTTCTTTTCGAAGCCGGCGGTGTCGATGATCTGGAAGGCGAGATTGCCGAGCTGCGCCTGCGCGACGAAGCGGTCGCGCGTCACGCCCGGCGTGTCGTGCACCAGCGCGATGCGCTTGCCCACCAGCTTGTTGAAAAGCGTGGACTTGCCGACATTCGGCCGGCCGACGATGGCGAGGGTGACGGACATGGCCGACTTGTAGCGCCCGCCTTAGCGGAGCGCCACCAGCTGGGCATCCTTGGTGTAGAGATACATCGTGCCGTTGGCGACCACCGGTGCGATCAGCGTCCCGGCCGGAATCTCCATGCGCCCGATGAGTTCGCCGGTATAGGGCGACAAGGCCACCGCGATACCGATCGACGACACCACCACGAGGCGGTTCGAGACCAGCACCGGACCGGCCCAGGTCACCGCGCCCTTGTGGTCGTCGGGGTCCTCCCAGCGCTGGAGCTGGTGGATCCACTTGATCTTACCCTCCTTGCGGGTGAGGCAGATCATCTGCTGGTCCGACGACAGCACATAGACGTAGTCGCCCGCGGTCCAGGGCGTCTGGATACCGCCGATATCGCGCGACCACAGGCGCTCGCCATTGTTGAGGCCGATCGCCGCCATCACGCCGGAATGGCTGATCGCAATGACGACGTCGCGGTCCACCACCGGCCGTCCGGCAATGTCGTCGAGCTCGGAAAGCGCTGTCGCGGCGCCGGAGTGGTTGAGCATGTCGTTCCACGCCGGGCGTCCGTTCTGGACGCGCAGCGCGTAGATCTCGCCCGAGGAATAAGGCGCCATCACATATTCGCCGGCCACGGCGGCGCTGGTGCTTTCGAGAATGCCGGCGGACTCGGTGATGCCCTGATGGTCCCAGAGCTTGCGCCCGTCGGTCTCGGCGAGGGCGTAGAAATGGTTGTCCTGGGTGGAGACGAAGACGCGTCCGCCATTTGCGGTCGGCGCGTTCACGATCGGCACGCCGAGATCCTGCGTCCACAGCCTGCGTCCGGTGCGCGGATCGAGCGCGACCACGGTGCCGAAGCCGCTGGAGACGTAAAGCTTGCCGCCGTCGGAGGCGATACCGCCGCCGGCGCCCTTGTTCGGGTCGACCGAATTGTCCGTGCCGAACATGCCGAACAGCCAGGTGTTGTCCTTGCCCGGCGGTGCGACCGAGGTGTCCCACAGCGGATTGCCGTTGCCGGCGTCGAAGGCGAAGACGTGCGCCTGGGAGTCGAGCACGAAAATGCGTCCGTCGACGATGATCGGCGGCGCGGTGAGACGGCCTTCGCTGTCCGAACCCTTGCCGGCATCCTGCTCCCACACCTGGCGCAGCGGTCCCGGTGCTTCGAGGTGATACATGGCGTTCGAGGCATAGCCGCCCGGTTCGGGCCATTCCGGGTTCTTGTAGGGCGGAGGGAGCTGAACCGGGACGCTTTTCAGTGTGTCGTCGATGCGCAGCGTCTCGTCGATGGTCATCACCGAGATACGTTCGCCGCGCAGTTTCGATTTCTTGTTGCCGGTGTTGAACCAGGTTCCGACCCAGTCAGTCATGGCGCAGCCGGCAACAAGCGAGGCGAGCATCACCACCGTGACGGCCTTCAGGGTCTTGTTCATGGCGTGGGCGTACCGTTGGGAGCAGCCGGCGCCGGGACTGGCGGCGGAACAATCTGGAGGGGGGCGCCGGGAGCACCGGGTGCGGCAGGCGGTTCCGGCAGCTGCGGAACGGTGCCGTAATTCGTCGCGCCGCCATTGGCGAGATACTGCACCATCGCGACCGCGCGGCGGCGCAACTGTTCCGGCGCATCCTTGTCGTCGCCGAGAGCCTTGAATTCGCTTTGCGCCTGCTTGTTCAGCCCGGCATGGAGATCGGCATAGGCGAGGATCTCGCGCGCCGCGAAGCGCCAGGGATTTCCGTCCTGTGCCAGCTTGCCGAGCATCGTCTGCATGTCGGCACGCGGCGTCGTATCGACCACGGCCCAGGCGGCGCGCAGTAGCGCCAGATCGCCGATCGGCCCGCTGTTCTTCGCGGCGATGGATTTGTAGATCCCAACCGCGGCATCGCGCTGGCCGGCGCCGATCAGGACGTCGGCCTGGGTCAGCTTGGCGATCGTGTCGTAGTCGGACGGCGCATTGGCGGCGAGCGCGGCGAGCACCGGTGCGGCCTTGCCCGGATTGCCGCCCTCCGCGGCTTCCTGCGCGGCGATGAGTTCCTCGGATGCCTTGAGGCGCTGATTGTCCTCATAGCGCTGCCACAGCTTGAAGCCGGCAACGGCGATGACGATGAGCGCGACGGCTGCAATGATGTAGTCGCCGTACTGCTTCCAGAGCTTCTCGAAGCGTTCGCGGCGTACTTCCTCCTCGACTTCGTGGAAGATGTCGCTCAAGGGATAATCCTCGTTCGGGGGCGGACAGGCGCGAGCATGGCCCAAGCCATTGACCGCGCGGATGATTTAGCCGCTGGCGGCGTTGCTGGCAACCGACAGAGGGTTAAAACCCCGAAAAGGCGGTGGGTTAGCTAACCCGCTTCATCTGATAGACATTTTCCACGCCCGGGAAGTGTCGGTCGCGGACGTCTGCGGCATAGGCCTTCACCGCGCGCTCGATTTCCGGCCCGAGATTGGCGTATTGGCGCACGAATTTCGGCGGGTTCGGGTTCAGGCCCAGCATGTCCTCCATCACGAGGATCTGGCCGTCGCATTCGGCCGAGGCGCCGATGCCGACGGTCGGGATCGCGATCTCGCGTGTGATCTTGGCGGCGAGCGGTTCGGCCATGCCTTCGAGCACGATAGCGAAGGCGCCGGCTTCGGCGATGGCTTTGGCATCCGCCTCGATTGCCGGCCATTCGGCATGGGTGCGTCCCTGGGTCTTGAACCCGCCCATAACGTTGGTCGCCTGCGGCGTCAGGCCGATATGGCCCATCACCGGAATGCCGCGCTGGGTGAGGTACTGGACGGTTTCTGCGAGGCGCTGGCCGCCTTCCATCTTCACCGCGGTGCAGCCGGTTTCCTGAATGACGCGCGCGGCGTTGCGGAACGCGACCTGCGGGCTTTCCTCATAGGAGCCGAACGGCATGTCGACGACGACGAGCGCGTGCTTCGAGCCGCGCATCACCGCCTTGCCGTGGGTGATCATCATGTCGAGCGTAACGCCGAGCGTCGTCTCCATGCCGTGCATCACCATGCCGAGGCTGTCGCCGACGAGCATGAGGTCGACGTGCTCGTCGAGCAGGCGCGCGGTGTGCGCGTGATAGCAGGTCAGGCAGACGACCGGCTTGCTGTTCTTGTGGGCGCGGATATCCGGAACGGTGACCCGCTTGGTCGCGACGACGGCCGACATGGACGCAATTCTCCCTGAATTTTGTTCGTTGGAAGAGCCTGACTCCGCGGCGCTATGCGCCAGGCGGACGGCAACGGTCCTTGACCCGTAGCTTGGACTATAGCGCAAAAGCGGGGTCCGCGCGAGGCCGTTCTGCACCCGCCCCGAGGGCAGGTCGCAACCCTGGAACCGCTTCCGCTCGCCATCGCTGCGTTGGCCGTCCGGGCATTGGATTTGGCCGCGGGCCTCGGCTAATCAGGAGCATCCTTAATGCGGCCATCGGCCGGACGATCGGATTCTGGCTCCATGGCATCGCGCGCGACGTCCTTCCTGATCGACGCCGTTCTCCGAATTCGGAAATGGACGGAGGTACCGGTCCGTGAGGCTGCGCGCCAGATCCGTATCGCGCTGGCCTCGGGCGACCTCAAAATCGAACGCCGAGCGGAACATGCCTGGTGGCATGGCGATGCCGCCACCGCGACGGCGCTCTGGCGCGAGTTGGAACGTAGGCAGCCCGGGCGCAGCCAATGGCCGCTCTGCCTGGCCCAGGCCGCCAAGGAACGTGGGGACATCGAAGAGGCGGAGCGTGTTCTCCTCGCCGCCCGCGCGCGCGGAGTCGACAATGAGCGGATCGAACTCGAATTGCTGCGCTGCGGGCGCATGTCACGCCGGTCCAACGCCGCGGTCGGCGAGGCGGAGGCCATCGTCGGCGATTCCCAAGCATCGCCGAACAAGTTGTTCCCCGCGGCCTACCATCTGTTGACGCAGAACCAGTTCGCCGCCGCGCGCGCCGGGCTCGAGCGCCTCGTCGACGACCGCGAATACAGCTATCTGGCTCGCGGCAATCTCGCGGCGATCGAAATGCTCGAGGCGCGGCGGGCGCAGGGCCTGCCCGACATCCCCGGCCGGGTCACGCAGGCGCAGAATTCGATCCTCGTTCGCGAGCCGTCCTCGGACACGTTGATCGTCGGCTTCACGCTTCCCGACGGAACGCTCGGCCAGTCGCTCAATACGGTGCAGGCGATGCTGACGTCTAAGGGAGTCAATGCACTCTATCTCTATGACAGCCGTTCGATCCTGCATCTGACGGGCACCGACCGCTTCGGGCCCGGCTATCAGGTGATGCTGGATGGCATCCGCGCGCTCGCAGCGGAGCTGGGGACGCGCCGGCTGATCATGGTTGGCGGCTCGGCGACCGGCTATACGGCCATCCGTACCGCGCTCGATCTCGACGCCGACGGCGCTCTGGTTTTCGGAAGCCAGACCTTCATGAAGCGTAACGCCAGCTTCGCGCTCGCACGCAGCGCTTACACGCTGCGTCGCATGCTGGACAACATATTTCCGATGATGAAGAATCTGCGCCCGGAGATCGAGGCCAGGCCGTACCGTCCGCGCATTGTGATGTACTACAGCGCAGGCAATCGCTTGGACCGCATGCATGCCGGCAACCTCGCCGATCTGCCGAACGTGATCCAGCATCCGATCGCAGGCGTCTCCCGCCACGACTGTCTGACCGCGATGGCGGCGCGGGGCTATCGCAATCTGCTGGACGAATTCGATGCCGGCGAGGCGATTTGAAGCCGGCAAGCTGTAGGCGTTGGCGGAATCGACATTTGACAGGTTGCCGATTTTGGCTTCGTCGGCCACCGGCCCCGACATTGTCGGCCAGGGCCAGGACGCGCGGATGCGTTTCGTGCCATTGCTTGGCGTGTCGTCGGGTTGGTGCGCCTTCGAAGTGGTTCTTTCCCGGCTAGCGGCAAATCAGCTGAACGTTGCAGTCCCGTCGGTGGTGGAGTTCACGCCGGTCTCGGCCTCGCCCGCCACCCGGCAGAAGAAACCGGGTCGGCTCCAGGTTTCGCGCTGCAGGACCTGACGCGCGTTCGACTCTGAGTGCTGTGTTTCGCTCTTTGCCTGCATTTCGGTGGCCATGGTTCGACGTTCGTTTGAAGCTAACTGCGGATGCTTAAGAAAGTTTCGTACGCATACATACCGATCCTGTAACAAAACAAGATTTCAACTCTTGGCTGAAATCTCTTGCCGCTTTGCACCGAATCGATCCGAAGCGGCCGCTACAGTTCTTCGCAATGTCTGCGCAAACGGAGCGCTTTTCGAGCGGTCGCGGCCTAAGCCCAGACTCGTATTCGTATGTGCGGCGCGGAATCCGGCCAGCGACCTCCGGTTGTGGCGCACGGGTTCCATCGCTGCCGCCAAAGAAAAAGGGCGCGCCTCGCGGCGCGCCCCGATTTCTTGCTGCCGACGGAGACCTACTCGGCCTCGGCGGCTTCCTCGCCTTCATCTTCCTTCGGGCCGGCGCCTTCGTCGAAGAGCGCTTCGGCATTCGCCAGCGCTTCTTCTTCGTCGGTCTTCTCGGCGAGGACGTCTTCGCCGCGGGCCTGGCGCTCCGCCTCGTCCTCACTGCGCGCGACGTTGACCGTCACCGAAACGCGGACTTCCGGATGGAGCACGACCGAGACCTTGAACAGGCCGATGGTCTTGATTGCGCTGTCGAGCGCGACCTGGCCGCGGGCGACGCTGACGCCGCCATCGGTGATCGCCATCGAGATGTCGCGCGGGCTGACTGAGCCGTAGAGCTGGCCGCGGTCGCCGGCCTGGCGGATGAGCATGAAGCTCTTGCCCTCCAGCTTGGCGCCGACCTGTTCGGCTTCCTTCTTCTGTTCGAGGTTGCGGGCTTCGAGCTGCGCCTTCTGCGAGGCGAAGTATTCGCGGTTCGCCTTGTTGGCGCGCAGGGCCTTCTTCTTGGGCAGAAGGAAGTTGCGGGCAAAGCCGTCCTTGACCTTCACCTCGTCGCCCATCTGGCCGAGCTTCTCGACCCGTTCGAGCAGGATCACTTGCATCGTTCTCTCCCGCCCTAGCTGATGACGTAGGGCAGCAGCGCCATGTAACGCGCGCGCTTGATGGCGTTCGCGAGAATGCGCTGCTTCTTGTTGGACACCGCCGTGATGCGGCTCGGCACGATCTTGCCGCGCTCGGAGATGAAGCGCTGGAGCAGCTTCACGTCCTTGTAGTCGATCTTCGGCGCGTTGGCGCCCGAGAACGGGCAGGTCTTCTTGCGGCGGAAGAAGGGACGGCGCTGACCGCCGCCATCGCCACCACGGCCGCCTTCGCGGCGATCACCGGCACCGGACATTATGCGGCCTCCTGGTTTTCAGCGTTTTCCGCCTTGCGCTCGCCCTCGGGGCGGTCGTCGCGGCGGTTCTTGTTGGAGGAAACGTCGAACGCATCGACCTTCACGGTCATGTAGCGCAGCACGTCTTCGTTGATCTTGAGCTGGCGCTCGAGCTCGACCACGGCCTTGGCGGGCGCGTTGATGTTGAGCAGGACGAAGTGGCCCTTGCGGTTTTTCTTGATGCGATAGGCGAGGCCGCGCAGGCCCCAATATTCCTGCTTCTCGACCTTGCCGCCTTCGCCTTCGACGATGGTCTTGAGGTGGGTCGCCAGTGCGTCCACCTGCTGCGCGCTGATATCCTGGCGCGCGATCAGGAGATGCTCGTAGAGAGCCATGTCCGTCCTTTCGGGGCCGCGGAACGGATCGGGGCGGACACCCGTCACCGCTTTGGATCGTCCGGGAGGCGCACCATGCGCAAACCCGTCCGAAAACGGGGCCCGTCGACCGCAGCCGATTGTGAGGCGCGGCTTATAGGCGAAGGACGGAGGCGGGGCAAGCCGTGCCCCGAAAAAGGCTCAAGGGCGCGGTCCGGTCGATGAATACGGCCCGCGCCCTTGATTCCGTTAGGCTTTTAGCGCCAGCCCCAACGCACGCAAACGCGCTCGTGGTGATGGTGCCGCCAGACGAAACGGGTGCAGACGCGATGGTGACGGTGATGCCAGCCGTGATGCGGGTAGGCATCGGCGGCCGTCGTACCCATGGCCAACAGGCCCGTGGCCGCGACCGCGGCCAGTACAAGCTTCTTCATGGAATATCCCTCGAGAATAGTGAGATGGCCGGAACCGGCGCTTGCTGAACGCCGGCGGGCATCTCTGGTTCCTTGCCCCTTCGAGTCCGATGCTGGGCCGCCCTGCCTGAACGCAGGATGAATGGCGCCGCGCCGGCACTTGCGGCCGCCTCTTCGAACGGCATAGTCCGCCCGTCGGGGGAGACAGATGGCAGACCGTGACGTTTTCGCGAAGGCGACCTGGCGGCTCGTGCCGTTCATGGTGCTTCTCTACATCGTCGCTTATCTCGACCGCGTGAACGTCGGCACCGCGGCGCTGACGATGAACAAGGATCTCGGCCTGACGCCCGAGAGCTACGGCTTCGCCGCCGGCATCTTCTTCTTCGGCTATTTCCTGTTCGAGGTTCCGTCGAACGTCATCATGCAGAAAGTCGGGGCGCGGCTCTGGATCTGCCGCATCATGCTGACCTGGGGCGTGGTTTCGATGGCCAATGCCTTCGTCACCGGACCGGCGAGTTTCAGCGCGCTGCGCTTCATCCTCGGCCTGGCCGAAGCCGGCTACTTTCCGGGCATGGTCCTCTATCTGACCTTCTGGTTTCCGTCCGAACATCGCGCCCGGCTGATCGCGATGTTCCTCGCCGCGGTGCCGCTCGCCAATGTCATCGGCACCCCGGTCTCCAGCATCATCCTCGGCATGAACGGCTTCCTCGGCCTGCATGGCTGGCAATGGCTGTTCCTGATCGAGGGCGCGCCGGCCGTGCTGTTCGGCTTCCTCGTCCTGCTCTGGCTGCCGAACGGTCCGGCCGATGCGAAATGGCTCGACGATTCCGAACGCGCCGTCATTCACGACGCCCTCGCGGCGGAGCCCGCGCACGAGCACACCGCGTTGATGCCGATGTTCCGCGATCCGCGGGTCTGGCTGCTGACGATCCCCGACTTCGCGATCGTGCTGGCGCTTTACGGCATCAATCTCTGGCTGCCGCAGATCGTGCATGAGATGGGCTATTCGATCCTCGAGACCGGGTTCATCGGCGCGCTGCCCTATGTCGCCGCCGCGGTCGTCATGGTGCTGTGGGGCCTCTCAAGCGACAGCCGGCGCGAGCGCGTCTGGCATGTCGCGACAGCGGCGCTGATGGGTTCTGCCGGCTTCGTCGGTGCGGCGCTGTTCACCTCGCATGTCGCGATCCTGCTGTCGCTGACCGTCGGCGTCTGCGGCGTCTATGCGGCGCTCGCGGTGTTCTGGACGCTGCCGCCATCCTTCCTCGGCGGCACGGCGGCGGCCGGCGGCATCGCGTTGATCAATTCGATCAGCAATCTCGGCGGATTCTGGGGCCCCAACATCATGGGATGGGTCAAGAGTTACACCGGCGGCTATTCCGGAGGCCTCGCCGCGCTCGCGTTTTCGCTTCTCGTGGGCGCCGTGATGGTGGTGCTGGTCGGACGCACGCTGACCTTCGCCGGCCGCGCCGCCGCGCTCGAACGCTTCACGCGGTTGAACGCCTAAGGCTGCGGCCGAACAGGGCCGCGCCGAGATCGCGGAAGGCGAGTCCGTTGAGCGGGAATTCCAGCAGCACATGGCCGAAGCTGACGGCGAGCAGGACGGCAATCCCTATCGCATAGTTGTAGAAATAGAGCGCGGTCGACGCTGCGCTCAGCAGCGCGACGGCGATCAGGCGCGGCCGCGGCACGGCCGTCCAGCGGATCACGTCCGCCTTAATGAACCAGTTCAGGTAGTGATAGGTGTAGACGAAGGAAAGGAGCCCGGTGATCCGTCCGCCGAAGCTGAGATCCGGGATGCCGAACAGCGTGCCGAGCGCCGGCGCCACACCGCCGAAATAGGTTTGTCCGATCCGCGCCAGCGCCGGCACGACCGTATGGTTCGTCGGCGGCACGATCAGAATGAGCGCGATCGACGCGAGATAGATGCCGACCAGCGCAAACTGGATCCGGCTGCCCGAACGCAGGGCGCCGAGAGACATGAACGCGAGCGTAAAGACGCAGACATGGATGAAGGTCGGCAGAAGCACGCCGGCCGCGAAGAAGGGCAGGCCGGCGATGACACATGCCAGCGTCACCGCGACGCCGACCACCGATGCGGTCAACGCCTGCCGCGGCGTGTGCGCGGTCGCGAGGATCGCCGCGCCCAGAAGCAGGCACCAGGTCACGAGGCCGAGCGCATAGTCGTCGGCGTAGTAAAATGCGATGCCGCCGACGACGATCAGCGGAAGCGCGAAGCCCCGATGGGGCAGGAAATACTTGCGGTCGTGGAGCCAGGAAATTTCGGTGAAGTAATGCGCCGGGCCGAGCACCGCATAGGCGAGCAGGAGCAGCTCGAAGGGCAGGGCATAGGCAAGTGCCAGCGCCCCCAGCATCAGGCCCAGGTGAAAGGCATCGCCGCGCCGCATGATCGGCCCTCCGGAAAGGCGAACTATCGGGGAGCCGGTGCGATCTGCGCAACGCGTCCGAGGCGCGCACGGTCGCGGACGACGATCTGTCCATAGCGCCGCTCGATCGTGCCGCTGCGTTCGAGCCCCTCGAGATGGCCGTTCACCGTCTTGCGCGAGAGGCCGACCATCTCGGCGAGCTGGGCCTGGGTCACGGCGACGTCGTCGGTCACGCTCGCCAGAAGCGCCAGCCGCGCCGCCACGCGCTGGCGCGGCGGCAGGTGGAGCAGCAGGCCGGCAAGCTGCAAGGCACCGGCGAGCTGGGCGTAGAGAAGGGTCGAGAAATTGCGCCAGACATCGGGCTGGCTGCGGCCGATCTCGGCCAGCGCGGCGTCGGGAATATAGAGCAGGCGCGAATCCGCGCCGGCCGTCGCGGTCACCAGGCGCGGCCCGCCGCCGAAGCGCGCCGGCTGGCCGAAGAAATTCCCGCTCTGGACGATGTCGAGCAGCCGCGCCTCGCCGTCGGGCAGCGTGAGCAGCAGGTGCACCGAGCCTTCGAGCACGCCGTAGAGCCCGTTCAGGCTGTCGCCGGTTCCGTAGATCCACTGGCCGGCGTCGACGCGCACGATCCGTCCGTGTGCCAGCAGGGCCTCGCGCAGCTCCGGGCTCTGGCGCGCCAGCCAGGGATTGCGCAGGAGTTTCCGCTCGTCTTCGGCCATGTCTCAGATTGTAACGAAGGTGACAATCTCGCAAGCACACGGTGCTAGGCTCCGGTCAAAGATCAGGGAGGAAACCATGAGCGCTGCAATCGAAGTGAGACGGCATCCCGGCGGCTGCGGCGCCGAAGTGCTCGGTGTCGATCTGCGCGATCTCGACGACGCCACGATGGCAGCGATCCGTGCCGCCTATGCGGAGCACGGCGTGATCTTCTTCCGCGACCAGAAACTCAGCGAGGACGATCATATCGCCTTCGCCAAGCGCTGGGGCGAGATCGACGTCAACAAGTTCTTCCCGCATATCGAGGGCTATCGCGAGATCGCCAAGGTCTCCAAGGAAAAGGCCCAGACGACGAATATCGGCGGCGGCTGGCACACCGATCACTCCTATGACGAGATCCCGGCCATGGGCTCGATCCTCGTGGCGCGCGTCCTGCCCGCCAAAGGCGGCGATACGCTCTTCGCCAACATGTATGCCGCCTATGACGCGCTCGACGACGAGACCAAGGCGGAGATCGCCGATCTGAAGGCAGTGCACTCCAATGCCCATGTCTTCGGTTCGAAGGCGTATTATTCCAATCCCGAGCGTACCGAATTCGCCAGGGACGAAGCGGTAAGCCAGGCGGTGCATCCGGTCGTGATCACCCACCCGCTCTCGGGCCGCAAATCCCTCTATGTGAATCCGGGTTTCGTGCTGCGTTTCGACGGACAGTCGCGCGAGGAAAGCCAGACCCTGCTGTACAAGCTCTTCGCCCACGCGATGAAGCCGGAATTCACCTCGCGCTTCCAGTGGCGCCCGGGCTCGATCGCGTTCTGGGACAACCGCGCGAGCTGGCACTTCGCGCTCAACGACTATCAGGGCGAGGAACGCCTCATGCACCGCATCACGGTGGCGGGCTGCGCGCTCAACTGACGCCCATTTCAGCCGGTTCGAATCTCGGCTAAAGCCCTCGCGGGTTTGGGGGCAGGACCATGGCCGTGAAAGTGTACTTCGCATCCGACCATGCCGGATTCGACGTCAAGAATGCGCTCGTCGCATTCGTGCGCGACGATCTCGGCTTCGAGGTCGAGGATTGCGGCGCGCATGTGAACGATCCGCAGGACGATTACCCGGACATCATCGCCATCGCTGCGCGGAAGCTTTCAGAGGACGCCGCCGCCGGAAAGGACAGCCGTGCCATCGTCGCCGGCGGATCGGGGCAGGGCGAGGCCATCGTGGCGAACCGGTTCAAGGGGGTGCGCTGCGCGCTCTATTACGGCGATCCGGGAAGCGAACAGGTCGACGCCTCCGGCAAGCGTCTCGACATCCTCGCCTCGACGCGCGAGCACAACGATGCGAATGCGCTGTCGCTCGGCCTGCGCTTCCTGACGCTCGACCAGGCCAAGGCGGCCGTCGCGCGCTGGCTCGCGGCACCCTTCCCCGGCGAGATGCGTCACGCCCGCAGGATCGCGCAGATCGATCGGGTGTCCTGACGGCCGCGCGCAGCCTCAGCGCTCCATCCAGACCCGGACGTGATGCCGGTCATGGGCGCCGTGGATCGTCACGGCGTCGCCTTCACGTGTTTCGAGGGGCTGCACGAAAGGCCAGAAGCGCATCGCCCAGCAGGAATAATGGGGCGATCCGGGGGCGTTCTCATAGGATGTTGCCGCGTCGAGCGTCAGATCGATCCATTGCAGGATGCCGTTCGCGGTTCCGCCCGAAGCGCAGCAGGTCACGTGCCGCGCCTCGCCCACCGTGTGCGCAACGCTGGCGAAATCGAAGTCAAAAAGATCGGCCGGCGTGCTGCGCAGGGCGACCGTGTTGCTGCCGCTCTTGACCAGCAATGACGGCGCGCGCCACTCCATCATGTCCGAGAGATCGAAGCCCGAGACCTCACCGATGGGCGCGAACTTGTCGTCGCTGCAATCCGCCAGCGCGACACGGATTCTCCCGCTTGCCGGGATCACAGGCGCACCGGGCTTCAGCAGATCGCGCACCGCGCGTTCGTGGGCGGGAAGTACGTCTTCGGCAAGCAGATCGTTGCTGACGATTTCGGAGACCAGAAGGTCCATGCGTCCGCCGAGATCGCCGTCGGCATCGATTTTGTCCGAATGTTTGGAGATCACCCGCACCCGGCCGGCGTAGCCGTTGCGTGCAATGATCTTGCGGGCGGTCTCGGCGACGATGTCGTTCATCTCGCAGGTGACGACTTCCGCCGCGCCGGCGCGTGCCGCCATCATCGCGAGGATGCCGCTGCCGGTTCCGATTTCCAGGACCCGCATGCCCGGGCGAATCGCCCGCCGCAGCGCCGCCTCGTACGCGTCGTTGCGCACCGAGTCGCGCACCAGGATCAGATGCCAGTCGGGCACGCCGCCGCTCAGGAATTCCCGTGCGAGATGACGGACAACCGGCTCATCGGGCGCGAGCGCCATGGCACGGCGGGCGAGCGCATGCGCCTCCGGCTCCCGGCCGCCTTTGCGCATGAGCGCTGCGAGGCGGAGCATGGCTTCGGGCTTGCCTTCGACTTTGCGCTGCAGCGCCTCGAGCGCCGGCCCGCGCAGCTGTGCGATCTCCGTCATCATCGACTCTTAGCCGCCGCCTGCGGGAAAACACAGCCCTGCTTGCGTCCGACCCGCCGCCGCTATAAACCGCGCGCCCATGACCAGAGCCTTCATCTTTCCCGGCCAGGGCAGTCAGGCCGTCGGCATGGGCAAGGCCCTCGCCGATGCGTTTGCGCCGGCCCGCGAAGTCTTCCAGGAAGTCGACGACGCGCTGAACCAGAAGCTGTCGAAGCTGATGTGGGAAGGCCCGGAAAGCGATCTCGTCCTGACCGAGAATGCTCAGCCCGCGATCATGGCGGCGTCGCTCGCCATCGTGCGCGTGCTGCAGAAGGAAGCCGGGCTCGACCTCGCCAGGCATGCGCGCCTCGTTGCCGGCCATTCGCTCGGCGAATATTCGGCGCTCTGTGCCTCCGGCGCGTTCTCGCTCTCCGATGCGGCACGTCTGCTCAAGGCGCGCGGCCAGGCGATGCAGTCGGCGGTGCCGGTGGGTGAGGGCGGCATGAGCGCGCTGCTCGGCGCCGAGATCGACCAGGCCGAAGAACTGGCCAAGGAATGCGCGAGCGCGGCCGGCGGCGTCTGCGTCGTCGCCAACGACAACGCGCCCGGCCAGGTCGTGATCTCCGGCAGCACCGCTGCCATCGCCAGGGCCCCCGACTTCGCCAAAGCAAAAGGCATCAAGCGCGCGATGGCGCTGAACGTCTCTGCTCCGTTCCACTGCCCGCTGATGCAGCCCGCCGCCGACAAGATGCGCGAGGCGCTGGCCGCCGTGACCATCCGCCCGCTCGCGGTTCCGGTCGTCGCCAATGTGACCGCCGCCGAGACCGCCGAACCCGAAACCATCCGCCGCCTGCTCGTGGAACAAGTCACCGGCCGCGTGCGTTGGCGTGAAAGCGTGCTTGCGTTCAAGGGCTATGGTATCGACGCTACGGTCGAATTCGGCGGCAACAAGGTGCTCACCGGCATGGTCAAGCGCATCGACAAGGATCTCGCCAACGTGACGCTCGACACGCCGGCCGATATCGAAGCCTTCGCCAAGAGCCTCTGACCATGTTCGACCTCACCGGCAAAGTTGCGCTTGTTACCGGAGCTTCCGGCGGTATCGGCGGCGCCATCGCCAAGGCGCTGCATGCGCAGGGCGCGACCGTCGTTCTCTCCGGCACCCGCGCCGAAGCGCTCGAGGCCGTGAAGGCCGAACTCGGCAGCCGCGCTTTCGTCGCGACCTGCAATCTCGGCGACAAGGATTCCGTCGAAGCTCTTCCGAAAGCGGCCGAAGCCGCCGCCGGTGCGCCGATCGACATTCTCGTCAACAACGCCGGCATCACCCGCGACAACCTCTTCATGCGCATGAAGGACGAGGAGTGGGATCAGGTCATCGCGGTGAACCTCACCGCGGCTTTCCGTCTCTCGCGCGCGGTGCTGCGCAACATGATGAAGAAGCGCTGGGGCCGCATCGTCACGATCACTTCGGTGGTCGGCGAGACCGGCAACCCGGGCCAGGGCAACTATGCCGCCGCCAAGGCGGGCCTTGTCGGCATGAGCAAGTCGCTCGCCGCCGAGGTCGCCTCGCGCAATATCACGGTGAACTGCGTCGCGCCGGGATTCATCCAGACCGCGATGACAGACGTCCTGAACGACCAGCAGAAGGAAACCATCAGCCAGCGGATCCCATCGGGCCGCATGGGCACGCCGGCCGAAATCGCCGCCGCGGTGGTCTACCTGGCGAGCGACGAAGCAGCTTATGTCACCGGCGAGACCTTGCAGGTCAATGGCGGAATGTCGATGATCTGACAATAGAATCAATGGCCTAAGCCATTTGTGGCGGCGTCCCGGGGTTTGTGTTACGAAACCGCGCGCCCCCAACCGGCTTAACCAGTGAGGGCCCAACCTGCGGGCCGCTTTTTCCAACCCCGGCAGGACCCTAAGGAGAGGCTTACAATACCATGAGCGATACGGCGGAACGCGTTAAGAAGATCGTCGTCGAACACCTGAACGTCGATGCCGACAAGGTCACGAACGAGGCGTCCTTCATCGAGGATCTCGGCGCGGACAGCCTCGACACCGTCGAGCTGGTCATGGCCTTCGAAGAGGAATTCGGTATCGAAATCCCCGACGATGCGGCCGAGTCGATCGTCACCGTCGATGACGCGGTGAAGTTCATCGAAAAGGCCCAGTCCTAAAACCGAATAGTCCCGTATGCGCAGAGTCGTCGTTACCGGCCTAGGACTCGTCACGCCGCTCGCCAGCGGTGTGGAAGAGACATGGTCGCGCCTGCTCGCCGGCAAGTCCGGCGCGCGGACGATCACCAAATTCCGGACCGACGACCTTGCGACCAAGATCGCCTGCGATGTTCCACGCGGCGACGGCAGTGACGGCACCTTCAACGCCGATCACTGGGTCGATCCCAAGGAACAGCGGCGGATGGACGATTTCATCGTCTTCGGCCTCGCCGCCGCGAAGCAGGCGGTACGGGACTCCGGCTGGGAGCCGAAGACCGAGGAAGAGCGCTGTCGCACCGGTGTGCTCATCGGCTCCGGTATCGGCGGCCTTCCGGGAATCGAGGATGGCGCGCTCCTGATCGAGACCAAGGGACCGAAGCGGCTTTCGCCGTTCTTCATCCCCGGCCGTCTGATCAA
Source organism: Pseudomonadota bacterium (assembly GCA_018241025.1). Lineage (GTDB taxonomy): Bacteria > Pseudomonadota > Alphaproteobacteria > Micropepsales > Micropepsaceae > Rhizomicrobium. Next base: position 431,088 of record JAFEEQ010000011.1, read on the forward strand.
TCTCATCAGCGGCTATGCCTCGATCGAGCACGGCTTCAAGGGCCCGAACCATTCCGTGGTCACGGCCTGCGCCACCGGCGCTCATGCCATCGGCGACGCGGCGCGGCTCATCGCCTTCGACGACGCTGATGTGATGCTGGCGGGCGGCGCCGAAGCGGCGATCTGCCGGCTCGGCATTGCCGGCTTCAATGCCTGCCGTGCGCTCTGCACCGATTACAACGACACGCCCGAGAAGGCGTCGCGTCCTTATGACAAGGGCCGCGCCGGTTTCGTGATGGGCGAGGGCGCCGGCTGCGTCATGCTCGAGGAGTACGAGCACGCCAAGGCGCGTGGCGCGAAGATCTATGGCGAGATCAAGGGCTACGGCCTGTCGGGCGACGCCTTTCACATCACCGCCCCGTCGGAAGACGGCGATGGCGGCTTCCGCGCCATGCAGATGGCGCTGAAGAAATCCGGCTTCCAGCCATCCGATATCGACTACGTAAACGCCCACGGCACCTCGACCATGGCCGACTACATCGAGGCCGGCGCGGTCGAACGCTTCCTCGGCAATGCCGCGGCCAAGGCTTCGATGTCCTCGACCAAATCGTCGATCGGCCATCTGCTCGGCGCTGCAGGCGCGGTTGAAGCGATCTTCTGTCTGCTCGCCATGCGCGACCAGATCGTGCCGCCGACGATCAACCTGGAGGCCCAGGAGAACCCGACCCAGCTCGACCTCGTGCCGCTGACCGCCAAAAAGCGTGAGGTCAACGTGGTGCTGTCGAACTCCTTCGGCTTCGGCGGCACCAACGCCGCGCTGATCATGGCGCGGGCCGATTAGCGTAAATTCCAGTCTTTGCGCATGATGGCGGCGAGCCGGGCTAGAGTCTGGCGCGTTCCTTATTGCCGCCAACTTCCAGCATTTGGGTTCCCGCCATGCTTCGTTTCTTCGGCATCCTGTTTGCGCTCGCCCTGATCGTGGCCGGCGCCTTTGCGTGGGAGAGCTACAACTTCTGGCAGCCAGGCCCCGCAGCGGCGAACGGCGCGCCGGAGACTGTCGTGCTGATCAAGCCCGGCGTCGGCCTGCGCGGCATCTCCGCCGCCTTGAAGGATGCCGGCGCGATCGACAACCCGGACCTGTTCCAGGTCGGCGTCCGCCTGCGCCGCACCACCGAGAAGCTGAAAGCCGGCGAATACGCGATCCCGAGCCGCGCCAGCATGCACGACGTGATGGATATCCTGATCGCCGGCAAATCGATCCAGCACAAGATCACCGCCGCCGAGGGCCTCACCAGCGAGATGATCGTCAAGCTGATCAACAAGGACCCGGTGCTGAAGGGCGATCCCGTCGCGGTCCCGGCCGAAGGCACGCTGTTGCCCGAGACCTATCTCTTCATGCGCGGCGATACGCGAGCCGAGATCGTCGACCGCATGAAGAAGGCCCAGGCGCGCCTGATCGCCAGGCTCTGGCCCAAGCGCGACAGGAACCTGCCCTATACGACGATCGAGCAGGCGATCACGCTGGCCTCCATCGTCGAGAAGGAAACCTCGCTGCCGGAAGAGCGCCGCCACATCGCCGGGGTGTTCGTCAACCGCCTGCGCCTGGGCATGAAACTGCAATCCGATCCGACGATCATCTACACGATCACGCGCGGCTATCCGCTCGGCCGCGGCATCCGCGCCAGCGAGCTGGCGCGCGTCACGCCCTACAACACCTATGCGATCGAGGGCCTGCCGCCGACGCCGATCTGCAATCCCGGCGCCGATGCCATCGCCGCGGTGCTCAATCCGGACGACACCAAGGATCTCTACTTCGTCGCCTCGGGAACCGGCGGGCATTATTTCTCGGCCACCATCGCCGACCAGGAGAAGCACGTCGCCGAGCTGCGCGCCCGCGAGCGCATCGAGAAGGCGATGAGAAAGCCCATCGAGGCGCCGCCGGTTCCGCATCTATGAATGTGTCTTGTCATTCAGGATAGGGCCGTCATGGGCGGGTTTAACCCGCCCATCCATCGGGCGCGCGGGAGCGCGCCGAATGATTTCAATTCGTGTCTGTTGGGACGATGGATGGGCGGCTCAGGGCCGCCCATGACGAATTGAGAGTTTAACACCAGACCATTCAAACCTTTGCGCCCAGTCGACGCGGGTCTATCTTCCGCCCATGGAGTCGCCATGACCATCGTCAGCATGACCGGATTCGCCGAAGCGCATGGCAGCCGCGACGGCACGCATTGGCGCTGGGAAGTGAAGAGCGTGAACGGCCGCGGTCTCGACATGCGCCTGCGCACGCCGCCGGGGTTCGACGGCCTCGAAAGCGCCGCGCGCACGCTTGCCGGCGAACGGTTCAAGCGCGGCTCGCTTCAGATCGGCCTGACGGTCGACGAGGGCGGAAGCAGCAAGGGGCTGAAGATCGACGCCGCGGCACTCGCCGCCGCGGTGCGCATCGCCCGCGAAGTCGCGGCCGAGACCGGCCTGACACCGGCGCGCGTCGACGGCCTGCTCGCGCTCAAGGGCGTGATCGTCCAGGAGGAGAACGCGCCGCTCGAGGAACACGCCCGCGCCGCGCGCGATGCCGCGATCCTCGAGACCCTGGCGACGGCGTTCGACGCGCTGGCCCGCGCCCGGTCCAACGAAGGCAACAAGCTCAAAACGGTGCTCGCGGCACAGATCGACGGCATCGATGCGCTCACGCGCGAGGCCGCCGCGCTTGCTTCGGTCCAGCCCCAGGCGCTGCGCGACAAGCTCGCCGCGCAGGTGAAGGATCTCATCGGCGCTGGCACGCTGCCGGAAGAGCGTCTCGCCCAGGAAGTCGCGCTGCTTGCGGTCAAGGCCGACATCCGCGAAGAGCTCGACCGGCTTGCGGCCCATGTCCAGGAAGCGCGCGCCCTGATGGCGAGCGGCGAGGCGGTGGGCCGCAAGCTCGATTTCCTCTCCCAGGAATTCAACCGCGAAGCCAACACACTGTGCAGCAAGTCGTCGGACATCGCGCTGACCAAGATCGGCCTTGCGCTCAAGGCCACGATCGACCAGTTCCGCGAGCAGGCCCAGAATGTCGAATAACGGCGAGATCCGGCGGCGCGGCCTGATGCTGGTGCTGTCCTCGCCCTCGGGCGCGGGCAAGAGCACGCTGTCGCGCGCGCTGCTCGCCGACGACAACGCCATCCGCCTGTCGGTCTCCGCCACCACCCGCGCGCGCCGCCCCGGCGAGACCGAGGGCAAGGACTATTTCTTCGTCTCGCCCGCGCGCTTCGAGGAGATGGTGAAAGCCGACGCCTTCTTCGAGCATGCCCATGTCTTCGATCATCGCTACGGCACGCCGAAGCAGCCCGTGGTCGATGCGCTGCGTGCCGGCAGCGATGTGCTGTTCGACATCGACTGGCAGGGCACGCAGCAGCTGAAGGAGCAGGCGCGCGACGATCTCGTCAGCATCTTCATCCTGCCGCCGAGCCATGACGAACTCGAGCGCCGCCTGAAGGCCCGCGCCCAGGACACGGACGAGGTGGTGACGCGCCGCATGGCCAAGGCCGCGGCCGAGATCAGCCATTGGCCGGAATACGACTACGTCGTCGTCAATCGCGACGTGAAGCGTGCGCTGGAGCAGATCAAGGCGATCCTCGAAGCCGAACGCGCCCGCCGCACGCGCCTCGTCGGCGTCGGCGACTTCGTGGCGGAGCTGACGAAGAGCTGATCTGCCCTAGGAATGGGCGACGAGGACGTACTGCTTGGCTTCGGCAGCGTTCTGAAAAAATGTCTGCAGCCGCTCGAAGCACCGGACTATTACATCGTCGAAGACCGATGGCTCTTCTTCGGTCCACAGAACGCCAGCAACGTCCAATATCTCCATCGTCTTCGGGTTCCAGTGCTTCCGAAGGTCCGACATGGTAATTTTGCCAAGTTCGGCGGCGAACCCTGTTACCTCCTCCGGCGTGAAGATTGTCGCGCCGTAGCCGATGTCCGCGATGCGGCTCTCGTCAGTACCGCGTCCTGCTATCGCGATCAGCAGCGGATCGTCCGGCAGAGCTCGCGTGTCGACGAACTCGAACCCGAGCTTGCGCGCCTCCTCCCGCATCGCGGCTCGCCACGCCTGGTCGTCCGAATTATCCTCGCTCTCGCGACGCTGGACGGCGATGAGCGCCATCATATACCCGGCCTCGTCTCGGGCTTTCTGTGAGAGAAGATAGGATAGCGTAGCCCAATCCTTGTCTAGATATAGCATCTCGGCGCTTTCGGACCCGGCATGCTCCGGCAGAGTCCAAAACGTTTCAGGGTCGCTGCGGATGGCGGCGAGGCGCTCGCTATTCACGCGAGCGTGGTAGGAAACGATGCTCATGTGGCTCTCGTTGTCGTCGCGTGTGGCGCGAAGCTAGACGATATTTACCCGGTACACCTTCTTCGCCGTGCCGCTGAACAGCGCGGTCTTCTCGTCGGCGGAGTAGGTCTTCGCGATGCGCTTGAACGCGTTCCACAGGCTGACGTAATCGCAGCCGAAGCGGTCGACCGGGAAATTGCTCTCGAACATGCAGCGCTTGGCGCCGAAGGCTTCGATGCAGGTCTCGATATAGGGCCGCCACTGCTCGGCGAGCAGCTCCGACGGCGGATCTGGCTCGTGCATCCGCGTCTTCCAGCCGGCGAAGGGCATCGGCAGGCCGCCGGTCTTCACGTGGACGTTCGCGCACTCCGCCAGCGTCTCGATCTCGCGCTTCCAGATGCCGAAACGCTCGCCGAGCTTGCCCTTATAGGCGCCGATGCCGAGCGGCGTGCCGACATGGTCGAGCACGATGGTCGTCTCGGGGAAGGCGCGGGCGAGGTCGATCAGGTCGGGCAATTGCGGCTCGACCAGCCAGGCATCGAAGGAGAGGCCGAGCTTGTGCAGCACCGCGAAACCCTCGCGGAATTTCGGATCGCGATAGAGCCCCGCCGTGTTGCGGCCCGCCAGCGGCCCAAGCACATTCGGGTCGGCGTCATAGGACGCCGAATGGCGGATGCCGCGGAAGCGTCCGTGTCCCGCCGCGATATGCGAGCGCAGCACGTCTTCGACCGTATCGGCGCCGACGCGCAGATCGACATGGCCGACGATGCCGGCGCAGGCGCGGACATCGCCATAGATGCCGCTTGCGCTCATCGCCGCGACGCCGTTCACGAACTCGGTCTCGCCCACGCATTTAAGTTCCTGCGGGCCGTCGGCGCGGTACATCGCGCCGCATTCCATATAGACCGTGCCGCGCACATTGTGTCCGCTCTTGAGGTCGGCGAGCAGCTCGTCGAACAGATAGCGCGGGATGTTCTTCAGGATGTCGACGAAGCCATGCCCGGTATCGGGCAGCGCACCGATGATCGCCTGCGGCCGGTCCCACAGATGATGATGCGGATCGACGATCGGCAGCTCGGGTTCGAGGATCTGTTCGGGCATTATGTGTTCCTCCCAACGGTCATACTAGCACGGCTTCAGAAGTCCGGTTTGTGTGGCAACGCCGGTTTCAAAGACGACTATCATCTGGCTGTGACGTAGATAGAAGGCCGTTTTCCCTCCGGCCCACGAATCCCGAGCACAGCGTTCAAGAACGGGGCCGGCTTGGTGGGGCGTAAGAAGAAAGCCGAAACGCTTGATCAGCTGCGATGGGGTCCGGCTGATGATCAGGTCGCGCTTTCCCTCTGGGTCTTCCTCGAGAGTTCCCACCGCTCGATCGAGGTTGATGGACGCAAGGCCATGCTTCCACGCGACATACCGCATGTTCTTGGCGTCGAGGTCATCCTGATAGAGGACGAAAGCCCAAGTCAGCAACCCGAGCGCCGCCAGTGACAGCGGCGCTCCGATTGCAAGCAGGAGCCATCTCACGGCGCCTTACGGCGTCAGCACCACGCGCCCCGTGATCTTGCCTTCGCGCAGGTCGTCGAGCGTCTGGCTCGCGGCGCTCATCGGGCGCTTGGAGTAGGGGATCGGATCGACTTTGCCGGCGCGCACCAGCTCCATCATCTCATGCGTCTCGCCGAGCGAGCCGGTCATCGAGCCGCCGATGGAGATCGTGCGGAAGGGGAACATCGGGATCGGCATGCTCATCGCGCCGCCGAACAGGCCGACGATGATCACCTTGCCGCCGCGGCGCACCGCCTGGCTGGCGAATGCGAAGCTCTTCTCCGAGCCGACGAAATCGACCACGGCATAGGCGCCGCCCTTGGTATCGCCCATCAGCTTCTTGGCCGCTTCCGGGTCTTTGGTGTTGTAGGTCGCGCTCGCGCCGGCCTTCTTGGCGGCTTCGAGCTTGGCGTCGTCGATATCGGCCGCCAGCGGGCCCTTGCCGAACATCGCCTTGGCGAACTGCACGCCCATCATGCCGACGCCGCCGACGCCCACGACCAGTACCTGGTCGTCGGGGCCGAGATGCCCGACCTTCTTCATCGCCGCATAAGCCGTGAGGCCCGAGCACATGTAAGCGGCGCCGAGCGCCGGATCGGTCTTGCCGTAGTCGATGAGATATTTCGGATGCGGCACCATCACGTGGGTGGCATAGCCGCCGGGGCAGCCATTGGAGCAGCCGAGCTGGCGCGGGCCGCCGACGCAGAGATTCTCTTCGCCGCGCAGGCAGGACGGGCACTTGCCGCAGCCGATCCACGGGAACGCCGCGTAGCGCGCGCCGACCTCGATGCCCTTCACATCGGGACCGACGGCGACGACTTCGCCTTCGATTTCGTGGCCGAGGGTGTGCGGCAGCTTCATGTTGGCCATCGGCAGCTTGGCGCCGCCGCCCATGTCGAAATAGCCGTCATGGATATGCACGTCGGAATGGCAGACGCCGGCGTTGTGGACTTTGAGCAGCACTTCCGAGCCGGTCGGCGTGGGCGTCGGAATTTCGACTTCCTGCAACGGCTTGCCGAACTCGATGATGGCCTGGCTCTTCATACGCGTCTCCCTTGGGATTTTTTCGGTTCTGACTGGTTGTCAGTCTGGCATGGCCGAGGGGCAGGACTCAATTGCCATCATCCGGCCAACCCTGTGTCATGACCGTCATTCGGCGGACTGTGAAAGCTATTACGGAATTGAAGAACTAAATCGGATTGCGCGGGGCAATCGCCCGCGCCAGCGCGGCGAATTCCGCGATCGACAATGTTTCCGCCCGCCGGGTCGGATCGATCCCCGCGGCGTTCAGCACGCCCTCCGTATCGGCTGTCACCGATTTGAGGCTCTGGCGCAGCATCTTGCGGCGCTGGCCGAAGGCCGCCGCCGTCACGCGTTCCAGATCGGCCAGCCGGGCCGGTGCAACGGGCTCGGCGCGCGGTTCGAGCCGGACGATGCTCGAGGTGATCTTCGGTGGCGGCACGAAAGCGCTGCGCGCGACATCGAACAGGATCTTCGCCTCCGCCCGCCATTGTGTCAGCACTGAAAGTCGGCCGTAATTTTCGCTGTCCGGCTTCGCCACGATGCGCTCAGCGACTTCGCGCTGGAACATGAGCGTGAGGCTCGACCAGAAGGGTGGCCAAGTTTCTGCCCTAAGCCACTTCACCAGGATCGCTGTGCCGACATTGTAGGGCAGGTTGGCGGCGACGCGGATCGGGCCGCTGACGCCGCTTAGCAGCGCCGCCTCATCGATTTCCATCGCATCGCCATCGACGACCTCGAGGCGGCCCGAATACGCCGCAGCGATCTCCGCGAGCGCCGGCAGGCAGCGTTCGTCGCGCTCGACCGCGATCACCTTTGCGGCACCTTCGGCGAGAAGGCCGCGCGTCAGACCGCCGGGGCCCGGCCCAATCTCCAGCACCGTCGCGCCGTCGAGCGGCCCCGCCGCGCGCGCGATGCGGCGCGTCAGGTTGAGATCGAGCAGGAAGTTCTGGCCAAGCGATTTCTTTGCCTGCAGACCATGCGCGGCGATGACCTCGCGCAGCGGCGGCAAACCGTCTTCGCTCACGCGCTCCTCGCATCGGCCATGCGCGCGGCAAGTTCGATCGCCGCGATCATGCTGCGCACATCCGCCTTGCCGGTGCCGGCGATGTCGAACGCGGTGCCGTGGTCGGGCGAGGTGCGCACGATGGGCAGGCCGAGCGTGACGTTCACACCGTCCCAGAACGACAGCGTCTTGATCGGGATCAGGGCCTGGTCGTGATACATGCAGAGCGCCGCGTCGTAACGTGCCCGCGCTTCGGCGTGGAACAGCGTGTCGGCGGGCAGGGGGCCGCGCACGTCGTGGCCCTTCGCTTTCAGCGCCGCCACCGCCGGCGCGATCACCGCGCCGTCTTCGCCGCCGAGTACGCCATCTTCACCGGCATGCGGGTTGAGACCGGCAACCGCGAGCCGCGGCGCCGCGATACCGAAATCCCGCGCCAGCGCCGCCAGCATGATCTCGCCGGTCTCGACGATGGCTGCGGTCGTGATCGTCTTCGGCACCGTGGCGACCGGCATGTGGATGGTCAGCGGCACGACGCGCAGCAGATCGCTCGCCAGCATCATCACCGCGCGCGGCGCCTTGGTGAGGGCCTGAAGGAACTCGGTATGCCCAGGATGGGGAAACCCCGCCGCTGCCAGGACCGCCTTGTTGATCGGCGCGGTCACGACCGCCGCCGCCTCGCCGCGCATCGCAAGTGCGACCGCCGTCTCGATGGCTTCGATCGTGCAGGCGGCGTTGCCCGGATCCGGCTTGCCCGGCACGCGCACTGCCTTCGCGCTCGTCGCTATGACGTAATTCATCGCCTTGAGGCCACAGGCGTGGAACACCGCCGGCTCGCCCACCAGCTTCAGCGGCCGGGCGCCAATCTGTCCGCCGAGCGCGCCCAGCGCCGCGACCGCGACTTCCGGGCCGATGCCGGCCGGCTCGCCCATGGTGATCAGGATCGGTGTGCTATTTGACTTCGACATGGGCGCTGCGCCGCAGGTCGCGCAGATAGCGCCGGGCGAGCATCGTGATCTGCTCGTCGAACAGGTTCTCTTCGACTTCCTGCCGCGTCGGCACGGACCAGGCGGTCTTCACCGGCGCGGGCCTGTCGCAGCGGACCATCATCTCGATGCCGGCCTGGGTCTGGAACGGCGCGGTCGCCTCGCCCGGGCCGGCCTTGGCGATGGCGTCCTGGATCTGCGGGCTGAGGTCGGTGATCTTCAGGCCCATCTTCTGGATGTCCTGATAGATCAGGCCATGCACCTGCTCGGCCAGCTTGGGCAATCCGTCGCAGCCGCTGACATGGTCGTGGATCTGGCCGGCGACCTTGAGCACGTTGGCGAGATACTCCTTCGGCGGATTGGGGCCGGTGGGCAGCAGCAAGCGCGCAACGGTCAGCGGTCCGGTCGGCTTCAGCGAGGCCGGGTCGGGTGCCTTGTAGCCCGAGCCTTCCTGGCGGGCGCGCAGGCCGAGAATGTAGTAGCCCCCATTGGAGCGGATCGGCTGTGAAACGCTGCCCGGCTCCATCTTCTGCAATGCGGCGTCGAGCTCCGCGGGGAGCTGGCCCTGATGCACCCAGCCGAGATCGCCGCCGGCAGCGGCCGTCGGGCTCTGGCTGAACTGCCGCGCCACCGTGGCGAACTGCGCGCCCGCGGTGATCTGGGCATAGATGTCTTCGGCGTCTTTCTTGACCTTGTCGTCCTGGTCCGGGTTGTCGACCGCGAGGAAGATCGACGAGACGAGGAAGTGCGGCTTGTCGGCGCCTTCGGTCACGCGTGCCAGCTCGGCATCGATGTCGGCCGGCGTGATGTTGATGCGATCCTGGTATTCGTCCTGCACCGCCTTTTGCCAGGCGATCTGCACCGCGATCTGGCCGCGCAGCGTCGCCATGTCGACGCCCGACCGCTTCAGCATCTCGGCGAGTTGTTCCTTGGTCAGGTGGTTCTCATTGATGATGCGATCGATCGACTTGTCGACATCGGTCGGCGACACGGTAATGTTCTTGCGCCGGGCCTCCTGGATCTGGAGCTGCTCGGTTTCGAGCTGCTGCAGGATCTGGTCGTGCAGCTTGGCCATCACTTCCGGCGTCGGCTGCAGGTTTGAGGTCGCGACGAAAAGCAGGATGCGCTGGCGCAGGTCGTAGTCGGTGATCGGCGCATCGTTGACCAACGCCGCGACGCCGTCCGACGGCGTCTCCGGCGGGAGCGCGGCTGCCGGTGCAGGCTCACCGGGCTTTACGCCAGGCGGTGCCGGCGTGGCACCGGGTGCCGCCGGCTTGACCGGAGCGGCCCCTGATCCGGTCGCCGCCGTGGCGATTGGTCCGCTCGGTCCGGCAAGGCTTTGGGCAAGCGCAGGCGCCGCCAGAAGGGCCAGAAGGCCGGCGAAAATCGCAAAATAGGATGTCTTCTTAGACAAAGTTCGAGCCTTCGCCAGCAATCTCAATGGTTTACGCGCTCGCCCCCGAACCGGGCGCGAGAATACGGAAAAATGGGGCCCATTCAAGGACGTGAGAAGACGTCTTGTGGGAACAAGCTAAACGGCTCGATCGGCTGGTCACCCGTCTTGAGGTTGAAGCGCAGGATGATCGAGGTCGACGGCGGCAGGTCCTGGTCCGTGGTGAACTTGCGGCGATAGGCGACCGAGATGCCGAGACAATCGTCTTCATAGCCGAGGCCGAGTTCCGTATCGAGCATCTTGCCCGCCAGCAGGTCGCGCCGGATTGCGCCGAAAGCCTGCCAATTCTCATAGAAATTGATGTCTGCCTGGGCGTTGATTTCCTCGCGCTCCGGCAGGCCGAGCGACACGAGTTCCTGCGGCAGGTGCACATAGCTGATCTGAAGCGACGAACGGCCGAAAGTTCCGGTCAGATAGACTTCGTGCCGCCGCACCGTGCCGTTGGCGCGGTCGACGTCGATGCGGTCGGTGAGATCGAAATAGGGCAGGAACTTCACGCTCACCCGGCCGACCACGTCGGACACCGTGCCGTTCTGGCCCGAATCGGGGCCGAAGATCGGATCGGCCTTCAGGCGATATGTCTGGCCCAGCACCGCGTCGATCGACCCGGTCGCGAATTGCGCGCGCGCATGGATGCCGAAATTCGCCCGCGGTCCGCTTTCGACCAGGTCGGTCCCTGGCATCTGGTCGAAGGAGAGGATGTTGTTCTCGTCGAGTTCGAAGGCACCGCTGTCTTCGTTCGGGATGCCGGCCGGATTGCCGCCATAGGGTTGGGCAATGAGCTGGACGATCGGCTCGAGAATGACTGCGCGGCCGTTGCCGCCTGAGGAGATGAAGGGCCAGCGCCAGTCGATCGCGGCGTAGGGCACGCCGCGGGTGATGTAGCGGTCGGTATGCGCGGTTGGATCGGTGACGTGATAGACGTCGCCGCGAGCGTTCAACTCGAGTGTGAAGAGCTGGCCGCCGGGCAGCACCGTGGGCCAGCGCATGCGCATCTGGCCGGTCACGCGCTGATCGTCCTGTCCAAGATCACGCGTCAATGCGATGGACGATGCATCGAAGCGGAACTGTCCGCCGAGCCACTTGTGAGTCGGCGCATAGTTGAACTCGATCAGGGGCAGTACGAACGGCACGACGCCGGCCCGGTCGCTGTCGCGCAGGCCCTGAAAGTAATAGCCGGTGACCGCGAAGCGCGTGCGCCCGCCCGTGCCCTCGATGAAGATGTCATTCACCAACCGGTCGAGCTGCGAGAAATCGTAGCGCTTCAGATAGGTGTCATTGCTGGTCAGCTGGGCGTCGAAACCGGCATGCCAGATGTCGGTGATCTGGATGCGGCCCGAACCGAACAGGCTCGAATAGAACTGATTGCTGTTGCCGCTCAGGCCGCCATTCGGATTGTCCGCGACGCTGCCCTGCAGCCACATGCCGCCATGGTTCCAGCGCTGGCGGTATTCGCCCGACAGGACCTCGCCGCCGCGGGTCGAAAAGATCGGCGTGATGGTCGCATCGTTGGAATCCGACAGCGCGACATAGACCGGCAGGCGCACGAAATAGCCGATGGAGGTCGAGTTGCCGAAATCCGGCGTCAGCAGGCCGCTCGCATAGCGCACGCTCGGGTCCGGCTCGTTGAGATAGGGCGTGTAGAACAGCGGCACATTGAAGAACTCGAGCGACGCATTGACGAAGACAATGCGGTGCTTGACCTGATCGTAGCGCACGCGTCCGGCGCGTACCCGCCAAACCGGCGTGCGCTGGCCCGGCTTGTTGCAGATCTTGCACGGCGTATAGGCGGCGTCGAACGCCTCGAGGAAACGTCCGCCCGTGCGTGTCGCGGCCGACGCGACCAGACGGCCGTTCTTCCCGATCAGCGCCGCGAAACTCTTCAGTGCGCCGTCGCGCATCTTGTCGTGCAGCTCGACCTCGTTGGCGAAGGCGACGTTGCCTTTCTCGTCGGTCAGGCTGACATGGCCGCGCGCGGTCATACGGTCGTGGATCTGGTCGTACGAGACTTCATCTGCGAGCAGCACGCGCCCGTCGGAATCGATCTCGACATGGCCGCGCGCGGTCACGACATGCGCGTCGACGTCGTAATCCATCTCGTCGGCCTGGAGCAGTACATTGCCCTTGAGCGGCAACGTGTCGGCGCGTGCCAGCGTGCAGAGCGCGAGCAGGGGAAGCGCGGCGAGGAGGCGGGCGAGGCTTCTCATCCGTCCTCCTGGTTGAAGACGAGGGTCATGCCGATCAGGATCGCCGCCGTCGCTGGCGCTGTCGCGGCCAGCCACACCGGCAGGATCGCGGTCTGACCGAGCGCGCGCGCGAACTCGCTGAAGAAATAGATGCCGAAGCCGGACAGCGCGCTGATCAGGATGACGCGCATCATCCCGCCGCTGCGGCCGAGACGGACGGAAAAGCTCGCCGCCATGAACACCATCGCCGCGAACAGCGCGGGCAGCGCGAGCAGGGAGTAGAGATAAAGCTCGTAGCGCAGCGCCGAGAAGCCCGCAATCTGGGCCGAGCGGATGAAGCCGGGAAGCTCCCAGAACGACAGCGTATCGGGGGGCGCGAAGCTTTCCTGGATCTGTTCCGGCGTCAGCGTGGTCGGCATGTCGTAGCTGTCGTGATGCACCGGATTGCCGTCGGCGCCGCTGACCCAGGCGCTGTGCAGCTTCCAGACGCCGTTCTTCAGCATCGCCGAATCCGCGTCGATGCGGCCGATGAAGCGGTCGTCGGCGCCATAGAGCAGCGCCATCACGCCTTCCAGATGCACACCCTGGTCGGCGACATGCTGGGCGTGGATCACCGACTGGCGATCGGCATTGCCCTGGCGCAGCCACAGCCCGTTCTGCTTGATCGAAAGCTGCGAGGCTTCGCCCTTGATGTATTTCGCCTCGAGGGCCGAAAACTGGCCCAGCATCTGCGCCGAGATCGGCGTCACCAGCAGCACGACGACGAAGCCCAGGCCCGCGGCCATGGTCAGCGGCGGCGCGAGGAAATCCCAGGCCGACATGCCGGCGGCGCGCACCGCGACGAGTTCCTGGTTGCGCGACAGCCGCGCGAACGCGAAGACGCCGCCGAGCAGCACTGCGAAAGGCAGCATCTTCTGGCCGAGATCGGGCAGTTGAAGAAGCGCCATGCCGATGACGACGATGGTCGAGACGGTGTGGCCCGCGACGCGGTTGGTCAGGTTGACGACGTCGATCGAGAAGGCGAGCACCAGGAAGGCGCCATAGACGATGCCGACGCCGATCAGGAACTGCGTCGCCAGATAGCGGTAAAGCGTCCATGACCAGCTCATGGCATCGCCTCCGTCGGCGCCGGCTTGCGGAAGTAGGCGAGGGGATCGATCCCGTTCAGGCTCATCAGCCCGAACAGCGCGCCCAAAAGCGGGATCAGATAGAACAGGATGCACAGCGCCGGATCGCGCACCGCGATGCCCTGCACGCCATAGCCGGCGATGCGGATCGCGACCGCGGCCGCGATCGCCATGGTGAGCCGCATGGCATTGGCGCCGCGCGCCCGCTTCCCGCGCAGGATCGCCGCCAGCGCGATCATCGCGAAGGACAGGCAATAGAGCGGCTGCGACAGCCGGTTGTGACCCTCGGCGATATAGGCGTTTCGCACCTTCCGGGGCAGCTTTGGGTTCGGCCAGAACAATTCGTCGAGATAGCGCTCGCTGGTCTGGCGCTCGGCGGCGCGGGTCGGGCTCGCGAACTGGTCGAGGTCGAAGACATAACGCTGGAATTTCAGCACCGAAAGCTGGCCGCCATTGGCACTCGATGCCTCGACGGTGCCATCGACCATGATCAGGCGCGCGCCGCTCGGGGTCTGGGCGAGCTGGCCGCTCTCGGCCAGATAGGTGATCGGATGCTTGGGATCGCGGCTGTCATGCACCAGCACGCCGTGGATCGAACCGTCGGAATCGAGCGAGCGGATGAACACAGTGAGGCCGAGCGCCGGGGTGTTGAACTCGCCTTCGTTGAGCAGCGCCGCGCCGATATCGGCGCGGATGTCGAACACCTTGTCGTTCAACATGCGCTGGCCGGCCGGCATCAGGTACAGACCGCAGAGATAGGTCAGCGCCATCACGATCGCCGCGGCGATCAGCACCGGCACCGAAAGCTGCGCCCGGCTGTAGCCGGCGGCCGACATCACCACCAGCTCGCTGTCGCCGTTCAGCCGGTTGAGGGCGAAGAGCGTGCCGGCGAAGAACGCGATCGGCAGGATGATGACCATCAGGCTCGGCAGCACCAGGAAGGTCAGATAGAGGAAGGTCGGCGCCGACTGGCCGCGGTTGATCACGAGGTCGAGCAGGCGCAGCGCCTGGCTGAGCCATATGACCGCCGTCAACAGAAAGGTGAACAGCGCCGTGGGCGCGATCAGCTGGCCAAGCAGATAGAGCGACAGTCGGGGCAGTTTCACGCTTCTGAACCGTCCGGCGAGGGCCGCTTAAGCCCTTCCACCCCTTCCCTGATTCGACCTAGGATAGCATCTTGAAGCGGGGGGCCAATCGGTCGTCGCGCGCCTGCCATGCCTGACCGGTCCTTAATATCAGGTCAGCGCCAGAAATCATCGGGAGATCGGTATGCAATTGTCATTTGCCGCGCCGCGTGCGGTTTCGTCGGGTGCCTGGGTTGTGGGCGCGGCCGACGGCAACGTCCTGACCCCTGCCGCACAGAAGGCCGACAAGGCCTCCGGCGGCGCGCTGTCGCGCGGCCTTAAGGTCAGCAAGTTCACCGGCAAGCCGGGCCAGGTGCTCGAGATCCTCGCCCCGGCCGATCTCGGCGTGTCGCGTATCCTCCTCGTCGGCCTCGGCAAGAGCTTCGACGGCAGCGCAGCCGAGAACCTTGCCGCGTCGATCAACGGGCGCCTCAACACTGCCGGCGAGACCGCGGTGACCTACGAGATCGACCTGCCGAAGGGTTCCAAGCTGAAGCCGGGCGCGCTCGCCGCCCATCTCGCTTTCGGCGCGCAGCTCAAGAGCTATGCCTTCAACCATTACCGCACCAAGAACCTCGAAGACTACGAACAGCGCCTGAAGACGGTGACCATCCTCACCGGTGCGCTGGCCGATGCGAAGAAGTCCTGGGCCGCGCTCGAAGCCGTCGCCGCCGGCATGTTCTTCGCCCGCGATCTCGTCAACGAGCCGCCGAACGTTCTCTACCCGGCCGAATTCGCCAAGCGCGCCAAGACGACGCTGACCAAGCTCGGCGTCAAGGTCGAGATTCTCGGCGAAGCGGAGATGAAGAAGCTCGGCATGGGCTCCCTTCTCGGTGTCGGCCAGGGCAGCGAGCGCGAGAGCCAGCTCGTCGTCATGACCTGGAACGGTTCGCGCAAGAAGAAGGAAGCTCCGGTTGCCTTCGTCGGCAAGGGCGTGTGCTTCGACTCCGGCGGCCTCTCGCTCAAAACGGGTGCCGGCATGATGGGCATGAAAGGCGACATGGGCGGCGCGGCCGCCGTCACCGGCACGATGCAGGCGCTCGCCCAGCGCAAGGCCAGGGTCAACGCCGTCGGCGTCATCGGCCTCGTCGAGAACATGCCCGACGCCAAGGCCCAGCGGCCGGACGATGTCGTCAAGTCGATGTCGGGCCAGACCATCGAGGTGCTGAACACCGATGCCGAAGGCCGTCTCGTCCTCGCCGATGCGCTGACCTACACCCAGCGCACCCACAAGCCGAAATTCGTCATCGACCTCGCCACGCTGACCGGCGCGATCATCATGGCGCTCGGACCGGAGCATGCCGGCCTGTTTTCGAACGACGACAGGCTCGCGACCCGCATCGCCGAGGCCGGCAAAGCCGTGGGCGAGCCGGTGTGGCGCATGCCGATGGGTCCGAACTACGACAAGCTGCTGCGCTCCAAGATCGCCGACATGAAGAACATCGGCGGCCCGAATGGCGGCTCGATCACGGCGGCGCAGTTCCTCCAGCGCTTCGTCGAGGACAAGCGCCCCTGGGCCCATCTCGATATCGCCGGCGTTGCCTGGCAGGACGGCGAGCAGAAGCCGCTGATGCCGACCTGGGGCACCGGCTGGGGTGTGCGCATCCTGAACGAACTGGTTGAAGCGCATTACGAGGATTAGTGCGTGCTTCGAGGCTCGCTTTGCTCGCACCTCAGCCTGACGAAAGTTGTGCATGAGGTCATTGCGGTACCAATGGCAAGCCCAAATCTCGTCATGCTGAGGTGCGCTGTGAAACGGCGCCTCGAAGCACGCAAGAACCGATGACCGAAACCCTCTTCTACCACCTCGAACGCCGCAGCCTTGACGATGTGCTGCCGGGGCTGCTCGAGAAGACGCTGGAGCGCGGCTGGCGCGCGGTGGTGCGGGCCGACTCCTCCGAACGCGCCGATGCCATCGACACGCTGCTCTGGACCTATGACGAGCAAACTTTCCTTCCGCACGCGCAGATGGGCGAAGGCGATCCGAAGCGCCAGCCGGTGCTGATCACGGTCGAAGACGAGAACCCGAACGGCGCCAATGTCCTCTTCTGCGTCGGCGGCGCGGCGCCGGACTGGGGCGCGGTCGGCGATCTCACCCGCGTCGTCCTGATGTTCGACGGCCGCGACGGCGAAAACCTTGCCCGCGCCCGCACCGCCTGGAAAGACGCGAAGGCGGCCGGCCACGACGTGACCTACTGGAAAGAAAGTCCGAGCGGGAAGTTCGAGAAGCAGGGGTGATTTCAAACCCCGGCGGATAGTCTGCGAGCCAGCTCCCGAAGACCGATCGCCTCGACGCCCATTCCCATCGGAAAACTGTCGGCCCCCGGATGAACGACGAAGCGCCGCTCGGGCGCGATGTCCTCGCATGCGAAGTGAAAGCCTTTTTTCAGCTTGGGCGCCGAGCTGCGTTTGACTTCGACGGCCCATGCCTTGCCGTCGGGCAGCGTCAGCACCAGATCGATCTCCGCACCGGCGGATGTGCGGTAGAAATGGGACTGCGTTCCCTCAGGTGCTGCCGCGATCAGGCTTTCGATCACAAAGCTTTCCCAGCTTTGCCCGACCACAGGATGGCCCAGCAGGGCGTCCTTGTCGGAGATGCGCAGCAATGCATGAACGAGACCGGTGTCGCGGACATAGACCTTTGGCGACTTGACCAGCCTCTTGGCTTCGTTGCCGTGCCAGGCGGGCAAACGGCGCACCAGCAGCAGGTCGACCAGCAGATCGAGATAGGAAGCGACCGTCTTGCCGTCGACGCCGAGCGCACGCGCGAGGTTGGCGAGATTGAGCATCGCGATCTGATTGTGCGCCAGCATGGTCCAGAACCGGCGCAGCGTTTCGGCGGAGATGCGCGGACCGAATTGCGGCACGTCGCGCTCCAGATAGGTGCGAATGAAGTTCTCGCGCCAGGTCAGGCTGGCCGCGTTGCCGCGTGCCAGAAAGCTGTCGGGAAATCCACCGCGCAGCCAGAGTTTGTCCTGTTCATCGGGGACTTCGAGAATGTCGAGCGGATCGAGTTCGAGATAGGCGATACGTCCCGCCAGCGTTTCGCCGGATTGCTTGAGCAGGTCGATGCTGGCGGAACCGAGTAGAAGGAAACGGCCGGCGCGCAGCCCTTTGCGCCGCCCGCGGTCGATTGCGCCACGCAGAACCTGAAAGATTTGTGGTGCGCGATGGATCTCGTCGAGGATGACGAGTTCGTTCTCGTGGTCGGCAAAAAACGCTTCCGCGTCCTGGAGCCGCGCACGGTCCGCGACCGACTCGAGGTCGAGATAGATTGCGCGCCGTCGGTCGGCGAGGTCGAGCGCAAGCGTGGTCTTGCCCACCTGGCGCGGCCCGAGAAGCGCGACGGCGGGATAATTCTCGACGAGCGCTGCGAGTTGTTCGGTCCGGCGGCGGAAGATCATCCTTGTAATTATGGAATGTTATTCCTTGATTACAAGGTAATATAATAGGATTATGTTTCTAATCGGCAGGCGTTGCGATCGGATCAACCGCCCTTCTTCGCCACCATCTTCTTCAGCCACACCACCTGCCGGTGCCACTGCTTCACCGGCTGGGCGGGATAGCCGCCGACGGTCTCGCCCGCCGCGACGTCCTGCGTCACGCCGGCACGTGCCGCGAGCCGCGCGCCCGCACCGATATTGAGGTGATCGGCGATGCCGGCCTGGCCGCCGATCATCACCCCCGGGCCGATGGTGGTCGAGCCGGCGATGCCCGCCTGCGCCACCACGATGCAGAACGGTCCCATCTGCACGTTGTGGCCGACATGGATCAGCCCGTCGAAGCGGCAGCCGCGGCCGATATGGGTGTCGCCGATCGCGCCGCGATCGACCACGCAATTGGCGCCGAACTCGACATCGTCCTCGATCACCACGCGGCCGAGTTGCGGCACGCGCAGCAAGCCCTTCGGTCCCGGCACGAAGCTGAACCCGGCATTGCCGATGGAGACGCCCGGCCCGAACACCACGCGATTGCCGATCAGCGCATGGGTGATCGTGCAGTTCGGTCCGACGACGCAATTGTCGCCGAGTTCAACGCCGCTGCCGATCACGGCATTGGGTCCGATGGAGCAGTTCTTGCCGATCTTCGCATTGGCGCGGATCTCGCTACCCTGCGCGATCTGCGTGCCTGCGCCGATCGTCGCGCTCGGATGCACCGGCATTGCCGGCTGCACGCCCTCATTCAGCGCCGGCGCCGGATAGAACAAGTGGCCGACCTGCGCGAAGGCGAGGCGGGGATTGTCGCAGAGCAGCAGCCAGGTCCCGTTGTGTTCATGCGCCGCGAGCCGCCGGTCGGTGATCACCACGCTGGCCCGCGTATTGGCGAAGGCGGCGGCATATTTCGCATCCGAGAACAGGCTGATCTCGCCCGGCTCGGCGGTGTCGAGATTGGAGACGTCGCGCACCATGAAATCCGCCGCCGAGCGATTGTCCATTTCGGCGCCGATGCGGGCAGCGATGTCGCCGAGCGGGAACGGACCCGCGCGGTCAAAGAAACGGTCGTCGGTCATGCTCGGCCTGGTCTGACCTGTCCTCGCCGGCCGGATCGCACCGGCCTTTGCCGGGACAAAGCCATGATTTTCGGCCTGCCGCAAGCTGTGCGGCACGCAATCGGCTGGAAACGTTAAGCTATTTGTCCTTGCGGGCGGCCAATTTGCGCACCGCGACGGTCTGCCTGTGCCAATCGCGCACCGGCACGGCAGGGTATCCGCCGACAGTCTCGCCCGGCGCCACGTCGCGCGTCACGCCCGCCTTGGCAGCGAGCCGGGCACCGGCACCGATGGTGAGATGATCGCTCACCCCCACTTGCCCGCCCATCATCACGAACGAACCCACCACGGTCGATCCGGCGATGCCGACCTGTCCGGCGATCAGGCAGTGATGACCGATCTGCACGTTGTGGGCGATGTGCACGAGGTTGTCGAACATCGTGCCGCGCCCGATCACGGTGTCGCCGACGGCGCCGCGGTCGATGGCGCAATTGGCGCCGAACTCGACATCGTCCTCGATGATCACGCGGCCGAGCTGGGGCACGCGCAGAAGGCCCGTGCTGCTCGGCACGAAGCTGAAGCCGGCGCTTCCGATGGTGCAGTTCGGCGCCATGGTCACGCGCGATCCGATGAGCGCGTGGCTTACCACGCAGTTGGCACCGATCACGCAATCGTCGCCGATCTCTGTCCCCGGGCCGATGACGGCGTTGGCGCCGATCACGCAGCGCGCCCCGATCTTCGCGTTGGCGCCGATCACCGCGCCGGCGCTGATCTGCGTTCCCGTGCCGACGCAGGCGGTGCGATGCACCGGCGTGACCGGCTGCACGCCTTCGAGGATGCGATCGGGCGGATAGAACATGTGCCCGACCTGCGCGAAGGCGAGGCGGGGATTGTCGCAGATCAGCAGCGAGGTTTCGTTGTGCTCGCGCGCGGCGAGCTTGCGGTCGGTGATCACCACGCTGGCACGGGTCCCGACGAAGGCGCCGGCGTATTTGATGTCGGAAAAGAGGCTGATCTGGCCCGTCTCGGCCGTCTCGAGATTGGAGACGTCGTGGATCGGAAATTCGGAGGAGGATCGATTGTCCATCTCGCCATGGACGTGGGCGGCGATTTCGCCCAGCGAAAACGGCCCGGCGCGTTCGAAGAAGCGATCGTCCGTCATGCGATCCTTCTAGCGTGGATGGGAAGCCTTGGCAAAGCGGGGTGATGGTTAGCTTGGAGTCGATGCTAGTTCGACTTCGTTCGGCCAGAGGTAAATCGAATGCTCAAAGGGCTCCTTGCCAACCACGCTTCCTACCAAGAGCTCAAGTCTGCCGTCCCCTTCCATTCCTGCAATCGGAAAAACTTTTCCTTGGCAAAGCACGAAAATTTGTCGGGATTCGGCAGATAGCCCGTCAGGGATGCCAACTACACGTACAAAGTCGCCAACGTTCATTCCTTGCGTCCTGACGCATATCCCGTCCAGGCTAGCATCAACTGGTTGAGGACCGACCCTATTTCCAGCAGATGTCCCGGCATCGCCGGATGCGTCCTGCGGGCTAGCAAGATTTCGATATTGCAGGTGCGCAGCGACGTTCGACACCTTACCGACGTTAAGATTTGGGCCCTAAACCCCGCAAGGGGTTGAGATCGCGGCGCCGCTGGGCCATGTGACTGTCACACCACCGCTGGAGCCGCATTTGTTCAATCCTCTAGCCCTGCTGGATTCGCCTTGGGGCCTCATCAGCCTTGTGCTGATCGGCGTCTGCATCGTCCACTCGATCCGCAGCGGCAATGCCTTTCCCTGGCTCTATGTCATCATCTTCCTGCCGGGCATCGGCAGCCTGATCTATCTCGTCGCCGTCCTCCTGCCCGAGTTGTTCCGCAGCCAGCAGGCCGCCCGCTTCGCCCGCGGCGCGCGCGCCGCAGCCGATCCCAACCGCTCCTATCGCGAAGCGCATCGTGCCGTCGCCATGGTCGGTTCGGTCGATGCCAAGCGTGCGCTGGCGGAGCAGCAGATCGCGCGCGGCGCCTATCAGGATGCGGTCGCGACCTATCGCGATGCCGCGCAGGGCCAGTTCAAGGACGATCCGGCCCTGCTCATGGGCCTTGCCCGCGCCCAGTTCCTCGCCGGCGATCCCGCCGGCACGCAGGCCAGCCTCGACGCGCTTCAGGTCGCCGATCCCAGCTTCGTCTCCGAAGACGGCCACCTTCTCTATGCCCGCGCGCTCGAAGTGCAGGGAAAGACCGACGAAGCGCTCGCCGAATATTCCCGCCTCGTCGCCTATTACGCCGGCGAAGAAGCGCGCGCGCGTTACGCGATGCTGCTCGACAAGGCGGGACGGCACGACGAAGCGCAGGCTGTCTACAAGCAGATCCTCGCCTCGCTCGACGGCGCGCCGTCGCGCTACCGCAAGGAACAGCGCGAATGGGGCGACATCGCGCGCCGCGCGGTGCGCTAGCGAAGCGCGCCCTGTAACGCGCCGAAGTAGATCGCCCAGGTCGTCAGCTGGACAAAGGCGCAGGCTGCCTGCGCCGCTCGGTTGCGAACGAAGATCGCGGCGACGATGGCAACGACCAGCATCGGTGCCACGACGAGGTTCTGCTGCGACCATTCAACAATGTTGAAACTCGCGCCCAATATCGCGTTACCGATGAGCGCGGTGATCACGGAACCCATGAAGCCCAGGATGTAGCGCCGGCCCTGTTCGTCGTGGAAGGCTTCGAGGTCGATCGCGCCGGAGGCCGGCATCTCCGGCGACACCAGCGCGGCCTGGAGATAGTTCGAGAATGCCAGCACGAAGGTGAAGACGACGAGCCCCGTGCCGAAGGTGCCGATGTTGCGCAGGTCCCAAAGCGATATCCAGTTGGCGATGATCAGGATGAAAGCGTTCAGGACCCAGAAGGCATGGATCCACGAGAAGCGCAGGCGCTCCCAGTTGCGGATGCTCGCGGCGACGAAGCCGAGCAGATGCGTCAACGCCACCGCATAGACGAACGACACCAGCACCAGCACATGCTCGAACGCACCCACGATCCGAATCTCCCCGCGATGGCCGATGCTAGCGTACCGCTCACGGCATCGTGAGGCCTGCCATCAACTTGTCGTGTTGCCGAAGCCGCGCGCATCTCCTCCCCGCTAGGATGTGATCATTCGAAGCGGAGGGGCATCATGACTGCAGACAAAAAGTTTTCCGGATTCAATCGCCGCGAATTCGCGGCCGCCGCCGCAGCGATGGGCGCCTCACTGGCATTTTCCGCGCGCGCAGCGCATGCCTCGAAACGCGCGTGGAAAGAGCGCCGCGATCTCTATCCGCAAGGGGTCGCATCGGGCGACCCGGATTCGGGCAGCGTGATCCTGTGGACGCGTTGTCCGCCGGCCACGGGAAACACCGCACCGAAACTGACCGTCGAAGTCGCGGAAGACGACGCGTTCCGAAAAGTCGTCGCTACTGCCGCCGCGCTGCCGCTGGCGGATAACGACTGGACGGTGCGCGTTCTCGCCGCCGGCCTCAAGCCGGCGACGACCTACTGGTATCGCTTCACCGACGCGCATGGCATGGGCAGCCGCATCGGCCGCACAAGAACCGCGCCCGCCGACGATGATAGCCGTCCCGTCAACTTCGCCTTCGTCAGCTGTCAGGACCAGAACACCGGCTATAACAACGCCTACCGGCGCATGCTGTACGACGACCGCAACAAGCCGGAAGCCGAGCAGCTCGGCTTCGTCCTCCATCTCGGCGACTTCTTCTACGAGCTGGTGTGGTATCCGGAGGACCGTACGAAGCCCTATTACAACCGCAAGATCCGCGACGTCGTCCGCTATCCCACCGGACAGAAGATCGCCGACTATCACATCCCCGTCGATCTCGCCGACTACCGTGCCGCCTACAAGGGCTACCTCGCCGATCCCGATCTCGCCGATGCCCGCGCGAACTGGCCCTTCATCTGCATGTGGGACAATCACGAATTCTCCTGGCGCGGCTTCCAGGGGCTCACCATCGACACCAAGGACATTGTCGGCGCCCAGACGCGCAAGGTCGCCGCGACGCAGGCCTGGTTCGAATATCAGCCGGCGCGCGTCGCCAAGGCCGGCGATCCCGACTGGAACCGCTACGATGCACCGAAGGTCGCGGACGCCGACATCAAGGCCTTCGACGTCTATAGCCTGGTGCAGGAGCCCAACAACCTCGCCGCGATCAACGCGCTCAGGACCTATCGCCATCTCAAATGGGGAAAGAATGTCGATCTCCTGCTGACCGACAATCGCAGTTTCCGCTCCTACTTCGTCCTCAACGACGACGGCACCAACGGGATGGAGACGCCGAAATTCCTCGATCTCGTTCCGCAGGAGATCGTGGAGATCCTCGACGCCGGCAAGGCCTATGGCGGCGGGCATCCGCCGGACACCATCGCCTTCGGCGACAAGCAGTTTCCCAACTTTCGCAAGGACAAGGACCCGCAATCGATTCTGGGCAAGGAGCAGAAGGCCTGGTTCCTCGAACAGCTCCGCGCGTCGAAGGCGACGTGGAAGATCTGGGGCAACAGCCAGGGCTCGCTCAATGCCAGGCTCGACATGAAGAACCTGCCGGCGGAATTCGGCACATGGCCGGGCAAGGACTACGGCATGTTCTGGCTCGACGATTGGGCCGGATTCCGCCACGAGCAGGGCGAGATCCTCGACTTCGTCAAGGACAACGGCATCACCGGACTGACCTCGGTATGCGGCGACCGCCACGCCTCTCTCGCCGGCCTGTTGTCGAAGTCGCTGCCGCCGCAGGCCTACGAGCCGGTCGCGCTCGAATTCGTCGGGACCTCGATCTCGTCGCCCGGAACGGTCGAGGTCTACGAAGTCATCGTGCACGACAAGGAACCGTTGCATGCGCTTCTGATGCGCCGCCCACCCGGTGCGCCGTCCGAGCCGATGGTGAACTTCTCGATCCTGCACGGTGTGAAGGCGAGCCTGACTTACGACAAGACCGGCGATCTGAAGCAGGCCCTGGCGCAATCCAATCCCGAAGTCGCGCCGCATCTAGCCTTTGTCGACCTCGGCGCCCATGGCTACAGCGCGGTGCGCGCGTCGGCCGACAGGCTGGAGACGACATTCGTCAGCATCCCCAACCCCGCCGAACGCAGCACGACAGACGACGGCGGACCGGTGACCTACCGCATCCGCTTCCGCGCAAACATCTGGCAGCCCGGCGAGACGCCGAAGCTGGAGCAGGAGGTGGTGGAGGGCGTGGTGCCGTTCCCGGTGTGAAGGGCTCGCCAACTCGCGCAAACACAGCCGCCAAACAAAGCGCTGCAATGCTTGCGTGAACAGAATGCTGTATTCTGTTCATGGGCGAACAGGTGTTCCTGACCGCAGTTAGGCAAAGTGACCCCTCATTTTCCTTGTTTCCACGGGAAAGCGCACTCCGATGAATTGGATCGAGCGATGGAACTCATTGTCGGCGCGGATTGAAGGGCTGCTTGGCGCAGTCAATTTCATCGTGCAGACAATGGGAATTCAGCACACCTTCGCCCCAGAAACGAAGCATGCATTGCTGTCGGAAGTGGATGCCCTCCTAATAGAGATGCGGAAGCTGCATGAGGACGAGGGGAACAATATGCCGAAGCCCGCTGCGCAAGCGCTGGCCGAATTTGTCGCAAATCCCATAGGTCTCCGAAATAATGGTGGACAAGAAGCCGTGGCCTTGCAGGGACTGTCACCCATATTCGTATTCCGATCCCGCTATAGTTATTTGATACGCGACAGCGAGATCGAAGGAAGAAACGCAACGGAACTTGCGTTTGAGCACCTAAATCGCGTTATCGCGGTCAACGAGGAGGTTCGAAACGCGTGGAAGACCGGATTTGAAAAAGGCGAGCTAGCTTGCGAACGATTAGGCTCGGTTCATCTCCTCAGCCACGGAATTTGGGCCTTTAAGGTTCAAGCCAAAGGCGCCGCTACTGACTTGGTCTATAACGAGCCGCTCTCGCAAGGGGCGACAGTTCTTCGGCGATCGTCGAGAGCTATCGTTCTCACTGAGTGGAAGGTCGTGCGCTCCGGCGATCGAATTTACCGCGCGGCTGAAGAGGCACGTCTTCAGACCAAGGATTACGCTGCAGGTATCTTGGGCGATCTCGAACTTAAGCGTACTCGATACATCGCACTGGTTGGCGAACGAAAGCTGCAAACGCCGGACGATTTCGAGTCGAATGGCGTTACATACAGACACATTTGGATTGCTGTCGATCCAGAGACCCCGTCTGTCTCTGCTCGATCTCGGAGCCGTCGGAGAGACATGGACTAAGCGCGTGGAGTTAAGGAAATAAGGCGCGGCTATTCGCCCGTGAACAGAATACAGCAAATTGTTCACTAGTGAGCGCCAGCCAGGCATGCCGCCGCCACGCGGTCGCTACCCGTCCATTCGCCCGATCCACGCCAGCCGGCTGTCCAGCACGGCAAGGACCAGACGGTCGGTGATCGCATCGGCCGGGTCGCGCGCCGGCAAGTCCTGCAACAGCGCCGCGCGCGCCGTTTCGAGCTCACGTTGCGGTCCACCGCCATTCGGCGCAGGCCGTGACGTGCTCCCCGGAAATGTCCCCGTTTAGAGGCTAGAGTCCGTTCCACTGAGGAGACGGACGATGAAGCGTAGCCGGTTCACGGAAGAACAGATCATCGGAATATTGAAGCAGC
>JAFEEQ010000012.1 GCA_018241025.1 Pseudomonadota bacterium
AACCGGCCCGGAAAAACCCTCCAGCGCCACCGCTGAAGGCCAAATCCAGCAAGGCCGACAAGCCGCCTGCAACACTCAAACGCTCAAACGCGAATTATGCAGCGATCCCTATCGTGGGGAGGTCGACGTGAGCGCAGCGAACGTCGGGTGGGGATGTGCCGGTGACGCCCCCACCCGAAATGCTTCGCATTTCGACCTCCCCACGATGGGGAGGTGAAATGGACTAAAGCCCCTCCGGCCACTTCTCCGAGTTCGGCAACGGCTTGCCGGTTTCCAGCAATGTCTTGAGACTCGACAGCACAGAAGGCCAGCCTTCGCTCACCGCGCCGATCAGCTTCGAACCGTCGACGTCCATCTCATGCGTCAGGGTGAGTTGAACACCGAGATCGACATCCTTCAACTCATAGGTCAGCCGGCTGAAACCTTCCGCGTGCATCTCGGCGAGGAACGGTTTGTCGGACGGCTCCTTGCGCCAAGTGAGCACGAGTTTCGATGGATGGTCGCTCTCGATGATCTCGCCGGCATCCCACAGACGGCCGTCGGGCGTGAAAACCTGCCAGGGCGAACCCTTCGTCCACGCCGACTTCTGCCAGGTGCCGGCCCAGTATTGCCGCGTGAACTCCGGCTGGGTCAGTGCTTCCCAGACCTTGTCGCGGGTCGAGCGGATGACGATGACATAGACGAACTTGCTGTGGCCCATGGCGCGCCTCACCCCTTCGGCGCCTGATGGATGCCCGGCAGCGGCGTGCCGGTTTCCAGGAAGCTCTTGAGGCTCGACAGCACCTTCGGCCAGCCGCCCGAAACCGCTTCGATCAGCTTGGCGTTCGGCACGTCGATCGTGTGCGTGACCGTCAGGCGCATGCTGTCGCCTTCCTGCTCGAGATCGTAGACGCAGCGCGAATAGCCTTCGGCTTTCAGCTCGGGACGGAACTCGTTGCGCCATTTGATCACGAGCCGGCGCGGCGGATCGCTTTCCAGGATCTCGCCCGCATCGGCGACGCGGCCGTCGGAAAACAGCATCTTCCACGACGAACCCGTTTTCCACTCGGATTCCTGCGGCATGCCGAACCAGTACTGCTTCTGGAATTCGGGATTGGTCAGCGCATCCCACAGCTTCTGCGGCGAGGTGCGAATGTAGGTCACATAGAGATATTTGCTGCTCATCACTCTTCCCTTTCGAGGCTCTTCTTGAGGTTGCTGAGCGCCTTGAGCCGGGGGCGCTCGTATTTGCCGATCCACCGTTCGGCGATGTCGTTGATGGGCACGGGATTGAGGTAGTGGTGCTTCTCGCGCCCTTCCCAAGAGACGGCGACGAGATTCGCCGCCTCCAGGATCGTCAGGTGCTTGGTCACCGCCTGCCGCGTCATGTCCACCTGTCCGCAGAGCTCACCGAGCGTCTGCCCGTTGCGCGCATGGAGACGGTCGAGAAGCCGCCGCCGTGTCGGATCGGCCAGTGCCTTGAAAACCGCGTCCATGCTCATGGCCCTAATATGCAACCATTTGGTTGCATGTCAAGGGTCATTCTTCTGAGCCGGAAATTCGGTGTTTTTCAGCGGGCGATGGCGAGGGCTTCGGCGATCGTGAGCGTGCGCGGCGTGTCGATGCCGGCGAGCGCGGCGGCGACGTCATCGCGCAGGCCGCAGAGAATGATGCGCGTGCCACGCGTCTTCGCGGAGCGCACGAACTTGTCGAGGATGGCCACGCCGCTCGCATCGATCAGCGGGACGGCATCCATCACGAGGATGAGAACGCGCGGCCGCCCCCCTGCCCGCGCCAGCGCTTCTTCGAATGCGGCCGCGGCGCCAAAGAAGAACGGTCCATCGAGACGGAAGATCTCCACGCCCGGCGGCAAAGCGGCGCGATCGTTCGGGTTCTCGGTATCGGTACCGAGCGAGACGTTCAACCGGCGTTCGACGACGGCGGCCATGCGATGCATGAACAGGAAGGAGGCGAGCACCATCCCGACGCCGATGGCGATGGAGAGATCGACCAGAACCGTCAGCCCGAAAGTCAGGATCAGCACCACGCGGTCGCCTGCCGGACCGCCGAGAATGCGGCGGAAGGAGTCGAACTCCGCCATGTTCCAGCACACGACCACCAGCACCGAACCGAGCGCGGCGAGCGGAATGAAGGCGGCAAGCGGCGCCAGAAGCGCCATCATCGCGAAGACGCCGATGGCATGGACGATGCCGGCGACCGGCGTGCGTGCGCCGGAGCGGATATTGGTCGCGGTGCGCGCGATGGCGCCGGTGGCGGGAATGCCGCCCATGCAGGCGCTGGCGAAATTCGCGATGCCTTGCGCCACCAGTTCGGTGTTCGAGCGATGACGCCGCCCCGTCATGCCGTCGGCGACGACGGCCGACAGCAGGGATTCGATCCCGCCGAGGACGAAAATGGTGAAGGCCGAGGGGACGAGTTCGCGGATCGTGGCGAAACTCGCGGTGGGCAGATGCGGCGCCGGCAGCATGCTGGCGAGCGCGCCGAAGCGCGAGCCGATAGTCTCCACGGGAAGATGGAATCCCCAGACGATGGCGGCAGCGATGGCGAGCGCGATCAGGAAGTTCGGCCAGCGCGGCACGAAGCGGCGCATCGCGACGATGCCGGCGAGCGCGCCTCCCGCTACGGCCACAGCCGCGGGATTTAATGTGCCGATAGCCGCGGCATAGGCCTGCCACTTGCCCCAGACATCGCCCGGCACATGGTGCAGCGTGAGGCCGAGCAGATCGCCGACCTGGCTCGAGAAGATGATCAGCGCGATGCCCGAGGTGAAACCGGTCACGACCGGATAGGGAATGTATTTGATGAAACTGCCGAGCCTGAGCAGCCCGGCCGCGACCAAAAGGACGCCCGCCATGGCGGTGGCGATGGCGAGGCCTTCATAACCGTGCTTCGCGACGACGCCGAAAACGACCACGACGAAGGCACCGGTCGGACCACCGATCTGGAAGCGGCTGCCGCCGAGTGCCGAGATAAAAAAGCCGGCGACAATGGCGGTGAAGAGGCCGCGCTCCGGCGAAACCCCGCTTGCGATGGCGAGCGCCAGAGAGAGCGGCAGCGCCACGATCGCCACCGTGATGCCGGCAAGGACATCGGCGCGCAAATCGGCGAGGCCGTAACCTTCACGCAGCGCCGAATAGAGCTTGGGCGCGACACTCGCGGTGGGATTCGGTTCGGCCATGGCTTTGGGCGGAGCCGCCAAAGGGGCCGACTCCACATGGTTTGACAATAATAACTGATGTCTGAAACATCAATATCAATGGTAAATATACATATGTTGACGTTCACGGGCCCAACCGTAATGAGTGCGCCATGATCACCGCCGCCCAGCTTCGCGCCGCCCGCGCCCTTGCCGGCATCGACCAGCGCCAGCTTGCGGAAAAGGCCGAACTTTCGTTGCCCACGATCCAGCGCATGGAAGCGAGCGACGGGCTCATCCGCGGCAATGTGGATTCGCTGATGAAGCTGATCGGCGCGCTCGAAACCCTCGGCATCGAGCTGATCGGCGACGGCGCGGCGAGCGCCGCCGGCGGCCGCGGTGTACGCTTGCGCGATCCGACGGAGAAACCATGACCCAGCATCTGAACATCACAGCCACCATCGACGGCAAAGTCGGCCTCATCACGCTCAACCGGCCGAAGGCGCTGAATGCGCTCAATGCCGAGCTCTTGAGCGAACTGGTGACGCAGCTCGAAGCCTGGGACCGCGACGATGCCGTGCGCTGCATCGTGTTGACCGGTTCAGACCGCGCTTTCGCCGCCGGCGCCGACATCAAGGAGATGGCGCCGAAATCCTACATGGACATGTTCCGCGAGAACTTTTTCGCCGAAGCCAATGACCGCATTGCCGCGATCCGCAAGCCGATCGTCGCCGCCGTCGCCGGCTGGGCGCTGGGCGGCGGTTGCGAACTCGCCATGCTCTGCGACTTCATCATCGCGGCGGACACCGCGAAGTTCGGCCAGCCCGAGATCAATCTCGGCGTCATGCCGGGCATCGGCGGCAGCCAGCGCCTCACCCGCTTTGTCGGCAAATCGAAGGCGATGGAAATGTGCCTGACGGGCCGCAACATGGATGCCGCCGAAGCCGAGCGTGCCGGCCTCGTCTCGCGCGTGGTGCCCGCCGTCGAACTGATGGCCGAAGCGATGAAGGCCGCCGCCAAGATCGCCGAGCAGTCGCTCCCCATCGTGATGATGACCAAAGAGACTGTGAACCGCGCCTACGAGACTACGCTGGCCGAAGGCGTCCGTTTCGAGCGCCGCCTGTTCCACTCGATGTTCGCGACCGACGACCAGAAGGAAGGCATGGCCGCCTTCTCGGAAAAGCGGAAGGCGAACTTCACGGACCGGTAGTCCGGCCGGGGATACTGCAGCGCGCTTGCGCAGAACCTTGCCCTAAAGCTGGGACAGCGCCGATGCCATCGGACAAATCCCTGATCCTCCAATGGCTTGCCCGGCCAAAACGCGCCATTTGACCCTCTGGCGCGGTAAGGGTATACGCCCGCCTCCGAATTCAGCCAGCAAGGCCCCGTACCCATGCCGAATATCGCCTCCGCCAAGAAGCGTACCCGCACCACCGCGAAGCGCACCAAGATCAACCAGGCGCGCAAGACCCGCGTCCGCGGCTTCGTCCGCAAGGTCGAGGAAGCGATCGCCAAGGGCGACCAGGCGGCGGCGCAGGCGGCTCTCAAGGCGGCGGAGCCGGAGATCATGCGCGGCGTGACCAAGGGCGTTCTGCACAAGAACACCGGCTCGCGGAAGGTCTCGCGCCTCACCAAGCGCGTGTCCAAGCTCGGCAAGTAACTGTCCCGGTTCGCGGATTCCGATGGCGCCTTCCGGCGCAGGAAATTCATCGTCCGTGGACTGACGTTTTTGACGAGATGTGGTGGATGCGGCGCACAAAATCGCTTCGTGTCACCTAAGTGTCTGAAATCTGAGACAAACAGCGTTCAGACGAAAAATCCGTATACGTACAAAAGGTTAGCAGTCACAAAAGAGTCGCGGTTCTAGCTCCGTTCACTTGCCCGCGAATCGTTTTTGGGTGACATTAACCTTCGTCAGGCGGGCAAGAGAAAAACAATGCCGAAGTCCAAAAACACGACAATAACAACGAACAATCGCGCCTGCGCGGATATCGGCCCCAACCTTAGTACCCACTGAGTTCCCATCATCCACTGCCCGAGAGGCTGGAAGCAATTCCGGTCGCGGGAAACTGTTGTCCTCTGGAAAGTCTCGAGAACCCGTCATGTCCACGCCTTCCCAGCAAAGCAGCTACGCCGGCGACCTCAGCGTCACCGAGGCCTGGGCGCTGCTTGAAAAGGACCCCGCGGCCCGTCTGGTCGACGTGCGCACCCGCGCCGAGTGGAGCTTCGTCGGCATTCCGGATCTGGCGCCCTTGGGCCGAGAGGCGGAGCTGGTGGAGTGGCAGACGTTTCCGTCCATGCAGGTCAATCCGGGCTTCGTGTCCGACGCCGCGGGCAGCGACAAGGCAGCACCAGTCCTTTTCCTCTGCCGCTCCGGCGCGCGTTCGCGCAGCGCCGCGATCGCGATGACCCAGGCGGGCTACAGCCGGGCCTACAATGTCGTCGGCGGGTTTGAAGGCGATCTCGATGGCGAGCGCCATCGCGGAAACATGAATGGTTGGAAGGCCGCCGGCCTTCCGTGGAAGCAGTCCTAACTGGGGAGTGATCACGATGCGACGAGGAGGATCGGCCTAAGGGGCCGGCAAGCGACAACCGGGCTTCAAGCCCGGACAATAACAAGGGGTCACCGGCCGAGCGGGGTAACGCTCACAACAGCGCCGGCAAGAAACGGGTAGTGGTTAGATGGCACACATGACGAGCAAGGCGATGCGGCCCGACTGGCCGGCAGCATGGATGGGCGCGCGCGAGAGGCTGCGCCGCGAATTGGGCGATGCGGTGTTCGACGCCTGGATCGGTCCGCTGACGCTGGACGGATACGAGCGGGATGAACTCCGGATCGGAACCACCAAGTCCTTCATCCGCAACTGGGTGAGCGAGCGTTATGTCGCGCGGATCGAGCGCGCGCTGCGTGCCGAGGGTGTCGAGCCGTCTGCGATCACGGTCGTTCTGACGACGCCGAAGCCGGTGATCGGCGGCGGGATCGTGCGCGAGCCGCAGCCGCGCGCCGAGCCGGCCCCCTACACACCCACGCCCGTCGACGACGACGCGCCCGTCGGCGACGCGGCGCGCGGCCTCTGGACCCGGATGCTGCATCCGCAACAGACCTTCGACAGCTTCGTAGCCGGCTCGGCGAACGAGTTCGCGCTCGGCGCGGCGAAGAGCTTCGCCGAGGGCGCGCAGAGCGAAGTGCCCCTGCTCTACATCCATGGCGGTTTCGGCTTCGGCAAGACGCATCTGCTGAACGCCGCGGCGCTCGAATTCCGCAAGCGCGGCAAGCGGTCGCTCTTCCTGCGTTCGGAAGATTTCATGCGCCACTTCCTGGGCGCGCTCTATCGCAAGGACACGCTGGCCTTCAAGGAAGAGCTGCGCACCGCCGAAGTGCTGATCATCGACGACCTGCAGCACATCTGCCGGTCGACCGCGACGGCGTCGGAATTCCTCTACACCGTGAACGCCTTCGCCGATCTGCGGCGCCGGGTGGTGATCGCCGCCGACCGCGCACCGCAGGCGCTCGAGGGGCTCGGCGCCGACGTGAAGTCGCGCCTCGCCGGCGGCCTTGTGGTCGCGCTGGAGAAGCCCGACCGCGACACACGCCTCGCGATCCTCAAGGCCCGGGCCGCCGAGTTCGTCCGGCACAAGCCGCAGGCGCTCCTGCCCGACGACGTGCTGGAGCACATCGCCGACATGGACGATGCGAGTCCGCGCGAGTTGATCGGCGTGTTCACCAAGCTGGCAACTTATACCGACCTCACCAAGAAGCCGGTGACCCTGGAAACCATCGAGGACGTCGTCGGCCTGCGTTCGGCTCCCGGCGCCAAAACCTCGATCGAGGACATCCAGCGCAAGACCGCCGAGTTCTACAAGCTCGACGTCCGCGACTTCCATTCGCCGCAGCGTGCCCGCCGCGTCGCCCGGCCGCGCCAGGTCGCGATGTACCTCTCGCGCAAGCTGACGACGCGCTCGCTGCCCGAAATCGGACGGCGCTTCGGCGGCCGCGACCACACCACGGTGCTGCATGCCTGCCGCCGCATCGAGGCGCTGTGCGAGGAAGATCCGCTGTTCAAGCAGGAGGTCGATTTCCTGAGCCAGATGCTGGCGAAGCGGCCCTAAGCGAGCCGTAAACCAACGCGTGCGAAACGGCGTCCCGCGAGGGGTGCCGTTTGCGTTTGCGGCGTTCTAAGCGCCCGGGAAATGCCGTAGAGTTGCCGCCTGTCGAAAGCGGGCCGCGCCTCTCCATGAAAACCTTCCTGTTGCTGGCGGCCCTCGCGGCGGCGCCTCCGCACGAGACCCTGCCCTCCGCACCGGGCACCGACCTGCCGCCGGCCTGCAGCGAGGCCGCCGGCGCGATGCGCTCGGCTTACGGGGCCGACAGCGGAAAGGACACATTCTTTCATCAGGCGCTGGACGCCGCCGATCGCTGCGTCCAGCAAGGTGGGGGCGTGCCCGGTCTCATCATCCGGGGCGAGGCGCATTTCGGCCTCAACCAGTTCGACCTGGCGCTCGCCGACCTCGACGACGCGCTGAAGCGCGAACCCTTCTCTGGCATAGCGCGCTTCGACCGCGGTCTGATTTATCTGCAGGCCAAGAACTATCAGGGCGCGGTCGACGATTTCACCGCGGCGATCGAGGTCAATCCGGCCGATCTCGACTCCCGTTTCGAACGCGGCTGGACCTGGCTTCTGCTCAACCAACCCGACAAGGCGCTGCCCGACCTCAGTGCGGTGATCGAGAAATATCCGTCCTACGAACCGGCGCTGCGGCTGCGCGGCCTCGTTTACGCGAGCAAGGGACAATGGGACGAAGCGATTGCCGATGATTCCGCCGCGATCGCCGCCGACGCGACCGACGACGACGCCTTCTTCAACCGCGGCCTCGCCTATGCCGGCGCCGGCCGTCACAAGGAAGCCATCGCCGATTTCGACATCGTGCTGTCGCGCTCGCCGGGCGACAGCCGTACGCTCTATGAGCGCGGGCGAAGCAAGCAGAGCCTGAAGGACATCGATGGCGCCATCGCCGATTTCAGCGCCAGCTTGAAAGTCAAGCCGGACAGTGCCGTCTACAACGACCGCGGCGTGGCCTATGAAGCCAAAGGCGATATCGAGAAGGCTCTCGCGGACTATTCCGCGGCGATCACCGCCGACCCCGGCGACGAAACGGCCATTCGCAACCGTGTCACCCTGCTTTTCAACAAGCGCCGCTTCTCCGAGGCGATCGACGACCTTTCGGACCTGATCAGCCGTGACGCCAAAGACGTCGCGGCCTTGCGCCTGCGCGCTTTTGCCTATGCCCAGAAGGGCGAACCTGACCTCGCCATCGCCGACTACAGCGCGGCACTCGCGCTTGCGCCCGACGACGCGGACACGCTTTTCTACCGAGCCCTCACCTACACGACGAAGCGCGACTACGTGCACGCGCTCGCCGATCTCGATGCCGCGATCGCGCACGCGCCGAAGAACGCCGACGCGCTCTGCTGGCGCGCGCGGGTGCGCGACGCGGGGAATGACAGCGCCGGCGCGCTAAACGACTTCACCGCCTGTCTCGCGATCGATCCCCAGGCATCGGCGTTCAACGAGCGCGGCG
Organism: Pseudomonadota bacterium; assembly: GCA_018241025.1. Lineage (GTDB taxonomy): Bacteria > Pseudomonadota > Alphaproteobacteria > Micropepsales > Micropepsaceae > Rhizomicrobium. The sequence goes on from JAFEEQ010000012.1 coordinate 8,717, forward strand.
AGATTCATGAACGGCGCGGCGAGCGCGATGCCGCCCGGGCAGACTACGACAAAGCGCTTTCGCTCGATCCCACGCTGGCCGCGCCGCGGCGGAACCGCGTTCACCTGACGATGCTCGGCGGCGACTATGCGGCCGCGATCGCCGATCTCGACATACTGATCGTCGCCGCACCGAAAGACCCGGCGCTCTACCGGCTGCGCGCTTTCAGCCGTGAGATGCGCGGCGAGCTCGACAAGGCCGTAGCGGACTACAGCACGGCGCTCGATATCGAGCCCGACGCCACGACACGGCTCTATCGCGGACGCGCCTATTCGCGGCTGCAGCGTTTCGACGACGCCCTCGCGGATTTCGCCGCCGCCGTGGCGTTGAAGCCGGACAGCGTCGAAGCGCATATCGCGCTCGCCGGTGCCTATGATTACCGCCGCGATTTCGCAGGCGCTCTCGACCAGATTGGCAAGGCCATCGCACTGTCGCCGAGGGATGGCCGCCTGCTGTTGATGCGTGCCGGCATCGAGCGCGAAGACGGGAACGATGCCGCGATGCAGACCGATGCCAAGGCCGGCATCGACCTGCTGAGCGCCGACATTGCGCGCGATCCGAAGGCGGCGAGCGGATATTACAGCCGCGCCCAGGGCTATGAGATCCTGAAGCGCTTCGGCGATGCCATCGCCGATCTCGGAACCGCGCTCACGCTCGAACCGGGCAATCTCGCGGCATTGAAGATGCGGGCGCGGCTCTATGGCCGCAACCGGCAACCCGATCTGGCCCTGCGCGACCTGGCCTCCGCCATCGCACTGGCACCAGGCGACAGCAGCCTGCATGTGCTGCGCGGCGACACGCTGCTCGCCAACCGGGATTTCACCGGCGCTATCGCAGAACTCGACCGGGCCGTGGCACTCGGCGATACCACGAGCGGCACGCTCAACGACCGCTGCTGGGCGCGCGCGGTCGCCAATGTCGAGCTGCCGACGGCCCTCGCCGACTGCCGCAAGGCGTTGTCGGTCAGCCAGCGTCCGGCAATCATCGACAGCCTTGCCATGGTGCAGTTCCGCATGGGTCAGTTCGCCGATGCGCTAGCGAGCTACGACAAGGCGCTCAGCATCAATCCGAAGCAGCCGAGTTCGCTCTACATGCGTGGACTGGTGAAACTCCGGCTCGGGCAGACCGATGCTGGAAAGGCTGACATCGCCGCCGCCCTCGCGCTCGACCCCGGCATTGCCGGCACCTTCAAGGATTTCGGGCTCAGCCCGTAGCGTGCCTCAGGCCTCGCGCGCCATCACGAACTTGATCGCCGTCTTCTTGGCGAGCTGGAACGGGCCCGGGAACCGGCTTTCGACGAAGAGGACGAGCCGATTGAGGAATTTCGCCTGGTCCTTCGGCCGCGAGATCAGAGCCCCATCGACATCGTCATAGACCGGATCCGATACGCGCTTTTGGTACTGCAGGAATTTCTGCGACTTTGGAATGAAATGCGCGGTGAAGGAGCGGCGCGAATGTTCGGGCTGGGTTGTCGGCAAGCTGCCATGCACAGTGAGCGCGTTCCAGAACAGCACGTCGCCCTTGGCCAGCGCCGGTGCACGGCATTCCAGGTTGCTGGTCTTGATCGTTTCGATCACGTCCTGCTTGTAGACGTCGTGACTGGTGCCGATGTTGTTCGCCGCGCCGTGCTTTTCCAGCGGGATAAGCTGGCTGCGCGGATAGGGCTCTTGGCGGTGGCCGTTTCTCCCACGCGGGGGCCTTCGGGCGCAACTGCGCCAGGTGCCGCAAATGGCGCGAAACCGGGCTCGAATCCGCTTCCGGCGGGATGCTTTATTCCTTCGCCCTTTCTGGCGCTTTTGGTATACTCGGCACTCTGAGTCCCGGCCATCAATAAACACTGGAAATTCAATGGGTTAGAGACCCGTTCTGGTGGGCCAGCCTTGGGGGTGTCAGGCATCCAAACCTTGCAGCGAGACCGATGAAGATCAACGTAGAACGGGGCGCCCTTTTGAAGGCGCTGAGCCACGTCCAGAGTGTCGTCGAACGCCGCAACACCATCCCCATTCTGTCGAACGTCCTGATCGAGGCCGGCAAGGGTCAGCTCAAGCTGACCGCCACCGATCTCGACATCGAGATCGTCGAGGCGATCCCCGCGGACGTCCTGCGCAACGGCTCGGCGACCGCGCCGGCGCACATGCTCTACGACATCGTGCGCAAGCTGCCTGAGGGTTCGCAGGTCCAGGCGGAGCTTCTCACCAGCGAAGGCGGCCGGCTTTCGGTTTCCGCCGGCGCGATCCGTTTCGAGCTCGCCTGCCTGCCCAAGGAAGACTTCCCGCAGATGACGGCAGGCGCCCTGCCCCACCGCTTCCGCCTCGCCGCCGACGAGCTCAAGCATCTCATCGCCAAGACCAGCTTCGCGATGGCGACGGACGAGACACGGTTCTACCTCATGGGCATCCACATGCATGCCGCAAAGGAAGCCAAGGCCAAGGTGCTCCGCGCGGTGGCAACCGACGGCCACCGCCTCGCGCGCTTTGAACTCGACCTGCCGGAAGGCGCGGGCGACATGCCGGGCATCATCGTGCCGCGCAAGACGGTGAGCGAGTTGCGCCGCCTGCTCGACGATGCCGATGGCGCGATAGAAATCGCGCTCTCCGACACCAAGATCCAATTCGCCTTCGGCGGCGTGGAGCTGACCTCCAAGCTGATCGACGGCACCTTCCCCGACTACCAGCGCGTGATCCCGAGCGGCAACGACAAGTCGCTGGCGCTCGAATCCAAGGAATTCTCGCATTCCGTCGACCGTGTCTCGACCATCTCCGCGGACAAGACGCGCGCCGTGAAACTTGCCATCGCAAAGGACAAGGTCACACTCTCGGTCGTGAACCCCGACAGCGGCACGGCGACCGAGGAACTCGGCGCGACCTACAGCGCCTCGTCGATCGAGATCGGCTTCAACGCGAAATACCTGCTCGACATCACCGGGCAGATCGAGGGCAAGGAGATCCGTTTCCTGCTCTCGGACGCCGGCTCGCCCACCATTATCGAGGACGCGGAAGACCCCCGCTCGCTTTACGTCCTCATGCCCATGCGGGTCTGAGATTGGCCTCGCAGCCCTCTTTCGGTGCGTCTCACGGCGCGCCAGGCGATGACGGACTCGCCCGCCATCGCGAGGCTGCGCGCAACCGGCTCGCCGTGACGCGGCTGACGCTGCGCAATTTCCGCTCCTATGCCGAGCTCGAACTGGCCACAAGCGGCGCGCCGGTGGTGCTGGCGGGGCCGAACGGTGCGGGCAAGACCAATGTGCTGGATGCGATCTCGCTGCTCTCGCCCGGCCGGGGCCTGCGCGGCGCAAAGCTCGGCGAGCATGTACGCCGCGGCCCGAGCGCGCCGAGCGATGCGCTCTGGGCGGTGGCGGCAAACGTCGCTCGCGAGGGTCAAAGCTACGACATCGGCACCGGACTGACGCTCGGACCCAATGGCGGCGAACGCCGCGCGGTACGCCTCAACGGCGCTCCGGCGCAGAACTCCGCCGATCTCGGCGAGTTGATCCAGATGCTGTGGCTGACCCCGGCGATGGATCGCCTCTTCATCGAAGGCGCGAGCGGGCGGCGGAAATTCCTCGACCGACTCGTGCTCGGCTTCGAGCCCGGCCATGCCCGCACCGCGACGCGCTATGAGACCGCGATGCGCGAGCGAGCGCGACTGCTCAAATTCGGTCCGCGCGATCCGGCGTGGCTCGACGGCCTTGAAGCGGAGATGGTCGAAGCCGGCGCCGCGATGGCGACAAGCCGTGCGCGCACCGTCGAGCGTCTCAACCGCGCTCTCGCCGCACGCGGCGAGGCCGGGGCCTTCCCGGCGGCGCAGCTTGCGCTCGCCGGCGAGACCGACGCGCTGCTGACGGAGCTTGGCGACGCCACCGGCGATGCGCTACGCGAGAAACTGGCGCGCAGCCGGGTGCGCGATGCCGAGGCGGGGCGCACGACCTTTGGCCCGCATCTCACCGATCTTGCCGTGCGCCACACCCAGAAGCGCGCCGATGCGCGCGAATGCTCGACCGGCGAGCAGAAGGCGCTCCTGATCTCGATCATCCTCGCCGATGCCTGGGAGCTTTCGGCGGCGCGCAGCGGGCATGCCCCGCTGCTGCTGCTGGACGAGATCGCAGCGCATCTGGATGTTGTCCGGCGCGCGGCGCTGTTCGACGAAATCCTGGCGCTCGGCGCCCAGGCCTGGATGACAGGCACCGATATCGAAATGTTCGCGCCCCTGAAGGGCAGAGCGGATTTGTTTGCGGTTGCGGATCACACCATCCGCCCGATGGCAGAGTAAGAGCACATGTCAGACACACCTGAAAAATCCAACGGCCAGGAATACGGCGCCGACAGCATCAAGGTGCTGAAGGGCCTCGATGCGGTGCGCAAGCGCCCCGGCATGTATATCGGCGACACCGATGACGGCTCGGGCCTGCATCACATGGTCTACGAGGTTGTCGACAACGCGATCGACGAGGCGCTCGCCGGCTATGCCACGCGCGTCACGGTCGCGCTGAACAGCGACGGCTCCTGCACCGTAAACGACAACGGCCGCGGCATCCCGACCGACATCCACAAGGAAGAGGGCGTCAGCGCGGCCGAGGTCATCATGACCCAGCTTCATGCCGGTGGGAAGTTCGAGCAGAACGCCTACAAGGTCTCCGGCGGCTTGCACGGCGTCGGCGTTTCGGTGGTCAATGCGCTCAGCGAGTTTCTCGACCTCCGCATCTGGCGCGACGGCAAAGAACACTACATGCAGTTCCGCCACGGCGAGCCGGTCGCGCCGCTCAAGATCGTGGCCGACGCGCCGGGGCGCAAGGGCACCGAAGTGACCTTCCTGCCTTCGCCGCAGACCTTCACCAAGGTCGAATTCGATTTCGCCACGCTCGAGCATCGCCTGCGCGAGCTCGCCTTCCTCAACTCCGGTGTCACCATCATCCTGACCGACAAGCGGGGCGTGGAAACGAAGGAGACGACGCTCCACTATGAAGGCGGGCTCAAAGCTTTCGTGCAATATCTCGACCGCTCCAAGCAGGCGTTGATATCCCAGCCGGTGATGATCATGGCCGAACGCGACGGCATGACGGTGGAGTGCGCGCTCACCTGGAACGACAGCTATCACGAGAGCATGCTCTGCTTCACCAACAACATCCCGCAGAAGGATGGCGGCACGCATCTCGCCGGTTTCCGCGCCGCGCTGACCCGCGTGGTGACGAAGTATGCCGACGAGATGGGCGGCGCGAAGAAGGACAAGGTTCCGCTGACCGGTGACGATTGCCGCGAGGGCCTGACCTGCGTGCTGTCGGTGAAGGTGCCCGATCCCAAATTCTCGTCGCAGACCAAGGAGAAGCTGGTCTCCTCCGAAGTCCGCCCGGTGGTCGAGAGCATCGTGCTCGACCAGCTCGGCCGCTGGATGGAAGAACATCCGCAGGAGGCCAAATCGGTCGTCGGCAAGGTTGTCGAGGCTGCGATGGCGCGCGAGGCGGCGCGCAAGGCGCGCGAACTGACGCGGCGCAAGGGCGTGCTGGACGGCGCCTCTCTGCCGGGCAAGCTCGCCGATTGCCAGGAACGCGACCCTTCGAAATGCGAAATCTTCATCGTCGAGGGCGACAGCGCCGGCGGCAGCGCCAAGCAGGCGCGCAACCGCGAAAACCAGGCGGTGCTTCCCCTGCGCGGCAAGATCCTCAACATCGAGCGCGTGCGCTTCGATCGCATGCTGACCAGCGAGGCCATCGTCTCGCTCATCACCGCGCTCGGCACTGGGATCGGGACGGAGGAATTCAATCCCGACAAGTTGCGCTATCACAAGATCATCATCATGACCGATGCGGATGTCGACGGCGCGCATATCCGCACGCTGCTGCTGACCTTCCTCTACCGGCAGATGCGCGAGCTGATCGAGCGCGGCCACGTCTATATCGCCCAGCCGCCGCTCTACAAGGCGTCGCGCGGCAAGTCGGAGCGCTATCTCAAGGATCAGCAGGAGTATGAGGAGTTCCTCATCTCCGACGGCTCCGAAGGCGCGACCTTCACCACCCATGACGGCGAGACGCTGGCAGGGTCCGATCTCGCGGCGCTGGTCGCCCGGGCGCGCAGTGCGGTCGCGGCGCTCAACGGCTTTCCGACGCATTATCCGCGCTTCGTGCTCGAGCAGGCGGCGATTGCCGGCGCGCTCAATCCCGAAATCCTCGCAGACCAGACGCGCGCGACGGAAACGGCAAGCTATATCGCCCGCCGTCTCGATCATCTGTCCGAAGAATTCGAGCGCGGCTGGCATGGCGAGCCGACCTCCGATGGCGGGCTCAAATTCTGGCGCGAGGTGCGCGGCGTGCGCGAGACCGTCGCCATCGACGGCGCGCTGATCGACAGCGCCGACGCCAAGCGTCTTGACCGCATGGCGGTCGAACTGCAGCAGGCCTATCTCAGTGCCGGCAAGCTGCGCCGCAAGGACGACGCGGTAGACATCCATTCGCCCAGCCAGCTGCTCGACGCGATCTTCGAATGGGGACGCAAGGGCATTACGCTCCAGCGCTACAAGGGCCTTGGCGAGATGAACGCCGAGCAGCTCTGGGAAACGACACTCGACGAGAATGCCCGCTCGCTGCTGCGGGTGAAGGTGGAGCATGCCGACGAAGCCGACATGCTGTTCGACAAGCTGATGGGCGAAGTCGTGGAGCCGCGCCGCGAATTCATCCAGGACAACGCCCTCAACGCCTCGCTGGACGTGTAGCGCGTGGGCTGGCGCTTTCAGAAGCGGATTTCGATCCTGCCTGGCGTTCGGATCAACATCGGCAAGCGCGGCGTCTCGACCAGCGTCGGGCCGAAAGGCGCCGATATCAATATCGGGCGCCATGGCGTGACGACGAATGCCGGCCTGCCCGGCACCGGCCTGTCCTATCGCCAGACTCTCGGCCATCCGGGAAGCTGGCTCGGCATCGGCTTGTTCGTGGTGGCCCTCGCCTTCGCGGCCTATCGCGCGGGATATGTCCACCTGCCGACAACCGGCGCGCCCGCCGCGGAAGCCGGGACGGCGACAAGCTTGCGCTATGTCCGGCGCGGCAATTCGGTTCTCCGCACCGCGCCCTCGCCTTCGGCGCCGGCCCTTGCGCACGAGGCAAAGGGCACCCAGGTCACGGTGCTTGCCGTCGAGGGTCCCTGGAGCAAGGTCAACGACGGCACTAACGAAGGCTGGATGCGCAGCAGCGTGCTCGGCGAGCGCTGACCGTCAGCGTCCGTCGTGATAGCATCGCGGCCATGAGCTTCATCGACACCGCCACATTGAATATCGTCGAGCGCCGGTCCGGCTGGCTCGGACGATTTTTTGATTCCGGCGCGATGACCTTCGGCCATTATGAATTTCGCAAAGGCGCAGACATCCATCCGCATTCGCATGAGCAGGAAGAGGTCTGGCACATTCTTGAAGGCGAGTTGCAGATCACCATTGGCGGCCAGTCCGTCGTCGCCGGTCCGGGCTTCGTCGGCATCGTGCCGCCGAATGTGGTCCATTCGGTGATTGCGCTCAGCGACGGCAAAGCGACAGTCGTGGATTCGCCGCGGCGCGCGATACCCGGGATCTAGACCCGCGCGCCCACGAGCCAGCAGGCCGCGGGTGGCGATACGCCGTCGGGCGTTTCGAATTTCTTCATGGCCTCTGCGACCCGCGCCTCGATCTTCGCGCGTACGTCCGGCTCGACAACGCTCGCTGCGCGCGACAACGGGCCGATGCGCAGCGAGAATTGCGCCGCCTCGGGCGCTGTCCGCGCGATATGCATCACCGTATCGAGCTTGGTCGCCGTCACGTCCTTGAATCCGGCGCCTTCGAGGATGCCGACCGTGCGCGCGGAATCGGCGAAGGCGAAGGGTCCCGGCGCATGCGGATCGGCTGGCGGCTGCTCGGGCAGAAGATCGCGCGCCGCCGCGAAAGGCGCCGCCGCCCAGAGATTCTCCGGCATACTGCGCCAGCAAACGAAAGCGAGCCGCCCGCCGGGCTTCAGCGCCTTGCGGATGTTCGCGAAGGCCGCCGTGGGATCGGCGAAGAACATCACGCCGAAGCGCGAGGCGACGACGTCGAATTCCGGCTTGAACGCGAAGGTCGATGCATCGGCCTCGATGAATTCGGCCTTCGATCCATTCGCGGCGCCGCGTTCGCGCGCCACCGCCAGCATCGGTCGCGAAATGTCGGCCCCGATCACCTGACCACCCACGCCCACCGCCTTCGCATAGGCCAGCGTCGTGCCGCCGGAACCGCAACCGATGTCGAGCACATGCTCGCCGGGCTTCGCCGCGACGAAGTCCAGCAGCGCCTTCGCGATCGACGCCATGTTTGCGTCCATCGTGTCGCGTGCCTCGGCCCAGCGCTGGCCGGCGGGCCCGTTCCAGTATTCGATCTGATCGGCGTTTCCGCTCATGGGGCGATCCTCCGGAAGAAGTAGGTAGTCTCGCAGAACGATCCGTCGGGGAACAGCGCGTAATCAGGAATGGCCCCCACGCGCTGCCAGCCGAGCCGCTCATACAGCCGGTAGCCGGCGCTGTCGGTCACCGTGTCGAGCACCAGAAGGCTGCGGCCATGATGGCGGGCGAAGCGTTCGATGTCGCGCATCAGCCGCTCGCCCACACCCTTGCCACGCGCGGCGCGGTGAACCAGCAGCTTCTTCACATCGGCGCGATGCGGCTGGTTCGGCATCGTATCAAGGCCGAGCTGCACGGTGCCGACGATCTTACGACCCTCACGCGCGGCGAGCAGCACGGTCTTGCCGGCAGCGACCTCCTCAAACACCTTGCGGAAATAGAGCGAAGCCTCGGCAAGGCCGAAACCGTCCATGAAGCCGACGGAGGCCCCTCCCGCGACGCAATCGGCGAGCACGCCAGCGAGTTCGGGCAAGGCGGCGCGCACCGTCTTCAGGTCTGCGTCCAGTTCCTCGATCGCGATGGCCATCGGCTGGCGGCCTATTTCCCCACCTTCCGTCTGCGCATGGCGAGGGTGCGGAGGCGCAGCGCGTTGAGCTTGATGAAGCCCTGGGCGTCCTTCTGATCGTAGGCGCCCTGGTCGTCCTCGAAGGTGACGAGGTCCTGACTGTAGAGCGAGTAAGGCGAGGACCGTCCGATCACGCTGACATTGCCCTTGTAGAGCTTCAGCCGCACCGTTCCGGAGACGAATTCCTGGCTCTTGTCGATCAGCGCCTGGAGCATCTCGCGCTCGGGCGCGAACCAGAAGCCGTAGTAGATCAGCTCGGCATAGCGCGGCATGATCTCATCCTTCAGATGCGCCGCGCCGCGGTCGAGGGTGATGCTCTCCATCGCGCGATGGGCGGTGAGCAGGATCGTGCCGCCCGGCGTCTCGTAGACGCCACGCGATTTCATGCCGACGAAACGATTCTCGACCAGATCGAGCCGGCCGATGCCGTTGGCCTTGCCGAGTTCGTTGAGCTTCGCCAGCAGCGTGGCGGGCGAGAGCGTTTGACCGTCGATGGACACCGCATCGCCGCGCTCGAAGCCGACCTCGATCACCGTCGCCTTGTCCGGAGCGTCTTCCGGCGAAATCGTGCGCTGATAGACGATGCTGTCGGCTTCGATGGCCGGATCTTCCAGCACTTTGCCCTCCGATGAGGAGTGCAGCAGGTTGGCATCGACGCTGAACGGCGCCTCGCCGCGCTTGTCCTTGGCAATCGGGATCTGGTGCTGCTCGGCGAAGGCGATCAGCTTGGTCCGGCTGGTCAGCTCCCATTCGCGCCACGGCGCGATGATCTTGATGTCGGGCTGGAGCGCGTAATAGCTCATCTCGAACCGCACCTGGTCGTTGCCCTTGCCGGTCGCGCCGTGACAGACGGCATCGGCGCCCATCTTGCGCGCGATCTCGATCTGCTTCTTGGCAATCAGCGGCCGGGCGATGGAGGTGCCGAGGAGATAGACGCCTTCATAGACCGCATTGGCGCGGAACATCGGGAAGACGTAGTCGCGGACGAATTCCTCGCGCAGGTCTTCGATGAAGATGTTCTCCGGCTTGATGCCGAGAAGGAGCGCTTTCTCGCGCGCCGGTCCCAACTCCTCGCCCTGCCCCAGATCGGCGGTGAAGGTGATGACCTCCGCGCCATAGGCGGTCTGGAGCCATTTCAGGATGACCGAGGTATCGAGGCCGCCGGAATAGGCGAGAACGACTTTCTTCACGGATTTGGGGGCGGACAAGCGAGGCTCCGGTTGCGAAATCTGCGTCTTTTCTAGGGTCTTGCTGGAAGGCGTCAAGCGCAGGGCTGGCATGCGGGCGGCTCGGGCGGGATATGCCGCCCTTGCAGGCACAAATGACGCAACATGGTCGCTTGTCGGAGAGGCACAGCCATGGCGGTTCTGGAATTCTGGTTCGAATTCGCGTCGACGTACTCCTATCCCGCCGCCATGCGGGCGGCGGGGCTGGCGGAAGCGGCAGGTGTGACCGTGCGTTGGCGCCCCTTCCTGCTCGGCCCGATCTTCGGGGCGCAGGGCTGGAACGACTCGCCGTTCAATATCTATCCGGCCAAGGGCCGGTACATGTGGCGCGACCTCGAGCGCATCTGTGCCCGCGAGAACCTGCCGTTGAAATTGCCGCCACACCGCTTTCCCCAGAACGGCCTGAAAGCGGCGCGGCTCGCACTCGCCGGCGAGAAAGATGATTGGGCGCCGGATTTCGTCCGCGCGGTCTACAGCGCAAACTTTGCGGAGCAGAAGGACATCTCCGACGACGCGACGCTTGCGGCCATTCTTGGCACGCTCGGTCGCGACCCCGAAACAGCCTTCGCCGCCGCCAATACGACGGAGAACAAGGCGGCGCTCAAGACCCAAACGGAAGAGGCAATCGCGCGCGGCATCTTCGGTGCGCCGTCCTTCACAGTCGGCAACGAACTCTTCTGGGGCAATGACCGGCTCGAAGAAGCGATCGCGTGGGCACGCTAGATACGGTCCAGCACGAACTGCACACGTTCCTCTACGCTCGCCTCCGAAACATCGACCGTCTGGTAGCCGAAGCGGCGATAGCTCCGACGTACCTCGTCATGCACCGCCACCGCATGCTCGAAACTGTGCTTGCGTAGATCGTCGTGGACATAAATCGCGCGCCAGGGCGGAAACAGGAATACTGTCTGGTTGTAGCGGCATTCGGCGATGGCCGCGGCCAATTCCGGCGTATCGTCCGCGCCCGGCGCGTTGCCATAACCTGAGAGTTCGGGAATCCCCCGGTCGAAGAACACCGGCCTCACGGCTTCCGTCACACCGCGAAAATCTGCGATGCCGAGCGCCAGCATCCTGTCGCGATAGGCGGCGCGGTCGCCGTCGTGGGTCGCGTTGCCGCCGGTCGCCGCCTGTTCGCGCAGCACCCGCCGTGCCGCCTCCTCCACGCAAAGAAAGCCGCGGGCATGTAGGGCCTCCAGCAACGTCGTCTTCCCCGCGCCGGGGCCGCCGGTGAAGATGTAGAAATTGGCTCGGGTCATGAATCCTCGTGCGCCACGCGCAGGATCGCGCGCCGACCGGTTGCGGTTATCGATGTTTGGGGAGAGGCCGCAGAGTGCGCCGCGCACCCCGCCCGGTCAAGCCGGTTGTTGATCCGGCGCAAGGCCATGCCCGGCGGCAGAGGGCAAACTGGCGGCATTGAGAGGTGCGGCATGGCCGATATCGTTTTCCATTCGATGGCGGGAAGCTCCTATCTCTGGAGCATGATGCAGATCGCCCACGAGAAGGGCGTGAGCTACGAACTGCGCGAGCTGGCGCTGAACTCGCCGGAGCATCTGGCGCTGCACCCGTTCGGCAAGATGCCGATCCTCCAACATGGCGATGTCCACATCTATGAATCGCTGGCCATCGCGCATTATATCGACCGCGCCTTCGACGGCCCGGCGCTCCAGCCGGCCGATGCGCGCGGCCAGGCGAACATGCTGCGCTGGATCAGCATCGTGAATGCCTATGTCTTTCCGGTGATGAACCGCTTCTTCAAGGAGCGCGTCGCCAAGCCGTCCTGGGGCTTCGAGACCGATGCCGAATTCGTCGAGAATGCCATTCCGCAACTGATCAAGCAGGTGAGTCTGATCGACGCCGCCGCGGCACAGGGCGGCTTCCTCGCCGGCGGCCGGCTGACGCTGGCGGACTGTTTCCTGTTCCCGAATTTCCTGTTCTTCGGCCGCACGCCCGAGGGCGCGCGCATGATCGCCGAGGCCCCGCACGCGAAGCGCTGGCTCGACCGCATGACGTCGCGCGTCAGCTATATCGAAAGCCCGATGCGGCCGGTGTTCGAACAGCTCGGGCCGGTGCCGGCGTCATAACGCCTACCAGCTGCCGCCGTCGACGCGGATCACCTGTCCGGTGACGTAGCTCGACGCGTCCGAGGCGAGATAGAGCGCGGTGCCGACGATCTCCTCCGGATTGCCGAAACGCTTGAGACCCAGCCGGCCGGCCATCTCCTTGTTGTCGCGCCACGCGGTCGAAACATCGGTCAGGAACGGTCCCGGACAGATGCAATTCACCCGCACCTTGGGTCCGAAGGCCTTGGCGAGCGCCACCGTCATGGAATTGATCGCTGCTTTGGCACCGCCGTAGGGAATAGTGTGCGGCATCGGCAGATAGGACGCGGTGCTCGAGAGATTGATGATCACACCGCCATCGCCTGCCATCATTTTCTCGCCGACTATCGACGAGAGCCGGAACGGCCCCTTGAAATTGATGTCGATGACCTTGTCGAACAGCGCCTCGGTGGTCTCGGTGAGCGACGGCGCCAGCGGCGACATACCGGCATTGTTGACCAGGATGTCGACGCGGCCGAACTGCTTGTAGGCCGCCTCGGCCAGCCTGTCGTTGTCGCCCCAGTTGCCGACATGCGCCGCGAACGGTAACGCCCGGCGCCCCATCGCTTCGACCTCCTTCGCGACGGCCTCGCAAGCCTCGATCTTGCGGCTCGCAATTACGACATCCGCACCGGCCTTGGCGAAGCCCAGCACCATCTCCTTGCCGAGCCCGCGCGAGCCGCCGGTGACGACGGCGATTTTGCCTGAAAGATCAAAGAGGCCAGTCATGCGCATCCCTTCTGCCGAAATTCGCCAAGAAGGGATCGGAACAGAAAATACGCGGGCACGGAAGTGGCGAAGACTGACTTCGGTCCATCGAGGAGTCTCACATGCTACGCAGCCGCTCCGGAAACTTTGCCAGCGCCGCAGCCGCGTTTCTTCTGGGTTCGGCATTGGCGGGAGCCGCCTTGGCCGGCGGGCCAGCAAAGGAATCGCCGCTCAGCATGGTTGAAGCCCTACACTCCGCGTTCGGCGATCATCACGATCGCGCTGTCCACACAAAGGGGCTGGTCTTCGTTGGTACGTTCACACCCGCCAAGGAGGCCCGCACGCTCACAAAAGAGCCGATCTTTTCCGGCGGACCGCTTCCGGTCATCGCGCGCTTCTCGCTCTTTGCGGGCGTTCCCGATCTCGCGGACAATGACGACGGGGCCTCTCCCGCCGGCCTCGCGGTCAAGGTGAAAGCGAAGGATGGCGACGACTTCGACATCGAAGCCAACCAGCACCCCGACTTCATCGTCTCCACCTTCGATGAGTTTGCCGTCTTCCTGCGCGCGGTCGGCTCCACGAAGCCGGACAGTCCTCATCCAAGTCCGGTCGAGCAATTCCTCGCCACGCATCCCCATGCCGTGCAGTTTTTACACAGCCGGACCTATCCGGCATCCTACGCCCAAGCGCGCTATTGGGGTATCAACGCGGTCAAGTTCACAAATGCCAAGGGACAATCGGTCTTCGTCCGCTACACGTTCAAGCCGCACGCACCGGAAAAATATCTGACGCCGGACGAGCGCAAAGTGGCAGGGCCCAGCTATCTCGGCGATGAAATCGTCAGACGCATCGCGGCTGCGCCGGTGAGTTTCGACCTCTACGCCCAGATAGCCGGCAAGGGCGACAAGATCGACGATCCCGCCGTCGCCTGGCCGGCAACGCGGAAGATGGTGAAACTCGGCACCCTCACACTCGTGAATCAACCCGACGACCCGAACGAGGTGGCGCGCACCCTGCTCTTCCTTCCCGGTCAATCCCATCCGGGTGTCGAAGCGGCGGACCCGATGCTGGTACTGCGCAACACCGCCTATCCCATCTCGCTCGGCGAGCGGCAGTAGTCAGTCGCGCGCGGCGCGGCGCCAGGCGCCAGGCGCGACGCCTGCAATACGCGTGAAAACGCGGGTGAAATGGCTCTGGTCGGCGAAGCCGCTGGCAATGGCGATTTCGGCCAGAGGCAGATGCCCCTCGCGCAGCAAGGCCTTTGCCTTGTCAATCCGCCGCTGCAAAAGCCAGCGATGCGGCGCATGTCCGGTCGATACCCGGAACGCGCGCGCGAAGTGGCTGGGCGAGAGCCCGCAGCGCCGCGCGACTTCGATCTGCGAGATGTCGCCGTCGAGATAGGCATCGAAGATTTCCTTTGCCAGGCGCTCCTGCCATGGCGCCAGCCCGCCGCGCCGCGCCGTGTCCTCGCGCATCCCGCCATAGGTCTGCGCGACATGTGCCGTGATGGCAAGCGTGACGCTGTCCACGAAGAGTTGGCTCGCCTGTTCCGGCTTCAGGAATGCCGGCATCATCGCCATCCCAAGGTGATGAATGACGCGATCATCGACTCCGCTGCCCGCCGGATAGTCGAGATCGCCGATGCGCCGCTTGCCTTCCGCATCTGCTAGCGCGTTGAACGCGGAACGCGGTATGTGAAAATGCAAGCCGACCATGGGATTGTTGACAAAGATGGCCGGTGCCGCGCGCAGATCGTACATCGTCACTTGTGGCGCGGTGATCGGCGCGCTGCGCACGGGGCGGCCGTCTTCCCAGAGCTGGTAATTGGGGAAGTCGAAGAAGCCCATGCTGACGAGATAGGCATCCTGGTAAGGCTGCGGCTCCGACATCTGGAACGTCGGCTCGGGCTGGTCGAGATAGGTCACCGCGACATCGGTCTTGCGCAGCGTCGTAGTGACGAACGCCGCAGCGCGTTCCGCCCCGAAGCGGCGTCCGAAGGCATCGCCATAGGAAAGACTGCTACCCATCGCCGGTCCCGCCCAACGCGCTTGGCGAGGCTAGAATAGACCGCTCAGATGCTCAATATGGTGATGCAAATCGGCAGGCTTATGACGGCATCCGCGCCAGCGCGGCGCTTTCCATCTCGGCCATCCGCTCCTTCGCCTTGAGCTTGATGCTCTCGCTCTTGAGCTGGCCGCAGGCGGCCATGATGTCCCGTCCGCGCGGGGTGCGGATCGGCGAGGCGTAGCCGGCGCGGTTCACGATCTCGGCGAATTTTTCGATCTGGGTCCAGTCCGAGCATTCATAGGGCGCGCCGGGCCAGGGATTGAACGGGATCAGGTTGATCTTCGCCGGAATGCCCTTCAGCAGCTTTACCAGCTCGCGCGCCTCGGCCAGCGAGTCGTTCACGCCTTTCAGCATCACATATTCGTAGGTGATGCGCCGCGCGTTCGACAGCGTGGGATATTCGCGGCAGGCCTGCAGCAACTCGGCGATCTTGTACTTCTTGTTGAGCGGCACGATCACGTCGCGGATGTCGTCGCGCACGGCGTGGAGCGAGATGGCGAGCGAAGAGCCGATCTCGTGCCCGGCGCGCGGGATCATCGGCACCACGCCGGCGGTCGAGAGCGTGATGCGACGGCGCGAGAACGCCATGCCGCCGCTCGACGCCGCGATCTCCATCGCGGAACGGACATTGTCGAAATTGTAGAGCGGCTCGCCCATCCCCATCAGCACGATGTTGGTCACGCGGCGGTTGGGCGCCGTGCTCGGCCAGTCGCCGAGCGAATCCTTGGCGACGAGCAATTGCCCGACGATCTCTTCCGGCGTCAGGTTGCGCACCAGCTTCTGGGTGCCGGTGTGGCAGAAACGGCAGTTGAGGGTGCAACCGACCTGGCTCGAAACGCAGAGCGTTCCGCGGTCCGGCTCGGGGATATAGACGGTTTCGAACTCGATGCCCGGGCCGGTGCGCAGCAGCCATTTGCGCGTACCGTCGGCCGAGATCTGCTCGGTCACCACCTCAGGCCGCGCCACGGTGAAACGCTCGGCCAGCATCGTCCTAAGATTCTTGGACAGATTGGTCATCGCACCGAAATCGCGCGCGCCGCGGACATAGATCCAGTTCCACAGCTGGTCGCGACGCATGGCGGCATGCTTCTCCGCCACGCCGGCGTCGATCAGCGCTGCCTTGAAGGCAGCCGGGCCGAGGCCGAGAAGGGTCGTTGTCATGGCCGGGTGTATACAGGCCTTCGCAGGCCCTGTCCCCTCCCGCATGGGGGGAGGCCTACATCCCGCAGGCTTTGTGGATCATGTCCAGGGCGTCGGAAATACCGGCCAGCGAATAGGTGTCGACCGTCTTGGTGCCGCGCGACGAGTATCCGGTGACCACCGCCGACTTGCCGGACCGCATCGCGTCGATCAGCTTGACCTCATCCGAGCGGTGTCGGACCCAGGCGGCGCCGGAACTGCCGTCATTGTCGGTGAACATTTCGAAGCTCTTGCCGTCGACGCTCGCGGTCACCGTGCTGCCGGTCTTGTAGGGATAACCGGGGACCACTTCCGGCTCCGCCTTGGCCTTCGGATTGCGGCCCGGCCAGTCGGTGATCAGGAAATAGATCGGATCGCGCTTCGCCTTTTTCGGCAGCGTCACGGTCGGCTTGGAGATTGCGTAGCAGATCTTGCTGCTGCCGCTGCCGCTGGTGAAAGCCGACCAGTCGCGCGCGACGCCGAGCAACGTCGCATCGGAGGACGAGGCCGCTGACACGGGCAGCGCCAATGCGGCCGTCAGCGCGGCGGCAATTGCAAAACGGGAGGTGGCGGTCGTCACTTTGATCAGCATCGGAGCGGCTCCTGCGTGGGCGCGGCCCTAATGCCAACGAAATCAGGCACTTCTGCGGCGGCGGCAACGCTGAATCGGACAATAGGCGTCCGACCCCCGGGCCGTCCACGACAAATGTCAAAACAACGGGCGGAAACCGGGGGGCGACGCGACGGTTTCGTTAATCCTTACTTCGTAGCAAGGATCGCTTCTTCGACGTCGCGCAGCCTGTCTTTGCCGAAATATATCTGATCGCCAACGAAGAAGGTCGGGATGCCGAAGGCGCCGCGCGCCACCGCCTCCTCGGTGTTGGCGATCAGCCTGGCTTTCACCTCGGGCGCCTGCGCCCGCTCCAGCAAGGCGGGATCTAGACCCGACTCGGCGAGCGCCGCCTTCACCACCTCCGGATCGTCCATCTTCTTCGGCGCGACCCACATGTGATGGAACACAGCCGCCATGTAGGGCGCGAGGATGCCTTCCTGCTCAGCCGCCACCGCCATGCGCATGAGGTTGAGCGTATTGACGGGGAAATGCGGATTGAATTTGAACTCGACGATGCCATGGCGCTTGATGAACCGCTGGGTCTCGAGCTGCTCATAGGTCGGCTTGTTCTTGATGTGGCCGAAGGCCTGCATCGGCGACTGGTTGCCGGTGGCCTTAAAGATGCCGCCGAGCAGGACGGGCACACGCTTGAATATCGTGCCGGTGCGCTTCTCGATGTCCGGCAGGATGCGTTCACTGAGATAAGCGTTGGGACTGCCGAAGTCGAAGAGGAATTCGGGTTGCATCACCAGCTCTCCCGGTAAGGACGGAGGTCGAGTTCGAAGGTCCAGGCGTCGCGCGTCTGACAGTGAAGATACCAGTAGGCTTCGGCGATCGACGAGGGATTCATCAGCTGGTCGGGCGCGATGTTCGCCACCGCCTCGTCGCCGCCGCGGGCGCGGATGCGCTCCTTGACGAAGGCGGTATCGACGCCGGCGTCGATGATCAGATGGGCGACATGGATGTTCTGCGGCCCGAGCTCGCGCGCCATGCTCTGGGCCACGGCCCGCAAGCCGAACTTGGCAGACGCAAAGGCCGCATAGCCCTTGCCGCCGCGCATCGATGCAGTCGCGCCGGTGAACAGGATCGTTCCCTGCCCGCGCGGCAGCATCAGCCGCGCCGCCTCACGTCCCGTAAGGAAGCCGCCATAGCAGGCCATCTCCCACACTTTCCGGAACACCCGCTCGGTCGTTTCGAGGATCGGGAAGTTCACATTGGCGCCCGGATTGAAGATGCAGACCTCCAGCGGCGCATGCGCATCGGCCTCGGCGAGGAATTCGACGACGTCCTCTTCCTTGCGAGCATCGAGCGCGCGGGCCTCGCAGCGCCCGCCACCAGATTCTATTTCGGACTTCAACTGCGTGAGCTTGTCGGCGCTGCGCCGCCCGGCGAAGACGGTGTAGCCCTCGGCGGCGAACTTCCTGGCGATTGCGGAACCGATGTAGTCGCCCGCGCCGATGACGGCACAGGTCGCATTGCGGGGCGTCATGGGCGACCCTCCGAGATTACATGATGACTATAATATAATTGGCCGCGAACTGTCATGCGCCAAGCGAATATCCTACTTCAGGAATTGGTAGAGCGATGCGCGCAATCGGCCAATGAGGTCGTGGCGTTCTGACGACGCGCTCCCCGGGGCGGCGTCGCCGCGATTTTGCCTGGTATCGCGCCAAAACCAGACGGCCAGAATCGGCATGACGACGAGAAAAAGTATCGCCCCCGGCGCTGGACGCAAAAACGCCATAACCAACACGAGCACCGCGAATGCCAGGAAGAACTTCATGGCCACCACCCAGGTGTCGTTGTTGGCCGCCTTACTCGCGAAGCCCCCAGCCGATCGCGTAGAGCCGCCACACGATCCCGCCCAGCACGGCGGTCAATCCAACAGTCAGCATCGCGCCGAGCCATTCGTTGACCTCGGTGAAGCCGATCATCGAATGGCGCAGGCCGTTGATGAAATAGAACAGCGGATTGCCATAGGCGAGGAAGCGCAGCCAGGGCGGCAGCATGGCCACGGTGTTGAACACGCCACCGACCATCGCCAGCGGCTGGATGAAGAACACCATCAGGATGTTGAGCTGCTCGAAGGTCTTGGCCCAGAGCGCCACGATGATCCCGAGGAAGCCGAAGATCATCGACACGAATACCACCCAGAACAGGAACTCCGGCAGCGATTTCATGTGCACGGCACCGAACAACCAGCCGATCACCATGATGCCGACGGCGGTGAAAACGCTGCGCAAAACCACGATCGAAACCGTGCCGGCGATCATCTCGACATAGGACAGCGGCGCAACGAGGATTTCCTCGATGCTCTTCTGGAAGCGCTGGAAATAAATCTGGGAGGTCGCCTGCAGGAAGGCGGCGCTGATGACGTTCATCATCACCACGCCCGGCAGGACGAATTCGAGATAGTTGAATTGCCCGAAATTCCGGATCCGGCCACCGACGACGAAGCCGAAGATGAAGATGAACAGCAGCGCCGAGATCAGGGGCGCGACCACCGCCTGGATCGGCACGCGGGCGAGGCGCTGGATCTCGCGCCGGACCATGGTCCAAAGGCCGATCCAGTTCATGCCGCACCTGCCGAAACATGGTCGGCCGACTTGCCGGTTGCGGCGAGATAGGCGCGTTCGAGACCGCCGGGCTCGGTGAAGAACTCCTCCTTCGGCCCGTTGCGGATGATCCGCCCGCCCGCGACGATCGCGATGTTGCGGCAGAGCCGCTCGATTTCTTCGAGATAATGCGAGGTCAGGAGGATCGTCTTGCCGTCGCGGTTGAGTTCCTGGAGATAACCCCAGAGCTGCATGCGCAACTCGACATCCACACCGGCGGTCGGCTCGTCAAGGATCAGCAGCTTGGGATCATGCACCATGGCACGGGCGAGGATCACGCGGCGCTTGAGGCCGCCCGAGAGCTCGCGGAACGGCTTGTTCGCATGCGGCACGAGATCGAAGCGCTCGATCAGCATTTCGGTGCGCGCCTTGCGCAACGCCTTGGGCATGCCGAAATAGCCGCCCATCCAGTCGACGATGTTGCGCGCCGTTGCGAAGGGATCGACGTTGAATTCCTGCGGGCTTAACCCCACCAGCTTGCGCGCCTCGCGGTAATTCGCGACCGCATCGACGCCGAACACCTTGATCGTCCCCGAACTGGGGTTCGAGATGCCGGTGATGCAGTGGATCGTCGTCGACTTGCCGGCGCCGTTGGGGCCAAGGAAGCCGAAGAAGTCTCCGGGCTGGATGGTGAGCGACACGTCTTCCACGGCGACGGTGCCGCCGCGATAGACCTTGCGGAGATGGGAGATATCGAGTGCGGGAGTCATGAGGTAGTGGGACTATACAGCCCCGGCGCCGCTTGTCACTTGCCATGTCGGCATGAGGGATATCGCATCCGTGGCCTTGATTTAGCGCCTGTCGCGCACAATGGGCGCACCCCAGCTGTGCGCCGGCGGCGGCTGCGCCGCCTTGCCGCCGGGCACCACCGGCCGTTCGCCGAAACTGCCGCTGCTCAGCAGCCGGTCGTACATCACGATGGCGCCGGCCATGCCGACATTGATCGAGAACTTCATCGGGATCTTCACCACGAACTCGCAGCGTTCCAGCATCGCGGGCGACAGCGAATGCCGCTCGGCCCCGAAGACATAGGCGGCGCGCTGGGGATGACGGAAGCGCGGCAGCTCGACTGCGTCTTCGGTGATCTCAACCCCGACCAGCCGGCAGCCGACCGGCAGGCGGAAATCCCCGACCGAGTTGTAGGTATAGAGCGGCAGCGCCCCCTGGGTCGCCGAGGTGTCGGCGTTGCGGGCATCGGAGAGCTTGAGCTGCGGTGCGACCGAAAAGAAGAAGCTCGCCCCGAAGGCATTGGCGATGCGCATCAGGTTGCCGAGATTCATCGGCTTGGAAATGCCGTCGACGCCTACTGCAAAATAGCCGCGCATGCCGCCTCCCTCTCGATTCGCAAAATACCCCGTCATCCCCGGGCTTGTCCCGGGGATCCAAGATCTCCTTGGCGCATCGGTGATCATGGATGGCCGGGACAAGCCCGGCCATGACGACGGAAGAAAGAAGGACTATAGACCGCTCCATGACCAACCCCGTCCTTGTCGAGCTCACCCGTGGCGACCTCGTGGAGAGCATGCATCGTGGCTCGATCGCAGTGGTCGATGCCAAGGGGCATATCCGCCTCGCCCTGGGTGACGTGACCTCGCCGGTCTATTCGCGCTCCTCGCTCAAGCCGATGCAAGCCATGGTGCTGGCCGAGTCGGGCGCTGCCGACGCCTATGGCCTCGGCAACGAGGAGATCGCGCTGGCCTGCGCCTCCCATTCCGGCGAACCGATGCACACGGACCGGGTCGCCGCCTGGCTCGAACGGATCGGCTGCACGGAGGGCGACCTCGCCTGCGGCGCCCACGCCTCGCGTTTCGAACCCGTCGCCGAAGCGATGATCCGCGAAGGCCGCAAGCCGACGCGGATCTTCAACAACTGTTCAGGCAAGCACACCGGCTTCCTGACCGTGGCGCGCCATTGGGATATCGCGACCGAGGGCTATGAACGCGCCGATCATCCGGTACAGCGCGCCGTCGCCAAGATCGTCGGCGAACTCGCCGATACGGCCGACCTGCCCTATGGCATCGACGGATGCGCCGCGCCGAACTTCGCGACCTCTCTCACCGCCTTCGCCCGCGCCGCGGCGCGCATGGCCGACCCTTCCGCGCTGGACGCGAACCGCGCCGCCGCCGCACGCCGCATCCTCGGCGCGATGATCGCGTATCCGGAACTGATGTCCGGCACCGGCCGGGCCTGCGCGACCTTCATCCATGCCGCGAACGGGCAGGCAGCAGTGAAAACCGGCGCCGAAGGTTTCTTCGGCGGCTGGATTCCCGGCATGGGCCTCGGCATCGCGCTCAAGATCGGCGACGGCGCGAGTCGCGCCTCCGAAACCGTGATGGCCGCGATCCTCGACAAGCTCGGCCTGCTGGGCGAAGGCGCGCGCAGTCTCTTGCGCGGGCCGGTGCTCAACACACGCGGCGCGGCCGTCGGCGAACGCCGGCCGGCCGCTGCGCTGGCCGCGCTTCAGCTGGGATAGTCTCCGTCAGCGCATGACGGCGCGATCTATTCGTGATGATCCCCGTCATGATGATCGCCATCATGATGCTCATCTGCCTTCGCCGGCGGGGTATAGGGCTCGACCGAGCGGATCAGACAACTTCCACGCATGCCGCCGTCATGGGTGACGACCTGGTCGCCCACATCGACGCAGCTGATGCCCATCGCACCCGGCGCCTTGATCACGAGCTGTTCGGTGTATTTGAACCCACTGCAGGTTCCGACCAGCGTCAGGAGCGCCTTCTTGTGGCTGATATCCTCGATGACGATGTGCTTGTCGTCGATCGCGGTCCAGTTCCGGATGTTGTCGTGGCTGATGCACACGCCCGGCCGCGCGAAGGCGGGGGATGCCGTAATGGCAAGAACGGCAGAGAGCAGAATTAGTTTCCTCATTGGCTTGAAATCCCGGTTGGTGTCGTGCCTCTCCAACTCCAGTATACGCGAAGGCCGCAGGTTCCGCTCCGCCCTTTGCGCCATCCTTGCCATCGCTTAATGTTCCCGCCCATGAAATCCATACAACGTACGCCATTGGGAGAATCGCCATGAAAGCCATGCTGGTCACGCATTACGGCCCGCCCGAGGAGATGGAGCTGCGCGAGCTGCCCTCGCCCAAGCCGGGCGCCAACCAGGTCCTGATCGACGTCAAGGCCTGCGGCGTGAACTTCCCCGACGTGCTGATGCTGGCCGACAAGTATCAGTTCAAGCCCGCCCTGCCCTTCCCCGTCGGTGGCGAAGTCGCCGGCATCGTCCGCGAGCTGGGCGAGGGCGTTTCCAATGTGAAGGTCGGCGACCGCGTCGCGGTGTCGATCGGCAATGGCGGGTTCGCCGAGCAGGTGCTGGCCGACTCGCGCCGCATCATTCCGGTGCCCGCGAATGTGAGCTTCGAAGTCGCGAGCGCCTTCATTGTCACCTACGGCACCTCCTATCACGCCCTCAAGGACCGGGCGCGGCTGAAGGCGGGCGAGACGCTGGTGGTGCTGGGCGCCGCGGGCGGCGTCGGTCTTTCGGCCGTCGAACTCGGCGTTGCGATGGGTGCCAAGGTGATCGCCGGCGCCTCGAGCCAGGAGAAGGTCGATCTCGCCATCAAGCACGGCGCGGCCGACGGCTTCGTCTATCCGCGACTGCCGCTCTCGCGCGACCAGCAGAAGGCGCTCTCCGACACCATCAAGGCCAAGACCGACGGCAAGGGCGCCGATGTGCTCTACGATCCGGTCGGCGACCAGTATGCCGAGCCGGCGCTGCGCGCGATGAACTGGGAAGGCCGTTATCTCGTGATCGGCTTCGCCGCCGGCGAGATTCCGAAGATCCCGCTGAACCTGACGCTGCTCAAGGGCTGCGATGTCCAGGGTGTGTTCTGGGGCGCATTCACGGGTCGCAATCCCAAGGCCGCCAATGAGGATCTGCGTGCTATCATGGGCATGATCTCCGAAGGCAAGTTGAAGCCCGACGTCTCGGCAACCTTTTCGCTCGCGGACTCGGCCAAGGCCGTGCGCTTGCTCCAGGACCGCAAGGCGATGGGCAAGGTCGTGGTGACGATGTGAGGCTCAGTGGCCTCCTCCAACCGGGGAGGCCACGCTCACAGACACGACCAGCCGAGCAATAGCACGGCCACCGCCATCAAGAGCGTCGCCAGCCAGCCCAGCGCTTTCAGCCAGCGCGGCAGCACGGGCCCGTTAGGTCCCGACACAAGCACCATCATGGCGAGCATGATCGGCACGGCGGCCACGCCGTTCAGCACCGCCGTCCAGAAGAGCATGGTGAAGGGTGGAATGTCGGTCAGCGTCAGCGCCGCACCGGCCAGGGTCGACGCACTGATGATCGCATAGAAGCCTATCGCCCGGCTCACCGGCAGTTCGAGACTGCCGCGGATCTGGAACGCCTCGGCGACGGCATAGGCGCCCGAGCCCGCCAGCACCGGCACGGCGAGAAGGCCGGTGCCGATGATCCCCGCCGCGAACAGCCCGAAGGCCAGCGGCCCGGCAATGGGGCGCAGCGCTTCGGCCGCCTGTTCCGCGGTCGCGATCTCGGTCACGCCATGCGCATGCAGTGTCGCCGCCGTGGTGACGATGATGAAGAAGGCCACCACATTGGACACGGCCATGCCGAAGACGGTGTCGAATGCGATGTGCCGGAACGCTCCTGCGGTGAGCCGCGGCAGAATTTTCCGCGCGCGGTAGCTGAGATGGGATTCTTCGGCCTCCTGCGAGGCCTGCCAGAAGAAGAGATAGGGGCTGATCGTCGTGCCGAACACCGCCACGACAGTGAGCAGCAAATTCGTGTTGAACGGCACCGACGGCCACAACGTCGAGAGCGCGACCTCTCCCCAGGGCACATGAATGCTGAAGGCCGCCGCGACATAGACGAACAGCACGAGCGTCAGATATTTGAGATAGCCGGCATAACGATGATACGGCACGAGGACTTCGGCCACGACGCAAATCAGGCCGAAGCCGATGGCATAGCCGATCGCGGGACCGCCGGCGATCAGCTTCAATCCGCCGCCCATGGCCGCCAGATCGGCCGCGATGTTGATCGTGTTGGCGACCACGAGCAGCGCAATGATCACCAGGAGAACCGGCCGGGGAAGATGTCGCGCGATATTGCGCGTCAGGCCCCTGTGCGTCTGCCAGCCGATACTGGCGCTGATGATCTGAATCGCCGCCATGAAGGGCAGCGTCAGGAGCATCGTCCAGGTCAGGCCATAGCCGAACTGCGCCCCGGCCTGGGAATAGGTCGCGATGCCCGAAGGATCGTCGTCCGCCGCACCGGTGATGAGACCGGGACCGAGAACGCGCCAGATCCCGTGCCGCTTCGGCCCGTCTTCCGCCACCGGTCGCTCCCGAACTTGTGCCCGGCGGATTTAGTACCTAACTAAAGCGGGCGTGAAAACGGGGTGCGCGATGTCGATCTTAGGTTGGCTGTTCTTCGGCGCCATCACAGGCTGGCTCGCCAGCCTGATCGTGAACAACCGCGGCGAGGGCTGCATTGTGAACATCGCCCTCGGCCTTGTCGGCTCGCTGGTCGGCGGGCTGATCTTCCGCGCGATCTCCGATTTCGACGTCTTCGGCTTTAACTTCACCTCGATGATCGTCTCGATCCTCGGCGCGGTGATCGTGCTGTTCCTGTGGCACGCCGTGACGGGACGGCGGACGCTGCGGTGACTTCGAGTCTGGTCGCGAAGACTGCGGCACGAACGACCCATGCAGACGTCCGGAGATCGCCGCGATAGCGCGCGCACGCAACAGTTGCGCTTGGACGTTTGATCCAACAAAGTGCCGCCCATAAGAGGCCGGGGGGCGCACGCGTGTTGAAACGAATTCTGCTCGGATTGGCGTTGACCTGTGTGCTGGCATTGCCGGTTCAGGCTTACGTCATCTACATCCCGTACACGATCAGGGTGCCCGATCCCGAGATTGGCGACTACAGCAACATCCACACGATCGGCCTGGTCTCGGTCATTGGCGGAAAACTGCGGGTCTTCAAGAGCAAGGGCCTTCTCGCCAAGGATACCGCCTATCGCGACATTGCCGACTGGAAGATCGACGACCTGGTTCGCGATACCGCGCACGAGACGCTCGGCTCCCGCTTCACGATCGTCGACATTCCGACCGACCCCGTATCCGTCGCACGTCAAATCGACCCGGGTCTCTTCGTGGGCAACGAGGCGCCGTTGCGTGCATTCCTGAAGTCGCTCGATCATCCCGAAGTCGACGCCTATCTCGTCGTCCGGCCGCGCTACTACGCGTCTTTCCCGGGCACCGATGCCGGCCTTTCGCTCGAGGCTTTCCCGGACACCCGCGAAAGCTGGCTGTATGCAAATTATGAAATCACACTGGTCGACGCCCACACGCTGAAAGACATCGCGAAATCATTCGCCCGCATGCGTCTGGAGGACGGGACGCCGCCGCGTTTCCCGGGCGTTCGTCCGCCACTGACGATCATGCCGGACGACGATCTCTCGCTCGACGATCATGCCGCCCTGACCACGCAGAAATGGATGAAATTGCTCGTCCGGCTCAGCATGATCGAGACGCTGCGCGCACTGCAGATCGGCGTCGATCTGCCGCGAGCGGGCGGACGCGAGGTAGTCGCACGGCCGAACGACAAACTGCCTTTGCCGGCAGGCAGCAATCTCGCCGTCGTGTCAGCACTTGGCGACACACTGTTTCTCGAGCACCACGGTACGATGTTCCGCAACAGCCAGCGCACCTTCGAGACCGGCGATACCGCGCTCGACACCCGGATCGAGCAGTTGGTCGCCGCAAACCTCGACCAGCGCTTTCACGTGAAGCCGGCACCGGAGGGCGTCGACAGGTCCAAGATCGTGCTTCACGGCACAAAGGGTGTGTACGACGGCCTGCCTGCTGCACCGGGGATCGATGCCTATATACTGGTGGTCAAGCGCAACGATCCCGGAAACCTCGGATTCAGCCGCAACGGGCTGGGCTTGATCAATTGGACGCCCCTTGGGTCCGAACGCACGATAGCCGACGCGAATTTCGAGATCGTCGTGGTCGATGCGCACAGCTTCCGCGAGATCTTTGCGACGGAAGGCGTCGCAAATCCCGACCTGCAGATGGTCATACCTCAGCGCGATATCGATAGCGCTCTATACCCCGACAACAATCCGTTGACTCCGTCCGGGCGCGAAGCGCTCCGCGATGCGTTTGCCGGTCTACTATCGGATTCCGTACCCGAAACGCTGCTGCGCCTTGGCTTCAGCGGCAAGATGCTCATCACCCCGGGCCTTCCCACCCGTGCGCCGAAGCCGATGGCGCCCGACGAAGAGCCAGGCATGGATTCATCGCAGCACGCCAGCGCCCCATCGACAGCTTCGGGATCCGAAAACGACAGCGCGCGCAATGGCCCGCCACCGAAGCCGCAGGTTTCGTCTCCAACACCCTGAGCGCGCGATATCTGCCGCGGAAGGAGCCAGGACACGCCAGTGACATACGCACTCAATCGCAGGGCGGCGATTGCCGGTATTGGCGCTTTCGCAGCAGCCGGTTCCGCCAGCGCAACGGATGACGGGTCATCGCCCATCGCCCGTGGCGCGCTGGCCGACAATGCGCTCGCCCGCACCTTCCGACAGCCGGTCTCCTACGCGCTACCCTATGTCCGGATCCAAACACCGGACGGCGAAGTCGACATCGTCAATCTCATCAAGG
Organism: Pseudomonadota bacterium; assembly: GCA_018241025.1. GTDB lineage: Bacteria > Pseudomonadota > Alphaproteobacteria > Micropepsales > Micropepsaceae > Rhizomicrobium. The sequence goes on from JAFEEQ010000012.1 coordinate 35,870, forward strand.
GGCGTACGATCCTCTTGTCCGTCTGGGCGGAGTGGTGCGCGCCCTGCCTTGTCGAGCTTCCCGATCTCGCCCGCCTGCAGTCGGCTTACGGAAACGACAGGTTCGCGATCGTCCCGGTGCTGAGCGCACCGAAAGTGGAAATGACTCTCAGCGCAACGGCGGAGCTGCTGAACAAGGTGAACGCTGGAATATTCCGGCCTGCTGTCGAGCATGAGTCGGGAGATTTTCTCGTCAAGAGCGTGGCGCGAAGCGGCGACCATGAAGCATCCTTGCCATGCAATCTCCTGATTGCGCCGAACGGACGTGTCGTCGCGCGCGAAACGGGCCTGCAGCGCAACGACGCCACCCTAACCGCCGACAGCGCCCAAACCCTCTGGGGCACGCATATTGGCGAAGACTTCGCGAAAGCACTGGCAGCGGGCTTTCTGCAGTAGCCCGGAGCGAATCCAGCGTTCCCATTCAGCTCTTGCTCACATAAATCTCGCCGCCGCCCTGCTTGAACTCTTCCGCCTTCTTCGCCATCGCGGCGCGGATTTCGGCGGTGGAGAGCGTGTCGTTGCGGCCCTTGGCGGCGTCGCGGACTTCCTGGCTGATCTTCATCGAGCAGAATTTCGGCCCGCACATCGAGCAAAAATGCGCCACCTTGGCGCCGTCGGCCGGAAGCGTCTCGTCGTGATAGGCCTGTGCCGTCTCCGGATCCATCGCTAGCGCGAACTGGTCGCGCCAGCGGAATTCGAAGCGCGCCTTGCTCATCGCATCGTCCCAGATCCGTGCCGCGGGATGGCCCTTGGCAAGGTCGGCGGCATGCGCCGCAATGCGATACGCGATCACGCCCGCCTTGACGTCGTCGCGGTCCGGAAGCCCGAGATGCTCCTTCGGCGTGACGTAGCAGAGCATCGCTGTGCCGAACCAGCCGATCATCGCCGCGCCGATGGCTGACGTGATGTGATCGTATCCCGGCGCCACGTCGGTGGTCAGCGGCCCCAGCGTGTAGAACGGCGCCTCGTCGCAGGCGGCGAGCTGGCGGTCCATGTTCTCCTTGATCTTGTGCATCGGGACATGGCCCGGGCCTTCGATCATCACCTGGACGTCGTGCTTTTGCGCGATCTTGTTCAGCTCGCCCAGCGTCTCGAGCTCGGCGAACTGCGCCGCATCGTTGGCATCGGCGATGGAGCCGGGACGCAGCCCGTCGCCCAAGGAGAACGACACGTCGTACTGCTTGAGCAACTCGCAGATTTCCTCGAAATGCGTGTAGAGGAAATTCTCCTTGTGATGCGACAGGCACCACTTGGCGAGAATCGAACCGCCACGGCTCACGATGCCGGTCACGCGGTTCGCGCTTAGCGGAATATGCGCCAGACGCACGCCGGCATGAACGGTGAAATAGTCGACGCCCTGCTCGCACTGCTCGACCAGCGTGTCGCGATAGATCTCCCAGGTCAGCTCCTCGGCGATGCCGCCGACCTTCTCCAGCGCCTGATAGATCGGCACGGTGCCGATCGGCACCGAGGAATTGCGCACCAGCCATTCGCGGATGGTGTGGATGTGCCGACCGGTCGACAGGTCCATCACCGTGTCGGCGCCCCAGCGCGTCGACCACACCATCTTGTCGATCTCCTCGGCGACCGAGGAGGTCACGATGGAGTTGCCGATATTGGCGTTGACCTTGGTGAGGAAGTTGCGGCCGATGATCATCGGCTCGGTCTCGGGATGGTTGATGTTGGCCGGGATGATGGCGCGGCCGCGCGCGATCTCGTCGCGCACGAATTCCGGCGTGATCCGCTCAGGGATGTTCGCGCCGAAGGAATTGCCGTCGGCCAACGCCGAACGGCCGAGGTTCTCGCGCACCGCGATGAACTTCATTTCTTCGGTGACGATGCCCTGTCGGGCATAGTGCAGCTGGGTGACGTTCTTGCCCGCCTTCGCCCGCAGCGGCTTCAGCCCCGCACGGTCGAACTGCGGCACAGAGAGAAGCTCGCCACGGCGGAGTCCGTCGTCCTCCGGCTTGCGCGTGCGGCCCTCGTATTCTTCAACGTCGCCACGGGCGACGATCCAGTCCCGCCGCCGCGCTGCCAGGCCCTTCTCGATATCGACTTTGGCGGACTCATCCGTATACGGACCGGATGTGTCGTAGAGCCGGACCGAAGGCTCACCGCCCGACAGAGCGACCTCGCGAAAGGGCACGCCGTCGACATAAATCTTCTTCGAGCCGGGCAGCGGCCCGCGCGTCACGGATGTGATGGTCTGCGGATTGAGCCCAACAGAATTGATAATTGGCTTGTTCATCGTCACCTCTCCCTACGCCGGTATCAGCCGGATCAGGTTCGAAGGGATTCGCGGGATTGCGATCTCAGCCTGCCTGTGTTGCGGCGGGCACCCCTGGGATGATTCAATTATCCGCCGCGCGGCCGGTGGATTCAAGGTCGCGCCTATCGCCTTGGCTGGCGAGGTCTGACAATCTGGCCCTATCGGACCCCATGGAACCCGCATGACCACCACCATCCGCCGTGCCACCACCGCCGATGCCCCTTCCATTGCCGAGGTCTTTATCGCCTCGCGCGCGACCATGACCTACCTGCCCAAGCTCCACACCGCGGAAGACACACGCCAGCATTTCGCCCAGGTCGTTGCCGGCGAAGAGACATGGGTCGCCGAACGTGACGGCAAGGTTGTCGGCTTCGCGGTGATCGACGGTGGCTGGCTGCATCACCTCTACGTCGTGCCGTCGCGCTTCAACACCGGAACCGGAAGCAAGCTGTTCGACCAGGCAACCAAGGTTCATCCCCAGGGCTTCCAGTTCTGGGCCTTCCAGCAGAACGCCGGCGCGCGCCGCTTCTACGAACGCCACGGCTGCGCGCTGATGAAGCTCACCGACGGCGAAGACAACGAAGAAAAGCTGCCGGACGCGCTCTATGTCTGGCCCGCACCTGGAACAGCGACATGAAGCTGCCGCCAGCCAAGGTGTTGAAACGGGCCAATCGCAGCCTGATCGGCGTGGCCGCCTTTGCCGCGGCCTGCGGCGCGGCGGCGATCGGAGCACTGGCGATCAGCAGCCTCGCCATCGGCACGCTTGCCATAGGGCGGGCGCGGATCAAGCGGCTGGAGATCGAGGAACTTGTCGTCGGCAAGATTGCCTTGCGCCGATCCCGTCGATGACTTGTTGAGCGATGCCATGGCAGACAACGATACCGTTTCGGTGGAGTTCAACATCACCGGTGTCGGCTGGGCTGTTATCGTTCTTAGGATCGGCGCTCAGACGTACACGACCGATTCTCTCTCCGATTTGACCGACGTGCTCGGCGATCTCGTGCGCGCCGCACTGACGCTTGCGACCGGCGGAAACGCCCGGGTGAGCTTCGACGGCGAGCCGGTCGAAACGCGCTTTGTGCTGACAAACCTGCTCGATGGCATCAAGGACACAGGGTCTGTCGCGATTACGATCCTTACATTTGCCAGCTACGATACGCGGCAGGATGATGCGAACGGTCACAAGGAATTTTATGGAGACTGTGACGTCTTCGCCTTCGGACGCGCCGTACTCGCATGCGCGAAGCGCGTCGAAGCGGGCTTCGCGTGGGACACCTATCCCTATCCGGCCCGGGCGGTCCACGCGTTGGAAGCTGCACTGGCCTTCAACAATTCGCTCTAGAATCGTCTCTCGAACTCGATCTCATGCCGGATCGGGATACCGTCATCGCTCATTCGTGGAATCTCCGGCTTGATCTTGCGCGCCTCGTCGATGGCATCGCGATGCAGCGCCGCCATGTCCCAGCCGCGTTTCTGATAGAAGCGAATGGCGCGGATGTTGTCGTTCGAGGTTATGAGCCAAATACGCCGCGCCGCACGCGCTTGCGCCGCCTCGACCGCCACTGCGAGCAGCGCAGTGCCGACACCGCGATCTTCGGCATAGCTGTCGAGACTGACGATCTCGATCTCGCCACCGTCCGCATGCCAGGTCAGCGCGCCAAGCAACCGCTCGCCCTCAAGCGCGACGAAGCCGGGCAGCATCCGGGCGTCGTAGAGGCGGCCACGGCTGACCACCGCCGGACCGCCATAGTTACGCACCCACGCGGCCAGCACGGCCGCATCATGCTCCGGCATCTTTTCGACGATGCGGAATCCGCTCACGACGCCGCGAAAGACCGAAACTCACCGATCACCGCGCGCACCGCCGCGGCGACGATCTTGCCGCCGGCCTCGACGCTCGCCTGGCTCGGATCGGAGCCGATGCGTCCGTCGGGGAAGCGGCGGCGGTAATCCTCGGCGTCGTAGATCGGACCGTTGGGCGCGATTTTCGGCGTCATCTCCACCCGCTTCTGCGCTTCGGGATAGCCGAAATAGGTCACCGACACTTCCGACGGCGTGGCGTGACTACCCTCGCCTACCGGGAAGAGTTGCCGGCACAGATCCATCACCCCGCCAAGCTCCCACCAGTTGCGCAGCATGCAGCGCAGCGGCGGCCGGTTCGAACCCGGCTCGCCGAAGGTGACGCCGTGATACATCTCGCTGAACGCCGCGGTGATGGTCGCGATATTGCCGCCATGGCCGTTCAGCCAATAGATGCGCTCGAAGCCGTGCCGCGTCAGCGACTGCGACCAGTCCAGCATCGCGGCGATCATGGTCGAAGGGCGCAGCGTGATCGTGCCCGGAAATGCCATGTGGTGCTGCGCCTGGCCGACATTGAAGGTCGGGCCGACCAGGATGCCGGCCTCGTCGCCGGCGCGCCGCGCAATGATCTCGGGACAGAGCGCATCGGTGCCGAGCAGTCCGTTCGGCCCATGCTGCTCGGTCGAGCCGATGGGAATCAGGATCGCCTTCGAGGTGGCGAGATAGGCCTCGATCTCGGGCCAGGAGGAGAGATGGAGTTGCATAAGAATGGCTTTCTACGGGGCGTTGCCGTGAGTGGCCGTTGGACAGACCAAAGCGGCGCCGACAATAGATGCCACCTCGACCTTTGAAATCAATCCGCAGTCGAGATCTTCCAGCTCATCTATTGCGCGCGTCAATCGCCAGATAAATCGAGAGGGCGGCGCCAGCAACAAAGTAACTCAGAACCAGCAATAGGAACGGAAGACCTTCAAACACTCCCCAACCATCGCCATCCGCGTGTTCGAGTGATTTGGAAACGAAGAAGAGACCAGCCCCAATCCATGGGATTGTCGCCGGCCAGAAATGTCCTCTCGCCGACAGCGCTCCGGCAACCAAATATCCCATGGCAAGTCCTGTCAGAACGAAGAAGTCGGAGTCGAACTCACCACGAAAGGCAAGGCCAAGCGCGAGCAGGCTCCAGATGGCGCCATTGAAATAGACAAGCCCGGTCTGGGCAGGGCCTTCGATCATGAGGCGAGGATACCCGCCAGCTTCTCCATCGCCTTCTTCCACCCCGCGCGCTGCTTCTCGACCTCCTCGGCGCTGGCGAGCTTTCCGATCTCGAGCGCGATCTGCGCCTTGCCCTCGCCTTTCGCATAAAAGCCAAATTCGAGCTTCGCCGTCGTCTTCCATTTGCCGCGCCAGTATTTGTTCTCGGTTTTCGAGGTTTCCTCGAAGGCACCAGGCGGAAACCACGCCTTGCGCGTCTTCGGATCGGTCGCGGCGGCGAATAGCTTCGGCAAGTCGACCGGCATCACCTTCGTGACGTTCACCGCATAGGTTCCGCCGGCGCGCTCGTTGGCCTTGCGCCCGCCACGCGCCCGCTCATAGGCGACGGCAATCATCTGCGCCCACCGGGCCGGCGCGCCGTGCTCCTCCTTCAGCCGCTTGGCGACCTCCTTATGCGGCAGCGACGTCGCCTTCATCCGGGTCAGGATGCCGTACCAGCCCATCCAGTTGCGCCCGGTGGCCGCTTTCACCTTGTCGTCGCCGATCGCCGGCGGCCAGGCGTCTCCAGCCGCCGGCTTTGCTCGGGATTCCGTCGCCGCTTGCCCCTTGGCCGCCATGGCTTAATCTCTCCCCATCGCTATCCGACACTAAGCTATCTCAAGGATTTCGCCCATGCCCGGCCCCCTGCACGGCGTCACCATCATCGACCTGACCAGCTTCATCTTCGGCCCCTATGCCACCCAGACGCTGGGCGATCTCGGCGCCGAGGTCATCAAGATCGAGGCCCCCGGCGGCGACAAGCAACGCTTCGGCCTCAAGCAGAACAAATCCAAGGATATGGGCTCGACCTTCATGATGCTGGGCCGCAACAAGCGCTCGGTGACGCTCGATCTAAAGGTCGAGGCGGACCGCGAGAAGCTCCGCGCCCTGCTGCCGACAGCGCAGGTGTTCATCCACAATGTCCGAACCAGCGCGATGGACCAGCTCGGCTTCGGCTATGAGCAGGTGCGCGCCGTCAATCCCTCGATGGTCTATGTCCATTGCGTCGGCTACGGCACCGATGGCCCCTATGGCGGCCGCCAGGCCTTCGACGATCTCGTCCAGGCCGCGAGCGGGGGCGCCGACATGCTGCTCGACAACAGCGGCGAGAGCACGATGCGGATGTTCCCGTCCTATGTCGCCGACAAGGTCAGCGGCTTGCATGCGCTCTACGCCACGCTCGCCGCGCTCTTCCATCGCGAGCGCACCGGCGAAGGCCAGTTCGTCGAAGTACCGATGCTGGAGAGCTACACCAGCTTCCTGATGGTCGAGCATCTCTACGGCGCCGCCTTCGAGCCGCCGGTCGGCCATGTCGGCTCGACCCCCGCGCTGGCGCCCGACCGCGCCTGCTTCCGCACCAAGGACGGCTGGATCGCGACCATGCCCTCCGGCCGCGAAGGCGCCGACACCTTCATGAGGCTGGGCGGCATTGCGGACTTCTATAACAGCGAGGAATTCACCTCGCTCAAGACTGCGAAAGAGAAGGTCGCGCTCTACAACAAATGCATGCGCGAGGCTGCGCTTACGCACACGACCGAAGAGTGGATGGAACTGGGCGAACAGCATCGCATCCCGATCATGCGCGCCAACACGATGGACGGCGTTCTGGAAGACCCGCATCTCAAGGCCGTCGGCTTCTTCGAGGTGCGGCCGCATCCGACAGAAGGCGAATGGCGCAGCATGAAGCCGCCGATCCACTTCTCGCGCACGCCGGCCAGCGTTAGAACGGAGCCCGAAAAACCCGGCGCGAGTACGGAGGAGATTCTCGCTCGCGCGGCCAAGCACAGCAAGGCTTCATGACCGACAGCATTCTCTGGATCAATCACGCGGGATACGAGCTGCGCAGCGGAGGTTTGCGCATCGTCGTCGATCCATGGATCGAAGGCCTCGCTTTCGCCGACAGCTGGGCGCAGATATCGAAGACCCGCTACGCTTACGAAGACTTTGCTGGCGTCGACTACATCTGGTTCAGCCACGAGCATCCGGATCATTTCTCGCCCGGAAACCTGCGCAAGATCGCGCCGGAAATCCGCAAGACCATCACGGTTCTTTTTGCCAAAACGCATGACCGGCGCGTCGCCAAGTTCTGCGAAAAGCTCGGCTTCAAGCTGCGCGATATCGGCGACGGCGAAACCGTCGCGCTCAACGACACCGTGCGGTTCACGCTCGGCATGGTGCACGCCGACTCCTGGTGCTTCATCGAGACCGCCGAACGCACCTATCTCAACATGAACGACTGCGTGCCGCCGCTCGGCTTTCACGCGAAGCTCGCCGCGAAGCTGGGGCGGCCGGTCGATGTACTGTTCACGCAGTTCTCATACGCCAATTTCGTCGGCAATCCGGGCGACGACGCCCGGATGCAGCGCGCAGCGCAATACAAGCTCTCGCAGATGCGGGCGCAGATCGCGGCCTACAAACCGAAGGTCCTGATCCCCTTCGCCAGCCATGTCTGGTTCTGCCGCGACGAGAACTATCACATGAATTCCGGCGCCAACCGCATCGAGGACATCTACAGACTGTTCGCCGGCGGCGGCTCCGATTGCGTCGTGCTCTATCCTGGCGACGTCTACGCCATCGGCGCGCCGCACAATTCGGCCGCCTCCATCGCGCGCTATGTCGCCGATCGCGCGGCGCATTCGGCACCGCTTCCGCTGGCCGACGCGCCGGTGCCGCGCGAAAAACTGGAAGCCCTCGACCGCGACCAGCGTGCGCGCGTCCGGGAGAAAAATGCGCTCTGGCCGCTGCGGCTGGTGGCGCTCGCGGGAAAGCTCAGTCCGGTCTCGATCCATCTGACGGATCTGAACCTGTCGCTGCGCTATTCGCTGTTCGACGGCATCGTCTGGACCGACACTCCGGAAAGCGCCTGCGAGATCGCGCTGGCGAGCCCGCTCTTCGCGATGCTGCTGCAACATGGTTATGGCTACGGCACGGTCGATATCAGCGGACGCTTCCGCGAGCTGCGCCCATCCGGGCGGCCGATGCTGAGCCGGAATTTCGTGCCCCAGCGCTACAACGAGATGGGATTCTACTTCCCGTCCTCGTTCTTCAGTCCGTCATTCCTGCTGGAGCGTCTGCGCGCGCTCTGAGCACGAGGGAGATTGGCCATGGCAAGAGCTGTTCGGATTGTCGTGGCGACGCTGCTGCTGCTCGCGGCCTGGATCGCCGTGGTGGCGATGGGCACCCGCGACGGCTGGTGGCGGCCGTTGCCCGCGCCGCATGGCGACGTTGCCGGTTTCATCACCGCCGAGAAGGCCCGCTATCTCACCGAGTCGAAGGGCAATATCGCACTCGCAGTGCTGAGTGACGGCCACGTCGCCGGCACCTATTTCAACGCGCACGGCAGGCCGGTCGACGGCGCATCGCTCTTCCAGGTCGCCTCGATGAGCAAATGGTTTACGGCGTTCGGCGTGATGCGGCTGGTGCAAGATGGCCGGATCGATCTCGACGCGCCGGTGTCACGCTACCTGAAGCGCTGGAAGCTGCCGCCGAGCCAGTTCGACAACAATGGCGCCACAGTGCGCCGCGTCCTGGCCCATATTGCTGGCCTGACCGATGGCCTTGGCTATCGCGGCTTTCCGCCGGGGTCGAAACTGCAATCCCTGCCGGACTCGCTCACCCATGCCGCCGACGCCATGCCCTTCGCCGATGGCCATGTCCGCGTCGGCATCGAGCCGGGCACGAAGTGGCAGTATTCCGGCGGCGGCTATGCGCTCCTCCAACTCCTCATCGAGGACGTTACCGGCGAAGACTTCAACGCCTATATGCGCAAGGCCGTGCTGATACCGCTCGGCATGACGCATTCGACTTTCGTCGATCCGGATCCCGCGCATCTTGCCGTGTTCTACGGTCCGGACGGCAAGCCGGCCATCCACTACAAATTCACCGCCCTCGCCGCCGCCTCGCTTTACACCTCCGTCGACGACCTCACGCGCTTCCTTCAGGCGCAGATTCCCGGCCCGCACGGTGAGCCGGCGGGACGCGGCGTGCTGAAGCCAGAGACCCTCAAAGCCATGCGCGTCGTTACGACCAAGATCTACGGCATCCCGATCTGGGGCCTCGGCACCATCCTCTACGCCCCGAATGGCAAGGGAGGATTCGTCGTCGGACATGACGGCAACAACTTCCCGGCGATCAACACCACGGCGCGCATCGATCCCGCCACCGGCGACGGCATCATCGTGCTGTCGAGCGGAAACGGCACGCTGGCGAGCGAAATCGGCGGCGACTGGACCTGGTGGCACACCGGCATTGTCGATCTGCCGACGATCGTGTTCGAGGCGAAGTCGACGCTGATCATCCTTGCCGCAGGCGCAATCCTCATCGTCCTCGCGGCAATCGTATTCGCCTGGCGCGGCCGGCGGCGCGCCTAATCGCGTCTTGTACCTGTCGCGCATGCCCGCCAATATCCTCCAAAATCTTCCGGGAAGCGCAAGGAATCCGTCATGTCCGACACCCTCATCCCTGTTCCGTCCGAGTGGAAAGAGCGCGCGCTCATCGACCGCGCGAAATACGAGGAGATGTACGTCCGTTCGGTGAAGGACCCCGAAGGCTTCTGGGCCGAGCAGGCGAAGCGGATCGACTGGATCAAGCCCTTCACCAAGGTCAAGAACGTCTCCTGGGACCCGGACAATCTGCACATCAAATGGTTCGAGGACGGCACGCTCAACGTCAGCGCCAACTGCATCGACCGCCACCTGCCCAAGCGCGCCAAGCAGACCGCGATCATCTGGGAAGGCGACGATCCGAAGGACAGCCGCCATATCACCTATGAGGAGCTGCATCGCGAAGTCTGCCGCTTCGCCAATGTGTTGAAGGCGCAGGGCGTCAAGAAAGGCGACCGCGTCACGATCTATCTGCCGATGATCCCCGAAGCCGCCTACGCGATGCTCGCTTGCGCCCGCATCGGAGCGGTGCACTCGGTGGTCTTCGCGGGTTTCTCGCCGGACAGCCTTGCCGGCCGCATCCTCGACTGCGCCTCGACCGTCGTGCTCACCGCCGATGAGGGCCTGCGCGGCGGCAAGCCGATCCCGCTCAAGAAGAACACCGATGACGCGCTCGAAAAGTGCCCGGACGTGACGAGCGTCGTCGTGGTCAGCCGCACCGGCGGCGCGGTGAACATGAAGGCCGGCCGCGACGTCTGGTATCACGACGTCTGCGCCAAGGTGTCGACCGATTGCCCGCCGGTCGAGATGGGCGCCGAAGACCCGCTTTTCATCCTCTACACCTCCGGCTCGACGGGAAAGCCCAAGGGCGTGCTGCACACCACCGGCGGCTACGCCATGTACACCGCCTTCACCCACCAATACGTCTTCGATTACCACGAGGGCGACATCTACTGGTGCACCGCCGACGTCGGCTGGGTCACCGGGCACAGCTATATTGTCTACGGCCCACTCGCCAACGGCGCGACCACGCTTATGTTCGAAGGCGTGCCGAACCATCCGACGACCTCCCGTTTCTGGGAGGTGATCGACAAGCACAAAGTCAACATCTTCTACACCGCGCCGACCGCGCTGCGCGCGCTGATGCGCGAAGGCGACGGCCCGGTGAAGAAGACGAGCCGCGCCTCGCTCCGCCTCCTCGGCAGCGTCGGCGAGCCGATCAATCCCGAAGCCTGGCTCTGGTATCATCGCGTCGTCGGCGACAGCCGCTGCCCGATCGTCGACACCTGGTGGCAGACCGAGACCGGCGGCATCCTGATCTCGCCCCTGCCCGGCGCCACCGACCTCAAGCCCGGCTCGGCGACCAAGCCGCTCTTCGGCGTCCGGCCGCAACTCGTCGACGCCGAAGGCGGCGTGCTCGAAGGCGCGACCAGCGGCAATCTCGTGCTGCTCGACAGCTGGCCCGGCCAGATGCGCACGGTCTATGGCGACCACCAGCGCTTCATCGACACCTATTTCAAGACCTATCGCGGCAAGTACTTCACCGGCGACGGCTGCCGCCGCGACGCGGACGGCTATTACTGGATCACCGGCCGCGTCGATGACGTGATCAATGTCTCCGGCCACCGCCTCGGCACCGCCGAGGTCGAAAGCGCCCTCGTCGCCCATCACGACGTCGCCGAGGCCGCGGTCGTCGGCTATCCGCACGACATCAAGGGCCAGGGAATCTACGCCTTCGTGACGTTGAAAGTCGGCGTCACCGGCAACGAGGCGCTGGCCGGCGAACTCAAGCAATGGGTCGGCAAGGAGATCGGCCCCATCGCCAGGCCCGACGTGATCCAGTTCGCGCCCGGCCTGCCCAAGACACGCTCGGGCAAGATCATGCGCCGCATCCTGCGCAAGATCGGCGAAGGCGACACCTCCAACCTCGGCGACACCTCGACATTGGCCGATCCGTCGGTGGTGAGCGATCTGGTCAAGAACGCGCATCCGAGATAGACGGCACGTCGTCCTTCGAGGCCGCCTTCGGCAGCACCTCAGGATGACGCGCCTACTTACACAAGCGCACCACTCTCATTTGCGTCATGCTGAGGTGCTTCGCGTAGCGAAGCCTCGAAGCACGACGCGCCACAAATCTTTTCGTCCGTCGTCATAAATCCGTAAAAATAATTATTGCATCCCGAGTCGAATGCGCGCATACCCCGCGCCCCTCGATTGGAGGTGCAACTCGTCTTTGGGAAAGGAACTGAAGACATGTCGCTCACTGGTCATCTGGTTACGCCAAACAACCTCGAAACCCGCTTCGGCCACTTTGCTCCCATCCGCGCATTCCGACATCCGGCATTGACCGTCATCGCCGTGCTGGCGATGGCCGCCGGCGCTGCTGCCTATGCCAACGGTTGGTTCGCACTCCCGCATTAAGGCAACGGGCGCGCGGGCGATCCCCGCGCGCTCCGTCTTTGCGGACTTCGCTCTTCGCGCTAGCATCCGCGTGCGATGGACGACCCGGCCGAGTATCCGCCACTCAACACGGTCAAGCCGCTCGCCGAGGACCTCTGGATCGTCGATGGCGAAACGATCCGTTTCGGTCCGCCCGGGCTGAAACTCCCCTTCCCCACGCGGATGACGCTGGCAAGATTGCCGGATGGCGGCCTGTTCGTGCACTCGCCGACGCCACTCACGCCGGCGCTGAAGGCGCAGGTCGATGCGCTCGGCGAGGTGCGCTGGCTCATCGGTCCCAACCGAATTCACTATTGGTGGCTGCCGGAGTGGCATGCGGCCTATTCGCGCGCGCCCGTCTACGTGGCACCACGCCTGCGCGAACAAGCCAGGAGCCACATCGACTTCGACACGATCGAACTCGCCGGCTCGGCCGTGCTGCCATGGTCGAACGCCATCGACAGTCTCGGCGTACCCGGCCGCTATATGAGCGAATACGTCTTCTTCCACCGCGCCAGCCGCACGCTCATCCTCACCGACTTCATCGAGAATTTCGAAGCCGCGAAGCTGTCATCGCCATTCCTGCGCTGGCTGATCCGCGTCGCCGGCGGCGACGGCAGCATGCCGCGCGACATGCGCCTGACCTATCCGCGCCAGGAAGTCCGGCGCGCCGTCGAAACCATGATCGGCTGGAACCCTGAACGCATCGTCGTCGCACATGGCGCGATCTATCCGTCCGGCGCCGTCGAAGCGCTGCGCCGCGCCTTTGCCTGGGTTCTGCGCTAGCCCGGCACCCAGTTCCACAACACCAGCACCGCGATCACCGCCAGCAGGCAGGCGATCGATCCGATGCCGATCAGCGAAATCGCCGTCCGCTCCTTCCAGAGAATGGCCTGGTGACCCGCCCCGGCGATCGGCAGAACGCGCCCGGTGCCCCAAAGTGCCGCCAGTACCAGTCCGAACCAGATCGTGTAGAGCGAGAGCCACAAGGTTTGCGCGACAAGGCGCTCCCAGCCCGCCGGCAATCCGATCTTCGGCCAGAGGAAGGCGAACGCGATCAGCGCAACGCCGGATTGCGTCGCTGCGAGATGGGCCGACAGCCCGATGCGCGGCGCCTTGGCCTTCGGAATCACAAAACCAGTGAGAAGGCCCAGAAGGAACAGGAGCACCCCCGTAAAGCTCAGGAGTTCGTCGGCGGCCATGACATCACCAGTTACAGACTTCGAGTCTGTAATTACCGACTATAAGTCTCTAAGTCAATCGTGCTAACGTCGAAACCGTCCTACGGAGAACGCGATGGTCCGCCAGAGCGAGCGCAGCAATTCGACTATTGGCGCAATTCTCGCGGCCGCCCGCCGGTTGTTTGCGTCCGACGGATTCGATGCCGTTTCGATCGACCTGATTGCCGCGAGGGCCGGCGTCGCAAAGGGTGCCGTCTATCACCACTTCGCTTCCAAGGAAGAGATCTTCACCCGCGTGCTGGAAACGGTGCAGGCGGAAATCGCGACCGCACCGGTCCCGGCCGCCGACCGGCGCATCGCCGATCCGATGGACGCCATCGCCGCCGGCACGCTGCGCTACCTCCTCGCCGCGACCGAGCCGGGCGCGCGCCGCATCTTGCTGATCGACGGGCCGGCGGTGATCGGCTGGCAGAAATGGCGCGCCATCGACGACCGGTTCTTCGGCGCCGGCGCCCGGGCCGCTCTCGCCTTCGCCCTTAAGAAGGCGCCGGAAAGCATCGATGCCGAGTTCCATCTGGTCATGGGCGCGGTGATGGAAGCCGCCCTCGTCTGCGCGACCGCGGCGAACCCGAAAAAAGCCGCCCGCGAACTTTCTGCCGGCTTGCTCCGCATGCTGGAAGGTTTGCGCCCGCCTGCCTAGCATCGGCAAAACGAAGCCGGGGAGGATGGGCATGCTGCAGTGGAAGATCGGCGAGGTCACGGTCAAGCGTGTGGTCGAGTTCGAGTCGCCCGTGGCGTTCAATGCCGAGGCTCCGTTCTTCGACGGTCTCACCGTCGAAGAGCTGCGCAAGATGCCCTGGCTCTTCCCGCATTTCGCGAGCGAGGACGGTACGCTGAAGCTGTCGGTCCATGCCTTGCTTGTCGAAGGCCCCGGTGGGTTGAAGCTCGTCGTCGACACCTGCGTCGGCAACGACAAGCCGCGCAACATGACGCGCCAGCGCCCGCTCCACCGCCCCTTCCTCGAACATATCGCCGAAGCCGGCTTACCGCGCGAACGCGTGAACACCGTGGTCTGCACCCATCTGCATGTCGATCATGTCGGCTGGAACACGATGCTGGGCGAGGACGGCAAGTGGATGCCGACCTTTCCGAACGCGAAGTACCTGATCGGCCGTCAGGAGTACGAGCACTGGATCAAGGACGAGGATGCCGAGCAGAAGGCGATCATGGCGGATTCGGTGAAGCCGATCTTCGACAGCGGCCTCACGCAGATGGTCGAGATGAATCATCGCATCTCGCCGGAGGTCCGCCTGATACCGACCACCGGCCATACGCCAGGCCATGTCAGCGTCGTGATCGAGTCGCAGGGCGAAACCGCGATCATCACCGGCGACATGATGCACCACCCGGCGCAGATCGGCCGCCCCGACTGGGCACCGACCTTCGACAGCGACAAGGCGGCGGCGCGCGCGACCCGCAAGGCGATGCTGAAGGACTGGTCCGACAAGCCGATCCTGATCATCGGCACGCACTTCGCCGAGCCGACCGCAGGCCACATCGTGCGCAACGGCGACAGCTTCAAGCTCAGGGTTTAGGTGAGCGCTACGGCATAAGCCTCTAAGGCAACAACAATTCTCCCTGTCACCGCCTTGTCATGTAGAAGGCTGTCAACATCCGTTTGTTTGCCCAGTAGCGGCACCGTGATGGTGGCGTCCTCGACGATCCGCGCCGACATCGTCTCCAGCACCAGCCGCAATGCCGCCTGCGAAGCCACCGCACGCTCGGAGGCGTGGAAGAATGCCACCGGCTTACCCGCGAATTCCGTGTCGCTCACCATCCAGTCGAATGCATTCTTGAGCGAACCCGGAATCCCCCGGGCGTATTCCGGCGAGGAGATCAGGAGGCCGTCCGCCGCGGCCACCCTGCCCCGCCAATCCGCGACGGCCGCGGGCAGCGGATCGACGTCGAGATCGGGATTGAAGGGAGGCAGTGTCGCCAGCCCCTCGAACAACGCGATCGTCATGCCGTCCGGCGCGAGCCGCATGGCCGCGTTGAGCAGGGTCGTATTGGTCGAGACCGCGCGCAGGCTTCCCGAGATCGCCAGCAGCCGGATCACGCCGCCCAGCCGTCCATCGCGCGCGCCATGTCGACATCCTTTTGTGTGACCCCGCCCGCATCGTGGGTCGCGAGCGTCACCTCGACCTTGTTGTAGACGTTGAACCACTCCGGATGGTGATCCATCTTTTCGGCCAGGAGCGCCACGCGCGTCATGAATCCGAATGCCGCATTGAAATCGGCAAAGTCGAATTTGCGCGCGATCGCGTCGCGCCCGTCCACAGCCCGCCAGCCCGGCAAGCTCTTGAGCGCCGCTTCGGCACCGAGTTTTGTCATGTCGTCGTCTCCTGCTTCGCTCTAATCTAGCGCGCCATGGACTGGACCCCAATCGAAGCGCCGTCGCTCGAAGACATCGAGTCGCTGGCCCATGCCGCCTTCGCCGAACTGCCCGGCGAATTCCGCAGCCTGACCGGCGACGTGACATTCCTTGTCCGCGATTTTCCGGACGAAACCACGATCCAGGCCATGAATCTGGAAAGCGAATTCGACATTCTCGGCCTGTTTCACGGTCCGACGCTCGCCGACCAGCAGGCCGGCCGTGCCCATGGTCATGCCACCATGATCTTTCTCTATCGCCGCCCGATCCTCGATTACTGGGCGGAGCACAGCGACAGTCTCGGCGCCATCGTCCGGCACGTCCTGATCCATGAAATCGGCCACCATTTCGGCCTTTCCGATGCCGACATGCATGCTATTGAGGACGAAGCTGGCTGAAGGATTGCCGCAGGTTCACCAAATCCGGCGATTCGGCAGGCGGATCAGCCGCTTGCACCCCTTGATACACGCGTCACGAATACCGATATAATGAGCGCAACCGGCATCTTGCCGGAAGGAAGGAATTACCATGGCTGACTTCAACGACCGCGCCATGCGCAGCCAGACCTCGACGACGGATGTCGTCGACCAGGGCCTGCGCGCGTACATGCTGCGCGTCTACAACTACATGCTGGTCGGGCTCGTGCTCACCGGCGCCGCCGCCTATTTCGTCTCCAGCACGCCGGGCGTCCTGGAGTTGTTCTTCCAGATGGACGAACGCACCGGCCGCTTCGGGCTATCCGCCCTGGGCTGGGTGGCCTTCCTCGCGCCCATCGCGATGGTGTTCTTCCTCTCGTTCCGCATTCAGCACATGAGTGTCGGCGCCGCACAGGCGACGTTTTGGGCCTATGCCCTGATCAACGGCATCGCCCTCTCGCCGATCGTGCTGATCTACACCGGCGCGAGCGTCGCGCAGGCCTTCTTCATCACCGCCGCCACCTTCGGCGCGATGAGCCTGTGGGGCTACACCACCCAGCGCGACCTGACCGGCTTCGGCTCGTTCCTGTTCATGGGCCTGATCGGCATCGTCATCGCCTCCGTGGTGAACATCTTCCTGCTTTCGAGCATGATGTCCTTCGTCATCTCGGTGATCGGTGTGCTCGTGTTCACGGGCCTCACCGCCTATGACACGCAGTGGATCAAGAACGCCTATGCCGAGGCGGACGACGCGACGACCGCCGGCCGCAAGGCGATCATCGGCGCACTGAAGCTCTACCTCGACTTCATCAACCTGTTCCTGATGATCCTCCGCCTGTTCGGCAGCAGCCGCCGCTAAGCGGACCACGATGCAACGCGAAAGGCCCGGATGGCGACATCCGGGCCTTTTTGCTTGTAGGCTTTCCCGAAAATCAGGGAGGACCCGTTGGCCTATGAGACGATCCTGTTCGAGAAGCGCGAGCATGTCGCGATCCTCACCCTCAACCGGCCGGAGCGGCTGAACGCCATCTCCGCCGCCCTGCGCGCCGACGTCACCGCCGCCGTCGCCGAGGCCCTCGCCGACGACGATGCGCGCGTCCTGGTTGTCACTGGCGCCGGACGCGGATTCTGCTCCGGTGCCGATCTGAGCGCCGCGCAATCCGGCATTCGCGGCACCCTGCCCCCGCCGGCCAACCAGGCCGAGCGTATCGACGAGGATGGCTGGGTCGGGCGCTGGGCCAAGATGTGGGCGCATTTCGACAAGCCGGTCATCGCAGCCGTGAACGGCATCGCCGCGGGCGCCGGTATGAGCACCGCGCTCGCCGCCGATCTGCGCATCGGCTCCGAGCACACGCGCTTCAAGACCGTGTTCATCGAACGCAATCTCTCGCCCGACTCCGGGTTGAGTTGGTTTCTGCCGCGCATCGTCGGCTATGCCCGCGCCGCCGACCTCATCTTCACCAGCCGGATGGTCGGTGCCGACGAAGCCTATCGGCTTGGCCTGATCGACCGCCTCGTCGCGCATGAGAACCTGCTCGAGGAAGCTGTGAAGGTCGCCAACGAGATGACGCAATGGCCGCCGGTCGCGCTGCGCGTCTCCAAACGCGTGCTCCAGCACAATTTCGATGCTCCGCTCGACGACGCGATGAAATACGAGAGCGTCGGCCTCGGCCTCGCCCGCCGCGCCACCAACGATGCAAAGGAATCGCTCGCGGCCTTCGCCGAGAAGCGCAAGGCGAACTACACCGGAACCTAGATGCTCGCCGCCTTGAGCAGCTTTTTGTCGAACACGCGCAGCACCTGCACGAGGTCGTGGCCGCGCTTCAGGATGTGACCGGTCGCGGCGATCACGGCATACATGCCCTGCCTGTCGCGCAGCTTCGGCCGCTTCTCGACCCGGAACAGCGGCATCTCGCTCGCGCGGCGGAAGATCGAGAACACCGCGACCTCGTCGCGGAAGTCAATCGCATAGTCGCGCCATTCGCCGGCGGCGACCATCCGTCCATAAACCGTGAGAATACGCCCGAGTTCCTGGCGGTCGAATGCCACCTGTGGAGCCGTCTGTTCCGTCCGCGCGGCTGGCGTCTGCACCGCGCGGAGGAAGGCTATGGGTTCTTCCGCCATCGACCCAAGTCTGTCCCTGTCACGGGACTGTCGCAAGCCTCGAAGCGCAAATTCAGCGCTTGACCGCCAGCATCACCCCGTCGCCGACCGTTGCCAGCGCCATGTCGACCCGCGTATCCGCCTGGATCTTCGAATTCAGCGCACGCAGCGCCACCGTGTCGGCGTCGGTCTCTTTCGGATCGGCCACGGCGCCGCTCCACAGCATGTTGTCCAGCGCGACGAGACCGCCCGGCCGCAACAGCTTCAGAACCCGCTCGTAATAGCCGTCATAGTTTGTCTTGTCGGCATCGATGAAGGCGAGGTCGAACGGTCCCTCGCCTGCCGCGATCATTTTATCGAGCGCGTCGAGACCCGGCCCGAGGCGCAGATCGATCTTCCCGGCGACGCCGGCCTCGTCCCAGTAGCCGCGTGCCTTGTCGGTGAATTCCTTCGAGACATCGAGGCAGACGATGCGGCCATCAGCCGGCATGGCGAGTGCGACACTGAGCGCGCTGTAGCCGGTGAAGGTTCCGATCTCGACATAGCGTTTCGCGCCCGTCAGTTTCGCCAGAACCTGCAGGAACGCGCCCTGCTCTGGCGCGATCTGCATCATCGCATTGGGCATTTTCCCCGTTTCGATGCGGCAACGGGTCTGTGCCGGCACCTCGCGTGCGCCGGTCTTGCTGAGGTAAGCCATCAGCGAGTCGGTGGCCTTTACGAATCGCCCCATCACAATCTCCTGATCGGCTGCCTTCGAACTGCCGCAATTGGACCACGCGCGGGTCAAGATTGCGGACGATACCTGCCTTTGCCGGCGGTCCTGAGTTGACGGGTGGACCTGGAGCGAATCAAGCCCCCCAGCCCTTTCCTTCGGGCAGCCCCGATAGGTCCGCCGGTTCTTTTCCCACAAAATCCGTTATTCGCCGCCTGCCAGGTTGCTGATGTTCGCGCCCATCTGGCCGAAAAGGCCGCCGATGGCGCCGACCAGAACCGTGATCACCGTTCCGACCGGCAGCACGATCAGCGCGACATGTCCGAGAATATTGGCCGCGCTGATGCCGATGAGGCCGCTGGTACCGCCGACCACGGCACCGCCAAGCGCGCCGCGCGCATAGCCTTGCGCGAAGTCCCGCGCGTAGAACAGTCCAGCCAGTCCTGCGAACATCATCGCGCCGAACTCGTAGAAATTGACCCGCACCCAGGGAACATAGTGCCCGACCGCGACCATCGTCAGTTCCAGCAGAATGCCGGTCACGGCCGCGCGTTGAAGAAGTCTTCCGTCGAACAAAACGGTCCTGCCTTGCGATCCAGAACCGATCCTAGTCCGCAATGATGGCGGATCAACGGCTCAACCGGTCACCTTTCCGATGGCGCCGCCGATGACACCGGCAACTGCCGAGCCCAATGTTCCGAAGACGAGAATTCCGGCCGCCGTATCGCCAAGCAGCACCGACACCGCGATTCCAACGATGGCACATATCCCGCCGGCGACCGCTCCGCCCAGCGCCGCGCCACCCCAACCGGAGATGCCACGCCCGTAAATCCATCCGGCGATCAGCGAAATCGCCATGCCGCCGAGGGCAAATCCATAAAGCGCAATCGCTTCGATGAAATGCCCCGCGACCACCATCGCGAGCTGGAGCAGCGTTCCGATCAGTGTGGCCGAACGCAGTTTTGCCATGTCGAGCATCGCGATCTCCTCAAGGTTTCTGACCGACGGAATCCGTCATCGTCTTGGCATCGACCGCCCAGTTAGCGCGCTTGCCGCCGAGATAGTCCGCAAGCGCGGCGAAGACTTCGGCATTTCCGGCGCGGAAGTGTTCGTACATCGAGTCGAAATCGGCGCCCTCGCCATAGCCGACGCCGGACTCGGTGATGCGGCAACGCCCATCGCCGAGATCGTCGATGACGATCACCGTGCGGATCTTGTCGATCACCGCCTGCTTGAACGGCCCCTTCGACGGCACATGCGCGTTGTGCAGCACCAGCAGCCGGTCGGGAACATAAGCGACTATGCGGTTCCGGATGTCGTCCGGATCGCCGATCTTCGCGTCCGGCGAGTAGGAGGCTTCGATCATCCCGTCATTGGCGAGGGTCACATGCGCCACCGCTGCGCCCCAGCCCGTGAAGCCCTCATCGGTAGTGAATGCCGCCCAGATCTGTGCCGGCGTCGCCTTCACCGTCAGCTCGAGCTGTTGCACCCGGCTGCCATTTGCCTCGCGAAACGAGGTGTCCCGGAGGTCGGCCGCCGCGGCCGGAACCGTCAGCGCCAGCAAAGCGATCAGAATATGCTTCATGTCGTCTCCCCTGTTTTCACCTCAAGCCGCGCGATGTAGTCGCGAAGCATCGCCACCGATTGATCGAAGGCATCGAGCTTGCGGTGCGCCCGCGCCTGCATCACGCCGCCCTCCATCGTGGTGAGCGTGAACACCGCCAGTGCGTGACGGTCGATGTCGACCGGCAGCCGCGGCCCGGCCTCGCGGTAGCACTGCTCGATCGCCGCGACCCAGCCGTCGAAATTCACCGCGATCAGTTCGCGCACCGGCGGATCGGGCTCATGGATTTCGAGCGCCAGATTGCCGATCGGGCAGCCATAGAAGCAGTCGCTATTCACCAGATGCCCGCGGTAATGCGCCAGCAGCGCGAACACCTTCTCAATGGGATCGCTGACGCCGTCCCAAGCCGGCATCAGCAGCATCGGATAGATGCCGTCGCGATACAACCTGAGGACTTCGACCAGCAGATCCTGCTTGGTCGGGAAGAAGTGGTAGAGGCTGCCGCTGTTGGCGTTTGCCGCGCGCAGGATGTCGGCGATGCTGGTCGCGTCGTAACCTTTCTCGGCAAACAACGTCATCGCCGTCATGAGCAGCCTGGTCCGCGTGTCTTCCGCCATTGCCGCATACTTGATTGAACGATCAACCAAGTCAATCCACCTGTGGGCGTGTCCGATCTTTAAGCTCGCCGAACTTGCGGTATGGGGTGCGGTTCTCTAAGCAAATCCCGGCTTTTCACACCCGGGCGCCATGATCGAGATCGAGGGACTGACCAAGCGCTTCGGCCCCTACACAGCCGTCTCCGACCTCTCGCTGACCGTCGGCAAGGGCGAGGTTCTCGGCTTTCTGGGTCCGAATGGCGCAGGCAAATCGACCACCATGAAGATGGTGACGGGCTTCCTGAGTCCGACCGCCGGACGCGTCCGCGTCTGCGGCCACGATGTCGAGACCGATGCGCTCGCGGCGCAGTCGGCCATCGGCTACCTGCCGGAGGGCGCGCCCGCCTATGGAGACATGACCGCCCGCCAGTTCCTGCTCTTCATTGCCGAAGTGCGCGGCTTCAAGGGCGCGGACGCAAAGGCAAAGGTCGATGCCGCTGTCGGCAAGACCGAGCTCGCCGGCGTGCTCGACCAGCCGATCGAGACCTTGTCCAAAGGCTTCAAGCGCCGCGTCGGCCTTGCCCAGGCGATCCTGCACGATCCGCCGGTGCTCATCATGGACGAGCCGACCGACGGCCTCGACCCCAACCAGAAGCATTCGGTGCGCACCCTGATCCGCGCCATGGCGGCGGAGAAGGCCATCGTGGTCTCGACGCACCTGCTCGAAGAGGTCGAAGCGATCTGCACCCGCGCCGTGATCATCGACCGCGGCCAGATCGTTGCCGACGGCACGCCGGCCGAGCTGCTGGCACGTTCGCGCTATCACAACGCCGTGACCGTCACCCTGCCTACCACGCTCGAGAGCGCCGCCGGCGGCAAGTTGCGCGGCCTTGCGAGCGTCTCCGGTGTCGAGACCCAGCGCCGCGCCGACGGCACGGTCAGTTTCACCGCCTTCGCCAAAAACGGCGCCCTGCCGATCGAGGATATCGGCGCCCTCGCCGCGGCGGAAAAATGGGACGTCAAGGAGTTGCGCGCCGAAGCCGGCCGCCTCGATGAGGTCTTCCGCGCCATCACCACGCACGATGCCGCGCAGCGCAAGGCGGATGCCGCATGAAATACGTCTGGCCTATCTTCAAGCGCGAATTCGCGGGCTACTTCGCCACGCCGCTCGCCTATGTCTTCATCGTGATCTTCCTGCTCGCGATGGGCGCATTCACCTTCTATGTCGGCCGTTTCTTCGACAACGGCATCGCCGATCTGTCGGTGTTCTTCGGCTACCACCCCTGGCTCTATCTCTTCCTGGTACCGGCGATCTCGATGCGCCTCTGGGCGGAAGAGCGCCGCACCGGCACGATGGAGTTGCTGCTCACCCTGCCCGTACCGCTCTGGGCCACGGTGACGGGAAAATATCTCGCCGCCTGGGCCTTCATCGCCATCGCGCTCGCACTCACCTTCCCGATCTGGATTACGGTCAACTATCTCGGCGATCCCGACAACGGCGTGATCGTCGCCTCCTATGTCGGCAGCTTGCTGATGGCCGGCGGCTATCTCGCCATCGGCGCCTGCATCTCCTCGACCACCAACAACCAGGTCATCGCCTTCGTCGTCACGGTGGTCGTGTGCTTCCTGTTCACGATCTCCGGCGCGCCGCTCGTCCTCGACCTGTTCCGCGGCTGGGCGCCGCTCGCCCTCGTAAACGCGATCTCGTCCTTCAGCTTCCTGACGCATTTCTCGGCGATCCAGGCCGGCGTGATCGACCTGCGCGATCTGATCTACTTCTTCTCGCTGATCGCGCTGTTCCTGACCGCGAATGTCGTGGTCGTCGACCTCAAGAAGAGCGGCTGACGCGATGAAACCGATCTCCCGCCGCCTCTACGCCATTCTCGCGCTCGCCTTCGCGGTCGTGATCTTCGTCGCGATCAACATCGCCTCGAATGTCTATATCACCACGGCCAAGCTCGATCTGACCGAGAACGGCCAGTTCACTCTCGCCGACGGCACCAAGGCGATCATCGCCAAGATCCCCGAACCCATCACGCTCAAATTCTACTATTCGAAAAAGGTTGCCGCCGACTACGCGCAGACCGCGGCTTACGCCCAGCGCGTGCACGACCTGCTCGAGGAATACGCCGCGCTCAGCCACGGCAAGATCATCCTGCAGGATATCGATCCCGAACCGTTCACGGCGGCGGAAGACGAGGCGACCGGCAACGGCCTGACCGGCGCGCCGACCGACAGCGGCGACACGGTCTATTTCGGTCTCGTCGGCACCAACCGCATCGACGGCAAGGAGACCATCCCCTACTTCACCGCCGACCGCGAGCGCTTCCTCGAATACGACCTGTCGACGCTGATCTATCATCTGTCGCAGCCGGAAAAGCCGGTGCTCGGCATCCTCTCGACACTGCCGCTCGAAACCGGTCCCGGCGGCCTGCAGGCGGCGATGAGCGGCAATGCGCGGCCCTACGCGATCTACACCGAACTGACGCAGACCTATCAGACGCAGATGCTCGATCCCTCGGCGAACCAGATCCCGAAGAACATCTCGGTCCTGATGATCGTCCATCCCGCGAACCTGCCGGCCTCCGCGCTCTATGCCATCGACCAGTTCGTGCTGCGCGGCGGGCGTGTGCTCGCCTTCATCGATCCGAATTCCGAGCTCGCCGGTGCGGGCGCCGGCATGGATCCGCGCGGCGGCGGCGATCCGTCGTCGGATCTGCCGATGCTGCTGAAGGCCTGGGGCGTCGGCTACACGCCGGCCAAGGTGATCGGCGACATCGACCTCGCCCAGCAGGTCCAGACCGCCGACCCGCGCGAGCCCATCGCGCGCTATCCGCTGTGGCTGCATCTCGGCACCGACCAGTTCGACAGCAAGGATACGGTCACCGCCAATCTGCAGAGCCTCAACCTGGCAAGCGCGGGCGCCCTCGCCCCGATCAAGGGCGCGACGACGAAGTTCGTGCCGCTGGTCACCTCCTCCGCCGATGCCGGACTGCTCGACGTCGAAGCGGTCCGCTTCAACCCGCGGCCGCAAGACCTGATCGGCATGATCCAGCCCGTGGGCAAGCCATTCGTCATCGCCGCGCGGATCTCCGGACCGGTGAAGACGGCGTTCCCGAACGGTGCACCCGCACCGGTGACGGCGCCCGGCCAGCCCGCTCCTGCGCCCCTCCCGCCGCAGCTCAAACAGTCGTCCGGCCCGATCAACGTCATCGTCATGGCCGACAGCGATATCTTCGACGACCGCTTCTGGGTCCATGTCGAGAACGCCTTCGGCAAGCGCGTCGCGACGCCCTTCGCCGACAACGGCGCCTTCGTGCAGAACGCGATCGAGAACCTGATGGGATCGGGCGATCTCATCAGCCTGCGCACCCGTGCCACCAACGACCGGCCCTTCACCGTGGTGAAGGAGCTTCAAGCCGAAGCCCAGGCGCAGTTCCAGCAGCAGGCCGAGGCGCTCCAGGCGCGCATGACTGCGGTGCAGCAGCGGCTGCACGAACTCGAACAGGGCGCCAGCACCAACGGCCAGCCCACCGACACGCAGGGCCTGACGCCGGCGCAGCAGGCCGAGATCGACCGCTTCAAGAAGGAACTCGCCGATACGCGCACGGCGCTGCGCGACGTCGAGCACAACCTGCGCAAGGACATCGACTCGCTCGGCGACTTCCTCGCCATTCTCAACATCGCCGTCGTGCCGCTTCTGGTGGCCGGCTTCGCGCTCGTGCTTGCCTGGCTGCGCCGCCGGCGCCGCATGCGCGCGCTGGGCTCGTGAGGCCGCCATGGACCTGAACGCTTTCCTGTCCGATCCGCGCCGCCGCACCCTCGCCATTCTGGCCGGCGTGGCGCTCGTTGCCATCCTGCTCGCGCTCGGCGCGCTTTGGCGCGAGGCGCAGTACAGCGCACCGCCGATGGAGCCGACCGAGTTCTTCCCGGGCCTCGTCAAGGAACTTCGCGGCGCCGCGCATATCCACGTCGAATCCAAGGCGGGCGCCTTCGACGTCGTCTTCGTGCCGGAAAAGGGCTGGGTCGTGCGCCAGCGGGACAATTATCCCGCCTCCTTCGACCAGATCCAGCGCACGCTCGTCGGCCTGGCGGCGCTCCAGGCGATCGAACCCAAGACCGCACGGCCCGAATGGCTGCATTACGTCGGCCTCGACGCGCCGCCAAAGGGCGACGGCGTTGCCATCACCGTGAGCGACGACAAGGGCCGCGTGCTCGCCGCGCTCATCGCCGGCAAGAGCGAAGACATCGGCGATGCGTCCGGTGCCACAGGACTCTTTGTCCGCCGCCCCAATGAAGACCAGAGCTATCTCGCCCGCTCGGTGTTCGAGCCGCGCGCGAACATCTCGGACTGGCTCGACAAGAAGGTGATGGATGTCGATCAGTCCCGCATCCAGTCGGTGACGGTCCAGCCGGCGAACGGTCCGTCCTACACCGTGTCGCGCCTCCTGAAGAGCGATGCCAATTTCACCGTCTCGCCGATGCCGGCAGGGAAGACGCTGACCGACCCGACGGTGCCCGGCGGCGTCGCCTCGGCGATCACCGGCTTCGGCTTCGACGATCTCAAGAAGGCGTCCGACTTCGACTTTTCAGGTGCGACCCGGGTCACGACCAAGACCTTCGATGGCCTCAGCGTAACGGTTAACGTCATCAAGCAGGGCGCGGATTACTGGGCGACGGTCTCGGCCGCAGCCGATGATCCTAGCAAGGCCGACGCGGCGAAAGAAGCCGCTGAGATCAATGCGCATGCAAATGGATGGGCGTATAAGTTGCCGGCGTTCAAAGGTCAGCTTTACATGACGACGCTGGACAGCCTCTTCACCCCGCCGACGGCCGCACCGCCGTCCGCGACGCCCTGACATGACCGCCGAACCTCTTGGCGCAACCGGCACCGATGCGGTGCCGCTGTTCCTGCGCGACTGCTGGTACATGGCGTGCCTTGGCGACACGGTGCGGACCGGCGGGCTCAAGCGCGAAATGCTGCTCGGCGAGCCAGTGCTGATCGGCCGCGGTCGCGACGGCAAGGTCTTCGCCATGCGCGATATCTGTCCGCATCGCGGCGTGCCGCTCTCCGCAGGCAAGGTCCTGGCCGACAACACGGTGGAATGCCCCTATCACGGCTGGCGCTTCAAGGGCGACGGCCAGTGCTCGCTGATCCCCTCGCTCGTCGGCGGCGAAGCTATCGAAGCCGCGAAGATCAAGGTCCGCGCCTATCACGCATGCGAGCAGGACGGGCTCATCTGGGTCTACATGCCGGCACCGGGGCGCGAGACGGCCACACCGCGCGGCGAGCCGCCCAAGGTCGATGTCCCCAATCCGAAGCCGCGCTGGCATGTCAGCCAGCTTTTCCAGTGCGCCATCGATCACGCCGTCATCGGCCTTATGGACCCGGCGCACGCGCCCTACGTCCATGGCCGCTGGTGGTGGCGTGTGCGCATGAAGGAAAAGCAGAAGAACTACGCGCCGCTGGCGAACGGCTTCGTGATGACGCGGCACAAGCCTTCCAAGCCGATGTACGGCATCCTCGGCGCCGACGTCTCGACCGAGATCACCTTCGAGTTGCCGAGCGTGCGCTTCGAGAACATCGAGGGCACGATCCTGGGCCGCAAGATCAAGGTCGTCGGCTTCACCGCCTGCACCCCACGCGACGCCGACACGACGCAGGTGACGCAGATCTTCTACTGGCCGGCCTGGCTCGGCTTCATCAGGCCGTTCTTCATGGTGCTTGGACCCACCTTCCTCGGCGACGACCGCCGCATGGTCGAGATGCAGAAAGAGGGCCTGAAGTTCAATCCGTCGCTGATGCTGATCCAGGATTCCGACCAGCCCGCGATCTGGTACCACCGCCTCAAGAAGGCCTGGGCCGACTCGGTCGCCAACGGCACGGAATTCGTGAACCCGGTAAAGCCCAGAACGCTGAAATGGCGGAGCTGACGGACGTGCAACCGACACGCCATACGAAGGGAGTGACCTCCGCAGATGTTCGGCTTCAAGAAGGGCCAGGCCGATAGGGCTAGAAAAGAACGAATCGAAGCACGCATTGAGCAAGCGAGGCGTCCAGGCCACGAATTGACACTGGCGCAAAAGGCGATGCTTAGCTGTTTTGCGAGCATCGACCCCAATCACGAGCCCGAGTACCGAAAGCGTTTCGACTCGATTCTCGAAGCGCTCGACGGAGCAGGGCTGTGGCAGGAAACGACCGAGTGGCGGATCAGCACGTGGTTCGATTCGCGCATCGAAAAGACGGTCAGTAACGGAAAAGACTGGTATCTGGTGAGCGTCGAGTGCGACGGGCAGCGGTTGGCGTGCGGTTGTCCGTCGCCGGAGAAAGCATTTGCCTTCCTGACTTGGTATCAGCGGATGATTGTTGATCAGTTTTACGCGGTCGGCCCTCCTTGGGCAGACAACGCCGTATTTTCGCGATAGAGCGGTTCCAGGAGTTTGTAGCGTCAGCGTGCAAACGTGCGGCGTTGGTACGCTGACGCTACCAACTCCGCTCGGAATCGCGACAAAACAAGGAGCTAGAGCATTTTTGCGGTTCAGCGAAGCGCGAAAATGCTCCAATCCGGCGCGCTCCACATTGCGCCGCGTCGGGGCGTTCGAGGACTTGCCCCCTGCCCGACTCCCCGCTAAACGGTCCCCTTAACCTGCAAGCCAGCCGCTCAGAAGCGCCCACCAGCGCCGGCCCGTTTGCGCGCGCGATTTGCTCGGGCCGAAAAGCCCGGGATAACCGGGATAAAGCATGCCGAAGCGTACAGATATCCACACCGTCCTGATCATCGGCGCCGGCCCCATCGTCATCGGCCAGGCCTGCGAATTCGATTACTCCGGCGTCCAGGCCTGCAAGGCGCTGAAGGCCGAGGGCTACCGCGTCGTGCTGGTGAACTCGAACCCGGCGACGATCATGACCGATCCGGGCCTCGCCGACGCCACCTATGTCGAGCCGATCACGCCCGAATTCGTCGAGAAGATCATCGCCCGCGAGCGCGCCAACGTCCCCGCCGACCGCGTATTTGCCCTGCTCCCGACCATGGGCGGCCAGACCGCGCTCAACACCGCGCTCAGCCTGCGCAAGCGCGGCACGCTCGAGAAGTACAATGTCGAGCTGATCGGCGCCTCCGCCGACGCCATCGACAAGGCCGAAGACCGCCAGCTCTTCCGCAACGCGATGCTGAAGATCGGCCTCGAAGTGCCCAAGGGCGTCACCCTCAAGGGCGAGCTGCGCCACAAGAAGGATCAGTTCGGCGAGTTCATGTACGACGCCAAGGGCGGCGCGATCATGGAGCTGGCGGCGGAATCCGCCCAGCGCGTGAAGGAAGCCCTCGCCCTCGTCGGCCTGCCCGCGGTCATCCGCCCGTCCTTCACCCTTGGTGGCACCGGCGGCGGCATCGCTTATAACCGCGAGGAATTCTACGCCATCGTCCAGAACGGCCTCGACGCCTCGCCGACCAACGAAGTGCTGATCGAAGAGTCGGTCCTCGGCTGGAAAGAGTTCGAGATGGAGGTCGTGCGCGACCGCGCCGACAATGCCATCATCATCTGCTCGATCGAGAACGTCGATGCCATGGGCGTGCACACCGGCGACTCGATGACCGTCGCGCCCGCGCTGACCCTGACCGACAAGGAATACCAGCGCATGCGCTCCGCCTCGATCGCGGTGCTGCGCGAGATCGGCGTCGAGACCGGCGGCTCCAACGTCCAGTTCGCGGTGAATCCGAAAGACGGCCGCATGGTCGTCATCGAGATGAACCCGCGCGTCTCGCGTTCCTCGGCGCTCGCGTCGAAGGCGACGGGCTTCCCCATCGCCAAGGTCGCCGCGCGCCTCGCCGTCGGCTACACGCTGGACGAACTCACCAACGACATCACCAAGGTCACGCCGGCCTCCTTCGAGCCGACCATCGACTATGTCGTCACCAAGATCCCGCGCTTCGCCTTCGAGAAATTCCCCGGCGCCGAGCCGCTGCTGACCACCTCGATGAAATCCGTCGGCGAAGCAATGGCGATCGGCCGCACCTTCGCGGAGTCGCTGCAGAAGGCGCTGCGCTCGATGGAGACGGGCCTCACCGGCCTCGACGAGATCGAACTCGCAAACACCCCCGACGCGATCCGCGCCGCGCTCGGCCGCGCCACGCCCGATCGTCTGCGCATCACCGCCCAGGCGATCCGCTATGGCTTCCCCATGAGCGAGATCGAGCGCATCACCGGCTACGATCCGTGGTTCCTCTCCGAGCTCGAAGGCCTCATCGGTATCGAGGACACCGTGCGCCGCACCGGCCTGCCGACCGAAGCCTCCGCGCTGCGCTGGTTGAAACAGCAGGGCTTCTCCGACGCCCGCCTCGCCAAGCTGACAAACAAGACCGCCAAAGAGGTGCGCGACGCCCGCGCGAAACTCGGCGTGCATCCGGTCTTCAAGCGCATCGACACCTGCGCCGCCGAATTCGCGGCGATCACGCCTTACATGTACTCGACCTACGAAACGCCGTTCGGCGGCGCGGTCGAGTGCGAGGCGCGTCCCTCCGACCGCAAGAAGATCATCATCCTCGGCGGCGGCCCCAACCGCATCGGCCAGGGCATCGAGTTCGACTATTGCTGCTGCCACGCGGCCTTCTCGCTCTCGGCCCAGGGATTCGAGACCATCATGGTCAACTGCAATCCCGAGACCGTCTCGACCGACTACGACACCTCCGACCGCCTCTATTTCGAGCCGCTCACCGCCGAAGACGTGCTCGAGATCGTGCGGGTCGAGAAGTCGAAGGGCACCCTCGCCGGCGTGATCGTGCAGTTCGGCGGCCAGACCCCGCTCAAGCTCGCCAACACGCTGGTCGAGGAAGGCGTGCCGCTGCTCGGCACCTCCGCCGACGCCATCGACCTCGCCGAGGACCGCAAGCGCTTCCAGACGCTGCTTAACGAGCTCAATCTCAAGCAGCCGCGCAACGCCACGGCGATGACGGCGGAAGAAACCATCGCCGCGGCGCGCGAGATCGGCTATCCGGTCATCCTGCGTCCCTCCTACGTGCTCGGCGGCCGCGGCATGGTGATCTGCGCCGACGAGGCGCATCTCAAGGCCCAGGTCCAGTCGGGCGACGTCTTCCGCATCTCGGGCGAAAATCCGGTGCTGATCGACGGCTTCCTGCACCGCGCCATCGAGGTCGATGTCGACGCGATCTGCGACGATGACGGCCGGGTCTTCATCGCCGGCATCATGGAGCATATCGAGGAAGCCGGCGTGCATTCGGGCGACAGCGCCTGCGCGATCCCGCCGCACTCGCTCGCCAAACCCGTCATCGCCGAGCTCGAGCGCCAGACCGTCGCCATGGCCCGCGCGCTGAAAGTCCGTGGTCTGATGAACGTGCAATACGCGATCCAGAACGGCGACATCTACGTGCTCGAAGTGAACCCGCGCGCCAGCCGCACCGTCCCCTTCGTCGCCAAGGCGATCGGCCTTCCCGTCGCCGCCATCGCCGCGCGCGTCATGTCGGGCGAGAAGCTCAAGGATCTTGACCTCACCGTCTCCGCCTCGCCGCATATCTCGGTGAAGGAAGCGGTCATGCCCTTCGCCCGCTTCCCCGGCGTCGACACGATCCTCGGCCCAGAAATGCGCTCCACCGGCGAAGTCATGGGTCTCGACGCCAATTTCGGCCGCGCCTTCGCCAAAAGCCAGATCGGCGCCGGTCTGAAGCTTCCGCTGACCGGCACGGTGTTCATGTCGGTGCGCAACAGCGACAAGGATATCATCGTCGACATCGCCCGCTCGATGGTGAAGCTCGGCTTCGATATCGTCGCGACGCGCGGCACGGCGGCAACGCTCGAAGCCGCCGGCATCGCAGTCAAGCCGATCAACAAGGTCGCAGAGGGCCGACCGCATGTCGTCGATGCGCTGAAGAACGGCGAGATCAATCTCGTCTTCAACACCACCGAAGGCAGTCAGGCGCTCACGGACTCGCTCTCGATCCGCCGCACGACTTTGACGCTGAAAGTTCCCTACTACACGACTCTTGCGGGTGCTGCGGCAGCTGCAGAGGCGATTGCAGCGTTGCAGCAAGGCGATCTCGATGTGCGGCCCTTGCAGGCCTACGGCTAACTCTATACAAGCGCCGCCCTTGAATCCGGCACATGCCGGTCTTACTATTTGACGGTTCGCGCCCCCTTTAGGGACGACTTAGTCAAGGCGTAACAAGGATTTAACCGACCACTCCCAGACTTCCGCACCCGGCAATCCCGCCGTGACGGGACCGGGCGGGACGCTTTTGCCGCTTTTAGGACGACGTGCCATGGAACGCATTCCGATGACCGCCTCGGGCTTCAAGGCCCTCGAAGATGAGGTCAACCGCCTCAAGAATGTCGAACGCCACGAAGTGATCAAGGCGATCGCTGAAGCGCGTGCGCATGGCGACCTTTCGGAGAACGCCGAGTATCACGCCGCGAAGGAGCGTCAGAGCTTCATCGAAGGCCGCGTGATCGAGCTCGAGGATCAGATCGGCCGCGCCGAAGTCATCGACGTCTCGAAGATGTCGGGCTCGACCGTCAAGTTCGGCGCCACCGTGACCATGGTCGACGAAGACACCGACGAGGAGCGCAAATACCAGATCGTCGGCGACGTGGAGAGCGATGCCAAGCACGGACGCATTTCGCTGTCCTCGCCGATCGCGCGCGCGCTCATCGGCAAGGGCAAGGGTGACACCGTGGAAGTCTCGAGCCCCGGCGGAACGCGCTCCTATGAGATCCTCAAGGTCGAGTTCGTCTAGGCCCTCCACCTCTACGGTGGGGTCCCCGGCGAGCCTCGTGGCGGCGAGGGAAGGAGACCCAGCCATGTCTGTGCTCTATCGGAATGAAGCGCAGCAAAGGTCTGCAGCACTGTCCACACGGCATATCCTGTGTCCCCTCGCTTCGCTCAGCCAGGGATAACATCTGTGGTTCGGTGGCCGCTCTAACTGCGCTGCGCCACCAACGCCTTGATCTCCGCGATCTCCGTGAAGGCGCCATCGGGGGAAAGAGCTGCGAGCGCCGCGCGCAGTTCGGCTTCGAACGTCGCTGCCCGGTCACCCAGCCGTTCCGGCGAAGTCGTCGACATCGAGAACGACAATCCCACGATATCGTCGACGCTAAGCGTACGGCGCACGAATTCGCTCAATCCCCGCACGCGCGGAAATCCGGACTCCATCAGCAGCGATGCATCGCTGCGAAAATCCGGCGCCGCCCTCATCTGGACGTTTGGCGATGTGCCGCGCCCATAACGCTCCGCGATCTCGCGCACCGTTCCATGCCACGCATTCTCGACCGTTGCCGGATGGCTGTCGTCGAACAGCGCGATCGCGCCGTCGAGCGTCACCATCCCGTCGAGCAGTGCCAGCGTCGCCTCGCGGTCCATCCAGTGGAACGAGCGCCCCATGGTGACCAGCTTGAACGGCCCGAGCCCCGCCGGCATCTCGAACGAGCTGCCGCGCAGCACCTTGACTGTCACGCCTGCCTCCCGCGCCGCCGCCTCGCAGGCCGCCACCATGTCCGGTTCGGGATCGACGGCGGTGACCGCAAACCCAAGCCTCGCGAGCGGGATCGCCAGAAGGCCCGGCCCGCAGCCGAGATCGAGCACGGCATCTCCCGCCTGCAGCGCGGCCACCCGCGCGATCAGCGATTCGGGATAGCCGAGCCGATAGCGCGCATAAAACGGCACGGTCGAGCGAAATCGCCTTGGATTATAGGCACTGGCCGACGTTTCCGCCCTGTGTGCCACCTTTGCTTTGTCCGACATGGCCTTATACTAGCCGCTGTCGCAACGGGTTGGAATCATGGCGAATATCGCGCTGGTCGACGACGACAAGAATATCCTGGCTTCGGTCAACATGCTGCTCGAGCAGGAGGGCTATCACGTCCGCACCTTTTCGGACGGTGCTTCGGCCCTGACCGCACTGACCGCCAATCCGCCGGATCTCGCCATCCTCGACATCAAGATGCCGCGCATGGACGGGCTCGAACTCCTGCGCCGCCTGCGCCAGACCGCAGACACCCTGCCGGTGATCTTCCTCACCTCCAAGGACGAGGAGATCGACGAGCTGATGGGCCTCAACGCCGGCGCCGACGACTATATCCGCAAGCCGTTCTCCCAACGCCTGCTGCTGGAGCGGGTGAAGGCGGTGCTGCGCCGCGCCGAAGCCGTCAAGGGCGGCGGCGCCACCGGACCGGAGGGCAAGAAGGAAGCGCTCGTCCGCGGCAAGCTCGCGCTCGATCCCCAGCGCCACGAATGCACCTGGGACAACAAGCCGGTGCGGCTGACCGTGACTGAGTTCCTGATCCTTCAGGCCCTCGCCCAGCGTCCCGGCTTTGTGAAGAGCCGCGACAGCCTGATGGACGCCGCCTATGACGACCAGGTCTATGTCGACGACCGCACCATCGACAGCCACATCAAGCGCCTGCGCAAGAAATTCAAGGTCGTCGACGACGACTTCGACGCCATCGAAACGCTCTACGGCGTCGGCTACCGCTATCGCGAGGCCTAGAGCCCGCTCACGCTGAAGGCACCGATGCCGCCGCGTACCCGCTTTTCCGCCCTCACGCGCCGCATCATCCTGTTCAACGCGTTCGCGCTGGTGGTGCTCATCACCGGCGTGCTCGCGGTGCAGGCCAATCGCGCCAGCCTGGTCGATGAGCGCCTCAGCGGCATCCAGCAGCAGGCCCAGATCGTCGCCTCGACGCTGGCGGAATATGCCACCTACGACAACTCGCAGAGCATCGATGTCGAGGGCAAGGCCAAGCCGCTGATGCGCCAGCTCCTCGCCACCACCCGTCTGCGCGGCCGCCTCTACGCCCCCAACGGCCAGCTCCTCGTCGACTCGCGCAATCTCCTCGCCCGCAACGTCGTGCAGGACGAAGACCTGCCGCCGATCGACGCCTGGGGGCGCTTCAAGCAGTCGATGAGCCATCTCTACGACAACATCATGGGCGTGCGCCCCTTCACCCATCTCGAGCCCTATTTCGAGGCCGGCAATGACGGCCGCATCTACGGCGAAGTCCGCACCGCCTTGCAGGGCGACAGCGCGGCGCAGGAGCGTGTCGACGAGAACAACCGCCTCGTCCTCTCCGTCGCCATGCCGGTGCAACGCTTCAAGGCTATCTACGGCGTGCTTCTGGTCTCGACCGAGGGCGGCGACATCGACGGCATCCTGCGCTCGGAGCGCGCGACGCTGATCCAGGTCTTTCTCGTTGCCGTCGCCGTGATGGTCGTATCCTCCCTCTTCCTCGCCCGCTTCATCGCCGACCCGATCCAGCGCCTCGCCCGCGCCGCCGACGAGGTGCGCGGCGGCCATGCCGGGCGCAGCTCGATCCCGACCATGGACGAACGCCGAGACGAGATCGGCGACCTCGCCACCAGTTTCTCCGCCATGACCAAGGCGCTCTACGACCGCATCGACGCGATCGAGCGCTTCGCCGCCGATGTCGCCCATGAGCTCAAGAACCCCCTGACATCTCTCAAGAGCGCCGTCGAAATGCTCGCCCGCGCCAGCAACGACGAGGGCCGCGAGCGGATGATGGCGATCGTGCGCAACGACGTGAAGCGCATCGATCGGCTGATCACCGACATCTCGGACGCCTCGCGCCTCGATGCCGAACTCAGCCGCGAGACCAGCGACCGCGTCGGCCTCGGCCATCTGCTCGAAACCATCATCGAAGTCTATCGCTTCACCGAAATCTCGAAGGGCGTCGACGTCCGCCTCAATCTCGAACTCCCGCCCGCCGCCGCTGTGCTTGGCCGCGACGAGCGTTTGGGGCAGGTCTTCCGCAACCTGATCGACAACGCGGTTTCGTTCAGCAAGCCCGGCGGCGCCGTCCAGGTCACGGCACGCGCCGAAGGCCGCATGGCGCGCGTCACGGTCGAGGATGACGGTCCAGGCATCCCGCCTGACAATCTCGAGACGATCTTCCAGCGCTTCTATACCGAACGGCCCTCCTCGCATTTCGGCAACAATTCCGGCCTCGGCCTGTCCATCGCCCGCCAGATCGCCGAAGCCGCGGGCGGCAGCATCCGCGCCGAGAACCGCGACCCCAATGGCGAAGGGGGCGGCGCGCGCTTCATCGTCGAGCTGCCGATGGCCCGGCTGTGACCCTCAACGTCCACGCGACCTGCATTCGCGTCGGCAGTGCCGGCAAGCGCTTCGGCGCGCCGCCTTCCGCCGGCATTCTCCTTTTCGGCAAGAGCGGCAGCGGCAAATCCGACCTCGCACTGCGCCTGATCGCGCTCGGCGCCGAACTCGTCAGCGACGACCGCACCGATCTGCGCGTCGCGCGTGGCCGCCTGGTCGCCACGGCGCCGAAATCCATCGCCGGTCTGATCGAGGTACGCGGCGTCGGCATCGCCCGCATGGCGCATTCAGCGCGGGCGACCATCGCGCTCGCGGTCGAACTCGACCGCAAGCCACAGCGCCTGCCGGAAGCCGCGCGCTATCGCCCGCTGCCGGCACTTGCCGAGGGTCCGCGCCTCATCGCGCTCGACGCCTTCGAAGCCTCGGCACCGCTGAAAGTCCTCATTGCCGCCGCCGGCCGCCTCTTGCGCTGAACGGTCGCAATACCCATGTTTACCAAGCGTTTCTGGGGCTTATCAGCAACATACCGGGCCTTCCCTCCGGCCCCGCAGTTGCTATGGTTCGCCCCTCGCAATCGGAACCCGCGATGATCGGTATAGTACTCGTTACCCATGGGCGGCTCGCCCAGGAGTTCATCTCCGCGATGGAGCACATGGTCGGGCCGCAGACCCATCTGCGCGCCGTCTGCATCGGACCGGAGGACGACATCGAACGCCGCCAGCGCGAGATCGCGGCTGCGGCGAAATCGGTCGATGTCGGCAATGGCGTCGTGATCGCGACCGACATGTTCGGCGGCACGCCCTGCAACCTCGCGCTTACCGTCCTCGAGCGCGGCAAGATCGAGGTGTTGGCCGGCGTAAACCTGCCCAGCCTGATCAAGCTGATCGATGTGCGCACCAAAATGCCGCTCGACCAGGCCGTGAAAGAAGCGATCGATGCGGGCCGCAAATATATGCGCGCCGGCTCGGCCGATCTGGCGGGCGTCGTGAAGGAATGAGCGGCAAGCTTGCGGCCAGGGTCCGCATCACCAACAAACGCGGCCTCCATGCCCGTGCCTCCGCCAAGGTGGTCGAGGCAGCTGCGCGCTTCCAGTCCGAGATTATCGTCAGCAAGGATGGCCAGTCGGTCAACGCCCGCTCGATCATGGGCCTGATGATGCTGGCCGCCAGCCTCGGCACCGAGATCGACGTCTCAGCGGAAGGGCCCGACTGCGACGAGGCAATGGCGGCCATCATCGCGCTCGCCGAAGCGAAATTCGGCGAAGAATGATCTACATCGTCACCGATATCGAAGCGGATGGCGGCACGCCCGGCACGCATTCGATGATCGCCTTCGCCTCGGTGGCGACGCGCGGCAACGGCGAAATCCTGGGCGAGTTCGAGGCGGTGCTCGCGCCGCTCGAAGGTGCCACCGCCGATCCCCGCACCATGGCGTGGTGGGCGAAGCAACCTGACGCCTGGGCCGCCGCGACGAAGGATCCGGTCGCGCCGGACATCGTGATGAACCGCTTCGCGGCCTGGGTCCGGTCTTTCGGCGAACCCGCGATCTTCACCGCCCATCCGCTCGCCTTCGACGGCAACTGGATCGATTTCTATCTGCGCCGCTTCACGCCTTACGCCGTGGTTCAGGGACACTACGAAGACGACAAGCTCTTCGCCGCCACCGGTCTTTGCCTGCGCAGCTTCGCCGCCGCCATCGCCGGACGCTCGGTCGCCGAATGCGATGTCGGCACCTATCCGCCGGCCTGGCTCGGCCACCACGAGCACACCCATCGCGCCATCGACGATGCCCGCGGCTATGCTTCGCTGTTGAAGACGCTGTTCGCGATGTCGCGCGAGCGCTAGGCAAGCATCGCCGCAAGGTCCGCGTGCCCGCGCTCGCGCGCGATGTCGGCGGCGGTCTTGCCGTCCGGCAGCTTCAACCTGCGGTCGGCGTCCGCCGCGATCAGCGCTTCGCACGCCGGCGTAAAGCCGTTGGAAGCCGCGATCATCAAGGCGGTATAGCCCTGCTTCTGCATCACATCCGGGTCGCCGGTCGCGGCGATGAGCTCGGCGTAAGCCGCTTTTCCGATCCGCCGGCCGGCCGCCGCGGCATGGATAGCGAGGTTCTGTTCGAAGGCGCGGCCCATGATCCGCGCATTGGCGCCCAGCGCGAGCAATGTCGTGACCGCCGCATCGGCGCCGACGAAGGCCGCGAGATGCAAGGCCGTCCAGCCATCCGGCGACAACAGGTCGACAGCCCAGCGCGCCGGCGCGAGCAGCACGTCCAGCCGCGCCGCATCGTTGGTCAGCGCCGCATCATGCGACCCGAGCCCGCCATGCGCCTTCACCGCCTCGGCAGACTTCGCATGGCCATGAAAGAGCGCAAAGCGATAAAGCGACTCCCCGGCCGGGTTGTGCAGCCGCGCCAGATCCGTACCCGGAAGGGCCTTCGCAAGCCCTTCGGCATCGTCGGCATTGGCGAGGGCGAACAGGTCGGTGGACATGACCACAGTCTAGCGGCGGCGCCGCCGGCCTGCCTAGCGGTCCGGCGACATGGGCGATAGCATTCCGGCGCCCGAGCGGAGCGCAAGCCATGTCGAAACCTCTCTCCG
This sequence comes from Pseudomonadota bacterium, assembly GCA_018241025.1. Taxonomy (GTDB): domain Bacteria; phylum Pseudomonadota; class Alphaproteobacteria; order Micropepsales; family Micropepsaceae; genus Rhizomicrobium. The sequence goes on from JAFEEQ010000012.1 coordinate 73,720, forward strand.
GACAGGTCGCACTCGTCGCCGGGGCGACGCGGGGCGCCGGGCGCGGCATCGCGCGCGAACTCGCGGCCGCCGGCGCCAGGGTCTACTGCAGCGGCCGCAGCACCCGCCGCCATGCGGCAACGCCGGGCCGTCCCGAGACCATCGATGAGACTGCCGAACTCATCGCCGCCGATGGCGGCAGCGCCGTAGCGGTGCGCACCGATCATGCCGACGAAGCACAGGTCGCCGCCCTCGCCGAACGCCTGAAGCGCGACGAGGGCCGGCTCGACATCCTCGTGAACGACATCTGGGGCGGCGACGAGTTGATCGGCTGGGGCCAGAAGTTCTGGCAGATCGACATGACCGTCGCGCGCAAGCTCGTCGATCAGGCGGTGTTCACCCATCTCATCACCGCGCGTCACCTGACGCCGCTGATGGTCGAAGCGAAGCGCGGCCTGATCGTCGAAGTCACCGACGGCGAGTTTCCCGGCTATCGCGGCCAGCTGCTCTACGATTTCATCAAATCCAGCCTCATTCGCCTCGCCTATGCGATGGCCTGGGACCTCAAGGACACCGGAGTCACGGCCCTCGCGATCTCGCCCGGCTTCCTGCGCTCCGAAGCGATGCTCGAACGATTTGGAGTCACGGAAGTAAATTGGCGCGACGGCATCGCGCGCGATGCACAATTCGCCCATTCCGAGACGCCGCGCTATGTCGGCCGCGCCATCGCCGCTCTGGCTGCCGATCCGAATGTCGGCGAACGAAGCGGTTCGTCGATCTGGGCTGCCGATCTGGCCGATATCTATGGCTTCACCGATGTCGACGGAACGCGCCCGAATTTCTGGCGCAACGTGGAAGCCTGGCTCGACGGCGAGATCTCCAAAGGGACACCGCTGAGCGGCGAGACGCGCTGGATCCTCGCCGCCCGCTACGCCCACATCCACACCGACCCGGCGCGCGCAGAGCGAGCGAAACGGTATGCGGCAGCGTTGGGTGCGCTAACCTAGGGCTTGGATTCATTTGGAACTCAATTCTACTCGTCATGGGCGGCCTTGAGCCGCCCATCCATCGCATCCGCGTCAGCGGATGCAGAATGAGTCATCCGGCGTATCGATACGCGCCGGGGGCGGGTTAAGCCCGCCCATGCCGGAGATATAGTTTCCAACCACTGCCGACAGGACATAACCTGCCTGCACACCTCGGCGACATCGGGAACACGCGATGGGCACAAGGAACTATCTGGTCGAAGGTGTTTCCGGCTCGGGCAAGACTTCGGTGGCCACCGAACTCCAGCGCCGCGGACACCATGTCATCCATGGCGATCGCAACTTCGCTTATGTCGGCGATCCCGAGACCGGCGAGCCGATGGTTCTGCCGGACGGCGTGACGGACCCCATCGCATGGCGGCACGCACACTGGATCTGGCCCGTCGAAAAGGTCAGAGCCATCGTCGCCGATCGGAGCCATCCGCGGACTTTCTTTTGCGGCGGCTCGCGGAATTTCCATCACTTCATCGAACTGTTCGACGAGGTCTTCGTTCTCGACATCGGCTCCGACACTCTGGACCGCCGCCTCGCGCAACGTCCTGAAAATGAATTCGGCGGCAAGCCTGATGAGCGTGCGCTTATCCTTCGACTGCTAGCAACGCGGGAAGACCTTCCGGAACGCGGAGTCGCAATCGACGCCACCGCGCCGCTCCCACGTGTCGTCGATGCGATTCTAGGCAAGTGCGCCGGATAGCCTATTGGCGGATGCCCCGTCGCGACTTGACCGCGGCCCCATTTGTTCCTATTATGTTCCATTGTACTTCGCCGCAACCAAGGTCGAGCCGAGCCATGCAACACGCATGTGATCACCATCCGAACCGCGGGCTTATCCGCGCACTTTCTGGTGTCGGATCATTGGCTTATGCCTCTTTTGCGCCATTCGAACCCGTTTTTTCGCGCGATCGGAAATTTCGTTCGGCGCCAATAAGATAAACATATACAGATTTCTTTATATGTTCCTTGCGGCGGCTCGGACCCGCTGCTATACCGCCCCCGTTTTCCAAAGGAATTTCCCGTGAGCACGCACGACTACGCCGTCAAGGACATCGCCCTCGCCGATTGGGGCCGCAAGGAAATCGCGATCGCCGAAGTCGAAATGCCCGGCCTGATGGCGACGCGCGAAGAATTCGCCAAGTCGCAGCCGCTCAAGGGCGCGCGCATCGCCGGCTCGCTCCACATGACGATCCAGACCGCGGTGCTGATCGAGACGCTGAAGGCGCTCGGCGCCGATGTCCGCTGGGTGTCGTGCAACATCTATTCGACGCAGGATCACGCCGCCGCCGCGATCGCCGCGGGCGGCACGCCGGTCTTCGCGATCAAAGGCGAGAGCCTGAAGGATTACTGGGACTACACCGCGCGCCTGTTCGACTGGCATGGCGGTGGCTACCCCAACATGATCCTCGACGACGGCGGCGACGCGACGATGCTCGTCCATCACGGCCTCCGCGCCGAGAAGGGCGACACCGCCTTCCTCGACAAGCCGGAGAACGAGGAAGAGGAAGTCTTCTACGCCCTCATCAAGCGTCTCCTGAAGGAGAAGCCGAAGGGCTGGTTCGCCGAGGTCGCGGCCAGCATCAAGGGCGTCTCGGAAGAGACCACCACCGGCGTTCACCGCCTCTATCTGATGGAGAAGGCCGGCAAGCTGCTCTTCCCCGCGATCAACGTGAACGACAGCGTCACCAAGTCGAAGTTCGACAACCTCTATGGCTGCCGCGAGTCTCTGGTCGATGGCATTCGCCGCGGCACCGACGTGATGATGGCCGGCAAGGTCGCGATGGTCTGCGGCTTCGGCGACGTCGGCAAAGGCTCCGCCGCTTCGCTGCGCCAGGCCGGCTGCCGCGTCATGGTCAGCGAGATCGATCCGATCTGCGCGCTCCAGGCCGCGATGGAAGGCTATGAGGTCACCACGATGGACGATGCCGCGCCGCGCGCCGACATCTTCGTCACCGCGACCGGCAATGTCGACGTGCTGACGCTCGACCACATGCGCGCGATGAAGGATCGCGCCATCGTCTGCAACATCGGCCACTTCGACTCCGAGATCCAGGTCGCCGCACTGCGCAATTACAAGTGGGACAACATCAAGCCGCAGGTCGACGAGATCCAGTTCCCCGACGGCCACAAGATCATCCTGCTGTCGGAAGGCCGCCTCGTGAATCTCGGCAACGCCATGGGCCATCCGAGCTTCGTGATGTCCGCGTCCTTCACCAACCAGACGCTGGCACAGATGGAACTGTTCGGGAACCAGGGCAAGTACCAGAAAAAGGTCTACACCTTGCCCAAGCATCTCGACGAGAAGGTCGCGCGCCTGCATCTCGAAAAGATCGGCGCCAAACTGACCCAGCTCACCAAGAAACAGTCGGACTACATCAGCGTGCCCGAGGCCGGCCCGTTTAAGCCGGACCACTACCGGTACTGACAGAAATTCGGGCGGCGCGCTGATAACGTGCCGCCCGAAACACTTTGGAGGTTGCGATGATCGAAGGCAGCTGTCACTGCGGCAAGGTCCGGATCGCGCTCCACTCCGCGCCGTCGGAGGTGACGGATTGCAACTGCTCGATCTGCCGGCGCTACGGCACGCTTTGGGGTTACTATCATCCGAAGCAGGTCCAGGTCGCGGAAGATGTCCCGACCGACATCTATCTCTGGAACAAGCGTTGGATCGAGTTTCACCGCTGCACGGCGTGCGGCTGCGTTACGCACTGGACCGCCGCAGGCAATCCCTCCGCGGACCGCATGGGCGTAAACATCCGGATCATGGCGCCTGACGTTCTGGCAGCGGCGAAGATTCGCCGCTTCGATGGAGCCGCCTCCGGAAACGTCACCCACTGATATGGGCGGCACTGGCCAACTCGCCGCACGACACTTGGAATGCTTCGCTCAACCGTTCGAAAGCAGTAGACATCGAGACATGAAAGACATCGTCAGCCCCGTTCAGATCCGCCATGCCGGCCTCGACGACATGGATACCATCGCCGCGCTGTTCCGCGAATATGTCGACGGCATCGGCATCGACCTCGCCTATCAGGGCTTCGAAGACGAACTCGAATCCCTGCCCGGCGCCTACGCGCCGCCGCGCGGTGCGCTGTTGCTGGCCGAAATTGGCGGCGAGCCGATGGGCTGCGTCGCGGTACGTCCGCTCCACGGCACCGATTTCTGCGAGATGAAGCGGCTTTATGTCCGCTCCAAAGCGCGCGGCACCGGCGCCGGCCGCGCGCTCGCCACGGCTGCCATCGACGAAGGCCGTCGCATGGGCTTCGCCGCCATGCGCCTCGACACGCTGTCCAGCATGAAGGAAGCACTGTCGCTCTACCGCGCACTCGGCTTCAAGGAGATTCCTGCCTACTACGAGACGCCGATCACCAGCACCGTCTTCATGCACAAGGATCTGACGGAAGCCACATGACCAAGACGCATGTCGCCACCTGCCCATGCGGCCAGATTCGCGTCGTTTGCGAAGGCGACCCCGTGCGCATCTCGATGTGCCATTGTCTCGAATGCCAGAAACGCTCCGGCAGCACCTACGCCGTGCAGGCGCGCTGGCCGGCAGCGCAGGTCACCATCTCCGGAACGGCGACCAAATTCAGCCGCGTCGGTGACGAAGGTACGAAAGCCACGTTCCACTTCTGTCCGATCTGCGGAGCGACCGTCTACTATCGGATGGAAGCCGTTCCGGACATGGTCGCCGTCGCGGTCGGCAATCTGGCCGATCCGGATTTTCCGGCGCCCAGAATATCCGTATACGGAGAACGCCGGCACAGTTGGGTCAGCATTCCGGACGGTGCCGAGCAGTACGACTGACTACTTGGCAAGCGCCCGCTGGAACGCCGGACGATCGAGAAGCCGCCGATAATACGCCTCGGTGTTCGGCTTGAACCCGCTGCGCAGGTTCAGCGTCTCTGCCAGATAGAGCGCATAGCCCACACAAACATCGGCAATCGTGAACCGTCCGGCGCAGAGAAAGCCATTGTCGCCAACGGCCTGCTCCACACTCCGCAGGCGCGAGAAGAACCACTGGGTATAATCTTCCGCTGCCTGTTTGAGCCGGCGCTCTTCCGGCTCCAGTTGCGTGTAGCGCAGCACGATGGTCTGCGGAAAGGTCAGCGTCGCATCGCTTCGGTAGAGCCAGTTGAGGTAGACACCGTAGTCTTTCTCATCCTTCCGTACCGCCAGCGATGTCGGACCGTAGCGATCGACGAGATACTGACAGATGCCCGAAGACTCCGTCATCGTCAGATCGTCATCGGTGAAGGCAGGCACCGTGCCGAGCGGATTGATGTCGAGATAGCGCTCCCGAAACATGCGCGGCGGAAAGCGCATGACTTCGAGTTCGTACGGGATGCCCATTTCCTCGAGCGTCCAGAGCGGGCGCAACGACCGTGCGCCCGCGCAGTGATAGAGCTTGATCGTCATGCCGCGGATCAGAGACTTGGATTGATGAGATACTTCTCGCCCGTCGCGCGCCGGTTATAAGCGGCAACCGCCTCGGCACCGAGCGCTTCGGCCAGCGAGACGGTCTTGGTGTAATGGCTGGCGAAAGTCGTCTTGATCTCGTCCGCGACGCGCTGGCGCAGCTTTTCGGTTTCGGCGGGCCCTATCTTCATCAGGAACGGTGTCAACAGCCAGCCTCCCAGCCCCCAGGACATACCGAAGGCGCGATTGAGCTCGGTCGGACCGGTATCGAGCCCACCATAGATATAGACCTGCTTGTAGGTCGTCGAACCGTAGCGGCTGAATCCGGCCATCTTGCGCACCGCCGCGACTTCCATCGCAGTCAGAATCTGGCCGGCGAGCTTGCCGCCGCCGACGGCATCGAAGCCGATCGTCGCCCCGGTATCGACCAGAGCCGCGATCAGATCCTCCATGAAGGATGGCTTCGACGTATTCACCACATGCGCGGCACCGATTTCGCGTAGGATCTTTGCCTGCGCATCGTTGCGCACGATGTTGACCAGCGGGATGCCGTCTTTCAGACAGATCTTCTGCAGCATCTGGCCCAGGTTGGAGGCCGCCGCGGTGTGAACGAGCGCGGAATGGCCCTCGCGGCGCATGGTTTCGGTCATGCCGAGCGCGGTGAGCGGATTGACGAAACAGGACGCGCCCTCCTCCGCCGTGGTGCCGGGATGCAGAAGCAGGCAGTCCGACGCCTTAAGCGTGCGATACTGCGCATACATCGCGCCGCCAATCGCCGCGACGGTCTTGCCCATCAGATTCTGGACATTGGCACCGGCCTTGATCACCGTGCCTGCGCCTTCGTTTCCGGCTGGCAGAGACTGCCCCACGCGCAGTGCCATTGCCCGGCGCAGCGCCTCGGGCACCGGCGCCACGATCTTCACGTCGGCGCCAGAGCCGGAGAATTTCGCGGCCTTCATATCGGCGGCGCCGAAGAGAAGACCGATGTCCGACGGGTTGATCGGCGTCGCCTCGATGCGGATCACAACCTCGTCCGGGCCCGGCTCGGCCACGGGTACGCGCGCCAGCGACAATTCGAGTTCGCCGCTATCCTTGTACAGCGTGCGGAGTTGAAGGCCTTCCATATGCGTCTCCTCAATTGCGGTTGTCCGAGCCTACACCCTATGCTGAGGCCAGCGAAACGGGAGGAAGACCGCATGCAAATCAGGGACAAGATTGTCGTCGTTACGGGCGCGGCAAGCGGAATCGGCAACGCGCTGGCGCAGCGCTTTGCTAAGGAAGGCGCTAAGCTGGTCGTGTCCGCCGACCTCAATAGCGATGGGGCCGCTGCCACCGCGAGGGAAACCGGAGGCGCGGCGCTCGCCGTCGATGTGTCGAAAGAGGAAGACATCAAGCGCCTGATCGAAACCGTCGAAGCCGATCATGGCCCCATCGACCTGTTCTTCTCGAATGCCGGTATCGGCTATGGCGGCGGGGCCGAAGTTTCGAACGACCGCTGGCAACGGATCTGGGACATCAACGTCATGGCCCATGTCTGGGCCGCGCGTCACCTCGTGCCGCGCATGGTTGCGCGCGGCGGCGGTTATCTTCTTTCAACAGCTTCGGCTGCGGGACTTCTTTCGCAGATCGGTTCCGCGCCCTATGCGGTGACCAAACACGCAGCCGTCGGCCTCGCTGAGTGGCTCGCGATCACCCATGGCGATCAAGGGATCAAGGTCTCGGTGCTGTGTCCGCAAGCGGTACGCACGGCGATGACCGCCGGCAATCCTGACGGCGTTGCAAGCATCGACGGCATGATGGAGCCAGATACCGTTGCCGATGCCTGTGTGAAGGCTATCGAGGCCGAAGAATTTCTGATCCTGCCCCACGCCGAAGTTGTTCAGTACATGCGCAACAAGGCCAACGATTACGGCCGATGGATCCGCGGTATGCGAAAGCTCAATCGCCGCTATCGGGGCTGAAATGGCTATCGACCGGCGAAACCTTCTGCGTTCCGGCGGTAGCTTTGCAGCGCTGGGCTTGCTCGACGCCTGCGCGGCACCGGTCTTCGGACCGGCTTCGGGGCGCCTGCCTCCTATACGGGCCAGTGCCGAGCGTCTGTTCGATATCACAGTCTGCCTTCGCCCCTTCCGGGCGCAGGGGCCTCGCATCGAAGCGGAGACTGTCGGTGGTGCGATTGTCGTCCACAATTACGGTCATGGCGGCAGCGGTTGGTCGCTGTCGTGGGGCTCAGCGACGATGGCGCTGCGCATCGCCATGACAGGAAGCCCAAGGGAGATTGCCGTCATCGGCTGCGGCGCTCTTGGCCTCACAACAGCCGTGCTGGCGCAAGAAGCCGGACTGAAGGTCAAAATCTACGCTAGCGACTTTCTGCCGGATACGCGTTCGGCACGTGCGACCGGCAGCTTTACGCCGGACTCGCGCATCGCGCTTACCGACAAAGCACCGGCAGGATTCGCCAATACCTGGGAAGAAATGGCGCGCATCACGTTCAAGCGCTATCGAAGCTATCTCGGTCTGCCGGGCGATCCCGTGTTCTGGAGCGACCGCTACTATTTTTCCGATACTCCAGACGATCCACCGCCGGTTACGCCGCAGCCGACGCTCAACTTTTCCGATCTCCGCGACCGCATCCGCGATCTGATGCCCTATTCGACACCGCTTGCGGCGAACCAATCGCCCTTTCCGGGACACCAAGTCCGGTGCGGCGCATCACTGACTTTCAACATCGCCGACTACGGTCATACCCTTTTGCGCGACTTCTTCGCGGCAGGCGGGATTATCGAACGTCGTACATTCCATGCATTGTCGGAGCTTGCGACGCTCAAGGAGCGCACGATCATCAACTGCACGGGCTATGGCGCCCGCGCGCTGTGCAAAGATGACAGCATCGTTCCGGTCCGCGGCCAGATCGCCTGGCTAATCCCGCAACCCGGCGTCACCTACGGTCTCTTCTACAAGAACATCAATGTCGTTTGCCGCAGTGACGGTATCTGCATCCAGGACCTCGCGGGCGGTGATATGCGTGGTTATGGCGACAACAACGAGACCGTGGATCGGGCCGAATCCGTGCGTGCCGTCGAAACGGTCTCCGAACTTTTCGGCAAGAGTTAGTTCAGAACGACAAACCGCACCGATCCAATCGTAATGGCGTCGCTGCGCCGCCGGTTCGGGCGGCCTGTCGGTGACACCAGAAGATCATAGGGCTCCACCCGAAGCGTGAAGGGACCGCGCGATCTGCGGAGTATCCCGGTGACATCGAAGCGTTGGGCCGGCTTCATCATCGGCATGCCCGGCGACATGCCGTGATGCGTTGCGCCGAAGATATCGATCAGACCGACCGGGTCGTCCGACACCGCCTCGCCTATTATATCGAGATAAACGGCAAAGCCCGATGAGGGAACGAGTTTCAAGCTAATATCCGAAAGCTCGAGATAAACGCGGGCGTTGCTGTCGGCGAGTTCCGGAGCATTCAGATTTACCGCCGGCCAGGACACCGCACCTACCTCACGGCGGCCGGTACGACGCGGTGAAACCACGAGCGGCTTTCTATCGATCAGCAATTCATGCTCTTCGGCGCGCGGCCTGGGTCTAGGAGGCGGCGCAGCACCGACCATCGGTGGCGCTATTGCACGCAGTGGTCCACCACCTGCGTCGCTGTCGACGGGCGGTGGCGGTGGGGGTGGTGGAGGCAAAGGCGGACTTATCTGACTCGTGTAACCGGCGTCGTAGCTGGCGGCCAGCGCGATGGCCTCGCGCCGGCTGACCGACACCTCGCTGCCATCGGCGTCTACAAACGACCAGGGCCTTTCGTCGAACCACGCGGGTGACGGAGCCGGTCCCCACGACTTTCCTGGATGGCTCGCCCATTCCGCCCACATCCGATCGACGTTCGCATGATGGACCCAGAACACCGGGTCGAACGCCGCCGTCGTTATGTCGGCCATGGCACCGTTCTCGGTGCCGATGACGCCACCGACGGCGATGTGGATGTCGTTGTGCGGCCGCTGTTCGAGCAGGCCGATCTGGGTGTGATCGGAGTCGAGGACGTCGCCGCCAAAACCCGGTTGCCCCGGTTGATGAAAGAACGTTTCCGCACCGCGGGTCTTTGGCGCTTCGCCGATCGCTGCACTGATCTCGAGCAGTCCGCGCACGAAAGAAAGCTCGCGATTGGGATGATAAAGGGGATTCGCGTCCGCCTTTGCGGCATCCAGAAATTCCGGAACGAAGATCGCCGGAAAGAATCGGCCGGCCGGATTTTCATAGTCCCAATAAGGCAGCGCCAAATTCGAATCGCCAGCCGCTTCTCGCAGAGTGCGCTCGAAGAAATGCAGATAGGCACGGTGCCAGATCGCGAAGTCGGCAGAGCATTGGCCGAAATGCGGGCACTGGTTCCAAAACTTCTTGCGGTCGACACCGGCCAGTTTGGGGTCACGGGCCAACTCGGTTGTGAAGACCTTTTCGCTGTAAGCGTGAGTCGCGGCCTGAAAGAACCAGCTGCGATGGTCGGAAGGCGGCAACGCTTTCATGGCGGCGACGCCGCGGCGCAACGCGGCCACTTTGGCGGGATCCGTTGAGAAGCTGCTCAGCGACTGCCGGATTGGACCGGGTATCGGAGCTGCCCGCGCCGAACCCACGGCAAGGACCGCAAGCGTCGTCGCCACGAATTGCCGTCTGTTCTGTTGCATCGTGCCTGCCCCCGCACCAACTCCAGCCGATTCCCGGTTCCGAAGCGACTGTCCGTGTGCGGATTTCGTAACGGGCTGATTTGACTCGGGGATTGGAAACAGCCGCGAAATCTTGATCGGGCTGCTACATCTGGTTTTTTACACTTTGTTAACTACTTTCTATTGCGACGCGCCCTCGCTCGTATCATGTTGATTCCACAGTGATTCGTCTCTGTGGATGAAATTAGGGGCAGCCGGGATGCGTCCCAGAATGGGACAAAAGAAGAGCCCTGGCGTCAGGGGAGGGTGGATAGGAGCCGCCGCCATTGGCGGGTCACTCCTGTTGCCAGCACCTGCCCTGGCCGCCTCGGACCTTGCGCCGCAAACGGAGCTCGTTCTGGGCGCCGTCACCACAGGGGCTGTGGCGCTGGCGATCGCCGCCGCGCTTTGGGCTCTGGCCGAGCAGGCGCGGTCCGGCAAGCTGCGCCGCGCGCTTCGCCAGTCTTCGGCGCGGGTCCGTGCCGCGGTCGGCGAACGTGACTCTCTTCTGGCGGCGGGCCGCGAGGCCTTGATCGTCTGGGGCCGCGACGGCGCGGCGCCCCTGACCTATGGCAATGCCGAGTCGATGCTGGACGCTTGCCTTGCCGGTCCCGATGCCACGGAGCTGAGCAAAGCGCTCGACGAGCTCAGTGAGCGCGGTGCGAGTTTTGTCGTCACGGGACGGGACAAGGACGCCCGCGTATTCCGGTTGCGGGGCCGCGCGGTCGGTGGCATGGCCGCCGTATGGATCGAGCCGGAAGCCATCGCAGAAAAGCCTGCTATAGACTTCGCTGCCGTGCTCGATGCCCTGCCCTTGCCAGTCTGGTTTCGCGATAAGGCCCTGTCGCTGGCCTGGGGCAACCGCAACTTCCTGGAGGCGACCGGACAGGCCGATATCGATGCGGCCAGACATTCGCAGACAAGCCTCGAACGAAGCGAAAAGGACTTCGCCGCATCCGCACGCAGTCAGGGTGTTTCGAAAGACGAACGCCGCTATGCCGTGATCGGCGGACAACGGCGTTCTCTCGCCTTCGCTGAGGTTCCGCTCGAAAACGGTGTCGTAGGCAGCGCGATCGACGTAACGGACATCGTTACCGCTGAAGCCAAGCTACAGCAACACAAGGACGCCCATGCGGACACGTTGGACAAGCTCGCAACAGCCGTCGCGATCTTCGACCGCGAACAACGGCTGACATTCTACAATCACGCCTTCGCGCGGCTGTGGGAACTTCCGGAGGTATGGCTCGACAGTCATCCAAGCGATGGCGACATCCTCGACCGCCTGCGCGACGCCCGCAAATTGCAGGAGCAGCGCAGCTATCAGAGCTGGAAACAGGAGCGGCTGGCGCTTTATGACAATCCGCGCGGTCAGTCCTCGGAAGACGTCTGGCATCTGCCCGGCGGCAAGACCTTACGCGTGGTGGCCCAGCCCCATCCCTTCGGCGGCCTGACATTCCTCTACGAGGACGTCAGTGAAAAGATTTCGCTAGAGAGCTCCTACAACACTCTGATGAAGGTGCAATCAGCAACCCTCAACACGCTCTCGGAGGCTGTTGCGGTGTTTGGCCCCGATGGGCGGCTGAAACTGCACAACGCCGCATTCCTGAAGATCTGGGGCCTGACAACAAAGGATGTCGAAGGCGAGCCGCATATCCGCAACATCGCGGCAGCCTGCGCCGACCGCTTTGGCGACGAGACGACCTGGGAGACTCTGATCCAGAGCGTCGTATCGGAGACGCCCGCGAGGCACGATCTGGGGCAGATCGAGCGCAACGACCAGACCATCCTGTCGCTTGCACTGGCGCCGCTGCCCGACGGTGCGACGCTCGTGACCTTTACCGATATCACGGACCGCTCGCGGATCGAGACCGCGCTGCGCGAGCGCAACGACGCGCTTGAAGCCGCTGACAATTTGAAATCCGAATTCATCAAGCATGTGTCGTATGAGCTGCGTACACCGCTCAACACGATCAAAGGGTTTGCCGAGCACCTCGCCAGCGGCATTCCTGGCGCGCTCAATCGTTCACAAGCCGACTATGTGCAGGACATCGTATCGGGCTCGAATACCCTCGAACAACTGATCAATAATATCCTCGACCTCTCTCTGATCGAGTCCGGCACCTTGCGGCTCGAGCTGGAACGTATTGATCTCTCCGCCCTGATTGGACGCATAGCTACGACGGCCGGCGACTGGGCTGCAAAAGCCGGGCTAGAGTTCACAGCGGATGTCGCGCCGGATGCGGGCGTGTTCTTGGGCGATGAGCGCCGCATCCAGCAGGTGGTATTCAACCTTCTGTCCAACGCTATCAAGTACACCCCGGCTGGCGGTGCGATCACTCTGACCGCCACCATTGTCGCCGACGACGTACAGATCACCGTGTCGGATACCGGCCCCGGCATCGCACCAGAGGTGCGGGCGCAAGTGTTCGAACGCTTTACCTCCAAGAGCCGCGCCGGACAGCGCGCCGGTGCCGGGCTAGGCCTTGCCCTCGTAAACCGTTTCGTCGAACTCCATGACGGGTGGGTCGAAATCGAGACCGGCGAAGGGACTGTCGTGCGTTGCCACTTCCCGCGGCGAATCGAAAGCCAAGAAGTACCGGCCGGCGCCTGAAGGCCGCCAAGTACCTGTTCACGAACGCGTTTCGGGCCCTGCCCTTGGTCTTCAGGCAGGCTATAACGGAACCGTTTTCAGGGGGGCGGAATTCCATGGTCGCAGCAGCTGCCGGCAACCGAAGCGATAGGGCATTTCTCGGACACCCATCCGGCCTTGGCTGGCTTTCCTTCACCGAGTTCTGGGAGCGGTTTTCCTATTACGGCATGGCGGCACTCCTCGTGCTGTACATGACCCATTCGCTGCTGCTTCCCGGTCATGTCGAGCATATTGCCGGCTTCGGCCCTTTCAAGGCCTTCGTCGAGATGCTCTACGGACCGCGCACCACGCCGGCGGCATTGGCATCGGCGATCTACGGCCTCTACACGGGTCTGGTTTATCTGACGCCACTCGCCGGTGGGTACCTCGCCGACCGCTTTCTCGGGCGCACGACGTCGGTCACGATCGGCGCGCTTTTGATGTCCGCAGGCCATTTTCTCATGGCCTTCGACGTCAGCTTCCTGCTGGCCGTTACGTGCCTGCTCCTCGGTGTCGGCTTTTTCAAAGGCAATATCGCCTCGCAAGTCGGTGGCCTCTACAAGATCTGACCTGACTGGCCCTTTTTGTACCAGGCGGATTGTTAGAAACTGTCTTGGGAAAGGGGTTTTGTCATGGCGAAGAAGCGATTTAGTGCTGAGCAGATCGTGGCACTTCTGCGTCAGATCGAGGTTGCCACAGCGCAGGGAAAGACGATTGGGGTTGCGTGCCGGGAAGCCGGAATATCGGACCAGAGCTACTTCCGTTGGCGCAAGGAGTACGGGGGGATGGACATCGACCAGGCTCGCCGGATGAAGGATCTGGAAAAAGAGAATGCTCGGTTGAAGCGTCTAGTGGCGGATCTGTCGATCGAGAAACAGGTGCTGAAGGACATCGCCGAGGGAAACTTGTAAGCCCCGAGCGGCGCCGGCAGGCTGTGGACGGGGCGATCACAAACTATCATCTCTCGGAACGCCACGCCTGCCGGATCGTCGGCCAGCCACGGGGCACGCAGCGCTACAGCGTCATTGCGCGTGCCGACGAAGATGCGCTGACGCAGGCGATCATGGCTTTAGCGGCGCGGTATGGCCGCTACGGCTATCGCCGGATCACCGCTCTGCTCAATGAAGCGGGATGGTCGGTCGGCGTTGATCGCGTGCAGCGTATCTGGCGCCGTGAAGGGCTCAAAGTACCCAGGAAACAAAGGCCACGAGGAAGGTTGTGGCTCAACGACGGCTCATGCGCGCGCCTGCGGCCGGAGCGTCGCAATCATGTCTGGTCGTACGATTTTGTGGAAGCTCAGACCCATGACGGCCGGAAGGTCCGGCTGATGACGCTGATCGACGAGTTCACGCGGGAATGTCTGGCGATCCGCGTGGCGCGCCGGATCAACGGCATGGGCGTTCTGGAGACCATGGCCGATGTCATGATTGCGCGTGGCGTTCCTGAACACATCCGCTCCGACAACGGCCCGGAGATGACAGCCAAGATTGTCCGCCAGTGGCTGGCGAACGTCGGAGCCCAACCGCTTTACATCGAACCCGGCAGCCCATGGGAGAACGGATACTGCGAGAGCTTCAACGGCAAGCTCCGCGACGAGCTGCTCAACGGCGAGATCTTCTACAGCCTCAAGGAAGCAAAGGTCCTCATCGAGCGATGGCGCAAGCACTACAACACCGTCAGACCGCACTCGTCGCTCGGATACCGCCCCCCGGCGCCGCAAACTTTTGCGCCGCTGTTGTCCCATCTAGATGGGACAACAGCTATGCAGTAGTCTCCATCACGCTGGTACAAAATATCCGTCAGGCCAGACGCATTCCAGGTTTTCTTGATGTCCGTCCAGATCGCGGTGATCGCCTCGCCGCTCGTCTGCGGCACGCTCGGCGAGGTGATGGGTTGGCATTGGGGTTTCGGAGCAGCCGGTGTCGGAATGCTGATCGGCCTCGCCACCTACCTTTCGGGCCGCAAGTCACTTCCTCCCGAACCGCCGAAAGTGGCGCGAGGCACGGCGAGCCCACATCCGCCGCTTACGCGATCTGATTGGATCAAGATCGCGGTGCTGATCTTCCTGCTACCGGTCATGGCGGTTGCGATCGTCGGAAATCAGCAGATCGGAAATGCCTATCTATTGTGGGCCGAACATAGCTACCAACTCGTCTTCTTCGGCAAGAGCATGCCGATCACCTGGCTGCTGTCCTTTGATGCCGCGATTTCGGCCATCACCATCGCCACGTCCGTTGCGTTCTGGCGTTGGTGGGCAACGCGGTGGACCGAGCCCGACGAGATCACCAAGATCACGATCGGCGTTGCCATCAGCGCGCTGGCGCCTTTGACCCTAGCCGCCGCGTCCGCCTACGTCGCGGCCACTCATCAAAAAGCCGGACTGGGCTGGGCGGTTGCATTCGAGATCATAAACGACCTCGGCTTCGCGAACGTCCTGCCGGTCGGTCTTGCACTTTATTCCAGAGCCGCTCCGACAGGACGCGCTGGCCTCATGATCGGGCTCTACTACCTGCACCTCTTCATGGGGAACTTTTTCGTCGGCTGGGTCGGTGGCCTGCTCAACACGATGAGCGACACCTCGTTCTGGATGCTGCACGTCTGGCTGATGCTCGGCGCGGGAGCTATTCTGATAGTCGTCCGGGCGTTTGCTGGACGAATCCTGGCGCCGGCCTACCAACACGGGTAGTCGGAACGAGCTATATGCTGGCTGCATGGCTTCCGCCGGAAGCCATCATACGAGGCTACTAGCAACACAGGCTTAGCGTTGGCAGGTACCATTCGGAGGATCTGTCAAATGCGAGTGCCAGTTATCGCCGCTATCGCCTGCCTTATCGCGACGCCCGTCCTCGCCGGACAGGTCGTGCCGGTGCCGAAGTTCAACGGCGTTGGACTTCGCGGCGGCGGCGACATCGTTGTCAAATACGGCAAGGAACAGAAGGTCACGCTGCTGAGGGGAAGCACACAGTACACGACGTTCAAGGTCGAACCGGGCGGCGGGCTGGAGATTCGCGCGTGCAATGCCGACTGCCCGACGCACTACGATCTGGAGATCGAGATCGTGACACCTGATCTCAACGCCGTGGCCATCAGCGGTGGTGGAACCATTCATGCCGCCGGCACCTTTCCGGCAACCGAGTCGATCAGCGCAGCCGTCAATGGCGGAGGCGATATCGACATCCATGCCATCAGTGCGAAGAGCGTCAATGCCGCTGTCAGCGGTGGCGGCGAAGTCATAGTGACTGCGACGACCTCATTGCGCGCGGCCGTCAATGGCGGCGGCAGCGTCGCCTATCACGGCAATCCGTCAATTTCTTCCGCAGTGTCGGGCGGCGGCAGCGTCAGTCGCGCCGACTGATCGCAACCAGCACCGAAGAGCCAGCCTAGTGCTGACTCTTCGGCATGCGGACGACAAGACCGTCAAGCTCCGGTGTCACTTTGATCTGGCAGGATAGCCGCGAATTCGCTTCGACCTCGGGTGCGAAATCGAGCATCGTCACTTCCATGTCTTCCTTCGGCGGCATCTTGTCCAGCCAGGGCTGCTCGACGAATACATGACAGGTCGCGCATGCGCAGGCGCCGCCGCAATCCGCATCGATGCCGGGAATGAGGTTCTTGACGGCACCTTCCATCACGGACCATCCGGCCGGCACTTCAACCTCGTGCTCTTTACCGTTGTGCTCGATGTATTTGATCTTGGGCATAAGGTCTCCGGCGTCTAGGCAATAGATTTCATGGGAATGGACGTGTCGGCAAGACGCTCCGGCGCAATGCTGGCGCCATCGGCGATGAGCTTGCGGCCGACGAGATATTCGGGTGCCGCGTTCACAGCCTCCACTGCCGCAACGGCGCCCTCGCGCAGATGGAAGACAGCAAATTTGCGCGCCGCTGGATCGCCACGCAGCACGATTCTGTCCGACGGGCGCGCGAGCCCGGCGATCTGAAGCTTCAGGTCATATTGGTCCGACCAGAACCAGGGAACCTCGCGGTATGTGTTGGGTTTGCCAACCATCCACATGGCGGCGTGCTTGGCCTGATCAATCGCGTTCTGGACGCACTCAAGACGCAGTGCCGTGCCCTCTCGTCCGATATGGCGCGTGCAGTCGCCGGCCGCGAAGACCGCAGGATCGCCCGTGGCATTGCTGCTCTCATCGACGACGATCCCGTCCTCGCAGGCAAGGCCGGCTTCCTTCGCGATCTCGTCATTCGGGACAATGCCGATCCCGACGAGCGCGACATCGGCGGCGTAAGATTTGCCGCCGGCACGTATCGCCTCGACCTTGCCATTGCCTTCGAACGCCTCAACGCCGGTGTTCAGCAGCAGCTTCACGCCGGCATCGCGATGGACCTTTTCGTAGAAATCGGAGACCGGAACCGAGACGGCGCGGGCCATCAGGCGATTCATGGTCTCGAACACGGTGACATCCATGCCCCGTTTGGCTGCCACCGCGGCAACTTCGAGGCCGATATAGCCGCCTCCCACAATCGCCAGCTTCTTTTCGGGCAGGAAGACTTCGCGCAGAGCATCGACATCCGCGATACCGCGCAGATAGTGGACGCCCGGCAGGTCGGCGCCCGGGCTGCGGATCTTGCGGACCCTGCTTCCGGTGGCGAGCAGCACCTTGTCGTATCCAAATGTTCGGCCGTCGGCCAGGTGAACGGTCTTGGCGGCCCTGTCGAGGCGGCTCACGCCGACGCCCAAAATCAGCTCGCAATGGGCATCGCGATAGAATGCTTCCGGCTTCAGGAACAGGCGTTCGCGCTCCAGCGTACCCATCAGGTAGGCCTTGGAGAGCGGCGGACGCTGATAGGGTAAAAAGGGCTCGTCGCCGATCATAGTGATCGACCCTGAAAAGCCCTCCGCCCGTAAGGTGGCGACGGCCTGTGCTCCGGATTGACCGGCACCGATGATGACGATGCGTTCCGACATACCCAGCTTCCAAATCGCTCCGCAGCCCGGCCCGAAGCGGCCGCAACATGGCCGAGCCGTCCTCTGGAATCAACCGGTTGCAGACTGCTAGAAATGACCATGTCCAAGGATTCTCAAGCCTTTGAGCGCCGTATTGTGCTCGCCGACCCCGCAGCCACGCAGAGCTTGGGCGCGCGGATTGCCGCAGGACTTCATGTGGGCGACGCCGTGGCACTGGAAGGCGATCTCGGCGCCGGAAAAACCACGCTGGCGCGGGCGATCTTGCAGGCACTCGGCGTGACGGAAGACGTCCCCAGCCCCACATTTACGCTGGTGCAGCACTACGAGACTTCGAAGATGCCGGTACGGCACTACGACCTTTATCGAATCGAAAATCCTGCCGAGCTCGAAGAACTCGGCCTGGAAGAGGCGCTCGATGAAGGCGTGGCGCTGATCGAGTGGCCCGAGCGGGCACTGGCTTGGTTGCCGCCCAACAGACTTCACATATCCATGACCATCATGGGCAAAGGGCGCGAAGCCAGACTTCGCGGACCGTCGCGCTGGTCCGCCGCCATGGCGGAGGCTAGCCGTGGCAGCTGAGCGCAACGACGAGATAGAGTCATTTCTTGCAGCTTCGGGTTGGGGCGGAGCCATCCGGGCACCCTTGCCCGGCGATGCATCGACGCGGCGCTACGAGCGCCTTTCGCTCAATGGCCGCATCGCAATGCTGATGGACCAGCCGCAGGGTGCCGAGACGCCGGCGGCTTCCGCCTCTGCGACACCCGAGGAAAGACAAAAGCTGGGTTATAATGCCGTCGCACGCCTGGCCGGTGCCGATTGCGGCCGGTTCGTCGCGGCTGCGAACCATCTGCAAAAGCTTGGCCTGAGCGCACCGAAGATCTTTGCCGCCGACCTGCGAAAGGGGTTCGTGATCATCGAGGACCTTGGTGACGGACTCTTCGCCAACGTTGTTTCCCCGGAGAACGAACGCGACCTCTACCGCGGTGCCGCCGAAGTGCTGGCGATCCTGCATGCCAATCGCGCGCCCGCGCTGTTGCCTCCGGACAAAGAACTTAACGCCTATGACGAAACGGCTCTCCTCGCCGAGGTGGACCTGTTCACCGAATGGTTCATGCCTGTCGCGCTTGGACATGCCGCAAGCGCAGAGGATGTGGGCGAGCATCGCGAATTGTGGCGCAAGGCACTGTCTTCGCTGACGCCGGACCCGGTGTTCGTCCATCGCGACTATCACGCACAGAACCTGCTTTGGCTCCCGGAGCGCGAAGGTGCAGCGCGTGTGGGCCTGATCGATTTTCAAGACGCCGTTGCCGGTTCGAAAGCCTATGATCTCGTCTCGTTGATCGAGGATGCGCGCCGCGACGTCGACAGATCCATTGCCGACGCCACAACTGCGCACTATCTCGCCTGCATGCGTGCCCAGGGAACGCCGCTGGACGAGATAGAATTCGCGCGGAACATGGCGGTCATGGCCGCGCAGCGCAACGCGAAGATCGTCGGCATCTTCGCCCGGCTGCACAAACGTGATGGCAAGGCGCGCTATCTGGCACTTCTGCCCCGGGTCTGGGGACATCTTAACCGCGATCTCGAACATCCCGCACTCGCCGATCTGCGCACATGGTACGATCGCGTCATTCCCCGCGAACGGCGGGGCGCACCGGGTGGAGAAGCGGCGTGAACGGACCCAAGCGCGCAATGGTGATGGCGGCCGGGCTAGGCACGCGCATGCGCCCGCTCACCAACGACCGGCCGAAGCCGCTCGTAACCGTCGCCGGGCGCACGCTGATCGACCACGCACTCGACCGTTTGGTCGCGGCCGGCGTCACCACAGCGGTGGTCAATGTCCACTACAAAGCTGAAATGCTGAAGGCGCATCTCGCCAAGCGGCATGATCTTGAGATCGTGATCTCGGAAGAAAGCGATGCCCTGCTGGGAACCGGCGGCGGCGTCGTGCGCGCCCTGCCCTTTTTCAAGGGCGAGCCGTTCTTCATCATCAACTCGGACACCGTGTGGGTCGAGAATGTCGGTTCGGCACTCGGCCGCATGATCGCGCGCTGGGACCCCGAGCAAATGGACGCCCTGCTGCTGCTGGCATCGATGGTCACGGCCCTGGGCTTCGAGGGGCCAGGAGACTTCAATATGGACTCTCTGGGCCACTTGTCCCGCGTCGGAGAACGAAAGCTGTCGCCCTTCGCCTATCCCGGTGTGCAGATTGTGCATCCGCGGCTGTTCGACGGTGCACCGAGCGGCGGCTTCTCGACCAATCGCATGTGGGACATCGCCATCGAGAAAGGCCGCCTGTATGGCGTGCGCCTCGATGGCGTCTGGATTCATGTCGGCACGCCGGAAGCCGTCCGCGACGCGGAACGCTATCTGGCGGAACTTCGGCTGGTCGTCTGAGCGTGGCGGGCCGCGTTTACACGATCCCTCCAAGCGCGCCCTTCGCCGACAGTCTTGCCCGCGGGCTGATCCGGCAGCACGGCGAGAACCCGCTCGCCCTTGCGGACATCACGATCTATCTGCCGACGCGGCGCGCGCAGCGCACATTCGGCGATGCCTTCGCTCGGGCGTTGGGCGGCGCCGCGCTGCTGCCGCGGTTCAAGGCCCTGGGTGACGCCGACGAAGACGAACTAATGTTCGACGACGATGCGCTCGATATCCCGCCGGCGATTTCCCCCATGCGGCGCACTCTTCTGCTCGCCTCGCTGGTACGGCGTTGGGCACAGACGGGCGGCGAAGCACCGATGCCTTTCGCGCAAGCGGTCGCGCTCGCCGAAAGTCTCGGTCAGGTGATGGACGAAGTAGCAACGCATGGCGCCGACCTATCGCTGCTTGAATCCTTCGTACCGACGGCGCTTGCCGCGCATTGGGAACAGGTTCGGAAATTCCTCGTTCTCATCGAAGAGCAGTGGCCGGCACTTCTCGCTGCCGAGGGCTGCATTGGACACAGTGACAGGCGCGACAGGATTTTGCGGGGACTGGCGGATCGCCTGCGCCGGACACCGCCTGCGGGGCCAGTCATTGCCGCAGGTTCGACCGGCAGCATCCCCGCGACCGCGGAATTGATGCGGGCGATCCTTGACCTTCCACTGGGTTCGATCGTCCTTCCCGGTCTCGATCTCAGCCTGGACGAAGCGAGTTGGACGTCACTCGATCCCGGGCACCCGCAATACGGCATGCGGCAACTCCTTCTGCGCCTCGATGTCCGACGCGAAGGCGTGGCGGTCTGGGAAGAGGTCGGAGATGTGCCGCGCGAGACGCTGATCCGCGAGGTTCTTCGTCCGGCGCCGACGACAGACGCCTGGCGGGCAATCGCCGAAAGCGATCAGACACATGCGCTGCGCAGCAGCCTGTCCGGGCTCTCACTTGCGGAGGCACCAGACCCGGCCGCCGAAGCACTGGTGATCGCGCTGGCGCTCAGAGAGGCCATCGAAGAACCCGGAAAAACGGCCGCCCTCGTGACGCCTGACCGCGCACTGGCGCGACGCGTCGTGTCCGAGCTGACGCGATGGGACATCGAAGTCGACGACTCAGCCGGACAGCCTCTGGCGCATACACCGGCCGGAACATTTCTGTGCCTTCTTGCTGAGGCGGCGGAAGCCGCATTCGCGCCGATTCCGCTCCTTGCACTCCTGAAACACCCGCTCTGCCGCCCCGGAGAGTCGCGCACGGCGTTTTTGGCGCAGGTGCGCAACCTCGATCTCGTGTTGCGCGGGCCACGCCCCGATGACGGGGTAGCCGGCATCTTACGAACAATCGGACAAAGCAAAGAGGCTCCTGCGGATTTGCCGAAATGGTTTGCCGCACTGACCAAAATTCTCGAACCGCTGGAAACCGTCTTTCGTTTGAAGGACGCCGATCTCGGCCAGTTGATGGACGCACATCTCGCGGCTGCCGAGGCACTGGCCAACCCCGCACTGTGGTCCGGCGAAGCGGGTGATGCGGCAGCAAGCTTCGTCAAAGACTTGCGCGACGCCGTCATACAGGTCCCGCCGGTCGAAACTGGCGCCTATGCTGCCATATTCCGCAAGCTGGCGTTGCTGCGACCGGTTCGGCGTCGGCGCGGCGGACACCCGCGCGTGCATATCCTTGGCGCGCTCGAAGCGCGTCTCCAGCGTTTCGACGTGACCGTGCTTGGTGGACTTAACGAAGGAACCTGGCCTCGCAGCGCCGGCGCCGATCCCTGGTTTTCCCGGCCGATGCGCAGTCTTTTAAATCTCGAACTGCCGGAACGCGCGATCGGGCAATCGGCACATGACTTTGCCATGCTTTCAGCGAGCCCGCGTGTCATCCTGACGCGCTCGCAGAAGGTCGAAGGCGCGCCAGCCATCGCCTCACGCTGGCTCCAAAGACTCACCCAATTTACCCAAGGCCTCCGGATCGAAGACGCGCTCGTGCCCGGAACCGACTACGTCGCATTGGCAGCGGCGCTGAACGATGCAGGACCGCCCCAACCGGAAGGACGACCCGCGCCGAGGCCGCCAGTTTCGGCACGCCCGACCAAAGCATCCGTCACGGAGATCGAACGCTGGGTGCGCGATCCCTATTCGATTTATGCTCGGCGAATCTTGGGGCTCGAGGTCCTCGACCCACTCGACGCGCCGATCGGTCCTCTCGAACGCGGCAATGCCTTCCACAAAGCATTGGAGCGTTTCGTCAACGAGTTGCCCGGCGAACTTCCGGATGATGCCGCGCACAGGCTGATGGTCATTGCAGACGAGGTTTTCGCGGCAGATGGAACGCCCCGGGAGGCACTGGCTGTCTGGCGACCACGCTTCATGCAGGCCGCTGCCTGGTTTGCGGAGCTGGAGCGCCAGCGGCGGCCAGCCATCGCTTCGTCTCACACTGAGGTCTTCGGCAAATTCGATATCGCAGACGGATTCACACTCTACGGCTTCGCCGACCGGATCGATGTCCTGAAAAACGGCAGCGCCACCATCATCGACTACAAGACCGGATCGCCGCCCGGTGACCGCGAAATCGAAGTCTTCCTCGCGCCGCAGCTGCCTCTCGAAGGCGCCATCCTGGCTGCTGGCGGCTTTGAAGGCCTTGGCCGCCGTCATACGGGCGAATTGCTCTACATTCGCATTTCCGGCGGGCGCGAGGCCGGTGCGACCAAGACCGTCGATGCAACGCTCATTGATGAGGCCGCCGCCAAGCTACGCGCTCACATTGCGCTCTTCCGCAATCCGGAGACGCCTTACCTGTCGCGCCCCCATGCAAAGTTTGCGCGTGAAGAGGGTGACTACGATCACCTTGCCCGCGTGCGCGAGTGGTCGCTCAGCGGATGGGAGGCGCCGGAGGAATGAGCGATCCCTCCATCATCGCCGCCGATCCGGCCAAATCGGCCTGGGTCGCAGCAAATGCGGGTTCCGGCAAGACCTATACGCTCGCCAATCGCGTGACGCGGCTGCTCCTGACAGATACCGATCCCGAAAAAATACTCTGCCTGACCTATACCAAGGCGGCCGCGGCCGAAATGCAGGCACGTCTGTTCAAACAGCTCGGCGAGTGGTCGATGCTGCCGAACGCCGAGCTGACGACAAAAGTCCGGGAGATCGGTGCCGACCTCGGCGGCCCGGACGACATGAAGAAGGCCCGCCGCCTCTTCGCCAAAGCGCTCGAAACGCCCGGCGGCATCAAGATCCTGACCATTCATGCCTTCTGCCAGAATCTCCTGTCACGCTTTCCGCTTGAGGCCGGCGTCCCGACCGGTTTCACGGTGCTCGACGACCAAAGCGCACGCGAGCTGATTGCCGAGGCGCGCCGGGAGGTCCTCGAGAATGCGGCGTCCGGCGATGCCGTTCGCGCGGCCGCGGTGAGCTTCCTCGTGACACAGACGAGCGAACTGACCCTTACGGGCATCATCGAGGCCGCGCTCGGCCCGGACCGGCGCAAGCTCGACCGTGTGATTGAACGGGCCGCAGGCAAGGACCTCTTTGCCACGGTGCGAGCAGCGCATGGTGCGAAGGACGGACGTGATGCCCATACCATCGCTCGCGATTTTGCTGAAGAGCTGTCGGCAGACAGCACTCTCGATGCCATTCAACACTGGCTGACCGGTGGCTCGGACACCAACGTCGCCAGCGCCGGGTCTCTTCGCAAGGCGCTGACGATGACGTCCGGTGCCGAGAAATACGACGCCCTTCGAGCCATATTCCTCACCGCAGCGGGCGAGCCGCGCAAACGGTTTGCAGTGAAGAAAATCGCGGCAGCAAGACCCGATCTCCTCGAAGCCGTCGAAACCATTCAGGCGCGACTTGTCGATGTCGAAGAAGCACGACGCGCCGCCCTTGTCGCGAGCCTCGCGGAAGCTGCGCTGACAGTCGCAAACGCGGTGCGCGATACCTACTCCAGAGCAAAATCCGCAAGGGGCGTGCTCGACTATGACGATCTGATTCTGAAATCCGTAGCTCTGCTCGAGCGCTCCGATGCGGCGGCCTGGGTCTTGTTTAAGCTTGACAAAGGCATCGACCACATCCTGATCGATGAGGCGCAAGACACCAGCCCGGAACAGTGGCGTATCGTTTCCGCGCTGGCTTCGGAGTTTTTCGCCGGCTCCGGCACCGATCGGGAAATCCACCGAACGATCTTCGCGGTGGGCGACGAAAAGCAATCCATCTTCAGCTTCCAGGGCGCGGACCCAGCGCAATTCGACGTCAACCGGCGCCGCTTCCACGATGCAGCTGCCGCCGCTGAGCGAGCTTTCGTCGACCAGCCCCTGACCCAGTCGCGGCGCTCGGTTCCTGAGGTGCTCAAGGTCGTGGATGAAGTTTTCCGTCCGGAAGACACGCGTACCGGACTGACGTCCGGCGGGGGACCGGTCGTTCACGATGCTTATCGCAAAGGGGACCGCGGTCGCGTCGAACTCTGGCCAACGATCAAGCCCGACGAAGAAGCCGACCCCGATCCCTACCTGCTGCCTCCACTCGATGCACCCCGCGAAAACAATCCGGTAGCTCGGCTCGCGCGCAAGATCGCCCTCGCGATACAGGGGTGGATTGGAAATATCAGCCTGCCAGGTAAGGACCGCCCTGTCAGCGCCGGTGACATCATGATCTTGCTGCGCCAGCGTGAACCGTTCGCCAGCGCGGTCATCCGCGAACTCAAGCAGCGCGGCATCCCGGTTGCCGGCGCTGACCGCCTCGTTTTGACCGAGCAAATGGCGGTCATGGACCTGATTGCATTGGGTCGCTTTGTGCTCCAGCCCAATGACGATCACATGCTGGCTGTGGTTCTGCGCTCGCCCTTCGGCGGGGTCAGCGAGGACAGCCTGTTCGAGTTGGCACATGGGCGGAAGACCGGACTTTGGCAGGCGCTCTCCACGCGCCGTCACGAAAGGCCCTCCTGGCGCGAGGCCTGGGCGTTTCTCGACCGGATGCGGACGCGGGCGGATTTCTCGCCGCCCTATGAATTTTTCGCCGATGCATTGATCGCGCAAGGGATGCGCCATCGCCTGCTTAGGAGGCTTGGCCCCGAGGCTGCAGATTCGATCGACGAATTTCTGTCGCTTTGCTTCACCTTCGAAAGCGGCAACACGCCATCGCTAGAGGGCTTTCTTCACTGGATCGAACAGGGCGGTGCCGAGGTCAAGCGCGACATGGAACGTGGCCGCGACGAGGTTCGTGTGATGACCGTTCATGGCGCGAAGGGGCTGGAAGCCGATATCGTGATCCTGCCGGATACCGCACGCACGCCGAGAGCACGCGGCAGCCAGGGTGGCTTTCTCTACACCGAGGACAGCATGCTGTTTCCGGTCTCGAACGATCTGGCGCCGCGCGCGGTGCTGGAAGCCAAGGAGACCGCCAATGCGCGCATGCTCGAGGAATATCGTCGCCTGTTCTATGTCGCACTGACGCGGGCACGCGACCGCCTGATCGTTTGCGGGTTCGAGGGCAAGCGCAAGGCTTCCGGGGTGTCATGGTACGACATGGCCGAGCGCGCAGTGCGCGAAATCGGCGGTGAAGTCATACGCGATGGCGAGACGATTCATGTCGTGGGTGACGCCGAAGATCTGCCCGCAACGAGGCTTGAGGCAACCGCCGACGCCATCACGCCAAACCCGCCCTGGCTGGAAACTCCGGCGCCACGCGATGCGCCGGCGCCGCGCCTGATACGGCCCTTCGATGCCGCCGGCCTCGAGGAACCCGTCACGCTGTCCCCATTTTCGGACAATGCACGCTTCCAGCGCGGCCTGCTCGTGCATGCCTTGCTTTCCAATCTGCCTGAAGCGCGAAGGGACTCGCGCAGAGAGATCGGACTGCAGTTCCTTCGCTTGCGCGGCATTGGTGATGACGAAGCCGCAATGCTGATTGGTGAAACCCTGAGTGTTCTGGACGATCCGCGCTTTGCCGCGGCGTTCGCCGACGGCAGCCGCGCCGAAGTCGCCATCGTCGCCGATCTGCCAGAGCTGGGCGCCGGCGCGCGGGTCAATGGCCGGGTCGACAGACTGGCGCTTGGCGACGACCGGGTGCTCATCATCGACTACAAGACCAACCGGCCGCCGCCGGCCCGGGAGGAGGACATCGCGGATCTCTACCGAACCCAGATGGCGCTCTATCGTGCTGCGGCGCAGAAGATCTTCCCGGGCAGGCAAATCGTCTGTGGATTGGTCTGGACCGATGGTCCCACACTCATGGAACTGTCCAATGAGATGCTGGACAACGAACTTGTCCGCATTCGGGCACGCCTTGACCCTTCGGGGAGCGGTTCCTAAGTATTGTGGCCAGATAACCCAAGGACGCATCTCATGGCTTCTCCCATCAAGGTCTCCGACACGTCGTTTCAGGACGATGTCCTGAACTCCAAGGTTCCGGTGGTCGTCGATTTCTGGGCCGAGTGGTGTGGTCCCTGCCGCATGATCGCGCCCGCGCTCGACGAACTGGCCGGCGAAATGAGCGGCAAAGTCACGATTGCCAAGATCAACATCGACGAGAACCCGCACGTTCCGCAGAAATACGGCGTGCGCGGCATCCCCACCATGATGATCTTCCATCAGGGCCAGGTCGCGGCGACCAAGGTCGGCGCGCTGCCGAAGTCCAAGATCAAGGAATGGATCGAATCCTCGGTCTGAGTTTCCCACGCCTCCTGTTATAGTTGTGCGACGGAACGCCTGCCGACGTTCCGTTGCATAGAAAATCACAGGAGGGGATCCCATGATTCGGCGTATTGCACTCGCCGCTTTGTTTGCTGTCAGCGCCGCTCCGCCCGCCCTGTCCGTCGGTGCCGGCTGGCACGGCCCCGGCTGGTACATTCTGATGAACACGCCGGTCAAACAGCACGCGCTCTATCGCGGCGCTTACAAGACCGAGCAGGAATGCCTGGCCAACAAGCCCGCCGACCATGGTGCGATCGGGTACGATTGCGTGGAACTTAACCGCGAACCCATGGACGACTGAGCGCGCGGGCTGCGAAAATCCTGTAGAGTGACGGCGGAAGCCGTTGAGAGTTCCCGATGCGGGCCGCCGCCGCCTTTGCTGCTATTCTTCTGTTGTCGGGCTGCACCTGGATGCGTGGCCAGCTTGAGCCCGCGCCCTCCGTGGAACCCACGCCCAAACCCGAAATTGTCGCGAAGCCGCACAAGGTTCCCAAACCTGTGGAAGCCCAACCTGCGGCGCAGTCTGTGGCCACACCCGCTGTCGCAACCGCGCCGGACTCTGGCGCCCGCTGCCGCGAGATGGCCGACAATCGCGCGAGGGATGCAAGGGAGTTGGGCGCCAGCGCCGCCGATCAGCAGAAAGTCCGCGATGACGCTTATCGAAGCTGCACGGCGAAGCCCGTGAACTGAACGCCTCAGCTGTTTTCTGCGAGCACCTGGCCGGCCAAATAAAGCGAACCGCAAATCAGGATGCGCGGCGGCGGCTCCTTGGCGTGAGCACGCGACCACGCCTGGAGCTGGAGCATGGCGTCTTCCAGATCCTCCGCCGGGGCGGCGTCGAGCCCCGCCGCGCGCGCCATGTCGTAGAGCGCTCCAGCGCCAAGACTCGCAGGCTCGCCGGGTATGTTCACCGTCACAACGTGGCGCGCGAGCCCGCGAAACGCCTGGAGGTACCCGACAGCATCCTTGGTCTTCAACATGCCGCAGATAAGATAGAGCGGGCGGTCGGCCAGATCTTCGAGATCGGCAACAGCCCGCGATACCGCCGCCGCACAATGCGGATTGTGACCGCCGTCGAGCCAGATCTCCGAGCCTTTCGGTGCGGCGGCGATCAATGGGCCGCGCGACAGGCGCTGCAAACGCGCCGGCCAGTCCACGCTGCGCAAACCCGTCTCGATGGCCGCATCCGTGCCCCAGTTGCGGCCCGAGTAGCGTAGCGCCGCAATGGCGACCGCCGCGTTCTCGATCTGATGACGCCCGATCAGTTTGGGCAGCGGCAGGTCGAGAAGTCCGTGCTCGTCCTGATAGACCATGCGGCCATGTTCCTGATGGGCCGAAAAGTCCTGCCCGAAGACATAGGCCGGAGCGCTCAGGCGATCGGCATGCGAGAGGATAACCTCGAGCGGGCCATCCTGCTGCGGACCCACGATCAACGGCACGCCGCGCTTGATGATGCCGGCCTTTTCCGCCGCTATGCCGCGAATGTCGCTACCGAGAAAATCCTGATGGTCGAGATCGACCGGCTGAATCACCGTCACGGCCGGCTTATCGATCACGTTGGTCGCGTCGTAGCGGCCGCCGAGGCCGACTTCGAGCACAAGCGCGTCGGCCGGGTGACGCGAGAAGGCGAGGAACATCGCGGTATTGGTGATCTCGAAATAGGTGATCGGCTCGCCGGCATTGACCCGCTCGACCTCTTCGAGGGTCGCGACCAGCTCGTCTTCCGATATCAGCTCGCCGGCGATCCGGATGCGCTCGTGAAAGCGCACCAGATGAGGCGAGATGTGCATGTGCACCTTCAGGCCCTGGGCCTCCAGCATGGCGCGCGAGAAAGCGCAGACGGAGCCTTTGCCGTTGGTGCCGGCGACATGGATGGTCGGCGGCATCCTGAGCTGCGGATCGCCGAGCCGATGCAGCAGCCGCAGGATGCGGTCGAGCGCGAGGTCGATCTTCTTGGGATGCAACGCCAGCATGCGTTGCAGGATGGCTGTGCTTCTGGTGTCGTCCGGCTGGGTCTGCGCGCCGCTCATTCCGCTGCGTTCGAAGCTCCCGGGGGAACGCGCGTCGCAGTGGCATTGACGACGGTCTGGACCGGCGTCGTGCGCGCGCGCGGCCTGGCCCGGCGCATCATGAGATGGACGACCTTGGAAAGCTCCGTGCGCAGCTCGTGGCGGTGCACGACCATGTCGATCATGCCGTGCTCGAGCAGGTATTCGGCACGCTGATACCCCTCAGGGAGGCGCTCGCGAATGGTGTTGGCAATGACGCGCGGACCGGCAAAGCCGATACGGGCGCCCGGCTCGCCGATCTGGACATCGCCGAGCATGGCGTAGGATGCGCTGACACCGCCATAGGTCGGATCGGTCAGCACGACGGTATAGGGCAAGCCGGCCTCATGCAGGCGATCGACCATGATGGTGACGCGCGGCATCTGCATCAGCGACATAATGCCTTCCTGCATGCGCGCACCGCCGGAGGACACGAAGAGGATGAAGGGACGCTTCTCCTCGACCGCGACTTCCATCGCCTGCACGATGCCTTCGCCGACACCCATCGAGAGCGACCCGCCGAAAAAATCGAAGGGCTGGACGGCGATCAGAACCGGGAGGCCTTCGAGCGTGCCGCGCGCCGCGGTCAGCGCCTCGTTGCGCGAGGTCTTGCCGCGCGCGGCCTTCATCTCGTCGCTGTAGCGCTTCTCGCCGCGGAACTTGAGCGGGTCGAACGGCACTTCGGGATAGGGCAGCTCTTCATAGGAGCCCTGGTCGAATATCGCGTTGAAGCGGTCCGCCGGGCCGATGCGCATATGCTCGCCGCATTGCGGGCAGACGAATTGTGCCAGCGCGAGGTCGCGGTGGAAGATCATCTCTCCGCAGGCGGAGCATTTCTTCCAGAGGTTTTCCGGCGTCTCGGAGCTGCGCGACGCCATCAGGCTCTTGATGCGCGGGCGGACGAAATTCGCGATCCAGTTCATGGCCCTAACCTAGCACGGATTCCCGTTTCGCCGCATGCACGGATTTCGCCAGCGCGGCGCAGAATTCGATCACGTCGCCCACCAAATCCGCAGCTTTCGTGCCTGCGCCGGCCTCGACTTTCGCCACAATCGAGGAGCCCACGACCGCGCCGTCTGCGAAGCGGGCGATGTCGCCCGCCTGCTCCGGGGTCTTGATCCCAAAGCCGACGACGCAGGGCAACCGGGTTTGTGCCTTTATGGTTGCCAGCGCCTTGCGGACCGCGGCCTCGTCATAGCTTTTCACGCCGGTAATGCCCGCCACCGAGGCATAGTAGAGATAGCCGCTGGCGCCATCGAGGACCACCTTGAGGCGCTCGGCATCGGTGGTCGGCGCGAGGAAGCGGATGATGTCGATCTCGTGCGCGGCGGCCGGCAGGCGCAGGACTTCGTCTTCTTCCGCCGGCACATCGACCACGAGCAGGCCGTCGACCCCCGCTTCTGCGGCATCCTTCATGAAGCGGGCCGTGCCATAGGCATGGATCGGGTTGTAGGCGCCCATCAGAACGACCGGCGTCCTGGTGTCGGCCTTGCGGAAGCGGCGCACGAGATCGAGCAGCTTGATCAGCGTCATGCCGGCGGCGAGCGCCCGCAGATAGGAGGCCTGATTGGTCGGACCGTCCGCCATCGGATCGGAGAACGGAATTCCGAGCTCGATGATGTCGGCACCAGCAGCGGGCAGCTTCGAGAGGATGGCGAAGGAGGTTTCGAAATCGGGATCGCCGCCGGTAACGAAGGGCACGAAGGCGGCGCGGCCCTCCTTCTTCAGTGCGGCGAAAGTCGCGGCGATGCGGCTCATATCGTCTCTCCGAGCGCGGCCGCGGCCGAGAACACATCCTTGTCGCCGCGCCCCGACAGGCAGACCGCGACCAGCTTGTCCTTCGCCATCTGCGGTACGACGCGCATCACATGGGCGATAGCGTGCGCCGATTCGAGCGCCGGGATGATGCCTTCGAGTTTCGACAGCTGAACGAAGGCTTCAAGCGCCTCCTTGTCCGTCGCCGAGAAGTAGCGGACGCGTCCCTGATCCTTGAGCCAGGAATGCTCCGGCCCGACGCCGGGATAGTCGAGGCCCGCCGAGATCGAATGGGCTTCGAGAATCTGCCCGTCGCGATCCTGCAGCAGATAGGAGCGTGCGCCGTGGAGCACGCCGGGCGAGCCCTTGGTCAGGGTCGCGGCGTGGCGTTCGGTATCGATGCCCTCACCCGACGCTTCGACGCCGTGAATCTCGACCGAAGGATCGTCGAGGAAGGGGTGGAACATGCCGATGGCGTTGGAACCGCCGCCGACACAGGCGACGACGAGATCGGGCAGTCGCGCCTCGATCTCCTGCATCTGGAGACGCGTCTCCGCGCCGATCACGGTCTGGAAGTCGCGCACCATCCCCGGATAAGGATGCGGGCCGGCGGCCGAACCGATGATGTAGAAGGTGTCATAGGGGTTCGTGACCCAATCGCGCAGCGCCTCGTTCATCGCATCTTTCAAAGTGCGCGAGCCGGATTTCACGGCGCGCACTTCTGCGCCCAGCAGGCGCATGCGGAAGACGTTCGGCTTCTGCCGCTCGATATCGACTTCGCCCATATAAATAACGCATGGCAGGCCGAAGCGGGCACAGACCGTGGCGGTCGCGACGCCGTGCTGGCCGGCGCCTGTCTCGGCGATGATGCGCGTCTTGCCCATGCGGCGCGCGAGCAGGATCTGACCGAGGCAATTGTTGATCTTGTGTGCGCCGGTGTGATTGAGATCTTCGCGCTTCAGATAGATTTTCGCGCCGCCGAGATGCTCGGTCAGGCGCTCGGCAAAATAGAGCGGGCTCTCGCGGCCGACATAGTTCTTGAGCAGGCCCGATAGCTCGGCGGCAAAGGCGGGGTCCGTCTTCGCCTCTTCATAGGCTTTCTCCAGCGCCATGACATTGGGCATCAGGGTTTCGGCGACAAAGCGTCCGCCATAAGCACCGAAATGGCCGCGGACATCCGGACCGGTGCGGAAGGAATTGCTCAGACTCATGAACGGGCCTCGCTGGCATGCTGCGCGGCCTTGGCGGCGGCGGTAAACGCGGTGATCAATGCAGGGCTCTTGCGCCCCGGTTCGGTCTCCACGCCGGAGGATACATCGACTCCGGGTGCATCTGTCATCGCGATGGCGCGCGACACGTTTTCGGGATTGAGACCGCCAGCCAGCAGCCAGGGCCGTGCGAAGCGGTGCCCCGAAAGCACGCGCCAGTCGAAGGCGACGCCATGGCCGCCGGCATTGGCAGCGCCTTGGGGCGGCCGGGCATCGAACAGATACATCGCGGCGACCGCGTCGTAAGCCGTCACGCCGGCAAGATCCGCTGCATCGGCCACGCCGAAAACCTTGATCGCCGGACGTCCGAAACGGGCGGACAACTCTTCGACCCGCGCCGGCGTTTCCCGGCCGTGAAACTGGAGATAGTCCGGCGCCGTCATCCTGACGATCGCCGCGGCTTGGTCGTCGGTAGGATCGACCATCAGCGCGACCTGGCGGACGCGACCGCGCATGCGGGCGGCCAGCGCCGCGGCGCGATCGAGATCGACGAAGCGCAGGCTCGAGGGATGATAGTTCAGGCCGACAAAATCGGCGCCGGCCGAAAGCGCCGCGTCGACCGCGTCGGGCGTGGTGATGCCGCAGATTTTGACCAGAACCGCCATGGGGTCGGGCTTATGGCCTGCCCGGGTCCTGCGATCAAGCAAGGGTAAATCGGACGCTTAAGAGGCCGGTTCGAGCGCCAGCTCTGCGGCAATCGCGCGCGCGGCGGTGGCGGGATCGGCGGCGCCTGTGATCGGACGGCCGATGACCAGGATATCGGCCCCGGCCTTGTGGGCTTCGGCCGGTGTCATCACCCGGCGCTGATCGCCGATGTCGCTGCCGGCCGGGCGGATGCCGGGGACAACAAGCATGAAATCAGGGCCGCAGGCCTGACGCAGAAGCGCGATCTCATGGGCGGAGCAAACCACACCGTCGAGGCCCGCGCCTTGTGTCAACTTCGCGAGGCGCACCACCTGCTCAGAGGCCGGATGATGCTGACCGACCGTTTCGAGCACCGCATCGTCCAGGCTCGTCAGGACGGTCACGGCGAGAACCTTGATTTGCGGGTCGACCGCACGGGCCGCCTTGGCGGCCTCTCTCAGCATCGCCTCGCCGCCGGAGGCGTGAACGTTGAACATCGCCGCGCCCAGCTTGGCGATCTCACGCGACGCTGCCGCGACCGTATTTGGGATGTCATGGAATTTCGTGTCGGTAAAGACCGGCAAACCGATTTTGACGACTTCACGCACACCGTCGGGACCGTTCGCGGTGAGGAATTCGAACCCCACTTTGAGGCCACCAACATAATGCTTTACGGCATTTGCGATTTCGAGCGCCTTATTCAGATCGGGCGTATCGAGAGCGACGAAGACGGGGTTGCGGAATCGGCGCGCGGTCATCGAAGGCGGGTGATAG
Organism: Pseudomonadota bacterium; assembly: GCA_018241025.1. GTDB lineage: Bacteria > Pseudomonadota > Alphaproteobacteria > Micropepsales > Micropepsaceae > Rhizomicrobium. The sequence continues at coordinate 106,983 of JAFEEQ010000012.1, forward strand.
TCAGCACCGGCGACAATGACAAGTCCCAAGCGATCTGCTTGAAGCGCCTGCGCAATTTCGATCAGAGGACGATGTAGGCAGCTAGCTGTCGCTGCCGTTGTTCAGGCGCTCGCGCAATTCCTTGCCCGTGCGAAAGAACGGCGCGCGCTTTTCTTCAACGGAGACGGGTTCTCCCGTGCGTGGATTTCGCCCCTGGCGCGCAGGTCTCACCTTTACGGAAAAGGCGCCAAACCCGCGAAGTTCCACGCGATGACCTTCTGCAAGGGCCTTCGTGATCTCGTCCAGCATCGTCGAAACGATGCGCTCCACATCCCGATGATAGAGATGCGGATAACGAGCGGTGAGCCTTGCAACCAGTTCCGACTTGATCATCCCCTGCCCCTGAGGGAAACGCCGAAAGCAGACTCCCCCGCCCGGCGTGTTAACTTTGGCAATTCTGCGACAGTCCGTCAATCGAACCTACTGAAATGCCAGCATTATTTTGGCAACAGGTGAAAGTTCCCGCAGGGGGGCCGATTCACCGGAGCCTAGGCAACCGCAAAAGGGTCTGCCGAGCCCGGCTTCGAAACCCCAAATGGCCGCCGGAATGCGGTTGCTCCGGCCCCGCGGCGGAATAATTCCCTATGGGAATGGTCTAGCCGGCCTGATGGACCGCCACAGGCGGGCTGATCGGGAGGAAGACAGACACGGTGGTGCCCTGCCCTTCGACGCTGGCGATCCGGAACCGGCCGCCGTGGAGTTCGGCCAATCCCCTGACAAGAGCCAGGCCAAGCCCCGTTCCGCCGGCCTGACCCGAGTGGCGAGCCAGCTGGGTGAAGGGATTGCCCAGACGCTCGATCTCGGAGGCTGGAATCCCGACCCCGGTGTCCGTCACCGCAAGCCGGCACAGCGCACCCTCGTCCGCTAGGGTGACGCTGACCTGGCCACCGCGCGGAGTGAACTTGATGGCATTGGACAGCAGGTTGAGCAGGATCTGTTTGAACGCCCGGCGATCGGCACTGACCCGGCGCGGAGCGGTCTCCAGGCCGACCTCGAGTGCGACGCCGCCAGCTGCCGCGCGCTCTGCCATCAATTGCAGGCACTCGGCGACCAGCGCGGAGGGATCGAGGCGTTCGCGGTTGAGCTCGAGCTTGCCGGCCTCGATCTTCGACATGTCGAGAATATCGCTGATCAGGTCGAGGAGATGGGTGCCGGCGCTATTGATCAGCCCGGCATATTCGCGATAGCGCCCATCCCCGACCGGGCCGAACATTTCGCCGGAGATGATCTCCGAGAAGCCGAGCACGGCGTTCAGCGGCGTGCGCAGCTCGTGACTCATATTGGCGAGAAAGGACGACTTGGTCTGGCTGGCGCGCTCGGCGACTTCCTTGGCGACCAAAGCCTCCTCGCGTGAGGCCTCGGCGCGCTTTGCGGCAATCGCAAGGCTTTGTTCCAGCTTGCGCCGCTCTTCGAGCGCCGCGCCGCACAGGATGATCGTGAAGCCGATGACGCTGTAATAGAGCTGGATCATCGCGACGCGGGCCGGGAGCGAGTGGGTCACCAGCGATGCGGACGGATGGTCGAAGATCACCATTCCGAAGGAGAAGCCGAGCGCGATCGCAAGGCCGATCGCCCCGCCCGCGAATCCGCGCCGAAAGGTCAGCAGGATGAGAACCGGGACATAGAGGAAGCTGAGCGTCCAGGACGGAAACATCACGCAGATCGATCCGACGGCCGCAACCGCGGCAAGGAGCGTGATGCTGTGCAGACGCTTCCCGGGCGAGAACATCCCGGCAATCGATGACGGCCTCACGCACATAAGGAACGGCAGGAGCAGACTGAGCCCCAATGCATCGGCGCCGAACCAGGTGAGCATCGACGCCAATACCGGCAAGCCGAGCGTCAGGTTCAAAGTTGCGGCCGCGATTGCCGACGACGCCGTGCAGGCCGCGACGAGCAGGCCATAGAACGTCAGCAGCACTTCGCTGTTCGAGAAGTTGCGGTCGAAGCCGAGACGGCGGAGCGGCCATGCGATCGTCAACATCTCGACGATATTGGCCGCGGCGAGTCCGACGCCGCGCACCGGGGCATCGCCCGCCACGATGTCCGCCGCCAGCAGTGCGAGGAAGGCCGTGCCGAGAATATCGCGCCACATGCGCCGCGGCGTCTTGAGCAGACAGGCGACGACGAAGGCGTTGCTGACCCAGATCGTCGATACGCGACCGGTATGCGCGATCAGCGCGATGCAACACCAGGCCGAAGCGAACACCGCGAGGGCGAGCACGACCAGGAAGACCGGCGCGGGGCGCGGTCCGGCAGAAGCGCGCGGCAGGAAGGTCGCGGCAGTCACATTCGCCCCAGTTCGACAGCCGGGACAAAGTAGGGGAACCGGCGATAACGACCGGTTAAGTCGGCGCTCTCCTGCGCCGCGCCTTAGTTTGTTTTTTCCCGGAATCGGCCGATTTGCTCCCCGCCTGCGACGCCGCCAGCGCAAGCCAATGGCCAAGCTTACGACGGTCGGCGAGCATGGCGTCCGGCACGACCACATAGGTCTTACTCACCGGCGCACCCGGTTCGTATTGCAGCGGTTTGGCGCCCTTCAGCTTCAAGAGTTCGGCGTGGGCATCGCCCGAGAGCTTCACCGCAAGCCCGACATCCGACAGCGACACGCACATCTTGTCGTTCGCGTAGACGCCAATACCGCCGAACATCGGGCGAAACCGCCACACGACATCGGCCGGCATGGCCGCTTCCATCTTCTTTTGCAGTTCGGCCGGAACATGCGCCATGGCGAGCCTGCCTAGTTCGCGGTCCAGGCGGCGACTTCGACGCCGTCAGGATCGGTGAAGTGGAAGCGGCGCCCGCCGGGAAATGCGAAGATCGGCTTCGTGACCGTGCCGCCTGCCGCCACCACGCGTGTCAGCGTCGCTTCGAGATCATCGACATAGAACACCATCAGCGGGCCGCCTGGTTTCGGCATGCCATCCGTCGTGAGGCCGCCGCCGACGCGGCCATCGTCGAAGCTGGCATAACCGGGGCCATAATCGGTGAAATGCCAGCCGAACACCGCGCCGTAGAACGCCTTGCTGCGCGCCAGGTCGTGAACGGTGAACTCGATATAGTCGGGCTTGGCCGGCGGCTCGGCCCGCGCACCGCAGCTGATGACGGTCGCCAGCACAAAACCGATGAGTGCCGATCCGAATTTCATGACTGTCTCCCTCCAATGGACAAAGAGACTAAACGGACCCTGTTGCCAGCCTTCTGTCAGTAGGATGGCACGAGAACGGCCGGAGAACATTTTTCGCTGACACAATCTCCACTGACGGAATGAGAAAAATGAAATTCTCTTCCATATCAATATGTTACAAGGATTTGCGCAATATAATTGTTTTCGACTTCCTCACGCATTTCCCTCTTCATTGCGGATTTCGGCAACACGATGACGCGCATCATACGCCGGCTACGGAAGGTGTCGGATAAGGAATCGGCCAAAAGAAAAAGGCGCGCATCGCTGCGCGCCTCGATCTTTGGACAGATGGCCGGCCCAGGGCCGGCCATGACCCGAGGGTCTCGACCCTACTCGTCCGCCTTGCCGCCGCGCTTCTTGAGCGCTGCGCCGAGGATGTCGCCGAGGCTTGCGCCGGAGTCGGACGAGCCGTACTGCGCGACGGCCTCCTTCTCTTCGGCCACTTCGCGCGCCTTGATCGAGACGGAGACCCGGCGGGTCGACTTGTCGATCTGCGTGACGAGCACGTCGATCTTGTTGCCGACCTGGAAACGCTCCGGACGCTGATCGTTGCGGTCGCGGGCGAGGTCGCTGCGGCGAATGAACGACTTCACGCCGTCCGCCAGTTCGACCTCGACGCCGCCGTCGTTGACCTGGGTCACGGTGACGGTGACGACCTGGTTCTTCCGCAGGGCGCCGCCATCCGCACCGGCCCGCTCGATCGGGTCGTCGCCGAGCTGCTTGATGCCGAGGCTGACGCGCTCCTTCTCGGAGTCGACGTCGAGCACCTTGGCCGTGACCTGCTGGCCGACTTCATAGTCCTTGACCGCCTCGTCGCCGGACTTCGCCCAGCTGAGGTCGGAGAGATGGACCAGGCCGTCGATGTCGTTGCCGAGGCCGACGAAGAGGCCGAACTCGGTGATCGACTTGACCTCGCCCTCGATGGTCGCGCCGACCGGATGATCGCGCAGGAAGGCTTCCCACGGATTGTCCTGGGTCTGCTTGAGGCCGAGGCTGATGCGGCGCTTGTTGGAGTCGACTTCCAGAACCTGGACTTCGACTTCCGTGCCCGGCACCACGATCTTCGACGGGGCGACGTTCTTCTTGACCCACGACATTTCGGAGACGTGGACGAGACCTTCGACGCCCGGCTCCAGCTCCACGAAGGCGCCGTAGTCGGTGACGTTGGTGACCTTGCCGGTGAACTTCGCGCCCGGCGGGTACTTGACCGCAACGCCTTCCCACGGATCGGTCTGCAGCTGCTTCATGCCGAGGCTGATGCGCTGGGTCTCGTGGTTGATCTTGATGATCTGCACGGTGACCGTCTGGCCCACCGAGAGCACCTCGGTCGGATGCGAGACGCGGCGCCAGGCGATGTCGGTGACGTGGAGCAGGCCGTCGACGCCGCCCAGATCCACGAAGGCGCCGTAGTCGGTGATGTTCTTGACCACGCCTTCGACCACCTGCTTCTCCTGCAGCGAGGCGACGAGGCTGGTGCGCTCCTCGGCGCGGCGCTCTTCCAGAACGGCGCGGCGCGAGACGACGATGTTGCCGCGGCGGCGATCCATCTTGAGGATCTGGAAGGGCTGCGGCTGGTTCATCAGCGGACCGACATCGCGCATCGGGCGGACATCGACCTGCGAACCCGGAAGGAACGCGACGGCGCCGTCGAGATCGACGGTGAAGCCGCCCTTGACGCGGCCGAAGATCACGCCGGTGACGCGCGCCTGGTCGTTGAACGCCTTCTCGAGCTTGATCCAGCTCTCTTCGCGGCGGGCCTTGTCGCGCGACAGGACGGCTTCGCCGAGCGCGTTCTCGACGCGCTCGAGATAGACCTCGACCTTGTCGCCCACCTTCACGGTGACCGGCATGCCGGGCATGGAGAATTCTTTGAGGGAGACGCGGCCTTCGGTCTTGAGGCCGACATCGACCATCGCGAAGTCGTTTTCGACCGCGACGATAGTGCCGGTGATGACGGAGCCTTCCTGCGGCGACTGGGCCTCGAAGCTGGCTTCAAGCATGGCCTCGAAATCGGCCATGGAGGGGGTCGCGATGTTTTCTTCACGGGTTTTGACGGCGGTGGCGTTACGAGCCATTCGGATGCGTTCCAATTCTAGTCGTCGTGCCGATCCCGCGAAGCCTCGCGGAATGGACTTCCCTTGCAGGCTGGCCACGCTGGCCTGCCCCGCCCGGGCGGTTGGTTTTCAGCAGAGTTCGCGGGATGCCCGATGAGGCCGCCGGGTCTCCTAACCCCTTGGCGAAGCCTTGAGCGCGCTGTCGATCCTGGGTTGCACCAGGCGAAGAGCCGCCGCGAACGCGGGCTCTATACCCAAAGAGGTGGTGTCGAGCAAGTCGGCGTCCGGTGCCTGCTTCAGGGGCGAGACGGCGCGGGTCCGGTCGGCGTGGTCGCGGGCGACGATCTCGGCGAGGAGTTCCGCCTCATTCCGCCCGATCCCCATGCCACTGAGTTCCAGCCAGCGGCGGTGGGCACGCACCTCGGGCGCGGCGTCGACGAAGAGCTTGGCGTTGGCGTCCGGCGCAATCACGGTGCCGATATCGCGGCCGTCCATCACAGCGCCGGGACTTCCGCCCGGAGGGTGGGCGAGGAAATTCTTCTGAAAGTCGTGCAGGGCCGCACGAACCGAGGGAATGGCGGCAACCTGGCTGGCGGCCTTGCCGATGATGTCGGTGCGGATCGCTGGATCGCCGGCGCGGGAAAGATCGATCGAACGGGCGCCCTTGAGCGCGTCGGCCTCGCGCGCCGGATCGCCCTCGTTGGCGAGCACTGCGAGCGCGGTCAGGCGGTAGAGCGCGCCGGAATCCATATGGGCGAAGCCGAAATGCCGCGCGAGCCGCTTGGCCAGCGTGCCCTTGCCGGAAGCGGCCGTGCCGTCGACGGCGATGACGATGCTCATGGCGGTGTGAAATCGTTCGATGCCGCGCCTGACTGACACAGTTGGCGGCGACCTTCAAAGGGCTTTCCGGCGCAAGACCACGGATGTATGATTTAATCATACACTCTGTGCGAGTTGCATCATGCGGAATACCTCACCTCTCAGCATCACCCTGCCCCACGACATGGCCGCCATGGTTAAAGAAAAGGTGGCGTCGGGCGAATATGCGACGGAGAGCGAAGTGATCCGTGACGGACTTCGTGCCCTCCAGGCACGCGATGCAGCAGTTGAGCGTTGGCTGCGCGACGAAGTCGCAAAGAGCTATGACGAACACAAGGATAATCCGGGCGGCGCCATCCCGGCGCGAGACGTAATGAGCCGGCTCCGCACGGCGCATAAGGCGCGGACGAAGTCCGGGAAATGACAGACGAGGCGTACAGCGTGGTCCTCACGCCGCGCGCCGAAGCCCAATTGGACAGTCTTTACGCCTATATCGCAGAGCATGGCAGCGAAGCGCGGGCCGAGCGTTTCGTCGGCGCGATCGTCGATACCTGCATGGGGCTTGCAAACTTTCCCGAGCGCGGATTGCGACGCGATGACATTCGCCCGAACTTGCGTACCACAAGCCACGCGCGGCGCGTGACCATCGCGTATGCCGTCGAGGCACCGACAGTCGTCATTCATGGCGTGTTCTATGGCGGACAGGACTTCGAGGCGGCGCTTCGCGATGGCGGGGATTAAGTCTGCCGCCTACACATTCACCGCCTGAAAATCAGCACCTAGATCCCGCATGAGCTTTTCGAATTCCGGAAAGCTCGTCGCGATCATCGCGGTGTCGTCAACGCTCACGGCGTTCTTCGACGCGAGGCCCATGGTCAGGAAGCTCATCGCGATGCGGTGATCCATGTGGGTGATCACGCGCCCGCCGCCAGGGACGCCGTCGGCACCCCTGCCCTCGACGGTCAGCGTGTCGTGGGTCTCGGCAAGCGTGAGGCCGTTGGCGGTGAGGCCGGCGGCGATGGCGGAGAGGCGGTCGCTTTCCTTCACGCGCAGCTCTTCGAGGCCGCGCATCACGGTGTTGCCCTCGGCGAAGGACGCCGCAACGGCGAGGATAGGGTATTCGTCGATCATCGCAGGCGCGCGCTCGGGCGGGACCTCGACACCTTTGAGCGACGAGGCGCGGACGACGAGATCGCCGATGCGCTCGCCGCCGCTCTCGCGATCGTTTTCGATGGCAATATTCGCGCCCATCTCGAGCAGCGTGTCGATCAGTCCGATGCGGCGCGGATTGAGCAGCACGGCGGGGATGCGCACCTCGGAGCCCGGCACGATGAGCGCGGCGACAAGCGGGAAAGCGGCGGAGGACGGATCGCGCGGCACATCGACAGCACAGGGTTTCAGCTCGACCTCGCCGGTGATGTGGATCGCCTCGCCTTTGGTCAGCGGCTCGACCGCGATGTCGGCGCCAAAGGCCTTCAACATCTTCTCGGTGTGGTCGCGGGTAAGTTCGCTCTGGCTGATGCGAGAACGTCCAGGCGCGTTGAGGGCGGCCAGGAGCATTGCCGATTTGACCTGTGCCGACGCGACCGCGACATGGTGCTCGACCGCGATCGGCAGCGTCGCGCCCTGGAGTGTCACCGGCATCAGGCCGCGGGCGCGGGCGATGTAGACCGCGCCGAATTCGGTCAGCGGATCGAGTACCCGGGCCATGGGGCGGCCGCGCAGGGAGGAATCGCCGGTATAGACCGCCATGATCGGCGTGGTCGCCATCGCGCCCATCACGAGACGGGATCCGGTACCGGAATTGCCGAAATCGAGAATATTGTCGGGCTCGCGCCAGCCGCCGACACCGGTGCCGTGGACGGTCCAGCTTCCCGGTCCATGGCGGACCACTTGGGCGCCGAAAGCCCGCATCGCCTGCGCGGTATTGAGGACGTCTTCGGCCTCCAAAAGCCCGGTAATCCGGGTCTCACCGACCGTCAGAGCACCCAGGATCAGAGCACGGTGGGAGACGGACTTGTCCCCGGGGACCTCGGCGGTCCCCCTCAGGGCCAAAGACCTGCGCGATTTCAACGGCCTGGCAGCGCCGGCACCATGCATGATCGGAGCCCCAAAACCTCTTTGACATTCGGTGGTCAGGCGTGGCAAACGACCCGCCTTCCAAATCAACCCTTCTTTCGCGGGAAGCAAAAGCTTGGTCAAGGCAGAACTCGGATTGAAGCGCGTGTGCCCCCAATGCGCGGCGCGTTTCTACGACCTCAACAAGCGTCCCATCGAATGCCCGAAGTGCGAGTTCAGCTTCGAGCCCGAGGCGATGTACAAGCAGCGCCGTCCGCGTCAGCCCGAGCCCGTCGCCGCGCAGGCCGTGCCGGCGGATGCCGAAGACGATGAGAACGAGGACGACGAGAACGAAGAGGCCGAGGCCGACGAGGAAGAAGGCGTCGAAGCCGTCGAGGGCGAGGCGCCCCTGAAGGTCGCCGCCACGGGCGAGGACGACGACGAAGAAGAGGAAGAAGAAGAGACGGAGACCGAGGGCGCGGGCATGTCGGTCGTCGACGAGGACGACATCGAGGATGTCGATCTCGGCGAAGAAGACGAGGAAGGCGAAGAGGACGACAGCCTTCTCGAAGAAGACGAAGACGAGAACGACGATGTCAGCGGCATCATCGACGCAGACATCGAGAAGGACGAACGCTAGTATCTGACACCCGTCGCGCCCCATCGCGACGTGACTGGAACGGGGCCATAGCTCAGCTGGGAGAGCGTCTGCATGGCATGCAGAAGGTCAGCGGTTCGATCCCGCTTGGCTCCACCAGCTTCCGCTTCGCGGAAGCTACGGCTCGGCAGGCTATTTGATAGTTCTGACATCGAAGCAAAGTGTGGAACATGCGAAGCGGCAGCGAAGGCTGCCGCGCCGTAGCCCGAAAGGGCGAAGGCGGGCCCGAAGCAGTTTCGCACGCAAGCGATTCGGGTGATCTATACTCTCGTCGCTACCGCGGTTGGACGTTCTTGAGAGCGCCCCAATGCACTACGTCTACATTCTTCGAAGCATCGAGGTCGACCGCTACTACGTCAGTCACTCCAAAGATCTATGAGCGCGCCTGATAAAGCACAACGCCGGAGATGTCGCTCATACGGCAAAATTCTGGCCATGGGCCATTGAGACATACGTCGCATTTTCTGATGTCGCGCAGGCGATAGACTTCGAAAAGTACCTGAAGTCTCCATCCGGCCGCGCCTTCGCATGCAAGCGCCTTTAGCCGCTACTTCTGTCCGCGGTTGGCCCAGGCGATGCAGTCGGCGAATACCTTTCGGTAGATCGCATCGCGGGCATCGCTGTCGATGTCCTGATAGCGGGCATCCTGCGCACGGGTCCTTGCCACCGACTTGCACGTTTCGTCCGCACGTTCAGCCTCGGCGGCGAAGTTGGCGTAGTTGGCGGTTGCGGCCGTCGCAGGCGGCGAGGATGGCAGCGTGGCGGGACCGGAGACATAGGTCAGATCGGCTGCGCTACAGCCCGTCACAAGACAGGCCGCCACAAGCGCTGGGAACAAACGCAACGAGATCCTCCAAACGCACACCGCAGTGCAGCAAACTCCTGCCTTGAATCCGGATGCGCGTCAACATAATGCACGCGGACCGGGCGAGGTTCCGGCCGCCACCGATCGAAAGGCGCGACTTGCGGTCACCGGCCATTTCCGACAAGAGAGGTTCGATCACTCTCCGCCGGCTGCTGGGGCCCGCGAGGCCCAAGGGATAGCCCTGCATTGAGCAGCTTCATCGATGCCCGAACCGTCCCGGCGGGTACTGTCCTGGAACCCGATCTGGCCATCGTCGGCGGCGGGCCGGCCGGGATCAGCCTGGCACTTGCCCTCGCCGAAGCGCCGCTCACCATCATGCTGTTCGAGAGCGGCGGGATGGAGTTCGACCAGACGACCCAGGCGCTCTATGGCGGCAGCGAAAGCGGCGTGACGTATCTGCCGCTGGACGGTTCGCGGCTGCGGTTTCTCGGCGGCAGTACCAATCACTGGGGCGGCTGGTGCCGGCCGCTCGATCCCATCGATTTTGAGCAGCGTGACTGGCTGCCCCATTCCGGCTGGCCCTTCGGTATCGACGAGTTGAAGCCCTACTTCAAACGGGCGCAGGCGCTGGTCGAGGCCGGTGACTGGCTTTACGACGACGCCGGTCCGCAACTGGAAAAGACGGCGCCGCTGCTCAAGCTCGGCGCGGGCGGCGTCTATACGAGCTGGTTTCAGTTCTCAAAGACGCGCAACGACGTCTTGCCGACGCATTTCGGCACCCGCTATGCCGAGGATCTGAAGCGCCTCGCCAATCTCAAGCTCTATCTCAACGCCAACGCGACGGCGCTGAACCTCGCGCCCGATGCGGCGAGCCTTCAAAGCATCCGGATCGCGACGCTGGGCGGGCACAGCTTCCAGGTGAAGCCAAAACGCGCCGTGCTGGCGATGGGTGCGATCGAGAATGCCCGCCTGATGCTGGCGTCGAATGACGTGATGAAGAGCGGCGTCGGAAACCAGAACGATCTCGTCGGCCGCTTCTTCGCCGATCATCCGATCCCGCGCGATACCGCGACGCTCGTATCCTTCGCCGGTCCCCTGCCCGGCTATTACTTCAACAGCACGGCGATCGACGGCGCCGTCGTCCGTCCCACCTATGCGCCGAGCGATGCATTTGAACGCAACGCCAAAATCACCGGCTCGCTGACGACGGTCGAAACCTCCGTCGAACTCGACGAACTCGACAAGGCTGCCATCGTGACCACGGCGCTGGCGCTCGGTGTCGATGCGAGCAATGCCAAGGCTTTTTCGGTCGGTTGCGGACTCGAATTGCAGCCGGATCCGGAGCGCCGCCTGACGCTCACCGGTGCGCGCGATGCGCTCGGCATGCCGCGGCTCAAACTGACCAACCGAGTCTCGGACGAGGATTTCGCCCGTTATCGGCTGACCATGAAGGAACTCGGCAGGCAGCTTCTCGCCGCGGGGACCGGCATGATCCGGCTGAACTACAATACGCGCGCCGAGTGGGTTGGGGCGCTCGACTGGGGCAACCATCACCTCGGTACGACCCGCATGCACGTCGATCCGGCGCATGGCGTGGTCGACGCGAATTCCAAGGTCCACGGCATCGCCAATCTGTATGTCGCCGGCAGCGGCGTGTTCCCGACCTATGGCGCGTCGAACCCGACTATGAATCTCGTCGCGCTCACGCTGCGGCTGGCCCAGCATATCCGGTGGATGCATCGATGAGCCCGCAAGGACCCACACGCCGGATGGTGGCGATCGGCGGCAGCATCACGGCGGCACTTGGCCTCGCCGCACTTGGCCTGACTGTGCCGCGCCTCCTGGGGCATCGGAAGACGCCATATGACGATCTGTTGAACCAGCTCACCGACCGGGATGCAGCGATCCGGCTGGGACGCGTGTCGCCGGCCGTCATCGACAAAGCCGAGATGGCCGAAGCGCTGCGGCAAAGACTGACTCATCATTCGCTGCAGGATGTGACGGCCGCCGATGTCGCGGCGGGCAGGATCGTCGAAGTGAAGGGCTGGGTTCTTCCTGAAACCCTTGTGGAACTCTGCTCGTTGGCGGCGAGCGTTCAGTAGACGTCAGCGCTTCAAAAACGGCCGCATGGCTGCGGCATGACTGGCTGCAATCTCGATACGCCGGATCCATTGCAGCGGGTCGCCGTCGAGCGTATCGGCCGGCGCGCCGAACTCTTCCATCGTGCGATAGTGCAATTCGTCGGCCGCCACATAGCCGATGGCAAGTCCGGCGGCTTCGGCCAGGAGCGGCCATTCGACATCGTTCGCGATGCTGTCTTCGCGCGAACGCGCAACGACGGTCCCTGCGCCTTTGCGGGAAAAGCGGCGCACCGCGAACATCAGATCCCAGTCGTGACCGGTCATCAGGCGATAGACGTGGTTGACCAGCCTCTCGGTCTCGCGCAGTCGTTCCGGCGCGACGGCGAATGCGCGAACGGAACGGCCGACGACCAGAAAATCACAGTCCGATCGGATGGTCAGGATCGCGCGCAGCTCCTCTGGATCGGCTTCGATCCAGCGCATGACGTGATCGAAATCGCTGTAGAGGATCGTCGACGCAGCACCTTGGAGCGCCAGCTTCACGGCTTCGCGCCGGTTGCGGCCGATCCGGGCCTCGCCCTGCGCATGGACCATCGTGTGGGCGCCGAGATGGTCGCGCGCGGCAGTCAAAACGCTATCTGGCGTTGCGTCGCTGACATTGAGAGCGAAGTCCGCAAATGTGCCGCGCAGGGTTCCGGCATGCGTCGCGATGGCAGCGGCGAGCTTGCCTTCCGGATCGTGGATCGTCGCGGCAAGCACAGCGGTCATGCTCAGCCCGTCGCGCGGGCGCTGGCGGCGGGATCGGCGTGGATCAGGCCGCGAAGGGAATTACCCAGAAGGACTTCGTCGGCGGTCGCGAGATCGTCAGGCGTCAGAACCCGTTCCTCGCATTGCCCGGTTTCGAGCAGCTCGCGGCGCAGGACACCGTCGAGCAGGCCGCAGCCAAGCGGCGGCGTGTAGAGTTGCCCGTCTTTGCGGATGAAGAGGTTCGTGCGGCTACCCTCGGTGATTTCGCCGCGTTCGTTGACGAAGACGGCCTCGTCGCAGCCGGTCTGGCCGGATAGGCGTAGCTGTTCGGCGTCGTAAAACTGGCGCCAGGTCGTCTTGTGACGGATGAGCGCGTCGTCCGAACGCACCGGATAGGGCGAGATCGCGTAGCGCCAGTGCGTCGCCGCAGGACCGAGCGGCGCCGTCGTACACTCGAAGGCGCCTGCCTCGTCCAGCGTCAGGCGCACGCGCAACGGCTTGTCGCTCCCGCCCACGGCTCGATTGAGTGTCGCATCAGCGCCGGCGCGGTCGAACGGCAGGTCGAGGAATTTGGCCGACGCTTCCATCCGCGCGAGATGGCGCTCCAGCCGGACGAAACCGTTCTCGTGGCGCAGGGTTTCGATCAGGCAGATGGGCTCGCGCACGCTGTCGAAGTAGCGCGCCTTGAGCAGACATTCGGCATATTCGGACGGCGCGGTCGAATCCTGAACCACAGCCCCGCCGATGCCGAGCGTGCCCTGCCCGCCTTCGAGCGTGATGGTGCGGATCGCGACATTGAATATCGCCGAGCCATCGGGGGCGAACATGCCGATGGCGCCGCAATAGAGATCGCGCGGGCTCTGCTCCAGTTCGCGGATGATCTCCATGGCGCGGATCTTGGGCGCGCCAGTGACCGAGCCGCAGGGAAAGAGTGCGCGAACGATATCGCGCACCCTGGTGCCGGGCTTCAGCGTGCCATGCACGGTCGAAACCATCGTGTGCAGCGTCGGATAGGTTTCGACCTCGAACAGCTTGTCGACCGCGACGCTGCCGATCAGGGCGAGACGGCCGATATCGTTGCGCACCAGATCGACGATCATCAGGTTCTCGGCCCGGTCCTTCGGCGAGGCGGCGAGCGCGGCTTTGGCACGGGCGTCGGCGAGTTCGTCACTGCCGCGCGGCGCGGTGCCCTTCATCGGCCGCGCGACGATCCGGCGATCCGCGCCGATCTCGAAGAACAGCTCGGGCGAGAGGCTGAGCACCTGGCGCGCGCCATCGTCGATGAAAGCGCCATGCGCCGCCGCTGCGCGTCCGCGCAGGCGCAAATAGAGGCCGAGCGGATCGCCGGCGAAATGAAAGCGCGAGCGGAAGCTGAGATTGGCTTGGTAGATGTCGCCAGCGGCGATGTAGTCGTGCACCCGGTCGAAGCGCTGGGTGTAGGCCGCTTCGTCCCATTCGTGGCCTAGCGGACCGGCATAGGCGGCGCCGGTGCGGCCGAGATCGGCGCGGGTCAAAACCTCGGGCTTATCGAAGACCCCGAACCAGAGCAGCGGACGCGCGGGCCAGCCGCGTTCCGTGAGACGCGGCTCCAGTGCGTAGCCGAGCTCGTAGCCCAGCCAGCCGGCGACGTGACGGCCCTGGGCCAAAGCCGATTCGACCAGTGCGAGCGCGGCCGGAATGTCCCTCGGCGTGTTGGCAGCGATCACCGCGGCGGGAGCCTGAAACCGGAGAATCCGGTCGGCCGCGGCATCGTCCAGCATCACGGTTACGGGTTTTTCCACAATTTTTCCTGTTGTTTCGGGCAGTTGCCTTGATTTGGCCGGATCAGACCCCACATTCTTACCAGAAGCGGTGCCCTTTGCCGGGGCCGCGGAATGCATACCAGCCGCTCCATGTGGAGGACTGGAAATCTGGGCCGCTTGAAGGAGGGCCTGTCGTGAACCGAACCGTGTATTTCAATAGTCCGTTTCTCCTGGGTTTCGAGCATCTGGAACGCCTGCTCGAACGCACCGCCAAAAGCGCCGGAGACGGCTACCCGCCCTACAACATCGAACAGTCGAGCGATGACGCGCTGCGCATCACCCTGGCCGTCGCCGGATTCGCGCCGGACGAACTCGCTGTGACAGTCGAAGGCCGCCAGCTGATGATCCGCGGCAAGCAGTGTGAGGCCAACGGCAAAACGTTCCTTCATCGCGGCATCGCCGCGCGACAATTTCAGCGGGCCTTCGTGCTCGCCGAAGGGATCGAAGTCACCGGCGCGGAGTTGCAGAACGGGTTGCTCTCCATCGAGCTCGCCCGTCCCGCGGCCGACAGCGTGGTCCGCACGATCGCAATCCAGACGCCAGCCGGCGTCGACAGGAAGTAAGGGAAGGGCGAAGGAGGTTTGTCATGAGCAACGACGGATTCGAAGTTGAAGCCACTGCGCCCGTCTTCGGCGGCGGCCGCATCACCTACATCAAGCCGACCGGCGACGAAGAGGCTCATCGCCTCGGACTGATCCCGCAAGGGGTCACGCTGCCCCCGGGCGTGAAGCTCTACGTGCTCCACGCCGTGGACGGCAGCGTGCTCGGCTACACCGACGCCTATGACAGCGCTTATGGCGCGGCGGTGCAGAACGAGCTGACGCCGGTGTCGCTGCACTGAGATCCTCGCCTGCGCTTTCCCCTCGGCGCGGGCAGGTTCAACGGAGAAGCCGGAGATCGAATGGTCTCCGGCTTTTTCCGTTTCCGTCGCGGCATCTGGACAGGACCGGCCACGCGCCGGAAGCTCCGCAATACGCTTGCGGGAGACGCCGATGGAGCCGGTCAAGAAACTCAGCCGTTCGGTCAAGGGACTGAGCGTGCTCGTCACCGGTGCCGCCAGCGGCATGGGACGGGCGACCGCGCATGCGTTTGCCGATGAGGGCGCGCAGGTCGCGGTCACGGACTTCAACGAGGCCGGGGCTCGAGCCGTCGCGGAAGAGATTTCGACCGGCGGCGGCACGGCGCGGGCATGGGCGCTCGACGTGAGCGACGCCGACGCCATCCGGCGCGTGGTCGGCGAGGTGGCGAGCGCGTTCGGCGGTCTCGACATCCTGATCAACAATGCCGGTATCCCCGCCGCGGTGCCGATCGACCACGAGCGCTATGAGGCGGTGTGGGAGCGCGCCGTTTCCGTGTTGCTGACGGCGCAGCAGCGCACCATCCGAGCCGCCCTGCCCCATCTGCGCAAATCGAAGTCGCCGCGCATCGTGAACATCGCTTCGACCGAGGCACTCGGCGCCACGGCGCGCGACAGCGCCTATGCGGCGGCGAAGGCCGGCGTGACCGGGCTGACGCGGGCGCTGGCGGTGGAGCTTGGACCGGAGGGCATCACGGTGAACTGCATCTGTCCGGGGCCGGTGCGCACCGGGATGACGGCGGCGATCCCCGAAGGCGACAAGGAGACCTATGCAAGGCGGCGCACGGTGCTGCGCCGCTATGGCGATCCCGAGGAAGTCGCGCATATCACGCTGAGCCTGTGCCTGCCTGCGGCGTCGTTCCTCACCGGGGTGACGATCCCGGTCGATGGCGGGCTGATGGCGCGGAACGCTTAAGGCCCGGAGCGATAGGTGCGCAGCTTTGCGAAATTGTCGGCTTCGATTTCCTTGAAGCGGGCAGCGGCGGCCTCGCCACACAAGGTCAGGTCGGGATCGAGACCATCGGCCAGGCGTTCGAGCTGCATGTTGTGCCACGCAAGGAGATGGAACAACCCGATCTCGGGTGCTTCCAGGCGTTCGATTTCGCCCGAGAGCAGGCGCGCCGGCGCGCGCGGATCGACGATCATGGGGCGGCCGAGACCGACGACATCGAGCTCGCCGTTGGTGAGCGCCTCTCGCATAACGGAGGCCGTGCGGAAGCCGCCGGTCACCATCACCGGCATGGTCGCAGCAGCGCGAACCGCTCCGGCGAATTCGAGGAAGTAGGCCTCGCGCTTGCGCGTGCTGTCCCGGCGGCCGTCTTCGCCTTCGTCCTTGAGCGCGACGCCGACGATCTTGGGCTGTTCGAGCGAACCGCCGGAGAGTTCGAGCAGGTCGAGCGAGGTGGCGTTGAGCATCCGCACCAGTGCGATGCACTCGGCATGGGTGAAGCCACCCTTCTGGAAGTCCGACGCGTTGAGCTTGATCGCGACCGGATAGCCCGGTCCGACTGCGGCACGCAAGGCGGCGATGATCTCGAGCAGGAGGCGGGCTCGATTTTCGAGCGAGCCGCCCCAGCGATCGGTGCGGCGGTTGGTGAGCGGGCTCAGGAACTGCGAAACCAGATAGCCATGCGCGGCATGCAGCGCGACACCGGTGAAGCCGGCCGCCTTCACCTTGCGCGCCGAGAACGCGAATTGTGCGATGGCATGTTCGATCTCGGCTTCGCTCATGGCGCGCGGCGGCGCGAAGCTGTAGCCGGCACCGCGCACGACATCGATCTCGACCGCCGATGGCGCGAGCGGTTCGGGGTTGATCGCGCTGTCGACCTGGCGGCCGGTGTGGCTGAGCTGCGCCCAGAATTGCGTACCCCTGCCCGCTGCAGCGAGACGCACCAGCGCCGCGTCGCCGCTTTCGTCTTCGTCGGCGACGACATTGAGCGGGCGTTCGAGATGATCGCGGTCGACCTGGATGTTGCCCGACAACAGGAGGCCCGCACCCGAAGCGGCCCAACGCCGGTAGAGCGCTTCGAGCCGCGGCGTCGAACGGTTGGCGGCATCCGACATGCCTTCGCTCATCGCTGCCTTGGCGATGCGATTGGAGAGGACAACGCCGCAAGGCAGCGTGAGGGGTTCGGCGAGGCGATCGCTCATGTTGCACTCCGTGATGGAAAGAGGAATTCGAGCTTCAATCCGCCAGGCCCGGTGACGAAGACCTGACGTTCGCCGCTCTCGGGCACCACGCGTTCGAAATGCGCGAGACCGGAGGAGGCGATGCGGGCGCGCAGCGCGGCGAGATCGTCGCCGGCAAAGGCGATGTGATCGATCGATCCGCCTTGGCCACCGAGATAGTCGGCGCTTGCAGGATCGACCGCCGCGACATGCAGCACCGGCTTGTCGCCGGCATAGAGCCAGGCACCTGGAAACCGGAACGCCGGACGCAAACCCAGCGAGAGCCCCGTCGCCGCGGACAGAAAGGCCGTGGTGCGCGGCAGGTCGGGCGTCAGGAACAGGACATGGTCGAGGCGAAGCATGGCGCCAGCCTGCAAGCAGCTGCTGTTTGGATAAATATCGACAATTCGGATATATTCTTTAGTATATCTAAAATATGATCGACCGGCTTGCCGACCTCCGCCTGTTCGTCGCCATTGTCGAGCGCGGCTCGCTGAGCGCGGCGGCGGATGCACTCGGCCTCAGCCCCGGCGCGGTCTCGCAGCGCCTGGCGGCGCTCGAACAGACCCTCGGTACCCAATTGCTGCGCCGGACGACGCGGCGCTCGCAGCTCACCGATGCCGGCAATCGGTTCCACGATACCGCGCGGCGCGTGCTTGCCGAGCTCGACGACCTCGGCGAGAGCCTGGCGGCGGAGCAAGGCACGCTGAGAGGTCCGGTGCGGGTGACCGCACCGCTCGACCTGGGACGCAATCACGTTGCGCCGGTGCTCGATGCCTTCGTCGATGCCCATCCCGGCGTCAGCGCGAGCCTTGTCCTGTCGGATACGGCGCTCGATCTTGCCCAGAACAATATCGACATCGCGATCCGCTACGGCCGCCTGCCGGACAGTGCCTTGCAGCTCCGGCGCATCTCGACCAATCGCCGTTTCCCGGTGGCGTCGCCCGCCTATCTCGACAAGGCCGGGCGGCCGGCGAAGCCGCAGGATCTGCACGCATTCAACTGCATGCCGCTGCTGCGCGGCGAGGGCCGGTTCGATCTCTGGCCCTTCGTGGCCGACGGGGTGCTGACCGAGGTGAAGGTCGTCGGCGACCGCGAAGCCAATGACGGAGACCTTCTGCGGCGCTGGGCGGTCGAGGGACGGGGCATCGTGCTGAAATCGGCCTGGGATGTCGTCGCCGATATCGAGACCGGGCTGCTCGAACCGCTGCTGACGACGTTCTGTCCGCCCGATGTCGACTTGCAGATCGTGCTGCCAGCGATGAAGCAGCGGCCCCGCCGCGTGATCGCGCTTGTCGAGCATCTGAGCGCGGCGCTGCGCAAGCTCGACGAACGGCTGAAACGCCTCGGAATCGAATCCGCGGCCGTGGCGCTCTGAGCGCTTAAGCCGCCTGTGCGCCGGTGCTGCCGGTGGTGTCGGTGAGGATGGCGTAGATCGCTTCGGCGCTCTTGGCGGCGCGGAGCTTCTCGGTGACCTGCTGGTTGCGCAGGAGGCGCGAGACGCGGGCGAGCGCCTTCAGGTGATCGGCGCCAGCGCCCTCGGGCGCGAGCAGCATGAAGACGAGATCGACCGGCTGGTTGTCCACGGCCGCATAGTCGATGGGCTGCTCGAGACGGACGAAGAGACCGGCGATCGATGGCAAATCGGCAAGACGGCCATGCGGAATCGCGATGCCCTGCCCCACGCCGGTGGTGCCGAGGCGCTCACGCTCCATCAACGTCTCGAAGATCTTCCGCTCCGGCTGACGCACGAGCGTCGCGGCGCGCGCGCTCAGTTCCTGCAGCAATTGCTTCTTGCCGTTCACCTTCAGCGTCGCGACGACGGCTTCCGGCTTGAGCAGATCGGAGATGTTCATGAGCGACCTTCTGCTGGGGCGCGCCGGCGCGCGGCGGCCTTGGCGTGATGGTTCTTGAGCTTGCGTTTGTAGGTGCGCAGCCGGGCCTCGATGCGCTTGTACGCGGCATCGAAGGCGCGGTGGACGTCTGAGGCCTTGCCTTCGACCGTGATGATCGTATGCGAGTCGAGATGCAGAACGCAGTCCACCTTGTAGAAGGGACCTTCGTGACTGAACACGACATGGCCATCCGCGCCGCCGTCGAAGTGCTTGCCGACAACGTCTTCGAGCCGTGCCCTCACGCCCGCGGGAAGGGTCTCGCCGAGATTGATCTGTTTACCGGAAACCTTGACCCGCATGGCCTTCTCTGGACTGGCCCCAACGCGAAAAACGACAGAAATGTGCCGCAATTTCCGGCACATCCATTCGAAAGGCGCGGACGTTTAGGCCCGGCCTTACCGAAAGTCAATTCTTGCATTTTCGGATTGCTGACTGGTTACGGCATCGAATCCGCGGAACCCGAAAAGCGCCCGGTTACCTCTGTAAACCAAGACAGGCGGACCGAACGAAAATCCCGCCATTCAATCGTTGACATCGAAGCGCAACATGATAGTTTCCTTGGAAACTAAATGGACGATCCATGCAGCGTCGCAGTGTCCCTTCACTCCAAAGCCATCTCGGCTACTGGTTGCGCCTCGTATCCAATCGGGTGAGCCGCGCGTTCGCGGACAAGGTCGCCCTGCACGATGTGAGCGTCGCCGAGTGGGTCGTGCTGCGCGAGATATTCGATGCCCGGCAAATGTCGCCAAGCCTGCTCGCAGAGCGGATCGGCATGACTCGCGGTGCGGTTACCAAGATCGCCGACAAGCTCGTCGCAAAGGGCCTCGCGGCCCGCACCACCGGCATCGAAGATCGCCGCACCCAGACGCTGGCGCTGACGGCGAGCGGGCGGCGGCTGGTTCCGACCCTTGCCGCGCTGGCGGACCGCAACGACGCGGACGTCTTCGGTGACATGCCGGCGCAGGATCGCCGCGCGCTCGAGCGGATGCTGCGCGAGATCGCCGAACGGCGCGGCTTCACCGAAATTCCGATTGACTAGAAAAGGACCTGTTGAAATGAACGCCAAAGACGCCATCCACCTCGCACATGAGGGTTCGGACAAGGAGCGAATGACCTTTCCGGACGTCATCGGCTTACTGATGTCAGTGGGCGTCGAGCGCTATCATTGCGATCTCGTCCGGGCGGAACGGACCTACTACATGCCGAACGGCGAGACCGATTGTTTGTCCAGCCCACCGTATGCAGCCGAAGCCGCTGCCGACTTTTCCAGCTCCGGGGTCAACGCGGCGATACGCGCCATCCAGGCCGGGCAGATAGGCTATCGCGCCTTTTGTGACCGGGTGCTGGCGGCAGGTTGTGTCGGCTATCTCGTGTCGATGCCAGGACGGCGCGCGGTCTACTATGGACGCAGCGGCGAGACCTTCGTCGAACCATTCCCCGGCGCAGCCTAGTTCAGCGCGCGCCGACAGCCTCGATTCCGCCCTTCAGGCGGCGGCGTTCGACCGAGGACGGGATGCGCATCGCCTCGCGATACTTGGCGACGGTGCGGCGCGCGATGTTCACGCCATCGGCAGTGAGCAGCGAGACGATGCGATCGTCCGACAGTATCTCGAGCGGCTCTTCGTTCTGGATCATCTCGCGGATACGGTCGCGCACCGCTTCGGCAGAGTGCGCTTCGGCACCGTTCACCGCCTGGATCGAGGCAGTGAAGAAATACTTCAGCTCGAACAGGCCGCGCGGCGTCGAGATGTATTTGTTGGAGGTCACGCGGCTGACGGTCGATTCATGCATGCCGATGGCGTCGGCGACGGTGCGCAGATTGAGCGGACGGAGATGGCGCACGCCATAGGTCAGGAAGCCGTCCTGCTGGCGCACGATCTCGGTCGAAACCTTCAGGATGGTGCGGGCACGCTGGTCGAGGCTCTTCACCAGCCAGTTGGCGTTGTTGAGGCACTCGGTGAGATAGGTCTTCGAGTCCTTGTCGCGCGCGCCCTTCGAGACTTTGGAATAGTAGCGGGCGTTGACGAGCAGGCGCGGCAGGGTGTCGGAGTTGAGCTCGATCGCCCATCCGCCATCGGGACCGACGCGGACGAAGACATCGGGCACGACGGGCTGGACCGGCTCGGTGCCGAAGGCGAGACCGGGCTTCGGCGTCAGGCCGCGGATTTCCGCGATCATGTCGGTGACGTCGTCGATATCGACGCCGCAGAGCTGCGACAGGGCCGAAAGATCGCGGCGCGCGACGAGATCGAGGCGCGAGAGGAGCGCGGCGATGGCCGGATCGTAACGGTTCTGCGCCTTGAGCTGGATCGCGAGGCATTCGGCGAGATCGCGGGCGCCGACGCCGACAGGATCGAAGCCCTGGAGCACCGCCAGCGTCGCTTCGACGGTCGCCAGATCGACGCCGAGGCGCTCGGCCATTTCGGCGAGATCTGCGCGCATATAGCCGGCTTCGTCGACGGCATCGATGAGCTGGAGCAGGATGAGCCGCTTTTCGGAGTCGAGTGCGGCGATGCTGACCTGCCCGGTCAGATGATCCTTGAGCGAGCCGCCTTCAGCGACTGTCGACTCGAGCATGTCCTCGTCGCCGTCGAAACCGCCGGAGGATTTCACCGTCGACCAGTCGGTCAGCGGCTGGGCCTGCGACGACGCCGTCGGCTGCGGCGCATCGCTGTCATACATGTTGTCGTGACTGGCGCTGTCGAGATCGGCGACCTTGGAGAAGTCCTCGCGCGACAGCTCGGCGTCGAGCGTTTCGGATTTCGATGCGGATTCGACGCTGTCGCGTTCGCCGTCGGCACCCGGATCGCGGTCGTCGCGTTCGAGCAGCGGATTGCGCTCAAGCTCCTGCTCGCAATATTCGGCGAGCTCGACATTGGAGAGCTGCAGCAGCTTGATCGCCTGCTGCAGCTGGGGCGTCATGACAAGGCCCTGGCCCTGCCGGATTTCGAGCCGCTGTCCTACCCCCGCCATGTCGATGCGCTCCGGGTCATGGCGTTACAGCGAGAACCTCTCGCCCAGATAGACGCGGCGCACGTCGCGGTCGGCGACGATCTCGGAGGGCGAACCCTCCTTCATCACCTTGCCGTCGTGCAGGATGTAGGCGCGGTCGATGATGTCGAGCGCATCGCGGACATTGTGGTCGGTGATCAGCACGCCGATGCCGCGATCCTTGAGATGGACCACGAGATCGCGGATCTCGCCGACGGCGATGGGATCGATGCCGGCGAGCGGCTCGTCGAGCAGGATATAGGACGGATGGGTCGCCAGCGCGCGCGCGATCTCGACCCGGCGGCGCTCGCCGCCTGAGAGCGCGATCGCGGGGGTATTGCGCACATGGGTGACGCCGAACTCGGCGAGCAGCTCTTCGACAATGGCATTGAGACGGTTCGCATCGGGCTCGACGAGCTCGGCGGTGGCGCGGATGTTCTGTTCTGCGGTGAGGCTGCGGAAGATCGAGGCTTCCTGCGGCAGGTAGCCGACGCCGAGGCGGGCACGGCGGTACATCGGCAGCTTTGTCACATCGGCGCCATCGACTTCGATGGTGCCGGCGTCGGCCGCGATCAGGCCGGTGATCATGTAGAAGCAGGTCGTCTTGCCGGCGCCGTTCGGTCCGAGCAGGCCAACGACTTCGCCGCGGCGGAGCGTCAGGCTGACATCGCGCACGACGGGACGGCGGTTGTAGGCTTTGGCGATGCGGCTGACGACGAGACCCTTGCCGCCCGCAATCACGCGGGGACGGCTCGAAGTTTCGGTCTGGACTTCTGTCTCTGTCATGTCTCGTCCGTTCGACGGCAAAAACCATGCCTATTCGTGTTTAAGGATTGATGAATTGCTCACTTCCCACCGGTCTGCGGCGGCGGTGTGAAGATTCCCTGAACGCGGCCGCTGCCGCCCGACTGCCCATTGACGCGCGATCCGCCGCCAAGCGTCGCGACTCCGGTGACGAGATTCACGGTGAGCTGGGCGCCGCGCATCACGTTTTTCTCCTTCGTCAGCACGACATGGCCGGTGAGCGTCACGAGACGCGGCGCCACGTCATAGACGCCGGAATCGCCGGTGGCGGTCCCCGACGCCGAATCCACGACGACGTGGCCGTCGGCGTAGATCTTGTCGGGCTTTCCGCCGATCACCTTGATGCGCACCGTGTCGGAGCGCATCCGGATCTCGCCCTGGGTGATGATCACGTTGCCCGAATAAGTACCGGTGATGTTGCTGGTCGCCGCATCCTTGGCGGCGACGAAACGGTCGGCACTGACTGCGATCGGTTCGCTGGCATCATGTTTTCCGGGCGCCGCTGCCCCGAGCAGGAGCGCAAGTGGCAGAAGGAGGAAGCGTTTCTTCACTGCTTGATCTCGCCTGGAATGATCGTCATCTGGACATGGCCCTGAAGCACGAGCCGGTTGGTTTCTCGATCGAGATCGAAGGAATCGGCACTCAGCGTGCCGGCGGGACCATGCCCCCGAACCGGCTCCGGGCCGTGGAAGATGCCTTTCTTCAGATCGACATCGGCGCGCGTGGAGTGCAGCTCGTAGCCGTCGTCGGAGAACATCGCGATACCGCCGGTGAGGGCGAGGACGTTCTTCTGCATGTCGACGAGGCCGCGCGCGGCGGTGGCGCTGAGCCAGCGGCTTTTGTCGAAGGTCATATCGGCCTGGACGTTCTTCAGCGTGGCGCGGCGTATGTTGGTCTTGTCCTGCACTGCCGCGTCGGCGGTGATGACGAACGGATTGCCGCGATGATCGGTACCGGTGAGGCGCGGCTTCAGCATCGTGAGATCGTTGTCGATGGTGCCGATGCTCTTGTAGGTCAGCGACATCTTCTCCGACTGGCGCGGGACCAGCGAATAGGCGATCACCGCCGCGATCAGGAGGCCTGCGGTGATCGGCAGCACGCGCTTCATGATGGTGACAAAACGCGAATAGCGCAGCGCGCCGCTAACCGTCTCGCGCGTGCGCGCCGTCCAGTCGAGATCGCCATGGCGACGGCCGACCGGATCGGACACGGCTTCACGCGTGCCGGTCAGCCGGGGCATATCAGGACAGCCCCGCCCGCAGGATATCGTGGACGTGCAGGATACCGACCGGCTTGCGCGGATCGGCGGCCTGGTCGACGACGAACAGGCAGGTGACCTTCGGCGTCGACAGGTTCATCTGCGCCAGCGCCTCGGCGGCGAGCATCGCGGCGTCGATGGTCTTCGGCCCGGCGGTCATCACGTCGCGCGCGCGGCGGTCGAGCAAGCCGCGCTCCATGTGCCGGCGCAAATCGCCATCGGTAATGATCCCGACGAGTGCGCCCTTGTCGTCGATCACGCCCGCGGTGCCGAAACCGCCGGAGGTCATCGTGATGAGGACGTCCTGCATCGGCGCAGAAGGTTTCACCAGCGGCAGCTTGTCGGCATGCATCAGGTCGCTGACGCGGACGAGTTGCCTGCCGAGCGCGCCGCCGGGATGGAAGTCGCGATACTGGTCGGCCGAAAAGCCGCGCCGTTCCATCAGCGCGACGGCCAGCGCATCGCCGAGCGCCAGCATCATCGTCGTCGAGGTGGTGGGCGCCAGGCCCATCGGGCATGCCTCCTGCGCCTTCGGCAGAAGCAGATGAATGTCGGCCGCCTGGAGCAGGCGGGATTCCGGATTGTTGGCCATGCCGATCAGAGGGATCGCGCGGCGCTTGGCATAGGTGATGAGGTCGGTCAGCTCGGCGGTTTCGCCCGAGTTCGACAGCATCAACAGCGCGTCGGCGCGCGTCACCATGCCAAGATCGCCATGGCTGGCCTCGGCCGGATGGAGAAACAGCGCCGGGGTCCCGGTCGAGGCCAACGTCGCGGCGATCTTTCGCGCGATATGGCCCGATTTGCCCATGCCGCTGACGATCACCCGGCCCTGCACGGCAAGGATGACATCGATCGCACGCGAGAATTCGCCGTTGAGCGACTCGCCAAGCGCAGCGATCGCGTCCGTCGCATGCGTCAGGACCCGGCGTGCGGCCGCAAGATCCTTGGCCTTGGACGTGGCGCGCGAAGCACCTTTGGTCTTGGCGGAGGCCATGTAAATCCTTGTTTTCACTAGCCCCTTCGGGACGGCGGCATCTGTAAGCGAAAATCATGCCAAATGTGTCCCATGCGGGCCAATGGTTCAAGTTACTTTATTGCGGTGCGGTAAATGCGCGATTCAGCCTGCGGGGCGCGGCGATTCCCGGCCGGAAGCGCAACCCTTAGTGGGCGAAGATATCGACCTCGCCCCAACCTGCGAGATCGAGCTCGGCGCGGGACGGCAGGAAGTCGAAACAAGCCTTCGCCAGTTCGGTGCGATGCTCGCGCGCCAGCATGGTGTCGAGCACCACTTTCAGCTTGTGGAGATAGGCGACATCGTTGGCGGCATAGGCAAGCTGCTTGTCCGTCAGCGTCGGCGCGCCCCAATCGGAACTCTGCTGCTCCTTGGAGATTTCCACGCCGAGCAGTTCCTTCACGATGTCCTTGAGACCGTGGCGGTCGGTGTAGGTGCGCACAAGCTTCGAGGCGATCTTGGTGCAGTAGATCGGCGCGGTCACGACGCCCAGATAGCGGCGGAACATCGCCACGTCGAAGCGCGCGAAGTGGAACACCTTGAGCGTCGCCGGATCGGTGAGCATGGCTTTCAGGTTCGGCGCATCGTAAGAACCGGGCGCGAATTGCACGGCGTGACAGACGCCGTCACCCGACGAGAGTTGCACCAGGCAGAGCCGGTCGCGAAACGGATTGAGGCCGAGGGTTTCGCTGTCGATCGCGACGACCGGACCGAGATTGAGGTCCGCCGGGAGATCGCCCTTATGTAGCAGGATTTTCATCGCGACCGTAGAGACGCCAATAGAGAAGCGTCACACTTATGGTAAGAACCTCCGCGGTTAGCAAGGCATAACGCGCCCCGAGCCGGTCGGCGAGCGCTCCGATGCCGAACACCGCAATGGCGAAGAGGATGTTGCCGCCGAGCGAAATCAGCGAAGCCATTGTCGCCCGCTGGGCATCGCTGAAGGCGCGCTGCATCAGGCTGCCTTGCGCCACCATGGCCGGGCCGAAAAAGATCGAAGCCAGCGCGATGATCGCCGGGCTGGCGGTTGTCGCCAGCAGCACCGCGCCGCCGCCTGCGGCTATGCTGCCGAGATTGGCGCCGATCAGGACGCGCAGCTCTCCCACGCGGCGGATCACCGGGCCGCCGATACGGAAGCCGAGCGAGCCCAGGCCATGCACCAGCACGCCGGCGGCGCCGAGTGCCCAGGCCGGCCAGAACAGCGCGAAGAAAACCGGATGGAACATGTGCTTGGCCTCACCGAGCGCGAATCCCAGCATCGAGGCCAGGCTGAGCTCGCGCAATCGCACGTCGCGGCCGAAACCGGCGAGCGCTTCGCGCAGATGCGAGAAGATGTTGGCCGCGAAGGTGTCGGTGCGGGCCGGCTCGACCAGCATAAGGGCGAAGACGATGCCGAGAATCTGGGGCCCAAGCGAAAGCACGAACATCGCGCGCAACGGCAACCAGTTCAGCGCGACGATGGCGACCGCCGCCGAAACGGCGAGCGCGAGCTGGAACATCGAATTCAACTTGCCTTGCCAGTCGGGGTAGCTTTCCACAGCGCCATCGGCTTTCAGCGTGTCGTAGAGCAGCGCTTCGTTGTTGCCGCTGAACAACGCGAAGGCGAGACCCTCGAGCACCGCGCCGATGGCCAGCACTTCGAAGCCGGTGCCGATGGCGTAGCTTGCGACCGAGAGCACCGAGGCGATCTGGCCGAGGAGAAGTGTCCTGCGGCGGCCGATGCGGTCCGAGAACACTCCGGTCGGCACCTCTAACGCGGACGACGCGATCTTGGCGATGGAGAAGAGCAGCGTGCCGAGCGCCAGAGATCCGGTCACATGGGCGAAATAGACGACCATGACCGGCGCATAGACGCGAAAGTCGTTGCAGAAATTGAAGGCTCCGAGCAGACGGATATTGCGGCGTGCGGTGGGGCTCATGCCCGTACCAAGACATATTTTTGGCGCGTGCCGCCTTCGGGTCCGCGCGGCAGGATTTCGTGGGCTTCGAACCCGAGACGTTCATAGAGGCGACGTGCGGGCCTGCCCTCCGGATTGTCCGCGCCGAAGGTTGCGAGAGAAATCGTGCAGGGTGGCGGACAGCGGGCCAGCACCGCCGCGACGAGCGCGCCGCCGACGCCCTGCTCGCGCGCGGTCGCCCGAACCGCGAGCCAGCGGATCCAGTGATCCGGCGCCGCGCCGCCGACAAGAACGCCGCCCAGCACGGCACCGTCGCGAACACAGAACGCCGATCCCTCGGCGATCTTGTTTCGCAGCGTGATGTCGAAAGCGGGCATCGGCCCGAACAGCGGCTCGACCTCGCGCACCAGCATGAGCCAGCTTGGGATGTCGGCCTCGGTCGCAAGCTCAACCATGCGGTTGTCGTGAGCCGGACGCCGGGAAGCGTCAACCGCCGCCAAACCCATCCGAGACTTTTGGCGGCGACGCGTGGCGCAAAAGACGCTAGCGGTCCTCGCCGGTAACGGGCGTCCAGCTTGGCGGATCGGAAGCGGGGAAGCTTTCCGCCGACGTCTCGTCGATCAGGTCGGAGATACGCTTCTTCTTCGACCCGACAGGCTTGGCCTTGCGTTTCGTAGGGACTTTTCGCGCGGGCCGGGCGACGGCTTTCTTCTTTTTCTTGGCTTTGGATTTCGCTGCAGGCTTCTTCTTCGCCTTCTTTGATGCACGGGCGGACTTGGCCTTCTTCGCAATCTTCGACGGTTTGGTTTTGCGTTTCCTGGCAGCCATGACGATCCCGGATGAGCGACAGCCGCGATGCTATGGTATGTGACGCCGGACAGACAACGGCATCGACATGATTTCCCTCCTTCTCGCGCCGGCCGCCTTCGGCGCCACCATGCTCGGCGGCCTGGTGGCGTTGCGCCTCAAAGACCGGCTGCACCTCATCCTCGGCTTCAGCGCCGGCGCGGTGGTGGGAGTCGCCTTCTTCGATCTCCTGCCGGAAGCGATCCATCTCGGTCAGGGGACGCCTGAGCGGACCATGCTCTTTGTTGCGGGCGGCTTCCTGTTCTACCTGCTGCTCGACCGCCTCGCTTTGCTGCACGCGGCGGGGCACGAGCATGACGGCCATGGCCATCCCGCGCCGCGCGGCGGCCTTGGGGCTTTGACGCTGGTGGCGCACAGCGTGTTCGACGGATTTGCCATCGGCTTCGGATTCCAGATTGCCGATGCCGTGGGCGTCGCAGTGGCGGTTGCGGTTCTGACCCATGACTTTTCCGACGGCATCAACACGATGACGGTCGTGCTGAAGAACGGCGGATCGCGACGCGAGGCATTCCGCTGGCTGCTCGCGGATTCGCTCGCGCCATCGCTCGGCATCGTCATCGCCACCATATTGCCACTGCCCGTGGAGCTGTTCGGCGCGGTGCTCGCGGTGTTCGCCGGCCTGTTCCTCTATCTCGGCGCAAGCGATCTCGTGCCGGAGAGCCACCACGCCCATCCGAAATTCCTCACGACGGCGACCACCGTCCTGGGTGCGGGGCTGGTCTACGCCGTCAGCGCGGCTTTGCACTGAGCGTCGTCAAGGCCTTGGCGCTGCGGGCGAGACCGGCCCATGGGTCCGCGCGTTCCAGACGCTTTGCGATCGTGTGGATCGTGAACGCACGCGGATCGAAACCATCGCGCAACTCACTCCAGGAAAGCGGAACGGCGATCGGGCAACCGGGACGCGCCCGCGGACTCCAGGGCGCAACGGCAGTCGCCGTGCGGTCGTTGCGCAGATAGTCGATGAAGACGCGGTTGTTGCGGGCCGCCTTCGATAGCGTCGCCGTATAGCGATCCGGCTGGGCGGCAGCGGCGTCCTCGGCAATCGTCCTGGCAAACGCCTTTGCATCGGACCAGCGCGAACCCGGACGAATGGCGATCACGACGTGCAGGCCTTTGCCGCCCGTGGTCTTTACGTAGGGCGTGAATCCGAGCCGCTGCAAACGCTTCCGGATGCCGCGCGCGGCCTCGATCACCCGCGCGAAGGGAAGGCCGGGCGCCGGATCGAGATCGAAGATGATACGCTCCGGGCTCTCGGGATCGCCCTTGCGCGAACCCCAGGGATGGATTTCGAGCACTGCCTGCTGTCCCAGCGCGACCAGCGCCTTGGCATTTGCAAGACCGAAATAGGGCTTCGCCTCGCCCTTCACCTTGATCGAGAGGATTGGCGCCGCGAGTCCGGCCAGCGGGTGGCGCTGAAAGAAAGTCTGCCCGCCGATTCCGTCGGGGGCACGCAGGACCGATATCGGCCGGCCGGCGATATGCGGAAGGATCCGCGGCGCGGCCGCGGCGAGATAACTTGCGAGCATCTCCTTGGTCACGGCCCCGCCTGCAGGCGATTTCGGCCACAGCACCTTGTCCGGGTGCGTGATCGCGATGCCCAGGACTTTGACCGCGGTCATTGCGCGGCCTTCTTCTTTTTCGGGCGTTTGGCGCCTGCGATCTGATCCAGGGTCCGGCCCGATTTGACCGAGGTCACGGCGCGCGCCAGGGCATCGCCGGCCACGCCCCGGCGCGCGGCGTCGTCGACCTCCTTGATCAGCAGCCAATTGTGATGGCGCTCGCCGCGGTCACGCATCCGGATCAGCGCCCAGCCACCTGTCATCCGCTTGCCTTTGAGGACGAATTTCAGATGTCCGGCCGCGAGATCGGCCCGCGGATCGTCACCCTGCGGTGTCCAGCTCCCGCGGTCCCAGAGCTGGACCGTGCCACCGCCATACTGACCCTTGGGGATCGTGCCCTCGAACGTTCCGTAGGCAACCGGATGATCCTCAACCTCGACCGCCAAACGCTTCACCGCGGGATCGAGCGATGGTGTCTTGGTGACCGCCCAGGATTTGTAGACCCCGTCGAGTTCCAACCTGAGGTCATAGTGCAGCCGGGTGGCGTCATGGCGCTGAACGACAAAGCGATGCGCTTTGCGGCGACCGACCACGCCGCGCGGTTCGCCGGTGACCTTGAAATCGCGCTTGGCGCGATATGTACGAAGACCGCTCATGGACAGACAACTTCCGGCCGAGACCGCAGTTCCGGAAGATTAAGCCCGATCGGACACCGGCGCCAATTCGCGATACGGTAGCTCGAGCGTAAATATCGTTCCCCTCGGTGAATTCGGCGACGCCAGCATTGTGCCGTCGTGCATCTTGAGAACCTGACGCGCGATCGGCAAACCCAGACCTGAACCGATAAGACGTATCGCCGCGAACGAATCGGACAGCATGGCAGCGAGCTCATCCGGCAGACCCACCCCGCTATCCGAGATCGCAATCTGCAGAGTTTCACCGGACCGCCTCGCCTTGAGAACGACCTCCCGCACCGGCTCACCCGCCGTCGCCTCCGCGGCATTCTCGAGCAAACAGACGAGGAGTTGCAGGATCTGAACGCGGTCTGCGGCAATCGTTCCCAGATCGTCCGCGACATCGAGCACGAAATTGGCTTTGGCTGCGTCGAATGACGAGCGCGAAAGCTTTGCCGCCGCACCGATCATCGCGGCAACGTTCTCTTGTCTATGCACCGTTGTGTCGGCCGACATCAGGCGGCGCAGGCCTTTGACGATCTCGCCGGCCCGGTCGATCTGGGTTCCGATCTTCATCAATACCTCCTCGACCCGTGCGTCATCAGCGACAGGCCAACTCCGCCGCAGAGCGCTCAGATAGTTTCGAGCGGCCGTGAGTGGCTGAGAGACATCGTGGGCGAGCGCCGACGCCATCAGCGAGATCGTATTCAGACGCGACATCTCCTCGAGACCCTGGCGCAAGCCATCGAGCTGGGCGAGCTCTTCATTGGCCGTGCGCAGCCGTTGGATGATGTGGTCCTGTTCCCGCGCCAGACGCACTTGCGCGCGCTCCGATTGCGGGTCGAGAACCGCCAGCGTAACATCGTGAACGCGGTGAATCACCCAGCGTACATGGCCGCCATCGTCGACGACCGGAACGTTCAGGGCGTTCCAGTGCCGCTCCTCGACGATCCCGTCGACCACGGCGTCGTGGCGAAACACTGCCATCGCGTCGGGCCGCTTCGTGGCAAATGCGCGTTCAAGCGACGCACGCAGCGCTTCGCGCACGCCGTCATCCGCATAAAGGCCGGATATGTCGATGCCGAGCAAGCGCTCCCGCGATCGATGAGTCGCACGGCAATAATTGTCGGACGCGGCCACGATCCGCGAACGCGCGTCGAATACCACATACAAACCGGAGGACTTCTCGAAGAGAAGCCGATAGTCGATATCCGGCTCCATACCCAAAATATCCGTCTACACCTTCTGCCCACTGACGCATGGCGCGCACAGCCGCGCGATACGTAAATCTGCGTATATCGTCACCTCCGCGGCAGACAAAGCGCCCAGGGCAGGCACGGCACGATCCGGGACCGGCCGCCGGACCTGGCGCGGCCCCAAGCGGAATGCAATCCGCCACAGCCGGCGAGCGGCCACCGCCTCGATACGGATGACAGATAAACCGTACACTGAGCATACCGCGATGCGATGCGGCTCACGTCACCACATCGGCATACGTAGAAGATACGTAGTCGCAGAAGTCCGGCGCTTCTTATGTGGCGGACTCTCATCTAATGCCCGTTTTTATTGGCCTATTCTATTTTCTCAAAGTGAGTTCGCCAGCCGTCGCGCACGCACGACACGAACATCGCAAAAAGTCGAATATCATTTAACTGCAAATTGACGGGCAGGCCTCTAGCTCTCGCACGCGCATCCATTTGCGACGCAAAAGGTGCGCGAGAGGTGTCCTGACCGGAGTCGTCATGTCCATTCTATCTGTATTCCAAAACCTGTCCGTTCGCGCGAAGGTGATCAGCGCATTCGCGCTGGTACTCGCAACAACCGTTTCGCTCGGTCTCTTTGCCAGCCTTAGGCTCGCAGAACTCAATCAGCATGCCGAAATGGTCAAGACCGTCTATCTGCCGACAGTCGAACTTCTTGGCGAACTGAAGGCAGCTGTCACGCGCTATAGATTGCGTCAAAGCAATCTGATGTTCTATTCGGTCGAGACGGACCGCCAGAAGGTTCGCGACGATCTCGCCCATACTGCAGCCAAGGTCCAGACCCAATTCGACAGATACGTCCCGCTGGTCAATCTCCCCGGCGAACGCGAACTTGCGAACGACATCAGACGAGAATGGGACAGTTATCTTTCTCAGGGTCACGAGTTTGATGCCATCATTCGAGACAAGGGTCAGGCCGCAGCCATTGCGTATTTCATGAGCGGAATGATCGCGACGTCGGACAAGTTGCGCGATCTCATCGAGAAGGACATCGTCCTCAACAACGCTGCGGCAGTTGCCCAGACCCAGGCCGGAAGCGACGCCTACTCCTCTGCCCGCATCTGGATTCTCGCGGCCCTCGCCCTGGCCGCAACGCTTTGCGCAGCCATCGGCTTCGCTCTGATCCGTGCGGTTTCCAGCCCCCTCAAGAAGATGACGGACGTTATGGGCAGACTTGCCGCCGGTGATCTTTCCATCACAGTGCCGGCGGCGGATCGCAAGGATGAGATCGGACTTCTTGCGGCTGCCATGGCGGCATTCAAGGACCAGCTCGCAGCAGCGGATCGCTCCAAGGCTGAGCAGACCGAGGTCATCGTCGGGAGCGTCGGTACCGGACTAACGGCTCTTGCAAAAGGCGACCTGACCCATCGTGTCAGTGCCGATCTCACCGGACCGTTCGCAAAGTTGAAGGAGGACTTCAACGGTGCTCTCGGACGGCTGCAGGACACGATGCACACCGTCCTCTCCTCGACCTCGGGCATCTCGACCGGCGCTGGCGAGATCAGCCAGGCGGCAGAGGACCTCTCCAAGCGCACCGAGCAGCAGGCGGCAAGCCTCGAGGAAACCGCCGCAGCGCTTGAAGAGATCACCGCGACCGTCAAGAAGACGGCGCACAATGCGAAGGAAGCCAGCACTATCGTCACCAACGCCAAATCGGCCGCGGAAGACGGCGGTCGCGTGGTCGAAACCGCGATCCAGGCGATGGGCCAGATCGCGCAATCGTCCAAGCAGATCACCGACATCATCGGCGTGATCGACGAGATCGCCTTCCAGACCAACCTTCTGGCGCTCAATGCGGGCGTCGAGGCGGCGCGCGCCGGCGATGCCGGCAAGGGCTTCGCGGTGGTCGCAAGCGAGGTTCGGGCGCTGGCACAGCGTTCCTCGGAAGCGGCACGCGAGATCAAGACCCTGATCAAGACATCGGGCGAACAGGTCGATTCCGGCGTCAAGCTCGTCGGCGAGAGCGGTACCGCGCTCAAGCGCATCGTCGATCAGGTCGTCGCGATCAATTTGCTTGTTACCGAAATGGCGCAGGCGGCACAGCAGCAGTCCACCGGTATCGAGGAGGTCAACACCGCCGTCAGCCAGATGGACCAGGTCACACAGCAGAACGCCGCGATGGTCGAGCAGTCGACTGCCGCGTCGCGCAACCTGGCGACCGAGACTTCCGAACTGTCCCGTCTCGTTTCCTTCTTCAATGTCGGCGCCGAGCACGCGCCGTCGCACAGAACGGCCGCCCCGCCTTCCCCCTCCGCGGGGCATGCCGTCGCCCGCGCCGTCCCCAGATCAGCCCGCCCGGTGGCCTCTGCGGGACGGCGTGCGGCAACGGCGATGAAGCCGACCGTGCAGGAAGACGAATGGGAAGAGTTCTGAGACGGCGGAGCATTCCATGCCTGACACCATCTCCGCCGCGGCGCCGGTCTTCACCCTGCCGGCCGTTCTCGACCTGACCCAGGCCGCCGCTCTGAAGCAGGAGCTTCAGGCGGCGCTGGCGGCAGCCGAGGGTCTGACGCTCGACGCCGCCGGCGTAGCGCGCGTGACGTCGCCCTGCCTCCAGGTGCTGTGCGCGGGAATCCGCGCCTTTGCCGAGACGGGCGGACCGCCGCTTCGCATCAGGAACGCTTCGGACGCATTCACTTCGGCGGTCGCCGCGCTGGCGCTCGAACCGCTTCTTCAAGAGGAAGGATAAACTGTGGGCAAGGTCATTCTCACGGTCGACGACTCCAAGACCATGCGCGACATGCTGAAGCTTGCGCTGGCTGGCGCGGGGCATTCGGTCATCCAGGCCGATGACGGCGTGAACGGCGTCGAGGCGCTGCAGAACGCCGGCGCGGTCGACGTGATCATCACCGACATCAACATGCCGCGCATGGACGGATTTGGATTCATCGACCAGGTGCGGCGCGATCCGAAAAACCGGGCGATTCCGATCCTCGTGCTGACGACGGAGACCGAGCCCGCAAAGAAGCAGCGCGCCCGCGACGCCGGTGCGACGGGCTGGATCGTCAAGCCGTTCGAACCGGCAAAGCTGCTGGCCGCCGTCAACCGGGTCGCACCCTAGGAGACTTCCATGGATCCGATGGAAGCCATCAAGCAGACCTACTTCCAGGAGTGCGAGGAGCTTCTTCTCGCGATGGAAGAAGGCCTGATCGCAATTCAGAGCGGCGAGGCCGATAGCGAGGTCATCAACGCCGTGTTTCGGGCCGTGCACTCGATCAAGGGCGGCGGCGGCGCATTCGGCTTCGAGAATCTGGTCGCGTTCGCGCACATCTTCGAGACCGTGCTCGATCATCTTCGCTCCGGCACGCTTGCCGCGGACGAAGAAGTCGCCACTGTCCTGCTGCGCGCCGGCGACGTGCTGGCAGATCACGTTCAGGCCGCACGCAACGGCGAGATCCTGGCGGCCGAGCATGACCGCGAGATCAAGCAGCAGCTCGAAACGCTGTCCGGCAAGGAAGGCGGTTGCGACGCTGCCGGCGACTTCGACGGCATCGACTTCAAGCCGGCCGTCATTGCGCTCGACGATCTCGACCCGGCGGCGCAACAGGGCTGGCGGATTCATTTCGCGCCGCACGCCGCGCTCTACGCCAAGGCAAACGAGCCGGCCCTGCTTGTGCGCGAACTGGCCACGCTTGGTGAGACCGCCGTCACATCCGATCTCTCCCGCCTTCCCGCGCTCGATGTGATCGAGCCCGACCAGGCCTATTTCGCCTGGGATATCGTGCTCAAAGGCGATATCGCCCGCGACAAGATCGAAGAAGTCTTCGAGTTCGTCGTCGGCGACTGCGAACTCGACATCCAGCCCC
This sequence comes from Pseudomonadota bacterium, assembly GCA_018241025.1. GTDB lineage: Bacteria > Pseudomonadota > Alphaproteobacteria > Micropepsales > Micropepsaceae > Rhizomicrobium. Next base: position 142,284 of record JAFEEQ010000012.1, read on the forward strand.
TGGAGACCCCGGCGCCCGAAACGCCGGAGGGGCTGGATGTCGAGACCATGGCGCCGCAACCCGAAGTCGCGGCTGGTCAACCCGAGAAGAAAGAAGCCCACGCCGCCGCCGAGGCCGCCAAGCAAACGATCCGCGTCGATTTGGACAAGGTCGACCGGCTGGTGAATCTGGTCGGTGAGCTCGTGATCACCCAGGCGATGCTGTCGCAACGGGTCGCCGAGTGCAAAATCCCGCGTTCGTCCCCCATCGGCGACGGCCTCAACGAACTCGAACATCTCCTGCGCGAGTTGCAGGAGAGCGTGATGGCGATCCGCACCCAGCCGGTGAAGTCGGTCTTCCAGCGGATGCCGCGTCTTGTGCGCGAGCTGGCTGCGCAGACCAACAAGAAGGTCCGCCTGGTCGTCGAAGGCGAAGGCACCGAGGTCGACAAGACGGTGATCGAACGGCTGGGCGAGCCTCTTACCCACATGATCCGCAACGCGGTGGATCACGGTCTGGAAACCCCGGACGAACGCGCCGCCGCCGGCAAGCCCGAGGAAGGCACCGTCACGCTGTCGGCCGAACATCGCGGCGGCCGCATCGTCATCGAAGTCAGCGACGACGGCCGCGGCATCAATCGCGCGCGCGTGCGCGAAAAGGCGATCGAGCGCGAACTGATTGCCGCCAGTGCGCAGCTCTCTGACGAAGAGATCGACAATCTGATCTTCATGCCGGGATTCTCGACCGCGAGCCAGGTTTCGAACATTTCCGGCCGCGGCGTCGGCATGGATGTCGTGCGACGCAACATCGTCGACCTGGGCGGCCGCATCACCATCGGCTCGGCTCCGAAATCGGGCAGCCGGTTCAGCCTGACCCTGCCGCTGACCCTCGCCGTGCTCGACGGCATGGTCGTGGCGGTCGGCGACCAGACCTTTGTCCTGCCTCTGGCGCACATCATAGAAAGCCTGAAGCCGCAGCCCCAGGACATCCGCCCCTTCGGCCATGGCCGCCATCTGCTGAATGTCCGCGGCGCTTATGTGCCGCTTGTCCAGGTCAGCGAACTCATGGGCATCAAGGGCGCCGCCAAGCCACTCGACGGCGTGGTGATCCTGGTCGAGAGCCAGGGCACCGGACGCCTCGCACTCGTCGTCGACGCAATCCTCGGCCAGCACCAGGTGGTCATCAAGAGCTTCGAGGGCAACTACCGCCACATCGACGGCATTGCCGCGGCAACCATTCTCGGCGACGGCCGCGTCGCCCTCATCCTCGACGTCGACGGGCTGGTCGGGCGCTGCCGCAGCCAACTGGCCGATGCCGAACTCCAGCCAACGGGAACCTGAACATGAGCACCGAGACCATCGAAAACGCCAGCATTCGCCGCCAGTTCATCACGTTCCATTCCGGCGACCAGGAATTCGGCGCCGACATCATGGCGATCCGCGAAATCCGCGGCTGGACCAAGACAACCTCGCTGCCCCATGCGCCGGACTTCGTGCGCGGCGTGATCAACCTGCGCGGCGTGGTTCTGCCGGTCGTCGATCTGAAGGCCCGGCTTGGCCGCGGCTGCACCGATCCCGACCCGAAGCATGTCGTGGTCGTGGTCAAAGCCGGCGAGCGCACCATCGGACTTCTCGTCGATGCGGTGTCGGACATTCTCACGGTGACCGCGGGAGATATCCAGCCGACGCCGGATCTCGCACGCGATGCCCAGGCCGAGTTTGTCGAAGGCATCGCGGTGCTCGACAACCGCATGGTCACGATCCTCAGCATGGACCGCCTCGCGGCATCGCTTGTCGGCGAAGGACTGGCACAGGCCGCCTGACATGCGCGACGTCCGCCAACATAGCGGTTCTCCCGTTCCGACCGGCGAATTCGCCTTCGCCTGGGACGATTTCCACAAAATCGCCGCGCTGGTGCATGGCGAGGCTGGAATCGTGTTGCCGGAGAACAAGGCGAACCTCGTCTATTCGCGCCTCGCCAAACGCCTGCGCGCGATTGGCCTCAGGAGCTTCCGCGAGTATTGCGCCCTTGTCGAAAGCGACGACGGCGCCGACGAGCGCCAGGCGCTCATCGCGGCAATGACGACGAATGTCACGCGCTTCTTCCGCGAACCGCACCACTTCGAACATCTGAGCGAACGCGTGCTGCCCGATCTCGTTTCCGCGGCGCGGCGCGGGCAGCGCGTGCGGCTCTGGTCGTCCGCCTGTTCCTCTGGCGAGGAGCCCTACTCCATCGCCTTGACCCTGCTCAAAGCGATGCCCGATGCGGCTTCGCATGACGTCCTGATCCTCGCCAGCGACATCGACCCGGATATGATTGCGCGCGCGACAGCCGGCAGTTACCCGGCCGTGCGCCTCGGCGACATACCGCTTCCGATGCGCGGCCAGTGGATCGCAAACGATCGCGAGGGCACAGAACCTCGCTTCCACTTTACCGAAGGCGTCAAGAAGCTCATTCGCTTCCGCCAGCTCAACCTGCTGCGCGACTGGCCGCTGCGCGGCGCGTTCGACGTCATCTTCTGCCGCAACGTCATGATCTATTTCGACCAGGAAACCCAGGACGATATCTGGCGCCGCTTCGCCCGCCAGATGTCGCCGCAGGGGCACATATATATCGGCCATTCCGAGCGCATTGCGACCGACAGCATGCCGTTCGAGCTCGCCGGACAAACGACCTATCGGCTCAAAGGAGCAAGACGATGAAGCCCGTGCGCGTACTCGTCGTCGACGACTCGGCGACCATCCGTCACTTGCTCAGCGCGATCCTGACCCGCGATCCCCAGATCGAAGTCGTCGGCGCGGCGCCGGATGCCGCCACTGCGCGGCAGATGATCAAGGATCTCAACCCGGACGTCATCACGCTGGATGTCGAGATGCCGAACATGAACGGCATCGACTTCCTCGAGAAGATCATGCGGCTGCGGCCGATGCCGGTGGTGATGGTTTCCACCCTCACCGAGCAGGGCGCCGAGGTCACGCTCGATGCGCTGGCGATCGGCGCGGTCGACTTCTTCCCCAAGCCGACGCAGAACGTCGGCGTCTCGCTCGACGCCGCCGCCGGCGAACTGACCGCCAAGGTCAAGGCCGCCGCCTTGGCAAAGCTCAAGCCTTACAGTCCGCGCCCCGCTGCCAGCGCTCCCGAGTGCGACGAGCGGCCCTGCATGGATCACGTGATCGCCATCGGCTCATCGACCGGCGGTGTCGAAGCGCTGCTCGAAGTGCTGTCGCACTTTCCGGCGAACTGCCCGCCGACCGTGATAACCCAGCACATGCCGGCCGGCTTCACGTCGTCCTTCGCCAAGCGGCTGGATCGGATGTGCCGCCCGGCGGTTGCGGAAGCGCGCGAAGGCGCGATCCTCACCGCAGGCAAGGTCTGGCTGGCACCCGGAGCGGTGGCGCATCTCGAAGTCGCCGGTCGCGGCACCTATCGCTGTCACCTGGCGGCAGACGCGGCAATGAGCGGACATCGCCCTTCGGTCGACCGCCAGTTTCTGTCGGTATCGAAGTCGGTCGGCCAGAAGGCGATCGGCGTGCTGCTGACCGGCATGGGCCGCGACGGCGCCATCGGCCTCAAAGCCATGCGCGACGCCGGCGCCGCGACCATCGGCCAGGACGAAGCGACGTCCGTCGTCTACGGCATGCCGCGGGCCGCGCAGGAACTCGGCGCGGTCGCGCGACAATTGCCCCTGGAAAAAATCGGTCCGGAGATCGTCCGGCTCTCGCGTCAGCCTGTTTCGGAGAATGTGTGATGGCGACGGCATCGAAGATTCAGGCCGCGGTCGTCGACGACCAGATGACCATGCGCTCGCTCGTCCGCACGGGTTTGCAGCAGATCGGCATCGTCAACGTGCGCGAATTCCCCACCGCGACCGAAGCTCTCCAGTCGGTGATCGCGCAGCCGGCCCATATCATCATCTCGGATTTCAACATGCCCGAGATGGACGGCCTCGAATTCCTGCGCAAATTGCGCGGCAATCCGGCGATGAAGAACACCGCGTTCATCCTGCTGACTGGCCGCGCCGACAAGGACCTCGTGGTGCGGGCGCTGCAATTCGGCGCCAACAACTATCTGGTCAAGCCGTTTACGGTCGCCACGCTGAAGGAGAAGATCGAGCAGGTCGTGGGGGCGCTCACGTGACACGTGGCGGATCCACCCGCGATCGCACGGCGGAAGCCGGCCCCCGGCGCTACTACAATGCGCAGGACAAGGCCTGGCATGTCCAGCTCACCCAGGGCGATACGCATGTCACCGGCGATCCGAGCGAGGTGCTGACCACCGTGCTCGGCTCCTGCATCTCGGCCTGCATCCGCGACCCGCATGCCGGCGTCGGCGGCATGAACCATTTCCTTCTGCCGGAAGGCTCGGACAGCGACCGCCATGCCGTGCGCTACGGGGTAAATGCGATGGAGCTCCTGATCAATGGCCTGCTCAAGCGCGGCGCGACGCGCAGCGGATTGGAAGCCAAGCTTTTCGGCGGCGCCAATGTCCTTGCCGGACTTTCCGATGTCGGCTCTCGCAACGCCGATTTCGCCCATCGGTTTCTGGCCGATGAAGGGATTCCGGTCATCGGCGGCAATGTCGGCGGCAGCCTGCCTCGCCGCATCCAGTACTGGCCGACGACCGGCCGCGCGCGTCAGCTCGCCCTGGTGCCGAGCGAAAGTGCCGGCCTCGCCGAACGCGAACTCAACAAGGCCCGTCAGATCGAACGGCATCAAAAGACGGAGGGCGACGATGTCGAGCTCTTCTGAAGCGATCGCAATCGTTCCGGCGCAAGACGACTCCCGGCTGCTGTCGCGGGCCCTGGCGGCGGTCGCCTGGGAGATATCGTCGCTCGCCAACGAGGTGTCGGATCTCGGCGCCAGCCTGTCCGAAACCGCCTTCATCCGCGAGGACGCGGACGTGATGATGCGGTTCCAGGCTTTCGACCGCCTGACGCAGAACGCCCACGCGCAGGCCCAGCTGATTGCCCATATCGCGCGCCAGCTCCTGCTTAGGAACAACCGGGACCGATCGGAACTGCTGGCGCTCGTCGAGGATATCCCTGTCCACGACGTAAAGGTGCGCATGCGGGAATCCGTCGGCGCAGTTCGCAGTCGCGCCGTGCCCGAAGCCGGCGCCATAGATTTCTGGGACGATTGAAGGGACACCCCCGGGGACCAAATGACATGACCGATGCAAGACTGAGACTGGATGGCGTAACGGCGCTGATCGTCGACGGCGATAAGCACGCCGTCGGCTTGATGCAGCAGATGTTGCGCGGGCTCGGCCTCGAATCGACGACCGTCGTGGAAACCGGCGACAGGGCGCGAAACATACTGAAGACGACAAGCTTCGACCTTTGCCTGATCGAAGCCGAACTCGAGGACATGAACGCCGCCGATCTCGTCTCGGAAATTCGCCACATGCCGCCGCCGGCGAAACACATGCCGATCATCGTCGTGACGTCCTATGCCCACATGCGAAACATCACCCGCGCGCGCGACGCCGGTGCGCACCTGGTGGTCAAGAAGCCGGTATCGCCCAAAGTGCTGTTCGACCGGATCGACTGGGCGGCTTCGGACTCGCGCCCCTTCGTGGAGGCATCCAAATATGCCGGTCCCGACAGGCGATTCAAATTCGCCGGGCCGCCGGACGGCGTCGGCCGTCGCGACAACGACCTTTCCCCGGAAGTGGGCGACGCGACCGAACCCAACATGTCCCAGGCCGAGATCGACGCCCTGATCAAGCCGACACGCGTCATGACCGAATGAGGGTGCAGCCCATGTCCGGATTTCAATCGTACAAGGTCAAAACACGTCTCTCGAAACTGGTACACCGCACCGGCGGAAAGAGCCGGGCAGACGCGATTTCAGCGGCGACCCGCAATCTTCTTGCCGCCCGCGACGGTTATATCGAGACCATCGAGCAGCAGATCGATCTGATCGAGCGCACTGTCTCAACTGACGCTCCGGTAAGTGACAGGCTGAGGTTGCTCAATCACCTGTCGAACAATCTGATCACGCTGGCCGGTACCTTCGGGTTCGATCCGCTCGCCGAAGCCTGCATGCGGCTGTGCGACCTGACGGCTGCATTCCTGGAGCGCGATCGTTGGGAGGATGCGCCGATTGCCGTGCATGTTCGCACGATACGCGTGCTCGCCCCAGGCTCGACCGAGACCGTCGACCCGACAACATTGCTGGCGGGGCTGCGCGCTCTGCTGGCGCATTACGACATTGCTGCCGGCCCGAGCTTCACATCCGGCTGGACAAGCTCCAGTTCCGGCGCCGCCAAATAAAAAAAGGACGCGGCAGCCTAACTCGAGGCTTGCCGCGTCCGCCCTTCCGGTTTGGGGGGGAGAACGGGAGGGAGATGCAAGGATACTGCGCTCTTCGACCCGGGACCGCTATTCGGACAAACTCCGTAAGTTACTGTCCCTACCGCCTCAGGCGAGGCCGCGGCTCTGCGCTGCGAGCGAGATACGCACCAGATCCGAGAGGCTGCGCGCATTCATCTTGTCCATGATGTGGGCTCGATGAATCTCGACGGTGCGCGGCGAAATGCCAAGCTCGTAGGCGGCAACCTTGTTGGAGCGTCCGATCACGAGCTGATCGAGCACATCGCGCTCCCGCGGGGTCAGAAGCGTAAGCAGCCGCTCCGCAGCCGCGGCTTCGGCTTCACGGGTTCTGACCTGCTGACCTATCTCGATCGCCCGGCGAATGCTTGAAAGCAGGTTTTCGTCGTCGAAGGGCTTCTCGATGAAGTCGATTGCTCCGGCTTTCATCGCGCGGACCGCGAGCGGAACGTCGCCATGGCCGGTGATGATGATCACCGGAAGACTCAGCTTGCGGCGCACAAGCTCCTCCTGGAGTTCCAGGCCGTCCATCTCCGGCATGCGGATATCGGCGACGAGGCAAGTCCCAGTGAACACGCCTTCCGCAAGGAACTCTTTCGCGCCTCCGAAATCCTTCACGCCAAACCCCGCGGATTCGAGAAGAATTCGGAGTGAATCGCGTACGTCGACGTCGTCATCCACGACGTAGATCAAAGACTTGCCGGTCATGCCGCCTCCTCCGACTGCTTGGCGATGGGTAGGCGAAACCGGAATACTGCTCCAGTCGGCACGCCTGCCAACGCGACGATTGTACCCCCATGAGCTTCGACGATCGATTGACATATCGTAAGGCCGATGCCCAACCCGTCTTCTTTTGTCGTTACGAAAGGCTGAAAGAGGCGGCGACGAACATCTTCCGTGAACCCCGGACCTGTGTCGCGCACCGTAACCAGCGCAAATTCGGTGCCATCCGTGGCCGTCGAAATCGCCAGCTCGCGAATGCTGACCGCCTGCATCGCCTCGATGCTGTTGCGAATCAGATTGATCAACACCTGCTGAATCTGAATCTTGTCGATGAGTACCGGCGGCATTGCCGATTCCAGCTCGAGATTGGTGCGGACACCAAGATGCGCCATGCCGACGAGGCCGAGCGCAATCGCTTCCTCGACCACCTTGTTGAGGGATTGGGGTGCGCGATTCGTCTCGCGTTTCTCCACAAAATCCCGGAGATTGCGGATGATTGCTCCCGCGCGCAGCACCTGTTGCGCGGCGCGGTCCATCATCTCCTGCGCCCGTGACAGGGCCTCAGGTCCTTCCTGATCGAGCGTTCGCCGAGCCGCCTTCACGTAGTTGGAAATCGCGGTGAGCGGCTGATTCAACTCGTGCGCGATTGCCGACGACATTTGTCCCATCGCGCTCAGACGCGATACGTGCAGCAGTTCGGCCTGGAGTTCTTCCAGACGCCGCTCCGCCCCCTGCCGATCGGAAATGTCGCGAACGAAGCCGGTGAAGATGCGGCGATCACCGAACCGCGCCTCACCGACGGACAATTCCATGGGGAAGGTGCTTCCGTCCCGGCGCCGGCCGACTACGATCCGGCCGATGCCGATGATCTTCTTCTCTCCGGTCCGCCGATAGTGCGCGAGATAGCCGTCGTGCTGGGCGTGGTACGGCGCAGGCATGAGCATCTTGATATTCTGCCCGCGCACCTCGGCGGCTTCGTACCCGAAGAGCCTTTCAGCCGCGGGACTGAACGATTCGACGACTCCCATCTCGTCGATAGCGATGATCGCGTCGGGTACGGTGTCGAGAATTGAGCTCAGCCGGGCTTCCCGCTCGCGCAAGGCGTCTTCGGCAGCCTTGCGCGCCGTGAGATCCTGAATGATGCCGACGAAGATGGGCTCGCCTTCTGCCTCGCCCTCGCCTACCGACAAATACATCGGAAATGTCGAGCCATCCTTGCGGCGGCCGACGACCTCCCGGCCGACGCCGATGATCTTCTTTTCTCCCGTATTGGCGTAGTGGCTGAGATAGTGATCGTGTTCGGAGTGGTAAGGCTCGGGCATGAGCATCTTTACATTCTGCCCCACCACCTCGCTAAGCTCGTAGCCGAACAGCGTCCGGCAGGCCTCATTGTAGACCTGGATCAGCCCCCTGCGATCAATAACGATAATGCCATCCACGGCGGTGGCGATTAGTGCTCTGGATAGTGCATCACTGCTGTACGGCATGTGCTCTTGCAGAGGCCGACATCCATGGACTACGCGGCCCGGCCTACCTTCCCTTACAATATTGCACAGAAACGCAGCACCTGAATATTTCTACTTGCAAATTCATCGTTCGGCAAATCGACGCCTTTTGAGTCCGACGCAATTCAATTGGACACAGGCAAAACGTTAGGTGAATCCACCTACTGGAAAGACCTAACTACTCCAAGAATACGCAGTGTGCTGATAGTTGTGGCGTGATCGGGGGCAGAATTCGATGGCAAGTACCCTACCCAATTTGCGTAGCGCAACCTCGCAAGGGCGCACGATTGCAGGCGATCTTCGTGCCTTCGTCGAAGATGGCGTGGACCCCAAGCTTGCGGCCAAGCTTTTGGCTATTGCCGAGGAATTGGACAGTGCCGCGAGCACCGAGCGCTCCGTCGAAAACTTTGGCGTCGACCAACACCTATCGCGCTGCGAGGTTTTGTGCTGCCGCGGCTTTCCCGTTGCTTCGCAGAGTTCCCGGCGCGGCTGAGATATCCCTTCGGTCCGGCTACCGTCGTGCAGCAGGTCGGGCAGCCCCCTCCAGCACAGCGTCGAGCCCCAACGCCTCCTCGAAGCGTTCAATTTCTGTCCGATCCTCGAATCCGATGAGCGTGGCCCCGAGCGGTAGGCGCGTGAGAGTAATCCAAAGCACACGACCGTCCGAGCGCACCATCTGGCAGGCGTAGCCGTCCGGCGGGATGTCGCCAGTGCCAATGCGTTCCAACAGGCGAGACCAGATGGTGTCCCCGGCCAGGCGCTCGCCGCAGATGGCCGCGACTTGCGCCAGATGCGGCGCCCCTTCCAATTCGTTCTCGCCGACCGGCCATAGCGCGGCAAAGGCCGTGTTATACATCGCGAGGCGGCCATCGGCGCCGAAGACCGCAAGTCCGTCCGGTATCGTATCGAGCGTCGCCCGGCGATAGATTTCCTGGGTCTTCGTTTCGGCAGCGCTTCGTACCCGCTCACTCACGTCCTCCGCGACGTAGACCACGCCTCCAAGGCGGCGCGGCCAGGCGCGGACACGAACACTGATCCCGGCCGGCAGATGCCAGGTTTCGTCAAGCGGCGCCTGACCCTGTTCAAAAAGCGCCAGGTGCGCGGCACGCCAGGCCGTGAAGTCCCGACGCTCGGGCAGCAGACGCTCGGCGCGCAGGCGATCGAACAGGTCTTCGAAGCGCGGCGCGGACGACAGCCACGACGGCGGCAGGCGGGACAGGCGCGCGAAGGCGGCATTGAACGCTTCGAGGCGGTGCCCGGAATCGAACACCGCAACTGGACTGTCGACATGGTCCAGAATCTCCGTGGCGTCCCGATTGGCAGCGATGAGCCTGCGTTCCAGATCGGACACAGCTCTAGATGCCCGCAATTCGGCACCGCGCGCGATGTCGCCTGCGCGACCATGCTCGCGCAGAGCCCAGCCCAGCACGAAGAGGGCGAGCGCCATCGTCGCCAACGCCATCGGGTCGGCACCGAATAGAATTCCCGCGAGGGCAAGGCCGCTCACGGCAAATGCCCCATCGAGCGGAACATCGCCGACGGGACTACTGCGTCGCGCCGCCTTCGGCGAGTTCGCAGAGCGCCTCGACGTTTTGAAGCAGGATACGATGCGGTCCACCGATCAGGATGATCCGCGCCAGCGCAAGAAGATGCAGCGTCCGATAGACCGCTTCGAGCGTAAGTCCGAGATGATCGGCGATGTCTTGCCGTTCCATCGCAAGATCGAGATGTCCGGTCTCGACTGCGCCACTCCTTTCGGCCAGGCGCAGCAGAAATGCCGCCATGCGAACCCTTGCGCTGCGGCTGGCCATCGCAAAACCGTGCTGCTGCGTGGTGAGCAGGTGAACGGCACTTCCCGTCATATGCAGTTGATGCCCCGCCAGGCCATTGGCGTGCTGCCGTGGATAGGCAACCAGTCTCGAATTGCAAACCGCTTCTGCGGTGTAATCCTGGCGCTGCCCGTGGAGTGCGCCGAAGAGGTCGCCGGGAAGCGCGAATTCCGCGATCCGGCGATGTCCATCCGCTGTATGGCGGCACAGCCGGACCATTCCCGACAGGACGCGATAGAGATGATGCGCCGCGTCGGCTTCGTGATAGACGGCTTCGCCCCGTGCGCAAGACAGCATGAGCGCGTAGTCCTGAAATCCCGAAAGACTTTCGCCGGCCGATCCGTGCAATCGTAGCGCCGCCTGCGGCGGCTCCAGCAAAGTCAACATGCTTCCATTCTCCTTTGAGCGCCGGCGCATACCGCTGCCCGCGTGAACAACATCCGTCACAGGCAAAGCGGCGCATGGCGCTTTCAGCCATGACGCAAAACCGCTTCGGAATTTCCCGCGAGCAGAGACTTCCAGCTCAGGCGCCACATCGGCACCGGTACCGGGACGGATTTTCCGAACAGTGGGCCGGACAAGTAGTGAATCCCCGCGTCGCGCGCCGCATCGGCCAGGCTGAGCGATGTGACCCCGCTCACGAAGGTCGTCAGCCCCGCCTTCGAACCGGCTTCGGCAAGGCTGGCTATTTCATCCTCGGCTACATGTCTGGCGGCGACCGTGATGCCGACACCCTGCTGACCCGACGCAAGACAGGTCACGTTCTCGATGCCACCGGAGGGAAACTCGATCATCACGGCGCGGCAGAAGGGCCGCACGGCACAGACGAGGTCGCTCATCCGGCTCTGCGGAACGCCATGTGGTATGCCGGTGATCGAGAAGACCAGAAACGGACGAAGCGCGGAGTCCAGCGACTTGATCGCGGATGAAATCTCCATGCGGCCCGCCGGCGCGCCGAGAATGTCGTAAGGCAGCGGCAATACCAGCAGAAGGCGCCCGCCCTCCTCCAGCAACGATGCCAGCTGTTGCGCCGCCTGCGCGATGCCGAAGAGCAACTCCTTGAGGCCCTCGCTCACCGCCTCGCGCGTCACCGGCACGTCCATTTGCGGCAGAAGCGGCGGATCGTATTCCAGCCGATAGGCCGATACCGCTTCGCGCGGCGAATCCCAGATCGGCGCATAGGAGACACGCCACGGAGTCACGCGTTTCGGTCGCGGCCGCCCGCGAGGCGGTTCGGCGGCCGGACCGGGATCCAGCCCACCGCTGAGTTCATCGATCCCGCCGCGTATCGCCAGTTCGACGAGATCGTCGGAATCGAGCTCCTTCATCTCGAGGCCGTCGGCGTTCTCGCCGCGCACCCGCGCGATGTTCAGGTCTTTGATGGTGCAGGTTCCAAGCAGGCTGCGATGCAGCTCGTACGCAATCCGCAGGCAGCAGAGCCTGGCGTCGGCAGCATCCGCCATCGGCATGACCACGAGATACGAGGCATCCGCGATCCGAACGAAGAAATCGGTCGGGCCAAGCTTGTGGGCGAGCAAGGTCTCGATCCGTTGATAGACAGCTTCGCGGGTGCGTTCCCAGCGCGTCCCTGCTTCGGTCTGCATGGCATCCAGACCGATGACGTTGACCACGCCGCGCCGGACGAGGGTTGGAGAAATCGCCGACTTGATGTTCAGCTCGGGCACCATTCGCGCCACACCATCGATCAACCCCCAGTCGGAGGATCGGGTGCGGACTCCTTAAGGACCCTTAATCAACCCTATCCGTATCACTGCTTATCCGGCCGGAAGACAGCGCGTGACCGCAGCCATCAGGGCTTCCGAGGAGAACGGCTTGTCGATGGTTTCGTCCGCGCCGATGCGCCGGGCAAGATCGAGATAGAATTCGCCCTTCAAACGGCCGCCACCCGACATGGCGATAATGCGCGTTGCCGGCGATGTTTCGCGGATCCGAAGGATGATCTCGATCCCTTCGCTCCCCGGCATCACGATGTCCGTCAGGATCAGGTCCGGGTGCCGGCTTTCGAAAAGGGCCAGCCCCGCGAAGCCATCGGCGGCCTGCAGGACGTCATAGCCCGCCGTGGTCAGCATCTCGGCTATGGAATCCCGCACCGCTTCATCGTCGTCGATCACGAGGATCGTCCGGCTCATCGCTTGCGCCCCCCTGCTTGCGCGGTCGAAAGAATAGCAGTTTTTTTCAGCGTGCCGTGTTTGCCGGCGCCGGCACACGGCAATTTCCCGTCCGAAAAGGCACTCAGAACACGAAAAGCGGGGTATCGGGAAAAGTGGTGCCAGAAGAGGACTCGAACCTACCCTTCTAACCCAGCAAAACCAAGCACTTTGGCATTCCAGTTTTTCGTGTACCCAGACAGTACCCAGAATTTGGCCGACTGCCAGAGTTCGAGTGCGAACGGCCACGAACAACCGTATCGCAGCGCAGATTCTACACGGAGAACCCCAACACTCAAGCTCGGCATTTTCACCGCTCCGTTCACACGAGGCGCTTGGCGAGCGCGTCGGACTGTTCGGCAAATTTGTTCGGATTGGACTTCTGCAGGCGTTGGAGATTTTGCAACTTCCAGCGGATGCCCGGCAGCTTGTTTACATGCCCGTGCCCCAGCAGGCTCCATTCGGGTTTGTTCGCGACGAACGAAAGCAGGAATTGTCGTTCGTCGTTGTCGAGGCCGTGCTGAAGTTCGCGCAACATGCGTTCTCGCGCCGCTAGCAAGTCGTCAAGGGCGACGGGTTCAGTGGTCATGCCGACGAAGTTCTGCTCGTAGTCTCGGCGAATGTTCAGCAAGGTTGGAAACAGCACCTCATGGATGGGCCGGTTATGGCTGGCCAGGTAGACCACGAATGCGCGCCGGATCGCGGGGGTGATGCCTTCGTGCGCGAAGAGCTGCATCACGTCGAACAGATCGCGCGGATGCTGCCGATCCAAGGCCGCAACCAGCTTTCCGCCATACATGTCCTCCAGCGAGACGACGGGGATTTCGAGATCCGCCAGCAGCGTCTCACGAGCATTGGGTGTCAGCGATGCGTTGCGAGTCGGCAGGACTGTACCTCGCAAAACGAAATTGACTTCGACCTTGACCTCGATGTTACCCCGCCGCACCAACAGCTTCGTTTCGCTGGCGTCGGCGGCAACCGGCGTATGTGTCTGGAAGCCGCGTTTGTTGAGTTGCTCGGCGGAGCGACGGATCGCATCAGTGATGACGTGAAGTGCCCGTTCGCGAGACAGATTGTAGTCGACAAAAACCAGATCGAGATCGACCGACAGTCGCGGCATATCGCGAACGAACAGGTTGATCGCCGTGCCGCCTTTGAGTGCGAAGGTCTCATCGACGAAGATGAAGGGGGCGACCTGCGTAAGCAGCCGAGCCGTGTCGAGGTAGACCTGGTTCACGCCTTGAGCACCAAGAGACCATCGGCGGACCGGGAGACCCAAGGCTTGCTACTGCCGGTGGGAAGTTTGGCTGGGTTGAGTTTCGCGGCCCACGGGAGCGAACTCTCTTTCCCCAATTGCAGGCACAGACGAACGGTCTTTACGCTCGTGCAGCGCTGCAGCAACTCCTGCATCACGTCGGCGCGCATGCTGTACGTGCTCTCTGCCAGCTCGTGCGCTTCTTTTAAGGGCTGCCGCACGCCGACCTCGCTTAACACTTCGAGCAACGCCCGTTCGGGCGCCGAGACCAGCGGCGCGCCAGTGCGCTTTTCAAACGGTCCGACATGGAGAAGCGCATTGGGCTTTTCGTCGAACAAGCGCTTGCGATGGTACGTGCACGGAAATCGTTCCGTGAACCAGTCCGGCAGCTTTGCTGCGGACCAGCCGTAGAGGTGGAGAACGGGTCGTTGGGAAAGGTAGTGGCGCACGCCATACCAATCGAGGGCGGATTTGCCGCCGACGTGCAATCCGTCAAATCTCCGCTGCAACAGGAGCAGGCTGGGATGCAGGGAAAGCGTGTCGTTGGGCTTGTGATAAACCCCCCGGGTCAGCCGGCTGAGCCAGCCCGCCCGGACATAGTGGACGGCAAGGTCCGCCGATATTCCCAAAGCAGCCAGGTCCTCCGAGGTGAGAGGGGCGCCGGGAGCCAAATGCGTGTAGAGGGCATTTAGCTTATTTCTATGTATCGTAGCCATACTACGACTTTATACATGTTTTCAAAACGCGCAAGATTTCTTTTTATCGCTCCAATCGTAGCCCTACTACGATAAGTAAAACATTCACAAAGCGCATTCCAGAGTCTTCGGAGCCCCAGAAGTCCGGGCGAGAATGTAGTGGAAATCATAGGCACTTGGGATCCGTCCGCCGCTTTCGAGTGGCCCCTTCTGGTATTCTCTGGCAACCCTTGTCATCCAGTAACTACTAGGCCCTGTCCATGCCGGACGAAATCCTGACGCTCATAGAGGTAGCCCAATTGCTTAAGGTTGCCGAAAAGACAGTTTACACGATGGCGCAGCAAGGAGGTTTGCCGGCATTCAAGGTGCGCGGTCAGTGGCGATTCAAGCGCAAAGACCTCGATCAATGGATTGAACAACAGAAGGCTGTGTCCGGCGGCCGGATCGCGAACGGGAAATAGCTATGGCCCGTCTCGAAGAACTGAAACCCAACACATCGGTACGGGGCATTCTTCCCGACTGTCTCGTGACGATCATCAGCGCGGAATGGTTTGGCTCTGAAGCTGTCGAGCTCACCTACAAAGACCCCGAAGGTAAATTAGCGAACGGATTGTTCTATCGCCATGACGAGGCGCGCTTTGAAGCCGTAGAACAAGGGCGCCCTTGGAGCTTCGACGGCGACGGAGCGCTGTTCCGCCTTGTGTCGGAAGCTCAGCGAATTCGCCTCGCCCATCTATTTGATCCGGTATTGGCCGTGCACACCTCGGTTGTCGAGCCACTGCCACACCAAATCACTGCCGTCTACGACGCGATGCTGCCGCGACAACCACTGCGCTTTTTGCTCGCTGACGATCCAGGCGCCGGCAAGACGATCATGGCCGGGCTGCTTATGAAGGAATTGATCGCGCGTGGTGATTTGAACCGCTGCTTGGTTGTCTGTCCCGGCAGCCTCTCAGAACAGTGGCAGGATGAGCTCTATCGCCGGTTTCACCTCCCCTTCGAGATATTGACGAACGATAAGCTTGAAGCCGCGCGCACAGGCAATTGGTTCTTCGAAAACAACTTCGTCATCGCGCGCCTCGACAAGCTCTCCCGTAATCCAGACGTTCAGTTGAAGCTTGAAGCGCCCGATTGCGGTTGGGATCTTGTGGTGGTGGACGAGGCCCACAAGATGTCCGCGACATATTTCGGCAACGAGGTGAAGTACACCAAGCGCTATCACTTGGGACAATTGCTTTCGACGCTCTCGCGCCACTTCCTTCTCATGACAGCGACACCGCATAACGGCAAAGAAGAAGACTTCCAGCTCTTCATGGCGCTCATTGATCCCGACCGTTTCGAAGGAAAGTTCCGGGATGGCGTTAATTCCGATGATGTGTCGGACCTTATGCGGCGCATGGTCAAGGAAGACCTGCTTAAGTTCGATGGCACACCGCTGTTTCCCGAGCGCATTGCCCACACCGTCCCCTACAAGCTCTCGGAACCAGAAGCCCAACTCTATGAAGAGGTGACGAATTACGTCCGCGAGGAATTCAACCGGGCGGAAAAGCTGCAAAACGATGGACGTGCTGGCACGGTGGGATTTGCGCTCACCATCCTACAGCGCCGTTTGGCGTCTTCACCGGAAGCTATCTACCAATCCCTGCGCCGTCGGAAGGAACGGCTCGAAGGCAAGATGGTGGAGATGGAACAATACCAGCGCGACGCCACGATCCCGGTATTCGCGGCGGCGCCCACGCTCGATGCCGAAGATGTGGAAGACCTTGAGGATGCGCCCGATTCAGAAGTCGAGGCCGCAGAGGAAGAATTCCTCGATCAAGCAACTGCTGCGCGCACTGTCGCTGAACTCAAAACGGAAATCGAAACGCTTAAGCGATTGGAGAAACTCGCGCTCACCATCCGTCGCAGCCGCGAGGACAAAAAATGGCGCGAATTAGCTAGTCTATTAACGAGGGTTTTTACGCGCGCCTCCATCGCCAATGAGTTTGCGGAAGACCCCGTTCCATATGATGCCGGTGTTCCGGAGCCGCCGAGACCGGTGCCGTCTCCGTCACAAAAGCTGGTACTTTTCACTGAGCACCGCGACACGCTCAATTATCTGCACGGTCGCATCACGATGCTCTTGGGGCGCGAGTCTTCGGTCGTGATGATCCACGGCGGCATGGGCCGCGAAGAACGGAAGAAATCAGAAGAAGCTTTCAAGCACGATCCGGAAGTGCAAGTCCTGCTTGCGACTGATGCAGCGGGTGAAGGTATCAACCTTCAGCGCGCGCACTTGATGGTCAACTATGACCTACCTTGGAATCCCAATCGCTTAGAACAGCGCTTTGGCCGAATCCATCGCATTGGCCAGACAGAAGTTTGCCATCTTTGGAATTTGATCGCCGAAGAAACGCGCGAAGGCGATGTTTATAGACGGCTGCTCGAAAAGCTGAACCAGGCTCGGCAAACGCTGGGTGGCCGTGTCTTTGACGTGCTGGGAAAACTGCATTTCGAGGGCAAGCCACTAAAAGACCTTCTCATTGAGGCCATTCGCTATGGCGAACAGCCGGAAGTCCGCGCGCGACTTACCAAGGTGGTCGACAGCGTATTCGACCGGGCGAAGCTGCAAGATCTGCTGGAAGAACGGGCCTTGGCGCACGACGCGATGGATGTCGCCAAGGTACGACGTATCCGTGAGGACATGGAGCGAGCGGAAGCGAAGCGTCTACAACCGTTCTACATTGAGTCTTTCTTCATGGAGGCATTCAAGCGTCTCGGAGGAGCCATCAAGCAGCGTGAGCCGCGTCGTTATGAAATTTCAAATGTTCCTGCTCCTATACGGAACCGTGATCGCCGGTTGAGTATTGGAGATCATGTGCTACCCCGCTACGAGCGGATCGCATTTGAAAAATCGTTACTGGCGCCTCCGGGACAAGCGCTTGCGGCCTTTGTGTGTCCCGGCCATCCATTGCTCGATTCCACCATCGATCTCACATTGGAACGCCACAGAGATCTGTTGCGGCGCGGAACGATGCTCGTGGATGAACGAGATATGAGTGTCTCGCCCCGCCTTCTGTTTTTCTTAGAACACACAATTCAGGACGCGATGGTAACCCGCACGGGAGAACGCCGCGCCATCTCCAAACAGATGCTATATGTGGAGATAGATGCCGAGGGTAACGCCAAGCATCTGCAATACGCGCCCTATCTCGACTACCGCGCACTGGCAGAGGGCGAACCCGACTTCAAAGCCATACTCGCTCGGCCGGAATGCGCTTGGATTGCTGGTGGCTTTGAGAAGCAAGCTCTGAGTTACGCGATTGCCGAAGTTGTGCCTGGCCACCTGAAAGAGGTTCGTGACCGTCGACTTGATCTTCTAAATAAGACCGAAGCTGCGGTGAAGGACCGTTTGACCAAGGAAATCTCACGGCTCGATCACCGCGCTGAAGAACTCAAACTCCAAGAGCAGGCCGGCAAGGTCAACGCCAAACTAAATTCTGCCGAAGCTCGTAAGCGCGCGGACGAGCTACAGACACGCCTTCAAAAGCGCATGCACGAAATTAGCCTCTCGCGCCAAATCACTCCTTTGCCGCCCGTCGTTTTGGGCGGCCTTCTCGTCATTCCTGCCGGCTTGCTTGCACAGATGTCCGGTCGTGTGCCGGTTGCGGAAGACAATTCCCCCGACCGTCAGGCCGCCGCCGCCCGCGCGCGTCAGATTATCATGGATATCGAACGCGAGATGGGTTTTGAGCCGACAGACCGCGAATTGGAAAAGCTCGGATACGATATCGAAAGCCGTGTACCGAATACGGGGAAGCTTCGCTTCTTAGAAGTTAAAGGTCGCTCCACGGACGCAACGACGATCACCGTGACCAAGAATGAGATTTTGTATTCGCTGAACAAACCGGACGACTTCATTCTGGCGATTGTCGAGTTCCTCAAAGGTGGCGACCACCGCGTTCATTATGTCCGTCGTCCGTTCGGGCGAGAACCGGACTTCGGCGTGACTAGCGTTAACTACAGCTTCTCAGACCTGATTGCGAAAGCGGAGCCGCCAAAGTGACGGCTAAGCCCCAGTACTTCGAGCCGATCCGCGACCAAGCGGCGAAGCGCTGGACGCAACTGGAGAGCGATCCAGAACTAGCGGGGCCGTGGCATCAGCTCTTCAAGCAGGTTCAAAGCCCTCGCCACATCCTGTCCGAGCTTCTTCAAAACGCCGATGACGCGGGAGCAACTGAGGCAGCGGTGGGCATCGATGACCATTGCTTCTATTTTATCCATAACGGCGAGGATTTTACCCAAGAACACTTCGCATCGCTCTGTCGGTTTGGTTATTCGAACAAGCGCGCGCTCCACACGATCGGATTCCGAGGCATAGGTTTCAAGAGTACTTTCAGCCTTGGTGGGCCGGTTGAACTCTACACCCCAACACTTTCGGTGGCGTTCGATCGGCAGCGCTTTACAGAGCCAAAGTGGATCGGGCCGCACATTCAGCCCGGCACACAGACACAAATTCGAGTCCCCATCAGTGATTTGAACAGAGAACGCGAAGTCCAAAAGAACTTGGCCGAATGGCTTACTAGCCCCGTGTCGTTGCTTTTCTTTAAGCACATTCGTCGTTTACGCATCGGCGACAAGGAGATGTTTTGGGGAAGCCTCGGTCCGGGACCCGTTCCAGATACTGAGTGGATGGCGCTTCACGACAATCCAGATCATTCGTTTCTAATCGCGCGCTCGCCCGCCGAACCCTTCCCGGAGGAAGCGCTGGAGGAAATACGTCAGGAGCGATTGCTCAGTGCCGATCAAGACGTGGACTTTCCACCATGCAGGGTGGAAATCGTTCTGGGCGCGAAAGGCCGCCTTTACGTTGTTCTGCCGACCGGCGTTGAGACACCATTGCCGTTTGCTTGCAATGCGCCCTTCATCCAAGACCCCGCACGGCTAAAGATCAAAGACCCGGAGACTTCGCCAACCAATCGCTGGCTTCTTCAGCGGACGGGCGCGCTCGCTGCCTCGGTCATGCTGCAATGGCTTGAGGACAACACCGCAAGTCAAGTCGAAAAGGCACGGGCATACAACCTCTTTCCGGACGTTGACCGCGACGACAACAGCTTGGAAGGCTCCTGCGCTGCGCTGGTCGAAACCGCTTTTGACGACGCTCTCGATGATCGACCTTTTCTGCTGACCGATGAAGGAGAGCTCAAGTTAGCCAAACAGAGCATCGTTGTTCCGTCCGAGCTATTGGATGTCTGGCCCGCGGCACAGGTGTCAACGCTACTGGATGAACAGGGCCGGCCGGCGTTATGTCGCCATATCGTTTCCGCTGACGTCGCCAGGCTGGTGCATTGGGGCGTCACAGAGCAGATCACCAAAGAGAGCTTAATCGTCGCCCTTCAATCGAAGCACCTGCCGCGTCCAAAAACATGGCGGCAATTGCTGAGACTGTGGGCCTTCATAGCTCCCGAAATTGTCGGCTACAATTATCATATCCGGAAGAAAGACATTCGCTTCGTCCCTGTGCAGGGGAAAGACGTCCTGTACTCGGCAAACGAGGTCGTGCGTCTCGGTGAAAAGCGTCTCTTACAATCCGAAGCCGACTGGAACTTTCTCGCTGAACATCTACTGGTGCTGAATCAGAACTGGTCGCGATTCCTGACCGAACAACGACGTTTGACCGAGGAACGGAAAGATACGGACGCTTCCAAGGAAGTGGAAGCTGCATTCACAGTGTTGAAACAGATTGGGCTTGAGGAAACCAGTGATATTAACAAGGTGGTCGACCAGGTAGCTGCTGATTTTTTTGAAGGAGAAAAGCTACCACTCGCCGGTTGCGTTCAATTGGCACAGATAGCAGCGAAACTCGGAGCTACCGCTGGAGACACGATGCGGTTCGTAACGCAGGACTGTCATATCCGCGCCTCCAACACCGCCATTCTGTTCGATCAGCGCGGGTCTATAGCGGCACTATTTTCCGACTCTTGGTGTGCGTCCCACATTCTTCATAGCGACTACACAAAGGCCTTTACATCATGCACTTCTGAGGATTGGCAACGCTGGGTGTCATCAGGTCGCGCGAGGCTATTGGGTTTTGCGCCGCTCGTCCAAAGACATCCGCGCATCTACGGGAAGAACAATCTCGAACGAGAGATGCGACGTCGCGGGGCGATAGAAAAGCCAACCTATCAGTATCGAACCGAGCAATTCATATTGGAGGATTCGGATTTCGAGGAGGACCATTGGCGGCATTGGGCATCGCTTGCGCAAGAAGATCCAGATATTTGGGTCCGCGTTGTCGGGCATATTCTCGCGCAGGGAGATACCTACTGGTCGAGAGCAAAAGGCGCTCGGGCGTTGCATGTCGCAACGAACGGCAGCACGCGCGCGATAACCAACGAGCCGCTGCTACCAAACTGGCTATTGAGATTGCGCGAGCTGGAGTGCTTGCCGGATACACGGGGCTTTCGTCACAAGCCTTCTGATCTACTGGTGAGAACGCCCGCAACCGAATCCCTGATGGATGTGGAGCCGTTCGTGGACGGTTTATTGGACCGGGAGACGACTCGCCCGCTCATCCTGCTTTTGGGTGCCCGGAGCACACCAACGGGACCGAGCCGCCTGCTTGACTGCCTTCGTGCGCTAGCTCGGTCAGAACGTCCTCCAACCCATGAAGTTGAGAAGTGGTACCGGCGTCTCGATCAAATGATTGACAATTGCTCGACCGCCGACGTTGCCAACATCCGGAGGGCGTTTACCGAAGAGAAGATCATTCTAACCGAAGGCGGCGCATGGGTTCTCGCATCGGGCGTATTTCTCACACCCGACGAGGAGGACGTACCTGGCGCAGCACTTATCCGTAGCGCCATGCGCGACCTGATGCTCTGGCGTAAAATCGGAATCGCCGATCATCCGACGGTTGAACTCGCTCTTGAATGGCTCAAGAAACTTCCATCTGGCGAGACCCTTTCAGAAGATGACGCAAGGCGAGTTCGCGCTTTGCTTCGCCGTCATCCGGCTCGCATATGGATTGAGTGCGGACACTGGTTGAACCTCGCACGGCAATGGGCGCCTATCGGTTCGTTGGAATACGCACTGACGATGCAGTCCCTGACGGAGTACAGCCATCTCCACGAATGGGTGAAACAGAAGACTGCTGATCTGCAGCGCTTAGGAGTCGAAACCATAGAGGCTGATCCATTCAACAGTTTGCCGCCGCTCGCGAGCAAAATTGAAGAACGGCTGCACAGTGGTCCGCTGTTTCGAGGGACGGCAACGCGCAAAGCATGGTTGACCCAATTTGGTATGGATTTATGCCGCGTCGAATTGGGAGACGAAAGAGATACGCAACGCATCCGCAAATTGGCTTCAGTGCTGGCCGAGACGAAATGGCAGCCGATGCCAGGATTGCAGGTCATCCCATATCTGGGCGGGACACCGGCGGGCACGCCTCGGAATGTCGATGTCGCGTGGTTCGAAACCACTCTTTATGTCGAGGAATTGTCCAAGGCTAAACTTGCGAAGTTAGTGCCCGACCGTCTGGGAAAGATCTTCGGCCGCTCCGATGTAACGGCCGCCTTGAACTACTGTTTTGGACGATCCTCTGAAGATGTTGCGGAGTACATGGAAGAAAATTTTGCGTTGGTGGCGGCGAAGTCAGAGCTACTTCCGCCAGAAAGCGACCATCCCGTCGAGACGGAAAATAACGGCGCAAGCGAAAACGCCGAGAGCGGCGGTGAGGATGATGCGGTCGAGGTGTCAATCGAGACAGGCGACGGGCCCGAGCCGGCGGCCGAGGTCGAGGCAGAGACAGGAGTGGACGAGGACGACTTGGCCATGCCCATCGAACCTCCCAAGGTGCGGCCATCCCCTAAACCCGCCAAGCCCGGGATCATGGAAAGGTTCGCGCGTGCACACGGTTTCAAGAAGGACGGGGAGGACAGGTTTTATCACTCGGACGGGACATGGATTGCGAGGGCGAACGGCGATGTTTTTCCTTGGGAAAAACGCTTGGCCACAGGAGATCTCGTTTGCCAATACTGGCCCAAGGACCATTGCTTAAACGAAGAGCCGCTTCAGCTCGGATCGGAGCTATGGGGCCTTATCGACAAATTCCCCGAAGAATACGCGCTGATACTTGCCGACCACGACGGCAACGCGATCGAAGTGTCGGGTTCGAAGCTGAGTGACATGCTCAAGAACAAAGAACTCGTTTTATTTCCAGCAACCTATCGTCTGGTCGTCAATCATGACCAATAGCTCAAAGAAAAAACTCATTGAAGTGGCATTGCCGCTTCCCGAGATAAATGACGCCTCCGCATACGACAAGATGCCGGGAATAGGGCCGCACCCTAAGGGCATTCACCATTGGTGGGCTCGCTTGCCGCTGCCAACCGCGCGAGCCATTCTTTTCGCATCTATTGTGGACGACCCGGAAGGGCATCCAGAAAAATGGCCCTCAGAAGAAGCTCAGAACACCGAACGCGAACGACTTTTCGATATTTTGCGTCGCATGATGGCCAAGAAGCTTCATGCAGCGCCGGCCGTGTATGCGGAAGCCCTGGAGGAAATGCTGAACCATTGCGGCGGAGAATTGCCCGCTGTTTTTGATCCTTTCGCCGGAGGTGGCTCGATCCCCTTGGAAGCTAGTCGGCTGGGCTTTTCCGCTCATGCGGGCGATCTAAACCCGGTGGCCGTTCTGCTCAACAAGTGCAACTTGGAAATCGTGCCCCGATGGATCAAATGCCCACCCGTAAATCCGCGAGATCGGCGCCAAATTGGAGGCGCACATTCCTGGAGAGGCAGCGATGGACTAGCGGCAGATGTGCGATACTACGCAGAACTGATCTCCGAACGTGTCACAAAATCTGTCTCTCATGCCTATCCAAAAGTACAATTGCCATCTTCTTTCGGCAAAGGGACAGCGGAAATCATTGCATGGATATGGACAAGGACAGTTGCCAGCCCCAATCCAGCCGCGCAAGGCAAGCACGTACCCATAGCGTCATCATACATTCTGTCGTCCAAGGGCGAGAAGGCTACTTGGGTTGATCCGGTTCGTGACGCCGACGCGGAAAATGGCTGGCGCTTCGATCTGCACTCTGGCGCTATCACCAAACAGCAGCTTGCTCGCGCACGCTTGGGTGCCAAGGCAGGGAAAGGCCAAGATTTCCTTTGCGTCTTAACCGGTACGCCGATTCAGCGGAGTTACGTTCAAGCAGAGGGTAAAGCGGGGCGACTGGGCACACGATTGCTTGCAATTATCGCAGATGGCGTATCAGGGCGAATCTACTTGCCTGCGGACCATGAACATGCGGACGTCGTCGCCACCCTTAGACATGACGCGTCTATTGCAGACGCTCGGGCCACATTGTTAGCAGGGCCGTTGCCGACTCGAGCCGAGATCACCGGCGGAGTGTGTACAGCCTACGGCCTCTCGACGTGGGGACATCTCTACACGGACCGGCAACTGCTTGCTCTATTAGCTCTTAGCGACGCCATCCAAGAGATTGGAACTGAAATTGTCAGCGACGCGAAACACTCCGGCATGGGGGAGACCGACGCAAAGGAATACGGCAGTGCGATATCGACTTTCTTGGCCCTCGCCGCGGATCGATGCGCTGACTTCAATAACTCGCTCTGCCGTTGGAGTTCATCGAATCAAAAAGTGATGAACCTCTTCGCCAAACAAGCGTTGCCAATGGTTTTCGATTTTGCTGAAGCCAATCTTCTCGGAAGTTCTGTGGGCTCTTGGCAAACATGCAGCCGATATGTCGCTGAATGTATCGAAGTAGTTGGAGCGGGAGTTATTCACCCCGGTGACGCCCGTCAGCTGGACGCGGCGACTGAACAGAACGGCATTGATAATATTCTGGTCTCAACAGACCCACCATATTACAACAATATCAGCTATGCAGTCTTATCAGATTTTTTCTATGTCTGGCTTCGTCGCTCAATTGGAAAACTGCACCCCGGAATATTTGATACGGTTCTCGTGCCAAAAATTCCGGAACTGATTGCGGCGGCGAACAGGTTTGACGGCGATGCTATTAGGGCTAAGCAACATTTTGAGCACGGGTTTCGTGAGGCATTTGAGACACTTCAAAAGAAGATGGATCATCGGTTTCCCCTCACGGTTTACTACGCCTATAAGCAAGAAGATGAAGAAGGGGCGGATGAGCCGCGCGCCGAGGGGGAGGCAGTAGACCTCACCACAGGGTGGGAAACTCTACTGGAGGCCTTGGTCTCCAGTGGATTTCAAATTACCGCAACCTGGCCAGTCCGTGCTTCGCAGAAGTGGCGCATGGTATCGATGGGCACTAACGCGCTTGCATCTTACATTGTACTTGCTTGCCGCGCTCGCCCTGCCGATGCGCCGAGGATATCCAGCAACGATTTCCGCAGGGAATTGAAGCATGTTCTTCCAAGTGCGTTTCGCCGCCTTCAACAAGGAAACATCGCGCCCGTGGACTTTGCCCAGGCAGCTCTTGGTCCAGGCATGGCCGTGTACTCAAAATACAACGGCATTATCGAAAGCTCGGGAAGATACCTATCGATTAGATCGGCGATCAACATCATCAATCAAACTCTCACAGAAGTTCTAAGCGAAGCGGAAGACGAATTTGATAGTGACACGCGGTGGGCGATCGCGTGGTTTGAGCAATACGGATTCTCGGAAGGAGCTTTCGGCGACGCGGAAATTCTGAGCAAAGCCAAGGTCACTTCTGTCACCGGACTCCAACGCGCAGGAGTTGTAGCCCCCAAAGGATCGAAAGGCGGAACAGTGCGTCTTCTTCGGCCCGATGAACTGCCGTTAGATTGGGATCCAGCGGAAGATCGGCGTTTGACAGTTTGGGAGATGACGCACCACTTGTTGCGTCTATATCACTATCAATCGGCCGGCGATGCGGCGACTTCCGCACTTCTAAGAAAGTTAGGGCCCAAAGGAGGGGTTGCTCGGGACCTCGCATATCGACTGTTCAAGATTTGCGAAAAGAAGAAGCTGGCGCAAGAAGCGCTCGGATATAACGCTCTTGTCTTGGGATGGCCCGAAATTGCTCGTTTGGCACGCGAGACACCGCCCGTTGCGGATGCGGCTCAACCACAATTGCTCGTATGAGGTAGGTTATGGCCGTCACCAATCACGAACGGGTGGGTAAGGCCTTGGAACTCCTCAAGGCCGGTCTGGGGCCATTCGTCGAGCGCGAATTCAAAAGTGCTTTCAAGGAGCGTGGAGCATCCGAAGCGGCCCGTTTTATGGGGGAGGACCGGCTAAATTCAAAGCGGCCCGTGACCGACTGGGATGTCGCCGCGCTGCTGCGCCTCATGTGGGAATCCTGGAATGAAGTGTTCCGCAAAACGCTGGGGCCGGCGGAACGTAGTTTGGTCGGCGAACTGCGAGACCACCGCAATCGGTGGGCACACCAGCAACCGTTCTCCGGCGACGACACCTATCGCGCGCTGGACTCTTCGCACCGGCTCTTGCTGGCGATTTCATCGCCACAGGCTAGCGAGCTGGAGAAGATGAAGAATGAGCTTCTTCGTCTGCGCTTCGACGAACAGGTACGCACCGAGAAGCGCAAGGCTGGTGGGTCGCTTATCGAAGGGCCCACAAACGGTTCAATCAAGCCCTGGCGGGAAGTCGTCACTCCCCATAAGGACGTCGCGAGCGGACGCTATCAACAAGCGGAGTTCGCCGCCGATCTGTGGCAGGTCCATATCGGCGAAGGAACAGACGAATATCGTAATCCCGGCGAGTTCTTCCGGCGGACTTATCTTACCGAAAGCCTCAAGCGGATGCTGGTTGGCGCCGTGGAGCGCCTCGGCGGCACGGGCGGCGATCCGGTCGTGCAGCTTCAGACGAACTTCGGCGGCGGCAAAACCCACTCGATGTTGGCGCTCTACCACCTTTTTTCCGGGGTAGCGCCGAGTGAACTGGTTGGCGTCGATTCCGTCATGAAAGAAGCAAAGGCGACCAAACTCGCCGCTGCCCGCCGCGTCGTCCTTGTTGGCAACAAAATTTCTCCCGGCAATCCGTCAACCAAGGCCGACGGTACCGTGGTCCGGACCTTGTGGGGAGAACTCGCATGGCAACTGGGCTTTGCAGCAGGTGGAATCAAAGAAGCAAAGAAAGCGTTTTCCCAACTCGCGGCCGATGATGAAAAGGCGACAAGCCCGGGCGACAAGCTCCGCGAACTGATGAATACCTATGGGCCATGCCTCATTCTCATTGATGAGTGGGTTGCCTACGCGCGCCAGCTTCACGATGCGGCCGATCTTCCCGCCGGCAGCTTCGAAACGCAGTTTACCTTCGCCCAAGCCCTCACCGAATCCGCAAAGCTCGCCAAGAACACATTGCTCGTTATCAGCCTTCCGGCGTCTGACACGACCGGTTCACCCCACACGCAAACCGACGACGTTGAAGTCGGCGGCATCCGTGGCCGCGAAGCCTTGGATCGCCTGCGCAACGTCATTGGCCGCATTGACTCGTCATGGCGTCCAGCAAGTGCGGAGGAAGGCTTTGAGATTGTGCGGCGGCGGCTCTTCGAACCGATGACGGACCCACAACAATTTAAGGACCGAGATGTCGTGGCAAGGGCATTCGCCGATCTTTATCGTGCCCAGCATCAAGAGTTTCCGCCGGAATGCCGCGACTCCGAATACGAAAAGCGGCTCCAGGCCGCTTACCCTATCCATCCAGAGATTTTTGACCGGCTTTACGGGGACTGGTCAACGCTGGCCAAATTTCAACGAACACGCGGCGTGTTGCGGTTGATGGCGGCGGTGATTCATGCGCTTTGGGAACAAGGAGATCGCACCCCCCTCATTCTTCCTTCCACGATCCCGATCGAAAATCCACGCGTGCAGTTTGAGCTAACGCGCTATCTGTCTGACAACTGGGTACCCGTCATTGAAAAAGATGTAGACGGCCCCAATTCACTTCCGCTGCGAATTGACGGCGAAGTGCCGAACCTGGGCAAGCTCCATGCTTGCCGCCGCGTCGCGCGCACTATCTATCTAGGTTCAGCTCCCACCGCGTCCGCAGCTCACCGCGGTATCGAGGATCGCCGTGTCAAAGTTGGCTGCGTCATGCCGGGTGAGTCTCCGGCGGTGTTCGGAGATGCACTGCGCCGCCTCACGGGTGCTGCAACATATCTTTATCACGATGGCGCTCGCTACTGGTACGCAACGCAACCCACCGTCACTAAACTCGCGGACGACCGTGCCGAGCAGCTAAAGCGCGACCCCGACAAAGTTGCCCATGAATTGGAACAACGCTTACGGACTGACTTGCGCGATCATGGCGGGTTCAACCGAGTGCATGTGCTGCCACGCGTGGGCGGCGATGTTCCCGATGATCTCGATGCACGCCTGATAGTCCTTGGGCCAGAGCACGCTTATAGCAAGGAGCCGGATAGCGCGGCGGAAGTTGCGGCGAAGGCCATACTGGAATCCCGCGGAACAGCGCCACGCATGTTCCGCAACTCGCTGGTGTTTTTGGCGGCAGATAAGGTACGCCTGCAAGACCTGGATGAAGCCCTGCGAAAATATATCGCTTGGGCTTCCATTCTTGACGAAGCAGAAACGCTCAATCTAGATCCATCCCAGGCCAAGCAAGCGGAAAATCAAAAACAAGGTGCCGTCGGTGCTGTCGCCGCGCGGCTGCCCGAGACCTATCAGTGGCTGCTAGTCCCCGAGCAAAAAAACGCACAAGCCAAAATCGAATGGCATTCGATCAGACTGTCTGGAACAGAAGCACTTGCCGCACGCGCTACCAAGAAGCTCAAGAGCGATGAACTACTAATTGGGAGCCTAGCGGCATCTCGCCTCCGTATGGAGTTGGATCGAGTCCCTCTCTGGCGCGGAAATGACGTGCCCGTGCGCCAGATAATCGAGGATTTCGCGCGCTATCTCTACCTCCCCAGAATCAAAGATTCGAATATTCTCATGGAGGCTATGCGCGAAGGCTTCGAGAGTCTGACTTGGCAAAAGGACTCCTTCGCCTATGCAGATAGCTTCGACGACAAGGAAGGTCGTTATCGGGGATTGCGCTGCGGTCAGGTCGTCAACATTTCCGCATCCGATCCTATTGGTTTATTGGTCAAGCCGGACGTTGCGAGCGCCCAGAGAGAAGCGGAGGACGCAGCGACAACCGTCGAACATGCTGCAAAAGCTGCGACCGGATATGGCAGTTCGACCGTCGCTCCCACTGGCGACCCCGTCGGTGTCGGGCATGGAAAAGGCACGGTGCCAACGCGCTTTTATGGCAGCGTAGAGCTGGACTCGACACGCGTAGGAAGAGATGCGGGACGAATTGCAGACGAAGTCGTCGCGCACCTTGCCGGCCTTGTTGGTTCCACCGTCAAAGTGACACTGGAGATCGACGCGCGAGCCCCGAGCGGGGTACCTGAAAATGTCGTCCGGACTGTCACGGAGAACAGCCGAACGCTGAAGTTCAACACGCAAGGCTTCGAGGAAGAATGACTGGCGTATACGCCCTCGATTTCGACCGTGGACAGCGCGACGGGTGCTATTTGGTCGGCTCCAAAAACTGAAGGAGCGAGGGCACCCGTATAAGCCTTCGTCGTCCGATCCTAACGCTATCCACCGCTCCTCCATCGAGGAGCTCGTACAGTTTGGTCTTTCCAAATCCGACTGCGCTGCACGCCTCGGCGACAGTGCATGTAGGCCGCTCCGCAAAGGGAATAGCAGAGCTGGCGTATTTTCTGACGGCGCCCGCGGCTACATCGACTTCCGACTTCATACGATATCCTTTCGGCGTGCGCTTCTTACGATCTTCTGTTCCAGACCAACTGCGCTTCTTCAGAGCCATTTGTCTGAAACATCGCCGCCGAGATCGGCTCCGGCAGACTCGGATCATCGATCTGGACACTCAGATATTCGCGAGCATCTTCTCCCTTGGTCCGCTGCATCCAGGCAGCGCCGAGCTCCGACCGTCCTGCAAAGATGCGGAATGCCGGCGCCCTGTCGCTGTCCCGATTATCGTTGGGGACGAACTTCGCCTTGACGTCGATCGTCAAGGTGCGGATCGCACCGGTCCAGCCGCCGTCCTTGGTCGGCGTAAACGTTCCGATGATTGCCATGCCTTGTCTCCTGTCGTGGTTTCACTGCTGCTGTTCGCGCGGCTGTTTTCGCGGGCGCCGTGCGGGCGCCTCACCGTTTTTCCTTGCCTTGGCAAAGCCGCGATCACCCGCAAGGAAACTGTCAATGATGTAGGGCACAAGTTCGGCCACCTCTTCCGTCTCGCCATAGGTCTCCCGATACGCCGCGGCGTACGCCTGAAGCGCTGTGTTCGTATCCGGCGGCAGCATGATGGTGAGCTTCACCGGCTTGCGATCGGGAAGCTTGGCGAGTTTGAGTTCGTGCATACTTTTCTCCTGTCAGCCGCGATAAGGACGCAGCACGAGGTCCTTGTGGACGATCACGCGCAGCGGCCAGCCCGGCCGTACCTTGATGGTGGGTTGGATGTTGAGGTTCTTCTCGGTGAGTTGCTGCCCGGCCTGATTCACGCTGTCCTGCGTGGACTCGCGGATCGACAGCATAAGATCGCTCTGACCGCTTAGTGACAGTTCGCTGCCAACGCCGAGCAACGTCGAGATCGCGACGCCCTTGATGAGCGCCCAGGTGTGATAATCGACGTCGTCCTCGAGACCGGAATAGCCTTGCGCATCTGTTGCTGGCAGGTTGTCGATCTGGATCGACGATCCGTCCGGCATGATGATCCGCTGCCACACGACAAGGGCGCGGCTCTGCCCGAACGCGACAACGCTATCGTAGGTGCCGAGAAGCCTTGATCCTTGCGGGATAAGCAAAGTCTGACCGCTCACGGTGTCGTAGACGTTCTGGGTGACCTGGGCGACCACCAACCCAGGAAGATCGGAATCGAGGCCGGTAATGAGACTGGCCGAAATCAGCGTGCCGGCCAGCACCTCATAGGGCGACACCGGATCTTGAATCGCATGCGGATTGTAGATCGCGCGTGCGTCGTTCGCATTCACGAAATCGAGCTTGCGCTGGACGTCGTTGGGATCGCGTGCCGGATCGAGCGCAACGCGATCGGACGCCGGTACCGCAGGATCAGGCGTCGGAAGAAGACCCGGTGTCGTTGGGCCGACGAGACTTGCAATACCACCGCCGTGGCTTGCGCCGGACTGAAAGAAGACACCGCCTTCGCTTGCCTGTCGCGCGAGGGCTGCCTGCCGAAGTTCTTCGGCACGCGCCGCATCGTTCTCCGTGCCGACGCCAAGACCTTGCCGGGCGCGCAGTTCGGGTGGACCAAGGTCGCCGGGCAATGCGGGGCCGAGCGCCGGCGGCCGGACCTTGTCATAGGTAGAGGGCAACGCCGCCAAACCATCAGCCTTCGGCTTGCGGTCGATGTTGTAGAGCTCATCGCCCAATTGCGGTTTGGCGAGGGGCGATGCCTGTAGCGCGATCCATGCCGCCACGAAGACGCCGATGGCGAGCGCCGCAAGAACGCCGATCACGATGTGGCGTTTGAAGCGCGTGACGCGGCGCGGGCTCGCCCGCAGGGCAAGGCTTTCCGGATCGACTTTCGGTGCGCCGCCGGCGCCGATGGTGGTGTCGGTCATGGCGTCCTCAGTGGTGTGAATCGCCAGCGTCGGCGGTGCGAATGGCGGTCCGCTTGATGCGGACGACTTTCTGATGATCCTGGCCCAGGCGCAGTTCGGCCGCAGCGAAGAGCTGATCGACGACATAGTAGTTGCCGCTGACGCGGTAGTTCACCAGATCGGACGAACCGTCGTTGCCGCGGACGAAGAGCGGTGGCGCGTCGCCGCGGTCGAGTGTTCGCGGAAACTCGATATAGACGTGCGTTCCGTCGTCGAAAGCCCGCACCGGCTTCCACGGCGCATCATCGCCGCTGATTTCGTAGTTGAAATGCAGATTGTCGAGCGCAGGACCGGCATCAGCGACCGGCTGCGAGCGCCCGGCAGTTGGGTTGGCAGAAACAAGACCATCCTGCGGATAGGTCCACGAGATCGCGGCCATGTAGGTGCGATCCGTGCTTTCGAGCTGAAGATGGTAGCTGCGACGGTCGGTCGTGATCACCAAGTTCGTGTGCAGGTTGGGTGCGAACGGCTTTGCGAGAATATGAACCTGCTTGCTGGTTCCACTGCCGCTGCTGGTGTCGCCTACAACCCAACGCGTGGTGTCGCCGGCGGAGATCGCGATTAGGCTCTCGCCCGGCTGCAAGGCGATGTCGCTCACCTCCTGTGGCGCTGCATACAGGCGGTAGAGCGCGCCTTCCGAGAATGGATAGACTTGGATAGCGTTGACATAGCTGTCGCTCGCCGGTTCTTGGAGAGCCGCGAGGTTTGCGGCGTCCACGCGCGCCTTGGGCGGTCGCGCGAGATGGCGCCCTTTCCGCGGCCTGGGTTGAAGCTGACCGGGCAATGGCAACGGCTGGACGATTTGCACCGTATGCACGACCGGCGGCGGCGGTGGCACCGCAGGCACGGCGACCGAAGTAACATCGGGCTTGGGATCCTTCTCAAGGAAGGACGGAAGCCAACTCGCGCTTGCGCAGCCTGACAGCGCAACGCTGAGGATCGGGACCGCGATGGCGACTTTGATATTCATCACTGCACTCCTTGTTCAGTTGTCGAGCTCGCGCGACCAGTTCACGCCGTTGACGTAAAGGCCGAGCGGATTCTTCTTGAGGATTTCGGCGGTGGTCGGCTGCTTGGTCACGACCGAAAGGATCGCGGTCCAATGCTCGGTGCGCGCGAGCGCATCGTGCTCGAAGGTCTGCTCGATCCACTTCACCTGAAACGAGCTATCCGAGACACGCACGACGCTCGTGATCTGCACCGACACCGTGCGCTCGCCGACAGCCTTGAAGGGATCGTTTGCCTGCGCGTACTGGTTCAGGAAGATGGCGCCATGATCGGTCGCATAGTCATAGGCTTCCAACCAATTGCGGCGGACCACGACGGGATCGAGCGACAGCGAGCGAACGTCCGTGACGAAGCGCGCGAGATACCACGCGATCTCGGCATCGGTCGGCGTGTAGTTCTGCGTGGCCGGTCCGATCGCTTGAACCGCGCCGAATTTGTCGACCTGCACCACATAGGGCGTGACGCGGGACTGGCTGGCCAGCCAGATCATGCCGGCGCCGAGCACGAGTGCGAGCGTCATCGAAACGAAGGACGCCAGCCGCCAGTTCTTGGCCTGAACACGAGCCGAACCGATCCGGTCATCCCAGAGCTGCGCCGCGCGCTGGTAGGGAGTTTCGGGCTGCGGGGTCTGTCCGTATCGCTGAAGGGCACGTCTGAACACGGTCTATTTCTCCTGTTCGAGGTCGGGGTTGGCGGCGGCGCCGGGTCGGTCCCCGTCGCGGATCGCTTGGGTGGTGGCGTGGGCGTGCCCCCTCATGCGCTGCTCGCTGCGCAGGCGGCGGGCCCAGGCGGGGGCTCCTGCGCCGCCGCCGGAGTCGGCGGGTGCGTTCTCATTGGCTGGCCGACCACCGCCGGTCCGGGAGCCGCCGGTTGCCCGGAAAGCGCCATCCCGGCCGGCCTGCGCGCTGTCCCGGACGGCGGAGGCGAAACGGGCCCCAGCACCGCGGGCGGCGTTGCGGACGGTACCTGCGCCAGCCCGCGCGACGCCGGCCAGGCCTGCGCCGACACCGCCCGCGCCGCTCTCGCCGGAGGTGGCTCTACCCATCTGATAGGCGGTCGAGGCACCGGTCGCGAGCGAAGTGCCCGCCCGGATGGCGCCCATGCCGGCCACGCCCGCCATGCGAGCGCCACCCAGGGCTGCGGCGCCGCCGACCGCGCCCGCGCCGACCAAGGCTCCTGCCGTGCCGATGGCTGCGCCCGCGCCAAGCTGGGGTGCGCCGGAGACGAGGCCTGTCGCAATTCCCGGCCCAAAGATTCCGAGCCCGAACAATGAAAGCGATGCCAACATCAGCGACATGGCATCCGATAGGCTTGGCTGGTGGCCCTGCAGCGCGTTGACATACTGACCGAAGAATGTGCTGCCGATGCCGACGATGATGGCAAGCACCATCACCTTGATGCCCGATGAGATCACATTGCCCAGCACGCGCTCGGCGAGAAATGCGGTCTTGCCCCAGAGCGCGAATGGCACAAGCACAAAACCGGCCAGAGTCGTCAGCTTGAATTCCAGGATGGTGATGAAGAGCTGCACAGCGAGGATGAAGAAGGCGAGCACGACGACGGCCCATGCGAACATCAGCACCGCAATGGTGACGAAGTTGCTGAAGAAGGTCGTGAAGCCGACCAACGTTCCGGCCTGCTGCAACAGGGGCCACGCCGCCTGAAACCCTGTGCCCGCCAGCTTGCCGGGTTTGAGCAAGTCCTGTGCGGTAAGACCGCTGTTGGTCGCTGTCAGTCCCAGCGTTGAGAACGAGTTGAAGATGATCGTTGCGAGCGTCGAGAAGTTACCGATGATGAACGCAAACGCTCCGACGTAGAGGACCTTCTTGATGAGACGGGCGAGCACATTCGCCTCGCCGTCCAACGCCCAGAACAATCCGGCAAGCGTGATGTCGATGCCGATGAGAATGCTCGTGAGGCCTGTAACGTCACCTTGCAGAAGGCCGAACCCGCTATCGATGTAGCGGATGAATGTCTGCATGAACTGGTCGATGACATTGAGATCGTTCACGGCGCCACGTCCTTCAGTGATAGGCCGAGCTGCTGCCCAGGAATGTCGAGAACTGCGATTGGGCTTGCGCTTCGGCCTCGGCGTTGCGCGCCTGGTCGAGAGCGTTCGCCCGGTACTGCGCTGCCATCAGGTTCTGGATCTGAAGCTGCTGCTTCACGGAGAGCGCCAGCAGCTGGTTGGTCGCCTGGCTAACTTGCAGATTGCCGACCGCGCCTTGCGAGGAATTGGTCAGCGCGGTCAGTGTCGCGGTATCGGCCTGGACATTCTGGGCGACGCCGGCCTGCACCTGTAACGTCTGCTGGAACGCGGCCATGCTGTCCTGCCAGCGCTTGAGCGCGTCGGCCGCGAGCGTCGATTGCGGCGTACCTGACGGATAGGACTGCGGATAGGTTTGAGCGAAGGCGGTGTTGGTGGCGCTGACGTTGAACGCGATGCCCTGGCCCTGATTCATCAAGGTGCTGATCTGGGCCAGCGCCGTGACCATGGTGCCGAGCTGTGACGTGTTCAGTGACGTGAGGTTCTTCCCCTCGTTCTGAAGCATCATCGCTTCGTTCTGGAGTGATTGAATCTGGTTGTTGATCTGCTGCAGTGCCCGCGCGGCCTGGATGAGGTCCTGCGCGTAGTTCTGCGGATCGAATACGATCCACTGTGCGTGAACGGGCGCTAGCGTCGCGGCCGAAAGCGCGGTCGCGAGGATGAGTGTGCGAAGGAGTTTCATTCTGCTGCCTCCAGAAGCGTTGCGTTGTGGTCTTGGGAGAGTGAGGCCGCCCAATCGAGGCCGCGCGCCATCAAGAAATCGACGGCGAAGGCCGACGGGTCGTCGGGCTTGCGGACACGTTCTATGAGCGCTTGGTCCGCAGGCGATGACGCTGCGCAGAACGCGAGCGCAATCGGCCCCAACCCAAGCTCGAACAGCCGATTGCCGCGGCGCGATTGCAGATAGTATTGCCGCTTGGGTACTGCGCGGGCGATGAGCTCGATCTGCCGGTCGTTGAGGCCGAAACGCTCATAAGCATCGTGCCCCTGTGGCTCCATTGCCCGTTCATTCGGCAGGAAGATGCGTTGCGGACAGCTCTCGATGATCGCCGGCGCAATCGACGAGTTGGCGATGTCCGACAGCGATTGCGTGGCAAATACGACGGAGACGTTCTTCTTGCGTAAGACCTTCAGCCACTCGCGGATGCGCGCAGCGAACAACGGGTTGTCGAGGAATACCCATGCCTCATCGAGGATGAGTAGCGTCGGCCGACCTGTGAACCGCGCCTCCAGCTGGTGGAATAAATAGGTCAGGACCGGCAGCACGACACTGGTCTGGTGCAGCAGGCTTTCCGTCTCGAAACATTGCAGGTCAGCCAGGGCGAGGCTTTCCTCGGCCGCGTCAAGCAATCGCCCAAACGGACCTTCCAGCGTATAGGACAGCAACGCTGATTTGAGTGCATTGGACTGAAGCAGCACGGAGAGTCCGGTAAGTGTCCGCTCTTGCTCCGGCGCCGACGCCAGGCTTGTCAGCGCCGACCAGAGCGTTTCCTTGATCTCGGGCGTGAGCGCGATCTTCTCGTGGTCTAGAAGTGTGCCAATCCATTCCGCCG
The DNA here is from genome assembly GCA_018241025.1 of Pseudomonadota bacterium. Classification (GTDB taxonomy): domain Bacteria; phylum Pseudomonadota; class Alphaproteobacteria; order Micropepsales; family Micropepsaceae; genus Rhizomicrobium. The sequence goes on from JAFEEQ010000012.1 coordinate 178,002, forward strand.
CCCAACTGCGCTCCGCCGGGTCGTCAATGTGGCGCAGCGGTTGAAACGCGAGTGTGCCGTCCGATCCAAGTTCATGATGCGCGCCATTCATGGCAAGCGTAGAGGCACGCGCTGAGCTTCCTTTGTCGAAGATGTAGAGCTGCGACCCCGGATAGCGCTGGAACTGCATCGCGATCAGCGAGAGCAGTACGGATTTGCCTGCGCCGGTTGGTCCGACGATCAGCGTATGACCGACGTCGCCGACATGCGTCGAGAATCGGAATGGTGTCGAACCGCTCGTTTCGCCGTAGAACAGCGGCGGTCCGTCCAGATGCTCGTTGCGCTTCGGTCCCGCCCATACCGAAGACAGCGGCACCAGGTGTGCCAGATTGAGGGAATGCACCAGCGGTTGCCGAACATTGGCATAGACGTGTCCAGGCAAGCTGCCGAGCCACGCCTCGACGGCATTCAGGCTTTCGCGGATCGTCGTGAAACCGAGGCCGTTGATGACCCGCTCGACCGCCCGGACCTTCTCCTCGACCCGCAACCGGTCTTCGTCGAACACGGTGACGCTTGTCGTCAGGTACCCGTAAGAGACGTGGTCGCCGCCAAGCTCCTGCAGCGCCGCATCGGCATCCACGACCTTGTTGTCGGCGTCGGAGTCGAGAAGCTGGACGGGTTCGTTGTGCATCACCTCGCGGACGAGCTGCGAGATGGATTTGCGCTTGTTGAACCATTGCCGACGAAGCTTGGTGAGCGTCCTGGTCGCCTCGGTCTTGTCGAGGGCGATGAAGCGGCTCATCCAGCGGTACGGGAAATCCAGGTGGTTGAGCGCATCGAGCAGGCCGGGCCGCGTCGCATTGGGAAAGCCCAGGATCGTGACGGTGCGCAGATGCTGGTTGCCCAGCACCGGCTCCAGTCCGCCGGTCAAAGGCTGGTCGGCCAGGATGGCATCGAGATAGACGGGTTCCTGCGGGACGCCGACGGCATGGCGCTTGGTGGACACTGTTCGGTGCAGGTAGGTCAGCGTTTCGCCGTCATCCAGCGGCGCGATGTCCGGCATGATCTGACCGAGCAAATCTAGCGTGCGGTTGGTCTCGGCGACGAAGCTGTCGAGTTCGCGGCGCCAATCCCGTCCCGCCTCGTCACCATCGCTCTCCACCAGGGCGCGCTCGGCACGGGCGACCCGGTCCGCAGGCGCCATATAAAGAAGTGTCAGGATGTAGGTGTTCTCGAAGTGCTCGCGGGCAAAAGCGGCCGTTCCATCGCGGCCCAGGGCAACGCCATCCTCGAACTGGGCGCGACGTTCCTCATCCACCATCCAGGACGCGAAGTCGGGAAATTGCGAGTGGGGATAGCCCGGCGCTGGGTGCCGTTCGGCCTCGAAGAACAGGGCCCAGCCGGACCCGAGCCGCTTCAGGACATTGTTCAACCGTGCGCAGGCCGCCACGAGTTCGGATTCGGTCGCGCTTTCCAGGTCGGGGCCACGGAAGCGGATGCTGCGCTGGAAGCTGCCGTCCTTGTTGAGGATGACGCCGGGCGTGACCAGCGCCGCCCACGGAAGATGATCGGCAAGACGGTCGGATCTGTTGCGATATTCCGCGAGGTTCAGCATGCGAGATAAGCCTTGTGGCGAAGGTGACGGCGAAGGACTTCCACGAAATCGGGATCGCGCTTTGCGGCGAACACCGCGATGGAATGGCCCACCACCCAGAGGAGCAGCCCGGCAATCCAAAGGCGCAGGCCCAGGCCAAGCGCGGCCGCGACGGTGCCGTTGACGATGGCAATCGCGCGCGGTGCGCCCGCGAGCAGGATCGGGTCGGTCAGGGACCGATGCAGCGGGATCTCGAATCCTTCGATCACTGAACGAGCGCTCCGCCGCCGAAGGAGAAGAAGGACAGGAAGAAGCTCGACGCGGCGAACGCGATCGAAAGGCCGAACACGATCTGGATCAGGCGCCGGAAGCCGCCCGCGGTTTCGCCGAAGGCAAGAGTCAGCCCGGTGACGATGATGATGATCACTGCGACGATCTTGGCGACCGGTCCTTGCACCGAATCGAGAATCTGCTGAAGCGGCTGCTCCCAAGGCATATTGGTGCCGGCGGCCTGCGCGGACGACACCGCGAGGATCGATATGCTGGCGGCCAGAACGGAAACGCGGCGGATGATGTGAAGCGGTGTCATGAACTCGTTCTCCTTCAGAGGGCTTGCAATTTTGGAAGGGTGGGCTGGTCGATCAGGTATTCGCCGTCCGGCGCGAGACCGCGCACGTCCGCAATGCTCTCGATCCGCCGCGAGACACCGCGCCCGCCGATAAACACCACGAGGTCGATGGCTTCGGCGATCAGCCGGCGCGGCACCGTGACCACGACCTCTTGCACGAGCTGTTCGAGCCGGTAGAGCGCGCTGACCGCCGAATTGGCATGGACGGTCGCGATCCCGCCTGGATGTCCCGTGTTCCAGGCTTTCAGCATGTCGAGCGCTTCGGCGCCGCGAACTTCGCCGACAATGATCCGGTCGGGCCGGAGGCGAAGCGTCGACCGTACAAGGTCGGACATCGTCACCACACCGGTTTTGGTGCGTAGCGCCACACAATCCGGTGCCGCGCATTGGAGCTCGCGCGTGTCCTCGATGATGATCACGCGCTCGTTGAGCGTGGCGACCTCGGCGAGCAACGCGTTGGCGAGCGTCGTCTTGCCGGAGCTCGTACCACCGGCGACCAACACGTTCTTGCGATCGCTCACGGCCTGGCGCAATGCGTCCGCCTGCGCCGGGAGCATGATGCGGTCGTTCACATAATCGTCCAGCGTATAGACGCGCTTGGCGGGCTTTCGAATCGAGAAGCAGGGCGCAACGGAAACGGGTGGCAACAACCCTTCGAAGCGTTCGCCCGCCACTCCATCTCCGCGGGAGGGAAGCTCGGCGCTGACGATAGGATTGTTGGCGTGGACTTCGATCCGCACATGCGACGCCACCAAGCGGATGATCCGTTCCACTTCGGACGGCGCCATCAGAGATAGCGTCTCGCAGCGCCCAGCCCCGAGGCGGTCCAGGCGCAACATGCCGTCGGGGTTGACCATGATCTCGATGACCAGTGGATCGGCCAACGCTTCTGCAATCGCCGGTCCCATGGCCGTCCTGAGCATTGCCCGGCGACGCTCGTGGCTTTCGCTGTGTTCGCGTGGCGCTGTCATCACTCAGCCGCCATCGCTGTGATTTTGGGTTCGGCGGTCTCGCGCGCCGCGAGCGCGCGATCGGCCACTTCCTGGGCAATCCGCTTGTCGCCGGCCATGCGCCGGCCGACTTGTTCGATGAACTGCTGGAAGCGGTCCCGTCCTATCGCCTGCGCCGCGGCCTGCTCGGATGGCGGCAGTTGCGGCGTGATGCCGAGGTGATAGCGCACGAAAAGCGCGAAGCTTTCGATCATCACCGCCTGATCGCGTTCGAGACGGCGAAGCTGGTCGCTCATACGATCGAGACGGACCTTAAAAACGTCATCCAGCTCCTTGGCGCCACGGCGCGCCAGGTAGGCGCGTACCGCGTCGTTCACGATCGACGATTTGGAGGAGCCCGCCTTGGCGGTCAGCACTTCGAGCTGATCGCCAACGTCTTCGTCGAGATAGAGGTTGTGGCGCGGTTTCATCTGTTTTCCTCAGAACGACGGCATCAGGTCGTCATCGGCGCCGCGCTTGTACTCGCCTTCGTTGATCGCGTGGGCGCGGCCGACCACACCCATGCGTCCCCGCGAGATCGTCGTGACGGAGTTATCCGTCTCGTCGTCGTGATCCACATCGCGTTCGGGCTCCTCAGCCGGGCGGTCGTGATCCGCTTCGGCCAGCGCCGGGTGACGCTGGAGCTGCATGCCGCCGTCGTCCTCGTCCGCTCCGGTATCGCCATCGACAAGTGCGGCGAGACCGGTATGCAGCCCGCGGACTTGACCACCCCAATCATTCGGCCGCGGCGCCGGCCGGTCGGCATAGCCGCCGTCAGCCAACACGGGCGCACCAAGAACGCGCGTCGTGAAGTTGCGGTCTTCGTAGTAGCGAAGCTTCTTGGCACGGATCGGCGGCAAACTTGAGACGAGAACCAGTTCGTCATCGGGCGGAAGCTGCATGACTTCGCCGGGTGTCAGCAGCGGACGCGCCGTCTCCTGACGCGAAACCATGACGTGGCCGAGCCAGGGCGAAAGCCGGTGTCCGGCATAGTTGCGTTGCGCGCGAAGCTCCGTCGCTGTGCCAAGCGCGTCGGAAATTCGTTTCGCTGTCCGCTCGTCGTTGGAAGAGAAAGCGATGCGCACATGGCAATTGTCGAGGATCGCATTGTTCTCGCCGTAAGCCTTGGAGATCTGGTTGAGCGATTGCGCGATTAGGTAGGCACGGATGCCGTAGCCGGCCATGAAGGCAAGCGCGGTCTCGAAGAAGTCGAGCCGCCCAAGCGCCGGAAACTCGTCCAGCATCATGAGAAGCTTGTGCTTGCGGCTCTTGCTCGGATCGCCTTCTAGCCGTTCGGTGAGACGCCTGCCGATCTGGTTCAACACCAGACGCACCAACGGTTTGGTCCGCGAGATATCGGACGGCGGGATGACCAGGTACAGAGAGACCGGACGCGCCGCGTCGACCAGATCCGCAATGCGCCAGTCGCAAGCCGCGGTGGTCCGCGCGACGGTTGGATCACGATATAGACCGAGGAAGGACATAGCCGTCGAGAGCACGCCCGACCGTTCGTTCTCGCTTTTGTTCAGTACTTCGCGAGAGGCCGACGCCACGACGGGATGCACCACCGGCGCCTTCGGCGTGCCTAAGTGATTGGTTGCCATCATGGCGCGCAGCGTGTGCTCGAAGGAGCGCCGAGGATCGGAGAGAAAGCTGGCGACGCGGGCGAGCGTCTTTTCCTCCTCGGCGTAGAGGACGTGGAGGATGACGCCTACGAGGAGCGAGTGGCTGGTCTTTTCCCAATGGTTGCGCCGTTCAAGCGCGCCCTCGGGATCGACCAAGATGTCGGCGATGTTTTGAACGTCGCGGACTTCGTCCGGCCCTTTGCGAACCTCGAGTAGTGGGTTGTAGCGCGCGCTCTTTGCATCAGTCGGATTGAAGAGGATGCAATGCGAGAATTTACCGCGCCAACCCGCCGTGAGCTGCCAGTTCTCGCCTTTGATGTCGTGAATGACTACGCTCTGCGTCCAGGAGAGCAACGTCGGCACGACAAGGCCAACGCCCTTGCCCGATCGCGTCGGAGCGAAAGCCATCACATGCTCGGGGCCGTCGTGCCGAAGGTAGTGGCCTTTGTCCTGACCGAGAAAAACACCTGAGGCTTTGAACAAACCGGCCCGACCAATTTCGCGATCCGTCGCCCAGCGCGACGAGCCGTAGGTCGTAACGTTACGATTCTGTCGTGCACGCCATAGCGAACCAATGATCGCAACCGTGCATCCGGCGAAGCCGCTCAACGCAGCAATCAGGCCGGCTTGATTGAAGATGTGCGGAGCGTAAGCGTCGTAAGCATACCACCAGGCGAAGAGCGACCATGGGCGATAAATCGGGAAACCGGCGATAGTGAGCCACGGGGTGCCAAGTTGAGTTTGAAATCCGAGTTTCCAGGCCGCCCATTGTGTGGCGATCCACATGCCGCCCACGGCTACAGCAAACACCACCGCAATTTGGCCGACGAGGAATTTTGTAGGCGTCACGCACTGCCTCCTGACGAATCAGGAGTCGCGCAGAATCCGAAAAACGGAAATCGCCTTTATGTACGCTGACTTTCGCCGGCGTAGTTGGGAGAATTCGAGCGAAACAGAAAAACGCTGCGGTCTGATTGCACCGCTGACTAGATATAGAAACGGTACGACGGTTTAGGCGCAACGTTGTCCGACAACTCACACATCAGCTCCCCCACCTTGCGTGCGAAAAGGAGCGTAATCGGCAAGCGCGAGATGCCATCGCTCGAATTCCAATTCATCTTGCTCAGAGTCAGGATTTCCTTGGAACGGTCCTTAATGCTGCTAGGTGTCGCGCAGCCAAGCTCAAGAGGTGCTGGGATGTGCATACCGGGGTACTCGTTCCACCACGGTACGAAGCCGCCCGTGAAGAGGTAAGAGTCGTTGTTGAGGGTGCAGAGCGTGCCGCGCCACGGCTCCTGCAACCCTTTTCTGACCAGCCGGAACGACGTGGCGCGCATCCAAACAAAATCAATCAACGCGACTTCGTCCCTGATAGCTTCCTTGAAGCCCTCCAGCTCTTCCGGCTGGTACGTCGTCGTTTTGTGGATGACGACCCGGTCTGGCGAGACGCCGGCACGATAGCGGTACTGCGCGATAACATCATCAAGCAGGCTCTTGGCCTGGCTTGCGTTGAGATAGGGTTGACGATCGCGACGTTGTTCGTGGTCAATGCTCGCACCTTTGAGAGCGAACGGTTCGACATCTGTGGAATAGGCCTGTGCGACGCTTGCGTAAACAAGGTGCCCGCTCCGCTTCTTCATATGATGAAACGAGACGCCGACAAAACACACGTTGCGCGGAAGATCAGTCGGCCGCCACGGTATGCCGCGCGCTTTGTAGTAGATCGAGGTTGCGATGTTCCAAGCGCGCGTGGCAAAGCTCTGCCCCTTATCATCCGCGCGCGCCATCGTATCAGTACGCAGAAACTGAATGGGCACCGCTTCGTCGTGCATCATGGCGCGCGCTTTGAGCGCCCGGTAAAAGGTGCGGAACAGAAGATCGTCGGCCATGGTGTAAAGCGACTCGGCGGCCTTGAGTTCGTCAGGCGAAGGCTGGAACAGCGCAAGCTGGTCGCTTTCCTCTTCGGCCCTCAAAACTTCGAGGGCTCGGCGCTCTTCTGGCGAGAGACCGGGGTTGGCCACACGCAGATCGCCAAGATCGGGTTGGATGCAGGTAACGATGCAGTCGGGTCCGTCGTCACCGAACAAGGCGCTGACCTTGCCGTCAAACAAGTCCACGAGCTCGTTGAAGCTCTTTCCCAGCAACGCATCCTTGAAAAGCGTGTTATAGCTGGCGGGATCGATCGTGCGCACAAAGCGATCATCGATCTCGAATTTGCAGTTGAGCGCTCCTTCGAGACCCGGCCAGTTTCGGAATCGATTGGAATTTCCCTCATAAGCGGGACTGAACTGTCGGAGCCGGTCGAACCAGACGCGCGCCGCTTTGACATCTTCGGGCAGTCCGACCAAGCCGAGCCGGACCGTGCGAAGACCACGGTTATCCACGGGCCCATTGGCGGCAAGACCGCGGCGCGGATCAACGTCGCAGGCGCCGTTCGCAAACTCGACTTCGGGTTCAGGCAGAACGTCGATTTTCAGCGGAAGAGTCACCGAACAAGCCTCCTTCCTGAACATCCACGGTTACGAATCCGCCTTCGAGAAGAAGGTCGTCCACATGCTGATGGCCGATGTTGATGGTTTGAGCACCCTGCGATAGGAACCGTCCCCAGAACGTCAGATCGCTCTCGACATTGGCATTGCGGTCCAGCTTGATGCGCCGCGTTGCCTTACTCGTGCGCATGTAGCCCGGCAGCGGCGTGACGCCGTTGCGCCCGGTGAACATATAGAAGGGCTTGATCCGAACGCCCCAAACGTCGGCGATGCGAACGACCTCATAGCCGAAGCCTTCGCACTCGAACCAGGCACGCCGGTCCTCGCCTCTCTTCTTCACGACTTCACGGCGGACGTTCTTGCGGCTCGGCGTGTCGTAGATCAGCGGACGGCTGTTGCCTTTGAGTGGCGTGAAATAGGAGCGTTTGGCCGGATAACCCTTCTTGGTCTTCTCGATGATGAGGCCGCGGCCTTCGAAGCCGGCAAGATGACCTTCGAAGTGCTTGCGCACCAGCCAGGAGAACTTCCGCTGCAGAACAATGTCGCCTTCGACATCCTTGATCGGAATGGCGCGGGCTTTTCCCTTCATCGCGCCCGCGAAAATCGTATTGGCGAGCGCTTCGGGCAGGAATGTCCACAAATCCCCAGTCTTGGACTCGAACACAAAGGTGCCTGCATCTGCGAGCGGCACCTTCTTGTTCAGCGCATCCCACCCGCCATCGATTTCAAGACGGACGAGGTCTTGCGGGATCGAAGCGAACGGCAGCATGTTGAGCACATAGGTCCCAACTGGCCGCGTGTCTCGGGCAACAGCGCTGGATCCCGCCGAGGCTTCGGGTTGATACAGCGCCGCTGCGAAGGTGTCTTGTCCCGGCGGATAAGCAAAACTCGCGCCGCCACCGAGTTGTTGCGTCAGCTCGCGTGCGTCGGTCAGTCCTGTCCCGGCCCGTTCCATGGCATTCATGCCAAAGAACACGTCGCAAAGGGCGCGATTGCGAAGATCGCTGAATTCGGGCACCGGTTCGAATGCGCCTTCCGCATCGAGCGAGAGCCGCGCACTCGCTTCCGGTGACTGTGCACCCGCGTTGAGGAATTGGACCGAATGCCCGGGAACGGCGTTGATGACCGAGGGCTTCGCGGCGGCATAGTCGCGATGAACGATCATGTTCACCAAGAGCTCCACGAGTGCGCGTTCAGCGTAGGCCGTGCGCGTCTCGTGCTTACGACGCCCTTTGATTTTGATAACGGGGTTGATCTCCTCCTCGTCCATCCACTCCAGAACCGAGCGATATTGCGAGATCAGGTTACCGTCGAAGACATGGCGCTTCTTGCCATCCACCGTCGCTGATATCACGCAGTGCGAGAAGAACCTCGCAACCGTGCGTCCGAACAGCAACACACACGCCACGCTCGGTTTTTCCCCGTCTGCGGTATCAACGAGCAGACCGAGCTTGCGCATCAAGGGACGAAGTTGCTGCGAGTCCAGCGCGCCGAGTTCGAGTTTGGCGCAGTATTGACGCAGGATCGTGAGCGCAAGATCGGCATCGATATCGGCCCAGCCTGCTTGCAGGACCGGCTGATCATCGAACTGCTTTGCTTCCGTGGATGCGGCCGGCGCGAACCGTTGCACGCCCACGAGTTCGGTATTCAGCTCGGTGAGCAGTTCATCGAATCCGTTGATCTCGAGAAGCCGGAAATTGTTACCCAAGCGCTGCGAGAGCGCCTCGACGTTGGGATGGAGCGCCTCGCCCTTGCGCGTGCACCAGTAGACGCCCTGCCGGAAACGCAGGTTGCCCGCCGCGCCAAGAAGCGACTCCATGATGGAAAGCTCGGCACCGCGATAGCCGATCACTATCAGAGGCGTGGATTCCAGGAGCGGCGAGAGAGTCTGGACGAGAGCCGGATCGAGCGTGCGCGTCTCGCTGATCAGATTGCGATCAGTGTACTGCTCCGCCTTGCCGTGCAGCCAAACAATCTGCGCACGCGAGTATAAATTGAATTCGTTGAAGTCATTCGGCGCGCGGTTCACCTCCGCGACGTGGCGGATGTGCGGCTGCTTGTCGTTCAGTGCTTTGGGCAGGCTGATGTCGAAGTTGGTGGTGAGAACGGTGCCGGCCAAGCCACGCAGGACGAGTTCGGCTAGAGCGCGGTAGCCGGAGCCGATATCGCCGCGAAGCGCAACAAGATCGAGCAGCGCGCGACGACGATAACCTTCGGGCTTGAGTTGATGCTCGATGACAAGCGGGAAGTTCTCCGCCAGTTGCTCATCGCCGTGAAGAAACCAGCTTTGTCCGTGCAGCCACGCCATCCACTCGGAAGTCTTGATGTGCTCCGGCAGCGTCTTTCCGCCAAGGACATGATCGGCATAGACCTGCTTGGCAAGTCGCCGGACACTTTCAGCCGCCAGCGGAATGCCCGACGAAAAGGAGGCGCCCGCGCCCAGCAAAAAGGTCGGGCGGGCATCGTTGGCCGGCCGCATAAGCGAGGCAAGAATGGCAACACTATCTCTGTGTGGCATGGCCGGAAGGCTAGACAGATTCTCGGGAACGAAACAAGCACAAACGCGCGGAGCCCGCGTAACACCTGTGAATAATGCTAACGCTGCGTCACGTTACTCTTCGGGTTGCCCTCTGTACTTAGGAAACAGCAGGTCCGCGTTGCCTCCCTGGCGACCAGGAAATCGACCTTCCGCGTGCCAGTCCGCTGACGGGTTTACCCACATAGCGCTCCAGCGTCGGGCGCCATGGCACCAGCGTAAATTCCCGACTCTTTTCGATGACGGCGAACTTGCCGCTCGATAGCTCGATTGATCGACGATATACGCCATCGACCCGGTCATCCGCTTCCGTATACCGAAGGCCGGTTTCTTTCTCGACGGCGCGCGCCGCGTTCGATAGCTCGCGGCGAGACAGCGACTGAAGCGTGTCGGAATTCGGAATCGCTCCTGGCGCACGGTCCACCAGTCCTTGCTCGACCAGCCATTGTAATCGGCGGCGAAGGGCAACGTTCACTTCGCAGCCGAACCCTGTGTCTCTGTGGGCGCCGGTTCCGCTATGGATCAGCGTCTGGTCTAGCCAGGTTGGAGCTTCCGCCGTGACCTGCTGCGAAACCGGCATTTTTGACAGTTCGACCACCGCCACCGGCGCTTTCCGCGCTTGCTCCCGTTCAAACTGCCCCGACCGCGCCTCATGATCGGGGGCGATCCGCCATGTTCCGTCGGGTTCACGCTCGACGATGCCGGCAAGGCGCCGCATGGCTTCCAGCCTTCGCACATGCGCCCGCACGAATCCCGATGACGCATTGGAGTCGGCTTGTCGATGAAGTTCCTCGCTGTAGCGGCCACCATTCCGCGCCGCGATCCGCGCGACCGTCCGATCGACATGCCGAGCGACCGCCGGATGCGCTGTGACCTCCACAATTGATCCCACCGCGATGCCGTCACCGGCCTTACCGGCATCCACGTAATGGGCACGGCCATCGACACCGTCCACAACGAGGTAGTGCCGATCGGCAAGTTCGTCCGAGAGGCCACGTCCCACCAGTCGCCCGACCAACGGCTCGTTTTGCGCCGCATCGAATACCGCGAACTCTGCGTTGCTCCGGGCCAGATTGGCTGCCGCCAATTCGCGATGAAGCGTCTTGATGATGTCGCCGCGCTCGCCTATGGCCCGCAAAGTCGGTTCAAGATCGTCGGCAAGTTGCCATTGTCCCGGCCGGACTTCCTCGGCCAGGCCGAGGCGTCGGAGCTTCTGAAGTCGGCCCGCGCGGATACTCTGCCGGAAGGCATCGCTTGAGGCGTCCTCCGCGCGCGCAAGTCCGTTGTCGTCGATGCCGCGAAGAAGATCGCGGTCAAGGCTTGTAAATCGCTCCTGCTCGACCTCTCGCCGGAGCCGGTCCTCAATCTCGCGATCGGACTTCGGGCCGAGGTCGAGCGAGACAATCTCCGCTGCCCGCTCTCGCATCCCTTCGGCCATGTAGTCCCGCGCGATCACCAGATCCTTCCCCAACTCGTCCTTGCCGCGAAGGACGATGTGCGTGTGCGGATGGCCCGTGTTGAAATGATCGACGGCGACCCAGTCGAGCTTGGTGCCAAGGTCCTGCTCCATCTGCTGCATCAGCCGGCGCGTGAATGGTTTGAGATCCTGATACTCGGCGCCATCTTCGGCTGAGACGATGATGCGGAACTGGTGGCGGTCGCCGTCGCAGCGGGCGAGAAAATCTTTGGCCTCGGTCCGGTCGTGCGAACGGTCGTAGAGGTTGCCGGCCTCTCCGTCACGGGTCACGCCGTCGCGCTGGATGTAGCGCAGGTGCTGCGCAGCTGCCTTCTGCCCCGCACCCTTCAGCCGAATGACCCGCGACTTGACGATCACACGCCGCGATCGGAACGCGGCGTAGCGGTCACGCGACGACAGAACCCGTCCGGCACCCGCGCCACGGCCGATGCGATTGCCTTGAAAGCCCTTGCGGCGTCCAGCGCCGGATAGCGTCGCAGCCTGGAGCACACGTTGAATGTAGCGCCGTCCCGTCTTGCTTCCGCCGTGACGAATGCGACCGAGCTTCGGCTCGAAATCGTCATCGAAATTCATCAGCGCATTCTCGCACCGCCGACGCGCCGATCTCGTCCGTGGTGCCACGATGGTGCCGGCGCATCGCGCTTGGCACCATCGGTTTGGATGTGCAGACAAGGACTTAGGCGCCTTTGGTGCCGTCTTTTATCTTGCCCTTCCAATTTCTTATCGATGCTCACACCTTCTCCTGAGATCAATTGCGATGGAGTACGACGGCTATCGCGCTGATGCCGCGAGAGGAACGAACAACGCGGCGCTGTTTGTGGCCGCAAAGTTCGTGGAATTGCTGCGGCCGGCACCGTTGTTTGCGGTGGTTTCGGCAGGCGAATTTGCGGTCGCGTTCACATCTTTGCGCGTGAAAAACAACCCGTCTGGATGTGGTTTTGCGGGACGCAAAGCGTCGAGGGCTGACGCGTCCCGCACGACTCCGGGCGGTAAGTCGGCGGTCGGCGAGAACGCGATATTCGCGCCTGGGACGATGCCGCTGACATAGTCCAGCGTCTCACGAGGAAGCGCCCGCCCGCCAAACAGGAAGTCTTCAAAGCGCTTGGGTCCGGCATTGTAAGCAGCAAACAGCAAGGGGTAGCCATACCGGTCATACATCTGGCGGAGATATGCAGCACCAGCGAAAATGTTGTCGTGAGAATCATAAGCATTGCTGCCGAGGCCGTATTGAACGCGCAAATTGCGATACGTGTCCGGCATGACCTGCATCAGGCCCATCGCGCCCTTGGGTGACGTGATCAGCCTGCCGTTGAGCCGCGCCCGCCCGCCACTTTCAGCCTGCATGACACCGCGAATCCAAGCATCGGGAATGTCGAAGCGTCCGGCGGCTTCGCCAATGATGTCCTGCCATTGATCGATGTGCGACGGCGTGGAAGGCGCTGTAGTCGCCGCTTCTGCCGCGGTGCCGAGCACGACAAAACCAACGACGCAGACCGCCAGAATGGTCACTCGGTCCATAGCGGGACAAGCCTCCCTATGATTGCGGCGCATGGCGTGATGCCGAAATAGCGCCCGTCGAAAGAGGCCGATGCGCCTTTCATCAGTAGAAAGATGTCGTCCGGGCCAAGCGCGCGGCACCCGCTCCAGTGCGGCAGAGCACGGCCCAGCCCGTCACGTGCGCGCCGAACTGCGACCGCAACGCCATTGATGGAAATCTCGTCGCCGGCGCTGCAAACAATGTCGCCACGTTGCGCCTCAATGAGCTTGACGAGCGGCACGTTGGCCGGAATGTAGCCGCGCTCCGCAGCGAGGTTGCGGATGCCAGGCGGTGTCGAGACAAGCACCAGATCGCCACGATTTGCGCGGTGATCCACGACGAAATAAAGGCCTCGCGGCGCGCTCGCCGTTGCGTTCCAAACCAAGCGCGGATTTGAAGCGACGCAAGCTCCAACACCCAGGATGGCGCATCCCCCCAGCGCGATTGCGAGGACGTGTTTGCCGTGTCGTGATAATCGAATGTCACGCATGTCCGGTCGCTATGGTTGCGCGGTGGACTGCTGTGAGTGGGCCGCCGACCAGGCGTCGAGCGCTTCGATGTGATAGCGCACGTAGCGGCCATGCTTGCGGAATTCCGGCCCGCAGCCGTTGCAGCGCATCTTCTCAAGCGTGCGGCCGGAGAGGCCGATATAGGCTCCGGCTTGCTTGGTGTTCAGGAACGGGCTCTTGAAGCGGAGCCGCGAGACTCCCTCTATGGCTTGGGCCGAGTTGCCGTTCACATGCGTGTGATCGTTGTCCATGCTTCCTCGCTGTTGTTTCGAGGACGCAATGGAGGCCACCATCGCGCCCCCGATGTGCAGCTTGCATGGAGTTGCGGTGATGCGGGACGGGCGAAAATCGCGGGTATCGCTTTTCGCCAATTTGAGCGCAACAGCGAGACCGCCCCGCGCGCGATTTCGCACGCGGGGCGGCAGGTGGCGGCGTCAGTCGGTGGGATTCCAGATGACGGCGAACACGCTCTCGTCGTCCTGTCCGGCGGCGCGGCCGAGATTGGCGTACAGCTTCTTCGGCCCGAACGCCGGATCGGAAAGGCTCAGGCTCACATAATCCTTGCCGGAGCTTTCGCCGGTCTTGGTCCAGCCCGCGCCGATCTCGACGGCCTGGCTGTAGACGCGATAATCGGGCTGGTTGTCGCCGTTCTTCGCGGTGTTGGGCAGGATGTCGATGGGGGCGCGGAACGAAAGCGTCTTGAGCTGGCCCTTGAACGACTTGCCGTCCTTGGACTTCGTGACATGACCGATAGCAGGCATTGCTGTCTCCATTACGTTCGCGGGAGACCATTCTCCCTTGCGATGGCGGACCGTTCATGGGCGGCGGACGGACACCCGAACCCACTTGGGCCGTAGCGCAGCGGAGGACCGGAGCGGCGTGAAATTTGAAGCGCAGCGACCGCGAGGAGCGCGCGAAGCGCGCGGGGAAATTTCTAAGCCGCGATGGTTTCGGAAGGGCCGGACCCGCCCATAGGTCTTGAGCCGAAAGCAAGGAGAACTGGTCGCCGGACAGCGACGGAGGCAGCTTTTCCGTATCGGTTGTCCGATCCTGGGACCGGGAAATCGCGGGCCATTGTCAAGCGCATCCGCGCGCTTATCGCGCGGCCCCACGCCGCCAGACGGTGGCAATTCGGACCGTTCGCGTTTGCACGAGCGCGATGCGGGGCGGATCAGACTCCGACAAAAGCTCGGACAAGATTTGAGTCTGGACCTCCTGATCCGGCGGGCCTGCGATCCAATCTCTCGCCGCCGGGATGTGTGCGGCGCGCGCGGTCATCTGGAGTCCCACCAACTTGCTGCTGCCTACACCGCCACCCTGTAACGGTCGTTCAGGCGCTGAACGTGAGTCTGAAGCCATTCCGGCTGAGAAGACTTTGCCCATTGCGCCCACAACTCCGGATAGGACATCGCGGCGAACGCGGGCGTGGTGCCTGAGACTGAGTCAGAGAAGCGCGCAACGTCTTTTCGGTGTTCGGCAAAGAAGGGATGCTCGTTCGGATTGGACGGTTCCCAGAACAGATAGAGCAAGATTGACGGCCGATCGGGAACCGAATGTGCGATCCCAAAGGCGTGCTTCACCAGTTGCGCCGCGTCCAGCCAGCGATACGTTTTGGGGTCTTGGGTCAGGCGGATCATCTCCTGAAACCACGGCGTTGCGCGGCGAGCGTCCCTGATTTCCGCCTCATAGGCTGGTGCGAAATTGGCGATATGAGGCGTCATCGGCTCCAGACATTTGGATTCGATGGCAACCACGCCACCGGCTTCTGCATCGGCAAAGACGTCGAGATTGGGCGAACGCCGACCGGCCAGCCCATGCGGACACTTGCGCTCAAAGCATAGGTTCGAGAAGCGGGTGTCGCCGGGTAGCCTCAAAGCGGATGGGCATTGTTTGAATGGTGCAAAGACATTCACGGCCAGCGCCGAAGACGAGTGCGCCGCTCGAAACTTTCCCGCAAGCTCGTTGCCGTCGCCCTGCCGCAGATCTTCCTCAAAATCGACCAGGCTGACACCGTCGAGAAGATTGTCGGCTGCCGTCTTCACATAGCCTTTGGCATCGATGGCAACATCCGCTCTCGTTCTTCGCAGGCCATTGATAAGGGCGGCACGAGAGGCATTAAACGGCGCGGAAGGCTGGGACATATGGATTTTCAGCGTCTGACAGTTGCTTGAACTGAGAAGTATGCCACGCGCGCCGGACCAATTAAGCTGCCGTGTTCAGGGAATTCACAGATGACCGAGAGCGACGAAAAACTGCCTCCCGATCAAGGCTTTGGCCGCTATCTCGCGAGCGTGACCGAACGGGACATCGACCTTCTTCTGATGGAGGAATTTCATGCGAGCGACGACTTCGTCAACTGGTTTTGCGGCGCAATCGGTCTCACGAATGTTTCGCCAGCCGGGGCATGGCACAGCGTTTCAGACACGGACGGGGAAAGCGATCTGCTTCTTCGTGTCCTGCACGCAGGACGGCGTGTCGGCATCCTGATCGAGAACAAGGTTGCCGCGCCGGAGCAGGATCGCCAGGCCGAGCGCTATCATCTTCGGGGCATCCGCTCGCGCGAGCACGGCAAGATCGACGACTACCGAACGATGATTTGCGCGCCTTTGCGTTATCTGGAAGGCCTCAGTCCGACGAGCGCCTATCACCATAAGATTGCCTATGAGCAGATTGCGGACTGGTTCGCGGGCCAACCGGGCCGACGCGCGGCTTGGCGCCATCACATCATGCTCGAAGCCATTGAACAGGGACGGCGCGGCTATACCATGGTGGTGAACGCGACCAATACGGCCTTCCATCTCGCCTATTGGGAG
The DNA here is from genome assembly GCA_018241025.1 of Pseudomonadota bacterium. GTDB lineage: Bacteria > Pseudomonadota > Alphaproteobacteria > Micropepsales > Micropepsaceae > Rhizomicrobium. The sequence goes on from JAFEEQ010000012.1 coordinate 194,178, forward strand.
CACCTGCGGAAGCATCACCCGAAAATTCAGATGGCACGGCCCAAGAGCCGCGGCAGAAAGTCAACTTGGATCATTCTCAAGGGAAGGGACTTTCCGAAGAACGTGAACATGCATCACAAATTCGACCAGCAGGCGATGGAAATCGGCTTCGCCGGCCGTAGCGTGGACGAGCTCCTGGCCATCAAATCCGACTGGCCCGACGATATCGTTCCGGTGCAGAAAGGCGGCACGGCGTCTTTGGCGATCCGTGTCCCCCCCATCGATATGACGCTCGGTGTTGACGCACAGCTACCCGCCATCGAAGCGGCGCTTGCCGCCGCCTACAAGCTCATGCCGTTCGCATCGCTGCTTACCTCGCGCGAGCCGAATAGCGGATGAACTGCGCGAAAAAAAGGCGGCGGCGCCTCGCGCCGCCGCTCAAAATTTCCGCTTAGAGTTCCGCTATTCGGCGGCCATCGGCATCGGTTCGGTTTCGACAGTCCCAAACCCTTCGCGGACACCGCCTTGGCCTACGCCGCGCGCCGGAAATTCCAGCCATCCCGGCAGCCAGCCTTCGACCTTCGCGCGGCCATTCGCGCCGGTGAGGCAGTCGCGCACGATCTGCTTCTGGGTCTTGGCCTTCTCCGCGACGTTGGCCTTGGCGATAGCGTCACCCGCAACGTCGGACACAATGGCATTGACGGTGGCGCGGTCGCGGATGAGCTCGAAAAACGCATCGTCGGGTTTCCAAGTGGTGCGCGCGTCCACCCCCAGCCGCGTTCCGACTTCCTCCACCACGTCGCTGCCCGATTGCAGGCTGCGCGCCATGAAGAAAGCCGCGATGCGCATCACCGCATCGTCGCCAAGCGTCTCAAGCTGCGCGAACACGTCCGCCGTCTGGCGATGAACGATGAAGGCTTCGTCGTCCTCCCCCGTCCAATCGAGCAGCGCGAACACCGCTTGTTCCTCAGCGGCAAACGCGACCTCCGCCGTGCTGCTTTCGATGCTCGCGCGGATCGCCGGATTGCGCGTCGTCTGCGGGTCGCGCTTGACGCTCCAATTGCCAGATGCCGCCGCCATATGCGCGACCGCCAGCCGGAAGGCAGCTTGCGGATGCGCGATGAGCGCCTGACGGACGGCCAGATGGCGATGCAGGTCCACATAGTTTTCGAGGGCTTGCGTCATCACCGGGCTCGTGGCGGCGCGGGGTGATTTCGCGGCTTTGCCGCTTTCGCGTTCCTCGGCCCTCGCCAGCTTCTTGGCTTCCTTCTGCGACAGCCAGCCGTCGAAAATCTCGACAGCACCGTCATGGCTGACGGCGACGAACACCTTGCCGCCCTTCTTCTTCGGCACCTTCACATGCTCATACTGCTGAAAGCGCTGGCCCACTTCGAGAATGTCCACAGCGGACCATCCCGCTTTCAGGAAGGCGTCCCGCTTTTCGGCAATGGCGCGGTTCTGCAACGCCCAGAACAGGTCCGCGTCCGCGAAGAAGCTGTCCTCGCCGAACAAATCCTCGACCGTCTGGCCGGTGTAGTCCGTCAGCTTGAACAGCGCGTGACCGGTGGCGATCTGCTGGCCGCCGAACAGCCATTGCTTCAACTGCCAGCCGCGCGGGCAGTGCTGGTGCGGATCGTTCAACAGCCGCAGCCATTTGCGCTGCTGCGTGGGCGAAGCCATCGTCAGATGGCGCACCGTCTCGTCGTCAATCTCCTCGGCGCGATAGGCGCCTCTGATCTTGGGAAGCAGATTGCCAAGCGCCAGACGCTGGTTCACTTGGGTCTTGGTCATGCCGAAAGTAGCGGCGATGCCGTCCACTGTGCGGCCCTCCTTGATGAGCCGCACGAAGGTTTCGTATTCGCGCATGGGGTCTGGATCGCGCCGCGCGACATTCTCCAACAGCGAGGCTTCGATGGCTTCGGCGTCGTCGCCCTCGGCCATGATCGCGCAGGGCGGTGGGGCGACTTCGCCCATCTTCTCGCGGACCGCCTTGAGCGAGAACCAGCGCCGCCGTCCCGCGACGACGCCATATTTGCCATCCTCGGGCCGCACGATGAGCGGTTCGAGAACACCCTTGACGCGGATCGACGGCAGGATGTCGGAAACATCCGGCGCGGGATCGCGATAGCGCATGTTGGTCTTGGAGATTTTGAGCTTGCTGAACTCGATGTGTGCCAGTTCCATGATGATCTGCTCCTTGCAGATTTGGGAGTGGACCGGCTCCATCCGTTGTTTCGAGATCGCGGGCGGAGCCGGGTTGGTGCGGGATGCACCTATTCCGCCGCCATGGGACGGATCGGAATTTCGGCTTCGCTCGCGCTCTGAAACGCGAGGATGAAATCGGTGGCTTTGCTGGCTTGGCTCGCCGCGTGAAAGATCGCGCGGCTATCCTCTTTGAGGATTTGCAGCCAATGGCCGAGATAGTCGGCGTGACGGACTTGCGGCACGATGTTCAGATGGGCGCAGAGGAACGCACTGGTCAGTTCCGCGATCAGTTCTTCGCGCGCGTAGGCCGATGAGCCGAAGCGGTGTTGCAGATCGCGGTTGAGCCGCGACGGATGCGCCGTCCAGTGCCCGAGTTCATGCAGCGCCGTGCAATAGTAATCGGCGGGCGAAAGGAAGGTTTCGCGGAACGGCAGGCGGATGAAATCCTCGCCGCGATGATAGAAGGCTTCGCCGCCACCCTCGACAAAGCGCGCGCCGGTCGCTGCGAACAGCGTTTCGGCGTCCGGCGAAAGTTCGGACGGCGGGACGGGCTCGGACTTGGCGACGATATGCGCAGGCAGTCCGTCGCATTGCTCCACGTTGAAGACGATGAAGCGTTTGAGGAACGGAATGGCGTTCGGTGCATCGCCCGCTTCGCGCGCGCGCTCCTGCTCCTTCTTCGGAATGAAGCGGTCGGCATAACAGATGGCAGTGCCGCGCTCGCCCTTGCGCACATGCCCGCCAAGATCGAGCGCCTGCCGGAAGGTCAGCCATTCCTGCGAAGCAAAGCCGCGCCGGATAACGGCATCCCACAGGATGAGAACATTGATCCCGGAATAGAAGCGGCGTGTCGCGGCGCTGCGCGGCAGGCCAAGGGAAACACCGGAAGCGGTCCAAGGCCGCACCCAAGGGACGCTGCCGGTTTCCAGTTCGCGGACGATGCGGTCGGTGACTTCTTCATAGAGCGAAACGCGGCTCGCGCCGCTGGCGGGCTGCTGGTGGGTCTGGCTCATAAGATGCCTCCTGCTCGGACCTCGCGCCCGCAATTCCCCGGAAGCGGGGTGGGCGGCGTCTTCGACCGGAGAGGCCCGCCGTAAGAGGCGCGGCGCACCGAAGGGCGGAGCGATAGCGGAGCGCCCGTAGCGCAGCGAAGGGTTGCGCCGTGCCGCGGCGGGCCTAAACGGGAGCGCCGCCCGCACCGCGGAGGGGAATTGCCATATATAAAGTCAACGCGTGGCAGCGCGTTGGCCGCAGCTCTTCTTCTTGCGTCAGGGATCGAAGCCCGCAGGGCCGAGACTGCATATGCAGGCTCGGTTCACGAGAGCCCGGCCGCGCAACGCGCGGGACGCACAGCCTTCAAGACGTGGATGCAAGCTTCTTGCGCAACTGTTCTATCCGGCGCTTGACGCCAAGCTTGGGATCCAGTGCCAAGCCCTGCTCGTAGCACGCAAGGGCCGCTGGATATTCTTCCAGACCGTCAAGGCATGTTCCCTTCAGCTTCAGCGCCCAGGCGCGCGTGCGCGGATCGTCCGCCCGAACAGCCGACAGGGCCTTGTCGGCACTTTCGATCAACCGGCGGGCGAAAGCGCCTTGGGGCTTTGGATGCGTTTCCTTGATCACGCGGTCGATCATGTAGAGGTCGCCGCGATCCAGTGCGCTTTCGACCCAAAGGGTGCGATCGAGGAAGTCACCCGCGAGCGTATAGCGCAGCGGAGGACCTTGCTGATACGAAAGAAAAATGTGCTGCCCGTCGTCGCTGAAATTGTAGCCGTTGGCCCAGCCGGATTCCGGGCGCCACGAAGTAACTTCCATACCTTTTTCGAGATCGAAGATCGTCAGGACGGAGCTGTCGCGCTCGTCAGGAGAATTGCAGGTCTGACAGCAGGCGTAGCGTCCGTCGCGCGCGAGTCCGTTGTTGTATAGGTTGGCCTTGAACTTGCGGCGAAGGATTTCCGTTCCATCTGCGCGAAAGGCACAGAAGGTGCCGCGCAGTTCGCTTGTAAAGAATCGCCAATCGTTCAACACGAACGTACCGTTGTCGGCAACCTTGCCGTCGTTCGGACGCTCCAGCCGTCCGTCGGCGGTGACGGCTTTGCCATCAAGCAGGAGGTAGCGGCCCTTGCCTTCGGAGCGCGCGCCTCCCCGCGTCCCATCGTCATTGCCATCGCGCCAAGCAATCGTGAAGCGGCCGTTCGGTGATGATTGGCATTGTCCATGGAACCGATGCACCGGAATATCGATGAAGTTCGATCCGAGCGCGCTGGCCCGGATGGCTACCTCAGGCGTTGCTGCGCCCCGGCCGAACAATCGCGAAAGTATTGCCATGCCCATGCTCCCCGCGCTGGCGCGTGCCACCATACCGCAGAAGCATCAGCCTCAAGGATACGCCTTGGCAGCTCGAGGCCGCGGGCGGAGGCGCCGAGGGGGCACCCGGTCCGAGCACGCCCCCGGTCACAGGTCGGGGGCGGCGCAGGACCGGGGATACGGCGCCTCCGAGCGCCAGCGATCCCGCGGCCGAGCCGGAGCGTGAGCTCCTAGGAGAAGCCGATCACCACGGCGGCAGCCGTGCCTGAGAAAAGGAGGCTGCAAGAGCCCGCGTTCTTCACGCGGGCGAACGCGCCGGCGAGCGGCCGGCGGCGCGCGACCAGCGCGCGCGAAGCGGCGCACCCGCAGGAGCGGCGAAGCCGCGGGACCGAGTGCGCCCGCCGGATGCTCTCCCCGGCAGGCACATTCGCCGCCAGGAGCGATGGCTACTTGCGTTTCTTCTTTGCCGGGCGAACCAGCTCCATATGGCTGACGCCCAAAGCAGAGGCCAGCTCATAGATAGTGACAATGGAGGGATTACGCCGGCCGCGTTCCAGGGTACTGAGATACTGCTGACTGAAGCCGGACTTCACCGCGAACTGCTCCTGGGTCATGCCTGTCCGCAGCCTGATTCGCTTGACGTTCTGGCCGACCAGGGCGCGCATATCCATGCGCAGCAAGTCAGCCCATTACATAGTCGGAGTTTATCAACTCCGGTATGTAGGCCGGAACTCCTTACCGTAGAAGCATTTGGGGCAGCCCGGCCCGATCGAAATCGATATCGGTCAGCTCAAATCCCTCGAAAACAATGCCCGAATCTGGCAAGCATGATTCGGGGGAGCTGCCTGATCGAGGATCGCGGTGCGATGCCCCCCAAGAACAATTCTTCACCCATTGTCGGCGAGGCCCCTTGGGCGGAAACGGTCACGGATTACGACCGGAAACATTTCACGGATTACATCCGTCTCCTGGATGCCGTTGCCGCCCGTGCGAGCGAAGAGGAGATGTGCCGCACGGTCCTCGGCATCGACTATGCGCGGGATCCCAGCCAGGCGAAGCGCGTGCTGGACAGCCATCTCAAGCGCGCGCGCTGGATGAGCCAACACGGCTACCGGCAATTGCTCCCATAACCCTCGTCAAGCAAGGAACCGTGTATATCCGCCGTTCGCCAGAGCACGCCCATATCCCACGGCCCGTCGGACCTGATCGCGCAAATGATTGCCAGAATGGTACCAGTCGCGTTCAACTCGCGCGGCCCCGAAGAGCGCCGTGCCGATATCGCGGTAAGACGCACGCGCCAGCCATCCGTCCAAAGCTTGCGCCACAAGCGTCAGGCGCGGTGCGCGGCGCTGCCGCTGATACAGAGACGGACGCAGAGTGCGATGCTTGACCAGGTCGGTCAGGCGGCGAACCGCCAGGAGCCGGTTTTCGCAATATGGAAGCGCGGGCAAGGCTGGCGTCAGCAGAAGCGCCTCAGCCAAAGGCACCGATCCGAAAACCGCGAGCTGCAAGAACCGGCCGTCCTGCGCGAATAGCACATCTTGGCGGTCTTCCACGCCGAGCGGATAGACCGTGGTCCGGCATTGCAGCTTTTCAAGATCGAGTTTTTCCACCGCCGTGCCGGGGCGCATGGCGCCGGCGACCAGCGGGAGGGTGCGCGGAGACACCTTCATTCGCCAGAACGGATTGGCCTCAAGTGCGGACAGTTTAGGATCCTCAAACCGCAGCAATCCCCAATCGAGCGCTGACGGCTTTGCAGCCGGTTCGGCAAGGTCGCGCTCATAAGCGAGCCGATAGCGTGGAGAGCGGCGCAAGAACTCCCATGCCCAACCGGTGCTGGAGAGCGAAGCCATCCAGTCATAGGTGATACGCTCCGGCCAAAGACAAAGGCCTGCGGTATCGAAAACCGCTCGCACAAACAGATTCATATGCCTGTCCCATTACCGCGGCCCCCCCGGTCCGATTGTTCTCATTGATTGGTCAAGTGGCGCGGCAACGGTGCGATCGTCTGCACGCAGTTTTTCCGCATGGGGCTAGACTCGGGATACGAGTAGCCTTCGACGGTGCAATTAAAGCGTGTCGTGGCAAAATTTCCAACACAAAGAATAAGGAAACTTTGTGGCGAAGTTCCATGTTCCTACATTGGCACGCTGTGGAGTGCTAACGTTTGGCGAAGTGGCTCGGGATGCACAATCCTGAATATCGATTGGTCCTAGATGAACGATTCGTCCACTGCAAGATAGGCCGACGAATAACCGGATTACTGCATTGCAAACCACACACGCTCATTGCCCCCTGTGCGTCGCCAAACCACGTAAGGGAATCCGCAATCTCTCCTCGATGAGCACATTGTTCATGGCGAGCCAGATCCTTCGGCACCGTCAATGCCACTGGATAGAGAGACTTGCTTGTCTCGTGAAGACGATCTTTCCTATTCCCGACTCTGCGGAGGCGCCTGATGAGTCTATTTAGGACGTGCGAGCCCGAGGTTGAAAAAATCTATCAAGCTCTGCTGACCAGCGCGAAGAGGATAGGCCCTTTTCAGGCCGACGCGAAGAAGACGTCAATTCACCTGGTCGCACAGACAGCTTTTGCAGGCGTACACCCCCGCAAGCAATCGCTTCTATTGAACATTCGCTCGGCGGCGCCACTGAAAAGCAAACGCGTCCGGAAAGTTGAGCAGGTATCCGCTAACCGATTTCATAATGAGGTGCTTCTCTGTTCGCGTGCCGATGTCGACGGCGAGATCGAGAGTTGGTTGCGTTCGGCGTACCAACTCGCGACTGGCAACAAGCGAGGATAAAGCCAGTGCAGAGTGAGAAAAGAATATACCGGGTCGACGAAGGGCTTGCGATTGTTGCCGACGTTATTGGCAGTCCAGATCGGGGTGTCGTGATGTTGGCGCATGGAGGCGGTCAAACGCGGCATTCCTGGGCTTCGACATCCGCGCGCTTGGCCGAGGCCGGTTGGCAATGCGTTTGTATGGACCTCCGGGGACATGGCGAAAGCGGGTGGCATAGCGGCGGCGCCTACAGCATCGAGGATTTTGGGAGGGATCTGATTGCGGTAGGCGGACAAATGCCCGTTAAGCCGCATGTCGTGGGGGCGTCGCTCGGTGGATTGGCCGGACTTGTCGCTGAAGCATCGCTCGCCCCCAATAGCTTTTTGTCTCTCACATTAGTCGATATCGTGCCACGCAGCGACCCGCAGGGCGTTGCAAAGATAACGGGATTCATGAGCGCGCACGCCGAGGAAGGGTTCGCGAGTCTGGAAGAGGCATCCGACGCGATCGCAGCTTATCTACCGCATCGAAAGCGGCCAACAGATCTCGGCGGGCTGCGAAAGAATCTCCGCTTGGATGCAGATGGGCGATATCGCTGGCACTGGGACCCCGCGTTCACCGCCGGCGTGCGGCGGAGCCCACTCCAAGGCGACATGGACGCATTTGAATCGCTCGTCGCGTCGATTCAGCTTCCGGTTCATCTCATTCGTGGGCGACTGAGCGAGCTTGTCTCTGCGGAGGCGGCGGCGGCATTCATCAGCAAGCTGGCCAATGGGCGCCTGACCGACGTCGCCGATGCCGCCCATATGGTGGCCGGGGATCGCAACGACGTATTTGCGAAGGCGGTTCTTGATTTTCTTGAAGGTATGCCATCGTAGCAGCGGCTACCACTGCGGCGCAGTATTCCATGGTTGCGCGCTCGTCGCGGCTTTTTGGAAAGCATGATCGTAAGCGCACGCCGTGAAGGCGGGTGTGTACGTTTTGGCTTCATCGGGCGGCAGCTGGCAACGGTCGCTCTGAGGCGAACTCGACACGATGTCATCCGCACTTGTCCAATAGAGATGAAATTTGTGGCTCTGCGCAAACGCAAACACGGTGCGCAGGGCGTTCAGTTGTAACTGATAGCCTTGAATTTCAATGGCGCGCTGACCAATCGCCAACAAGCTATCGCCGGTCAGCTTGCGCGGAATGTCCACGGGCCCATTGACGATCACATAGATCGCGACTTCCGGCTTGACGCCAGGCGCTTGAGCAATGGCCTTGTCCAAAGCCGAACCGATATGTCCTATGAAAAGGTTTTCCCGCACACCGCCATCCATGAACATGCAGCCGCCGATGAATCGAGGGGGAAGTGCTGCGGGCACCGCAGACGCCGCCATGATGTGATCGACGATCACATCGCGGGCGGCATCCACGGGCAAGTCGGCGGCGAGTTGCGACAAATCGAACTCCGAGAAACTTCCCGTGTCAAAGTTTACGGCGCCCGCCCAAGCTGTGCGCTGATCTTTCGCCAGCGTGTTGAGCCGTTCAATCGCGTCATCGGTCAGGCTGCCGCGCAACTGTTTTTGCAGGCCTTCCGGCGTCGCCAAGGAATCCCAAAACGGCAGTGTCACAACCGATCTACGCGAAAAGATCTGGTCAGCGCTCAAACCGCGATAGGCCGATCTCAAAGTGTTGTCATAGTCGCGGCCAAGCAGAGCGAAAGGCGCCATGATTGCGCCGGTGGAAACGCCGGTGACGATGTCGAGGTCTGGGCGAGACCACGCATCGCTGCGTTCCGACCAGCCAGCCAAGAATCCCGCGCCATAGGCTCCCCAGGCGCCCCCCCCGGAAAGCAGAAGGATATTGATTCGTCCCCGATGTGGCGCGGTCTCTAGCCACTTGTAAGCAACCACCCTGTCCATAATGGAAGATGCACTTGCTCCATCGTCTAATGCGTGCGGTACCGGACAGGTTGCCTCGTTCGGTCTTTGATCGACGCAACCGGCCAGGAGTAGGCCGGCGCTGATCGCCAAAATGGCGGCCGGCAGAGACCGGAACATGCTGGCGTGCATCGCGATGATCCCTCAAGAAATAGATGCAAGACGCCCTAGTTGATCGTCAGCCCGTACAGGCCCGCAACATTGTCGTGACAAATCCAGTTCCTTTCCTGCTCCGTCAGTCCTTTTGTCTGCTCTTCAATGACGGCTTGGGAATGGGGCCAGGTAGAATCGGAATGCGGGAAGTCGCTCGCCCACATCAGGCGGCGGACGTTGCACAGATGCGCGGTCTTGAACGCGACCCAGTCGTCCTGGAAAGTCACATAGATGTGCTCGGCAAAATATTCGCTCGGCAGTTTCTCCAGCGGCGGCGCTTTCATCCAGAACCGATGCCTCTTGTACGCATGGTCCATGCGATACATGTAATGCGGAACCCAGCCTGCATCGGCTTCCACACAGACAACCTGGAGCCTAGGGTGCCGCTCGAAGACGCCACCGAAAATGAGCGTGCCAATGATAACCTGACAGCCGCGGATGATGGATAAGAATCCATTGATGCGCGGTCCGCGAGGGTTTTGCGCTAGCGAACCTTGCTTCGTGGTGACGTGCTCCCCGGAAATGTCCCCGTTTAGAGGCTAGAGTCCGTTCCACTGAGGAGACGGACGATGAAGCGTAGCCGGTTCACGGAAGAACAGATCATCGGAATATTGAAGCAGCACCAGGCC
>JAFEEQ010000013.1 GCA_018241025.1 Pseudomonadota bacterium
AACCGGCCCGGAAAAACCCTCCAGCGCCACCGCTGAAGGCCAAATCCAGCAAGGCCGACAAGCCGCCTGCAACACTCAAACGCTCAAACGCGAATTATGCAGCGATCCCCACGATGGGGAGGTAACAACTCAGTTCAGCTCCACCGTCACGTCCGCGCTCAGGCCCGGGCGCAGGCGGTTCAGATCGTGCTGACCGGGTGTGAGCTTGATGCGGACCGGGATGCGCTGGACGATGCGGGTGAAGTTGCCGGTCGCGGGTTCGAAGGGCAGCAGCGAGAACTCGGAGCCGGAGCCCGGCGCGAAGCTTTCGACCTCGCCATCCAGCGTCTTGCCGGGGAGCGCGTCGATGCGGATGCGGACATGCTGGCCGGCGAGCATGCGCGCGGTCTGGGTTTCCTTGAAGTTCGCGACGACATAAAGCGTGTTCATCGGCACGAGGGTGAGAAGCTGGGTGCCCGGCTGGACGTATTCGCCGATCTGGGCCTGGCGGTCGCCGACGACGCCATCGACCGGGGCGCGGATCACGGTGTGCTCGAGATTCTGACGCGCCAACGTCAGCACCGCTTCGGCGCGGGCGAGATTGGCGAGGAGCTGGGCACGGCTCTGCACGATGACCGCGACCTGGCTCTGGCTTGCGGCATAGGCGGCGCGGACGCGATCGGCATCGGCAGAGGCGCTGGCGGCCTGGGCGCGCATCGCTTCGGCCTGGCGGCGCGCGACATCGCCGGAAGCGACGAGCGCGTCGAAGCGCTTGCGGTCGGCGGCGGCACGAATGTTCTCGGCATCGGCGGAGCGGATCGCAGCCTGCGCGGCACGTGCGTTGGCGGCGGCCGCCGCCTCCTGCGCCTGCTGCTGGCCGAGCGCGGCACGCGCAGATGCGACGTCGGATTCCGCTGCGCTGACCGCCTGGACATATTCGTCGGTATCGATGCGGATCAGCGGCTGGCCGGCCTTCACGATCTCATTGTCGTGCACCAGCACCGCAGCCACGAGGCCGTGGACCTTGGGTGCCACGATGGTGGAGTCGGCTTTCAGATACGCGTCGTCGGTCGAGACCGAAGATGCCGGCATCATGATCCAGGCTGTGCCGGCGAGTGCAAGCACGATCGCGGCACCGGCAACGACAAGCGCGCGGCGCGGCAAGGCACGCAGTCGATCGGCGAGCGAAGGCCGGGCCAAGGGAGCCTCGAAAGCGGTCGTGGTCATTTGGCGAACACCAGGCAGGTTGTGGTTGCGGTCGCGCAGAGCTTGCCGTTCCTGTCGACGAGGCGGCCCTCGGCGAAGGCGGCGCGGCGCCCGAGGCTGATCACCTTGCCTTCGGCGCGGACCGGACCGGATTCGTCGGACATCGCGCGGTGGTAGGCGACCTTGAGCTCGAGCGTGGTGTAGCCCTGCCCCGGCTTCATCATGGTGTGGACGGCACAGCCCATCGCGCTGTCGAGCAGCGTCGCGGCATAGCCGCCGTGCACGCTGCCGATGGGATTGTAGACGGACCTCGTCGGGTGGCCCTCGAAGACGACGAAACCGCTTTCGACTTCGACCGGCTTGAAATCGAGCGTGTGCGCGATGCCGCGATAATCCGAAACGCCGTCGCGCAAGGCGCGGATCTCATCGAGGCCGGTTCGTTCGGCGACGTCGCTCATGTACCTGGCTCCTTTGCAAGATCGCGGTCGCTGACGCCGAGGCGTGCCTTGATGCCGGCACGTGTTGAGGCGAGAAGTTCGTCGGACAGCTTGCGATCGGAAATCGTGCGCGAGAGCGCGACGGCGCCCGCCATCGCGGAGAGGATCGACGGCGCCAGCGCCTCGGCATCGTCGACGCCCGCGGCCTGCATGCGCTCTGCGAGCGAGGTGGCGAGGCCCTTCACGCCGGCTTCGAAGGCGGCGCGGAATTTCTTGGACTGGCGCGGCATGTCGGAGGACAGGGCCGTGATCGGGCAGCCGCCGGCGGTGTTGTCGCGATGCGCTTCGGCGACGTAGTAGTCGATATAGGTCGCGAGCGCGTGCCTTGGCGGCAGGCCTTCGAGCGCGCGGGCGAAGCGGCGCTTCGATTTGGCGAAGACCTCCTGCAAGGTCTCGTTGAGCAGGGCATCTTTCGATTTGAAGTGCGCATAAAAGCCGCCATGGGTCAGGCCGGCGGCCTTCATCACCTGGGCGATGGAGAGACGGTCCGGTCCGTGCTCGCGCAACTGCGCCGCGGCGGCGGCAAGCAGCGCCTTGTGGGTCTCTTCCTTGTGGCTTTCGGCGTAACGCATCTTGGCAATCCGTCTTCGCAGTTTATATGATGATCGTAATATCATCCTGCAAGGGGTCAAGATGAGCGCCGCCGGAGCCTTAGCAGCCCACCCCTCCCCGCTCGCGGCCTATTCCCATGGCCGCAAGCTTTTGATCTTTGGAATCATGGCCTTCGGCCAGTTCATGGCCCTGCTGGACACCCAGATCGTGGCCTCGTCGCTCAACGCCATCCAGGCCGGATTGTCGGCCGGGCCAGACGAGATCGCCTGGGTCCAGACCGCCTATCTGATGGCGGAGATCGTGATGATTCCGCTCGCCGCCTATCTTTCCATCGCGCTCTCGACGCGCTGGCTGTTCACCGCCTCGGCGGTGGCGTTCACGGTGTCGAGCCTGATGTGCGGCTTCGCCTGGAACATCGAGAGCATGACGGTGTTCCGCGCACTGCAGGGCTTCGTCGGCGGCGCGATGGTGCCGACGGTGTTCGCGACCGGCTTCGCGATGTTCAGCGGCAAGGAGCGGGCGATGGTGCCGGCGATCCTGGGCCTGGTGTCGACGCTGGCACCGACGCTGGGGCCGACCATCGGCGGCTGGATAACCGACACGTCGAGCTGGCACTGGCTGTTCTTCATCAATGTCGTGCCCGGCGCGTTCATCGCCATCGCGCTGCCGATCCTCGGCAAGGTCGACGAACCGAACCTCGCCATGCTGAAGCGGATCGACTGGCTGCATGTGATCTCGCTCGCCGTGTTCCTCGGCTGCCTGCAATTCGTGCTGGAGGAAGGGCCGCGCTATCAGTGGTTCGAGGACGAAACGGTGACCATCGCGGCGTGGATCTCGTTCGTCGGCGCCCTCGTCTTCTTCGAGCGTTCGTTCTTTTCGGCGTTGCCGGTGCTGAAGCTGACGCCCTTCGCGCGCCCGACCTTCGCGCTCGCCTGCGCGCTCAACGTCGTGATCGGGATCGGGCTCTATGGCGCGACCTATCTGACGCCGCTCTTCCTCGGCCGGGTGCGCGGCTATTCGGCGCTTGAGATCGGCACGACGGTGTTCGTCACCGGCATCTTCATGAGCATGAGCGCGCCGATCGCGGCGCGGCTCTCGACCCTAGTCGACCAGCGCATCGTGATGGCGGTGGGCTTCAGCCTGTTCGCCTTCGCCTGCTGGCTGTTCAGCGGGATCACGCCGGAATGGGGCTTCTGGGAGATGTTCTGGGCCCAGGCGGTGCGCGGCTTCGCGATCCTGCTCTGCATCGTGCCCTCGGTCGGCATGGCGTTGAACGGCGTGCCGCCGGACCAGCTGCGCTATGCCTCGGGGCTGTTCAACCTGATGCGCAATCTCGGCGGCGCTGTCGGCATCGCAGTGGCGACGACGCTGTTGCAGGACTATGGCCGCATCCATGGCGAGGCGTTCGGCGAAGCGCTCAGCCATGGCAACCAGAGCCTGCTCGGGCCGATGGTGGCGAAGCTGATGGCGCATGGCGCCGATGCGGTGCATGCGCAGATGCTGCTGGCGGGCGAGATCACGCAATACGTGACGCGGCAGGCGCTGAGCCAGGCGTTCCAGGATGTGTTCTTCCTGCTCGCGGCGCTGTTCGTGCTGGCGCTAGCGATCGTGCCGTTCGCGAAGGCGCTGCCGGTCGGCGAAGCGCCGCCGGTGGAGCATTAAGCGTTCTTTCAACCCGCACCGCTGTCATCCCCGGACTTGTTCCGAGGACCCATGATCTCGATGTACGCGGATGAAACTCGCCGCGCGTCGCCGAGCAAGCTCGGCGATTGCATAGGTGGGTGATCTTAGATCGCCGCCCGGCGATGACGGTCAGAATGTTTGGACGACGTCAGCGATTGGCGAATTCGCTCACGATGCGGACGAAGTCGTTCGGCGCTTCGATGGAAGGAATATGGCCGACGTTTTTGAGGACGACGAGTTCCGCCTTCGGAATCAGCGCGGCGGCGTCCTGGCCGCATTCGAGCGGGATCAACTCGTCCTTGTCGCCCCAGAGCAGGAGCGTCGGAACCGCTATCGCCGCGAGTTGTTCGCGGGTGGGATCGGTGCCGCGCAGGCCGCTGTCGCGCACGATGGCCATGCGGGTGGGATCGTTGACGGTGCGCATTTCGGACGGGAGCGCATCGGCCGCGGCCTGAAGTTCGGGATCGACAAAGCCCTTGGCGTCGGGACCGGGGAATGTCTTCACACAGATCGCGCCGCCAATGAGAGCGAGTTTCGCGATGGCGGGCTGGCCGAGCGCGGCGGCGTGCGCGGCATAGGCGGCGACATGCCAGCCGCCGAAAGATTCGCCGACCAACGTGATGTTCTTCAGATCGAGCGCACGCATGAACTCGCCGAGATGGCGGACGAGAGCCTCGGTCGTGTAGGGCATGTCGGGCTGTTCGGACGGCGCGAAGCCGACGACCTGAAGCGCGATCACACGGTTGCGTCTGGCGAGGCCGGGGATGACCGGCGCCCATTCCATGGCGGCGGAACCGGAGAAGCCGTGGACGAGAACGATCGGATCGCCGCTGCCCTGCTCCCAGTAACGGATGCGATGGCCGAGGATCTGGATGTCCTTGGGCGGCGGCATGTCGAGGGTGATCTCGCGCGGCATCAGGTGAGCGCGTCGTTCAGAAGTTCCAGCGCCCGTTTCGCGAAGGCGCGCATGTTGGCGACGCGGTCGGACTCGCCGGTTTCGAGCGTGATGGCGTGGGTGAGCGGACCGGACAGGCCGATGCAGGTGTGGCCGGCGGCGTCGCCATAGGGATTGCCGGTCGGGCCTGCGGCGCCGGTTTCGGAGAGGCCCCAGGTGGCGTTGAACCGTTCGCGCGCCGTGCGGGCGAGCAGCGCAGCGTAGGGTTCGCTGGCCGAGCGCATGCCGGCCACGCCCTCGCGCGGAATGTCCATCAGAAGCACGCGGGCCTTGGCGGTGTAGACCACGCCGCCACCGAGGAAGTAGGCCGACGCACCCGGCACGGCGAGGAGCGCGGCAGAGATGAGCCCGCCAGCCGACGATTCGGCAACGGCGACGGTTTCCTTGCGATCCTTGAGACGCTGACCGACCGCGGCCGCGAGAGGCAGGAGCGTTTCCATCAGGGGAGAACGAGCCAGATCACGGCGGCGAGCGCGAGCGGCGCCGCCAGCGTCAGCCCCATCGACCAGAGCACGTGTTCCGGCGCCGTATCGGACGACATCGCGCGCCGGGCCGGACGGCGCAATGTCGGGTCGCCGGCGGCGAACCACTCCCAGCGTTCGGCATCGAACAGGACGGATATTGCACGCATGCGGCGCTCCCGCGGATCCCGGATAACCATAGCAGACCGCGCAAAGCCTTGTCGCGGATGCGGCCATTTGCCTAACGCGGGGCGGTCATACAAAATGCGGGCCTCCGAACAAATCGGGTTGCTACGCCGCGTGCACAAGCGGCGCCGGGGTGCGTGGGCATGACGAGTTTGCGGATGGCAAGGCGGCCGGAGCCGCGCCCGGTGCGGGCGCCGGCAGTGCCGATGCGCCAGCCGCCGCGCGTCCGGCGGCGGGCTCCGCGCACGCTCGAGGAAACCCTCGTTCAGGTCGGCATCGTGCCGCGCAGCCATGTGCGCGGGACCCATGGCCTGCTCTATCGCTGGTTCGCCGCCGAAGCCACGCCGCTCGCCATCGGCAATGTCACGGCGAGCGCCGTGCTGCTGACTCTGGCGCTGACGATGACGGCACTCGGCATGAAGGCCGCGGTGGCGCTGAACGTCGCGGCGACGATTTATGTCGTGCTGAACGACAGCCTGCCCTATCTGGGCATCGGCCTTCTGATCGCGGCGGCGCTGAAGGCGATCCACGCCTATTATGCCTACAAGGCGCGGATGTGGACGCGGGTGGTGGGCTTCGCGCTCGCGCTCGCGCTGCTTGCGGGCGGGGTGTGGATTGAGGTGATGCTCGGCTATGCCGACTTCGTGCCGGGCATGTTCAAGCCGGCGCTGGCCATCGCGAGCGGTAAAGCCGCCGCCGACATCGGACGATTCAATGCCGCCCTCTTCTCCTATTTCGAGCCGGCGCTGTTCGGCGGTCTGGCCCTGCTGCTGTTCCTCAAGCAAAGCAAGACCGGTGTCCTGAAGGCGAGCCCGCAGAACCGCAAGCGGATGGCGCTGGCCGGGATCGTTCTCAGCCTGTGCACGATCGCGGTGTCGGCGCACGCCTCGTGGCGCCACTACACCGGCGCGGATCTGCGCGACGGGATGCACTTCGCCATCGGCGGCGACGTGACGGGCAAGGTGGCGCCGACCTATGGCCCGCTCTTCGCGCCGGGCGTCGCCTGCCATGTCTCGAGCCTTTATGGCTGGCGCAACGATCCGATCACGCCGGGCCGCGCCGAGAAGCATCAGGGCGTCGATCTCGCGGTGCGCGAGGGCACGCCGGTGCATGCGATGGCGGACGGACGCATCCTGATGGCCGAGGGCGATGCAGGGCTGGGAAATTTCACCGCGCTTGCGGTGGATGGGCCGGCGGGCTCGCCGACCATCGTCAACGGACATATGTCGCGGCTCGCGGTGCGCGCGGGCGATGTCGTGCATCGCGGCGATATCATCGGCTATGCCGGCAGCACCGGACGCTCGACCGGGCCGCATGTGCATCTGCAGCTTTGTTCGGGGGCGCATGTCCGTCACGGCGGGTTCGTGTGCGGGGCGTCGAGCAATCCTTACGAGAACTGGCCGACGCTGGCGGCGCTGGCCCAGATGAGCTGCGTCGACGGGCCGGCGGTGTTTTGATGCGAAGTGGTGGCGCCATCATCGCGGCCTGGATTTTTGTCCTGTGTGGCACTGCGCTTGCCGGACCACCTGAAGGCGCTCCGTTGGAAGCCGTCGGGATCAAATGCGACGTCGGCCCGGTCGAGCATTCGATCGCGGGAACGCACTGGGCGGCCTATAGCTGTCACAACCTGATTTCGGCCCTGCTTGTCGCCGATCCCGACAACCCGGTGGGACAGTGCTCAGTCTTCGTCATGCAAACCGGCATCAAGGCTTACGTCACCGAACTCAAGGGCTGCGACGGCCGCGCGATGACGGAAGTGAGCCGGCATCTGGCGAACATCGCCTACCACGACGTGGCCGACATCATTCGACAATCGACGAATCCTGACGCCAATTGATCTTGCCTTCCCTAGCGGCCGATCCGCACACTCGCTTCGCGGACGGGGAGCATCATCATGGACTTAAGCTGGAGCGCGGAGGATGTCGCTTTTCGCGACGAGGTTCGCGCGTTTCTCGACAAGGAACTGACGCCCGATCTACGCCGCGCGGGGAAGTCGCTGACTTCGGTCTATGCCGATTACGACGTCACGATGAAGTGGCATCGCATTCTTTATGAGAAGGGCTGGGTGGCGCCGGCCTGGCCGAAGGACTATGGCGGCACGGGGTGGAGCGTCGTGCAGCGCTATATCTGGGCGAGCGAGACGGCGGAGGCCGGCGCGCCACCGCTGTCGCCGATGGGGCTCGGCATGTGCGGGCCGGTGCTGATCGGGCACGGTACGGCGGAGCAAAAGGCGCATTACCTGCCGCGCATGCTGTCGGGCGAGGATTTCTGGTGCCAGGGCTATTCCGAGCCGGGATCGGGCTCGGACCTTGCCTCGCTGCAGATGAGCGCGCGCGACGAAGGAGATCACTTCGTCTGCAACGGCCACAAGATATGGACGACGCATGCGCATCTGGCGAACTGGATCTTCTGCCTGGTCAGGACGTCGAAGGAAAAGATCCCGCAGCTCGGCATCACCTTCCTGCTGATCGACATGACATCGCCGGGGGTGACGGTGAAGCCGATCGTGTTCGCGAGCGGCGAAGCGGTGCAGAACGAAGTCTTTTTCACCGATGTGAAGGTGCCGAAGGCGAATGCGGTCGGGAAAATCGGCGACGGCTGGACGGTGGCGAAATACCTGATGCTGTTCGAGCGCGGCGGCGGGACGAGCGCGCCGTCGCATCGCGTGCGGCTGAAGCGCATCCGCGAGATCGCGCGCGCTGAAGGGATCGACGATCCGGAATTCCAGGCGAAGATCGCCGATGCGGCGATCCAGGTCGAGGCAATGGGCGCGGTCGAGCTTCGGACGATGTCGGCGCTGAGTTCCGGACAAGCGCCGGGACCGGAGTCGTCGATGCTGAAGATGGTCTCGACCGACCTGTCGCAGCGGCTGACCGAGCTGGCGCTGGAAGCGGTGGGCTACTACGCGGCGCCGTTCCAGCCGTTTGCGGTGTCGCCGGGCGGGCCGACGCCGGGCTTCCACCGCCTGCATAACCAGGAGCCGGTGGGGCCGGAATATTCCTGGCCGGTGACGGCGAAGTATCTCAACGACCGCGCCGGCTCGATCTATGCGGGGACGAACGAAGTGCAACGAAACATTCTCGCCAAGGCGGTGCTTGGGTTGTGAGCAAGATCGTCGTGGCGGGCGCGCGGGCGAAGGCGGTCGATACGTTCCTCGAAGGACGGCCGGGCGCCGAGCCGTTCCGTATGAGCGCCAACGTCACGATGTACAAGGTGAAGGGCAAGATCTTCGCGATCCATTCGCGGGCCGGCGGCTATGTCGTGCTGAAGTGCGATCCGGTGCTGATCGATATGCTGAAGGCGAAGTATTCGGGCATCGGGCATAAGACGCATCTCGATCCGCGCTATTGGATCGCGGTGGAGACGGATACGGATGTGCCGGTGGCGGAGTTCCGGAAGCTGGCGGCGGGGTCGCATGCGCTGGCGCTGGATGGGGCGAAGCCGAAGAAGAAAGCCAAGAAGAATAACTAGCTCGCTTGTCATGGCCCGCCACCCCGATCCGC
The DNA here is from genome assembly GCA_018241025.1 of Pseudomonadota bacterium. GTDB lineage: Bacteria > Pseudomonadota > Alphaproteobacteria > Micropepsales > Micropepsaceae > Rhizomicrobium. Next base: position 9,023 of record JAFEEQ010000013.1, read on the forward strand.
GCGCGAGCGCGGTCGGAGTGTAAACTCCGAGCGGGCCATCCATGTGGTACGCTCTCCCCCTCGGCATTCGTGGCTGTGTCGCATGGATGGCCCGCTTTCGCGGGCCATGACAGTGTAGGTTTGGGGAAATACGGAGAAGGAAGCGTCATGGACCTGCAACTCAAAGACAAGGTGATCTTCGTCGCGGGCGGGTCGCGGGGGATCGGGCTGGGGATCGTCGAGGCCTGCCTCAAGGAAGGTGCCAAGGTCGCGATGACTGCGCGCGGCGCCGAGGCGCTGCAGGCGGAGCATACGCGACTGGCCGGCATCTATGGCGCCGACCGCGTCTGGGCCAAGGCAGGCGATATGCGCGACAGCACGGTGATCGAGGATGCGCTCGATCATGTCGAGCTTGAGTTGGGGCCGGTCTGGGGCGCGGTGGCGAATGTCGGGCTCTACGACACGCCGCCGGGCATCGATGTGCCGGACGACAACTGGGACGCGGCGCTGACGCAGAATCTCGACTCCGCCTACCGTCTCGCGCGCGCGGCACTGAAGCGGATGGCGGCGCGCAAGGAGGGCGCGTTCCTGTTCATCTCGTCGATCGCGGGGCTGGGCGCGCTCGGGACCTCGCTGACCTACGGCACCTCGAAGGCGGCAATGAACCATCTGTCGAAGGAGCTGGCGAAGCTGGTCGCGGCGAGCGGCGTGCGGGTGAACTCGATCGCGCCGGGCAACATCATCTTTCCGGGCGGCGACTGGGAGAAGCGTTCGACCGGCGAGCGGGCGGAGGCCTGGGCGCGCTGGATCAAACGCGAAGTGCCGATGCGGCGCTACGGCAAGCCGGAGGAGATCGGCGCGGCGGCGGCGTTCCTCTTGAGCCCGCAGGCGAGCTTCATCACCGGCGCGGTGCTGCCGGTGGATGGCGGGCAAACGCGGTAGCGACCACCCTGCCCCCTTCCGTCATCCCCGGACTTGTTCCGGGGATCCATGATCGCGATGTTGCACATCTGCGCTCGCCGCGCGTCGCCGCGCAAGCGCGGCGATTGCAGGCCCAAGCGATCTTGGATGGCCGGGACAAGCCCGGCCATGACGGTTATTCTCTTTGGATGGTTCGCCCGTTCCACGCATCGACCACCACACAGGCAACGGAGTTGCCGACAATGTTGGTGCCGCTGCGGCCCATGTCGAGCAAGTGGTCGACGGCGAGGACCAAGAGGAGACCCGCTTCCGGCAGGTTGAAGTAGGGCAGCGCGGCGGCGATCACTACGAGCGAGGCGCGCGGCACGCCGGCCATGCCCTTCGAGGTCACCATCATCAGGAGCAGCAGGGTGATCTGCTGGCCCAAGGTGAGATCGATGCCGTAGGCCTGGGCGATGAACAGCGTCGCGAAGGTGCAGTACATCATCGAGCCGTCGAGATTGAAGGAATAGCCGAGCGGCAGGACGAAGCTCACCACTTGGCGCGGCAGGCCGATGGTCTGGAGATTCTCGAGCAGCTTGGGATAGGCGGCTTCGGAGCTCGCGGTCGAGAAGGCGAGCAGGACCGGTTCGCGCACTGCGCCGATGAGATCGCGCACGCGACCACGGATCAACCCGGCGACGGCGAGCAGCAGCACCCAGAGCAGCGCGAGCGCGATGTAGAAACCGCCGACGAAGCGGGCATAGGTGACGAGGATGCCGGCGCCCTGTGTCGCGATGGTGGAAGCGAGCGCTGCGAAAACGACGAGCGGCGCCAGCGTCATGACATAGCCGGTGATCTTGAGCATCACGGTCGCGATCTGCTCGACCAGGCTGAGGATCGCGGGCGCGCGGTCTTCCGTGGCCGCGATGGCGGTGCCGACGAAGCAGGAGAAGACGACGATCTGGAGGATCTCGTTGTTCGCCATCGCCTCGACGATCGAGCGCGGCACCAGATGCGTGACGAAGTCGGAGAGGTTGAGCGAGGCCGCGGCGGGCAGCGCCTCGCCGGCTGCCGCGGGCAGCGCGAGTCCGGTGCCGGGCTGGAAGAGATGGACGAGGATCAGTCCCAATGTGAGCGAGACGAGCGAAGCGAGGACGAACCAGGCGATGGCGCGCGCCCCTGCCCGGCCGATGGCGGCGGCGTCTTCCATATGGGCGATGCCGACGACGAGGGTCGAGAACACCAGCGGCGCGATGATCATCTTGATCAGGCGGAGGAAGATGGTGGTGACGAGACCGAGGATGTCGGTCATGGATTTGATCTGGTCGGCCGTGAGCCAGGCGTGACCGGCGACGCCAGCGGCGATGCCGAGGATCATCGCGGCGACGAGAAGAATGGCGAAGGTGCGGTTCACGTAGCGGGTCCCTGCTCTGTTCGGAGATTTGTAGTGGAAGTTCTCTCACTCCCCAAATACCCGTCATGCCCGGCCTTGTGCCGGGGATCCATGATCTCGATGTTGCGGACGACACTCGCTGCGCGCCGCCGCGCAAGCGCGGCGAGTGCAGGCTTTGGGTGATCTTGGATCGCCGGGACAAGCCCGGCGATGACGGTAGAGCTTACAATATTTTCTTCAACGCCCGCGTGAACAGATTTACGGTGCTGGCGTGCAGAAAATCGCCGGTCTGTTTGGGCGCGCGGCCGGCGCAGGCTCTCGCATAAGTGCCTTCGAGGATCGCGCCGAGTTTGTAGCAGGCGAGGACCTCGTACCAGTCGGCATGCGAAACATCGCGGCCGGTCTTGTCGGCGTAGCGGGCAACGATCTCGGCGCGTGTGGGGAAGCCTTTCCACGGCATCACCGGGCCTTCGCTCGCGCCATCCTCCGGCCACATGCAGAGGAGCCAGCCGAGATCGACCAAGGGGTCGCCGAGCGTCGTCAGCTCCCAATCGACCATCGCGGTCATGCGGCCGGAGTGGCGGTCGAACAGCACGTTGCCGAAGTGATAGTCGCCGTGAAGGATTCCGGGCACGAAGCTCGGCGGGCGGTGCGCGCCGAGCCAGGCGCCGACCTCGTCGACGCCGGGAATGCCGGCGATGCCGGGCCAGCCTTCGAACTCGGCATAGGATTCGAGCTGCGAACGCCAGCGGCCGACCTGGCGCTGGAGAAAGTTGTCGAGCTTGCCGAGATTCGAGAGGCCCTTCGCTGCGTAATCGACTTTCGAGAGCGCGGCGATGGCGTCGACCATCTCGAAGCCCATCTGGCGGCGGATCGCGGGATCGTTCGCGTGGAGGGCGGGCATCTCTTCGCGTGGGGTGAAGCCCTCGATGGGTTCCATCAGATAGAAAGCGGCGCCGAGCACGGCTTCATCGCCGCAAGCCGCGATGACGTCGGGATGCGGCACATCGGTGCCCTTGAGCGCGGTGAGGACGCGCGCTTCGCGGCGCATGGTCTCGTTGGAATTGGCGCGCAGATGCTTGGGCGGACGGCGCAGGACGAAGTCGCGGCCGGCGCGAGTGAATTTGAGCAGGATGTTCTGCGTGCCGCCTCCGAGGAGATGCGCGTTCTCGATGGGTCCGGGTGCGAGCCCCTGCCCGTCCATCCATGTGGCGAGCGTGTCGAGCGAGAGGAAACTCTGCCAATCGGTATCGCCGCGCGGGACGACAGTTTTGGGAAGGTCTTCGGCCATGGAGCGATGCTGGCAGGTTATGTTTCGGCGTCAACCTGCCGTCACGGCACGGTGGCAGAGGAAATTTCGCGGTGGCAGGATCGGCGGATGGATATCGATGCGCTGCGCAAAGCCTATCGCGAGGATGGTGTTGTGCTGTTGCGCGGCGCGCTCGATGCGGCGGCGTTGGCCGATGCGCTGGCAGCGTATGCGTGGAGCCTTGCCAATCCTGGGCCAGCGGCGAGTCGCATCCGGCAGCATGGCGACGCGCTGTTCTATCAGGACCTCTACAATCCGGGCTGCAACGCGGCGTACAAGCCGATGCTGGAGCGCTCGCCCCTGACGAAGATCATCGCCGATGTCTGGCAGACGCCGGATGTGTGGTTCATGTACGAGCAGGTGTTCCTGAAGGAAGGCGGCGAGAGCCGGCGGACGCCGTGGCATCAGGATTCGTCGTATCTGGCGGTCGATGGCGAGGACCTCGCGGTGGCGTGGATCACCTTCGATGCGGTGGCGGCTGAGGACTCGCTGGAGTTCGTGCGCGGATCGCATCGCGGCGTGCTCTACAACGGATCGAGCTTCGCGCTCGACGACGATACCGCGCCGCTGCATGCGGGCGATGCGCTGCCGCGCCTGCCGGATATCGAAGCAGAGCGAGCGCGCTACGACATCGTGTCGTTCGGCGTCGCGCCGGGCGATGTGGTGCTGTTTCACCCGAAGATGCTGCATGGCGGCGCGCCGACCCATCCGGGCGGACGGCGGCGGACGCTCACGCTGCGCTATTTCGGGCGCGATTGCCGGTACGACGCGCGACCAGGACCGGCGGGGCCGCGGCTGTCACCGGGGCACGGGCTGAAGCATGGCGACCTGCTGCGCGATCCGGGATTTTTGAAGCTGGCGTGAGTTGGACCTCCACGGCTGCACGCCTCCACCTAACTGTCGACGCGCACCAAGCCGAGCCTGATCAGGCTTTGTGCCGTTGCCACCACCGACTCCTCGACGGGGCGCGGCTTCCAGCCGAGCAGGCGCTGCGCCTTCTCGCTGGTGGCGTCCATCTTCACGCCGAGCATCGGCGCCATCATCTTCATCGCAGGGTTGGTCAGCGCGAGCAGCCGGATCACCAGGTTCGGGATCTCGCGCACCGGCACCTTGGCGGCCGCCTTGCCGAGCCGGGCACGCAGGATCCTCGCCACCTCGATCATCCAGAGGCTGTGACCCGAGATCGCCAGGAAGCGCTCGCCCGCCGCCGCCGGATCGGTCATGCAGCGCAGGTGGAGATCGGCGACGTCGCGCACGTCGACGAAGCCGGTGTTGATCTTCGGCAATCCCGGACCGCCGTTCAGGAGGCTGAAGATCAGGCGGATCGAATGGGAGGTGTCGGCGCCGAGCACGGGCCCCAGCACGGCTACAGGATTGATCGCAGACAGCTCGAGGCCCTTGCCTTCGCGCGCGACGAAGTCCCAGGCCGCGCGTTCCGACAGGGTCTTCGACACCTGGTAGGGCTCGACCTTGCCGGTGAGGTCGGTCCAGTCGGTCTCGTTCCAGGGGCGCGTCTGCGGCTTGTGGCCCATGCCGATCGCACCGAAGGCCGAGGTCAGCACCACCCGCTTCACGCCAGCATCGCGCGCCGCGCGCAACACCCGCAGCTGGCCGTCGACCGCAGGACGCACCCAATCCTCGAGCTTCGTCTGCGATCCGGAAGGTGTCGGCGAAGCGCCATGCATCACATAGGTGCAGCCTCGCGCGGCTTCGGCCCATCCGGCATCGGCGCTCAGATCGGCTTTCACGAAAGCGAGTTGCTCCCCCGGTTCGGCGCCGCCCACTTTCAGCATCGCGCGCACTTCGCCTTCGCGTTCGAGGGAACGCACCGTGGTGCGCACGCGATAGCCCGCCTGCAGCAAACCGAGGATGCAGTACTGCGCGATGAAGCCCGTCCCACCCGTCACCAGAACCGTTTCCATGCCGTCTCGCCTTGTTAAGTCTACGAGCGTATACTTCGCGCTGACACAGAAGTCTACAGGTGTATACTCATGGCTAGACCCGTGCGCCCGGCCCATCGCCGCGACGCGACCGCCACGCGGGCCGCGATCCTCGCTTCCGCCGTGCGCGCCTTCTCGGCCCAGGGCTATGACGGCGCCGGGGTGCGCGAGATCGCGGCGGGGGCCGGCGTCACCGCGATGCTGGTGAACCGCTATTTCGGCTCGAAGGAAAAGCTGTTCGCCGAGGCCGTGGCGGCGACCATGGAGCGCCCGATCATCCTGAGCGATGCAAACCTGGGCGCGGCGGACCGGCCCAGAGCGATGGCGAAGGCCCTGGTCGCGATCACGACGCCGGGCGAGACGCCGCTGGACGGGCTTCAGATCCTGCTGAAATCCGCCGCGAGCAAGGCGGCGGCGCGCATCGCGCGGGTGGAGATCGACAAGCGAAACCAGAAGCGCCTGAGCAGCGCGCTGGACGGCGCCCATGCCAGCGAGCGCGCGGCAATCGTGTTCGCGCTGGTCGCTGGGCTCCAGTTCATGCGCCAGTCGCTCGAGCTTCCGGCACTGAAGTCCGTCAGCCCGAAAATCCTGGCCGAGCTGCTGGCGCCCTTGTTCGCGCAGCTGCTGGACGGCGATCAGCGGTAGAGGATTTCCAGCGCCTGCTCGGCGAGCGTGCCGGCGCCGTTGACGGTGGGGCGGTCGCTTGGGGTTACGCCGGCCAGTGCGCGGCGGTAGACGCCTTGGCTGATCGATGCGAGTCGGAAGATGCCGAAAGCGACGTAGAAGTTCCAGTTGTCGATGCGGTCGCGGCCGGTGCGGCGGCAATAGGCGTCGCGGTATTCGGCTTCTGTCGGGATGCCGCTGGTGGCGAAATCCACACCGTCGAGTGTGCCCCAGCTTTCGCCGTGCGAATGCCACATGAAGCCGTTGTAGCCGATGTCGGCGAGCGGATGGCCGATGGTGCAGAGCTCCCAGTCGAGCACCGCGATCAGCTTCGGCTCGGTGGGATGGAACATCGTGTTTTCGAGGCGGTAGTCGCCATGGGCGATGCTCACCGATTGATCGGCGGGGATCATGCCGGGGAGGACTTCGATAAGCTTTTCCATCGCCGGGATGTGTTCGCTCTCGGCGCCGCGATACTGCTTGGTCCAGCGCGCGACCTGGCGTTCGAAGTAGCCGCTCGGACGGCCGAAATCGCCCAAGCCGACGGCTTCGTGGTCGACGAGATGGAGCTTCGCGAGCGTGGCGTTGAGCTCGTCGTAGACGGCGGCGCGTTCCTTCGGGCTGAGGCCCGGCAGGCGGGCATCGCGGAAGACGCGGCCTTCGAGGAAGTCCATCACATAGAAGCCGGTGCCGATGATCGAGTCGTCCTGCTCGAGGAGGCGCATGCGCGGGACGGGGACGCCGGTGTTTTCCAGCGCCTTCATCACACGGTATTCGCGATCGACCTGATGCGCGCTGGCGAGGAGCTGGCCCGGCGGCTTCTTGCGCAGGACATAGGCGCCGGCATCGGTCGTGAGCTTGTAGGTCGGGTTGGAGGCGCCGCCCTTGATCTGCTGGACACGCATGTCGCGGCCGAAACCGTCGATCTTCGCCTCCAAATGCGCCCTCAACTTCGCTTCGTCGAAGCGGAGCGCCGGAACGACGTCGCCGATGATGCCATCACTCATGATAACCGATCCTCAAGACGTTCAGCCGCGCCGCCATCCAATCGTCGAACGCAGCGGGCGGCACCAGCCGTCAAAAGTGCATAAGGCCATGCGCAACGCACGCGCCTTTATCCGGCCGACAGCTTGTTGAGCGTCTCGAACAGCGTGCCGGACGCCATGCCGTCGCGCGTGCCTTCCGGATCGAGGGTCGCGGCCTTGTCGAGATTGTAGATCTCCGGCGGGACATACCAGTGGAGCTTGTCGGAATGATAGGCCTCCCACACCACCTTGGCGACTTCGATCGGCGGGATGGCGCGGAACATACCTTCCTTCGGCGCATTCGCAGCGGTGCCGGGCGGCAGGATCGGCGTGTCGATCAAACCGGGAAGCACGTCGGCGGCCTTGATGCCGAGCATCTTGAACTCGACGGCGAGGGCTTCGGTGAGGCCCTTCACGGCGTGCTTGGTCGCCGAATAGACCGCGATGCCGGGGATGCCGTAGGTCGCCGAGGAGGACGAGGTGGTGAAGCACATCGAGCCGGGCGTCGCCTTCAGATACTTGACGCCTTCGTGGATGCCGATGAGCACGCCGACGAAATTGATGTTCACCACCGCCATCACATCCTCGAAGGACTGGTCGGCGAAGAAGCCGCCGCGGCCGATGCCGGCATTGTTGTAGAGGATGTCGAGCTTGCCGTCGGTCTCGGCGGTGAACTCGGCGAGCGCGGTGGCGTATTTCTCGCGCAGCGTGACGTCGAGCACGCCGGTCTTGCAGTTCGCCGCGCCGATCTCCTGCTCGAGGGTCTTGAGGCCGGTTTCGTTGACGTCGTAGCCGCCGACGAACCAGCCCTTGCCGGCGAACAGTTTGGCGGTCTCGCGCCCCATGCCGCTGGCGGCGCCGGTGATGAAGATGGATTTGCGTCCGTTGGCCTTGCCCATGGGGTGCTCCGATCGAAGGGCGCCACGTTAAGCGTGGAGACCGCGCGGTCAACCATGACGCAAGGGAACCGTTTTGCCAGCGTCACGTGGCGGTGCTAGGGCGATGGCATGATCGAAAACACCCTCATCGTCGCAGGCGCGACGGGATACGGCGCCTGGCCGGACAACAGCCTGGAAGGTGCGCGGGCCTGCCTGGCGGAACCGGTGGATGGGATCGAGATCGACGTCCAGATGACGGCGGACGGCGTCGTGGTGGCGCATCACGATGCGCGGCTGGCGCGGAGCACGACGCGGCTGGACGGCGACTGGCTTGCCGAACGCAGCACACCGATCAAAGCGATGACCTTTGCCGAGCTGCAACGTTATGACGTCGGCCGCTGGCGGCCGGGCTCGTCGCGGTTCGAGCGCTATCCGGCGCGGCGGCAGATGGATGGCGTGCGGGTTCCGTCGCTGCGCGATCTTCTGGCGGTTCTACGCGATGCCGAAGGGCCGCGCCGGCTGATCTATGTCGAAGTCAAAACCGATCCCCAGGATCGCGAAGATACGAGCACGCCCGAAGCGATCACCGAAGCGGTGCTGAACGACGTTGTCGCGGCGGACTATGCGGCGCACACCAAGATCATCGCGTTCGAATGGTCGGTGTTGCGCCTCGCGCGGCAGGGACTGCCCGGCATCGCGACCGCGCATCTGACCGTGCCGCCGCAGCTCGCCGATACGGTGCGGCTGCTGGAGAACGGCGATTCTCCGTGGACGGATGGTTGCGATCCCCGGCATTTCGGCGGATCGGTGTTCGCAGCGATCAGGGCGCATGGCGGCGAGGAATGGTCGCCGCATGCCGTCGACGTGAATGCCGAAAGCGTTGCGGCGGCTGCGGCCGCCGGTCTCAAGGTCGGGCCATGGGGATTGTCGCGCCGCGAGGATATCAGCCGCATGGTCGCGCTCGGCGTGTTCAGTGCGACGGTGTCGGGACCGGACTGGGGTCAGACGTAGCGCGGGATCGGGCCGCGCTGCGGCGTCGTGTTGTCGCCGAGGTCGAAGAGTTCTTCGTCGACATAGCACCAGCCCCAGCCTTCGGGCGGATCGTAACCCTCGATGATCGGGTGCTTGCTGCGGTGGTAATGCTTCGTGGCGTGCTTGTTCGGAGAAGAATCGCAGCAGCCGACATGGCCGCAGGTCCGGCAGATTCGCAGATGGACCCAGGGCGATCCGGTCTTGAGACATTCCTCGCAGCCGAGCGCGCTGGGCGTGACCTTGTGGATGGTGTCGAGATGCGAGCAGGCCATCACACTTTCTCCGTCGCGATCGGGCCGCCATCGGCGAGATAGCCGTGGATGGCCGAGACAACCTGCGCGCCTTCGCCGACCGCGGCGGCGACGCGCTTGATCGAGCCGGCGCGAACATCGCCGATGACGAAGATGCCGGGCACGCTCGTCTCCGTCGGGTGGCCCGCGTCGCGCGGGCAGACGAAGCCCTTGGGGTCGATCTTCAGATCGCAATCGGTCAGCCAGGCGGTGTTGGGATCGGCACCGATGAAGAGGAAGACGTGGCCGATGTCTCTTTCGGTCTTCTCGCCGGTCTGGCGATTGCTCCATTCGACGGATTTGAGAATGCCGTCCTCGCCCGCGAGCTTCGTGATCTCGCTATGGGTGACGAGTTCGATATTGGGCTGCGCCTCGATGCGGTCGATGAGATAGCGCGACATGGTTGCCGCGAGGCCCTGGCCGCGGATCAGCATGGTGACCTTGTCGACCTGGGAGGCGAGATAGACCGCTGCCTGCCCTGCCGAATTGCCGCCGCCGACGAGCACGACCTCCTGCCCGGTGCAGAGTCGCGCCTCGATCGGCGAGGCCCAGTAATGAACATGCGAGCCCTCGTATTCGGCGAGGTTCGACACGGCGAGACGCTTGTAGCTGGCGCCGCTGGCGATCACGACGGAGCGGGCGCGCACGGTCTCGCCGTTCGCGAGGCCGAGATGAAACTGCCCGTCGCCGCCCTTCAGGCCGACGACCTCGTCGGGGATCGCGATCTCGGCGCCGAATTTCTGGGCCTGGTTGAAGGCGCGGGCCATCAGCGCCATGCCGCTGATGCCGGTGGGAAAGCCGAGATAGTTCTCGATCCGCGCCGAGGCGCCGGCCTGTCCGCCGAAGGCGCGGCAGTCGAGGAGGACGACGGAGAGGCCTTCCGAAGCGGCATAGACGGTCGCGCCCAAGCCCGCAGGACCGGCGCCGACGATGGCGACATCGAACAGCTTCGCCGGATCGAGCGAACGGACCATGCCGAGGCAGCGGGCCAACTCGTCCTCGCCCGGATTGCGCAGCAGCGTGCCGTCCGGGCACAGAACGATCGGCCGCTCTTCCGGTGAGACGTGGAAACGTTCGATCAGCGCCTGGGCCTGCGGGTCCTTATCGGGATCCAGGACCGAATGCGGATGGCCGTTGCGGCGCAGGAAGGCGGCGAGGCGGATCACCCCGGCATTGCTCTCGCGCCCGACGAGGACTGGGCCGCCGCCGCCGGACTCGATCAATCCGACACGGCGCAGGATCAGCGCGCGCATGATGCGCTCGCCGAGGTCGGCTTCGGCGACCAGCAGGTCGCGCAGACGCTGCGGCGGGATGACGACGGCTTCGAGGGCAAGCAGCGCTGTCGCGTCGACCAGCGAGGGCCGTCCGGAGAGCTGTGCCAGCTCGCCCATGAAATGGCCGGCGCCATGGCTGACGATGAGCTGCTCGTTGCCGAGGCTGTCGCGCTGCACGATCGCCATCTCGCCGGACAGTATGACGAAGAACCCCGGCGCGATCTCGCCGGTGCGGACGATGCAGGCGCCCGCCGGGAAGCGCTGGACCTCGCCGAAACGGCGCAGGCGCTGGACCTCCGCCGGGGTCAGGACCGGGAACATCTGCTCATGGCGGGTGTCGAGGATGGTCGAGCGCTGCATGGGTGTTCTTCCGGCGGTCCGCGCCATCTGAGACAAGCCCAACGCCCGGCGCAAGGGCAGACATGCCAAAGCGCCGCTTTTGGAAATCCGCCCAACCCCTATTTTTCAGCCACAAGCGAGTAGGATGTGCTCCGTCCGCCGGCGACGTCTCTCTTCAATATGCCTCTGGCTTCGAGATCGTCGATGTCGCGACCTGCGGTCGCCTGCGACGCCCTGGTGAGCTTGGCCCACTTGGAAGATGTCAGCTTGCCTTCGAAGCCATCGAGCAGACGATTGATCATGCTGCACTGTCGGTCGTTCAGCGCGACGCCGGCATGTCTCTCCCAGAACTTCGCCTTGATCAGCACGTCGCCGAGAATCTCCTCGGCACCGGCGAAGGCGCGATCAAGGCAATCCAAGAACCACTCCAGCTGCGCCGTGATATCGAGATCGCCTTTCTGGGTCTTCTCGAGGCACTCGTAGTACGTGTTGCGCTCGCGCCGGATCTGCGCCGAGATGCTGTAGAAGCGCTGCGACGTGTTTTCCGAGCGCGCTAGAGCCATGTCCGCGATGGCGCGAGCAATGCGTCCGTTTCCGTCCTCGAATGGATGGATGGTGACGAACCAGAAGTGTGCGAGGCCCGCCTTGAGCACCGGGTCGATGTCCGAGGATTTCTTGTCTTCGAACCACTCCAGGAACGCGCGCATTTCTGCCGGCACGCGTTCGGCCGTCGGGCCCTCGAAGTGGACGCGCTGTCTTCCCTCCGGGCCGGACACGACCTCGATCGGTTCGCTGCGCCACTGCGCCACTTTGATCCGGCGCATGCCGCTCCAACCGGTCGGAAACAGCGCCGCGTGCCAACCGAAGAGACGATCTTCGGTGAGCGGTTTGTCATAGTTGCGCGTAGCGTCGAGGATGACCTCGACGATCCCCTCGACATTGCGGTCGATGGTGGCCGTGAGAGCGCCGGCTTCCATGCCTAAACGACGCGCGATCGACGAGCGAACTTGGTCCTTGTCGAGTATCTCGCCTTCGATCTCCGACGACTTGACCGCTTCTTCGGTCAAGGTTCGCAGCGTCGCCTCTTCCCGCAGCTTGAACCCCAGACTCTCCATGCGACCAAGCAAGCGTCCTTGATGGTGGCGCACGGCGGCCAGCTCGCCGGCCAAGGCTTTTTCTGCCCAGCGGAAGTGCGGCCAGTCTCCCAGTTCATGGATATAGGTCGGCATATTCTCCTCACGAATTGAGGAGAATATAGGGGTTATCCTCATCACACGCAAGATTATTCTACTCAGATTATGAGGAGAATAATGGCCTTAATCTCCTCATCGAAATCGACTGATTCCGAGGATCAGCAGGATTGAGCGCCTGTTGCTTTCCTTCTGAGGGCGATTCCGCGAAAATCACCCGCAGACCAGTTTCAGGCCGTTTCTACCAGCCGAAATTGAGGGTACCAACGGGGGTGCCGTCAGCAGGGTCTGAAAGTATAGTGTAGCAAAATCAATTAGATAGGATCGAAATGTTACTGCTGATCGATAACTATGACAGCTTCACCTACAACCTGTTCCACTATCTGGGGCAGCTCGGGGCGGAGGTTGTCGTCAAGCGCAATGACGAGCTGAGCGCCGAGGCGGCGCTGGCGCTGAAGCCCGATGCCGTCGTGCTCTCACCCGGGCCTTGCACGCCGAACGAGGCGGGAATCTGCATGGAGCTGATCCGCAAGGCGAACGGCACGGTGCCGATCCTGGGCGTGTGCCTGGGCCATCAGTCGATCGGGCAGGTCTATGGCGGCAGGATCGTACGCGCGCCGGAGCCGATGCACGGCAAGATGTCGACCATCCATCACACCGGCCGGAGCGTGTTCCGCGGCCTCAACAACGATTTCCAGGCAACGCGCTATCACTCGCTGACCATCGCGCCCGAGAGCATGCCGGACTGTCTCGAAATCACCGCGACAAGCGAGGACGGCGTGATCCAGGGCGTGATGCACAAGACGCTTCCGGTGCACGGCGTGCAGTTCCATCCCGAGAGCATCGCCAGCGAGAACGGCCACGCCCTGCTCAAGAACTTCCTCGACATGGCGAAGGCGCGCGAGCCGGCATGACGGCGGACGATTTCCGCCCGGTGCTCGAGCAGGTGAAGGGCGGCAAGATACTCAGCGAAGATGAAGCCGGACGGGCCTTCGACCTGATCATGGCCGGCGGCGTGGCGGAGGACGATCTCGCGGCCTTCCTGCTGGCACTCAACGCACGTCAGCCGGCCATCCCGGAGATCGTGGGCGCGGCACGGGCGATGCGGCGGGTGATGACGAGCATCGAAGCCAATCCCTATGCCATCGATCTCTGCGGCACGGGCGGCGATGCGGCCGGGACCTTCAACATCTCCACCGCCTGCGCCTTCGTGGTCGCCGCTTGCGGTGTGCCGGTGGCCAAGCACGGCAACCGCTCGATGTCCTCAAAGAGCGGGACTGCGGATTGTCTGGAGGCCGTCGGCGTGAACATCGCGCTGTCGCCGGTGGCGGCGGCACGCTGCCTGCGCGAGGTCGGACTTTGCTTCATGTTCGCGCAGTCCTATCACCCAGCCATGAAGCACGTCGCGCCGGTGCGCAAGCGGCTGGGCGTGCGCACGATCTTCAATCTGCTGGGACCGCTGTGCAATCCGGCCCGCGTGCGCCGGCAACTCATCGGCGTCTATGACAAGGCATGGTGCGAGCCGGTTGCCGAAGTGCTGGAGCGGCTGGGCACGGAGCATGCCTGGGTGGTGAATGGTGACGGCCTGGACGAGATGACTATCGCGGGTGCGAGCCATGTCGCGATCCTGCGCGACGGCAAGGTGACCACCCGCGCGGTCGAGCCTGAGGATGCCGGCGTCGACCGCAGTTCGCTCGAGCAATTGCGCGGCGGCGATGTCTCGCACAATGCGCAGGCCCTGATGCTGCTGCTCGAAGGCGAGGGCTATGGCGCCTATCGCGATATTGTGGTGCTGAATGCGGCGGCGGCGCTCATCGTGGCGGGCAAGGCATCCGATCTGCTCGATGGCGCGTCACAGGCGCGGGAGGCGATCCAAAGCGGCCGGGCGCTCGCCAAGCTCAACAATCTCGTAGCGGTCTCGAACGCATGACCATCCTCGACGACATCGCCGTCTACAAGCGCCAGGAAGTGGCGGAGGCGAAGCTGCGCGTCTCGACCAGCGAGATCGAGGCGGCGGCGCGCGCGGCACCGGCGGTGCGCGGCTTTCGCGCGGCGCTGGAGCGCAAGCGGGCGGAGGGCCAATACGGGCTCATCGCCGAAGTGAAGAAGGCGAGCCCGTCGAAGGGGCTGATCCGCGCCGATTTCGATCCGCCGTCGCTGGCCGCGGCTTACGAGCGTGGCGGGGCGGCCTGTCTTTCGGTGCTGACCGATGTGCCGTCGTTCCAGGGTTCGCCGGAGTTCCTGCGCGAGGCACGTGCGGCGACCGCCCTGCCCGTCGTGCGCAAGGATTTCATGCTCGATTCCTATCAGGTGGCCGAGGCGCGGGCCTGGGGCGCGGATTGCATCCTCATCATCATGGCGATGGTCGGCGACCTGACGGCGAAGACTCTGCTGATGGATGCGGCGCACTGGGGCATGGATGCGCTGGTCGAGGTGCATGACGAGGCCGAACTCGAGCGCACGCTGGCGCTGGGCGCGGACATGATCGGGATCAACAACCGCGACCTGAAGACTTTCGTGACCGATCTCGACGTGACGCTGCGGCTCCTGCCGCGCATCCCGAAGGACAAGCTGGTGGTCGCGGAGAGCGGGCTCGGAACGCCGGACGACCTGAAGCGCCTCGCCGATGCGGGGGTGACGAGCTATCTGATCGGCGAGAGCCTGATGCGGCAGAGCGATGTCGAGGCGGCGACACGAAAGCTCATCGGCGCTAAGCTCTAGCCATGACCAAGCTCACCCATCTCGACGAGACCGGCGCGGCGCGTATGGTCGATGTTTCTGCCAAGGACGCGACCGAGCGCGAGGCGACGGCCGAGGCGACGATCATGCTGTCGGCGGAAGCGTTCGCGGCGGTCGTCGACGGGACCGCGAAGAAGGGCGATGTGCTGGCCACGGCGCGTATCGCCGGAATCATGGCGGCAAAGAAGACCAGCGAGATGATCCCGCTTTGCCATCCGATCGCGCTCTCGAAAGCGAGCGTCGAATTCGAACCCGACGCCGCGCGCAGCGCCATTCGCATCCGCGCGAGCGCGAAGACGACGGGCCCGACCGGCGTCGAGATGGAAGCGCTGACGGCGGCTTCGGTCGCGGCGCTGACGGTCTACGACATGATCAAGGCGGTCGATCGCGCGGCGGTGATTGAAGGCGTGAAGCTGGTGGCGAAATCGGGCGGCAAGAGCGGCGACTATGTTGCCGAGGCAGCGCCGGATGAGGCGCCCAAGCCGGTCTATCGTTCGACGCAGCAGCCGCGTGGACGGGCGAAGCCGGCGACGCTGATGGGCGAAGTCGCGGCGCCGCGCCGAAGCGCCGACCAACAGCGCAATGCCAATGAACAGCGCGAAGCCTTCCGCGCCTTCATGACCTCCCGTCATCTGCGTGCGACGGAATGGGCGAAGCAGGCCGGCGTGCCGGCGGCGGAGATCTATGCCTTCCTGACCGGCAAGACGCGCGCGATGTCGGGCGATGTCGCCGAGAAGCTGGCGCGCGCGGCACGGTCGCGCGTCGACGACATGTTCAAATGATTCCGGTCGAGGAGGCGGTTGAACGGATCGTCGCGGCCTTCGCGCCGACGGCGGCGGAAACCGTCGCGATCGGCGATGCGGCGGGGCGCGTTCTCGCAGCCGATGCGATCGCGCAGGCGAGCCAGCCACCGGCGGCAGTCTCTTCGATGGACGGCTATGCCGTTCGGGCGGGCGATGCGGTTTCGGGCGCGACGCTGACGGTGATCGGCAGCGCGCCGGCAGGTCATCCTTTCGCCGGACACTTGAGGGCGGGACAAGCGGTCCGGATCTTCACCGGCGGCGTCGTGCCGGACGGTGCCGACGCCATCGTCATCCAGGAGGACACCGAAGCGAAGGACGGCGCGGTCGTCATCCGCGAAGCCGCCGTTGCCGGCAAGCATATCCGCAGGGCCGGGCTCGATTTCGCCGAGGGCGAAGCGCTGGTCCGGGCGGGAACGCGGCTCAGCGCGCGCGACCTATCGCTGATCGCGGCGGGCGACGTGGCAGAGGTTTCTGTGCGGCGGCGGCCGCGCATCGTGTTCGCGGCGACCGGCGACGAGCTTTCGCGGCCGGGCGAACCGCGCAAGCCCGGCGGCATCGTGGCGTCATCGGGATATGCTCTCGCGGCGATGATCGAAGGCTGGGGCGGCGAAGCGGTCGATCTCGGCATTCTGCCCGATACGGCCGATGCCGTGGCGAGCATTGCCGACAAGGCGGCGGGTGCCGATCTCGTCGTGACGCTCGGCGGCGCGTCGGTCGGCGATCACGACCTGGTGCAGTCGGCGCTCGGACCGAAAGGCTTCGCGCTGGATTTCTGGAAGATCGCGATGCGGCCGGGCAAGCCGCTGATTTTCGGGCGGCTGGGTGAGACGCCTTTGTTGGGACTGCCGGGCAATCCGGTGTCGACACTGGTCTGCGCCCTGCTCTTCCTGAAACCGTCCATCGCCGCGATGCTTGGAACGGAAGCCACGACCGCGCGCGTGATCGCCAAGCTGGGCGCCGCTCTGAAGGCCAATGACGGCCGCCAGGACTATCTGCGCGCGCGCATCGAATTGGTTGATGGCGAGCGCGTCGCAACGCCCTTCGCCATTCAGGACTCATCGATGTTGAGCATCTTCGCCCGCGCCGATGCGCTCATCGTCCGGGCGCCGCACGCGCCTGCGAGTCCGACGGGCGCCACCGTCGAAGTGCTTCTGCTCGATTGAAGAAGAGAGCGGGCCGGTTCGACCCGCTCTCCGTCAAATCAGAACGTGATCCAGACACCGTCGCGCCAGTAACCGCGGCCGTCGTGGTGCTCGTGCCAGCGATAGTGCTTGTGATGCCAGTACCAGTCGTTGTCCCAGTGATGGCGATCGCGCCAGTTGTCATTGTAGACGCGAATGCCGAGGCCGGGTGGATAGTGATACCTGTCGCGAACATGCCAGCAATCGCCCCAGTTGTTGCAGACCACACGCGCGTCAGCGGTGGTGGCCGAAGCGATCAGCGCTCCGGTTCCCAGAAGTGCCGCGAGGGCACCGGTGGTCATAAGCTTGCGGACCTTGGTCATGGTTCATCTCCATGTCGAAGCCCCTCACCGGCAGTGGCAACGGGCGGGCGCCCTCCCCCGTTCCGGAAACTTTCCCAAGATATTGCGCGTTGACGCTCCCACAGAACTAAAGTAGAACGATTCTCCATGTTTCGGATTTGTTCGCCCTGCTTCGGGCGGCGTCACCCTGGAGGGACATGGAACCCATGCTCACCCGCAAGCAATACGAACTCCTGATGTTCATCCACGAGCGGATCCGGGAGTCCGGCGTGCCGCCGTCCTTCGACGAGATGAAGGACGCGCTCGACCTGAAATCCAAGTCGGGCATTCACCGCCTCATCACGGCGCTGGAGGAACGCGGGTTCCTCAGGCGCATGGAAAAGCGCGCCCGCGCGCTCGAGATCATGAAGCTGCCCGACAATGTGGCGGAGACCCTGCGGCCGGCGACCTCGCGCAGCCAGGCGATGCGGCCGGCGCCACGCCACGGCCGTGCCGAGAACCGCATCTCGCCCGATGCCAGGATGGCCGGCGGACCGCGCCGGGCGATGGGCGATGGCGAGAGCGCGGTGAATGTGCCGCTGGTCGGACGGATCGCGGCCGGTACGCCGATCGAGGCGCTGCAAAATCGCATCGCCGACGTGCCTGTTCCCGGCGGCATGATCGGCCGGGGTGAGCATTACGCCCTCGAAGTGACCGGCGACTCGATGATCAATGCCGGCATCCTCGACGGCGACACGGTGATCATCCAGGAAGCCGACACGGCCAGCACCGGTGAGATCGTCGTGGCACTGGTGGACAACCAGGAAGCGACGCTCAAGCGCCTGCGCCGCCGGGGCGACTCCATCGCTCTGGAGGCCGCTAACCCAGCCTATGAAACGCGGCTCTACGGTGCCGACCGGGTGCGGGTCCAGGGCAAGCTGGTAGGGTTGATCCGCCGGTATTGAGGCGATGTCCACGGCCGCTGGCCGCGGATCGCTTCGACGCTTTCAGCCCGCAGGGTCGGACCGAACCAGATCGCATGCGCATTGGCGCGAGCGACATCGAGACGGTCGATGACGAGCTTCGGGCCCTTGCAGCGGCCGCGCGCCGGTATGGCGGCGATGACGACATCAGCCGTGGAACAGTCCTCAGCGAAAGCATCGGCACGCGCGATGTAGGCGACCTCGAGATCGCCTGCGGTGGTCGCGATGCAGCCGAGCGTGTCGCACGCGATCTTGTCGGCAGGCGTGACCAGCGCATCGTCCGGCAGGCGCGCATCGCCATCGCGCTTCAGCCACTCGGCGGCGGAATAGTCGTCCTTGGGCGGAACGAGAAACGTGAGGCGGCCGGAGGGCGCGCGGATCGCGACGGTGACGCCATCGCGCGCGATCAGGATATCGGGCGGGCGGGCAAACCAGGCGAGCACCAGGCCCAGTGCGATGGGCGCCAGACCGAACCAACGCCAGCGCCGCGTCCACAGCGTGAGCCATAGGCCGCCGAACACGACCGGCAGGAGTGCGCTGAGCGGCCAGGCGGCAAGCGAGGCGGTGGCACCGGGAAGCTGGGCGACCCAATGGGCGACGGCGCTCATCAGCGCGACGCCTTTTCCCATCGCAACCAGTGGCCAATGATCGAGGCCGAAAGGCATCAGCACCATCGCGACGGCGGCGGCGGGCATGATCACGAAGCCGGCGATGGGCAGCGACAGAAGGTTCGACAGGATGCCGTATTGCGCGGATCGTCCGAAGTGGAAGATCACGAAGGGCGCGGTGGCGAGACCGGCGACGATGCTGGCCATGGCGATGCCGGCGAAGTAGCGCCAGATGCGGCGCAGGATACCGGGCGGCACGGCATCGCGGCCCCGTGTCGCCTCCCACTCGCCGAAAGCGATAAGGCCGATGACTGCCGCGAAGGACATCTCAAAGCCCGGCTCGAGCAGGCTCTCGGGCTCGATGAGAAGAAGCAGGGTCGCGGCGAGCGCGACGTTGCGCATGGTGATCGCGGGGCGGTCGAACAGGATGGCGGTGAACATCAGCGCGAGCATGATCCAGGAGCGGAGCGCCGGTGCTTCGCAGCCGCTGATCAGCAGGTAGAAGGTCGAGCTCGCCAGCGCGAGCATCGCAGCCCATTTCTTGATCGGATAGCGCAGCGCGACATAGGGGATCGCCGCCAGGAGCGCGCGCAGCACCCAGAAGAAGATGCCGCCCGCGAGCGCGAGATGCAGGCCCGAGATCGACAGGACGTGCATCAAACCGGAGTCGCGGTAGGCCTGGACGTCGGAGGGATCGACGCTGCTGCGTTCGCCGGTGATCAATGCCGCGGCGATGGCGCCTTCTGGGCCGGGCAACATCGCGCGGATACGCTGGGTGACGCCGTTGCGCAGGCTTTCGAGGCCGGCTTGCCAGCGCTCGAGCCATGTGTCGGGCCGCAGCGATGCAATCGGTTTGGGGCGGCCGTAGGTGTAGCCGACGGCGCCGAGCTGCATGTAATAGGCGGCGCGGCCGAAATCGTAGCCGCCAGGCGCAGCCGGCGACGGCGGCGGCATCAGCACCGCGGTGACATGGACCCAGCTTCCCGGCGCCGGCAAAGGCGTTGCGGCGCGAACGGTCACGCGGATGTGGCGCGGAACCGGCGCGAGGCGGCCGGTGTGGATTTCGCTCAACACCAGCCGAATGCCCTTGCCCTTGGGCTCGGCCTGATCGACACGTGCATCGATGCGAATGGGACCGATCTGGTGTGCGAGCACCGGCGCGGCGACCCATTCGGTGCGAAGCTTGGCATTGGCAAAGCCGAACGAGATGGCGGCCAGCAGCGCGAGGATCACGCGCGGCACAGTCCACAACAGGCGCGCGGAAAGGATTGCGGAGGCAAGCCCCAGCGTTGCCACGACGCCGCCGAAGAGACGCGACGGTTCGAAGGGCAAGGCGAAGTAAATGCCGATCCCGGTGGCGAACGCGGCCGGCAGCCAGAGCGCCCAGCGCGCACGCTCGGCCTCGGCCATCGCCGCCAAACGGCCCAGCCATGCCAGCGCCGCCATACGGGTCGAAAGTGCTATCGCCACGGAAACCGGCCTGCTAGAAGCGCACCGCACTCAAGCCGCAGACGCCGGCCCCTCTTCCACTATGACCGAAAACAAGAAACCCGTCCTCCGCTTCGCACCCTCGCCCACCGGCTATCTCCACATCGGCGGCGCCCGCACCGCGCTGTTCAACTGGCTGTTCGCCAGGCACAGCGGCGGGACCTTCCTGCTGCGCATCGAAGACACCGACCGCGAGCGTTCGACGCCCGAGGCGGTGGAGGCGATCCTGAACGGGATGGCGTGGATGGGGCTCGATTGGGACGGGCAGACGATCTACCAGTTCGCGCGCGCCGGGCGGCATCGCGAGGTCGCGGAGCAGCTTCTGGCCGAGGGCAAGGCATACAAGTGCTTCGCCACCGCCGAAGAGCTCACGCAGATGCGCGAGGAGCAAAAGGCCGCGGGCAAGCCGATGCGCTATGACGGGCGCTGGCGCGACCGCGATCCGGCGGAAGGCGGCGACAAGCCCTACGTCATCCGCCTCAAGGCGCGGCAGACCGGCGAGACCGTGGTGAACGATCTCGTGCTGGGCGAAGTCAAATTCCAGAACGATCAGCTCGACGATATGATCCTGCTGCGCTCGGACGGCACGCCGACCTACATGCTGGCGGTGGTGGTCGACGACAACGACATGGGCGTGACGCATGTCGTGCGCGGCGCCGATCACCTGAACAACGCGGCACGGCAGCTGCAGATCATCGAGCAGATGGGCTGGCCGGTGCCGGTCTATGCCCATGTCCCGCTGATCCATGGGCCGGACGGCGCCAAGCTTTCCAAGCGCCATGGCGCACTGGCGGTCGAGGCCTATCGCGACATGGGCTACCTGCCGGAGACGATGCGCAACTACTTGCTGCGGCTCGGCTGGGCGCATGGCGACGACGAGATCATCTCGACGGAGCAGGCAATCGAATGGTTCACGCTGGAAGCCATCGGCAAGTCTGCGGCGCGGATGGATTACAAGAAGCTCGACAATCTGAACGGCCACTACATCCGCCAGACTGCAGATGCGACGCTGACCGCCGAGGTCGTGGCATTGCTCGAGCGGCAGAGCCCGCCGCGGATCCTGAGCGAGGCGGCGCGGCAGCGGCTGACCGCGGCGATGCCGGGATTGAAGGAGCGGGCGAAGACGCTGGTCGAGCTCTCGTCCGCCGCAGAATTTCTGTATACGGACGGTCCGCGGGATCTCGATGCGGCGGCGGAGAAGCTGATCACCCCGGACGCCCGGGCGACCATCGGCAAGGTGCTGCCGGCATTGGAGGCGACCGACTGGAGCGGGCCGGCCCTGGAGGCGGCGGCGCGGAACCTCGCCGAGGCCGGCGGGCTCAAGCTCGGCCAGGTGGCCCAGCCCCTGCGCGCGGCACTGACCGGAAAAGCGGCATCGCCTCCGCTCTTCGACGCCATGGCGATTTTGGGTCGGGAAGAATCCTTAGTTCGCCTAAGGGCTTACGCAAAATAGACCGAAAAGTTAGCATTGCCTGCTAACGGAACTGACAGGTGACGGAGTTAACCACCACGCCTATACTTGTTGCAGTGCATCATACCCCGGCCTCCGTCCGGACGGCCGTTCAAGGAGCCCTCGATGAGAGATAGCAAGATCAAGCCCGCCGGCTCGGCCACGCTGACCTTTAAAGACAAGAACTACACCCTGCCCGCCTTCAGCGGCACCGAAGGCCCCGAGGTGCTCGATATCCGGAAGCTTTACGGTGAAGCCGACGTCTTCACCTACGATCCGGGCTTCACCTCGACGGCGAGCTGCGAAAGCGACATCACCTTCATCGATGGCGACAAGGGCGTTCTGCTCTATCGCGGCTATCCGATCGACCAGCTCGCCGAGCATTCGAATTTCCTCGAGGTCTGCTACCTGCTGCTGCACGGCGAATTGCCGAACAAGGCGCAGTTCACGAAGTTCGACAATTCGATCACGCGCCACACGATGGTGCACGAGCAGCTCGCGCAATTCTTCCGCGGCTTCCGCCGCGACGCCCATCCGATGGCGATCATGTGCGGCGTGGTCGGCGCGCTCTCGGCGTTCTATCACGACTCGACAGACATCAACGATCCGCGCCAGCGCGAGATCGCGAGCCACCGGCTGATCGCGAAAATGCCGACCATCGCGGCGATGGCCTACAAATATTCCACCGGCCAGCCCTTCGTGTATCCGCACAACGATCTGCACTACACCGAGAACTTCCTGCGCATGACCTTCTCGGTCCCGGCCGAGGAGTACAAGATCAATCCGGTGCTGGCGAAGGCGCTGGACACGATCTTCATCCTGCACGCCGATCACGAGCAGAATGCCTCGACCTCGACGGTGCGTCTCGCCGGTTCGTCGGGCGCCAACCCGTTCGCTTGCATCGCGGCCGGCATCGCCTGTCTGTGGGGCCCCGCACATGGCGGCGCCAACGAGGCGGCGCTGAAGATGCTGGAGGAAATCGGCTCGGTCGAAAAAATCCCGGAGTTCATCGCCAAGGCGAAGGACCCCAACGACAATTTCCGCCTGATGGGCTTCGGCCACCGTGTCTACAAGAACTACGATCCGCGCGCGACGGCGATGCAGAAGCAGTGCCATGCCGTGCTCGACGAGGTCGGCCATGGCGACGATCCGCTGCTCAAGATCGCGATGGAACTCGAGAAGATCGCGCTGTCGGACGAATACTTCGTGAAGCGCAAGCTCTATCCGAACATCGACTTCTACTCGGGCATCACGCTGCGCGCGCTCGGCTTCCCGACCAGCATGTTCACCGTGCTGTTCGCGCTCGCCCGCACCGTCGGTTGGATCGCGCAATGGGGCGAGATGATCGAGGACCCGCACCAGAAGATCGGCCGCCCGCGGCAGATCTACACCGGCGCGGCGCTACGCGATTACGTGCCGCTGGCGAAGCGGTAGGCGCACTGCATAGAAAAGCCGCTCGCGTGGCCACGCGGGCGGCCTTTTCTTTGGGCAGCAAACCGCGCGGCGAGACGCGCACTCAAGCGCCTCCCTTGGATCGTAATGCAGGAAGGCGTGCCCGCATAGGAGCGATCTGAGCGGGAAAGATTGAGCTTAAACCCCGCCAAGCTCGGTGGATTAGCTGCCAACTGTGCCGTCGGGACGCAACATATGGATCCGATTGATCCGAATAATGTCTATGTCCTCAAAAATGCCTAGCTGCTTTTCGCTTGGGCTTGCCGACATCATTCCAACCGGAAACCACCGGAGCAGTCCGTTGACCGGTTTATGAAGGAGTGCGGGGCCTCCACTACAACCACTCATGTTGAACCCCAGTGGCGGCATTCGACTTTCGCCCCTGACCTTATCTCGCGTCGGGTCAAAAACAACAATTAGCTGGCGTTCGGTAACATCTTCAACCGTTGGCATCGCACCCCACGCACCAAACTCACAGTGCCCAATAGCGGGCATCTTGCGAAGACTTTCGGGAAAGCCTGTGAGCGTGAGCGTATCCCGGATCTCGACTTTGGGCGGAGGCCAACAGTCGGTGACGTCTATCGTAACTGCTCGAGAGTCATTCAGTATCTTTTGGTCGACCGAAAACGTTGCAATATCTAGTTCCTCGTTTCGATCAATCAAGCGCTCTTCAAGGTCGACAACGGCATCACTCATTTGACAGATGAGCTTCGGGTTTTGCTGCTTTGCATTGAGGAAAAGGGCGATCACGTGATCTGCAGTCACACCAACAAGCCGATCTGCAAACTTCATAATGAAGCAGCTCGCGCCGACAATATCTCCGCGTGCAGCACCACTGTGCCAATACAATGGCCGTCCGAGCTGCAGCGTATAGTCGTCAACTGCCCTTCTTAGCGGCTCGTGAGGATCATTTTCCATCTGAGCTATAGTAGCGAGTTTTAAGAGCACCGTCTTATCATCGGCACAAGCCGACTGTGGGGGCTGTCGCCCCTTCCACCACGCCGCTGCGCGGCGCGCAGCCTTCCTCGCTTTAGCGGGAGAGGACATTTCGGGCGGTGCTCGTTGGGAGTTCGCGACTATCCGGCTGGTGTTATGCGCAACTCCGCGCGGGCGGCTTCTTCGGCGGCACGGGCGCCGGCCATCATCTTGGCGAAAGCACCGCTTTTGATCAGCTCGATGCGCTCCTGCAGGCCGCGGTGGAGTTCGGCCAGGACTCGCGCGGCGTGTTCGTTCGTCCGGATCGCGGCCCAATAGGCGGCAACGTTCGGGTTGGGCGGGATCGGGTTCTTGATGCCCAGCGTCTTCAGCACGCCGCCATCGACCAGAAAGAGAGCCGGCACCAGCGCGCAATCGGCCATGGTGAGGCGGCCGCAGCAGGCGAAACCGTCCTTGCCGATGAACTTGTCGAGCGCCTTCATGTTGCGCGTCACCTGGCCGGCGAGCAGATCGACGACGCCTTCGTTGCGCACCGGCGCATAGGACTGGCCGGCGAGCATGAACATGTTGTTCATGAGGTAGATGTCGCCGATGCGCGCGACCATGCGGATATGCGCGGTCTCGCGTGGGCTTGCGCCGAGCAGCGAGGGCGTCGGGTACAACTCTTCCAGATATTCGGCGATCACCTCGGATTCGGCGAGCATATCGCCGTCGATGTCGAGCACCGGAATGCGGCCGATGGGAAAATCCTCGCGGAATTTCGGCGTGCCAAAGGTTGCGGGACGTTCGATCGCGATATCGGTGATGCCCTTGGCATAGATCTGCATGCGGACGCGGGCGGAATACGGGCTGAGATCGCCGGAGTAGAGCTTCATCGGCATGGGAAGTGCTCCGTTTCGGGAGATTCGTGCGGGACTGCTCCCCCCTTCCACCATCGCTGCGCGATGGCCCCCCTCCCCCGTAAACGGGGGAGGAAAAACAGGGCGGTGCAGGTTCAGTTCCGATACGGAATGATGACCGGCAGGCTTTCGAAGCCGTGGACGAAGGAGGACCAGTTCAGGACCGGTTCGCCGACGACCTTGATCTCCGGGAAGCGTTTGAGGATCTCTTCCCAGATGATGGTGAGCTGCATCTCGGCGACGCGATTGCCGACGCAGCGGTGGATGCCGAAGCCGAAGGACATGTGCTGGCGCGGACGCTCGCGGTCGATGATGTATTCGTTCGGGCGCTCGATCATCGTCTCGTCGCGGTTGCCCGAGATGTACCACATGGCGACCTTGTCACCCGCCTTGATGGTCTTGCCACCGATCTCGACGTCGCGGATCGCGGTGCGCGACATGTGCGCGAGCGGCGTCTGGTAGCGGATCGTCTCCGACACCATGGGCAGCACGAGATCGGGATTGGCGCGCAGCTTGGCGTATTGATCGGGATTTTTGTTGAGCTGATAGACGCTGCTCGAGATCGTGTTGCGCGTCGTGTCGTTGCCGCCGACGATCAGGAGGATGACGTTGCCGTGATAGGTCTCGCGCGTCATGTCGCGCGTGGCCGGGTTGTGCGCCATCATCGAGATCAGGTCGTTCTTGGGCTCGCTGTTGATGCGCTCGTTCCACAGCTCCTCGAAGGCGCCGAAGCATTCGAACATCGCCATGCCCTTTTGCTCCCAGCTCTCGACCGGGCCGTGGCCAGGCTGGTTCATCACCATGTCGGACCACCAGGTCAGCTTGCGGCGCTTCTCGAACGGGAAGTCGAACAGCGAGGCCAGGGTCATGGCCGTCAGTTCCTTCGAGACGAGATCGACCCAGTCGAACTCCTTGCCGATCGGCAGCGAGTCGAGGATCTGTCCGGCGCGCTCGCGCACGACCGGCGACATGGTCTGGATATTGGCCGGCGCGACGGTCGGGCTCACCGCCTTGCGGCCGACGCTGTGCTCCGGCTCGTCCATGGTGATGAAACCGGCGCCGCCGCGGCGGCGCGGCTCCTGGCCGAGCGCGCGCAGGGCTTCCTCGCCCTTGCGCTGGTCTTCGAGGTTGGCGAGGGCGATGCCTTCGGCCGAGGAGAAAGCCTCATGGTTGGTGTCGACCGCCATGATGTCGTTCCACTTCACGATCGACCAATAGGGGCCGTATTCGCTGTCGGGCGTATAGTGGATGGGGTCCTCGCGGCGCAGGCGCTCGAAGACGGGCCAGATCGTGTCGTTGTAGAAGCGGTCGATCCGCGCCGGGTTCAGTTCTTCCAGCGGGGTCGCGGCGACATCTTCGGGTGTTTCGACTTTCACGGCGATGTTCATGGCTTCCTCCGACGCGCCTTTTTTCTATGGCGCCCATCGTGACTGAAGCGGGGTTCCGGTCAAGGCCGGACTACACGTCAGGCGTGTGCGGCGGGGCGGGATTTGACGAAATCCAGGATCGCGTGGGCGGCGCGGAAGGATGGCGGTTCGCTGCCCTCGCCCAGGGCTTTGGCGACCGCGTCGAGGTCGGCGATCTGGTTTGCGGCGGCAATTTTGTCGGTCAGGAGCGGGGTAATGGCGTCCGCCAGTGCCGCCGGCGTCGCGTTGTGCTGGAGGAGTTCCGGCACCGCCATGCGGTCGAGGAGCAGGTTCACGAGCGCGAAGAATTTGAAACGGAACAGGACCTGGGCGAGCGTGTAAGTCAGGCCGCCGACGCGATAGGCAACCACCATCGGCGTGCGGGCAAGCGCGAGCTCGGTCGTGACGGTGCCGGACGCGGCGAGCGCCGCATTGGCGGCTTTGAAGGCGGCATATTTGTCGGCTTCGGATTCGATGATGTGCAGCGGAGTCGGCCAGCCTTCGGCGCCGGCGCGGACTTTCGCGGCGACGTGCGGGACCGTCGGGAGGAGCGTGACGAGACCGGGGACGCGCTTCGCGATCTCTGCGACTGCGTCCTTGAAGATCGGCAGGATGAAGCGGATCTCGCTGGAGCGGCTGCCGGGGAGGACGCAGAGGACCGGGGTTTCGGGTGCGAGGCCGAGACGGGCGCGCAGTTCGGGGCCGCCGGTCATCAGCTTGCCGCGCTCGATCACCGGATGGCCGGTGAAGACGGTGTGCAGGCCGTATTTCTCGAAGAAGGGCGGCTCGAAAGGCAGGAGCGCGAGCAGCAGGTCGAAATTGCGCGCCATCTTGCGGGCTCGGTACTGGCGCGAAGCCCAGACCTGCGGCGCGACGTAGTTGATCACCGGGATCGCGGGATCGAGCTTCTTCAGCCTGGCGGCGATGCGATGGTTGAAGTCGGGGCTGTCGATCAGCACCACCGCATCCGGACGGCGGGTGAGCGCGATCATTGCGATGTCGTTCACGCGGCGCAGGATCACCGGGATTTTCGGCACGACTTCGCGCAGACCCATCACGGCGGTGTCGCTGAGCGGAAAGAAGGAATCGAGACCCTGCGCGGTCATCGCCGGGCCGCCCATGCCGATGATGGAGATCGTGTTGCCGGCAATTGCCTTCAGTGCCGACATGAGCTGGCCGCCGAGCTGATCGCCCGACGGCTCGCCGGCGACGAGCATGATGGTAAGCGGTTTGACGGGAAGCGTCATGCGGCCACCGGCGCCGGAACGGCGGTGACGAAGAGGCCGAGCGCATCGGCGGTGCGCGCGACTTCCGGCTTGTCGAGCACGAGCGCGGTGTGCGCTTCGATCGCGATGCCGGCGAGACCGCAGGCGGCGGCGTTCTTTACAGTTGCTACGCCGATGGTGGGCAGATCGCTCTTGCGGTTCTGCATCGGCTTCAGCGCCTTGGCGAGAACACCCCTGCCCTTCGGCAGCTTGCCGAGGCGGGTGAGCATCGCGTCGGTGCCGTCGCGGTCCTCGACGGCGAGGACCTTGCCATCGCGCACGACAACCGCCTGGCCGACATCGCGCGTGCCCTGCATCCGCGCCGTAGCGATGGCGAACGCGATGTCTGCGACGTCGTCCGCCGTCGGCTCGACACGGCCGAGCGGTCCGGGCGGGACCTGGAGCCAGGGCGCGACGTCGCCGATGGACAGCACAGTGATGCCCTCGCGTGCGAACAGCCCAACCATGGCGTCGAGCAGCGTGTTGTCGCCCTTGCGCATCGCCCAGAGCACAGGCGGAAACCAGGAGAGACCCTTCAGGTCGTAGCGCAGCTTGAAGAAGTTCGGGCGGTCGACATAGCCGGCGAAGACCATCTCGCGGCAGCCGTGTTCGCGCAGAAGTTTCAGCGTGCGGCCGACAAGACCCATCGAGCTGCGGTCGTGCGGAAAGGCGTTGGTCCAGCCACCGGATTTCTCGAGGGCGACGACGAAGACCTCGCGGCCGTTGGCGCAGGCGCTCTCGGCGATAGCGCGCGGCAGTTCACCGCCGCCGGCAATGATGCCAAGGCCGCCCACCGCCTAGTCTTCACTGCTTGCGCGGCGGCGATAGAGCGCCAGCGGCTGCTTGTGGTCGGCGAGGAGGAAATCGGCGATCTCCACCACCTGCGGCACGTCGGGCCATTTGGCCTTGGCGTCGGCAGCGCGGCCGGCGATATCGCCTTCGGCGCCGATGAAGATGAGACGGAAGGCGGCGCGCATCGCGTTGATCGTGTCGCGCGAGAAGCCGCGGCGCTTGAGGCCGATCAGGTTGAGGCCGGCGAGCTCGACATGGTCGCCGAAAGCCATGGCATAGGGGATGACGTCACGGTTGACGCCGGTGATGCCGCCGATCATCGCGCCTTTTCCGACGCGGCAGAACTGCTGCACGGCCGAGAGTCCGCCGAGGATGACGCCTTGCCCGATCTCCGAATGGCCGCCGAGCACCGCACCATTGGTGAAAGTGACATCGTCGGCGACGTGGCAGTCGTGACCGACATGGCTGAGCGTCATGAAGTAGCCGTTGTTGCCGACCGTGGTGACGCCGCCGCCGCGGCGGCCGCCGCAGCTCATGGTGACGCCTTCACGGATCACACAGGCTTCGCCGACGATCAGTTCGCCGTCGAAATCGTTGCCGCGGATTTGGCCTTCGCCGCCGATGACGGCCTGGGGGTGGATGACCGTGCGCGCACCGATCGTCGTGCGGCCGGTGACGATGGCATGGGAGAGGAGACGCACGCCGTCGCCGAGCGTGACGTTGCGGCCGACGATGCAGAAGGGACCGACCTCGACGCCGGACCCGAGCGTCGCGCCATCCTCGACGATCGCGGTCGGGTGGATCGCCATGGTCAGTCGCTGCGGATCATCGCGCTGAATTCGCCTTCGGCGCAGAGCGCATCGCCGACATAGGCCTTGCCCTCGAACTTCCACACCGGGCCGCGGTGCTGCAGCGCCTTGACGCGGAACTGGAGCATGTCGCCGGGGACGACGGGTTTGCGGAAGCGGGCCTTGTCGATGCCCATGAAGAAGACCTGCGGCGTCTTCTCGATCGCCATTGAATAGACCACCAGCGCACCGGCGGTCTGGGCCAGCGCCTCGATGATCAGGACGCCCGGCATGACGGCGAATTCGGGAAAGTGGCCGGCGAAATGGGGCTCGTTAAAGCTGACGGCCTTGTGGCCGGTGCAGCTCTCGAACGGAACGATATCGGTCAGCCGCTCCACGAACAGGAACGGGGCGCGGTGCGGCAGCAGCTTCTTGATCTGCTCCACATCGACGACGGCCGACGGATTTCCCTGCTCACCCATGGCCGTCACGTTTCGACTTCTTTGCGAGATTCGTCAATGCGTGCATCTCGCGAATCCACTCGCGAACGGGACGTAGCGGCGCGCCGCCGTAATCGATACCGCCTTCCAGGACGGCGCCGGGCTGGGAACCGCCGCGCGCCGCGACCCGGGCGCCGGAACCGATCTTCACATGGTCGGCAATACCGACCTGGGGACCGATGACGACGAAATCGCCGAACTCGCAGCTGCCGGCGATGCCGGCCTGGGCGACGACGATGCCGTGGCGGCCGAGATGGGTGTTGTGACCGATCTGGATGAGGTTATCGAGCTTGGTTCCCTCGCCGATCACCGTGTCGCCAAGGGCGCCGCGGTCGATGGTGGTGCAGGAGCCGATCTCGACACGGTCCTGGAGGATGACGCGGCCGAGCTGCGGGATTTTGATATGGCCGGAGGCGCCGGAGGCGAAGCCGAAGCCGGGCTGGCCGATCTGGGCACCGGGCAGGATGAGCACCTCGTCGCCGACATAGGCGTTGGCGATGGTGACGTTGGAGCCGATCTCGCAGCGCTTGCCGACCGCGACGCCGCGGCCGATGACGGTGTTGGGCCCGATGCGGGTGCCGTCGCCGATCTCCGCGCCCGGGCCGATCACGACGCCGGGACTAAGCAGGACGTTGTTGCCAATGGTGGCGGAAGGATCGACCGCGGTCTGCTGCGCCCAGGCGACGAGGCCACTGTCGGGATAGAAGAGGCGCGCTGCGGCGGCGAAGGCGTGCTGCACCGAGGCGACCGGCAGGGTCGACATGCCAGCGCGATAGTTGAGCGGCTTGGAGGTCTTCTCGGGCACGAAGCAGAAGCCAGCCGCGGTTTGCCCGAGATCGGCGGCATGAACGCCGGCACCGCCGGAGAAGAACGTCAGGTGATCGGGACCTGCCCCGGTGAGGCTGGCGAGATCGCTGATCCGCGACCGCGCGTCGGCATGAGGCGGCAGCGCCGCCCCTGCCGCCTTGCACACTTCTTCAAGCGTGAACGGCCCACGATTGTCGTAGAAGCGCGGGTCAGCCATGCCTCGTTACTGTTCGCCGCCCGGCCGCTGCGGCGGCATCTGCGGCGTCACCTTGATCGTCGGCAGGACCGCGTTGAGGCGCGCGATGGCGTCGGCGGAGATGTCGAGTTCCGGCGTGCCGTCGGCCAGCGTGCCCTTCTCGACAAGGAGATTGGCGCCACGCTCGACCATGATCTTGTGAAGGATCGGACGGAGCGCGAGGATGACCTGCTGGCGGGCCTTGTCGAGGCCGCCCTGGATCATCAGCTGCTGCTTCTGGACATCGGCCTGCAACGCCTGCTGCTTGGCTTCGAAGGCCTTGATCTTTCCTTCCTTCACCGCGGGGGCGAGGATCGAGATCTGCTGCTGGAGCGCCGAGTATTCGGCCTTGAGCGCGTCTTCGCGGCCCTTGAGGCCGGCGCGGGCGGTGTCCATCTGCGACTGGACCTGTTTCATGATGTCCTGTCCGACGGAGGACTGGCTGAGCACCATGTTGCGGTCGACGATGAGAATCTTCGCATACGGCACGTTTCCGCCATTGGCCGGCGGCGTGGGCGGTGCGGTGTCGGTGGCGGTGCCGTCCGACGCGGTGGACGGCTCCGGCGGGAGATCGTCCGAGGTGAAGTAGTTGTAGCCCACATAGCCGAGGATCGCGACCAGCAGGACGGCGCCGGCGATGACGGCGATCCGCACGATATTTTTTCTGTCTTCCACTGTTTTCTAAAGCCCCGTTCCAGCGCTGAAGTAGATGAGTTGCGCCCTGTCGTAGGACGTCTTGAGGAAAGGAATGCCGAAGTCGATGGTAATCGGACCGAAGGGCGACTTCCAGGCGACGGCAAGACCGGCCGAGGCGCGGATCGCCAGATTGTCCTTGATGCAGCTCGAAAGCGTGCAGGACGGGATCGCCGTATCGAGATGGCCGACGGTGCCGAAATCCGAGAACAGCGCCATCTGGACACCGTAGCTGTCCGGCAGGAAGGACGGCAGCTTGGCCTGCAGCGTGCCGATGGCGAAGAAGTTGCCGCCGACGGCACCGCCGTCGCCGCGCACGACCGTGTCGCGCGGGCCGACGCCGGCCTGGGCGAAACCGCGGAAGGTGTCGCCACCCTTGAA
This sequence comes from Pseudomonadota bacterium, assembly GCA_018241025.1. Taxonomy (GTDB): domain Bacteria; phylum Pseudomonadota; class Alphaproteobacteria; order Micropepsales; family Micropepsaceae; genus Rhizomicrobium. Next base: position 40,925 of record JAFEEQ010000013.1, read on the forward strand.
GAAGCGCTCCTGGATCGGGATCGTCGTGCCGTCATAGCCGGTGATGTAACCGGTCTGCAGCGACAGCGAACCGACGACGTTATCCCAGAACATCGGGCTGTAGACCGTGACCTGGGCCTGGTTGCGAATGTACTTCAGAGAGCCGCCGAGACCGGCGAACTCCTGAGACAGGGTCAGCACCATGCCCTTGGTCGGCTTAATCGGATCGTCCAGCGTGTTGTAGATAAAGCTGTAGCCAATCTTCGAGGTCTTGTTCTCGCCGGCGGCAAGCTGGACCTCGAGCGGCGCGCTCAGGAACGGCGTGATCTTGTCGATCTGGTAAGTGTAGCGCAACGCAACGAGGCCGTATTCCGAGGTCGGGAAGCTGAAGCGAATCACGCCCGCGGTCGTATCGCCTTCGTAGGTGGCCTGCTGATAGTCGGTCAGGATCTTGTAGAGATCGAAGCCCGCAGCAAGCGGCCGATCCATGAAATAAGGTTCGGTGAAGCTGAACTGGAACTGCTTCGAAATGGTCGAGAGCTGCACGCTGGTACGGACGTATTGGCCGCGGCCGAACAGGTTGCGCTCGGTATAGCTGAACTCGCCGACGAAGTTCGAGGTCGAGGAATAGCCGGCGCCCAAAGATAGCTCGCCGGTCGATTGCTCCGCCACCGTAACAGTCAGGTTTGTACGGTCGGGCTGGGAGCCGGGCGAGTTCTTGACGGTGACATCCTTGAAGAATCCGAGCCCGCGAATACGCGTGCGCGAGCGATCGACCAGCGCGCGGTTGAAGGCGTCGCCTTCGACCAGACGGAATTCGCGGCGGATGACCTTGTCCAGCGTGCGATTGTTGCCGTTGATCGTGATCTTCTCGATATAGACGCGCGGGCCCTGGTCGATCTTGAGGATCACGTCGATGGTCTTGGCGTCGCGGTTGCGCGCGATACGCGGATGCACCTCGGCGAAGGCGTAGCCCTTGGTGCCGGCGGCGTTGGTGAGCGAGTCGATGGCCTTCTGGATCAGCTCGGCATTGTAGATGTCGCCAGACTTGATCTTGACCGACGGGCGCAGCACCGAGGCCGGCAATTCGCGGATCGAGGATTCGATCTCGACCTTGCCGAACTTGTATTGCGGCCCCTCGTCCACCGTGAAGTTGATGTAGAAGGCGCGGCGGTCGGCCGAGAGCTCGGCAACGGCGGAGACGACGTGGAAGTCGGCATAGCCGTGGCTGACATACCAGCGGCGCAGCATTTCGCGGTCGAAGGTGAGACGGTCGGGATCGTAGTTGTCGTTGGTCGAGAGGAACTTGTACCAGTCGCTCTCTTCGGTCGCGATCTGCGACTTCAGAGTCGCATCGTCGAACACCTTGTTGCCGATGAAATTGATGCGCGCGACGCCGGTCGAGGGACCCTCGGTGATCGAGAAGATCAGGTCGACGCGATTCTGCGGACGCTGAATGATCTGCGGATCGACCGAAGCGGCGAATTTGCCGTTGCGGCGGTAGAGCTCGATGATGCGCTGGACGTCGGCCTGCACCTTGGAGCGGGTGAAGACGGTACGCGGCTTGAGCTGGACTTCCTTCTGGAGGTCCTTGGTCGAGACCTTGTCGTTACCTTCGAAGTCGATCTGGTTGATGATCGGGTTCTCGACCACGGTGATCGTCAGGGTCGAGCCGTCGAAGCGCATCTTCACGTCGGCGAAGAGGCCGGTCTGATAGAGCGTCTTGAGCGCGATGTCGGTGGTCTGCGGATTGTAGACGTCGCCTTCGCGCAGCGAGATGTAGGAGACGACGGTCTGCGGTTCGACGCGCTGGGTGCCGTTGACGACGATATGCTTGATCACTTGGGTCGGCGCCGGTGCCGCGGCGGGCGCTCCCGGTGCGGGCGGCTGGACCTGCGTCTTCGCCAGCGCTGCCGATCCGGCAAGCGTCAACATCAGGATCAGGGCGGGAGCCGAGCGGGCAAGCCGGGCGAACAGGGTGATGTGGCTCATCCAGTCGTCTCTGGTACTCATTTCGGGGCCTGCTGCCCAAGCACCGGCAGCCCGCCGAGGTTTCAGAAAAGATTCAGCCGGACGATGTCGTTCCAGGCAGCCAGCAGGAATATCCCCAGCACAACCGCCAATCCCAGTCTGAATCCGACGTCCTGGGCCCGCTCACCGAGCGGCCGCCCCAAAACACCCTCGCATGCATAGTACAGAAGATGGCCCCCGTCGAGCAGCGGAATGGGAAAAAGGTTTACCAAGCCGACGCTTACAGAAAGTAGAGCTATCAGATGGATTAGGCCCACAAAGCTCACGGCAGCGACCTGGCCGGCCAGCTTGGTGGTCCCGATGATGCCGGAAAGCTGGCCGGCTCCGGCCGAAGAGTGAGTCAGACCCCGCCAGGTCATGGTCAGGGTATCGCCAATCTCCCGGAAGGAGGCGCCGACCGCAGCAATCGGACCGAGGCTGTCGTGGATCGGCTCGACCTTGCCCGGGCCGATTCCGAGCTTGCCGACATGGACCTTGTTACCCAGGCCATCGTCGTCGACCGTTTCGCGGGGCGTCGCGTAGAGCAACAGATGCGCGTCGCCGCGCTCGACCACGATCGGCAAGCGCATGCCGGCGCTCATCGACACGACTTCGACCACTTCGCGGTAGCCGCGCACCGGGACCCCGTCGATCGAAACGATCCGGTCGTTGATCTTGAAGCCCGCCGCCTCGGCCGCGCTGTGCGGCACGATCAGGCCGACGACGGGCGGCAGGATGGTCTGACCCTGAACCATATAGACGCCGGTCAGGATCACGACCGCGAGAATGAAGTTGGTGACCGGCCCTGCCAACACGATCAGGGCACGCTGCCAGAGCGGCTTGAAGGGAAATGCGACGGCGCGCTCTTCGGGCGTCATTCGGGCGGCCGCCTCGCGGTCCGGTGTCGACGCGCCATCGGCGTCACCCAGGAACTGGACATAGCCGCCGAGCGGAATCCAGCCGATCTTCCAGCGCGTGCCGCTTTCCTTGCCCGTCCAGGAGGTGATGGCGCGGCCGAAGCCGATGGAAAAGGTCTCGACGCGGACGTTGAAGAGGCGCGCGACGGTGTAGTGGCCAAGTTCGTGGAAGAAGACGACGACGGTGATCAGGAGCAGGAAAGCGGGGATGCCGTAGACCGACCAGTTCAGAAATGCCTGCAGGGTTTCCATGGCAGCGGTTCCGTTTGCGATCAGTTGACGACGCGGCGGCAAATCTCGCCGGCGCGTTCGCGGGCGCGGGCATCGGCCGCGAGGACACCATCGAGCGTATCGGCAGCAGTGTTGGCTTCGGGCGATTCCGACAGCGTCGTCTCGACGACGCGCGGGATGTCGAGGAAACCGATGCGGCGGTTCAGGAAGGCATCGACCGCGATCTCGTTGGCGGCGTTCAGGATCGTCGGCGCGAGCTTGCCGACGCGCATCGCCTCCATGGCGAGACCGAGGCAGCGGAAGCGCTCGTGATCGGGCTTGCGGAAGTTGAGCTGGCCCACGGCGGCGAGATCGAGCCTGCGCGAGGGCGAGGAGATGCGGCGCGGCCAGGCGAGCGCATGGGCAATGGGCGTGCGCATGTCGGGCGCCGAGAGATGGGCGAGCGTCGTGCCGTCCTCGTAGGACACAAGGCAGTGAACGATGGACTGCGGGTGCACGAGAACATCCAGCTTCTCGGGCGGGAGCGCGAAGAGGAAATGCGCTTCGATCAGCTCGAGGCCCTTGTTCATCAGCGTGGCGCTATCGACCGAGATCTTGGCGCCCATCGACCAGTTGGGGTGCGCGACCGCCTGCTCCACCGTGGCGATGGCCATCTCTTCGAGCGTCTTGTCGCGGAAGGGGCCGCCGGAAGCGGTGAGGATCACCTTTTCGACTTCGTGCGCGCCTTCGCCGTTCAGGACCTGGAAAACGGCGTTGTGCTCGGAGTCGACGGGGATGACGGCGGCGGTGGAAGCCGACAGCGCCTTGTGGAAGACGCCGCCGGCAGCGACGATGCATTCCTTGTTGGCGAGGGCGACGGTTGCGCTGCGCGCGACGGCGGCGAGCGCCGGTTCGAGCGCGGCGGCGCCCATGATCGCGACCATCACGGTGGATGACGGACGCGCGGCGGCCTCGATCACCGCCTTGCGGCCCGCGGCGACCTCGATGCCGGTGCCGGCAAGACCGTCCTTGAGCTGGGCATAGAGTTTGTCGTCGCCGATCACGGCGAGCTTCGGCTTGATCTCGCGCGCCTGTTTGATCAGGTCGTCCACCCTGCCCTGCGCGGTGATCGCCTCGACCGGCATGACGTGCTCGCCATAGGCCTTGCGGGCGTGGCTCACCACGTCGAGCGTCGAGACGCCGATCGAGCCGGTGGAGCCGAGCACGGTGACGCTGCGCGCGAGCACGGGCTCGAGCTCGGTGACTTCGAAGGCGCTGCGGGTTGCGGCGAGTGCGTTCACGGATGGGCCCCCAGCAGCGGATTGAATCCGGTCAAGGCCATGACCAGAGCAAGAGCCGGCGCGACGAACAACGTGGAATCGATACGGTCGAGCATGCCGCCATGGCCGGGAATGAGGCCGCCGGAGTCCTTCAGATGGAAGTGGCGCTTGACCCAGGATTCGAAGAGGTCGCCGCAATGGCCGACGGTGGCGATGAGTGCACCGAGCAGCGCGGCCCACCCGGCTTCGCCGCCGATCGCGGAAATAAACACGGCTTCGACGATGGCGGCGCAGGCGACGCCGCCCAGCGTGCCGGACCAGGTCTTGTTCGGCGACAACGCGGGCCACAGCCGGGCTCCGCCGACGAGATTGCCGACGATCAGCGCGCCGGTATCGGTCGCCCAGATCGCGAGCAGCATGCCGAGGATGATCCAGGCGCCGTGCTCTTCGGCGCGCATGATGATCACGCAGAGGATCGCGGCACCGACATACAGCGGACCGAAACCCTGCCAAAGCGGGCGCTTCCCAGAGAGCGCGGCAAAGGTCGCAATCGCGACGGCGCCGAGGCATAGAAGCGGCCAGGCGACACCGCCCATGGGAAGATAGAGCTGTGCCAGCGCCGCAATGGCGAGCGCGATGGCGGAGACGAAGAACATCGGACCGAAGACCGGCTCGCCGACCATGCGGTGCCATTCGCGCAGTGCGGCGATGCCACCGGCGAGCAGGAAGGCAACGAGCCAGATGCCGCCGCCGAAAATCGCGGCGATGGCGATGGCGGCCAGGCCGAGACCGAAAAGCGGGCGCGTGATCCAGTCCATGTTGAAACGAACGCCGCGGAAGCCCGGGGCCGGATCGTTCTGCGCGGGTATCTGTGTGCTCAAGCGACGGCGTCCGAGACAGCCCCGAAGCGGCGCTCGCGGCGGGCGAAGTTTTCGAGGCTGGCGATGAACTGCTCGCGGCCGAAATCGGGCCAGAGCGTGTCGACGAAAGCGAGTTCGGCGTAGGCCGACTGCCAGAGCAGGAAGTTCGACAGGCGATACTCGCCGCTGGTGCGGATGACGAGGTCGGGCTCGGGCAGCGCACTCGTGAAGAGGCGGGTGGCGAACAGCTCCGGCGTAATCGTTTCCGGATCGAGGCGGCCCTCCTTCGCGGCGCGAGCCAGCTCGCGCGCGGCGTTGGCGATTTCTTCCTGGCCGCCATAGTCGAAGGCGAAGGTCAGGTTGAGACCAGTGTTGGCGACAGTGCGCTTCTCGGCGTCCTCGATCATCCGGCCGATATCGGTGGCGACGCGCTCGCGGCTGCCGATGATGCGGACGCGGACGCCGCGCTGCTCGAGCTCGTCGAGATCGCTGCGGAAATAGGCACGGAACAGACCCATCAGGGCGCCGACTTCGGTCTTGGGCCGCTTCCAGTTCTCGGAGGAGAAGGCGAAGAGGGTCAGGTTCTGGAGGCCGAGGTCAGAGGCGGCGCGGACGACGTCGCGGACCGCGTTCACGCCGGCCACGTGGCCGGCCTCGCGCGGCAGGAAGCGCTTGCGCGCCCAGCGGCCGTTGCCGTCCATGATGATGGCGACGTGCCTGGGTAGATCCGTCTTCGGCGCAAGCGCCATTCCTGCTCCTCGCCCGGTCGTTCAGACCTGCATGATCTCCTGCTCCTTGGCGTGCAAGGCGGAGTCGATTTCCTTGACCCTGGCGTCCGTCAGCTTCTGGAGCTCGTCGCCGAATTTATGCTGCTCGTCCTGTCCGATCTTGTGGTCTTTTTCGAGGCGCTTGAGCAGGTCCATACCGTCGCGGCGGACGTTGCGGACGGCAACCCGGGCTGCCTCGGCATATTTGCCGGCCAGCTTGGCCAGTTCCTTACGCCGGTCCTGATTAAGTTCCGGTAGCGGGATACGGAGCAACTGGCCGTCCATCTGAGGGTTAAGGCCGAGATTGGCGTCGCGGATCGCCTTGTCGACGGCCTTGGTCAGGCCCTTGTCCCAGACCTGGACGGTGATCATGCGCGGCTCGGGCGTCGAGATGTTGCCGACCTGGTTGACCGGAACCTGGTTGCCATAGGCCTCGACCCGGACCGGATCGAGCAGCGCCGGGTTGGCGCGGCCGGTGCGCAGGCCCGAGAATTCCTTCTTGAGAGTGTCGAGCGCACCGTTCATCCGGCGGTCGAGATCGTCCTTGCTATAGCTTTCTGCCATCTGTTCTTACCCAGCTTGTCCGAGCCTAGCCGATTGTCAGACCCGGTCCTCGATAATCGTTGCCTTGCCGCGGCCCTTCAGGACCTCTGCCAGCGATCCACGATCATGGATCGAGAAGACGATGATCGGAATCCCGTTTTCGCGAGACAGCGAAATCGCCGACGCATCCATAACCTGAAGATCACGGGATAACACCTCGTGATAGCTCAGGGAATCGTAACGCTCGGCGTCCGGGACCTTTTTCGGATCGGCACTGTAGACGCCGTCAACTTGTGTCGCCTTCATCATCGCGTTGCAGTTCATCTCGGCGGCGCGGAGGGCGGCAGCGGTGTCGGTGGTGAAGAACGGGTTGCCGGTGCCGGCGGCGAAGATCACCGCCCGGCCCTTCTCAAGATGGCGGATGGCGCGGCGGCGGATATATGGCTCGCAAACCGTGGACATCGGAATGGCGGACTGGACCCGGCTGGGGACCCCGACCCGCTCCAGCGCCGCCTGCATGGCGAGCGCGTTCATCACGGTGGCGAGCATGCCCATATAGTCTGCGGTGGCGCGGTCGATGCCCTTGGCGGCGCCGGAGAGGCCGCGGAAGATGTTGCCGCCGCCGATGACCAGGCAGATCTGCGTGCCCCCGCGGATCGCCTCTTCGATATCGGCCGCGATCCGGTCGACGGTCCCGACGTCGATTCCATACTGCTGATCGCCCATCAACGCCTCGCCGGAGACTTTCAAAAGGACCCGGCGGTATTTTGGCGGTTGGGGCATCGTTTCTCCGTTCTGATTCTCCTTCTACACCGCTTCAGCGGAGGAGAGGGTGAAATGCATGCTTACTGTTTCGTCCCGCTCATCTTGGCGACTTCGTCGGCGAAGTCGGAATCGAGCTTCTCGATGCCTTCGCCGACCTGGAAGCGGACGAAGGCCTCGATCGCAACCGGAGCGCCGAAGTCCTTGCCGGCCTTCTCGAGCACCTTGTTGATCGGCGTCTCGCCGTCGACGACGAAAACCTGATGGAGCAGGACCGATTCCTCGTACCACTTGCGCATGCGGCCCTCGAGCATCTTCTCGATGACGTTCTCGGGCTTGCCGGACTGGCGGGCGATGTCGGCCTGGATGGCGCGCTCCTTGGCGACGACATCCGGGGCGAGATGCTCGGTCGTGAGAGCGAGCGGCGAGGTCGCGGCGATGTGCATCGCGATCTGGCGGCCGAGCGCATTCAGCTTGTCGGCCGGGGCTTCGGACTTCAGCGCGACGAGCACGCCGATCTTGCCGAGCTCCGGCGAGGCGGCGTTGTGCACATAGGCCGCGACGACGCCGGGATTGACCGCGAGCATGACCGTGCGGCGCACGCTCATGTTCTCGCCGATCTTGGCGACGAGGTTGGTGAGCGTGGTCTTGACGTCGTTTTCGCCCATCTTCTTGACGAGCAGCTTGTCGAGATCGCCCTCTTCTTCCAGCGCAAGCTTGGCGGCGTTCTTCACGAAGTCCTTGAATTCGTCGTTGCGGGCGACGAAGTCGGTCTCGGAGTTGACCTCGACCAGCGCACCGACATGGCCGCCGGTGGCGACGCCGACGAGGCCTTCGGCTGCGGCACGGTCGGCCTTCTTGGCGGCCTTGGTGATGCCCTTCTTGCGCAGCCAGTCCATGGCCGCTTCCATGTCGCCATTGGTTTCGGCAAGCGCGGACTTGCAGTCCATCATGCCTGCGCCCGTCTTATCGCGCAGGTCCTTCACCATCTGAGCGGTCACGGCGGTCATGGGATACTCCGTCTGTGCGGCGTTGCAGCCGCGGAATGGGAATGAAGCGGTCCGGCGGCGGTTGCGCCGCCGGACTTCGATAACGTGAAATCAGGCCGTGGCTTCGGCCGGCGCGGCTTCCGCTGCGGGCACGACGTCCGGAATCTCCTCGGCTTCGCCGGTGTCGATGCCGGCAGCGACCTGACCCTCGGAGAGACCGTCGATCACGGCGCGGGCGGCGAGATCGCAATAGAGCGCGAGGGCGCGGGCGGCGTCGTCATTGCCCGGGATCGGATAGGCGATGCCATCCGGATCGCTGTTCGAGTCGAGGATCGCCATGACCGGGATGCCGAGCTTGCGGGCTTCGGAGATCGCGATGGCTTCCTTGTTGGTGTCGATCACGAAGAGAAGGTTCGGCAGGCCGCCCATCTCCTTGATGCCGCCGAGCGAGCGGTCGAGCTTGTCGCGCTCGCGCAGCATGCCGAGGAGCTCTTTCTTCTTGAGGCCCGAGCTCTGCGCCGCGGACAGCGTCTCTTCGAGGTTGCGCATGCGCTTGATCGAATTCGACACGGTCTGCCAGTTGGTCAGCGTGCCGCCGAGCCAGCGGTTGTTCATGTAGTACTGGGCGCAGCGCTTGGCGGCGTTGGCGACCGGCTCCTGGGCCTGGCGCTTGGTGCCGACGAAAAGGATGCGGCCGCCGCCGGCGGCAGTGTCGCGCAGCGCGACCAGCGCCTGGTGCAGCAAGGGAACGGTCTGGGTCAGGTCGAGAATGTGGATGTCGTTGCGCGAGCCATAGATGTAGGGCGCCATCTTCGGGTTCCAGCGTTGCTGGCGATGGCCGAAATGCGCGCCCGACTCGAGCAGCTGGCGCATGGAAAATTCTGGCAGAGCCATGGATTCAGTCTCCTTTACCGGTTGGCCAGACGCGCGGGATAACCCTTTGAAGGATCACCGGATGGCGACGCGGAAACACTCCGCGAAAACCTCCCGTGCGTGCGAGATGGCGCGGCTTATAGGGGGACGCGCCCGCCGATGCAAGGGGCGAGAGAAATCAGGAGGTTAGGAGCTAACACTCGCTGTAATCCCCGGCCGATTGAGCCTACCGAGCGAGGGAATGACAGCGTAGGAGGAGGCATGCCTCACAAATTATCCGTTTGCCGAATGAACGCGGCAACGGTGTCGTGAAGGTCTTTCAGCGACTCTTCATGGGCGTACACCATGTGGCCCGAGGGGAAGTATTTGTAGGAGATGTTCTTCTGCAGTTCCGGCGGGATCGGCAGGTGATGGGTCTCGTACCAGCCTTCGTAATAGGGCGTCGCGAGATCGTAGTAGCCGCCCAGCACGAGGACCTTGAGGTCGGGATTGTATTTCATCGCATAGGCGAGATCGGGCATCACGTTGGTCGCGCCCGGAAACGCGAACGGCGCGCCGGGCTGCTGATGCTTGAACTCCCAGTGCGGGAAGACATCGGCGCTGGGGTGGAAGATCTTGCCCTGGCCGTAGTTCAACCCCTGACGGACATAGTCGTTGAAGGCCGAGACATAGGCCGAGCTGATCGCCGCCGATTGCGGGTCGTAGTCGGATTCCTTGCTGAGCGGATCGAGGGTCGGACCGGAGAAGCGGGTGTCGAGCCGCCCGGTCGTCATGTTCGCATTGTCCTGCAGGTTCTTCTCGAATTCGCCGCCGTCGATGCGCAAATCGGCCTTCAGGATGTAGCTCACCGGAAGCCCGGTGAACTGGTTGAGCTTCTGGGCGATGGCGAGGCGGCGCGCCGGCGGGAGCGACGAACCCGCCGACAGCGCGAGCGCATAATCGGTCATCGCGAAACGCTCGACCGACCGGACGAAGGGCACGAGATCCGGCGGCTGCTTGCCCGGCAGCTTGTGATGATACCAGGCCGTCGCGGCATATGTGGGAAGCGCGAGCTGATACGGCAGATCGATGCCGGGATTGGTCGTCGGCCCGTCGACGCTGAGATCGAAGTTCAGGATCGCCGAGAGCAGCATGACGCCGTTGAAGTCGACGTCGTGGTTCGACTCCAGATCGTTGACCAGGATCGAGGCGCGCGGCGTGCCGTAGCTTTCGCCGAAGAGATATTTCGGCGAATTCCAGCGGCCATATTTGGAGAGGAATTCCTGGATGAAGTTCGAGAAGGCGGTCGCGTCCGGATCGACGCCCCAGAATTCTTTCTCCTTGTCCTTGCCGGCGATGCGGCTGAAGCCCGTGCCGGGCGCATCGATGAAGACGAGATCGCTGACGTCGAGCAGTGTGTAGGCGTTGGGGATCACCTTGTAGGGCGCGGCGGGGGTGTGGCTGTCCTCCTTGGTGACGACACGCTTCGGGCCAAAGGCGCCCATGTGCAGCCAGACCGAAGCCGAGCCCGGTCCGCCGTTGAACAGGAAGGTGATCGGGCGGCTGCCGGGGGCGGCGCCGCGCTTGGCGTAGTAGACGAAGAACATCGAGGCTTCGGCCGAGCTCTTGTCGTCTTTCGCGTCGGGGTTCTTGTCGCCGCCGTTCTGGGCGCTGTCGTTCCAGCCTTTGGGGTGGACGACGAGCGTGCCGGCGATGGCATTGTATGCAATGCCGCCGGCCGAACCGGTGGTCACCGCCTCCTCGGCCTTGAAGAACTTGCCCGAGTACATATCGGGATGACTGTCAGGGGACTTGGCGCCTCCGCCGGCATAGGCGGCGGCGGCAATGAACACGGCAACGACGGCCATCAACGCGTAGATCGGTTTCATGAAGTCCCCCCGGCGGAGTCGCCCGCAACGACTTTAGCGCGTGGCCGGGCGACCGCAATGCGCTCGCAGAAGCTTGACCACGGCTATGCGCTGCACGCCTTAGCGATTTCGATGAATTCCCGTTAAAGGAACGGCATGACCAGTCCCGTCCGCCCCGCCATCGAAGCCCTCGAACCCAACGGCATCGGCCTCGTCGCCATGACGGGACTGGGCGAGCCCGATCTGATCCCGCTGTGGTTCGGCGAGACCGACCTCGTCACCCCGGCTTTCATCCGCGAGGCGGCGAAGCGGGCGCTGGACGACGGCAAGACCTTCTATATGGCGTCACGCGGGATGCCGCTGCTGCGCGAGGAGATCCGCGCCTTCCACAAGCGCGTCGTCGGCGCCGATATCGCGCTGGAGCGCATCTCGATGCCCGGCGCGGCAACGCTGGCGGTGGTGACGGCACTGCAGATGCTGTGCGACACGGGCGACAACGTGGTCATCGTCTCGCCGATCTGGCCGAGCATCTTTCAGGCCGCGCAGATGGTGGGCGCGGAGACGCGCTTTGCCCGGCTGGACGACGACTGGCGCGCCGCGCCGGCGAAATGGTCGCTCGACCTGAACAAGATTTTCGACCAGTGCGATGCGCGGACCAAGGCGATCTTCGTCGCTTCGCCGGGCAACCCGACCGGCTGGGTGATGTCGCGCGAGGAGCAGAAGGCGTTGCTTGCCTTCACGCGGGAACGCGGGATCGCGATCATCTCGGACGAAGTCTACGGCACGCTGACCTATGACGGCTCGGCGCATGCGCCGTCGTTTCTCGAAATCGCAGAGCCTGAAGACGACGTGTTCGTGATCAACAGCTTCTCCAAGGCGTGGGCGATGACGGGCTGGCGCATCGGCTGGCTGGTGCATCCGGAGCGCTACGGCAAACAGCTTGGCGTGATGACGATCGCGAACAACACCGGGCCGACGACGTTTGCGCAGTATGGCGCGCTGGCGGCGCTGTCGCCCGAGGGCGATGACTTCCGCGAGGCGATGCGTGCGCGCTGCGCCGCGGGGCGCGAGGTCGTGCAGCAGTTCATCGACGGGCAGAACCGCGTGCGCTGGATCCGGCCGGAGGGCGCGTTCTATGGCTTCCTGCACATGGAAGGGCTTTCGGACTCGCTCGGCTTCGCGCAGCGTCTGGTGAAGGAAGGCCGCGTCGGCGTGGCGCCGGGCTCGGCCTTCGGACCGGCGGGCGACGTGCAGGCGGATTCGTTCCTGCGCATCTGCTTCGCCCAGGACCCGGCGCTGCTGCGCGAAGGGCTGGCGCGGATCGAGACGGCGCTGGGGCGGATTTAGACCAACTCCACCTGCGCTACGCCGGGCAGCGTCTTGATCGCGTTCTTGAGCTGGACCGTGACCTGTAGGGGTTTGGGGAGTTTGATCTCAACTTCTTCGCCCGGGCCGCCGGGGACGACGAAGGTGACGATGCCTTTGCCCGGCGTCTTGAGCTGCGCGGCGATGGCGCCGAGCGAGGCGGTGTCGGAGAGATACACGCGAAGCCCCTCCCCCGCGTTCGCGGCGGCGGCATCGAGATCGGTGATCGAGGCGGCGCGGAGCTTGAGCTCGTCGCCGTCCCATTCGGCGCTGCAGGTGATCAGGACCGACTTGCCGGCCTCGAGCAGCGGGCGCGAGGCGGTGAGCACCTCGGGAAACAGCATGATCTCGAACATGCCGGTCGGATCGGAGAAGGAGACGAAGGCGTAGCTTTCGTTGTTGCGGCTGCGGCGCTCGTATTTGCGGATCATGGTGCCGGCGAGCACGGCCTTGAAGCCGGCGCGGCGGCGATCCTCGATCAGCGCGGCATAGGTGGTGGCGCCGAGGCGCTTCAGCGGCGCGGCATAGGCGTCGAGCGGATGGCCGGAGAGATAGAAGCCCATCGCGCTGAACTCTTCCGACAATCTCTCATGCGACGGCCAGTCGGTGACGGGCGCGAGGCGGATCTCGTCCTGCGCTTCGGCGGGACCGCCGAAGAGCGTGATCTGGCCGCTCTCGCGTTCGCGCGCGTTGCGCTGGGCGGAGTTGAGCAGGATGTCGGCGGATTCGACGACCTGGCGGCGGTTGCGGTTGAGGCCATCGAAGGCGCCGGCCCGGGCGAGACTTTCGAAGGCGCGCTTGTTGACCAGCTTGGGATCGATGCGGCGGGCGAAATCGGCGAGGCTCTGGAACGGACCGCCGGCATCGCGTTCGGCGACGACATGATCCATCGCCTGGCGGCCGACGCCTTTCACCGCGGCGAGCGCATAGTAGATGATGCCCTTGTCGGCATCGCAGGAGAACACCGCGATCGAGCGGTTCACGTCGGGCGGCAGCACGCGGATGTTCAGGCGCTGCGCTTCCTGGCGGAAGATGTTGAGCCGGTCGGTGCTGCCGATATCGAGCGTCATCGAGGCAGCAAGAAATTCGACCGGGTAGTTCGCCTTGAGGAACGCGGTCTGATAGGCGACCTGGGCGTAGGCTGCGGCGTGGCCCTTGTTGAAGCCGTAACCGGCGAACTTCGCCGCCTGCTCGAAGATCTGCGAGGCGACGCCCTTGGGCACGCCGTTCTTCACCGCGCCTTCGATGAAGCGCTGCTCGTGCACCGCCATCTCGGAGGCGATCTTCTTGCCCATGGCGCGGCGCAGGAGATCGGCGCCGCCGAGGGTGTAGCCGCCGAGCTCGCGGGCGATGTTCATGACGTCTTCCTGATACGTCATGACACCGAAGGTCTCTTTCAGGATCGGCTCGAGCGCGGGGTGGAGATATTCCGGCTCTTCCTTGCCGTTCTTGACCGCGATGTATTTCGGGATCGAGTCCATCGGACCCGGGCGGTAGAGCGCGACGAGCGCGATGAGATCCTGGATGCGGTCGGGACGCATCTTGCGCAGCAGGTCGCGCATGCCCGCGCCTTCGAGCTGGAACACGCCGACGCTGTCGCCGCGCGCGAGCATCTCGTAGGTGCCGGAGTCGGTGAAATCGATGCTCTGCGTATCGATGTCGACGCCACGCTTCTTCAGCAACTCCTCGGTCTTGGCGATGACGGTCAGCGTCTTGAGTCCGAGGAAGTCGAACTTCACGAGGCCGGCCTTCTCGGCGTCCTCGTAGTCGAACTGCGTCACCGGCATTTCGGAGCGCGGATCGCGGTAGAGCGGCACGATCTCGTCGAGCGGGCGGTCGCCGATCACCACACCGGCGGGATGGGTGGAGGTGTGGCGGTAGAGGCCTTCGATCTTCTCGACGATGTCGAACAGGCGCTGGGCGACCGGTTCCTGCTCGGCGATCTGCTGCAGGCGCGGCTCGCCCTCGATCGCATCGGCCATCGAGACCGGCTTGCCGGGCGGGTTGGGGACGAGCTTGGCGATGCGGTCGACGAGGCCGAGCGGCATCTGGAGCACGCGGCCGGCATCGCGCACCGCGGCGCGGGCCTGGAGCGAACCGAGCGCCATGATGTGGGCGACGCGGTCGCGGCCGTATTTCTCGCGCACATAGCGCACGACCTCGTCGCGCCGCTCCTGGCAGAAATCGATATCGAAGTCCGGCATCGAGATGCGCTCCGGATTGAGGAAGCGCTCGAACAGGAGGCCGAAACGGATGGGATCGAGATTGGTGATGCCGAGCGACCAGGCGACGAGCGAGGTCGCGCCCGAACCGCGGCAGCCGACGGGAATACCCTGCGACCGTGTCCACTTCATGAAGTCGGAAACGATCAGGAAGTAGCCCGGGAACTGCATCTTGATGATGACGTCGAGCTCGAATTCGAGGCGGTCGAGATAGACCTGCCGGTCGGCATAAAGCCCGTTGGCGGCGAGGCAGGCTTCAAGACCGGCCGATGCCTGGGCGCGCAATTCCTCTTCCGGGGTGCGGCCGGATTCTGGGACGAATTGCGGCAGGATGGGATCGCGCTTCTTCGGGCGGAAGGCGCAGCGCCGCGCGATCTCGATGGTGTTGTCGATCGCTTCGGGCAGATCGGCGAATTGCGCGACCATCTCGGCGGAAGATTTGAAGCGGTGTTCGCGGGTGACGCGGCGGCGGTCTTCCTGGCTGACGAAAGCACCTTCGGCGATGCAGAGCACGGCATCGTGCGCCTCGTACATCTCGGCCTTGCCGAAATGCACGTCGTTGGTCGCGACCAGCGGCAGGCGGCGGGCATAGGCGATGTCGATCAGCGGGTCTTCGGCGGCGCGTTCCTCGGCGAGGCCGTGGCGCTGAAGCTCGATATAGAGACGGTCAGGAAAAATTGCGGTGAGCTTTTCGACCATCGCTTCTGCGGCGGGCACCTGCCCTTCCACCAATGCGCGGTTGATCGGGCCGCCGGGGCCGCCGGTGAGCGCGATAAGACCTTCGGCATGCGTCGCCAGCATCTCCGCCGTGACATGCGGCCAGTCGCCGGGCTCGGCACCGAGGAAGGCGGCGCTCAGGAGCTTGGTGAGGTTCCGGTAGCCGGCGGCGTTCTGGACCAGGAGAACGATGGCGGGCGGCTTGCGCTTCGAGCCCATGGAGGCCGTCGGCGACGGCGCCTCCAGTTCGACCGAAACCTGGCAGCCGACGATGGGCTGGACGCCGGCCTTGGCCAGCGTGTCGCTCAGCTCATAAATGCCAAAGAGGTTGTTGACGTCGGTAATCGCCGCCGCGGGCATATCGCTTTGGCGCGCGAGATCGGCGAGCTCTTTGGGACGCACCGCGCCTTCGAGAAGCGAGTACGCGCTCTTCACCCGTAAATGGACGAACGGTTTGCGATCCATCGCCGCTTCGATTCGATTTCACTGTCGTATGACCAGTATCGCGTCCGGGCCGGCAGGTGCAGGGCACCAGGGCCCGGCATCCACAGCTCAGAACGTCGCCAGGAGCGCCTGGGCGACGGGAACGATCAGATAGGCGGAGGCCACGAAGACCACGAGGCTCACACCGGCCGCTGCATCCTTCATCCACATGATCGCGTTCTCCCTGTCTACGCGGATATGTTCTCTTTGTGTTCCGTCATTGTCAAGAACAAAACAGGATCAAATGCGATTCGACGGAGCACCACCGGATTTAGGTGACCGCGCGGGATGCCGTCCCAGATATGGCGCTTGCATTTAACAGATAGGTTATTTAACGTGTCTGTTAAATGATGAACCTGGACCACACCTTTGCCGCCCTCGCCGATCCGACCCGCCGGGCGATTCTCGCGCGGCTGGCTTTGGGCGATGCCACGGTCGGCGAACTCTGCGAGCCCTTCGAGATTTCCGGACCGGCGATCTCGCGCCACCTCAAGGTGCTCGAGGAAGCCGCGCTGATCACACGGGAGCGCGAGGGCCAGCACCGGCGTTGCCGCCTGGTGCCAGGCGCGATGGCGCAGGCGGCGGAGTGGATCCGCGAACACCAGCGCTTCTGGAATGCGAGCCTCGACCGTCTCGCCGAACACCTCAAGAAAAAGGACGAAGAAAAATGACTCTCGAAAACCCGGTAATGGAAATCGTCCGGCTGTTCGACGCCCCACCCGAGCGGGTGTTCGATGCCTGGCTCGAGAAAGACCAGTGGGAAAGCTGGATCGGTCCCGAGGGCTGCAAATGCGAGATCACGCAATTCGACCCGAAAGTCGGCGGACGCTACCGCCTGCTGATGAACATGAGCGACGGCCGCACGCTGCCGGTGGCCGGCGTGTTCGAGTCGATCGAGCGGCCGCACGGTTTCGCTATGACCTGGGGCTGGGAGCTCGGAAACGGCACAACGCTGGTAACGGTGTCGCTGCGCGCGGTGGGACAGCAGACGGAACTGACGCTGCGCCATGAAGGCCTGCCGACGCCCGAAGATCGCGAAGGTCATCGCGGCGGCTGGAACAGCGCGCTCAACAAGCTCGCCCGCTTCGTGCGCGGAGAGACGCCGTGATCCATCTCGAAATCTCGCGCGTGTACGATGCGCCGCCTTCCAGGGTCTTCGATGCCTGGTTCAGCCTCGAATGGCCGAGCTTCCTGGGGCCCTTCGAGATAAAGGCAGAGCTGCTGGCGTTCGAGCCGAAGCCGGGCGGCCGCTATCGCATCGTCATGCACCGGCAGGCAGGCGATCTCGTCGTATCGGGCGTCTATCGCGTCGTGGAGCGGCCGTCGAAACTCGCCTTCACCTGGATCTGGGATCACGATCCGGTCGAGACCCTGGTCACGCTTACTTTTCGCGATCTTGGCGGCCGCACCGAACTCGTTTTGCGGCACGAGAACTTCGCGCTCGCGGAGCGCTGCGAGGACCACAAGATCGGCTGGACCTCGACACTCGCAAAACTCGATGGCCGGCTCAACGCGCCGACATAAGCGACGGCCATAAGGATGAACGACGTGATCACACTATCCGCCTTCAAATGGGTGCCCGACTTCGCACGCGGACAGGTGCGCGATCTGCGCGTGCGCTGGGCCTGCGAAGAGGCCGGCCTGCCCTACAAGACCTGGCGCATCGGCTTCGACGACAAGGAAACCGCCGCCTATCGTGCCTGGCAGCCCTTCGGACAGGTGCCGGCGATGGAGGCCGACGGCATCGTGATGTTCGAATCCGGCGCCATGGTTCTGCAGATCGGCGAGCGGAGCGAGGTGCTGCTGCCGGGCGATCCGAAGGGACGGGCGCGGGCGATCAGCTGGCTGTTCTGCGCGCTCAACACCATCGAGGTCGCGGTGCAGGGCTATGGCGACCTGTTCTTCCACAAGGGCGAGGACTGGGTCGCGGCGCGGCGGCCGCAGCTTGTCGAGAATGTCCAGAAGCGATTGAAGCAACTCGCCACGGCTTTAGGCGACAAGGACTATCTCGA
Source organism: Pseudomonadota bacterium (assembly GCA_018241025.1). Taxonomy (GTDB): domain Bacteria; phylum Pseudomonadota; class Alphaproteobacteria; order Micropepsales; family Micropepsaceae; genus Rhizomicrobium. The sequence continues at coordinate 58,761 of JAFEEQ010000013.1, forward strand.
AGAACAATTCACGGTCGGCGATCTGATGATGGCCACGGTGCTGCGCATCCTGAACGACGATCCGGAGTTCCTGGACGCCGAGCCGGCGCTCAAGGCCTACAAGGCACGCTGCGAGGCGCGGCCGGCGTTCCAGAAGGCGCTGAAAGCACAGCTCGACGATTTCGAGGTGCGGTAAAGCGCATCCTTGCGCCTACCCCACCGCAACCTTGATCTCTTCGCGCAGCCAGTCGAGGCCGGCGTCCTCGATGCCTGCGCGGCGGACCGCTTTGACCTCGATCTCGTTGGGCACGAAGGGCGGATTGAGGACCTGAAGGCCCATCAGCTTGGCCTGGCGCTCCACAAGCCGGCGCGGACAGGTCGCGATCGCATCGCTCGCCGCGACGATGGCGAGTACGGTCAGCCAGCGCGGCACGACCGCGGTGAAAGCGATGTCGGGCGTATCGGCGTTCTCCGCGCGGTCCATCTCGCTTTCGGACTGGGCGAAGACATGGCCGATGGCGTTGTATTGCGCGAGCGAGATCCGCCCCTTCAGCTTCGGATGGCCGCGGCGCGCGGTGACGCAGTAGCGGTCGCGATAGAGGCTCTCGGCGCGCAAATCCGGCGGTGTCGACTCGAAGCGGCCGAGCGCCAGATCGATTTCTCCGCGGCGCAGCGCCACCAGCGCACGATCTGGCGTGAGGAAGTTGATGACGAAGCTCGCTTGCGCAGCCCTGGCGCGGAAAGCGTTGACCAAGTCGGCACCGATCAGCGCGGTGACGAATTCCGGTGCGGAAATCAGGAAGCGCCGCCGACTCTGCGCCGGATTGAACGCGGTGTCGCGCTGAAGAGTCTCGCCCATGCGATCGAGCAGCGCCTCGATACGTGGGCCGAGTTCGAGTGCGCGGCGCGTCGGCTCGAGGCCGTGCGGGCGGCGGATGAAGAGCGGATCGGCGAAGATATCGCGCAGCCGGGTGAGCGCGTGGCTGACGGCGGACTGGCTAAGGCCGAGATCCTTTGCAACAGCGGTGGTGCGCCGGCGGCGCAGGAGCCCGCGGAAGACGAGCAGCAGGCCGCCGTCGAGGCGCCTGATATTATTCAGGTCGATATCGGACATGGCGGGTATTAGACAGAGTAAGTGCCCCGCTTGTCACCTCCAGGCCGCGCGATGGGGGTGCCAGGCGTTTCGCAGCCCCTACGCCTTCTGCTTCAGGCCCAGTTTTCCCGCATCGTGAATCTTGCCTTCGTGCAGGACCAGCGCGCGGTCCATGCGGGCGGCGAGTTCGAGGTTGTGGGTCGCGACCAGCGCGGCGAGGCCTTCCGAGCGCACCAAATCGACCAGCGAGTCGAACACGCCGTCGGCGGTGTGGAAGTCGAGATTGCCGGTCGGCTCGTCGGCGAGAAGGATGCGCGGGCGGTTGGCCAGGGCGCGGGCGATGGCGACGCGTTGCTGCTCGCCGCCCGAGAGCTGCGCCGGACGGTGATCGAGACGCTGGCCGAGGCCCATATGGGTGAGGATGTGCTCGGCATCGCGTTCGCTCGCAGTGCGATCCTTGCCGGCGATACGCTGCGGGATCACGACGTTCTCGAGCGCGCTGAATTCGGGCAGCAAATGATGCGCTTGATAGACGAAGCCGATGGTGTCGCGGCGGATGCGTGTGCGCTCGCCCTCGGGCAGCGCCGACGCGGCCTCGCCGCAGATGTAGACCTCGCCGCTGGTCGGGGCTTCGAGAAGGCCGGCGATGTGGAGGAGCGACGACTTGCCGGCGCCGGACGGACCGACAAGCGCGACCAGTTCACCCTGCTTCAGCGTGAGATCGAGGCCGCGGAAGACTTCGAGGACGCCCTGCCCCTGCGGATAGGTGCGCGTGATGTTGTCGAGGCGGAGCACGTCACTCATAGCGCAGCGCCTCCACCGGATCGAGCCGCGCGGCGCGCCAGGACGGATAGAGCGTTGCCAGCAGCGAGAGCAGAAGCGAGATGCCCGCCACGGCGAAGAGATCGAAGGGCTCGATCTTCGACGGCATATGGGTGAGGAAATAGACCTCCGGACTGAAGACATCCATGCCGGCGATCCAGGAGACGAAATGCTCGATATCGCTGATGTAGTAGGCGAAGAGCGTTCCAACCGCGAGGCCGATGCCGGTGCCGACGATGCCGATGGAAGCGCCGGCGATGAGGAAGATACGCATCATCGCACCGCGCGAGGCGCCCATGGTGCGCAGGATGGCGATGTCGCCGGATTTGTCCTTCACCAGCATGATGAGGCCGGCAATGACGTTGAGCGAGGCGACCAGCACGATCAGGGTCAGGATCAGGAACATGACGTTGTGCTCGATCTTCACCGCATCAAACAAAGCGAGGTTGAGATCGTGCCAGCTCGAGACCCGGACGTAAGGGCCGGCGGCCTGCTGGACCGGCGCATAGAGCGAATCGACTCCGTCGGCGTCGGCGACGTTGATCTCGAGCCGCGAGACCGTGCCGTCTTCATTGAAGAAGAGCTGGGCTTCGGGCAGCAGCATGAAGATGAAGTTGTTGTTGTACTCGGACATGCCGGCATCGAAGGTGCCGGCGACGGTGTAGGTCTTCACCCGGGGCGTCGTGCCGAACGGCGTGACGTCGCCCTTGGGTGCGGTGAGCGTGATCGTGCTGCCGGCGAAGAGGCCGAGGCGCCGTGCAAGGCCCGAACCGACGATCACCGTGTCAGGATCGTTGAACCCGGCAAGCACCGCCTTGAAGCGGGTTTCCTCATCGGGTTTGAGCGAGCTGGTCAGCACGTGGAGCGCGGCGATGTCGTCGCGGCGCATGCCGGTTACCTGAGCACCGCGGGTGACGCCATTGGCGGTGACGATCACCTGCCCGTCGACCACGGGCGCGACGCGGGTGACGCCAGGCACCTGGCGCACGCGGGCGGCGATGGCGTCGAAATCCTTGAGGCCGCCTTCAGCCGCCTCGATCTTCATGTGGCCGGTGAAGCCGAGGATGCGGGAGAGCAGCTCCTCGCGGAAACCGTTCATTACCGACATGACGATGATGAGCGTGGCGACGCCGAGGGTGATGCCGATCAGCGAGATGATCGAGATGACCGAAATAAAGCTCTCGCGCCGCTTGGCGCGCAGGTAGCGCAGCGCGATCATCCATTCGAAGGCGGCGAAGGGCCGCGTCGTGGTGCGCGCAGGGGCCGCTGTCGGAGTGGTAACGGCCGCAACGCCGGCGCTGGTGGGCAAGCTCATGCGGCGTCCGAGGTGATGCTCAAGCGATAGCCGAGCGCTTGGACAACCTTCAGCACTGTCATCAGCCCCGGATTGCCCTTCTTGGAAAAGGACTTGTAAAGACTTTCGCGGCCGAGCCCCGTCTTTTTGGCGATCCTGGCCATGCCCTTGGAGCGCGCAATGTCGCCCAAAACCGCCGCGATGACCTTGGGATCGCCGTCTTCGAAAGCTGCATCGAGATAGGCAATCACATCCTTTTCCGTCTTGATGTGCTCGGCCGGATCCCAAGGATAGGTCTTGAGCTTGGTCTCGCGCTTCTTCGTCATGATCGTTCTTTCTGCGCCAGTTCGATCGCCTTGGCGATATCGCGATCTTGCGTGCGTTTGTCGCCGCCTGCGAGCAGGAGAATTAGCTCGGTACCCTTTCGCTTGTAGTAAACGCGATAACCTGGACCGTAGTCGATTCTCAGCTCCAACACGCCGCCGCCGACGAAGCGGATATCGCCCGGATTGCCTTCGGCCAGCCGAATGAGCCGGGTATCGATCCGCGACCTGGCATTGCTGTCCTTCAACCGCGCGAACCACCGCCGATACTGTTCGGTTTGCTGAAGGGTCAGCATTTGTATCCTGCAGGATACGCCCGGTCAACTGCCGGCCTTTGGTTGCAAATCGGCTCGTTCCTTCTTACGAAACCCCGGTTAACAGAGCAATTCGCGAGATTTTCATGTCCCAGCGCGCCCTGAGCGTCTCCCGCATGACCGGGAACCGTTCGACCTTCGCCCAGTGGTACCAAGCCGTCGTGCGCGAGGCCGACATGGCGGAGCCGTCGCCGGTGCGCGGGGCAATGGTGATCAAGCCCTGGGGCTATGGCGTCTGGGAGGAGATGCAGCGCGACCTCGACCGCCGGATCAAGGATACCGGGCACGAGAATGCCTATTTCCCGCTCTTCATCCCCCTCTCCTTCATCGCCAAGGAGGCCGAGCATGTCGAGGGCTTCGCCAAGGAGATGGCGGTCGTCACCCATCACCGGCTGAAGAACATCGACGGCAAGCTGGTGCCCGATCCGGAAGCGAAGCTCGAAGAACCGTACATCGTGCGGCCGACCTCCGAGACGATCATCGGCGACGCGTTCTCGCGCTGGATCAAGTCCCATCGCGACCTGCCGATGCTCATCAACCAGTGGGCCAATGTGGTGCGCTGGGAGATGCGGCCGCGGCTGTTCCTGCGCACCACCGAGTTCCTCTGGCAGGAAGGCCATACCGCCCATGCCTCGGAAACCGAGGCAGTCGAGGAGACGATGAAGATGCTCGAGGTCTATCGGGCGTTCTCCGAAGACACGCTGGCGGTGCCGGTGATCTCAGGCGAGAAGCCGGAGAACGAGCGCTTCCCGGGCGCGGTCGCGACCTATTCGATCGAAGCGATGATGCAAGACGGCAAGGCGCTGCAGGCCGGGACCTCGCATTATCTCGGAACGCATTTCGCCGAGGCGCAGAATATCCGCTTCCAGAACGACGCCGGCGAACTCGCCTTCTGCCATACGACTAGCTGGGGCTTGTCGACCCGCATGGTCGGAGCGCTGATCATGAGCCACGGCGACGACGACGGCCTTCGCCTGCCGCCCGCCGTGGCGCCGAAGCAGATCGTCATCGTGCCGATGCTGCGCGACAAGCCGGAAGACGCGCAGGTGCTGGAATTTGCCGAGAGCATCGCAACGGCATTGAAGGGCGCGCGGGCGTTCGACGAGCGGCTGCGCGTTCTGGTCGACAAGCGGGCGACGAAATCGGCGGACAAGCGCTGGAACTGGGTGCGCCGCGGCGCGCCGATCATCGTCGAGATCGGTCCGCGCGACGCGGCGAGCGGGACTGTGACGTTCATGCGGCGCGATGTGCTGCGCGACGGCGACAAGGTGAAGAGCCATGCCCTGCCCCGTGATGAATTCGTCGCCAAGGTGCCGGAGCTTCTTGCGGAGATGCAGGCGAACCTCTTCCAGCAGGCGAAGGCGCGGCTCGATGCGAATATCAAGACCGATGTGAAAACCTGGGATGCGCTGGCGGAGTATTTCGGCGCCGCGGGCGAGGACGAGGATGGTGAGTTCAAGGGCTGGGTTCGCGCGCCGTGGTGCAAGCCGACCGGCGCCGAGCTGGATGCGATCGATACCAAGCTGAAGACGCTCAAGCTCACGCTGCGCAATGTGCCCATGGACCAGCCGGCGAGCTTCGGAACCTGCATCTTCACCGGCAAGCCGGGCGTGGAAGAGATCCTGATCTCGCGGGCTTATTGAGCGCGGACGCCGCTACGGCCCCGCGATCGGCATACCACCCGGTCCCGGCTGCACGAAGGGGATGCGGTCGGGCATGGTGTCGATCAGGGATTTGATATCGATCGGTGGCGGTGTGTCGATGCCGCTCCAGCGGACATGGTCGTTCAGTTCGGCGATGCTGAAACCCATCTGCGCATCGTAGGTCCGGTCGGACTGGTTGCGCAGGCGCTGCTCGGCCTCGTACCAGCGGCGCTTGTCGCGCGCATCCGGACAGGTCTCGCGCTCCGCGCCCGAGGCGCCCCAGCGCAGCTCGATGCAGTGATAAGGATCGAAGGAGAAGGCGAAGAGCCGGTGAACGATGTCGTCGAAGGTCATGCTGACCGGACGCTTGGCGGAGTTCAGATAGGTGATGGTGCAAGCCTGCGAGGCTGAAGCGTAGGCCGCGGCGAGATCCTTCTGCAGGAACAGACCGTCATAGACGATGCGTGAATCGCGGTGGACCCACAGATCGATCATCTCCTGCATGTCGCGGTAGAACTGGGCAAAGGCGGCCTTGATGCGGGCGTCGCGCGACGGCGTCGAATAGGTCTCCCATTCGAGATTGTCCGAGCCGTAGATGTTGTCCGGCAGGCGGCCGGGATGCGGTTTGTGCGCGATGCCGTCGTTGATGTCGTTGTCGACATATTGCGCACGATCCTTGAGGTCGTTGCACAGCGTCGTCATCGTCGCCTTGAGTTCGTAGATCGGATTGAAATCCATCCGCCCGCCTGAGACCGCGACACGGATGTATTCGTAAAAGCCGAGCTCCTGGCCGTTGTAGACGTAATGCGCCTTCTTCACGTCGCCCGACGGGTTCGGCTCGGTGCCGACATACTGGACGAGCGAATAGTCGGCGATCTGGTCGTTCTGGGCGTAGACGAGATGGCCGCCGATGAGATGGCCCTGCCCGTCCCGGCGATAGCCGACGAGCTTGAACGGCCGCCAATTCTTCAGGCCGCCACCGAGTCGCGCCGGACTCTGGCCGAACTGCGCGCCGTAAACGCTGCGCGTCACGGTGAAATCGGGATGGGAGTCCATGTAGTAGATGCGGCCGTCGTCGTCGACCTTCCAGACGATGCCGACATGGCCGTTGATGTCGTAAACCAGCGAGCCGGGATGGATCGAGCCGGGCTTGAGGTCGGGCGAATAGAAATCCGAGAGGATGCCGCGCTTCTGCGCTGCGTCGGTGCGGTAAGTGCCGGAGAATACCGAGTCCAGCATCGCGCGGAGCGCCGACGGCCCATCGATGCCGTTGCCGCGATCGATCATCTCGCGCCGCGACACCGGCTTGTTGGCCGTCTTGGTGAAGCGAAGATCGCCGGAACTGCCGCTGATGGCATCGACATAGCCGAAGGGCAGCCCGTTCTTCCACGCGTAGTAGGCGCGCAGAAGATAGGGAAATTTGGCGCAATCGACGTCGACGTCCTTGAAGCGCTCGTCGCTGCCGCGCCAGGGGTTCGACTTGTCGCGCAGGCAGCTCTGCGACGAGCCGCAATTGGATTCGCCGAGCGCGGTCACGAACCTGCCGAAGCCGGCTTCGTCTTCCGCCGACCAATGATCCTTCACAATGCGCCAGCCGCCGGCCTGCGCCGCGCCGGTCGCGGCAAACAGGATCGCCAATGCCAGAAAGAATGCCCGCATGACCCGCCAAACCATCACCCGGGTGCCACGCTTCCGGCGATGGGCGTTCGAGTCAAGCGAACATGGTTAGCGCTGCGGGGCGCAGTTTGCGGACTGCGTCAGCAGGTTCTCGGCGCCGGGAAGTTCCACGTAGACGCGGCCAACGGTGTTGCGGTGATGACGGTCGCGAGGCTCGACGACGATATGCGCATCGGCTGCGGCGGCGAGCGCATCGGAACTGTGATCGTCCGCGTCGGCGGGGGCGACGGGATTGCCGAGGATGTCGGTGCCGCCGACATAGGCCGCACCATCCGGGGCCGGATCGCAGGGACCGGAAGGCGTACCAGCCAGAATCGGGTCGGGTCTTGACGGACCGGCAGCCACGACCGGGGCCGCCAGGCAGGTGAAAATCCCAACCAAAGCCACTGCGAAACGATGTTGCGGGTGCATATCCGTCACCTAGTCAAATATTTCGTGACAATGGGGTCGAACTACAGTAATAAGCGGCCCCATAAAGAGAACTTAAGGCGCATCAAGAGCGGCCAAGTTCGGGGAGATACCCGCGAAAAGCGGATGAAAAGGCCGGGAAACCGGCCTTTTGCATGTCTGGAGCCCAGCTAGCGCGCGCCAAGGACCGAGAGAGCCCTGGCGATATCGGGATCCCGCCCCGCACAGATGTCGGCCCGGCTCCAGCGCACCGGAATGTCCGGGGTGACGGAGCGGTCGCGGAAATCGGTGCCGTCGGGCGCCCAAAGCCCCTGCACCGGAACCGTAACGCGCCAGCCATCCGTCAGATCGAACTCCACACCGCTGAGCAGTGCGCCCTCGGTCTTGCGGCCGACAAATTTGGCGGTGGCGTGCAGGCGCATGGCCCAGGCAAAGCCTTCGGCGGCGCTGCCGGTGTCGGAGCCGATGAGCACGACGACCGGCTTCGTGTAGCGCTTCGCGCCCATGTCCTCGCTCATGAACACCATCGCGCCGTTGTGGCTGCCGACTGCCGACTGCACGCCGTCGGTCGTATAGACGCCGGAGACCTGTGGCACCTTCGCGATGTCGGCCGCGGTGAGCGGATGGCCGAGGGCTTTCAGATAGTCGCGTGCGAGCAGTGCGATGTTCGGCGCGGCCGGACCGGTGAAATAGCTGGCGAGGCGGAGCGCCGACATGTTGCCGCCGGTATTCTCGCGGATGTCGATGATAAGTGCATCGGTGTCCTTGAGCTCGTCCATCGCCGTATCGGCAAGCGCGGCGGCGCCGTCATCGAAGCGATCGATTCGCAGATAGCCGATGCTGTGTCCCGGGCCAGACGACACGATGTGCCAGGCAAAGCCCGGATGGACCGGTGGCCAGAACGCGGCGACCCGTCGGATGCGGAGCGCCTGCCGCTTGCCGTCGCAGTGCTCGACCGTCACGCTAGCCATCGATCCTCTGGCGCCGACGAGATCGTCGTAGGGCGACAGCAGACGGTCACCAAGGCGCAACCCGGCAAAGCGCGCGTCGGACAGAGGATCGATCTCGGCGGCAATGGTCTGGCCGGCAGCGATCTGCCAGCGCACGCCGATGCCGGTGCCCGAAGCCGAGGAGACCTTCGGTGGCAGGATGTAGAGATGCGAGGTGCCGAGTTCGCCAAGCATGGCACTCGCGAGATGCGCGAAGGCTGCGTCGTCGCGGACGGCCGCGAGCTTAGCGCGATAGCGCGCGCCGATGGCGTTCCAGTCATGGCCGATGAAATTCGGATCGTAGAAGTGATCGTCGACCGTGTGCCACAGTGCGTCGAAGAGCCTCTCGTATTTCGATGGCTCGGCTGCACGCCCCGGCAAGGAGAAAGCAGCGATGGCGGCGGCGATCAGGACAAATTTACGCATTGTTACTCCGGGTCCGTTGACGGAACGGATTGGACGACGGATGAGGTTGCGGCAACCCGGCGACAGTCATATGGGGCGTGCGCGAGAGCGATGGATGAAAACTAGCCGCTTTGCGCCTCGCCCCGCCATCGGCAAGCATGTTGGCGGTGTTGCGAATCGCCGGAGGGGACAATGTTGGAGCGGCTGTTCGGCCTGACGGCGCATGGCACGAGCGTGAGGCGCGAGTTCATAGCCGGTCTGACGACCTTTCTCACCATGGCTTACATCATGTTCGTGAACCCGGACATCCTGTCAAAGGCAGGCATGCCGCCGGGTGCGGTGTTCGTCGCGACCTGCCTCGCCAGCGCGGCGACGACGGCGCTGATGGGGTTCTATGCCAACCTCCCGGTGGCGCTGGCGCCGGGGATGGGGCTGAACGCCTATTTCGCGTTTGCCGTCGTGCCGGCGCTGGGCGGTGACTGGCGGCTGGCGCTGGGCTGCGTGTTCCTGTCGGGCATCCTGTTCGTGATCGTGTCGCTGACGCCGGCGCGCGAGTGGCTGATCAATGCGATCCCGAAGAGCCTCAAGCTCGCCATCGCGGCGGGGATCGGATTCTTCCTGGCGCTTATCGGACTCGAAGGCGCAGGCGTCGTGGTGGCAAGCCCGGCGACCCTGGTGACCGAAGGCGTGCTGACAGATCCGAAAGTGCTGATCGCGGCGGGAGCCTTCGTGCTGATGTTCGCGCTGGCGGCGCGGGGCGTGATCGGCGCCGTGCTGATCGCGATCCTGGCGGCGACGGCGGCAGCGGTGCTGTTGCACCTGACGCCCTGGCCGGCGGCGCTGGTCTCGGCGCCGCCGTCGCTCAAGCCGACGCTGGTTCAGATGTCGTTCGGCGGCATGGGCTGGAGCGCAATCGCGGTGGCGGTGTTCTCGTTCCTGCTGATCGACATGCTCGATACGTCGGGGACGCTGACGGCGGTGGCGCATCAGGCGCAGCTGCTGGAGCCGGATGGGCGGCTGAAGAATGCGCGGCGGGCGCTGAGCGCGGACGCGCTCGGCACGATGATCGGCGCGGCGCTCGGGACCTCGCCGGTGACGGCCTATATCGAGAGCGCGTCAGGCCTGCAGGCGGGGGGGCGCACGGGGCTGACCGCGGTGGTGGTGGCGGCACTGTTCCTGCTGAGCCTGTTCCTGAGCCCGCTCGCCGGCGCGGTGCCGGGCTTTGCGACGGCCCCTGCCCTCGTCTTCGTGGCGGCGCTGATGGCACGGGGGCTGAAGGAGATCGACTGGGACGACCTGACCGAGGCGGCGCCGGCGCTGCTGACCGCACTCGCAATCCCGTTCACCTATTCGATAGCGGGCGGGATCGGGATCGGCTTCATCGCCTATCTGGCGATCAAGCTGGTGTCGGGGCGGTGGCGCGACATCAACTGGGCGGTCACGATCATCGCGGTGGCGTTCGCGGTGAAGATCGTGGTGGAGTGAGCGACTTTGGGCAGTGCGGGGCTTTCGCCCCCTCCACCATCCGCTTCGCGGATGGTCCCCCTCCCCCGTTACCACGGGGGAGGAACTAGAGGTCGAACACGCCGACACTCACCATCGCGTAGAACACCGCGAAGAGCACTGCCGCGATGCCTGTCGCATAGAGCGCCTTGCGGCCGAGCATCGGGTTGAGCGGCGCGCCGGTCTCGGGATCGTGTCCGCCGCCGCCGAGGCCGACGGGCAGCAGGCAGAGGAACGAGAAGAACCACAGGATCGGATAGGTGCCGTAAACGGCGACGTTGTGGATGAGCTGGCTCACGCCTGCTCGAGCTCGACCAGCGTGCCGACGAAGTCCTTTGGATGCAGGAACACGACCGGCTTGCCATGGGCGCCGATGCGCGGTTCGCCCGTGCCGGTGATGGTGGCGCCTTCGGCCTTCATCTTGGCGACGGCGGCGTGGATGTCCTCCACCTCGTAGCAGACATGGTGCATGCCGCCGTTCGGGTTCTTCTTGAGGAAGTTGGCGATGGGGGAATTCTCGCCCAGCGGCTCGAGCAGCTCGATCTTCGTGTTGCCGAGGTCGACGAACACCGTGGTGACGCCGTGGTCGGGCTGTGCCACCTCACCCGATACGTTGCCGCCGAGAACGTCGCGATAGACCGCGGCAGCTTTCTTGATGTCGCTGGTGGCGATGGCGACGTGGTTGAGGCGGCCGATCATCTTCGTTCTCCCGATTGCGCTGGGCGAGTTTAAGGGCCGGACGGGCCGGCGGCAAAGCGACAGTTTTTCCGAAGTCCGGTCAGACCGGGCGGTTCTTCCGGACTTCGATGTCCTGGCGGTCTTCGATGGCATTTTCGAGGTAGGCGGCAAGGTCGCCGGTCGCGGCCGCTTCCAGCTCGCGCCGCGTGATTCCGGCCTTCATGGCTTCCGTGCGGCACGCCGGGGCGTAAACTTCGGAGGCTTGGCGCTTCTGCTGCTGGAACGGCGCGGCAACGACCCGGGCGTCGACCCAACCGTCGAGCCAGCGCTTCGCATAATCATCCATTCGAATGCTCCGTCCGGCTTTGAGGGCAGAGCCTACCAGATGGCGCCTTCCTAAACCTGAACGACTTCGACCCTGGTGACAGGTTTCTTGCCCCAGGCCTCGTCGGCGGCGCGGCGGGCGGCGCGGCGGAGGCTTTCCTTGAGGTCATAGCCGTCGAGGTCGCGCTTGGGGTTGTGGCGTCGGAGAGGCTCGGCCAGGGCGTTACGGATCGCGTCGTGAACCGGCTCGGGAATGCCATCGATGACCACCGCGGGATCGGCCATGACCTTGCCCTTGCCGTCGAGCACCACGGTGATCGCGATCAGGCCGGCAAAGGCCAGCGCACGGCGGTGGCGGGCGAGGCCGGCGCCTTCATCGATCAGAACGCGGCCATCGAGATGGACACGACCGGCGGGAACTTCGTCGATTACGCCGGCGCGGCCGGGGGCGAGGCGGATGAGCTGGCCGTTCTCCGGCACTATAGCCTGCGGCACCTGGAGCAAGCGGGCGAGACGAGCATGCTCGGCGAGATGGCGGGCTTCGCCATGGACCGGGATCGCGATCTGCGGGCGCGTCCAGCGGTACATCTCGGCAAGCTCGTCGCGGCAGGGATGGCCGGAGACGTGGACGAAGTGATCGTCGGCGGAGAGGACCTCGACGCCGAGCTGGGAGAGCTTGTTGTGCAGCTCGTGGATCGCGATGTCGTTGCCCGGGATGACGCGCGACGAGAAGATCACCGTGTCGCCCTTGCCGAGCGAGATGTTCGGATGGTTGTTCTCGGCGATGCGGGCCAGCGCGGCGCGCGGCTCGCCCTGGCTGCCGGTGCAGAGATAGAGCGCGCGGTTGGGCGGAAGCTGGGCGGCTTCTTCCTCGTCGAGCAGCGACGGGAAATGCTTGAGATAGCCGGTCTCGCGCGCGGCGTCGGTGATCTTGTGCATCGAGCGGCCGACAAGCGCGACGTGGCGGCCGTTGGCTTTCGCGGCGATGGCGACGGTCTCGAGGCGGGCGAGGTTCGAAGCGAAAACGGTGACGGCCACCCTGCCCTTGCAGGTGCCGATCAGCGTGGTGAGCGCCTCGCGGACCTTCGCTTCGGAGCCGCTCTCGCCGGGCACCAGCGCGTTGGTGGAGTCGCAAACCGTGGCGAGCACGCCTTCGTCACCGAGGCGCTTGAGCGCGGCGATGTCGGTGACCTCGCCGACCAGCGGATCGGGATCGATCTTCCAGTCGCCGGTGTGGACGACGGTGCCGAGCGGGGTGCGGATCGCGAGCGCATTGGGCTCGGGGATCGAGTGGGTGATGGAGATGAATTCGAGCTCGAAGGGGCCGAGCGTGAGCTTACCGCCGAGCTTCACGCGGCGGGGATGGACCTTGGCCGAGAGGCCAACCTCGTCGAGCTTGCCTTCAATCAGGATGGCGGTGAACGGCGTCGCGTAGATCGGACAGCGCAGCATCGGCCACAGATGCGGGATGGCGCCGATGTGATCCTCGTGCGCGTGGGTCGCGACGATTCCGAGCACATCGCCGCGCTGCTCGGCGAGGTAGCGGATGTCGGGCATGATGAGATCGACGCCGGGCGAGGTCGTCTCGCGGCCGAAGAGCACACCGCAATCGACGACGATCCATTTGCGGTTATCGGGCGGGCCGTAACCATAGGCATTGAAGTTCATGCCGATCTCGCCGGAGCCGCCGAGCGGCAGGAAGACGAGTTCGTCGTCGCGCGATGGATCGGTCATTCCGGGGCGGGCTTTGCCTTGGCGCGCTCCAGGTTGCGCGCGTAGATCTGGACGAGGCCGCGGATGGTGAGATCGGGATCGAGATGCTCGATCACCGGGGTCTGGCGGTGGAAGAGATTGGCGAGGCCGCCGGTGCCGATCACGGTCATCGGCTTGCCGTACTCCGCCTTGATGCGCGCGACGAGGCCTTCGATCAGGCCGATATAGCCCCAGTAAAGGCCGGACTGCATCGCGGGGACGGTCGCCTTGCCGATCACGGCCTGGGTGCGGGCGACAGCGACGCGCGGCAGCATGGCGGCGGCGGAGTGCAGCGCTTCTGCCGACACATTGGCGCCGGGCGCGATGACGCCGCCCTCGTAGTCGCCTTCGGACGAGACGATGTCGAAGGTCGTGGCGGTGCCGAAATCGATCACGATGAGGGCGCCCTTGTAGCGCTCATGCGCGGCGACGGTATTGACCAGACGGTCGGCGCCCGCGCCCTCGGCATGAACCTTGATGCCGAGCGCGACATTCGGATCGCCGACCACGAGCGGCTCGCAGTTGAGATATTTCCGGCACAGGCGGCGGAGGTCGAACAGCGCGGCGGGGACGACGGTGGCGATGATCGCGGCGTCGATATCCTCGAAGGAGAGGTCGTGAAGCTGCAGCAGCTGTTTCAGGAGGACGGCGTATTCGTCGGCGGTCTTGGTAGTTTCGGTGACCGAGCGCCATTCGGCGCGGGTCTGGGTGCCGTCATGGACAGCGAAGACGATGTTGGTGTTGCCGGCGTCGATGGCGAGAAGCATCAGAAGCTCTTCCCAACACGGTTGTCATCCCCGGCGAGGATCGCGTCAGCGATCCGAGGGAAGGGGACCCAGGTGGTTCGTCTGGGATTTATCTCGAAGTTAAAGAAGGGACCGAAGCAAGTATTTGCGACCGGATCAGCGGCACGACCTGGGTCCCCTTCCCCTCGCTGCGCTCGGCCGGGGATGACAGCTTTTTTTGTGGAAACATCGATCATGCGAAGAACACTTCTCCCGCAGAGATATGGCGAACCGCACCGGACAATTCCCGCAGCATCAGGGCGCCGGTTTCGTCGATGCCTTCGAACACGCCGGAGGTCTCCTCGGTTGCGAGCCGGGCGCGGATACGTCCGCCCAGCCCCTCAGCGCGGGCCAGCCACGCGTCGCGCAGGGCGGCGAAGCCCTGCTTCTCCCAGGCTTCATACCATTGCGCGAAATGGGCGGCGAGGGAGAGCAGCGCGTCCTCCGCCGACGGAACTGTAGCGCCCAGCGCCGCGAGCGAGGTGGCCGGCGTCTCGGTGCCATCCGGGTGCGTGGCGAGATTGACGCCGATGCCGATGGCGAGCCAGGCGGGCATGGGTCCGCCCTGGCTGGCGCTTTCGAGCAGGATGCCGGTGATCTTGCGGCCGCCGGCGAGGATGTCGTTGGGCCATTTCACGCGCATCGGCGTATCAGGGGCGAAGGCCTGAAGCATGTCGCAGGCGGCAATCGCGGCGGCGAAGGAGAGCTGGGCGCATTCGCCGGCCGGACGGTTCGGGCGCAGCATCAGCGTGGCGGCAAGATTGCCGGTGGGCGAATCCCACGCCCTGCCCCGGCGGCCGCGGCCGGCGGTCTGGCGCGCGGCGCAGATCCAGACAGGTCCGGGCTCGCCGGCAGCGGCGAGACGCTTCGCTTCCTCGTTGGTGGAGTCGATGACCTCGAAGGTCTTCAACCCGTAACCTTTAGGCCAGCTCGTCACCTCAGGAGAACAGCGCCTGGGCTGCCTGCCCTGCCACGGCGATGGCCGGGCCGGGGATGAAGAAGAACACGATCGAGACGGCGGTCGCGGCCCACATGACCGCCGCCGTGCCGGCACCCGTTCCGCGGTCGAAGGCGGGCTTGGGATCGTCGAAATACATGATCTGCAGGATGCGCAGATAGTAGAACGCGCCCGCGACCGAGGCGACGACGTTGATCACCGCGGGGATGATCAGACCGGCCTGCATGGCGGCGCCGAAGACGTAGAACTTGGCGGCGAAGCCGGCGAGCGGCGGCAGGCCGGCGAGGCTGAGCGTCAGCGCGGCAAAGGCGAAGGCATAGTGCGGCGCGGTGCGCGAGAGGCCGGCGAGGTCGCGGATGTCCTCGATACTCTCGCCGTTCCGGCGCATCGCCGCGACGCAGGCGAACATGCCGAGATTGGTGACGAGATAGAACGCCAGATAGAGCAGCATGCCCTGGATGCCGTAGGCCGAGCCAGCGGCGAGGCCGAGCAGCGCATAGCCGACATGGCCGATGGAGGAATAGGCGAGCAGGCGCTTGATATTGGTCTGGCCGATGGCGGCGACGGCGCCGAGGACGCTGGAAAGCACCGAGACCACGATGATGATCTGCTGCCACTCATGCACCGAATGAACGAAGGGCACGATGATGGCGCGGATGAAGAGCGCGAAGGCGGCGACCTTGGCGGCGGTGACGAAGAAGGCGGTGACCGGCGTGGGCGCGCCCTCGTAGACGTCCGGCGTCCACATGTGGAACGGCACGGCGCCAACTTTGAAGGCGAGACCGGCGACGAGGAAGACGATGCCGAAGATCAGGCCGAGGTTGAACCCGCTGCCGGCGGCATGGGCGATGACCGCGAACTCCGTCGAGCCAGTGAAGCCATAGATCAGCGAGATGCCGTAAAGCAGCATGCCCGAGGAGAGTGCGCCGAGGACGAAATACTTCAGGCCCGCTTCGGTCGAGCGCAGGGAGTCGCGATTGAAGGCGGCGAGGACATAGAGCGCGAGGCTCTGCAGTTCGAGACCCATGTAGAGCGCGATGAAGCTCGACGCCGAAACCATCAGCAGCATGCCGAGGGTGGCGAGCAGCATGATGATGGGAAGCTCGAAACGGACGCGCTTATCGCGGTCGAAGAACTCCTTCGCCATCAGGATGCAGAGCGCCGAACCGGTCAGGATCAGCAACTTCACGAAACGCGCAAAGCCATCGACCACGAAAGCGCCGCCGAAGGCCGAGGCCGGGGCGTCGCGATAAACAATGATGCCGGCGGTGGCGAGCAGGAGGATCGCAAGCCAGGACACCGTGCCGGTGGTGCGGTCGCCGCCGACGACGCCACCGATGAGCAGCACCATCGCGCCGACGGCCAGCGTCAGTTCGGGCAGGAGGACGAGGAGATCGGCTTGCAGGTTCACTTGGCAACTCCCTGCTGCGCGATGCGGGGCGGATGGTCGACTTCCCGGGCCATCTTGTTGTCGCTGATCAGCTGGGCGACCGAAGCCGAGGTCACGTCGAAGATCGGCTTGGGATAGACGCCCATGGCGATGGTGATGACCACGAGCGGGGCAAGGATCGCGATCTCGCGCGGGCTGAGGTCCTTGATGGTCTGCAGCGTCGGCTTGACCAGCGCGCCGAAGACCACGCGGCGATAGACATAGAGTGCATAGGCGGCCGAGAGGATCACGCCGGTGGCAGCGAAGATCGCGACCCAGGTATTCGCCTCGAACGCGCCCAGCATCGTCAGGAACTCGCCCACGAAGCCGCCGGTGCCCGGCAGGCCGACATTGGCGAGAGTGAAGACCATGAAGCAGGCGGCGTAGATCGGCATGCGGTTGACGAGGCCGCCATAGGCCGCGATCTCGCGTGTGTGCATGCGGTCGTAGATCACGCCCACGCAGAGGAAGAGCGCGCCGGAGACGACGCCGTGGCTGAGCATCTGGTAGATGCCGCCCTCGACGCCCTGATGCGTCAGGGTGAAGAGGCCCATGGTGACGAAGCCCATATGGGCGACGGACGAATAGGCGATGAGCTTCTTGATGTCTTCCTGCGCCAGGGCGACCAGCGAGGTGTAGATGATCGCAATGATGGAGAGCGCGAAGACCAGCGGCGCAAAGACCGCGCTGGCCGAGGCGAACATCGGCAGCGAGAAGCGCAGGAAGCCGTAGCCGCCCATCTTCAGGAGGATGCCGGCAAGGATGACGGAGCCGGCGGTCGGGGCCTCGACATGGGCATCGGGCAGCCATGTGTGGACCGGCCACATTGGCATTTTCACCGCGAAGCTGGCGAAGAAGGCAAGCCAGAGCCAAAGCTGCATTTGCGGATCGAAGTGGAAGTGCAGCAGGGTGACGATGTCGGTGGTGCCGGCGGTGAAATACATGCTCAGGATGGCGAGCAGCATCAGCACCGAGCCGAGCAGCGTGTAGAGGAAGAACTTGAAGCTGGCGTAGATGCGCCGCTTGCCGCCCCAGACGCCGATGATCAGAAACATCGGGATCAGGCCACCCTCGAAGAACAGGTAGAAGAGGACGAGATCGAGGGCGCAGAAGACGCCGATCATCAGCGCTTCGAGCGCCAGGAAGGCGATCATGTATTCGGCGACGCGGGTCTCGATCGATTCCCAGCTTGCCAGAATGCAGAATGGCATCAGGCCGGCGGTCAGCACGACGAACAGCATCGAAATGCCGTCGACGCCCATGTGATAGCCGATGCCCGGGGCGAGCCAGTCCGCCCGCTCGACGAACTGGAACTGGGCGGAGCTGCCGTCGAAGTTCAGCCAGATGACCATGGCGAGAACGAATTCGATCAGCGTGGTGAAGAGCGCGACCCAGCGGGCATTGCGTGCCACCGCCGCATCGCTGCCGCGGACCAGGACGGCGATGATGCCGGCACCGACGAAGGGCAGGAAGGTGACGATGGAGAGAATGTGGCTCATCAGGAAGCTCATTTCGCGCCTCCCAGGAGCATGAACCATGAGACGAGTGCGACGACGCCGATCAGCATGGCGAAAGCGTAGTGGTAGACATAACCGGATTGCAGGCGCACCGCGCCGCGAGTGAAGACCTGGGTGAGCCAGGCGGCACCGTCAGGACCGAAGCGGTCGATCACGCCGACATCGCCGCGCTTCCACAGGAACCGCCCCAGCGCCTGGGCCGGGCGGACGAAGAGGAAGTCGTAGAGCTCGTCGAAGTACCACTTGTTGTAGAGGAAGAGGTAGAGCATGCCGCGCTTCGCCGCCATCTGCTTCGGCAGCTCGGGATGGGCGATGTAATAGTACCAAGCGACGCCGAAGCCGAGGAGCGTCAGCACGAAGGGCGCGAACTCGACCCAGAGCGGGAATTCGCTCTCGATCGGCTTCAGGCCGTCGCCGGCGATGGCCGCAATCGCGCCGTGCCAGAACGCCGCCGAATTGCCGCCCAGGAAAAAGTGATCGAAGGCGATTCCGGCAAAGACCGCGCCGACGCCGAGAACCGCGAGCGGAACCAGCATCACCAGCGGCGCTTCGTGAACCTCGGACAGCGCGGGGGCGTGGTGGCCGTGATCGTCATGCGAAGCATGCGCGTCGTGATCCTGCCCACGATAGCGGCCATGGAAGGTCATCAGGAACTGGCGCCAGGAATAGAATGAGGTCATCCCGGCAGCGACGACGGTGAGGATGAAGGCATAGGCCGCCATGTGGCTATGCGAGGCATAGGCGCTGTTAATGATCGCGTCCTTCGAATAGAAGCCGGCGAGGCCGATGCCGAGGACCGGAATGCCGACGCCGGTGAGCGCGAGGTTGCCGATCAGCATCATCGCCCAGGTGAAGGGGATCTGCTTCCACAGGCCGCCCATCTTCCGCATGTCCTGCTCGTGATGCATGGCGTGGATCACCGCGCCGGCCGAGAGGAACAGAAGTGCCTTGAAGAAGGCATGGGTGAAGAGGTGGAACATCGCCGCGCCATAGGCCGAGACGCCGGCGGCGACGAACATGTAGCCGAGCTGCGAGCAGGTCGAATAGGCGATGACCCGCTTAATGTCGTTCTGGAAGAGGCCGACCGAGGCGGCGAAGAAGGCCGTGGTCGCGCCGATGAAGGTGACGAATTCGAGCGCTGTCGGCGACAGCTCGAACAGCGGCGAGCAGCGGCAGACCAGAAACACGCCGGCCGTGACCATGGTCGCGGCATGGATGAGGGCCGAGACCGGCGTCGGGCCTTCCATCGCGTCCGGCAACCACGTGTGGAGGCCGAGCTGGGCCGACTTGCCCATCGCGCCAACGAAGAGCAGCAGGCAGAGCGTGGTCAGGACATCGACGTCCCAGCTGCCGAAATGGAAGGTGTGACCGACCTGCCCCGACGCCGCGGCGAATACGGTGTCGAAATCGAGCGACTTGAAGATGAAGAAGATGCCGAAGATGCCCAGTGCGAAGCCGAAATCGCCGACGCGGTTGACGATGAAGGCCTTCATCGCCGCGGCATTGGCCTCAGGCTTCTGGTACCAGAAGCCGATCAGCAGATAGGAGGCGACACCGACGCCCTCCCAGCCGAAGAACATCTGCAGGAAGTTGTTCGAGGTCACCAGCATCAGCATGGCGAAGGTGAAGAAGGACAGATAGGAGAAGAAGCGCGAGCGGCTGGGGTCTTCATGCATGTAGCCGATCGAGTAAACATGCACGAGCGAGGACACGCCGGTGACGACGACCAGCATGACGCCGGTCAACGCGTCGACGCGGATGGTCCAATCGACTTTAAGATCGCCCGAGTAGATCCAGGGCAGTATCTGGATGATGTGGCTGTGGCCGCCGATGGTCACGTCCATGAAAGCAACGACGGAGAGCGCGGCGGAGACGAGCAGCGCGCCGGTGGTCACCAGCTCGGACGCCCGGGCGCCGATAATGCGGCCGAGCAGCCCGGCAATGGCCGAGGCAAGGATCGGTAGGAAGACGATTGCCGAGTACACGCCCTAGCCCTTCATCAGGTTGACGTCTTCCACGGCGATGGTGCCGCGATTGCGGAAATAGACGACGAGAATGGCAAGACCGATGGCGGCTTCCGCGGCCGCGACGGTCAGGATGAAGAGCGCGAAAACCTGCCCCACCAGATCGTGGAGAAAGGACGAGAACGCGACGAAGTTGATGTTGACGCTGAGCAGGATCAACTCGATCGACATCAGGATGACGATGACGTTCTTGCGGTTCAGGAATATCCCGAATACCCCGATGGTGAAGAGGATCGCCGCGACGGTGAGATAGTTGCCGAGTCCGACCGCCATTTACGCCCCCTGCCCCGGTTTGACGTCGACCAGCGCCATGGCTTCCGACGCGACGCGGGCGTTCTGCTTGCCGATGTCCTGGCGGCGCACGCCGGGACGATGGCGCAGCGTCAGCACGATGGCGCCGATCATGGCGACCAGGAGCACGAGGCCCGCGATCTGAAAGTAGTAGATGTAATCCGTGTAGAGGATCCGGCCGATCGCCTCGGTGTTCGATATTCCGGTCGGCGTCGGATGCGCAGCAGCGACCGTCGCGGCGGGCGAGAATTTCCACATCATCGCGCTGCCGATCAGCTCGAGCAGCAGGACGATGCCGACGCCGCCTCCGACCAGGATGTATTGCTGCGCCCCGCTCTTCAGCTCCGCAAAATCGACGTCGAGCATCATCACGACGAAGAGGAACAACACCGCGACCGCGCCGACATAGACGATGACGAGGATCATCGCGAGGAACTCGGCGCCGAGGAGGACGAAGAGGCCCGCGGCGTTGAAAAAGGCGAGGATCAGGAAGAACACCGAATGCACGGGGTTGCGCGCACTGATCACCATGAAGGCGGATGCCAGCAAGATCGCGGAGAAGGCGTAGAAGGCGATGGTTTGCAGCAGCATCTTATCCCCTCGCCGCGACGAAGAGGTTCACGCGGAGGCGCGGAGACGCGGAGGACCGCGTTCCACTCCGCGACTCCGCGTCTCCGCGTGAGTCATGTTGCGCGCAGACGCGCGCAGGCTGGGTGGCCGCCTCAAGAACGGCCATGGTGAATTTGGGAGAGTGGTGGAGATCGCTCATCTGTAAGGCGCATCCAGTTCTAGGTTGCGCGCGATTTCGCGTTCCCAACGGTCGCCGTTCGCGAGCAGGCGCGCCTTGTCGTAATAGAGCTCTTCGCGGGTCTCGGTCGAGAACTCGAAGTTCGGGCCTTCGACGATGGCGTCCACCGGGCAGGCTTCCTGGCAGAGGCCGCAATAGATGCACTTCACCATGTCGATGTCGTAGCGGGTGGTGCGGCGGGAGCCGTCTTCGCGCGGCTCGGCCTCGATGGTGATGGCCTGGGCCGGGCAGATCGCCTCGCACAGCTTGCAGGCGATGCAGCGTTCTTCGCCGTTCGGATAGCGGCGCAGCGCATGCTCGCCGCGGAAGCGGGGCGAGAGCGGACCCTTCTCGAAGGGATAGTTCACCGTCGATTTCGGCTTGAAGAAGTACTTCATCGCGAGAACGAAACTCGTGATGAACTCCCAGAAGAAGAGCTGACGGGCGGTGCGGTCTAGGCTGGCCATGGGCGCCTCACGCGTGATGGTGGAAGAGGAGGACATAGCCCGCCGTCACCACCACCCAAAGGAGCGACGTCGGCAGGAAAACCTTCCAGCCGAGACGCATGAGCTGATCGTAGCGATAGCGCGGCACCATGGCCTTCACCATCGCGAACATGAAAAAGAAGAACAGGATCTTGATCAGGAACCAGACGATGCCCGGCACCATGGTGAAGGGCGCGATGTTCAGGGGCGGCAGCCAGCCGCCGAGGAAAAGCACCGTCATCAGCGAGCACATCAGCATGATGCTCACATATTCGCCGAGGAAGAAGAGCATGAACTGGGTCGCGGAGTATTCCACGAAGAAGCCGGCGACGAGCTCCGACTCCGCCTCGACCAGATCGAAGGGCGGGCGATTGGTCTCGGCCAGGGCCGACACGAAGAAGATCGGCAGCATCGGGAACAGGATCGAGAACACGTTCCAGCCCGAGAAGGCGAAGATGCTCGTCGTTTCCTGGGCGCGGACGATGGCAGAGAGGTTCAGCGAACCGGCGAAGAGCAGAACGGTGATGATGACGAAGCCGATCGAGACCTCGTAGGACACCATCTGGGCCGCGGCGCGCAGCGCCGAGAGGAAGGGGTATTTCGAATTCGAGGCCCAGCCGGCCATGATGATGCCGTAGACGCCGAGCGACGACATGGCGAAGAGATAGAGGATGCCGACATTGATGTCGGCTACGACCCAGCCCGGCGCCATCGGGATCACCGCCCAGCCGGCAAAGGCGAGCGTCGCGGTGACGAGCGGGGCAAGGAAGAAGATCACCTTGTTCGCGCTCGAAGGAATGATGACTTCCTTGAACATGAACTTGAAGAGATCGGCGAAGGTCTGGAACAGGCCGAGCGGGCCGACGACGTTGGGGCCGCGACGCAACTGCACCGCCGCCCAGATCTTGCGGTCGGCGAGCAGGATGAAGGCGATCGAAACCAGAAGGACGACGTCGAAGAACAGGATCATCGCCGCCTGGCCGATGAACCAGGCCCAGCCGTAGTCGAGGCCCAGCGATTGCAGCCAGTTGAGAAGCGCCATCGCCCTACTCCGCCGCCATCTTCGCCGAACCGGCGACGAATTCGCGGCTGCATTCGGCCATCGTCGCGCTGGCGCGGGCGATGGGGTTGGTGAGGTAGAAGTCGGTCATCGTGCTGCCGAGCGGACGGCTCGTGTCGAGCGGGCCGGCGGCGCCGACGGCGGCCCAATCGGTGGCCGATGCGCCGCCATGCGGAACGAGCTCGTGATGATCGGCGAAATGCGGCGCGTCGGCGACGAGCGCGGCGCGCAGAGCATCGAGGGTGTCGTAAGGCAGACGTTTGCCCAGGACATCGGAGAGCGCGCGCAGGATCGTCCAGTCTTCCTTGGCCTCGCCCGGCGGAAAGACGGCGCGATGGGCAGGCTGCACCCGGCCCTCGAAATTCACGTAGAGGCCTTCCTTCTCGGTATAGGCGGCGCCCGGCAGGATCACGTCGGCGTTGTGCGCGCCCGCATCGCCATGGCTGCCCTGATAGACCACGAAGGCGCGGCCGAGATGGCCGACATCGAACTCGTCGGCGCCGAGCGAGTAGATGAACTCGATCTCGCCCTTCTGCGCGCCGTCGACGATGGCGGCGACATCGCGGCCGGCTTCACCCGGCACGAAGCCGAGATCGAGCGCGGCGACGCGGGACGCGGCGGTGTGAAGGACGTTGAAACCGTTCCAGCCGCCTTCGGCCGCGCTGCCGGCGGGGCCGATCATGCCGGTGTCGGCAGCGATCTTTGCGGCGAGTTTCAGGATCGCGGCGCCGTCGGCGCGCGAGATCGCAGAGGTGCCGAGGATGAGCATCGGGCGCTTGGCGTCGCGCAGGATCTGCGCGAAGGCGTGCGTGCCGGCGGCGATCTGTTCAAGCATATCGGTGCCGGCGCCGAGATCGGTGACCGGATAGGTCTGGTCCATCGTCACGCCGATGCCAGCGATCTTCACGCCGCTGGCGAGCCAGGCCTTGCGGATGCGGGCGTTGAGCACCGGCGCTTCCCAGCGCGGGTTGGCACCGACGATCAGGATCGCATCGGCGGCTTCGACGCCGGCGATGGTGGTGTTGAAGAGATAGCTCTGCCGCGCGCCGCCGAGCTTGGCGCCGTCCTGACGGCAATCGATGTTCTTGACGCCGAGCGCGGCCATCAGGTCCTTGAGTGCCTTGATCTCTTCGGCGGCGGCGAGATCGCCGACGATGGCAGCCATCTTCTCCGGCACGGTCGTGGCGAGCTTCGCGGCGATGGCGGCGAAGGCTTCGGACCAGGTCGCGGGCTGCAGCTTGCCGGATTTGCGGATGTAAGGGCGGTCGAGACGCTGGCGCAGGAGACCGTCACAGGCGTGACGCGTCTTGTCGCCGATCCACTCCTCGTTCACGTCCTCGTTGAGGCGCGGCAGCACGCGCATGACCTGCGGGCCACGGCTGTCGATGCGGATCGCGCAGCCCTGCGCGTCCATCACATCGACGGAGTCGGTGTGGCGGAGCTCCCAGGGGCGGGCGGTGAAGGTGTAGGGCTTGGAGGTCAGTGCGCCGACCGGGCAGAGATCGACGATGTTGCCCGAAAGTTCGGAGGCGAAGGCCTTCTCGAGATAGGTCGTGATCTCCATGTCCTCGCCGCGGCCGGTGGCGCCGAGATCGGGAACGCCGGCAACCTCGGTGGCGAAGCGGATGCAGCGCGTGCACTGGATGCAGCGCGTCATCACGGTCTTCACCAGCGGGCCCATGTATTTCTCTTCGACCGCGCGCTTCTGCTCATGGAAGCGGTTGAAGGCGGCGCGGCCATAGCCCATCGCCTGGTCCTGCAGGTCGCATTCGCCGCCCTGGTCGCAGATCGGGCAATCGAGCGGATGATTGATGAGCAGGAATTCCATCACGCCTTCGCGCGCCTTGCGGGCAATCGGCGAGTTCGTGTTGATCTTGGCGGGCGTGCCGTCCTTGTTCGGAAAGATGTCGCGGACCTGGAGCGCGCAGGAGGCCTGCGGCTTGGGCGCGCCGACCCATTCGACCAGGCACATGCGGCAATTGCCGGCGACGCTGAGACGCTCGTGATAGCAGAAGCGCGGAATCTCGGCGCCGGTGCTCTCGCAGGCCTGGAGCAGGGTGAGATTGTCGTCGGCTTCGATTTCCTGGCCGTCTATGATGAGCTTGCGGGTGGGCATCAGGCGCACCTTTTCTCGCGCCACAGCCTGGCGGCGGGAGCGGACTCCCAGCCGAAAGCGTGGTCGCTGGGGCCGTTGGCGATGAGATGGGCGAGACGGGCTTCCGCCTCGGCGATGGTCGGGATGTGGCCGGGCTCGATCCACCACATGACGAGATAAGGCTGCGCGGAAGCCTCGAACCATTCGTGCTTGCGGGCGTAGATCTTGGCGTGGACGGTGTTCCACACGTAATTCTCGAGCGCTTCGACGCTCTCCCACACAGTGAGGTTCGCGGCGACATCTTCGGCGCCCGGAACGATGAGCACCGGCGCGTTGTCGCCTTCGGCGCTCTTCAGCCGCCAGACGAAGCCCGGCATGCGGTCGCCGAGCGCGTTGATGCGATCCAGATTGGCGTGGAAATCGGCCATGCCGGGGCCGTTCTTGTCGCCCTTGAAGCGCGCCACGTTGTATTGCGCCAGATGCATCGCCCTACTCCGCCGCGACTTTCTGGGACTGGCGTTCCGCGATGCGGCGCTCGAGCTCCGGACGGAAATGGCGGATCAGGCCCTGGATCGGCCAGGGGGCGGCGTCGCCGAGGCCGCAGATGGTGTGGCCCTCGCACTGCTTGCCGACATCCCAGAGCTGATCGATCTCCTCGACGCGGGCATCGCCGGTTTCGAGACGCTTCATCACGCGCCACATCCAGCCGGTGCCTTCGCGGCAGGGCGTGCACTGGCCGCAGCTCTCATGCTTATAGAAATAGGCGTAGCGCGCGATGGTCTTCACGAGGTCGGTGGACTTGTCCATCACTATGACCGCGGCGGTGCCGAGCGAGGAATTGACCGCCTTCAGCGAGTCGAAATCCATCAGGACCTCGTCGCAGACCGATTTCGGGATCATCGGGCAGGAGGCGCCGCCAGGGATCACGGCGAGGAGATTGTCCCAGCCGCCGCGCACGCCGCCGGCATATTTCTCGATCAGCTCCTTCATCGGGATCGAGAGCGACTCCTCGACCACGCAGGGCGTGTTCACATGGCCGGAGATCTGGAACAGCTTGGTGCCGGTGTTGTTCGGGCGGCCGAAGCTCGCGAACCATTCGGGGCCGCGGCGCATGATCGTCGGCACGACCGCGATGCTCTCGACGTTGTTCACCGTCGTCGGGCAGCCATAGATTCCCATGTTCGCCGGAAACGGCGGCTTCATGCGCGGCATGCCCTTCTTGCCCTCGAAGCTCTCGAGCAAGGCGGTTTCTTCGCCGCAGATATAGGCGCCGGCGCCGTGATGGACGAAGCAATCGAAGTCCCAGCCGTGGACGTTGTCCTTGCCGATCAGCTTCTTCTCGTAACACTCGTCGATCGCGGCCTGCAGCGCCTCGCGCTCGCGGACGAACTCGCCGCGGACATAGATGTAGGCCGTATGCGCACGCATCGCGTAGCAGGCGATCAGGCAGCCTTCGATGAGATGATGCGGGTCGTTGCGCATGATCTCGCGGTCCTTGCACGTGCCCGGCTCGGACTCGTCGGCGTTGACGACAAGATAATGCGGACGGTCCTTCACCTCTTTGGGCATGAAGGTCCATTTGAGGCCGGTGGCGAAACCGGCGCCGCCGCGGCCGCGCAGGCCCGACTTCTTGACGACCTCGCAGATCGCCTCCGGCGTCATCTCGAGGATCTTCTTGGTGCCGTCCCACAGCCCGCGCGACTTCGCGCCGGCCACGGACTTGTCCTGCAGGCCGTAGATGTTGGTGAAGATGCGGTCCTTGTCGGCGAGCATCAGGCGGTTTCCGGTTTCTTCGAGTAGATCGCGGGATCGGTGAGCGTGTTGGGGCCGGTCACGGCCTCGGAGGAGACGCGGCCGATCTGCGAGCCCGGCTTCGGCTTCTCGCCGCGGCGGAAGGCTTCGATCAGCTTGACCGTCGTCTCGGCGTCGAGGTCCTCGTAGAAGTCGCGGCCGACCTGGAACACCGGCGCGTTGGTGCAGGCGCCGAGACATTCCACTTCGGTCCAGGACAGCATGCCGTCGGCGCTCGGCGTCATCTGCGACGGGCCGATGTGCTTCTTGCAGGCTTCCATCACCGCATCGGAGTTGCGCAGCGTGCAGGGCGGCGTGGTGCAGACCTGGAGATGGAATTTGCCGACCGGGACGAGGTTGAACATCGTGTAGAAGGTCGCGACCTCGAGCACGCGGATGAACGCCATGTCGAGGCGCTTGCCGACCACTTCGATCATCGGATGGCTGACCCAGCCTTCCTGTTCCTGGCCGATCCAGAGCAGCGAGATCACTGCCGAAGCCTGACGGCCGGGCGGGTACTTCACGATCTCCTTGGCGACGCGCGCTTCGCTCTCCGCGTTGAAGGCGAAGGAGGCGGGCTGAAGCTCGGGCGGGGCGAGACGGCGAACGCTCATTGGCGGCCTATATCACTGTGGAGTTCATGCCGCTCACCGCCGAACGCCGCGCACCATTGGTCGCCGTCGTGAAACAGTGCCGCAAGGAGGTCCCGATAGGCTTGCGTGCCCTTGGCCTTGATCGTGGCGACTTCGCCGCGCGCGATATTGGTCGAATGCTGCGCGACCTCGCTGGTCGTCGCGAGATGCGGCGCAGACGGCGCACCTTCGATCACGTGCTCGTTGTGGTCGGCATAGGCGCGGAGATCGCCTCCGGCCGTGCTCTTGAGCTGATTGTAGCAGCTCCGGCAGACCACCCTGCCGGTGTCGTCCGGGGTGCTGCACGCCTCCATATAGGCCGACTGCGCGATCGAGTCGGTCGTCGGCGTCTTCTGATAGAGCGAGAAAGCGATGGCCTTGTAATCGGGCGCCGCGAACGCCGCCGCCACGAGCATGGAGCTGACAAGCAGGCTGCCGAGGAGACGCCTCATCTGTCGACCTCGCCGAAGACGATGTCGAGCGAGCCCAGCACGGCGGAGACGTCGGCGAGCATGTGACCCTTGTTCATGTAATCCATCGCCTGCAGATGCACGAAGGATGGCGCGCGGATCTTGCAGCGATAGGGCTTGTTGGTGCCGTCGGAGACCAGATAGACGCCGAACTCGCCCTTGGGCGCCTCGATGCCGACATAGGCTTCGCCGGCCGGAACGTGGAAGCCTTCGGTGTAGAGCTTGAAGTGATGGATGAGAGCTTCCATCGACGACTTCATCTCGCCGCGCTTGGGCGGGACGACCTTGTTGTCCGTCGAAGAGACCGGGCCGGAGGGCATCTTGGCGATGCACTGCTTCATGATCTTGACCGACTGGCGCATCTCTTCCATGCGCATCACGTAACGGTCGTAGCAGTCGCCGTTCTTGCCGATCGGGATCTGGAAATCGAGCTCGCTGTAGCACTCATAGGGCTGTGCGCGGCGGATGTCCCAGGCGACGCCGGCCGAACGCAGCATCACGCCGGTGAAGCCCCACATCTCGGCCTCGGCGCGGTTGACGACGCCGATGTCGACATTGCGCTGCTTGAAGATGCGGTTCTCGAGCAGGAGCGCGTCGAGATCGTCGCAGAGCTTGAGGTACTCGTCGCAAAAACGATCCATGTCCTCGAGCAGACCGGGCGGCAGGTCCTGATGCACGCCGCCGGGACGGAAATACTTGGCATGCATGCGGCTGCCCGAGACGCGCTCGTAGAACTGCATCATGGTTTCGCGGGCATCCATGCCCCAGAGCGGCGGGGTGAGCGCACCGACATCCATCGCCTGGAAGGTGACGTTGAGGATGTGGTTCATCAGCCGGCCGAGCTCGGACATCAGCACGCGGATGTACTGGCCGCGCTTCGGCACTTCGAGACCGAGAAGCTTCTCGATCGCGAGACAGTAAGCATGCTCCTGGTTCATCGGCGCGACGTAGTCGAGGCGGTCGAAATAGCCGATGTTCTGGAGATAGGTCTTGTGCTCGATCAGCTTCTCGGTGCCGCGATGGAGCAGGCCGATATGCGGATCGACGCGGGTGACGATCTCGCCGTCGAGATCGAGGACGAGACGCAGGACGCCGTGCGCGGCGGGATGCTGCGGGCCGAAATTGAGTGTGATCTGGCCTTCTTCGGCGCCGCCCTTGTTACCGGCCGGAATGTTTTCCAGCGTGACGCTCATGCCTTTTTCCCCGGATTGCCCGAACCGACGCCCGGCGCCAGAGGAAGGCTCTCGATGATATGCGGCGCGCCTTCCCACGGGCTCATGAAGTCGAAGTCGCGGAATTCCTGGACGAGCTGGACCGGCTGATAGACGACACGCTTCAACTCGTCGTCGTAGCGGACCTCGACATAGCCGGTGAGCGGGAAGTCCTTGCGCAGCGGATGGCCCGAGAAACCGTAATCCGTGAGCATGCGGCGCAGGTCCGGGTGGCCTTCGAAGACGATGCCGTACATGTCGAAGGCTTCGCGCTCGAACCAGTTGGCGGCGGGATAGACCGCGACCACGGACGGGACCACATCGCCCTCCCCCGCCAGAACCTTCACGCGGATGCGCAGGTTCTTCGTCAGCGACAGGAGGTGATAGACGACGTCGAAACGCTTCTCGCGCTTCGGCCAATCGACGCCGCAGATATCGATGAGAATCTTGAACTCGCAGGCCGCGTCGTCCCGCAGCCAGCTCATCACACGAACGATCTCGGCGGCGGCGACTTCGATAGTCAGTTCATTCACGGCGACGGCATGGGCCGTAATGGCGCCCGGCAGCGCGTCGCTGAGTTTCTGTCCGAAGGCGGCGAGATCGGTCATCTAGCGCTCGATGGTTCCGGTGCGGCGGATTTTCCGCTGCAGCAACATGATGCCGTAGACCAGCGCCTCCGCGGTCGGCGGGCAGCCAGGGACGTAGATGTCGACGGGGACGATGCGGTCGCAGCCGCGCACCACGGCGTAGCTATAGTGATAGTAACCGCCGCCATTGGCGCAGGAGCCCATCGAGATGACGTAGCGCGGCTCGGGCATCTGGTCGTAGACCTTGCGGAGCGCCGGGGCCATCTTGTTGGTCAGCGTGCCGGCGACGATCATCACATCGGACTGTCGCGGTGAGCCGCGCGGCGCGGCGCCGAACCGCTCGAGATCGTAGCGCGGCATGTTCGCCTGCATCATCTCGACGGCGCAGCACGCCAAGCCGAAGGTCATCCACATCAGCGAACCGGTGCGGGCCCAGTTCACGAGCGCTTCGGCGGAGGTCACGAGAAAGCCCTTGTCGGCCATCTCCTGCTGCATCGCCCTGAAATAGGGATCGTTGTCGCTGACGGCGCGCGCACCTTCGACCGTGGAACGGCCCGCCTGCCCTGCGGGGATCACTCCCATTCGAGCGCTCCCTTCTTCCATTCGTAGATGAAGCCGACGGTCAGCACGCCGAGGAAGGTCACCATCGACCAGAAGGCGAAGGCGCCGGTCGCGCCCAGCGTGATCGCCCAGGGGAACAGGAACGCGACTTCGAGGTCGAAGATGATGAAGAGGATCGAGACGAGATAGAAGCGCACGTCGAACTTCATGCGCGCATCGCCGAAGGCGTTGAAGCCGCATTCATAGGCCGAGAGCTTTTCCGGGTCGGGCTTAGACGGGCCGAGAATAACGGGAGCGACAACCAGGGCGGTGGCGATCAATCCGGCCAGCCCGATGAAGATCAGGATCGGCAGGTACTCGAGCAGCATCGTGTTCAACGCTCGTCCCCTTTTGCCCGTGCAGCCAATTCATTGTCATTTCGCGGGTGCATCATAAGCCCAAGCAGCCCGCGGGCAACGCGGGTGTAGACCAAGATTCGGTGCGAAAAAACAGGATTTTTCAGGATGTTTGCGAGCGGTTCGCAACAGCGGCGATCACATTGAATTTCAGCAATTGTGCGCCGCTTTCGACGTCGCAATGACGCTGCGTCACGGAAACCGATCGACGTTGGAACATCGCGCTCTGAACGATGTCCATGGACCATTTTCCACCGAAATGCGGTGGAAAATGGCGGGAGCGACGGGGCTCGAACCCGCGACCTTCGGCGTGACAGGCCGACACTCTAACCAACTGAGCTACGCCCCCGCATCGGGACCGAAAACGGCCCGTTCCGCGAAAGGCGGCCGGTGTAGGGCGCGGCCTCTATCGCTGTCAAGCGAGGCCGTGAAATTCCTTACGGGGTGCGACCTCAGTTCGGCGCCTGGCGGAATTCGTCGATGGTGACCTTGCCGTCGCCATTGAGATCGAGACGCTGGAATTCGGAGCGTACGCCGGCGGCAAACTCGTTGAAATCGATGTAGCCGTCATCATTCCAGTCGATCAGCGGAATGGCGGTGGATTGGTCGATTGCGATACGGCGGGCGTTGGCAGCGGCAGTTTCGTCCGGATCGAGGCGACCGTCATGGTTGGTGTCGGCCTGCATGAAATATTGGCGCAAGCCGGCCTCGAGCTCAGCCCGGGTGACGGTGCCATCGTTGTCGCTGTCGTAATTGGCGATCATCATCTTGCCGGTGTGCCAGCTTTCCGAGCGCGGTGCGCTGACCGGAGACCAGCGCGGGGTGGGCGCAGCGCAGGCGCATAGCAGCGACACTATGGTGAAGACGGAAAGCTGGCCCCTCATTCGCCGACTTGGCCACTCCGCTCTGGCGGGGTCAAGGCGCAGCGCCGTCAGTCTCCGTCGCCGCCGCTCTGTCCAGGACCACCATCGGACGGACCGCCGTGGTGACGGCCACCGCGACCGCCGGACGGCCCCTGCCCCGGCTTCCGGCCAGTCCCGGCCGGCCTGAGTTCGTCGGCGGAGAGCCGGCCATCGCGGTTCACATCGAGCGTGTCGAACAGCGACAACGCCGTACCGGAATATTCGTTGAAATCGATGCAGCCGTCCTGGTTCCAGTCGACCAGCGGCGTCGCCTCCGAGGCATCTTCCTTGACTCGCAGCTGATTGATGGCGCGCGCCTGGTCGGGGCCGATGCAATTGTGGTGGCCGACGTCATAGGTGTCGAATTCGGCCTTCAGCCCGGCCTTGAGTTCGTCGCGCGTCAGCGTGCCGTCGTGGTTGAGGTCGTACTTCAGCAGCGCTGCGGCAGGCGAATGCCAGTTCTCGTCGCGTGGCTTCGCGTTGGGATCCCAGCGCGGCTGATGGCGTGGACCGGTACTGCAGCCGGCAAGGAAAGCGAGCGCGGGAAGCAGCAGAATGAGCGCGGGTCTTTTCATGCCGCGATAGCGCATGAGGCGCGCGCGCCGATCAAGCCATGTGTTGTCGCGAAGTGTCGCGCACCTAGTAGAGGCCGACCTTTCCGCGGAAGGTTTCGAAGATCGTGTCCGATTTGTAACCGATACCGTTCTTGAACACATAGGGCATGCGCTCGAGCGCCATCGCATCGCGCATGGGATCGCCGTCGATCAACACGATGTCCGCGCGCTTGCCGACGGCGAGCGAACCCACATTGTGGTCGCGCCCGAGAAATACGGCGCCATTCAGCGTCACGATCTTCAGCGCCTGCGGAAAGGTGAATCCGGCCTCGACGAGCAGCTCAATCTCGCGCTTGCCTGCGAAGCCCGGGATCACGCCACCGAACCCGGTGGGGTCGGTGCCTGCGAGCAACGTTCCGCCGGCGTCGTAGAACATCTTCTCGAGCTTCATCAGCTTGGGAAGGATCACGGTGTAGGGCTTGGTCCGCGGATTGGTCGCGGTGTTGGACCAGCTCGTCTCGTAATCCTTGCGCAGGTCGGGAAGCAGCAGTTGCAGCGCGGCCTCCGGCGCCTCCGGGCGGCCGGGCGTGAAGGTTTCGAGCACCGTCAGGGTCGATGTCAGAGCGACATGCTTGTTGACCAGCAATGCGATCAGCGATTTCACGCCGGGGCTGTCGATGTCGACATCGGCGATGGCCTGCTGCGAATGCTCGGGACAGACATCCGGCTTCTTGCCGGGATAGAAATCGGTCATGACCGCGAAGCCATGCTCGAGATTGTCGATGCCGAGATCGGCGGCCTCGCGATAGGTCACCGAGCAGAGATGGCCGGTGATCTTCATGCCATGCGCATGCGCTGCATCGATTGCCGCCTTCAGCTCGGCGCGGGTGATGTTGATATAGGCCTTGAACGAGGTCGCGCCGGCATCGGCCCAGAAATCGACCGTCTTCTTCGCATCGTCGGGACCATGCAGCGTGTGCATCTGGAGGAAGGGATTGGCCTCGCCGTTGAGATAGGGGCCGGTGACGTCGAGGTCGGGGCCGATGGCGCGTCCGTTCGCGATGTCGTTTGCGAGATTGATGTCGGCATAGGGTTCGAGCGAGCCACCGGTGCGCGCAGTCGTCGTGCCGCCGGCGAGATAGAGCCGCGCGAAGGAGACCGGAAGCGCGGCGTAGATCGGACCGGTGGGATAGAACAGGTGCTCATGCACCATGACGAAGCCGGGCAGCAGCGTCTTGTGATGGGCATCGATGATGGTCGCACCGTGCGGGATGCGTATGCGCGACGCGGCGCCGAGCGCGACGATGCGGCCGTCTTTGACGATCAGCGTCTGGTCGTAGCGCGGCGCGGCGCCGGTGCCGTCGACGATCTCCGCATGGGTGAAGGCGATGACGGGCTGGCTATAGGCGATGAATTTCGCCGCGTCCGGATCGGTCGGCGGCGGCGCCGCGGCATCGTCCATGTCCTGGGCGGAGGCCGAAAGTGCGAGCAAGGCAACCGCCGAAGCGGCGGCCAGAATCCGAAATCCGCGCATGAATTCCCCCGTGACGTGCCTGTAGAGCTTGGCACGCGAACGGCAGGGGACAAAGGGAGGAACGGGAGCGCGCGGCCTGCCGAGCCGTAGCCCGCGAGGTCGGTACAGCCCTCCTGTGCTGAAGCTTCGGAGGGCAACCTCCGCTCGCTGCGCGAGCGTAGGTTGGTGGGCGGTGACGGGTTCGAACCGCCGACCCTATCGGTGTAAACGATATGCTCTACCAGCTGAGCTAACCGCCCTTGAGGGGCGGCTTATACGGCGCAGTGCGGTGCAAGGGGAAGGGGCACGACATGGCGGCTTTGGAAGCATGGGACAGTTTCTATGTCATCGTGGGGGCATCGGCGGGGGCGCTGATCGGGCTTCAATTCGTACTGATGACGCTGATCGCGGAACGGCCGCAGCCGGGGATCGTCCAGGTGGGGCGGGCGTTCGGCACACCGACCGTCGTACACTTCAGCACGACGCTGACGCTCGGTGCCCTCGTCCGCACCCCCTGGCCCGATGCCGTTTACGCCGTGTGGACCAGCGCCGCCGTCGGACTGTTCGGCCTGACCTTCATGGCGATGACAGTCACGCGGATGTGGAACCAAAAGGTCTATCGGCCCGATCTGGAGGACCTCGCCTTTCACGTCGTGCTGCCGCTCCTGGCCTATGGCGTTCTCGTCGGCTGTGTCGCTCTCGCCCATGTCGAGCTGGCGCTGTTCGGCATCGGCGGCTCCGCCCTGCTCCTCCTGCTGGTCGGCATCCACAACGCCTGGGACGCGGTCGACTATCAGGTCTACGTCCAGCGCATCCGGCGTGACGGCTGAGCCGTTGCGCTGCCTGCGGAATCCGCCGATAAGGCCGCCGCAGCGCCTGAGGGTATCCGCATGAAGGAGATCACCGTTTTCGGCGGGCGCGCGCACCCCGAACTCGCCGCTGAGATCTGCCGGCACCTCAATGTGCCGCTGTCGCCTTCGCGCATCACGCGTTTCGCCAATGACTGTCTGGAAGTCCAACTGCAGGCCAATTGCCGCGAGCGCGACGTCTACATCATCCAGCCGGTCTGCGATCCGGTGCAGGAGCACATGATGGAGCTGCTCCTGATGTGCGATGCGGCGCGTGGCGCCTCGGCCGCGCGGATCACCGTGGTGATGCCGTTCTTCGCCTATGCCCGATCGGACAAGAAGGACCAGCCGCGCATCTCTATCGGCGGAAGGCTGATGGCGGACCTGCTGGCCACGGCCGGCGCGAACCGGGTGCTGACCATGGCGTTGCACTCGCCGCAGGTGCACGGCTTCTTCAGCGTGCCGGTGGATCACCTCCATGCGCTCTACGAACTGGCGGAATATTTCAAGCGCTACGATCTCTCCAATGCCGTCGCGGTCTCGCCTGACCTCGGCAATGCCAAGGACACGGCAGCCTTCGCACGCCGGCTCGGCATCGATGTCGCGGTCGCAGCCAAGCAGCGCTTCGCCAACGACAAGGTGGTAATCTCGTCGATCATCGGCGATGTGACGGGCAAGGACGTGATCGTGCTCGACGACGAGATCGCCAAGGGCTCGACGATGCTCGAGCTACTGACCCATCTGCGCGCCAACAAGGCGCGCTCGATCCGGATTGCGTGCACCCACGGCCTGTTCGCTGCCGGAGCGGCGCAACGCCTTTCGGAGCAGGACGACGTGCTGGAGATCGTGTGCACCAACACGGTGGCGATCTCG
This sequence comes from Pseudomonadota bacterium, assembly GCA_018241025.1. Lineage (GTDB taxonomy): Bacteria > Pseudomonadota > Alphaproteobacteria > Micropepsales > Micropepsaceae > Rhizomicrobium. Next base: position 93,733 of record JAFEEQ010000013.1, read on the forward strand.
CCGGAGAAGCGGGCGCCGAAGCTGACGGTCCTGTCGATCGGCAAGGCCCTGGCGGACGCGATCCAGCGCACGCATGACGGCGAGTCCGTCAGCGCGCTGTTCCACGGGTAGATCAGAAAACGCGGCGAAGTTACGCCGGGCGCCCTACTCCGCGTTCAGGGAATCCTTGAGCTGCTTGCCGGGACGGAAGCGCGGCTGCTTGGACGGCTTGATGGTGATCTCTTCGCCGGTCTGCGGGTTGCGGCCCTTGCCGCCGGCGCGGGTGGCAACCACGAAGACGCCGAAGCCGGTCAGACGGACTTCCTCTCCGGACTTCAGGGAGGCTGCGATCAGGTCGAACACACCTTCCACGGCCTTGGCCGAAGCATTCTTGTCGAGGCCCGTATGGTCGGCCAGTTTGGCGATCAGTTCGTTCTTGTTCACGGCGACGGCTCCTTTGCGCGATTCGCTGCAACTCACATGACTTTATGGCCTTGCGGCTGCGGATCAAACCCGAAAACCCAAGATTTCAGCGGAAAATGACCGAAAAAAGACCCCGGACGGTCGCCCGCCCGGGGTCTTCAACAACTTCTTGCACAACTTCTAGTGCGTAACGACGGCACCGTCCTCGGTTGTGGCCGGCGGCGGGGCGACCACATCGGGCTCGCTCCAGTCGATCGGCTCGGGCTGGCGGACCAGCGCGACCTTCAGCACTTCACCGACGGTCGAGACCGGGACGATCTTCAGACCGGTCTTCACATTGTCCGGCACCTCGGCGAGATCCTTCTCGTTCTCCTGCGGGATGATCACCGTGGTGATTCCGGCGCGGAGCGCGGCGAGGAGCTTCTCCTTGAGGCCACCGATGGGCAGCGCCCTGCCCCGGAGCGTGACCTCGCCGGTCATCGCCACATCGCGGCGCACCGGGATGCCGGTGATGACCGAGATGATGGAGGTGGCCATCGCGAGGCCGGCCGACGGGCCGTCCTTCGGGGTGGCGCCTTCCGGCACGTGAACGTGGATGTCGACCTTGTCGAACAGCGGCGGCTTGATGCCGAAGGTCGTCGCCTTGGAGCGGACGTAAGACCGCGCCGCGTCGATCGACTCCTTCATCACGTCGCCGAGCTTGCCGGTGGTCTGCATGCGGCCCTTGCCGGGGAGCATGACGGACTCGATCTGCAGCGTGTCGCCGCCGACCTCGGTCCAGGCCAGACCGGTGACGACACCGACCTGATCCTCGCCCTCGATCTCGCCATAGCGGTACTTCCGCACGCCGGCATAGGTATCGACGTTCTCGCCGGTGACGGTGACCGATTTGGACTTGTTCGAGACGATCTCCTTCACCGCCTTGCGGGTCAGGTTGGCGATCTCGCGCTCCAGATTGCGGACGCCCGCCTCACGCGTGTGATAGCGGATGAGGTCGCGCAGGCCGGCATCGGTGATGGTCCACTCGCCGTCCTTCAGGCCGTGCGCCTTGACCTCTTTCGGGATCAGGTGGCGCTTGGCGATCTCGACCTTCTCGTCCTCGGTATAGCCGGGGATCCGGATGATCTCCATGCGGTCCATCAGCGGCTGCGGCATGCGCAGGCTGTTGGCCGTGGTGATGAACATCACGTCCGAAAGATCGAAATCGACCTCCAGATAGTGGTCGGCGAAGGTGTGGTTCTGCTCCGGGTCCAGCACTTCGAGCAGGGCCGAGGACGGGTCCCCGCGCCAGTCGGCGCCGAGCTTGTCGATCTCGTCGAGCAGGAAGAGCGGGTTCGCCGTCTTCGCCTTCTTCATCGACTGGATGACCTTGCCGGGCATCGAGCCGATATAGGTGCGGCGATGACCGCGGATCTCGGCCTCGTCGCGCACGCCGCCGAGCGACATGCGGACATACTCACGGCCGGTCGCCTTGGCGATCGACTTGGCAAGCGAGGTCTTGCCGACGCCGGGCGGGCCGACGAGGCAGAGGATCGGGCCCTTGATCTTGCCGGCGCGCTGCTGCACTGCGAGATATTCGAGGATGCGCTCCTTGACCTTCTCCAGACCGAAATGGTCCTCGTTGAGGACCTTCTCGGCCTCGTTCACGTCGCGCTTGATCTTGGACTTCTTGCCCCAGGGGAGCGAGAGCATCCAGTCGAGATAGTTGCGCACGACGGTCGCTTCCGCCGACATCGGCGACATGGAACGGAGCTTCTTCACTTCCGCCATCGCCTTGTCGCGGGCTTCCTTGGAGAGCTTGGTCTTCCGAATGCGCTCTTCGAGCTCATTCATCTCGTCGCGGCCTTCGTCGCCTTCGCCGAGCTCCTTCTGGATCGCCTTGAGCTGTTCGTTCAGATAGTACTCGCGCTGCGTCTTCTCCATCTGGCGCTTCACGCGGCTGCGGATCTTGCGCTCGACCTGGAGCACGCCGATCTCGCCTTCGATCAGCGACAGCACCTTCTCGAGGCGCTCGACCGTCGACAGCGTTTCCAGCAGGGTCTGGCGGTCGGAGATCTTCACAGAGAGGTGCGAAGCGACGGTATCGGCGAGCTTGGCCGGGTCCTCGATCTGCGCGACCGAGGCCAGCGTCTCGGCCGGAACCTTCTTGTTCAGCTTGATGTACTGCTCGAAATTCGTCTTGACCGTGCGGATCAGCGCCTCGATCTCCTTCGCGCCGGTCGCGCCATCGGGCAGACGCTCGATGGTGGCCTGGAAGAAATCGGTGCGCGGCACGAAGCCGGTGACGCGGGCGCGGCCCTTGCCTTCGACGAGGACGCGGACCGTCTGATCGGGAAGCTTCAGGAGCTGAAGCACCGTGGCGAGGGTGCCGACCTGATGGAGCCCTTCGGGGCTCGGATCGTCGTCGTCCTTGTTCTTCTGGGTGAGCAGCAGAATCTGCTTCTCGTCGCTCATCACTTCCTCGAGCGCGCGAACGGACTTCTCGCGGCCGACGAAGAGCGGAACGATCATGTGCGGGAAAACAACGATGTCGCGAAGCGGAAGGACCGGAGCCAGCGTACCGCTGTTGTCGCCCTTGGCCGGCAAATCGTTGCTGTGTTCGTCTGACATGCTTATCTCCTGACCGCCCCTCTCCGAGGTGACGGGTGCTGTCGGCGCCGCCCCTTCTGGGCACGGAGACCGGTTAGGGGAGCCTCCCTGATGGGCCGACTCCCAGATGACTAAAGTGGTCCCGCTAAGGGATCGTTTCAAGGCAGGGGTTTAACTGACCACTGCAAAGGCTTAGCAGCCTAATAGACCAAGGTTTCCGCAATCTTTCGCAGCGGCATGGTGTCCGGTGACGGGGAGTCATGGAACTAGACCATCCCGCGTGAGCCGTATTGCCGCCCCGCACAGCAACCAGGTCTCAAGCGATATTCAACAGCTGGCCTTTTTCGCAAAGCGCGCCGCAATGGTAGCTGAATACGCCTGCGGCAAGTTTTCCCCCGAGTGCAAGAAGCGACCGCCGGATCGCCATCTTCACCGCAGCCTTAAGCCTGTTGCCGGCAAAAGCGTGCACGGCCAGGCTGGAATCGAAAATCGCCTGCCTCCGGATCGAAAGACCCGAAGTTTCCAGCTGAAGCGCAAAGGACATCGGGGAATAGGCGTTGATGTGGCCGATATTCAATGTCGGCTGCATCCTTCCATGCGATGCCAATGCGGTCGACTCGCACGGCACTTCGACATACACGAAGCGCCGCGCGACGCGGCGCAATTCGAGAAGGAAGCCACGCGGATTTGTAACGTGCTCAAGCACATGCGTGGCATAGACGAGGTCGAAGGACGCGTCAGGGAACGGAATTGTCTTGCCATCATAGGGAACGATCAAGATCGCACGGTCTGCGACCGTCGACGCGACCCTTTCTTCGGCAATCTCGATGCCCGTCAGCAAGCGGCCCAAACCGCGCTCAGCCAGCTTCTGAAGAACGACACCTGTTCCGCATCCGACTTCGAGCACGTCTGTGATTTCATCGCGAAACGGCTCCACCATCGCAAAAATGTTGGAGGCTTTGTCGATTGCGCCAATCTCACGCCACGCAAAGTCCGCTGCGTCATAAGGACGGCTGTAAAGCTCCTGCAGATCCGGAATTGCAAAATTGGGCATAGGTCAGCAGTCGCGTCCGAAAATCCGCCGGCGGCACCGACCTCTCAAGAAGCGCTCTTCTGGGCAGCTTCGCCCTTGTCCGAGTAGGTGTATAGCGGGCGCGCCTTGCCTTCGACGACGTCGGCGGTGACCACGACTTCCTGAACGCCGTTGAGCGTCGGAAGCTCGAACATCGTCTCGAGCAGGAAACCTTCCATGATCGAGCGCAGGCCGCGGGCGCCGGTCTTGCGGGAGATCGCCTTGCGCGAGATGGCGTGGAGCGCCTCTTCCTGGAAGCGGAGCTTGACGCCTTCCATCTCGAACATGCGCTGGTACTGCTTGGCGAGCGCGTTCTTCGGGCGGGTCAGGATTTCGATCAGCGCCGGCTCGGTCAGGTCGCCCAGCGTGGCGAGGATCGGTAGACGGCCGATGAATTCCGGGATCAGGCCGAACTTCAGCAGGTCCTCAGGTTCCACTTCGCGCAGAATCTCGCCGGTGCCGCGCTCATCCGGATCGCGGACCTTGGCGCCGAATCCCATGCCGCCGCCCTGGGTGCGGCCGGAAATGATCTTGTCGAGACCGGCAAAGGCGCCACCGACGATGAACAGGATGTTCGAGGTGTCGACCTGCAGGAACTCCTGCTGCGGATGCTTGCGCCCGCCCTGCGGCGGCACGGAGGCGACGGTGCCTTCCATGATCTTGAGCAGGGCCTGCTGCACGCCCTCGCCCGAGACGTCGCGGGTGATGGACGGGTTGTCCGACTTGCGGCTGATCTTGTCGATTTCGTCGATGTAGACGATGCCGCGCTGCGCCCGCTCGACATTGTAGTCGGCGTTCTGGAGCAGCTTGAGGATGATGTTCTCGACGTCTTCGCCGACGTAGCCTGCTTCGGTCAGCGTCGTGGCGTCGGCCATGGTGAAGGGCACGTCGAGGATGCGGGCGAGCGTCTGCGCGAGCAGCGTCTTGCCGCAGCCGGTCGGGCCGATCAGCATGATGTTCGACTTCGCCAGCTCAACGTCGCCGTTCTTGCCGGAGGAATTGATGCGCTTGTAGTGGTTGTGGACCGCGACGCTCAGGACCTTCTTGGCGTGCTGCTGGCCGACGACGTAATCGTCAAGGACCTTGAAAATCTCCTGCGGCGTGGGAACGCCTTCCTTCGACTTCATGAAGGAGGTCTTGTTCTCTTCGCGGATGATCTCCATGCACAGCTCGACGCATTCATCGCAGATGAACACCGTCGGACCGGCGATGAGCTTGCGCACTTCGTGCTGGCTCTTGCCGCAGAAGGAACAGTACAGCGTGTTCTTGGATTCGCCGCCGCTCGCCTTACTCATCAGATCTCCAAGGCCTTTCGCCCCGTCCAATTCCCATATGGGTCCCGGTAGGACCCGTGACGGCACGCCATGCGAAGCAGCGTACCTTCCGAACATTCGACCACGTTAGCGCCGGACGGATCAAGAATTGTTTAATCCGACCAAATCCCTAACGAAACCTGCGGGTTAGCCCGCCTCAAACGTTCTCGCCTTCGGGCCGGCGCGTCATGATCTGGTCGATCAATCCGAACGCCTTGGCCTCCTCCGCCGTCATGTAGGTATCGCGGTCGAGGGCCTTTTCGATCTCCTCGACGGTGCGGCCGGTGTGACGGGCGTAAATTTCGTTCAGGCGATGCTTGAGCTTCACGACCTCTTCGGCGTGGCGCGCGATGTCCGCGGCATTGCCGTAGAACGACGCACTCGGCTGATGCACCAGAACGCGGCTGTTGGGCAGCGCGTAGCGATCGCCCTTCTTGCCCGCCATCAGCAGCAGAGACGCGGCGCTCGCCGCCTGGCCGATGCAGAAGGTCTGCACCGAAGGACGGATGAGCTGCATCGTGTCGTAGATCGCCAGACCCGCCGTGACGACGCCGCCCGGCGAGTTGATGTACATGTGGATTTCCTTCTTGGGGTTCTCGGCCTCAAGAAAGAGAAGCTGGGCGGTGATAAGGCTCGCGCCGTAATCCTCGATGCCGCCGGTGATGAAGATCACGCGCTCCTTGAGCAGGCGCGAGTAGATGTCGTAGGCGCGTTCGCCCCGCGCGGTCTGTTCGACCACCATCGGCACGAGAGTGTTCATATAGACGTCGCGCGGGTCTGCCATAGCGCCCTGCCCTTCTGATTCGATTTCCGAGACTCGTATGCGCGCACGAGCGCGTCAATCGCACATATAGAGTGCGAACGCGCCCATTGCGACCATGGGGAAGAAAGGGTTATCGCGCATTGATATTGCGCAAATACCCTTACTTCTCGTTCAGCTTTTCGGCCGCCTCGTCCGGGTCCATGAACAGGGTTTCGCGGTCCACGGTGCGGTCGGTGACGTCGGCGAGCTCGCCGATGAAGTCGATGACCTTCTCTTCGTAGAGCGGCGCCCGGATCTCGGCCACGGCCTGCGGATTCTGGGTATAGAATTGGAACACCTGCTGCTCCTGGCCCGGGAACTGGCGGGCGCGGGCGGCGACGGCGCGCTGGACCTCTTCCGGCGCGACGGTGATGCCGTTCTGCTCGCCGAGGCGGGCGAGGACGAGACCGAGGCGCACGCGGCGCTCGGCGATCTCGCGATACTCCTTCTTGAGATCTTCTTCGCTCTTGCCTTCGTCGGCGGCAGTCTTGCCTTCGCGCTGAAGCTCCTGCTCGACCTGCTGCCAGATGCCGTTGAACTCGGTCTCGACCATGCCCGGCGGCAGGTCGAAGGAATGCGCGGCGTCGAGCGCGTCGAGGATGCGGCGCTTCATATGTAGGCGGCTGGCGCGGGTGAAATCGGATTTGAGCTGGTCGCGGACGCGATCCTTGAGCGTCGCGAGATCCTCGAGACCCATCTTCTTGGCGAGCTCGGCATCGATCGTGACCGGATCCGGCGAGCGCACGTCCTTGATGGTGACGTCGAACACGGCGTCCTTGCCGGCGAGAGTCTGTTCCGGATAGTCGGCCGGGAAGGTCACCTTCACTTCGCGCGTGTCGCCGATCTTGGCGCCGACGAGCTGCTCTTCGAAGCCGGGGATCAGCTGACCCGCGCCGAGGTTGAGATGGAAATCGTCGGCCTTGCCGCCCGGGAATTCGACATCGTCGACCTTACCGACGAAATCGACGACGAGCAGATCGCCCATTTCGGCCGCGCCGGCTTCGCCGCGCGTGGTGAAGCTGCGCGACTGTTCGGCGAGACGCTTCAGCGCCTCGTCGACATCGGCATCGGCGACTTCGGCGGTGAGACGTTCGACCTTGAGCTTGGCGACATCCGCCAGCTCGAAGTCCGGCATCAGGTCGACCTTGACGGTGAATTCGAGGTCGGACTTGCCGTCGACGACTTCTTCGATGGCGCTGACGAGATCGACCTTCGGCGGGCTCGCCACCTTGAGCTCGTTGTCGGTCACGGCCTTCTGGCTGGATTCGTTGACGGCGTTCTCGACGATCTCACCCATCATCGCCTTGCCGAAGGTCTTCTTCAGATGCGAGACCGGCGCCTTGCCCGGGCGGAAGCCCTTGAGGTTCATGCGCGGCTTCATCTCTTCGAGACGGCCCGTGAGGCGCGTTTCGAGGTCGGACTTGGCGACCACGACCTTATATTCGCGGCGGAGGCCTTCGGAGACGGTCTCGGTGATCTGCATCTTCTATTCCCTACTCTTCTTTATCAGTCTTCACGCGAAGGCTGGCCCGCCATCCGAAGCCGCGGGGCGGCATGCGGTCCACCTACGCTAAAGCTTCGGTGGACGCACCATCCTCCCCCCGCTCCGCGGCGTAGGATGGTGCGGGCGGAGGGACTTGAACCCCCATGGCTTTCACCGCTGGAACCTAAATCCAGTGCGTCTACCAGTTCCGCCACGCCCGCCTGGCCGTCGGGGCGGGATTTAGGCCCGAACCGCCGGAAGGGCGCCCCTATAACAGGGGATTTCGGGGGTTGCTAGGGGCGTATGACGGATGGGTAACCGCGCCGGTCAGGCCAGCGGCTTTACATAAAGTGCCACGTCCCAATAGCGGCCGAATTTCCGCCCGATCTCCGGGTAGGTGCCGATATTGCCGAAGCCGAGCGCGGTGTGGACGCCGACCGAAGCCGGGTTCGGAAGGGTGACCCCGCCGAAGGCGCGATGGATGTCCTCGCCCTTCAGAGCGTCGAACAGGGCCTCGTAGAGCCGGCGGCCGAGGCCTTTGCCGCCTTCGCCGGGGGCGAGATAGATGCTCGTCTCGATCGAGGTGGCGTAGGCCTCTTTCTCCTTGAACTTCGCGGAGCAGGCATAGCCGATCGCGACGCCACCGCGCGCAGCGACGAAGCAGCGGTATTTGCCGACGGGAGAGAACTGGTCGAACCATTCCTGGCGCTGGGCCAGCGTGCGCGGCTCGAGGTCGAAGGTGAACGGCGTGTTGACGACATAGTGATTGTAGATATCGAGAAGCGCCGGGAGATCGCCCTGCTCTGCCGGACGGATGGCGATGTCAGTCATTCTCCGCCCTCAACACCTGTGGAAGCTGCTCGGGCAGGTCTTCCGCGATCAGTCCGGGGCCGAAGACATTCGCGCATTCGCCGTGCAGCCAGACGCCGGCGCAGGCCGCGTCGAACGAATCCAAACCCTGCGCCATCAGACCACCGATGAAGCCGGCGAGTACATCGCCGGAACCGGCGGTCGCCAATGCCGGCGGCGCATTGCTGTTGATGGACGCGCGGCCGTCCGCCGCCGCCACGATGGTATCTGCGCCCTTGAGCAGCACGGTGCACTTCGCCTGGGCAGCGGCGGCGCGGGCGGCTTGGAGCTTTGAAGCCGAGGATGCGAGGAGGCCGGGGAAGATGCGTTCGAACTCGCCGTCATGCGGCGTCAGCACGGCAGGCTCGCGCAGGAGGGCGAAGAGGACCTTCGGCTCGTCGCGGAAGACGGAGAGCGCATCCGCATCGAGCACGGCGGCGGCGCTGCTGCGAAGCACCGCGGCGGCGAGTTCCTTGGTCGCGGGCCCGAGGCCACAGCCTGGGCCGATGACGACGGCGTTGAGGCGCTTGTCCTTCAGCATCTCCGCGAGGCTGCCAGCCGACGAGAACGGCTTGACCATGATCGCGGTGAGCGCGGCGGCGTTGACCGTGACGGCATCGGGCGGGCTCGCGACGCTGACGAGGCCGGAGCCGATGCGCAGCGCTCCGCGCGCGGCGAGACGGGCGGCGCCGGTGGCGTGGGCCGGACCGCTGACCACGATCGTGTGGCCGCGAGCATATTTGTGGCCGTCGGCTTTCGGCCAGGGATAGGTCCAGAGGCCGGGCAGGTTCTCGAAGGTCTTCGGCTTGATGGTGTCCAGCGCGGCGTCGGGAATGCCGATATCGGCGACGACGACCCCGCCGCAGGCGGCGCGGCCGGGGAAAAGCAGATGCGCCGGCTTCTTGCGGAAGAAGGTGACGGTGAGGCCGGCCTCGAAGGCGACACCATCGAGAGACTTGCCGCTGTCGCCGGCAATGCCGCTGGGCACGTCGACGGCGATGACCTTGTCGCGATATTTCGGCGAGGCGAGCGCGAGGCGGCGGGCTTCGCCGTCGAGCGGGCGCGACAGACCGGCACCGAACAGCGCGTCGACATAGAGATCGGCCATGCGGTTGCTTTCGGCGATGCGCAAGGTCTCGCCGGTCCAGCGCTTCGCCATCGCGGCGGCGTCGCCTTTCAGATCGGCGATGTCACCGAGCGTCTCGACCCAGACATCGAAGCCGCGCGCGCTCAAGTGGCGCGCCGCGACAAAGCCGTCGCCGCCGTTGTTGCCGGGGCCGCAGAATACGGCGACCGGGCAAGGCGGCCAGCGGCGCGCGATCTCATCGGCGACGGCGCGGCCGGCCTGCTCCATGAGATCGAGCGTCGCGATGCCGTGGCTCTCGGCATAGCGATCGGCGGCGTAGCATTCGGCGACGGTAAGAATTTCCGATGTCATCGCACCCGGTAGTGATAGCGGTAGAGTTCCTTGTCGAAGCCTAGCCTTTCGTAGAGCGCGATGGCAGGGGCGTTGGCGGCGACGACCTGGAGGCAGGCACCCTTCGCCCCGGCAGCTCGCGCGCGACCGAGAAGCGCAGACAGCGTGGCATGGGAAAAGCCCATGCGGCGTTGCGCCGGATCCGTCACCACCCATTGCACGCAGGCGAGCTTTTCGTGGATGCCGCAAAAGGCGACGGAGGCGATTTCGCCGCCCTCCCCGCGCGCTTCGGCGAAGAACACGGGCACCGCGACCTGGTCGAGGACGGCGTGCAGGACGGCCGCCTCTTCCTTGGTGCGGCGCGAGTGGATGCGGTGGGCTTCGAGCCATTGCGGCGTCGGGCGGCCTTCGTGGATGTCGGTGAAGATCGCAGCGTCGGGCTTCGGCGGCCTGTGCCGGGCGAAGCTCATGTAGAGCGTGCAGGTCTCGTCTTCGGCGCGATAGCCGCGGGCGTCGAGCGCCGCTTCGAGATCGGGCGCGGCGGTGGAGAGCAGGCGGAAATAGGCCGGCTGGCCGTGGGCACGATAGATTGCTTCGGCATAGGCGATCTTCTCGACCAGCGGACGGCGGCCCTTGCCGATGACGTTGACCGAATTGGTGCGCCGCGTGGCGCCGCTGGCGAGGCGGATCAGCCAGCCGTCGTAGCGCACCTCTTTCAGCGCGGGCCAGGCGTTCATGCAGGTCTCTTCGACCTGTTCGTGGAGATGGGGCATGGCGGGTCCTCGTGTGGGAGACCGGGCGTGCGGGGTGTGTGGATATGAAAAAGCCCCGCGCGGATCCGGCGGGGCTGGTTCGATTGCTTGGCGTGTCAGACGCGCGCGCTCATCGGCCCCATCGGAGGGAGCTGCGGCGTCGCGAGCGGGCAAGCATCGTGGTCATTGGCCGGGAAGATACGGAATTTTGGCCGATCCGCAATCGGAATTTTGCATCAGTTCTTTTCGGCCACCGGATAGGCAACACACTCAAAGCCAGGCGTAAAGTGGTCGAACCGTGAACTACCGCGGTCGAAACAACCAGGATTCAAGATCAGCAAATATCCATGACAAATCAGGGCGACTTCTTCGAGGTGATTATAGCCGGACCAGCGCGATCGAAATAATGGGCATCGATCAAATACCCGATCGCTCCACATCCTGTTGTCGACATTCGGGCTCGGGCGGTGAATCTCGTAAGCGACTTAAGGCGGCAGGCCGGCGCAGGTCAGCATTCGTGTGCGCAACTCGACGATCTGACCACCTGATGGCGTGTCGGGAGAATTCGAGTCTCCCGGATCGAGAATTCCTTCGATCCGATAAAGTGCAACCATTCAGAACCCCTTCGGCACTTTTTCGAAGTGCGGGTCGGCCATCTCGTAGGCGAAGCTCGCTGTGAGCACGCCGGCGTCGTCGAACATGCGGCCGACGATTTGAAGGCCGACCGGCAAGCCGTCAGCGGTGAAGCCGCAGGGGACGCTCGCGGCGGGCTGCTGCGTGAGGTTGAACGGCGTGGTGAAGGGCGTCCAGGCCATCCAGGCGTTGCCGTCATCCTCGAAGGGCGAGACCTTGCCGACGTCGAAGGCCGGCACCGCGAGCTGCGGCGTGAGGAGAAAGTCGTACGTCGTCATGAACTGGCGCATCGCGCTGCCATAGGCGCCGCGCGCGAGATTGGCTTCGAGATATTCCTTCTTGGAATAGGCATAGCCCTCCTCCGCCATGCGGCGCAGGCCCGGATCGAGCAGTTTCTTCTTCTCTTCGGGATATTCGCCGAGCAGGACGCCGGCGCCCGACCACCACAGGACGCGGAAGATCGGCCCCGGATCGCCGCCCGGCGGATCGACCTGCTCGACATGCGCGCCGAGTTGCTCGAAGCGCTTTGCTGCCGCGGCGACCAGCGCTTCGACTTGCGGATCGATGCGGGTGGCAAAGCCCATGCGCGGCGAGAAGGCGATGCGCTTGCCGGCGAGCGGGGTTTCGATCTCCGCGGCATAGTCGGTGATGTCGTGCGGCAGCGAATACCAGTCGCGCGCATCGGGCTTCGCGATGACGTTGAGCAGCATGGCGCTGTCGAGCACGGTGCGGCTCATCGGGCCGACATGGGCGAGCGTGCCGAAGGGCGAGAGCGGATAGGCCGGCACGCGGCCGAAGCTGGGCTTGAGGCCATAGGTGTTGGTGAAACTCGCCGGGATTCGGATCGAGCCGCCGCCGTCGGTGCCGAGCGCCAGCGGACAGAATCGCGCGGCCAGCGCCGCGGAACTGCCGCCGGACGAGCCGCCGGGCGTCTTGTCGAGATTCCAGGGATTGCGCGTGATGCCGGTGAGCGGGGAGTCGTTCGAGCCCTTCCATCCGAATTCCGGCGTCGTCGTTTTGCCGATCAGGACAGCGCCGGCTTCGCGCAGCCGCGCGACGGTCGGTGCGTCGGTGTCGATATAGGCGTTGGGGTCCTGGGTGAGCGAGCCGCGCCGCGTCGGCCAGCCCTTGGTGACCAGAAGATCCTTCACCGCGACCGGCACGCCGTCGAGCGGCGACAGCGGTTCACCCGCGAGCCAGCGCGCCTCGGAGGCTTCGGCCTGGGCGAACGAAGTCGCGCCGTCGATGTGGCAGAAGGCGTTGACCTCTGCATCGAGCGCCTCGATGCGGCCGAGGCAGGTCTCTGCGACCTCGACGGGCGAGAGCTCGCGCGACGCAAAGAGGGCCGACATCTCGGAGGCGGCGAGTTCGTGAGGTTCTTTGGCCATCTCATTCGTCCTTGGCGAGCGGAATACCGGGATACCAGCCGCTTTTCGCAAGAAATGCATGTGCATCGGTGATGCCGATGATGCCGCGGATCGCCGCACGCTTGTCCACGGCATGGTCGTAATAGGCCTGTACGATGCGGCGGCCGACCCAATAGCCGAGATCGCCGGGCTTGGTCATCGAGCCATTGTAGAGCCAGGCGGAGAGATCGGTCTTGTCCTCGTCGGCGGCGAAGCGGGTTTCGATCTCCGCCTCGTGGCCTTTCGTCGTGCCGGCGAAATAGACATAGGAGGTGCCACCCGATGTCAGGATGCCCATGAACTCGGCGGCGCCTTCGACCAGCGACGCTTCGAGCACCGTCGGCTTTGCGATGGCGTAGAACGCCGGTGCCGCGATCGCCTGCTGCACATGGGTGTATTCGTGGGCGACGACATGGACGAAGCGGTCTTCGACATCCGGATTCATCCATTGGATTGCGCAGAGCGACTCCAGTCCGATCATCACGCCGGTCTCGTCGGCGATGGCGACCGGCTTGCCGCGGCCGACGCCGATCGTGATCGGCGGGAATTTCGCCTCCGGATAATCTTCACGCAGCGTGCCGAGCACATGCGTCAGGCGGGTGCGAACCGCCGGCAGCGCAGCGAGACAACTTTCTGCGTCGGCGTACATCTGCGGTTGCGTGGCGATCGCCTGAGCGATGCGGTCTGCGGTCGTGTTGCGCGCGCTGAAGAAGCGGCGAAGTCCCGACGATCCTTTGTCGACATAATCGCGCTGCAGCAGGTCGGCGGAGGGATGGCCGCCGGCCGAGTCGTAGACCTTGTAGAAAAGCGCCGCGTCCTCGATGTGAATTTGTGGCGTGGCGGCCAGCGCACAGCCGCTCCACAAAAGTGCCACGATGGCCGGCGCGAGGCGCATCAATTGACCTTGGTGAGCGAAGCCTCGCTGCCCTTTTCGATCAGCTTGAGCGCACCACCCGCATTGTCGAACACGGTGATGGAGCAGTTTTCCGGCGAAAAGCAGACGACGCGGTCGTCGCTTGTCGCTGCGCCCATCAGGACGTTGATCGCGACGTAATGCGAGAACACCACGGTGTCCTCGGGCAGCGCGGCGACGGCGGCGACGCAGGCTTCGCGCCAGCGGGCGAGATCGGGGCCGACTTCGCGCCACGAACCGGCCATCAGCTTGCGCAGCCAGACGACGCGGTCTTCGAGGCTCATGCCTTTCGGCGACGGGATTTCGGCGACCGCGGGTTCGAGCAGCGGCACGCGGTCCCAGGCGCGGGCGAGCGGGATCGCGGTCTCCTGGGTTCGGCGGAGCGGGCTGGCGAGGAGCGCGAGCGGCCCGAGACCGCGCAGCTTCTCGGCGGCGCCCTCCGACTGCTGGCGGCCGAGATCGTCGAGACCAGGATCCATATCTTCGCCGAAGCCGGCGGCGGCACGTCCGTGGCGGACCATGTAGATGCGGGGCATGCGGCGTTCCTTCGAATGGCGAGGACGCAGATGTGTCATTGCCCGCGCGGCGATGCCAGCGGAAAGACGCGCGCGGGCTTCGACAACGCTATATTCTTTTTAAGAACAATGGGTTGGGCGACTTTGCGCAATATAATTGTTTTCGACTTCGCGCAATTCGCTGCCCTGAAGGCGTGGCCTTCAGCGCTTTGGATGTGGTGCTCTCAAGGACGGATTCAAGATGCGCATAGATCGACGACGGACGCCGGCAGGCGTGGATCGTCGACCGATTGCCAGCGCAAGTTCGTGAAGGATACGCGAAATGCGAGACCGGCCTTGATGAAGACCTCGTCGAACCGGGTGTCGTTCGCCGGCACATAGACGACGGCCGGCGCGCCGATGAGCGCGGGGTCTGGTGGCGCAACCCCCCCTGTGAGGATCGTGTGCGCAACGACGCCGATCGTTCGGCCTCCGAGTTCGATACCGACGGGATAGACCGCGTAGTTGACCAGAAAGCAAAGGTGCTTCGGCTCGATGTCGTTCGGAAAGCGGATTTCGAAAATGCCGTCCTGTCTTTCAGAGAGAACGAAATCGGCAGGCTGAATTTCATAGTCTTTGCAGAAGTCCGAGAGAATTTTTTCGATCTCCTTGCGGCTCCAACCGCGCGCGACCATGCGTGTCGTGTTCTTCGGATCGGGCTGGAACAAATCGCCCATGGTCTCGCCATCCGGCCGCGCACGCCAAGCCTGCAAAAGCACAAAAAGTGTCGGCACCAAAAGCAAAATCAAGACTGGAATGCCGACCGACACGTGCATTCTATTTCCGGTCCGGATAGCTGACCGCCATGCCGGCGCGGACGTCTTGCTGGACGCCGTATTGCGGGAAGGGATAGCGGAAGCCGTTCTTGGCCAGCGCCTTCATGCCTTCGATCGCCTTCAAGAGGTATTCGGGCGGCGTCGCCATCAGCATCTCCTCGTCGAGCACGGCGCCATAGCGGCGCTCGGCGAAGCACGGGATCGAGAGCGAGGGCGTGCGGGTGGTAAGCGCCCTGCCCCAACTGTCGGCACAGGCGCTTTCGCCGACCACGCTCCAGTCGAAGCGCTTGTAGCCGGACCATTGCAGGCCGTTGATGAAATAGATCATCGCGCCGGGCGTGGCATAGAACAGCGCGATGTCGGGCGGATCGAGCTTGCCGCTGGCGAGCGGGCCGACGGCGAGCGCGTCATAGCGCCCGTCGGGGACGCAATTCATCGCCTTCTGGTGCGCGGAGGAATCGTCGAGGGTCGAGAACCAGACGCCCTTCATGTGCTGGCCGCTGTACCAAGTGTCGGTCTTGGCGTTGCCGAGACCGACGACGGCGCGGCACTGGTCGCCGACGAGGTTCTCCGCCGTGATGCCGACGGTCCAGCCGAGGCGCGAGGCCTGGCCGACGACCTGATCGAGGGTGTGGACGTTTTGCGGGCGCCGGATGCGATCGATGGCTTCCATGTCGGCGCGGTTCTCGAACAGCTTCATCGCGAAGACGTGGGAGCGGAGCTTGAGCAGGTTCTGAAGCTCGGCGACGACGGCGGACCAATCCTGGGACATGGATATTCTCCCCTGAGATGTTTGCCGGACCTCGAAAAATCGCCTCAGTCGGCTAAGCTGTACTCGTTGGCAGACACTAACCCACGCAGGACCTCAGTGCAGCAATCCATTACCGCCCTCACGCCGGAACTGGCCGCACATGGCGAAAAGCAGCGCGACTGGATTAAAGGGCATTTTTCGGAAAAGGCAGACGAGAAGTACGCCCCGCTTGAGGGCAAGCTGCGGCTTCTAAAAGCCATTATCGACAACAAATGGATCGAACCGCACGAAACCTGGAAGCTTCAGGCGCTCGGCATCGCGTTGGGCGACGCGTTTTCTCAGGAGCTCGGTCTGGAATGGGTCACGGTCAGCGATGAGCACGGCACCGATCCTGCGCTGCGCTACTCCGGCACCTCGATCGTTGTTTTCCCGCTCACCATGATATCGAAGCGCATCGAGAACGGCGAAAGTGTCGATGTTATTCGGCTCTTCTTCGAATTCTGCGCGGTGATACGAGAACGTATCGACGCCGAGACGGGCTAACTCAGCCGAAGCGGAACAGGTTCGTCACCTCGCCGCTCGTCACCGTGCCGGTCTTGCCGATGATCTCTTCGCGCATCATCCAGTCGAGCGTCGCGTCGTCGTCCGGGGTGTGGGCGAGGAAGCGGGCGTCGTTGGCGTCGCGGCCGACGACGATGCCGAAGCGCTTGCCGCGGCGGTCGAGGACGACGGTGTAGGTCTCGACTTTCGCGGGGCCGTTCGGCTTTTCGATCACCGTGGGATGGGCCATAGCGTCGATGTCCTTCTGATAGGACTTGGGGTCTTCGCGTTTCCACGCGCCCTTGGTCGGACGCGTTGAATAGATGCCGGCAGAGTGTTTCGTGACGTACCAGCCATTGCCGGTGCAGAGGCCGAACTTGCCGGGATGGGCGCGCAGCTTGTCGGTCATCTGGACAATGGAGTGCATCACGTAGTCGTTGCCCGCACCGCCGAAATAGGGAAGCCCGCCGGTGATGGTGAGGCCGCGCGGATCGTCGGTCGGGATGCCGAATTCCTGGCAGCCGATTTCGACCGCCGACGGAAAGCAGGAATAAAGATCGATGAACGAGACATCGCCGACATCCATGTCGGCCATGGCGAAGGCCCTCTTCGCGATGGTGCGGATGGCGGGAGAGGAGTGGTAGTTCACGCGCTCGCTGACGTTCCAGATGTCGGCGGCGTCGCCGCAGCCGTGGAGATAGACCCAGTTGGATTCGGGGATACCGAGTTCGCGCGCTTTCGCGACCGACGTCATCAACACAGCGGCGGCCATGTCCACTTCGATCACGGCGTTGAGATACTTCGTGTAGGGGAAGCCGACGAAGCGGTTCTTCTCCGACGGTGTCGAGATCTCCTCCGGCGAACGATAGGTCGGGAACCAGCTATACGGATTTTCCGACGCGACCTTGGTGAAGGGCGAGAAGAACTCGCCGAGCCATTTGAGATGCTCGGCGGGCGAGCGGCGCTTCATCGCGCGCAGGCCGTTCTCGAACAGCGGATAGACGTTGACCGGGAAAGCGAGGCCGTGGCGGCGCTCATAGTCGGTGGTGCCGGCGCGCATGTCGCCGATCTCGATGGGATCGGAGCCCGGATCGGAGTCGGGGCCGGAGGCCCAGCCGAGATCGATGCCCTGCTTCACCGCGGCGAGCATCGAGGCGATGTATTCGGCGCCGGCGAGAAGTGCGACCTCGCATTCGCCGTTCGCGATCTCTTCGGCGGTCTTGTTCACGAGCCATTGGGGCGTGTTGCCGCCGGTGGCGGTGTAGAAGGCGCGGCGCGGCTTGGCACCGATGCGGTTCGCGACGCTCTGCGGCGGATTGCGGAACATGCGCTTGGGCAGGCGGCCCTGATCGCCGGGCGAGTCGGCGGTGAAGCGCACCACGGCGACGGTGTCGATCGCAGCGGCGAGGCCCGTGCCGCCGGCATTGGCGATGGCGTCCTTCGAGACCTTCTCCATCAGTTCGATGGGCGAAAGGCTCTCTTTCACATTGGTCTTCGCCGTCCGCTGCGTGAACTGCGCGCCACCGACGAGGATGGGCGTGCGGGAATCGAGGGTGCTCATGGGTTTTCCAGCCTGGATATGTTTGAGGATGATGTGAGCATGGCGGCGCGGGAATGCAAAGCTAGTAGAGCTCGAGGCAGGCTGCCTCGCTGTCGTCAAGGAAGCTTTCGATCAGCGCAGCGTGCTCGCGCAGCAAATCGGCGACGAAGACCGTGGTCTGGTTTCCACAGCGGAGCCAAATGACCTTGGGGGGCGCTCCACGCAGAGCTGCGATGTCCGCGAAATCTGCATCGAGCGTGACGATGGTAAAGCGTTCGCGCTCTGCGAACTCCCAAATCATGGCATCGGCTGCGCGGTCGAGCGCGACTTGCCTTACCTGTTCAGAGCCCGGATAGAGGTCGGCAAGAAGCGTACAAAGACGATAACTGAGGTTCTGATCGAAGAGCAGCTTCACGCTGTGACGATGCGGCGCTCGCGGTCGGCGGCGTAAGCCAGCGCGGCGCGGATATCGTCCTCGGTGAGTTCTGGATAGTCGGCAATGATCTCGGCGTGGCTCATGCCCGCCGCGAGCCAGCCCAGGATGTCAGACACGGCGATGCGCATGCCGCGGATAACCGGGCGGCCACCGCGCTTACCGGGCTCCTGGGTGACGATGTCACTGTAACGCGTCATGACCATACCTTAGCACATGCTGGCGGCGGGGGCGATGGCGCTACCTGGGCACGAAATAGGTCTCCAGCCGCCGCACCGCCTCCGCGATCACCTCGTGCTTCTTGCAGAAGGCGAAGCGGACCATGTGGTCGGGTTTGCCGGACTGGTAGAAGACGCTGAGCGGGATCATCGCGACGCCGGCTTCCTTCACCACACGTTCGCAAAACGCCGTGTCGGGCTCGTTGGTGAGGCCGCGGATCGAGGCGGTGAGGAAGTAGGTGCCTTCGCAGGGAAGAACCTCGAAGCCGACTTTTGCTATGCCTTCGGCGAGGCGGTCGCGCTTGCTTTGCAATTCCTTGGTCAGGTTGAGCGTGAAGTCGATCTGCTGCTCGAGACCGTAGGCGATGCCGAGCTGGAGCGCGGTCGGGGTGGTGAAGGTGATGAACTGGTGCGCCTTGGTCACGACATCGACCAGCGCGCGCGGCCCGGTGACCCAGCCGACCTTCCAGCCGGTGAGCGAGAACATCTTGCCGGCCGAGCCGACGCGGACGCAGCGCTCCGCCATGCCGGGATGGGTGATGAGCGGTGGCGTGTTCCTGCCGTCGAAGACGAGGTGTTCGTAAACCTCGTCGCAGATCACGACGGCGTTGGTTTCCAGAACGACGCGGGCGAGCGTCGCGAGTTCGTCGCGGTCGAAGACGCGGCCGATGGGGTTGAGCGGCGTGTTGATCAGCACCGCGGCGGTGTTCGGCCCGACGACGGCGCGGAGGTCGGCCTCGGTGAGGCGGAAAGCCGGCGGGGCGAGCTTGACGCTCTTCACGACGGCGCCGACGGCTTCGGCGATGGGGCGATAGCAATCGTAGGCCGGCTCGATCAGCACGATCTCCTGCCCCGGACCGACGAGGCCCATGATCGAGGCGGTGAGCGCTTCGGTGGCGCCGGAGGTAACCAGCACCTCAGTCTCGGGATCGAAGTCCAGGCCGTAGAAGCGCTTCGCATGGCCGGCGATAGCGGTGCGCAGCTCCGCCCTGCCCTTCATCGGCGGGTATTGGTTCGGGCCTTCGATCAGCGAACGCGATGCCGCTTCCCGTACGGCAAGCGGGCCGTCCTCGTCGGGGAACCCCTGGCCGAGATTGATCGCGTTGTGCGCGACGGCGAGCGCCGACATGTGCGTGAAAATCGTGGTCGGAAGCGACGCGAAGACGGGATTTGCCATGGCGGCAGCTTTGCAATCCGGCGCGCCGCCTGCAACTCCGTCATTGCGCCGCGCCGCGTTGGCCGTACACTTTGGCCAACCAGATATTCGAGGAAATGACCATGACCCATGACATCGTGATCCGCGGCGGCAGCGTCGTCGACGGGACCGGAGCCGCGCCGTTCAGCGCCGACGTCGGCATCGCCGGCGGGAAGATCGCGGAGATCGGCAAGATCGCGGCGAAGGGCAAGGAGGAGATCGATGCCGATGGGCTCACCGTCTCGCCGGGATTCATCGACCTGCATACGCATCTCGATGCGCAGATCGGCTGGGATCCGGACCTGACGCCGATCTCCTGGCATGGCGTGACGACGGCGCTGATGGGCAATTGCGGCGTGACCTTCGCGCCGTGCAAGCCGCAGGACCGCGAATTCCTCGCCGCGATGATGGAGTCGGTCGAAGACATCCCGCGCAACGCGATCATGACCGGCCTGCCCTGGACCTGGGAAGAATATGGCGACTATCTCGACACGCTCGACACGCTGAAGCCGGGCATCAATGTCGCCGGCCTCGTGGGCCATAGCGCGGTGCGATATTACGTGATGGGCGAGCGGTCTTTTGCCGAGGAAGCGAGCCCGGCCGAGATCGAGCAGATGGCAGGGCTGGTCGGACGCGCGCTCGATGCCGGCGCGATCGGCTTCTCGACCAACCGCTTCGCGCCCCACAAGGCGCCGGACGGCCGCTCGATCCCAGGCACGTTCGCCGATCCGGCGGAGCTGGTGGCGATCGGCAAGGCGGTCGCGGCGCGTAACGGCCTGATGCAGGCGGTCGGTGCGACGGGCGATGTGCTGAAGGCGATTGCCGATCAGTCCAAGAGCCGCGTGCTGTTCTCCTATGGCGTCGGCGCGGACAAGGGCGCGGGGCGCAAATCCGCCGAAGGTCTCGACAAGCTGGCCGAGGGCCGCGACCTCACCGCGATCTGCCAGGTGAAGGGCACGGGCTTCATGTTCGGTATGCAATGCTCCCTGCCCTTCCGCGGGCCGACCTGGGAGCGTGTGCGCGCGCTCGATCTCGGTGGCCGTGTGGCGGCGATCAAGGATGGCGCGACGGCGGCGGCACTGATCGAGGAAGGCAAGAGCGGAATCCCGCTGGAGCACACCTACTACATCGGCGACGACGAGACCCCGAACCTGACCGCGCCGCGCGATGCGAGCGTGAAAGACGCGATTGCAAAGTCCGGCGAGAGCTTCGTGGAATATTTCCTGCGTCTGTCGCGCGAGACCGAAGGCCGCGCGCTGTTCAACTTCCGCCTGTTCTGCGCCGACATGGACGAGCTGGGCGATCTCTTCGCCCATTCGAAGAACGTGCTGCCGAGCCTCGGCGATGCGGGCGCGCATGTCAGCCAGATCATCGACGCCGACTGGGCGACCTTCACGCTCAAATACTGGATCAAGGAGCGCAAGGTTTACTCCCTGCCCGAAGGCATCAAGCGTATGACCTCCGACGGCGCGCGGGTGATGGGGCTGAAAGACCGCGGCGCGCTCAAGGTCGGCATGCGGGCCGACGTAAACGTGTTCGACCTCGACCGCGTGACGCAGCTTCAGCCGGTCATCGTCCACAACTTCCCGGGCGGGGCGCCGCATTTCACGATGCGCGCCCGCGGCTATCACGCAACGCTGGTCAACGGCGTGGTCAACGTCCGCAACGACGAGAGCACGGGGGCGCGGGCGGGTACTGTCCTGCGCCACGGGCGATAGCCGTCCGCTTGTAAGGGGGACGCCAAAGTCCTAGTATCTACAATGTCGATACTAGGACTTTCGTTATGCGTGCGACCGTCAAGAAGTGGGGAAACAGCGCTTCTGTTCGCATTCCGGCAGCCGTCATGACGGCTGCGAAGCTGCGCGTCGATCAGGCCGTTAATGTGCGCGAAGACCGCGGGCGCGTGATCATCGAGCCTGTCCGCGAAGAGGTTGTCGATCTCGATAGCCTGCTCGCCGGCATCACCGACGAGAATATCCATGGCGAGATCGACTTCGGCCGGCCGGTCGGCAAAGAGAAAGCCTAGTGGCCTACGTTCCCGATGCGGGCGACATCATCTGGATCGACTTCGATCCCCAGGCTGGCCGCGAACAGGCCAAACACCGGCCTGCCGTGGTCCTTAGTCCGGCGAGCTACAACGGCCGCGTCGGCCTTTTGCTTTGCTGCCCGACCACGACGGCCATCAAGGGATATCCATTCGAAGTCCCACTTAAGGGTGTGCCGGCAAGCGTCGCGCTGGCCGACCAGATCAAAAGCTTCGACTGGCGCGTCCGAAAGGCTCGCCGCAAAGGCGTGGTAACGGCCGCCGAAATTGCTGCAATCCGCGCCCGGGCACGAGCGCTGCTAGGCTAGTCGGACGCCCAAGTTTTGGGCACATCGCCCCTATTACAAGCACTTGGCCAGACACCCTAAACGGTACCGCGCTAACCGGCTGTAAATGCTCACTTCTTTTCCGGCAAAAACCGGCATGAGTCCTGCTAAATCGTTAACGGACGCGGGGCGCTGTGAACTCCCCGCGCGTAGGAGCGCGCATGAAAAAGATCGAAGCCATCATCAAGCCGTTCAAGCTGGATGAAGTGAAGGAAGCACTGCAGGAAGTCGGCATCCAGGGAATCACCGTCACCGAGGCCAAGGGCTTCGGGCGCCAGAAGGGCCATACCGAGCTCTATCGCGGCGCCGAGTACGTCGTCGATTTCCTGCCCAAGGTGAAAATCGAAATCGTCGTCGACGAGGGCCGGGTGGAAGCGTCGGTGGACGCGATCCAGAAGGCTGCGCGCACGGGACGCATCGGCGACGGCAAGATATTCGTCCTGAATGTCGAGGAAGCCATCCGCATCCGCACCGGCGAAACCGGCGCCGACGCCATCTGAAAATCCCCGCGTGGGGCAACGACCATCTTTCTTTGAAGGGGAAGACCACAGCATGTCCAATACGCCAGCCAGCATTCTCGCGATGATCAAGGCCAAGGAGGTCAAGTTCGTCGACATCCGCTTCACCGATCCGCGCGGCAAGTGGCAGCACGTCACCTTCGACCTCTCGCTGGTCGATGAGGACTTCCTGACCAACGGCACGATGTTCGACGGTTCGTCGATCGCCGGCTGGAAGGCGATCAACGAGTCCGACATGACGCTGGTGCCGGATCTCGACACCGCGGTGATCGATCCGTTCTTCGCCCAGACCACGCTGGTGCTGATCTGCGACGTCGTCGAGCCGACGACCGGCGAGCGCTATGCCCGTTGCCCGCGCTCGATCGCCAAGGCGGCCGAGGCCTATGTCAATGCCAGCGGCATCGGCGACACGACCTATTTCGGTCCGGAAGCCGAGTTCTTCATCTTCGACGACGTGCGTTTCGACGTCGGCATGAACAAGGGCTTCTACTACGTCGACTCGATGGAAGGCGCCTACAACACCGGCACCGAATACGAGCAGGGCAACCTCGGCCACCGTCCGGCGGTCAAGGGCGGCTACTTCCCGGTTCCACCGGTCGACAGCGCGCAGGACATGCGCGGCGAGATGCTCGCCATCATGGGCGACATGGGCATCCATCCCGAGAAGCACCATCACGAAGTCGCCACCGCGCAGCATGAGCTTGGCTTCAAGTTCAACACGCTGACCAAGTGCGGCGACTACATGCAGATCTACAAGTACGTGATCCACCAGGTCGCGGCCGCCTATGGCAAGTCGGCGACCTTCATGCCGAAGCCGATCTACGGCGACAACGGCTCGGGCATGCACGTGCACCAGTCGATCTGGAAGGGCGGCAAGCCGCTCTTCGCGGGCTCGGGCTATGCCGACCTTTCGGATACCTGCCTCTACTACATCGGCGGCATCATCAAGCATGCGAAGGCGCTCAACGCCTTCACCAACCCGCTGACCAACTCGTACAAGCGCCTGATCCCGGGCTTCGAGGCGCCGGTGCTGCTCGCTTACTCGTCGCGCAACCGCTCGGCGTCGTGCCGCATCCCGTTCTCGGCTTCGCCGAAGGGCAAGCGCGTCGAGGTTCGCTTCCCCGATCCCGGCGCGAACCCCTATCTCGCCTATGCAGCGATGCTGATGGCCGGCCTCGACGGCATCGAGAACAAGATCCATCCGGGCGACCCGATGGACAAGGATCTCTATGCCCTGCCGCCGGAAGAGCTGAAGCAGGTGCCGACCGTTTGCGGCTCGCTGCGTGAAGCGCTCGAGAATCTGGACAAGGACCGCGCATTCCTGAAGAAGGGCGGCGTGTTCGCGGATGACTTCATCGACGCGTACATCGAGCTGAAGATGGGCGAGGTCTATGCCTTCGAGCACACCCCGCATCCGGTCGAGTTCAAGATGTACTACTCGGTCTGATCCGGCCGGCGATCAAGGAAAGGGCGCGGCGATTGCCGCGCCCTTTTTCTTTGGGTCGGTCCCGAAAAATCAGGTCGCCGCCGGCGTGTCGGCGGACGATGCCTCCGCCTGGACGACGCTGGCCAAACCGGCCCCGGGCGAAAAGCAACCACTGGTCGCTGCATTTCTGCGGACCCATCCGAGCAGATTGTTCGCGGACATCGCACCGGGCTGAGAGCACGACCGACCTGCCTTCGGCAGAGCTCCGCGTGGTGGGCCGGAAAATATCTTCGCCAGCCACACAATAGCCACTTCAACTGCGAAAAGTTCCGCGTAGGCTTCGCAACGGTCGGGGCTGGGGGACATGACGATGCTGAATCAGGCGCAGCACGACGAGATCGTGAGGCAGCTCTATGCAGCCGCGCTTGGACAACTGCCCTGGTCCACGCTCATGGAACGGATTGCCGGCCAGTTCGGCAGTTCGGCCTCGGTCTGCCAGGTCTCGGACGACAGCCGCCATCTGCAGCTCCAGCAAAATCACGGGTATTCATCGGAGTTCGCGGTCGAGTTCTACGCCAGCGAGGCCTATGCCAGGGATCCGAGGCCGAGCTATTTCTGGGCCGTAAAGCCAGGTACGGTCTATCACGATCGCATGCTGTACGACGTCGACGAGATTTATCGCGATCCACGTGTACTGGAATCCTGCGATCTCCTCGGCGTGAAATACCAGCTCGGTACGCTCGTCACGATGCCGAACGGCCAGATCGGCGCGCTGGCCCTTCTCAGGACCGACAAAGAAGGGATGGCCGAAGGGGGTGAAGTCGCCGCCCTGCAGCGCCTCGTTCCGCATATCGAACAAGCACTGTCGATCGGCCACGTACTCGAATTCGGCGCGGCGCGCGAGGCCGCGCTGCTGAATGCGCTCTCGCAAAAGGCCGACGGCATCATCATGCTTTCACGCCTGGGCCTGCCCTCATTCATGAACAAGGCCGCGGAAAGCATGCTGGCAGCCCGTGACGGCCTCTACCTCAACGAGGAAGGATTGGCCGCCGCGCGCGGTCCTGAGACGCGGCGGCTGCACGGAATGATCTCGGGCGCACTGTCCGCCTGGGGCCAGGACCCCAAGCCGCCCGGCGGACAAATGCTCGTGTCACGCCCGTCCGGACTGCGCGGGTTCGTTCTGCGTGTGATGCCGCAGCCGCCCGGCGAGCCGTTCGTCTTGGGCGGCGCGGCCGCCTGTGTAATCCATCTGCACGATCTCGCTGCGGTCAAGCTGCCGTCGCATGACTCGCTGGAGGCCGTGTTCGGCCTGTCGAAGCGCGAGTCCGATCTGGCGATCGAACTCGTGCGCTGCACCGGGCTCAGCGCAGCCGCCGCCAATGCCGGAATGGCGCCGAACACCGCGCGCAACCATTTGCAAAGCATCTTCCGCAAGTGCGGCATCAACAGCCAGGCGGAAGCGGTGCAGCTCTTCAGTCACATCTTCTGAGGCACGGCGTTCAGGCGACCGCGCCCTGCTCCACCGGCTGCTCGGCCGGCAGCACGACATAGGCGCAGCAGCCTTTTCCGAGTTCGCTTTCGAGCCAGGCGCGGCCGCCGTGCAATTCGGCAAGGCCGCGCACAAGGGCGAGACCGAGACCGGTGCCGCCGGCCTGGCGGTCGTAGCGGTTGTCGACCTGGCTGAACGGCGTGAATATCTTGTCGAGCTTCTCGCGCGGGATGCCTGGACCGTTGTCCTGCACGCTGATCTGGAATCCACCGCAGCGCGCGAGTTCGCCGCGCACGATGATCTTGCCGCCCTCGGGCGTGAACTTCACCGCGTTGGAAACCAGGTTGATCAGTATCTGCTTCAGCGCGCGCTCGTCGGCGTAGAGCGGCGGGCAATTCGGCGCCACGTCGATCGCCAGCGTCTGATTGCGCTCGCGCGCCTTGGCGCCGATGAGCTTGAGCGCAATGTCGAAGGTGCGCTTGGAATCGAGCGGATGCGGCGCGATCTCCATCTTGCCGGCTTCGATCTTTGCGACGTCGAGAAGATCGTTGATCAGCGACAGCAGATGGGCGCCCGACGAGTGGATGTCGCCGGCATATTCCTTGTAGCGCTGCGATCCGACGGGACCGAAGCATTCCTGGGCAATGATCTCGGAGAAGCCGAGGATCGCGTTGAGCGGCGTGCGCAGTTCATGGCTCATATTGGCGAGGAACGCCGTCTTCGAGGCGTTGGCCGTTTCGGCTTCGAACCGCTTGCGCAGCGCTTCGTCCCGCGTTTCCTCGAGCTCGCGCGCCAGATCTTCGACCTGGAAACGGAGCCGCGCATCTTCGTCGACCCGGCGCGCAAGGCGGCGGCCGTCGAAGAACACCTGCGCGGCGTAGATCGGAATGACGGCCGCGATGCCATAGTCGAGCACATTATCGCCAAAGGCGAAGCGCAGCGCCGCGACACCGGAGATCGGCGCCAGGCAGGCGAGGAACATGTCCATATGCGTCGCGCGGCTGACGACGAGACTGGCGAGCATGCCGATCGTGGCCGCCGCCAGGAAGAGGTGATTGATCGGGTTGCTCGCATCCCACAACAGCCAGGGCATGAGGCCCCAGACGGCGCTGATCACGACCTGCAGCATGGTCATGCGCGCGAACCACGGGCGCACGGCCTCGTAGTCGGTCTGTCCCGCCGTCGAGGCGCGGTAGTACGAGACCACGTTCGACGCCGCGAAAACCGTGACCGCCATCAGACAGGGCAGCAGAACCGTGTGTTCGAAGGGCCGATGGCCGAGCGGCCCGAAGGCATCGGAGCCGAGCCAGGCGAGCGCAAGCGCCCACAACGGCGAGGCCACGCGCGTCATGCGCATTGCCGACGCCACCAGATCGAGCTGGGCATTGAGCACGCGCACATCGGCGCTGCGTCTTACCCTCAGCTGTTGTCCAAATCCCAACGGACCCACCCCTGCCAGTCGCACCGCTTTCGCGGATCGTTGAAACTGTACGGCTGGGTTCTTAAAATTCTCTGAGACGTGTAAAGGTTAGCCGGCGGCAACTTTCGGCATGTCGACAATTCCGTCTGCTAACGGGAAGTAAACGCAGACCCGTGTGCCGTGTCCGAGCACGCTCTCGATCCAGACTTGCCCGCCGTGAAGCTCGACCAGTCCCCTGACGAGCGCGAGGCCGAGGCCTGTGCCGCCGGTCTGCCGGCCATAGCGGTTGTCGATCTGCGAGAACGGCTCGAAGACCCGCGCGATCTTCTCCTGCGGGATGCCCGGTCCGTCATCGACGACGTCGAACAGGAGTCCTTCGGCCGAACGGCGCAACGCCATCGCGATATGCCCGCCCTCGGGCGTGAACTTCACCGCATTCGACAACAGGTTGAGGGCGATCTGGCGGAACGCGCGTTCGTCGGCGAAAAGCGCCGGCAGGCCGGCTTCGACCGTGCAGATCAGCGTCTGCCGGCGCGGAGCGGTGCGCGACGCCATGAGGCGCTCGAGATCGTAGAGGATGAGGCCGGCGTCGAGCGGATGGGGATCGATCTCCATCTTGCCGGATTCGATCTTCGCAACGTCGAGCAGGTCGTTGATCAGCGCGAGCAGATGGCTGCCCGACGCATGGATGTCGGCGGCATATTCGGCATAGCGTTCGAGCTGGTCGTCGCCAAGCGAGCGATGCGCAATGATGTCGGAAAACCCCAGGATCGCATTGAGCGGCGTGCGCAGCTCATGGCTCATATTGGCGAGGAAGACGGTCTTCGCTGCGTTGGCGGTTTCGGCTTCGAGCCGCCCGCGCTGGGCTTCGGCATTCGAGACGCCCAGCGCCGCGGATAAATCCTCGTTGGCGAACTGGGCTTCCAGCGCGCCATCTATCGCCTTTCGGCCGCGCGCGCCCATCAGCCAG
The DNA here is from genome assembly GCA_018241025.1 of Pseudomonadota bacterium. Taxonomy (GTDB): domain Bacteria; phylum Pseudomonadota; class Alphaproteobacteria; order Micropepsales; family Micropepsaceae; genus Rhizomicrobium. Next base: position 121,564 of record JAFEEQ010000013.1, read on the forward strand.
ATATAGGCCGTCCACCAGGGCAGAAGAGCGAGGATCACAAGAGCGGCCTGGCCGCCGAGCGTGAAGAGGCGCGCCGCGAAGATCGCTGTCACCGGCAGGAAGCCGGCAAAGGAAATCATCCGATGCGCGGTCCTGGTGAAAACGATCGCCCAGGCGACCGAAACATAGATCATGCAGACATAGAGCGTGTTGACGGTCTCGCCGCTGCTGAACAGCCACAACATGGCGCCCCATCCGCAGCTGAGCGCGATCTGCAGGCCGAGCATGCGCCGACGATAAGGAAGAAGCGAACGACGACCCTCGCGGAGGCGCAACCATAGCGCTGCCGACGGGATCGCCAGCAGCAGCTGCAGTCCGGTCGCGGCAATGAGGTGCGATACCGGAACATGGCCGAAGACGTTGGGCGCCGACAGGAATGGAAGAAAGAGGATCGCCGTCCAGAGTGGATTGAGGACGACCGCGGCCGGCAAGGTATCGATGATGAGGCGCAGCCGCGCCTCGGCAAATCGCGGCGTTTCGGCGGCCAGTAGCAGTCCGTGTATCCGCATGTTCGGGGCCCGGTTGTCGGCCTTGAATGTAGAAAAGTCTGCGTTAAGAAAGGGCTGCGACGGCACAGCGGCTTTTGAAGCCTTTGCGGTCGGTTACAGTAGGAAGTTCCCGAATCGCAAAGCACACCCGCATGGCCAAGGACCTGTTCGACAACGACTCCGGCTCGACCAAGGGCTATACCGCGAAGGACATCGAAGTCCTCGAAGGCCTTGAACCTGTCCGCCGCCGGCCGGGCATGTATATCGGCGGCACGGATGAGCGCGCGCTGCATCATCTGGCGGCCGAAATCCTCGACAACTCCATGGACGAGGCGGTGGCCGGGTTTGCGAACCGGATCGAGATGGAACTCGAGGCCGGCGACGTTCTCACGATCCGCGACAACGGCCGCGGCATCCCGACCGATCCGCATCCCAAATTCAAGAACAAGTCGGCGCTCGAAGTCATCATGACCACGCTGCATGCCGGCGGAAAGTTCGGCGGCAAGGTCTATGACACCTCTGGCGGCTTGCATGGCGTCGGCGCGTCGGTGGTGAACGCGCTCTCGGAGTGGATGGAGATCGAGGCGGCGCGCGACAAGCATGCGCACAAGATGCGCTTCGAGCGCGGCCATGCGGTCGGCAAACTGAAGGACCTCGGCGCCGTCAACCGCCGCGGCACCATCGTCAGCTTCCACCCCGACACTCAAATCTTCGGCAAGGACACGCACTTCTCGCCGGCCACGCTCTACCGGATGGCGAAGGCCAAGGCCTATCTCTATCGCGGCGTCGAGATCCGCTGGAAATGCGATCCGTCGCTTATCAAGGGCGACACACCGGCGGAAGAGGTCCTGAAGTTTCCCGGCGGCCTGCTCGACTTCCTGAAGAGCGAAGTCGGCAAGTCGAACACCGTCACGATGCGCGACTTTGCCGGGCGAACGGAGAGCAAGGGCAACGGCGCGGTCGAATGGGCCGTGGTGTGGACGCCGCAGATCGATCCTTTTGTCCACTCCTATTGCAACACCATTCCGACGCATCAGGGCGGCACGCATGAACAGGGTCTGCGCAATGCCCTGACCAAGGCCCTGCGCAGCCATGGCGAGCGCACCAACAGCAAGAAGACGTCGCTGATCACTGCCGACGACGTGATGAGCGCGGCCTGCGGCGTGCTCTCGGTCTTCATCCGCGAACCGGAGTTTCAGGGCCAGACCAAGGACAAGCTGTCGTCGCCGGAGGCGCAGCGCATCGTCGAGACCGTGGTGCGCGATCACTTCGACCACTGGCTGGCGGAGAGCCCGGCGGAGGCCGACAAGCTGCTCGAATTCGTCATCGAGCAGGCCGAAGACCGGCTCAAGAAGCGGCAGGAAAAGGAAACCAAGCGGCAATCCGCGACGCGCAAGCTGCGTCTGCCCGGCAAGCTGGCGGATTGCACGCGCGATGCCGCGGCGGGCACGGAGATATTCCTCGTCGAGGGCGACAGCGCGGGCGGCTCGGCCAAGCAGGCGCGCGATCGCGCAACACAGGCGGTGCTTCCGCTGCGGGGCAAGATCCTGAACGTCGCGAGCGCAGCGGCCGGCAAGCTGCAGCAGAACCAGGAGCTCGCCGATCTGGTCCAGGCACTCGGCTGCGGCACGGGCGCGAAATATCGCGAAAGCGATCTGCGTTACGACCGCGTGATCGTGATGACGGACGCCGACGTCGACGGCGCGCATATCGCGTCGCTGCTGCTGACGTTCTTCTATCGCGAGATTCCGGGGCTCATCAAAGAGGGGCACCTCTATCTCGCGATGCCCCCGCTCTACCGGCTGACGCAAGGCGCCAAGAGTGTCTATGCCCGCGACGAGAAGCACCGCGATGAGTTGATCAAGAGCGCCTTCAAGGGCTCCTCGAAGGTCGAGATCAGCCGCTTCAAGGGCCTTGGCGAAATGATGCCGGCGCAGCTCAAGGACACCACGATGAAGCCCGGCAGCCGCACGCTGGTGCGTGTCGAGATCGTGGACGACACGCCGAAGGAAACCGAGAACCTGGTGGAGCGCCTGATGGGCAAGAAGCCGGAGCTGCGCTTCCAGTTCATTCAGGAAAATGCGCAGTTCGCGACTGAAGCCGTCGACGTTTAGGGCACCCGCAGCTTTCCGAAGATCAAGGTCGTATCGCCGCTCTGGTGCTTCGTCGCGGTCACCGGACGCGCAGCGAGGAGCTTGGCGCCGTCGGGCGGGAGGCTGTAGCGCTGCTCGCCGATGGTGAGGTCGACGGGCCCGCGGCCGGCAAAGGTGAGCCGGATCAGCTTGCTCCGGCAATCGCGAGTCACGCAGGCGACAACCGTGTCCCGGCCGCTGGCGGTGTCGGGCGTGAAACTGTGGCCGTCGATCTCCGCACGGGCGAGGCCGGCGTCCTTCGGCACTACGACGATTATTCCGTTCGCCGCCTCCGAGCCGCGCAATTGCAGCGTCACAATGCGTCCGGCACCGAACATCTCGCTCGACGCGTCTGCAGTCGGAACCGCAAAGCGGTTCTTGCCGGCCGGCGCGAGATAAGAGGGCTGGAGCCCGATCGGCGATGCGATCTCCGGTGCATTTCCGAAAGGCGCGGCGTCGCGCAGCTGCTTGGGCAATGGTGCGGAGGTGTCGGCGGACCACAGGGATTTGCCGGTCAGGTGGTCGTCGATGAAGGTGATGTTGAGCCGCTGCGGCTTGATCGTGCTGTAGGCAGGCTGAAACCCCGCGCCCATGGCCAGTGCAACGGCAACTGCTGCTCCGCCGCCGCAGAGCCGGAGCCAAGTCGGGCGCGAGAGCGGTCGCGTCAGCGGAACGAGAGTTAGGGCGCCGAGTGCGACGGGGATGGTGAACAGCGGGTGGAGCACAAGGCCCTGCAACATCTCACCGCTTGCGGCCAGCGCCATCCAGATCAGAAGCGGCAACAACGCCGAAGCGAGCAACGCCGCCTGCCCCGCCGTTCCGGTCCAGGCGCCGCGCATGCGCGACTGGATCAGCAGCAGCGGCGCCCCGATCAGGCACGGGAACAGGAAGTAAGGGCTGAGACCGGGAAGGAGCGCGGCCGTAACGACGGCGAGCAGCGCCATCCATCCCCAGATCGCCAGAGCCGCCATGCGCGGGCTGGCAAAACGCGAGACGAAAACGGTCGCGGCAAAGACACCCGCGCCGAGTGCAAGGCGCAGCGCGATCGGATGGGCATAGGACGGGTCGGGCTGGCCGGAAATGAGCGATGCAATGGCATGGAGCAGCCAGCCGAACAGACCTGCTCCGACGAGAGCGATCAATGGCATCGCAAAAGCGAGCACCCGACGGCCGATACCGAGAACTTCGCCCTGGGACAGGAATGCCGCAGCGACGATCATCGCGAACACAACGAGCGCGAGCGGCAAGGCCCAGCCGGCAGGCATGCGCGGGACGAAGCGGCCGAGCAATGTCAGATAGATGTCGTCGCTGCCCTGGAGCGTCGCAAAGTCGGTGTGGGCGAGCGCATGGACTATGCCGAACAGGTTGTCACCGTGCATCTGCAAGGTGGACGGATCGAGATGGGCAATCGTGTCGAGCGGTGTGTGGTAGTGGGCGACGTTACCGCTGAAGGCAAAATTGAATCCGGTGAAGCCCTTGTCGAGGAAGACCGTCAGGTCGGTGTCGTTGGGCAGGAGCTTGTAGATCACCGCGAAGAGCGAGCTTGTGGCGTGTTCGGAGACCGCGCGGTCGTAGAGATCGATCAGCGGTCCATCGCCGGGGCTGGTCTGGAACAGGAGGCTTGGACCGGCGTTGCCGCGCGCCTCGACATTCACGACCACGCCGACACGATCGCGCAGAGCCGGATTGGTCACGAAGGCCGAGGCGCCGAGCAGCCCAGCCTCCTCGCCATCAGTGATCACGGCCAGGATCGGGTGATCCGATTTGAGGCCGCCAGCCTTCAGTGCCCGCACCGTCTCGAGGATGGTTGCGACACCGGACTGGTCGTCGCTGGCGCCCGGGCCGGCGGGCACAGAGTCGTAATGCGCGAGCAGGACGATCGCCTTGCCCTGACCCGGCGCGACCTCGGCCAGGATGTCGTTGGCGGTTCCACAGGCGAAGAATCCGTAGCGCGTGCGCCCCTCGCAGCCCGTGCCGGTGTAGATCGACGTCTTCACGCCGAGCGCGGCGAATTCCTTCACGATGCGGGCGCGAACCACGGCATTGGCAGGGCTCGAAACCGGATGCGGCGTCTCGGGATCGAGCAGGCGATGAAGCGTCGCACGGGCACGGCCTTCGGAAAAATCCGCCGCCGGCGCATCCACGCCCTTGGGCGCTGGCATGCCATCGACATAAGCGCCGATAAACCAGAAGCCGATGGCAAGCAATGCCAGCAGCAAGACCCGAAGGCTTGAGCCCGGTGCGTTCATGACCTTCCCCCTGCCCGGCTCGTCCGGCCGGTGCGGGAAGGTTCCCTATGGCGAGGGCGGGGTCAACCGCCGGAACGGCGCCAGCATCTGTCCGATGAAGCCCTCCGGCATTGGATCGTCGATCCCGAAGGCCGTGGGCTGGCGCCGCGGCATGTAGAAGGTGCCGAAGATCAAATCCCAGAGCGGCAGCGCGCCGGCGAAGTTCTTGTCCTGGCCCTCGGCGGCTTTGGTGTGATGCCAGCGGTGGAAAGCGGGGCTGGCGAAAACAAAGCGGAAGCGCCCCAGATCCCAGCTCAGATTGGCGTGGACCATGATCGCATAGAAAGTCGTGAACGGCGCATAGAGTGCGACCGGTGTGAGATTGAAGCCGAGAACCAGCAAAGGCACCGATACGATCAGCTTCGAGCCGACATCGTTCACCGGATGGATGCGAACCGAGGACAGCCAGTCCAGTTCGGACGACGAATGGTGCACCGCGTGGTAGCGCCAGAGGTGCGCGCTGTGGAAAAGTCTGTGCTGCCAATAGCCGAGAAAGTCGCCAAGGATGAAGACCTCGATCGCCTGAAGCCAGACCGGCTGGGTTGCGAGCGGCCCATGGCCCTGGCGGATCGTGGCGTAGTGCAATCCGAGAAACAGAACCAGCGGCAACGCAGCGAGTCCGACGGCGACGGGCACGAAGGCCCGGGTGACGATCGGCGTCCACAGCCAATAGACACAATCCGTCCAAAATCCTCTGCGCAGAATCCGCTGACCGCGAACCGAGGGCCAGAAGCGCCCGAGCACGGCATAGAGCAAAGTCAGAGCGCCGAAGGCGATGAGCAGTCCGAAGAACTGCTGAAGGAGGTCCCTGTGATGCGTCAATGCCCGGTCTTTCGGCTTGGTGCCTTTCCAACGGGCGCGGCGCAAGCTTCCGTCGCGGGTAGCGATTGGAATTCGCCTCGGCTACGCTTGGACGGCTGTCACCACCCAAAGGGTATCATGCGCGCCTTGTTTGCCGCGTTTGCCGTGATCCTGCTTGCCGTGTCTCCGGCCTCGGCCGGAAGCAAGCTGCTCGACTACGGAATCTACCAGACCGGCGGCGAGACGAATTGCGACTTCTCGAAACCGATCGGCAATTGCGATCTGAATTCCGTTGCGCATGTCGCGACCACGACAGAGATTCCTGGTGCCATCGGCGTGACCTTCGGCGTGCGCTACGCCACGGACGGCCAGACCCTGGTGCGCCACACCGTGGTGTTTCCGCCGGCCGGGCTCAAGAACCCGCGCTTTCCGCAGGTCGTGCATGTCATCAACAACGACACAAGTTGCAGCGGCCCCGATTGTTCGTCGCTCTACACACTCGACTTTCCCTGGGAAGTCGTCACGGGCATCTGGACCTTCCAGATCTGGGCCGGCGGCAAGGTGGTCATCGAAAAGAAGTTTCGCGTCGTGCTGCCGAACAAGAAGCCCAAGAAGGTGGATGGCGTGAAGACTGCCAGCCTCAGCCCCTAATAGTTGACTTTCCAACTAATGTAATTATATTGCGCCGCACAAGATGAGTCTTCGCCGATCCGGGTGGAGATTTGGGCGCTAGCAGGCGCCCTGATTCAGGAGCGTCATACGAACAGCGTCACGATCGCCGGCGCGGAAGCCGGCACCTCAGAAGCCATTGAATCTTCTGTTGCATTGAACGAGCCGGCCGCAGCAAGCGCGAGTTTCGACAGCCTCGGGCTTTCGCCTGAAGTTCTGCGCGCTGTGGCCGAAAGCGGTTACACCACGCCGACCCCGATCCAGGCCCAGGGCATCCCCAAGGTGCTCGAGCGGCGGGATTTGATCGGCATCGCCCAGACCGGCACCGGCAAGACGGCGAGCTTCACGCTGCCGATGATCGAGATGCTGGCGCGCGGGCGGGCCAAGGCGCGCATGCCGCGCTCGCTGATCCTGGAGCCGACGCGCGAACTCGCAGCGCAGGTTGCCGAGAGTTTCGAGAAGTACGGCAAGTTCAACAAGCTCTCGATGGCGCTGCTGATCGGCGGCACGTCTTTCGACGACCAGGAGAAGAAGCTGGACCGCGGCGTCGACGTGCTGATTGCAACGCCGGGCCGCCTGCTCGACCATTTCGAGCGCGGCAAGCTGATGCTGAGCCAGGTCAACATCCTCGTCATCGACGAGGCCGACCGCATGCTCGACATGGGCTTCATCCCGGATGTCGAGCGCATCTGCAAGCTCCTGCCCTTCACGCGCCAGACGCTGTTCTACTCCGCGACGATGCCGCCGGAGATCACCCGGCTGACCGAACAGTTCCTCCACAATCCCGCGCGCATCGAAGTCGCGCGACCCGCGACCGCTGCAAGCACGATCACGCAAGAGCTGGTCGAAGTGCCCGCGAACGACTGGGCCAAGCGCGAGGCGCTGCGCCGCCTGATCCGCGAAGCGGGCGATATCACCAACGCCATCGTGTTCTGCAATCGCAAGCGCGATGTCGACATCGTGGCGAAATCGCTGATCAAGCACGGCTTCAACGCCGCGCCGCTGCATGGCGATCTCGACCAGTCGCTGCGCACGAAGACGCTGGACGGTTTCCGGGCCGGAACGATCCAAATTCTGGTGGCCTCCGACGTTGCGGCGCGCGGACTCGACATTCCGGCTGTAAGCCACGTCTTCAATTTCGACGTGCCCTTCCACGCCGACGACTATGTCCACCGCATCGGCCGCACCGGCCGCGCGGGCCGCGCCGGCTTTGCCTACATGCTGGTGACGCCGCGCGACTTCAAACAGGTCGATGCGATCGAGAAGCTGATGAAGATCAGCATCGCGCGCCGGGCGATGACCGATATCGAAGTACGGGAAGACCGCAAGCCGCGACGCGACGACGAACGTGGCGGGCGCGGCGGCCGAGGCGGCGACCGCAATCGTGGACGCCGCGGCGACCGCTTCAAGCCCGAGAAATATCACGATCAGGTCGCGTCGATGGAGCCTTCTGTCGCGACCGACGCACCGGCCATCGCCGAAGCGCCGCCGGTTGCAGCACGTGTGCCGGACAGCGACAAGCCGCGGCAAGAAGCGCGCCCGCGCAACGAGCATCGCGAGAAGAAGCACGAACCGCGCCGCGAACAACGCCACGATCCCAAGCCCCAGCGCGAAAAGCCGCATCGGGCGCATCAGGATCGCAAGGACGACGCCAAGCCGGTGAAGCCGGAGCCGCACGAGCTGCCCGCCTTCCTGTTCCGGCCGGTGAACCTGCCGAAGAAGAAAGCCGACGCTTAGGGCGTGACGGACATCCGTTCGCATCTTGAGGCACACTTCGCAAAATGGCGGCTGACGCCGGACGGCGAACCGTTCGAGACGCATTCGTCCTGGCTCGCCTATGTCGCGCGCGACAAGGTTCGCGGCGTGCTGAAGGTCTTCAAGCCGGGTAGCGACGAGGCACCCGGCGCGCGTTATCTCGCAGCCCATCACGGCAGCGGAACGGTCCAAGTGCTGGAGGCCGACGAGGCAGCCATCGTTCTGGAGCGCATCGTCCCCGGCACGACTTTGACGGAGTTGTCACTGAGCGGGCGCGACGACGAGGCGACCCATATCGTCTGCGACGTGATCGAAAAGCTCCAGCGCGCCCATGCGCCGGCGGCGGGGTTCGCCGCGCACGAGGACCAGAAGGCGGAATTCGAACGCCGCATTGCCATTCCGCCGCTGACGGCCGACATCGCGGCGCGGGCGCGGACACGGTTCGACGAACTCGAGGCGACGCAGGCCAGCACCGTGCTTCTGCACGGCGACCTGCATCACGACAATATCCTGTTCGACGCGGAGCGCGGCTGGCTCGCCATCGATCCCAAGGGCATCGTTGCCGATCTGGCCTATGAAATCGCCGCGCCGCTGCGCAATCCCTATCAGCGATCCGCCGAATTCCTGACACCAGAGGCGATGGACCGCCGGGTCGCGATCTATTGCGAGCGCCTCGGCCTGGAACGCCGCCGCGTGCTGAGTTGGTGTTTCGCGCGCAATTGCGTCGCCGCACTGTGGTACGCCGACCGGACGCCCGTACCGGAGCGCACGAAAGCGTGGCCGCTTGCAACGCTTTCGGCGATGGCCCTGCTCGATTGCTGAAATTCCAACAAACTTGTCATGAAAACTGCGGCCATTCGCGCAGGCGGGGCCGATGTAATTCGAGCTGTCGCGCATTATCTTTGCTGCAATGCAACACAAGCCAATGGCTATGACGAAACGCGTCCTCGTGCTTCAGGGCGGTGGAGCGCTGGGCGCCTATCAGGCCGGCGTCTATCAGGGGCTTGCTGAAACCGACTTCAAACCAGACTGGATCGCGGGCACATCGATCGGCGCGATCAACGCCGCGCTCATCGCCGGAAACGCACCGCAAGACCGCGTGGACCGACTCACGCGCTTCTGGGACATGGTGAGTTCGGGCCTGCCTTTTGCCGTTCCATTCGGAGAGACGCGTGCTCTTGCGAGCGGTCTGGCGACATCCTGGACGGCGCTTACCGGTATTGGCGGATTCTTCCGTCCCCGCGTTCCGCCGGCGCCGTTCTATCCGAACGGATCGCCAGAGGCGCTCAGCTTCTACGACACCGCGCCGCTGCACGACACGTTGAACGCACTGGTCGATTTCGACCGCATCAACTCCAAGGAAATCCGGCTCAGCCTCGGCGCCGTCGACATCTGCAGCGGCAAGCTCCGTTATTTCGACAATACGCTGGAGAAGATCGGGCCTGAGCACGTGATGGCCTCCGGTGCCCTGCCGCCCGGCTTCCCGCCGATCACGATCGAAGGCCGCCACTATTGGGACGGAGGCGTGGTCTCGAACACGCCTCTGCAATACGTCCTCGACCAGCATGTCGATCACGACCTGCATATCTGCGAAGTCGACCTGTTCAACGCCGAAGGCCCGATGCCGCGCAACATGGGCGAGGTTCTGGAGCGCGAAAAAGACATCCACTATGCCAGCCGGGCGGAAAATCACGGCCGCGCCGCGCTCGAGATCGCCGATCTCCGCATGGCCATGCGAAAATTTCTGGATACGCTCCCGGACAAGTATCTGCACTCGAGCGAAGCCGAGATGATCAAGGCCTTTGCGCGCAAGCACGAATTCACCCTGATGCTGCTGGTCTATCGTTCCAAGCCCTTCGAAGGCCTGTCCAAGGATGCCGAGTTCTCGCGCCAGACCATGCGCGAGCACTGGGCGGCGGGACGCGCGGACCTGAAACGCAAGCTGGAAGAGCACAAGAACGCAGCGGGCAGGGAAAAAGCGGAATTGGAACGAAAGGGCCAGACGTGACGCGCGACGAAATCCTCAAGGCCTCCTCGATGCCGCTGTTCAGCCCGAGCTATTCGCGCGGGCCGTTCCGCTTCTTTCGCCGCGAGTATCTCATCATCACCTACCGGACCGATCCGGCGGCCATCCGCGCGGCCCTGCCCGAACCGCTCGAACCCGCCGGCGGCGACCTCGTCTACTACGAATGGATGAAGATGCCCGACGCGACCGGCTTCGGCGTGTTCGAGGAGAGCGGCATGGGCGCGCTCGCGACGCTGAACGGCGAGCCATGCAACTTCTCGATCCAGATGTATCTCGACGACGAACCGCCGATCAGCGGCGGCCGCGAAATCTGGGGCTTTCCGAAGAAATACGGTGTGCCGAGACTGAAGACGGTGACCGACACGCTGACCGCGACCTTGCACTACGACGAAGAACGCGTCGCGCTCGGCACCATGGCCTACAAGCAGATCAGCCTCGCCGACCGGCTCGACGAAGTGAAGGCGGGAATGGCGAAGCTCAACGTCAATCTCAAATGGATCCCGGATGTCGATGGGACGCCGAAAATCGCGCAGCTCGTCGGGTACAATCTCGAGGACATCGTGGTCCATGAGGCATGGGACGGCCCTGCCCGGCTGCATCTGATACCGCACGTCAATTGCCGCGTCGCCGATTTCCCGGTGCGCGAGATCGTCGGCGGCCGCCACCAGATCGTCGATTTCGCGCTGCCCTATGGCCGCGTGTTGCACGACTACCTCGCCCTCTAACCCGAAGGAGTTCCCCGTGAGCCTCAAAGGAAAATCCGCCGTCATCACCGGCTCGACCAGCGGCATCGGCCTCGCCTATGCCCGCGCGCTTGCCCAGGAAGGCGCCAACATCACCATCAACGGTTTCGGCAAGGCCGAGGATATCGAGAAAGAGCGCTCGGCGATCGAGCGCGAGTTCGGCGTGAAGGCAGCCTATTCGCCCGCCGACATGACCAAGCCTGCCGAGATCGCCGAGATGATCGCGACGGCGGAGAAGACCTTCGGCTCGGTCGACGTGCTGATCTGCAACGCCGGCATCCAGTTCGTTTCACCGATCGAGGATTTCCCGATCGAGAAGTGGGACCAGATCATCGCCATCAATCTGTCGAGTGCGTTTCACTGCATGCGCGCCGCGGTGCCCGGCATGAAGAAGCGCAAATGGGGCCGCATCATTTCGACGGCGTCGGCGCACAGCCTCGTCGCAAGCCCGTTCAAGACGGCCTATGTCTCGGCCAAGCACGCCATCGCCGGACTGACCAAGACCGTGGCGCTGGAAGTGGCGACCGACGGCGTAACGGTGAACTGCATCAGCCCGGGCTATGTCTGGACGCCGCTGGTCGAGAAGCAGATCCCCGACACGATGAAGGCGCGCAACATGACGCGCGAGCAGGTGATGAACGACGTGCTCCTCGCCGCCCAGCCGACCAAGGAATTCGTGAAGGTCGAGGAGGTCGCGGCGATTGCGGTGTTCCTGTGTTCCGACGCCGCAAAGAACATCACCGGCGCGAACATCTCGGTGGATGGCGGGTGGACCGCGGCTTAGGGCACTTCCAAGATCAACGGTGTGGAGCCTTCGTTCGCGTAGGATGCAGCGTCGATATGCCAATGGCTCCCGCTTTGTGGCTCTGACAGGGCCAGCTTCAAGCTGTCTGCCGCCAGCGCCAACAGGCCGTCGATATTCGCAGCAATGATAACTTCACGGCCTATGCCGTTATCTGCGGCACGTACTGTGAAGTCGATGTCGCCTGAACCCGCTGCTACTTTGAATTGGCGGAGGAATTCTCGTGCTGCAGCAGCGAGTTCGGGCGAGAGCATCACGCCTTGATCTGCCCGCCCAGCATCTTGCGGATACCTTCGCCATAGGGCGGGCGGAGCATCGCGGTCAGGTCGCGGCCGACCTGTTGGAAGACCGCCTTGGGGTGGCTGAAGGTACGGAAGCCGTCGAGGCCGTGATAGGCGCCCATGCCTGACGGGCCGATGCCGCCGAACGGCAGGTCTTCCATGCCGACATGCATCACGACGTCGTTGACGGTCACGCCGCCCGAGGTCGTGCGGTTCAGCACCTTCTCCTGCTCGGCACTGTCGTTGCCGAAATAGTAGAGGCCGAGCGGGCGCGGATGATCGTTCACATAGCCGATGGCGTCGTCGACCTTGTCGTAGGTTTTCACCGGCAGGAGCGGCCCGAAGATCTCGTCCTTCATGATCGCCATGTCGTCGGTCGGGTTCAGCACTAGCGTCGGCGGGATCTTGTGATAGGGCTGCTGGCGGAAATCTTCGCGCGCTGGGTTGAGCTCGACGATCTCGGCACCCTTGGCCTTCGCGTCGGCGAGGTAACCCTGCAGGCGGTCGTAATGGCGCTGGTTGATGACCGAGGTGTAGTCGGGATTGTCCTTCAGCGTCGGGAACATGGTGCTGATCGCGTCGGCGGCCTGCTTCACGAACTCGCCGGTCTTGGCCTTCGGAACCATCACGTAGTCGGGCGCGAGACAGATCTGGCCGGCGTTGAGCGTCTTGCCCTGCATGACGCGCTTGGCGGTCAGGGCCATGTCGGCGCTGTCGCTGACGATGACCGGCGATTTGCCGCCGAGCTCGAGCGTGAGCGGAACCAGGTTCTCCGCCGCCGCCCTCATGACGTGATAGGCAATCGAGGTCGCGCCGGTGAAGAGAAGATGATCGAAGTGCTGGCGCGAGAAGGCCGAGCCGATATCGGCGCCACCGGTGAAGACCGCGACTTCGCTTTCGTCATAGGCGGAGGAGAACATCCGGGCCATCAGCTCGGAGCAACGCGGCGTGAACTCGCTCGGCTTGATCATCACGCGGTTGCCGGCGGCGAAGATTCCCGCGAGCGGCGTGAAGGTCAGATTGAACGGGAAGTTCCACGGGCTGATTACGCCGACCACACCCTTGGGCTGATATTCGATATAAGCCTTGGCGCCGAAGAGGCCGAGGATCGCCGGGGTGACCTTGCGCTTCTCGCGCTTCATCCAGGTCTTGAGGTGTGCCTTGGCGTGCTTGAGCGGGCCGATGGAGCCGGCGACGTCCGTGAAAAGCGATGCCTCGACCGAGCGATGGCCGAAATCCTCGCGCAGCGCATCGGCGATGGCATCCTTGTGTCCGACCAGGAGGGCGATGGCGCGATCGAGCCATTCGATGCGCTTTTCGGCGGAGGGGGCGCCGTCGCGGATATGCGCCTGGCGCTGCTTGTCGAGGATGCGGCGGATTTCGGCGCCGGGATCTGGTCTCAATTCAGCAGCACTCATTTTGGGCCTCCTCCAATGTCTTGGTGTGATATTTTGTCAATCTAACCAGTCTCTTGAGCCCGCTCAATGGCTGCCGCAGCGGCGGCTTTAAGAGTTTCTTACGAACCCCAAGCCAGTATCTGCAGGGCGCAATATAGGCGCATGTATCTACCGCAGGCGGAGTTGGGGTTGCGTAGCGAACGGGAACAGGCACTGGCGAAGACAGCGCTTGCGCTGATGGGCGATTGCGACGTGCCGCCCACGCCGGAGAACTACGAGCTCTTTTACACATATTCCGCAGGCGAGAATCCTGGCGTAGGCCGCGTCATCGGCGACATGATCGCTGCGCGGCGACCGTTCACCGCGACGGTCCTGCAGGAGCTGCGCGACCGCGCCTTCAGTCGGGACCGCACCGAACGCGCCGTGGAAAGCATCGGCGAGACCGTGACGGCCTCGTTGAACGAGACCATCGCAAAATTGGAAGAGGCCGGGCGCGACGCATCGGCTTTCGGCAATACCCTGACCGCGGCGCGCGGCGAACTCGGCGGCCTGGATTCGCCCGACGGCCTGCGCAAGCTGATCGGTTCGCTGGTCACCGCGACCAAGGACATGGAGCAGCGTACCAAGACGCTCGAACAGGAATTGCAGAATTCTTCCGAGCAGGTCGGCGAGTTGCGCGCCCAGCTCGACAATGTCCGGCGCGAGAGCCTGACCGACCCGCTCACCGGTATCGCCAATCGCAAGGCCTTCGACACCGAGCTTCTGAGCGCCATGGCCGAGGCCCGTGCCAGCGGCGAGCCGCTTGCACTCTTCATGTGCGACATCGACCGCTTCAAGTCGTTCAACGACACCTGGGGCCACCAGACGGGCGATCATGTGCTGCGCCTCGTCGCCGGCTGCATTTCGGAAAACACCAAGGGACGCGATACCGCGGCGCGCTTCGGTGGCGAAGAATTCGCCGTGATCGTGCGCCGTGCGAGCCTTCTCGACGCCATGAAACTGGCCGAGCAGATCCGCGGCTCGGTGCAGAGCAAGAAGCTGATCAAGAAATCCACCGGCGACGTGCTGGGGTCCGTGACGATCTCGATCGGCGTGGCCGAACTCAGCGGCGAGGAGAGCCCGGTCGAGCTGATCCAGCGCGCCGATATGTGCCTCTACCGCGCCAAGCACGCCGGCCGTAACCGGGTGATCGGCGAAGACGATCCGAGCATTTCGCCGTTCGAAACTGACGCAGCGTAATCGGCGGCCGCGCGCAAAGAAGCGCGAATTCTCCGTTGGATGACGCCACGCAAACTCCGCTAAGCTCCGGCAAAACAACCGGCGGAGGCTTCGCATGCGGACGGATTTCGACAGGGCTTATGTGACGGCGCACGGCAAGGTCGCCGTCCTGACGCTCAACCATCCCGAAGCGATGAATGCCGCCGGCGTGAAGCTGGTGAAGGGCGCCGCGGCCGCGCTGAACTTCATCGAGAACAAGGACAACGGCTTCCGGGCGATGATCCTGACCGGCGAAGGGCGCGGCTTCTGCTCGGGCGCCAATCTCGCCGAGCGCGGCACGGGCGAAGAGACCGGCGTCGGCCATTCGCTCGAGACGGTCTACCACCCGTTCCTGCGCCGCCTGCGCGATCTGTCGATTCCGTTCGTCACCGCCGTCAATGGTGCCGCCGCCGGCGTCGGCATGAGCATCGCGCTGATGGGCGACCTCGTGGTCGCGGCGCGCTCGGCCTATTTCCTTCAGGCTTTCACCCGCATCGGCCTGGTGCCGGATGGCGGCTCGACCTGGATGCTGCCGCGCATGATCGGCCTCGCCCGTGCCAAGGAGCTATCGCTTCTCGCCGAACGCCTGCCGGCGGAGAAGGCGATGGAATGGGGCCTGATCAACCGTGTCGCCGGTGACAACGAGCTGATGGAGGAAGCCCTGAAGCTCGCCAACCAGCTTGCCGACGGACCCGCCTCGCTGGCGATCACCCGCAGCCTCTACTGGCAGAGCCCACTCAAGACCTATGAGGAGCAGCTCGACCTCGAGCGTTCGGCGCAGGAACGGGCCGGAAAGACACAAGATTTCATGGAAGGCGTCACTGCCTTTCTGCAAAAGCGCCAGGCCAAGTTCTCAGGGCAATAAGCAGCCGCCTACATGGCAAAGGGTTAACTCGCGCGGGTGTGACTTGCGCGGGGCGGCGAAGTTCTGACCTATAGCCGACAGATTTTTGACAGAGTCCCGGGCGTCCGCTCCGGGCGCTTTCATGTCTTTTTCGGAGATTGAAACGATGCGACGCAGCCTACTTCTCCTGGCCGGTGTCTTCAGCGTGGGCTGTGCGCTGGCCGGCGACATGCCGGCGGCGAAACCGGAACTCGGCGCCTGGGGCATCGATCTCACGGCAATGGACACCTCGGTCAAGCCTGGCGACGACTTCTATGAGTACGTGAACGGCACCTGGATCAAGAAGACGGAAATCCCGGCGGACCGGACTCGCGTCGGCGCTTTCCAGAACCTGCGCATCCTCAGCGAAGAGCGCATGAAGACGATCGTGAACGAGCTGGTCGCCAAGCCTGAGGCAGAGCTCACACCCGACGAGCGCAAGATGCGCGACCTCTACACCGCCTTCGTAGACCAGAAGGCGATCGACGCGGCGGGCCTGACGCCGGCCAAAGCCGACCTGGACCGCATCGCGCACATCAAGACGCTCGACGGCGTGGCGCGCGCGATGTCTTCGCCGCGGCTGAGCGAGGCGGGCGTCTTCAATATGTATATCGTGCCGGACCAGAAGAATCCGAATGCCTATTCGGTGGTGCTGGCACAGGGCGGCCTGGGTATGCCGGACCGCGACTACTATCTGCGCGACGACAAGGATCTCGCCGCGGCGCGCGACGCCTACAAGGTCTACCTCGCCAAGATGCTGACCCTCGCCGGTGCCAAGGATGCCGACAAGCGCGCAGCGGCCGTCTATGCGGTCGAGGAGAAGATCGCCAAGCTGCACTGGACCCGCGCTGAAAACCGCGACGTCAAAGCGACCTACAATCCGATGCCGCTGTCCGACCTGAAGAAATTCGCGCCGGACTTCCGCTGGGACGCGTTCCTGACCGAGGCGAGCATTCCCGAGAAGGGTCCGAAGGGCGAGCGCGTCCTCGTCGTGACCCAGAGGTCGGCTTTCCCCGGCCTTGCGAAGCTGTTTGCCGAGACCCCGGTGGCGGTGTGGCGCGACTATCTGACGGTCCACTATCTTCATGCGAATTCGGACTATCTGCCGAAGGCCTTCGACGACGCCGATTTCGATTTCTACGGCAAGGTGCTGGGCGGCCAGTCGCAGGAACTCGATCGTCCGACCCGTGGCGTGCGCCTGCTCGACAGCCTGATCGGCGAGGCGCTCGGCAAGATCTATGTCGCCAAGTACTTCCCGCCGATCGCCAAGCAGAAGGCGCGCGAACTGGTCGACAATCTGTTCAAGACCTATGACGCCGATATCCGCACCCTGTCCTGGATGTCGGAAGCGACGCGGCAGCAGGCGCTCGACAAGCTGCACAAGTTTACGCCCTATATCGGCTATCCCGACAAATGGCGCGACTACTCGGCCTATGAGGTCAAGCCCGGTGCGCTGCTCGCCGATGTCCAGGCTGGTATCGCGTTCGAGTGGAATCGCCAGGTGAAGCGCCTCGACGATCCGGTCGACAAGACCGAATGGGGCATGACCCCGCAGACGGTGAACGCCTATTACGATCCATCGACCAACCAGATCGTGTTCCCGGCTGCGATCCTGCAGGCGCCGTTCTTCGATCCCAACGCCGACGACGCCGTGAATTATGGCGGCATCGGCGCGGTGATCGGGCACGAGATGAGCCATGGCTTCGACGACCAGGGCGCGCAATACGACGGTGACGGCGTACTGCGGAACTGGTGGACGGCCGACGACTTGAAGGCGTTCAAGGAGCGGACCCAGACCCTGTCGAACCAGTTCGATCAGTACGAAGCCTTGCCCGGACTGCATGTCAGCGGCCCGAACACGCTGGGCGAGGACATCGCGGACCTGGCGGGCATCACCATCGCGCTGAAGGCCTATCATCTGTCGCTCGACGGAAAGCCGGCTCCGGTGCTCGATGGCTTCACGGGCGACCAGCGCTTCTTCCTGTCCTATGGACAGATCTGGCGCTCGAAGACCCGCGACGCGGCGCTGCGCGCGCAGGTGCTGTCGAACGAGCATGCGCCGGAAAAGTTCCGCGCCATCAGCGCAACGCGCAACACCGACGCCTGGTACGACGCCTTCGGCGTGAAGCCGGGCGACAAGGAGTATCTCGCGCCCGATCAGCGCGTGCATCTCTGGTAAGCAGACCAAGCTGTGCCGCCGGGAAATCCTCCCGGCGGCACTTTTGTTTTCTCCGAATCGTCAGGAGCAATTCATGAAGCGCAGTACACTTCTTCTCAGTGCCGCAGCCATCGTCTTCGCCATCGGTTCGGCCATTGCCGCCGACCCGCAGGTCAAGCCTTGGGGCGTCGAACTCAATTACATCGACAAGGACGTCAAGCCGGGCAACGACTTCTTCATGTACGCCAACGGCAACTGGGTGAAGCACGACACGATTCCGGCCGACCGCACCTATTCGGGCGTCAACCTCGAACTCGACCTGCAGAACGAAGCAAAGCTCAAGGGACTGGTCGACGACCTGTCCAAGACGCCGGACGACAAGCTGACGCCGGAAGGGCGCAAGCTGCGCGATCTCTACAACGCCTTCATGGACACCCAGCAGATCGAAGCCGCGGGCCTTACCCCGATCAAAGCCGATCTCGACACGATCCGGAATTACAAGACGCTCTCCGATATCGCCGGCGCGACCGGAGATCCCGAGTTCGGCCTCGACGGGCCGTTCGGCTTCTACATCGGCGTCGACGACAAGAATTCGTCGGCCTACATCGTAGACCTGTATCAGTCCGGCCTCGGACTGCCGGACCGCGACTACTACCTCAAGACCGACAAGGACATCGTCGAGACGCAGGCCGCGTACAAGAAGTATCTCGCGCAGATGCTGACGCTGGCCGGGGTCGACGACGCCGAGGCGCGCGCCGCCAAGATCTACGATCTCGAACTGGCAATGGCCAAGGCGCACTGGCCGGCGGAAGACACCCGCGACGCCGACAAGAACTACAATCCCATGACCATCGACCAGCTGAAGGCCTTCGCGCCCGGCTTCGACTGGGATGCGATGTTCCAGAAGGCCGGCATTCCGGAAACCGGGCCTAAGGGTTCGCGCAAAGTCATCGTCGGCCAGAAGTCGGCGATCCCGCAGCTCGCCCAGATTTTCGCGACGACGCCGATCGAGGTGTGGCGTGACTACATGACGGTGCGCCTGATGCACCGCTGGGCGCCCTATTTGCCCAAGACGATCGACGATGCCGATTTCGCATTCTACGGCACCGCGCTTGCCGGAAAGCCGGCGCAGCTCGACCGTGCAACCCGCGGCATCCGCCTGCTCGACGGCGCGATGGGCGAGGCGCTCGGCAAGCTCTATGTCGAGAAGTACTTCCCGCCGGAAGCCAAGGCCAAGGCGCTGAACCTCGTCGAGAACCTGCTCAAGGCCTATGACGCCGACATCCGCACGCTGTCATGGATGTCGCCCGCGACGCGGGCGAAGGCTCTCGAAAAGCTCCACGCGACGATGGTCAAGATCGGCTACCCGGACAAGTTCCGCGACTACTCGGCGCTCGCCATCGACCGCGGCGATCTGGTGAAGAGCGTGAAGGCGACGTCGGTGTTCGAGTGGAACCGCGAGGTGAAGCGCATCGACGAACCGGTCGACCGCACCGAATGGGGAATGTCGCCGCCGACGAACAACGCCTACAACAATCCGAGCTTCAACGAGATCGTGTTCCCGGCCGGCATCCTGCAGCCGCCCTATTTCGATCCGAATGCCGACGACGCCGTGAACTACGGCGAGATCGGCGCGACGATCGGGCACGAGATCAGCCACTCCTTCGACGACCAGGGCGCGAAGTACGACGCCCATGGCGAATTGAAGGACTGGTTCACGGCCAAGGATCTCGCCAACTTCAAGAAGCGCACCGCGGCCATCGCCGGACAGTACGATCAGTACGAGCCCCTGCCCGGCCTGCACATCAACGGCAAGCTGACGCTGGGCGAGAACATCGCCGACATCGCCGGCCTCGTGATCGCGCTCAAGGCCTATCACATCTCGCTCGGCGGCAAGCCGGCGCCGGTGCTGAACGGGCTGACGGGCGACCAGCGCTTCTTCATCGCCTATGCGCAGAGCTGGCGCGAGCGGCACCGCGATGCGGCGATCCGTTCGCAGGTGCTGTCGAACCCGCACAGCCCGTCGGAGTTCCGGGTCAATGGCGTGGTTCGCAACAGCAGCGCCTGGTATGCGGCGTTCAACGTGAAGCCCGGCGACAAGCTCTATCTGCCGCCGAACAAGCGCGTCCCGCTGTGGTGAGAACAGAACGAAGAGAACAAGGAATGAGAAACATGAAAAAAACCGCCATTGCCATCGCGGCCGTCGCCGGCCTTGCCTGCGTCGCGGTTGCGGCGACGCCCAAGGCCACCATTCCACCCTGGGGCTTCGACCTCACCGGCATGGACCGCAGCGTGAAGCCGGGCGACGACTTCTTCGAATACGCCAACGGCGCCTGGTACAAACGCACGGAAATCCCCGCCGATCGCACCTCGATCGGTTCGTTCCAGGAACTGAACATCCTGAGCGAAAAGCGGATGAAGGATATCGTCGCCGGGATCGAGGCGCGCGACCGTCCGACTCTGACGCCGGAAGAGACGCAGATTCGCGATCTCAACGACGCCTTCATGGACCAGAAGTCGATCGATACCGACGGACTGAAGCCGGCAAAAACCGATCTCGACCGTATCTCGGCGGTGAAGACGCTGGACGATGTCGTCGCGCTGATGGCCGATCCCAGCCTGCAGCTGGCCAGCATCGCCTATGACGGTATCCGGCCCGATCCCAAGAACTCCGATGTCTACGTCGTGACGATGACGCAGGGCGGCCTCGGCATGCCGAACCGCGACTACTACCTCAACGCCGACAATGCCGACCTCGCCAAGGCGCGGGACGCCTACAAGGCCTATCTCGCGCAAATGCTGAGCTTCGTCGATCCCAAGGATGCGGCGGCGCGCGCCGCTGCGGTCTACGACCTCGAAGCGACGCTCGCCAAGGCGCATTGGGACTCGGCGGCTCGGCGCGACGCCGACAAGACCTACAACCCGATGACGGTGGCCGAGCTTTCGACCTTCGCGCCGGGCTTCAACTGGACGCTGTTCTTCAAGACCCAAGGGCTCGGGCCGGACCGCAAGGTCGTCGTGCGCGAGAACACGGCGTTCCCGGCGATGGCCGAGACCTTTGCCAAGACGCCGGTTGCGGTGTGGCGCGACTATCTGACCATCCACTATCTCCACACGATGGCGGACTATCTGCCCAAGGCGATCGACGACGCCGATTTCGATTTCTACGGTAAGGTGATCGGCGGACAGAGTGAGCAGCTTCCGCGCGAGACCCGCGCGGTGCAACTGATCGACAATGTCCTGCCGCATCCATTCGGCAAGCTTTATGCCGCGAAGTACTTCCCGCCGGCGTCGAAGAAGAAAGCCGAGAAGCTGGTGGCGAACATCATCGCCGCCTATGACGCCGACATCCACAAGATCAGCTGGATGAGCGACGCCACGAAAAAGAAAGCACTCGACAAGCTGCACGCGTTCACCCCGCATATCGGCTATCCCGATGTGTGGCGCGATTATTCGGGTCTGGTCATCAAGAAGGACGACCTGATCGGCGATATCGAACGCTCCAACGCCTTCGAGTGGAAATACAACCTCGACCGCATCGACCAGAAGGTCGACCGCAACGAGTGGTTCATGACGCCGTCGACGGTGAACGCCTACTACACCCAGTCGTTCAACTCGATCTTCTTCCCGGCCGCGATCCTCCAGCCGCCGTTCTTCGATCCCAATGCCGACGATGCCGTGAACTATGGCGGCATCGGCGTCGTCATCGGCCACGAGATCGGCCATGGCTTCGACGACCAGGGCAGCAAGTATGACGGCCAGGGCATCCTGCAAAGTTGGTGGACCGCGGACGACCGCAAGGCGTTCGAGGCGCGCACCACGATGCTCGGCGACCAGTTCGACCAGTTCGAGCCCCTGCCGGGCATGCACGTGAACGGCAAGCTCACCATGGGCGAGAACATCGGCGACCTGTCGGGCGTGACGATCTCGCTCAAGGCCTATCATGCCTCGCTGCATGGCAAGAAGGCGCCGGTGCTGGGCGGCTTCACCGGCGACCAGCGCTTCTTCCTGGGCTTTGCCCAAGTCTGGCGCGGCAAGTACACCGATGCGGCGATGCGGTTGCAGCTCATCAGCAACCCGCACAGCCCCCCGCACTATCGTGTGCTGGGACCGATCCGCAATTCGGATGCCTGGTACAGGGCATTCCATGTGAAGCCGGGCGACAAGATGTATCTGCCGCCCGACATGCGGGTGCATCTGTGGTGATCTAACGGCCCTTGCGGGCCTTTGGAGGGCGCGCGGGCTTCAACGCCTTGCGCGCCTTCTTTTTTGCCGCCGGCGCGGCGCGTGCGACGGCGAGCGCTTCACGGGCCCAACGCGCCAGTTCTTCCGGGTCGTCATACAGGCGATCGGGGATCGCGAACCAGGTCGTCACGACCAGCTCCTTGCCCTTGTGGAAGCTGAACGGCTCGGAGTTCTCGGCTTCGAAAGCCTTGCGCGTCATCTCGTCGGTCTTGAAGAAGATCGTATCCTGACGGAACACCATCCCGATCATGACGTCGTTGGCATAGATGCCTTCGCCGCCGAAGAATCGGCGCAGCCGAATGGGACCGAATTCGCAGAAGAGATCGTCGAAACGACGCGGGTCGTTCATTGCTTGGCCGCCCCGTAGCGCAAGCCGTCGATCAGAAGTCCCAGCATCCGCGCGGTGTGATCCGGCGCGGCGTCGTAGGGTGTGCGGCACAGGCTGACAGCGGCACTGAGCAGGTCGCCGGGCGCCACGCCGGCGCGGATCTCGCCGGCGGCGATGGCGCGGTTCAACAGCGATTCCAGCGCGGGCCTGAGCTTGCCATCGTAATAGGCAGGCAACGGTTCGTAGGCGGGATCGCCCGAGTGCAGCGCCGCCACGAGCCCACGCTTGGCCGCGACGAAATCGGTGAAGCGCAACATCCAACGCGACAGCGCCTCTGTCGGCGGATACTTCGCGGCCAGCACCGCGGCCGCATCCGCGCAGGCATCGACTTCCTGCCGGAACACCGCGACGATCAGGTCGGAGCGCAGCGGAAAATTGCGATAGACCGTACCGACGCCGACACCCGCCTTCTCCGCGATTTCGCGCACTGGCGCATCAACACCCGATTTCGCGAACACGGCCAGCGCCGCCTTCAGCAACGCTTCGCTATTGCGCTGCGCGTCTGCGCGTTTCACCGGTTTTGCGCCCGCCGCGGAAGATTGCTGCCGTTTCACCACCGACGCCTCTTGATAAACGGAACAATGCTCCATATAAACGGAATATTGTTCCACTTCACGCTTATAGCGCGAACCGGTGACCATCGCCATCGAATAGGAGACCAGCATGACCGACAACCGCATCGCACTCGTCACCGGCGCCAACCAGGGCATCGGCCTGCAGATCGCCAAAGACCTCGCGGCGAAGGGCCTCACCGTGCTGGTGGGCTCCCGCGACCTCGGCAAGGGCCAGATAGCGGTGCGCGAGGTCGGCGCCAATGCCCATGCCATCCAGTTCGACGTCACGGACGTGGCATCCATCGCCGCCGCTGCGGGGCGCATCAGTAAGGAGTTCGGACGCCTCGACATCCTGATCAACAATGCCGGCATCTCGAAGATCGGCCAGCCCAAAGGCGCCGTGGACGACATTGTGAAAAGCGGCCGGATCAGCAGTGCCTCGCTTGACGATATCCGTGCCATCTATGAAACAAACGTCTTTGGCGTCATCGCGGTGACGCAGGCGATGCTGCCGCTCCTGCGCAAGGCGAAGTCGGCGCGTATCGTGAACGTGTCGAGCGGCGTCGGTTCACTGACGCGCACACTCGGTCCCGGCGGCGAGCATCTGCGCGCGCTCTACGGCATGTATTCGGCGTCGAAGACGGCGCTGAATGCGGTGACGGTGGGGCTGGCTCTCGACCTCGCGCCGGAGGGCATCAAGGTCAACGCGGCCTGTCCAGGTTACACCAAGACGGCGCTCAACAATTTCATGGGCACGCGCACGGTCGAGGAAGGTGCGCGCGAACCGGTGCGGCTCGCGCTGCTCGGCGATGACGGTCCGACCGGAAGCTATTCGAACGACGAGGGGCCCCTGCCCTGGTGAAGCCTAGTCGGCGGCGGCCGGCGTGATGCTCACGCTTTCGCCGCAACCGCAGGCGGCGGTCTGGTTCGGGTTGTTGAAGACGAAGCGGGCGCCGAGTTTCTCGGTGACGAAATCCATCTCGGTGCCGATCAGGAACAGGATCGCCTTGGGGTCGATGAAGATCTTCACGCCGCGGTCTTCGACCACTTCGTCGAGCGGATTCTGCTGCTCGGCATAGTCCATTGTGTAGCTCATGCCGGCGCAGCCGCCATTGGTGACACCGACGCGGACGCCGAGATATTTGCCCTCGGCATCGTCCATGATTGCGCGCAGGCGCGCCGCGGCAGCATCGGTCAGGCGGACGGCCTTGGGGCGCTCGCGGCGGAGCTTTGGTTTGGCGTTTTCGGTGCCCATGCTGGTCATTCGGTGCTCCTGGCCCGGCGAATAGCGAAATGGCGAGTAGCGAATAGGGAATGCAGGCTCTCTGCAGATTTGTCTTCCCTATTCGCCATTCGCTACTCGCTCCTCAATACATATTCAATTCGAGCTTCGCTTCCTCGCTCATCCGCTCCGGCGTCCAGGGCGGGTCGAAGGTCATGTTCACCGTGATCTCGCCGACGCCTTCGATGCCTTCGAGCGCGGATTTCACCATGCCCGGCATCTCTCCTGCGACGGGGCAGCCCGGCGCGGTCAGCGTCATGTCGACGGCGATGTTCTTTTCGTCCGAGACGTCGACCTTATAGATAAGACCGAGTTCGTAGATATCCACCGGGATCTCCGGATCGTAGACCGTTTTCAGCGCGGCCACGATCTTCTGGGTGAAATCCTCGAGTTCCTCAGCCGAAAGCATGGAACCGGAGGCGGCGATATCGGCCTTGTTCGGTTCGGCATTCATACGGCTTCGGCGGCAGCGCCGCCCTCCAGTGCGGATTTCATCGTGTGCCAGGCCAGCGTCGCGCATTTCACCCGCATCGGGAATGCGCTGACGCCGGCCATGACGTCGAGCCGTTCGCGGTCGTCCGGATCGAGACCGCTGGCATCCTCGCCTTTGACCAAATGCAGGAAGCCACCCATCAGCTTTTCGGCCTCCGCGACCGTGCGGCCGACGATCATGTCCGTCATCAGCGAGGCCGAGGCCTGGCTGATCGCACAACCCTTTCCTTCGAACGCGATGTCCTGGATGCGGTCGTCGGCGTCGACCTTCAGGTACATGGTCACGCGGTCGCCGCAGAGCGGATTGTGGCCCTGGGCCGTGTTGGTCGCGTCGTCCAGTTTGCCGAAATGGCGCGGGTGCTTCGAGTGATCGAGGATCACTTCCTGGTAAAGCTCGCGCAGCGTGTCGTCCATCCACTCAACCCAATATCTTGCGCGCCCTGGCGAGCGCCTCGAGCAGCACATCGACCTCGGCACGGGTGTTGTAGAGCGCGAAACTGGCGCGCGTGGTGGAAACGACGCCGAAGCGCTCCATGAGCGGCTGGGCGCAGTGGTGGCCGGCGCGCACCGCAACGCCTTCGCGGTCCAGGATCGTGGCGAGATCGTGGGCATGCATGCCGTCGGCCTCGAAGGAAAGGATCGATGCCTTGCCCGGCGCGTCGCCGATCACGCGGAGCCAGTTGAACTGGCGAACGCCTTCGCGGGCATAGGCGAGCAGATCGTGCTCATGGGCGCGGATTGCCGCGCGGTCGAAGGAATTCATGTAGTCGAGCGCGGCGGCAAGGCCGACGCTTTCGACGATGGGCGGCGTGCCGGCCTCGAAACGGGCCGGCGGATCGGCATAGGTGACGACGTCGCGCGTGACCTCGCGGATCATCTCGCCGCCGCCGTTGAAGGGGCGCATCTGCTTGAGCAGCGCCCGCTTGCCGTAGAGCACGCCGATGCCGGTCGGGCCGTAGAGCTTGTGGCCGGTGATCGCGTAGAAATCGACGTCGAGGGCTTTTACATCGACGATTTCGTGCACCGCGCCCTGACAGCCATCGGCCAGCACCGGAACGCCTTTGGCATGGGCGCGGGCGACGATCTCCTTCAGCGGCGTGACGGTGCCAAGCACATTGGAGATGTGCGTCAGCGCGACCAATTTGGTCTTAGGCCCGATCGCGGCCTCCAACGCCTCGACATCGAGTGAACCGTCGTCACGGACATCCACCCATTTCAGCACGGCACCGGCGCGCTCGCGCAGGAAATGCCAGGGAACGATATTGGAGTGATGCTCCATCACTGTGAGAACGATCTCGTCGCCCGGCTGGATCCGCGGGGCGAGATAGCCGTAAGCGACGAGGTTGATCGCTTCGGTGCCGCCCTTGGTGAAGACGATCTCGTCTTCGTGGGCCGCGCCGAGAAACTTCTGGACGGTGCGGCGCGCGGCTTCGTAGGCGTCGGTGGCACGGCCCGAGAGATAGTGTACGCCGCGATGGACGTTGGCGTAGTCCGTGCTGGCGAAGTCGCGCATCGCGTCGAGCACCTGGCGCGGCTTCTGCGCACTGGCACCATTGTCGAGATAGACGAGCGGCTTGCCGTAGACCGGCTTGGCGAGGATCTCGAAATCGGCGCGCGCGGCCAGCGGGTCGAAGGCGGCGGTGACGGGGCTCTGCGCGGTCATGGCAACATTGCTCCGGGCAATGCCTCTTCGACCATGGCGCGGACGAATTTGCGCATCTCGTCGTCGGCAATCCCGGTCACCACCTCGTCGAGGAAGGCGTGGACGAGAAGGTTACGCGCTTCCGCTTCCGGAATGCCGCGGGCGCGGAGATAAAACAGCGAATCCGCATCGAGATCGCCGACCGCAGCACCATGGGCGCATTTCACGTCGTCGGCAAAGATTTCGAGCTCCGGCTTGAGGTCGGCCTCGGCGCGCACGCCCATGAGCAGAGCCTTGGCAGTCTGACGGCTGTCGGACTTGTCGGCCCCCTGTTCGACCGTGATGCGACCCTGGTAGATCGCGCGCGAGGCGCCGCCGGCGACCTTCTTGAAAAGCTGCGTGCTCTCGGTGTGGCCGACTGCGTGGGTGATGTGGGTGGTGACATCGGCATGCGCGCCATCGGCGAGCACGGACACGCCCGAGAGCGCGGCACGAGCGTTCGTGCCGGCCAATACGATCTGGAACTCGGCGCGCGACAGCTTCGCGCCGCCGTTGAAAAGATGCGCGCGATAGAGACCGTCGCGCGCGACTTGCACGGCATATTCTTCGACCTGCACGGCCGCGGTGGCGCGGCTCGCGATACGGACATGCGTGAGCTGCGCATTGGCGCCGACGATTGCCTCGACACCGAGATTGGCAAACCCGACGGTTCGGGTGTTCTCGCACAGCGTCAATGTCGCGCCCTCTTCGAGCACGATCAACGCCCTTCCGCTGCCCGCACCTTTCCATTCGAAATCGAGCGTTCCGGCGGCGAGATTTCGCGGCACGCGCACGGCAAAGCCGCTGCGTGCCTGCGCCAGCGAAGCCGATGCCATCACGCTCTGCGGCAGCGTTCCCAGATGCGCGCGTACCCAGTCCGGCGCGTCGACCTGCGCGAGATCGAACACCTCGACGCCATCGGGACGCATGCGGATGGACCATGCGGCCGCCGCATCGTCGTTGGCACCTTCAACCGCGGGCCTGAGATCGGAATATTTCCAATCCTCGATTCGGCGATGCGGCACGCCTTGCGCGGCGAAGCGCTCGCGCGCTTGCGCTCTGCGTTCGTCGAGCCATGTCGCGGACGCGCTCATGCCGCCTTGCCCACGATGTGCTCGTAGCCCTTGGCTTCCAGCTCGTGCGCCAGCTCCTTGCCGCCCTCGGCGACGATGCGGCCCCTGGCGAGAACGTGGATGCGGTCCGGCACGATATAGTCGAGCAGGCGCTGGTAATGCGTGATCACCAGCATGGCGCGCTCCGGCGAGCGCTGCGCGTTGACGCCTTCGGCGACCAGCTTCAACGCATCGATGTCGAGGCCGGAATCGGTCTCATCGAGGATCGCGAGTTTCGGCTCGAACAGTGCCATCTGAAGAATTTCCAGGCGCTTCTTCTCGCCGCCGGAAAAGCCGACATTGAGGGCGCGCTTCAGCATCTCTTCGGTAACTTTGAGGGTCGCAGCCTTGCCGCGCACGAGCTTCAATACACTCATCGCGTCCAGCTCCTTCTCGCCGCGCGCGCGGCGCTGGGCGTTGAGCGCGGTCTTGAGGAAGGTGAGCGTGGTAACGCCCGGAATCTCGACCGGATACTGCATGGCGAGGAACACGCCCTGCGCGGCGCGCTCCTCCGTCGGCATCGCGACGAGATCGCGGCCGTTGTAGAGGATCGAGCCCGAGGTGACCTCATAGCCCGCGCGGCCGGCCAACACATAAGACAGGGTCGACTTGCCCGAGCCGTTCGGGCCCATGATGGCGTGGACCTGGCCGGGCTCGATGGAGAGCGTCAGCCCTTTGAGGATTTCCTTGCCGTCGACGGCGGCATGAAGGTCTTTGATCTCGAGCATGTCTATTCTTCTTTGTTTTCCGAGCCGCGCGAAGCGGCACCGAACACCAAACCTAAAGCGGCGCCCAGCGCGACACCCATGGACATGCCTATCGCCACGTTGTGAAAAGCGGCGCCAAGGCCGGCCCCCATGGCCACGCCGATGCCCATACCCATGGCAAGTCCGGCACCGAACTTTTCGTCCTTCTTGCTCTCGCCGCTCATCCGACACTCCCTTCCAGGGAGATGCCGACCAGTTTTTGCGCCTCGACCGCGAATTCCATCGGGAGCTGCTGCAGGACTTCGCGGCAGAAGCCGTTGACGATCAGCGAGACCGCTTCGTCCTGCGGAATGCCGCGCTGCAGGCAGTAGAACAGCTGGTCCTCGGCGATCTTCGACGTCGTCGCTTCGTGCTCGATTCGCGCGGTCGGGTTGCGGCTCTCGATGTAGGGCACGGTGTGTGCGCCGCATTTGCCGCCGATCAGGAGCGAGTCGCATTGCGTGTAGTTGCGCGCGCTCGCCGCCTTCGGGTGCACGCTGACGAGGCCGCGATAGGTGTTCTGCGCCTTGCCCGCCGAGATGCCCTTCGAGATGATCCGAGAACGGGTGTTCTTGCCCAAATGGATCATCTTGGTGCCGGTGTCGGCCTGCTGGTAGTTGTTGGCGATGGCGATGGAATAGAACTCGCCCACGGTGTCGTCGCCGCGCAGGATGCAGGATGGATATTTCCAGGTGATCGCAGAGCCGGTCTCGACCTGAGTCCAGCTGATCTTCGAGCGGTGCCCGCGGCAATCGCCGCGCTTGGTGACGAAGTTGTAGATGCCGCCCTTGCCCTCTTCGTCGCCGGGGTACCAGTTCTGCACCGTCGAGTATTTGATCTCGGCATCGGCGAGCGCGACCAGCTCGACAACCGCGGCATGCAGCTGGTTCTCGTCGCGCTTGGGCGCTGTGCAGCCTTCGAGATAAGAGACGTAGGAGCCTTCGTCGGCGACGATTAGGGTGCGCTCGAACTGGCCGGTCTCGGACGCATTGATGCGGAAATAGGTCGAGAGCTCCATCGGGCAGCGCACGCCCTTCGGGACGTAAACAAACGTGCCGTCGGAGAACACCGCCGAGTTCAGCGTGGCGAAGAAGTTGTCGGTCACCGGGACGACCGTGCCGAGATATTTCTTCACGAGATCGGGATAGTCGCGGATCGCCTCGCTGATCGGGCAGAAGATCACGCCCGCTTCGTTGAGTTTTTCCTTGAAGGTGGTAGCGACGGAGACGCTGTCGAACACCGCGTCGACCGCGACGCCGGCGAGCGCCATCTGCTCGTGCAGCGGGATGCCGAGCTTCTTGTAGGTCTCCAGCAGCTTGGGGTCGACCTCGTCGAGCGACTGCTTCTTGGGCGTGCTCTTGGGTGCGGCGTAGTAATAGGCGTTCTGATAGTCGATCTTCTGGTAGTGCACGCGGGCCCAGTTCGGCTCGCGCATCTCTTTCCAGCGCGCGAAGGCGCCAAGGCGCCATTCGAGCATCCAGTCCGGCTCGCTCTTCTTGGCCGAGATGTAACGCACCGTGTCCTCATTGAGGCCCTTCGGCGCGCGCTCCATCTCGATATCGGTGACGAAGCCGTATTTGTACTTGTCGCCGATCTCGGCGACCTGTTTTTTGGTCTCGGGCGCGGCCGACATCAGGCGCCTCCCGCGGCAAGGGTGAGCTTGCGGCCGAGCAGGTTTTTCAGCGCGGCGAAGAAATCGTTCATCTGGAGCAGACCGAGGTCGGGGCCGAAGCTGACGCGAAGCGCGCAGCGGGCGAGGCTTTCGGGGACGTCCATCGCCGCCAGCACATGGCTCGGACCGACCTTGCCCGAGGAGCAGGCCGCGCCGGAGCTGATCTGGAAGCCGTCGAGATCGAGCGCCATCAGCGCGTTCTCGGCCTGAAGCTGCGGGATGGCGAAGCAGCAGACGTTCTTCTGGCGCAGCTCGTCGGCGGCGAAGATCACGGCGTTGGGCGCGAGGTGCTTGAGTGCGACCTCGAAGTGCTGGCGGATCTCTGTCACGGCATGGACTTCGGTGTCGAAATTCGCCTGCAGCGCTTTCGCGGCGGCGCCAAAACCCGCGATGCCCGGAACGTTCGGTGTGCCGGCGCGGCGGCCCTTCTCCTGCACGCCGTTGAACAGCGCGGCCAGCGGCGCGGCTTCCCGCGCGATGAGCGCGCCGACGCCCTGCGGCCCGCCGATCTTGTGCGCGGCCAGCGACATGTAATCCGCACCCCAGGCGGAGAACCGGATCGGGCTGTAGCCGCTCGACACCGCATCGACATGAAGAAGTGAATCCGCACCGCCTTCGGCGCGCAGGATCGCGGCGAGGCCGGCAATGTCTTCGATCACGCCGGTCTCGTTGTTGGCGAAGAGCAGCGAGGCGAGAACCCGGCCCTTGCCGTTCATCAGGAGGTCGCGGAACTGCTCTGGCTCGATGCGACCGTTCTCGTTCACCGGCACGACCGTCAGCTTGAGACCGGGCACCGTTTCGGCCAGCGAACGGGCGACACCGAGTGCGCTGTCATGGGCCGTGGCGGTGATGAAGAGGCGGGTAATGCGCTCTCCGG
This sequence comes from Pseudomonadota bacterium, assembly GCA_018241025.1. Taxonomy (GTDB): domain Bacteria; phylum Pseudomonadota; class Alphaproteobacteria; order Micropepsales; family Micropepsaceae; genus Rhizomicrobium. The sequence continues at coordinate 152,332 of JAFEEQ010000013.1, forward strand.
TCTCCTGCGCCCCGATCACCGCGCCGCGTAGCGCCAGTGCATTGGCTTCCGAACCGCCACTCACGAAGATCACCTCAGCGGGACGGGCACCGGCGAAGGCCGCCACCTGCTCGCGCGCCGCTTCGACCAGCGCGCGCGCCGTGCGGCCGGCGGCGTGGACCGAGGACGGATTGCCGGTCACGTCGAGCGCCTTCAGCACGGCGGCTTTGGCTTCCGCGCGTAAAGGCGAAGTGGCGTTGTGGTCGAGATACAGCATGGCTGGCGATGGCTGGCGCGATTTCGCTTCAGGCGGCTTCGCGCGGTTCGCTGTTGTTTGCTGCCGTCTGGCTGCAGGGCTGGGCCCGGCCAAGCACACGCTTCTCAACCACATCGGCAAGCGAAACGCCGGAAAGGAAGACATGAATCTGGCGGCCGAGTTCTTCCCACAGATCATGGGTCACGCAACGCGCGCCCTGTCCGGTGCAGCCCTTGGCGCTGCCCGGCTTGCAGCGGGTGGCGGCGATCGGCTCGTCGACAGCAACGATGACATCGGAAATTCGGAGTTCCGCGGAGGGGCGGCTCAGGCGATAGCCGCCGCCAGGGCCACGGACGCTCTTCACGAGGCCGTTGCGGCGCAGCTTGGCGAAAAGCTGCTCAAGGTAGGAGAGCGAAATCTCCTGCCGCTGGGCGATATCCGCGAGGGAAACCGGCTTGTTGGCTGCTTCGTGCTGGGCGAGGTCGGCCATCGCCATGACGGCATAGCGGCCCTTGGTGCTGAGGCGCATGGAACTCTCCTTCGGTCGAAGCGCGTTTTGCCTTGCTTTTCGGGGGTCCACCCGGTGTAAGAAGACCGGCCCGCGCTGAGGAATCTCCAAGCGGATATAGATTTCCCGACTATGAGGGTCAAGTATTGGCGTGACGCATAGCCGACATACCTGCAATTCTTTGAATTCCCTGTGAATTTCAAGGGCATTGCAGACGGCAAAAGCCGACGCTTTCTCTGTAGAAACCAGCCCGACCGGACCAGCCATGCCCGATATCATTCTTCCCGGACCTGCCGGGCGTATTGAAGCCCGTTATCAGCGCCAGAAGGCGCCCGGCGCCCCGATGGCGCTGGTTCTGCACCCGCATCCGCAGTTCGGCGGGACGATGAACAATCCGCTGGTCTACGACCTGTTCCACATGTTCCATGGCCTCGGCTGCACGGCCGTGCGGTTCAATTTCCGTGGTGTCGGACGCAGCCAGGGAACCTTCGATTCCGGTGCCGGCGAGCTCTCGGATGCCGCTGCCGTGCTCGACTGGATGAACACGCTCTATCCCAATCCGTCGAATGTCTGGGTCTGCGGCATTTCCTTCGGCGCCTGGATCGGCATGCAGCTTCTGATGCGCCGGCCGGAGATCACCGGCTTCGTCTCGATCGCGCCGCCGGCCTCGATGTACGATTTCGCCTTCCTGGCGCCCTGCCCGGCCTCGGGCCTGATCGTCCACGGAACCCGAGATCAAGTGGTTCCGGAACCCGATGTGCAGAAGCTGGTCGACCGCCTGACCGCCCAGAAGGGCATCAAGATCACCTACGAGAAGATCCAGGATGCCAACCACTTCTTCGACAAGAAGGAAGCCGAAGTGGTCGAGACGGTCGAGGCCTATGTCAAGGACATGATGAGCAAGCCGCGCGAGGGCCGCTAACGCAGGCCCGCGCTGCGCATCGTGATGTCGATCGTGGCCGCGGCGTCGTGATGGCCGGCAAGATGTTCGCTGTCGATCAGGCTCTTGAGTTCCCGCGTCAACTGGGTCTTCGGCGCGCCCATATCGACCATCACGTCAAGCACCACGCGCATCATGCCGCTGAGCGCGCTTTCATACTCGTTCATCGGGTGGCTCATCGCCGGAACTCCCTTCGCCCAATGCCGCCATTGTCGCGCGCAGGTTTGAGCAAAGCGTAAGAACGGCATCGCGCATTTTAGTATTGGTCTATGCGGGTTCCCGTTTACCGGCGATGGAATTTGCCGCCGGTCATGGGCTCCCGAACGCCTGTCGTCGTCGGCAGCGAGAGCGGAAGCCCCTTCACCGAGCGCGCCGCAAGGTAGGCGAAGGCCTCCGCCTCGATGAAATCGCCGTTCCAGCCGGCATCCTCCGCCTTCAACACCGGTGCGTTCACCCGCGCGCGCAACGCATCCATCATGGTCCGATTGTGGCGCCCACCGCCGCAGACGATCCAGGTGTTCGGCATCTCCGGGAAGTGCTCGCGCGCTTTGGCGATGGCGGCGGCCGAGAAAGCCGTCAGCGTTGCCGCGCCGTCGGCCGGGGGCAGGCCCTCGACCTTCCTGGCATCGAAATCGAGCCGGTCGAGCGATTTGGGCGGCACGACGGAAAAGAAGGGATGATCGAGCATGGCGGCGAGAATGTCGTCGTTCACCATTCCGGCGCGCGCGAAATCGCCGTTCTCATCGACAGGCTTGCCGGAATGCCGATGCATCCAGTCGTCTATCGGCGCGTTGCCCGGCCCGGTGTCGAAGGCCAGCACGAGATCGTTCGAGATAAACGTCACATTCGAAACGCCGCCGATGTTCACCAGCACCACCGGGAGATCGTAGTCCTGCGCCTTGCGGATCAGGGCAGCGTGATAGAGCGGCACAAGCGGGGCGCCCTGCCCGCCCGCTTTCACGTCCGCCGAGCGGAAATCGTTGACCACGTCGATACCCGTGAGACGGGCCAGCAAGGCGCCGTCGCCGATCTGCCAGGTCCAACGCTGTTGCGGCCGATGCAGGATTGTCTGGCCGTGGAAACCCACCAACGCGACATCGCCCGCCGACAATCCGGCTTTTGCGAGCAACGCTTTCACCGCATCGGCATGGACCTCGGTCAGGACGCGCTCGGCATCGCGGATCGAATAGGGCACGGGCGCGCCGGCGGCGACCGTCTGGGCGTCGTCCAGCGCCTTGCGCAACAGGGACCGCATGGACGGATCATAGGGAAGACCGAGCGCCGGTCCGGGCCGGGCGACGTTTTCGCCGTCGGTTTCGACCAGCGCGGCATCGACGCCGTCGAGCGATGTGCCGCTCATGAGACCTATGATTTTCTGTACGTCTGCCATTGTGTTACACACCCTGCCCCCGCGATGGGGAGCGTATAGACCTAACCCTGAAACCGAGTAACTCCAATGTCTGCCGTGCCGCCGTTCCGCTCCGAATTCCTCCGCACCTTCGTGGAGCGCGGCGCCTATTATGCGAGCTCGGAGCCTTGGGAAGAGCTCGACAACCTGTTCGCGACCGAGCGGGTGACGGCTTACATCGGCTTCGACTGCACCGCCAAGTCGATGCATATCGGCAACCTGGTCCAGTTGATGACGCTTCGCCGGCTGCAGCAGGCAGGGCACCGTCCGATCCTGCTGATGGGTGGCGGCACGACCAAAGCCGGCGATCCCTCGGGCAAGGACGAGACCCGTCTGATCCTGACTCCCGAGCAGATCGAGGCGAACAAGCAGAGCATGCTGTCCGGCGTGCGCCACCTGCTGAAATTCGGCGACGGTCCGACCGACGCCATCATGGTCGACAATGCCGAATGGCTCGACAAGCTGGAATATATCCCCTTCCTGCGCGAAGTCGGACGGCACTTCTCGGTCAACCGCATGCTGACCATGGACAGCGTGCGCATCCGACTCGAACGCGAGCAACCGTTGAGCTTCCTCGAGTTCAACTATTCGATCATGCAAGCTTATGACTATGTCGAGCTGCACAAGCGCTATGGCTGCCGTCTGCAGTCCTGCGGCTCGGATCAATGGGGCAATGTCGTCTCGGGCATCGAACTTGGCCGCCGCATGGGCCTGCCGCAGCTCTTTGCGCTTTCGACGCCGCTGATCACGACGGCCTCCGGCGCCAAGATGGGAAAGACGGCGGAAGGCGCGGTCTGGCTCAACAAGGAGATGAAGAGCGTCTACGACTACTGGCAGTTCTGGCGGAACACCGAGGACGGCGATGTCGGCCGTTTCCTCAGGCTCTTCACCGACATGCCGGGGGACGAGATCGCACGGCTCGAAGCGCTGAAGGGCGCGGAGCTGAACGAGGCGAAGAAAATCCTCGCCACCGAGGCGACGGCGGTTCTGCATGGACGTGTCGCGGCGGAAGAAGCGGCTGAGACCGCGCGACGCACCTTCGAGGAAGGCCAGGCATCCAGCGAGCTTCCGACAAAATTGATCGATCGTGGGCCGAATGAAGAGTGGAAAATCGGAAGATCTAACACCGCTTTCATTGTGGCATCAGGTATTGCCAAGTCGAACAGCGAAGCCGGGCGAAAGATCAAGGAAGGCATTTCCATCAATGGCCAACGCGTCTCCGATCCTTGGGAAATAGTTCGATGGGATAGCGCCGATCCGAACACCGGCGGATTTCTGGTCGAATATGGCAAGAAAACAAAGGTCTGGGTGAAGCCGCGTTAGTCCCTTCGATTTAGTAATATAACTGTCATCCCCGGCTGAACGCAGCGAAGCGGAGTGAGGGGAAGGGGACCCAGGTGGGAAACGCCGTCGCGGTGACAACCACCTGGGTCCCCTTCCCTCGCCGCCACGCGGCTCGCCGGGGATGACAGATATGTTCAAGGCTTCTGCGCCGATGGCGCAGGCTTTGGCGGATTGTTCGACGGCGCGCTTGCTGCGTCCGGCATCTTGCCTTCGAAAATCCGGCGGAAGATGCCCGGCGTGATGATCGAGAGCGGGTTCACGCTGACTTTGGGTTCGTCGGCGTCGCCGCTGGCTTCATAGGTCATTCCGATGATGCCTTCGCCCGGCTTCGACACCAGAAGGTCGCCGACCACCGGAAGGACGCCGAGGACACTGTTGATGCCGAACAGCGGCACCAGCGTGCCCTTGATCGCGACGAGATTCTTCGGACGGTCGATATAGCCCTCGGCGCTTACGCCGATTGCCGGTCCGGTGGCGCGCGCATCGTGAATCGAGAGCACGCCGTTCCGAGCGCTGAAAGGCACCTTGAGCCTGTCGACCTCGATGCCACTGCCTTCGAGCAGATTGCCGAACCCGATGAGCGAGCCGGCGCTGAAGAGGCGAGCCAGGAACGGCTGATCGAGCAGCCTGAAATCGCGCAGCTCCGCGGTGCCTTCGTAGTCGTTGGGCGCGTCGGCAGCGGGATTCGTCGCCGATCCATGCAGGACGGCGTGGAGGGCAAGCTTGCCGCCCTTCATGCTGGTGAAGCCGAACAGCCCCTTCGCGAGCGTTCCCATGTCACCGGTCGACAGCGTCAGGGCGCGATCGCCGTTCGACGGCGCAATATTGCCGGTGAGCATGCCGCCATGCGGCAGCTTCGCACTCAGCGCAAGGCTCGCGGGGCGATCGGCGATGCCCGACACATCGAGTGCAAAAGACGAAAGGGCAATCGCATTGCGCAGCATCACACGGTCGAGCTTGGCGTCGATGTGAAACGGCGTAGTGAATGTGTTGTCGGCATGGCCTCCGGACGGGCCGGAGGAGCTGCTGCTGCCGCGCCGCGCGAACTGGCTTCCATCCAGGGACCGGCCGCGAATGTTGATGTCCACGCCCGTTGCACCGCGAGTCATGTGAAAGGCGAAATCGTTCGCCATGCCGGAACGCACATTGGGAACGTCGATCACCGAAAGCGAACCTGCATCGTCGAAGGTCAGCGCCACGGTGGCCTGCAGATTTGGGCCGGAGATCGACATGTTTTCGGTCTGAATCTTCGTGCCCGGACCGAAGGTCGCGACCGCATGGGCGGTCGCGGCAAAGCCCGCAGGTTTCGAAATTCCGACCAGATCGACGCCGAGTGTCGCCTGTGTCAGGTCGAGGTTCATGTCCGCCGTCTTCAGTTGGCCACGATGACCGCTGAGCGTTGCGGTGACGCCGACGGGTCCCTTGAGAAAATCGCTGAGATCGATGCCAAGCATCGCGCGGCCGGCCTGATCGATCGGCCCCTTCACCGACACTTTGGTGGTTACGGGGTTCGAGGTCCGAAAAACTTCGACCCAGTCCACATTGACGCGCGAAGTCGCAAGCCCAACGGCGCCGCTGGCATGCAGGTGCGTGTTGTCGACCTCGAAATTCATGGTGCCGTCGGCAAGCCGCGTTCGACTGCCGAGGGAGATACCGAACCCGGTGACGGCCGCCTTGACCGAAATGACGATTTCGTCGACGCGGACGTCGCGCTTCATCGGCAGCCGGATGTCGAGGTCGACCGTCGCCTGCCCGGTCGTCGTCGCCGGATCGATGCCGAAGCGCTTCGCGTAGCCCAGGGGTTTCATGTCGGTAAGTCGCAAGACGTCCCCGACAGAGCCCTGAACCCTTGCCGTGAACAAGCCCGGGAGCTGGCTGAGATCCGGTATCTCCGCCTTGCCGCCGGAAACGGCGAGCGGACCAACGCGGGCCCGATCGACCAGCGCGGCGAAGGAGTTGCCCGTGAGCTTTGCGCTGCCGAAAGCCTGGGTCATGTGGGTCAGGCCGTGGACGTAGTTGATCTCAGCGTTGGAGATCGGAAACGTCATCGACACGGCCTCTTCGGGCAGTGCCGGCAAGTCCATCGCACCGGCGGGCAAATGCGTTTCGTACTGTATCGGGCCGAGCGTTCCGGAGAAGACATTCGCATCGATCCATTCGCGCGCGCCCTCGCCCAGGTCCAGCGGCCAGTAGTGCAAGAGATCGCGAACGGCGATCGGCTCGATGCGGCCCTTGAGTTCGAGCGCGGGCGACTTGTTGTCGACCAGCGTGATCGTTCCCGACGTCGCTAGCGCGAGCGATCCTCCCGAGGTCTGGAGCTTTTCGATCAGGATGTCGTGCGTCGCTGGAACGTAGCCGCCCTTGAAGGTGACCAGGGGAATGAAGACCGGCTGCGAGAAGGTCCCCGGAACGGCGAGCGCCGTCTTGTCAGCCGTCAGATCGATATCGAGGCGCCCGACGTCTCCCGATGGGCCGGACACCAGCGTCATCCCGCCGACGACATGCGCCTCGGCCTGATCGGAATCGAGCGAGGCATCGTCGAGAAAGATGCGCGCCTTGTCGCGATCGTAGCGACCCGACACGTGCATCGAGCGAACCTTCAACGGATGCGCGATGCCGATCAGAACGGCCGTGCCGCGGGCATCGGCACTGAAGCCCGCGCGAAGGAGATGCGAGCCCTCGATTGCGAAGGTCGACGAGAAGTCCGCCGTCATCGCGACACTTTCGAGGAAATGAAACATCTTCGCGTTGCGGCCGAGGGCGGCGATCTCGAGACCCTTGACGCTGAGCGTGCCGGTAACAGGCGCCTTGCCCGGCGGCAGAGTCATTTCGCCGGTGATGTGCGCCGCCCTTCCCGAGATTTCGACATCTGCATTCAGCGAAGCGACGAGATCATGGCCGGAGTTCGAGATGCGAACTTCCGCTTTCGGCGAAACCAGGAACAGACCGGTTGCCTCGTCCATGAACGCGAGACGTGCGTCGCGGATGGCAAAGGCCTCCAGCGAGGTCGCGCCGGAGCTGTTCTTGTTGATGGCATCCGTAATGCGGCTGATGATGTCGCGCTGGGTGTCGTCATGCTCGACACCGAGGCGCAGCGTGCCGTCGACATTGCGCACCATGGTGAGCTGAACGCCGACCAGCGTGATGCGATTGACGACGATCTTGCCCTGGATGAAAGGCTGCGCCGCCAGATCGATGTCCATCTGCGGCGCCTGGGCGACGATGCGGCCCTTTGAATCGAACACCCGCGCGCCGAGCACAACGAGATTGACCCGCCCGCGGGAGCGCGACCATTCGACGGCCGCCTGATCGTATTTGACCGTTATGCCGGGAAGCGCCTTGTCGAGCGCATCGGAGATCTGACCCGAAAGCGGGCCGAGCGAAATCGGGCCGACGAGGAGACGAAGGCCGGCGCCGATCACAAAGAACAGAATGGCAATGCCGAAAGCCGCGCCGACCAGCGCTGTCCGGCTGATATGGTGCGACTTGACGTAGCGGCCGAAATACGACGCGTTCCACGCTTCCGAGAGGCTCATTCGGGCCCGTGCGCTAGCGTGGCGATCGTCGAGGTCTTGGGGCACGGATCTTAATCTCTAACCCCCGAAAACTGCGGACAAATCGGGGGCCAATCTTGGCCCCGCCCCCCGGATCGGTTATCAGCTTATGGACCATAGTTAAGTCCCCGGTAAACGCCCAAACGCGCGATGGACACATCCATGGAACTCAAGCCCGGCGACAAGGCTCCCAAGTTCAAGCTGGCAACGGACGGCGGCGGCCAGATTTCCAGCGCCGCGCTGAAGGGCAAGCCTTACGTGCTGTACTTTTATCCGAAGGACGATACCACCGGTTGCACAAAAGAGGCGATCGCGTTCTCCGAGAAATCCAAGAAATTCCAGAGTCTTGGTGTCGAGGTTATCGGCGTGTCCAAAGACACGGTTGCGAGCCATGACCGCTTCAAGACCAAGTACAAGTTGAAACTTACGCTGGCGTCGGACCCGGAAATCCAGACGGCGCAGGATTATGGGGTCTGGGGCGAGAAGACGCTCTATGGCCGCAAGTATATGGGAATGGAGCGGGCGACATTTTTGGTGGACTCCAAAGGAGTTATCCACAGCGTGTGGCGCAAGGTTAAGGTCCCCGGCCATGTCGATGCCGTGCTTGACGCTGTAAAGACATTGGCATGAAGCCACATACGCCGAAGAAGACAACCGGCCCGAGGTTAACCTCAGGATCGTTTTTCTGGGGTAAGAGCTTGATCCGCCGCCAACAACTGGGTGAAATGCGCCCGGTTGGGATTGGCGCGCAAGACGCAAACAAGGGAAATGTCGGCATGGCAGGGACGCTCGTCGAGCGCGTCTGGGCTTGGCTCCATGAAACATTCCCGGAGCGGCAGATCTACATCCGCAGCGATGGGCGGGTGCAGTTCTTCACCTTCGGGCCGACTTTGCAGGCGACTCTCGCCGGCCTTTCGCTGATCTTCCTCGGCTGGGTGGCGTTCGCCACCGTCAATGTCATCTTCAAGGACCGCATCATCTCGGCGAAGGATCGCCGCTATCAGCAGATGCAGGCCGCTTATGAAAATCGCGTCGCCGATCTTCAGCTTTCCTACGACGAATTGAACGGCGCGCTTGTCTCCGCGGAAGACCGCTTCAAGTCGACAGCCGACGAGCTCACGCTGAAGCAGAATACGATCATGAAATTCCTCGACCGCAAACGGCAGGTCGACCAGACGCTCGCGGGCCTCGCGGCCGCGCCGGTGCGGACGGGCAGCGAAGGCAACAACGCGTCCGACGCCGGCGACTCCGTTGACGGCAATGCGCCCAACGACGATATCGACGCGGCGCCGCCGCCGGGCAACGGCCCGATCGATGCGGCCGGCACTTCCGAAATCCCGGTCTCGCCGCATCCTCCGGCGCCCCAGCCGCGCACCGCCAAGCCGACCAAGGCGAGCTTCCTCGACATCGGCGGCACCGTCAGTCATCTCGCCGGATTGCTGTTCGGCTCGTCGCACGGCGCGAAGGCGCCTCCGAGCGCAGCGTTTGCACAGCACCCTGCCCTGCGCGTCCTAGCGGAGCAGACCGAACGGGTCGGCAAGATCGGTCTTATCGAAACCCAGCTCATGGCGCGGACCCAGAACGAGGTTGCCGAGGGCGTTGCCCAGCTTCAGACCCTGATCCGCCATACCGGGATCAATCCCGACGACTTCACGCGGCGCCTGTCGAACAACGAAGGCGTCGGCGGACCCGATTGGCCGATCCAGAGCGCGCGGGTCGAGGGCATCGCCGACGCGAATTTCAGCGGCGCCTATCTGCGTGCTTCCGCGGTGCTGGACGAGATGAACGGGCTGCTCACGGCGATGCGCCACATCCCGCTGACGACGCCGGTTCACGGCAGCCAGTTCGAGCGGACCAGCGGCTTCGGCGCCCGCATCGATCCCTTTACGGGACACTATTCATTCCATCCGGGTATCGATCTCGCCGGACCGTGGGGATCGATCATCGAAGCGACGGCGCCGGGCGTCGTCGTTTATGCCGGACCGCGCGGCGGATACGGAAATATGGTGGAAATTGACCATGGTTTCGGAATCCATACGCGCTACGGCCATATGTCATCGATTCTTGTCCGAGTAGGGGCTAAGGTGGGCAAAGGTTCACCGATCGGAAAACTTGGATCGACGGGAAGAAGTACCGGACCGCACGTGCACTACGAGGTCTGGTACGACAACGTCGTCAGGAATCCGAACAGCTTCATCGAGGCAGGACGACATGTTTTCGAGTAAAAAGGACAAGGACACTCCGCCCCCGCCGCAGGCGAACGTCCCTCCCGCCAAGCGCGCTGCGCGCTCCTCCGCTCCGTCGATCATCAGCGCCGATCTCGTCGTCAACGGCACCTTGACCTCGACCGGCGACATCCAGATCGATGGCCGTGTCGAAGGCGACGTGCATTCCGCCGGCCTCGTGATCGGCGACAAGGCCTATATCCACGGCGAGGTCCTGGCGGAAGAAGTGACCATCCGCGGCCGCGTCCACGGCTCGATCCGCGCGCGCAAGGTTCTGCTGTGCTCGACCAGCCATGTCGAAGGCAACATCCTGCACGAAGCATTCGCCGTCGAGACCGGCGCCTTCTTCGAAGGTAATTGCCGCCATGCCGACAATCCGCTCGCGGAAGATGCCGGCAAGAAGACGACCGAATTCAAAGCCGCACCGGCCGCGACATCGTCGAGCGCTCCATCCGCGGTTTCCGCGATGGTCAGCCGTCCGATGGCGAGCGATCCGTCCCGCGCTTCGATCGGCGCCGGTCTGGCGGCTCCCGCAAAGTCCTAAGTCCGGGTTCGAATTCCAGATTGAAAACCCCGCGCCGGGATGCCGGCGCGGGGTTTTCGTTTGCGGAAAACCTCAAGCGTGGCCGGTGAACAGCCAAAGCAAAACGATGATCGGCACCGGAACTCCGATGGCCCAAAGCAATACCGACCGCATGCGCGATCCTCTCAAGTATGACGCATTGGTAATTCGCGGCGCGCGCGGGAGTTCCGCTACTCGATATCTTCGATCTTTTCGCGCGGCTTGCCGCCGACCGCCTGGGCCAGCGCCGCGGCCATGAAGGGATCGATATCGCCGTCGAGGACATCCGAGGGCGTACGGCTTTCGACGCCAGTACGAAGGTCCTTCACGAGCTGATAGGGCTGCAGGACGTAGGACCTGATCTGGTGGCCCCAGCCGATGTCGGACTTCTCGCCGACGAAGGCGCCGGTCTCGGCTTGTTTCTTCTCGAGCTCGATCTCGTAGAGCTTGGAACGCAGCATATCCCAGCAATTGGCGCGGTTCTGGTGCTGCGAGCGCTCGGTCTGGCAGGCGACGACAATGCCGGACGGTAGATGCGTGATGCGGACCGCGGATTCGGTCTTGTTGACGTGCTGGCCGCCCGCGCCCGACGCGCGGTAGACGTCGATACGCACGTCCTTCTCCGCGATGTCGATCTCGATCGACTGGTCGATCACCGGATAGACCGTGACCGACGAGAAACTGGTGTGACGGCGGGCATTGGAGTCGAAGGGCGAAATACGAACGAGACGATGCACACCGGCCTCGGTCTTCAGCCAGCCATAGGCGTTGTCGCCCTTGACCAGGATCGTCGCCGACTTGATGCCGGCGCCCTCGCCTTCGCTCTCTTCGAGGTATTCGATCTTGAAGCCGTGCTTCTCGGCCCAGCGCGTGTACATGCGCAGAAGCATTTCCGCCCAGTCCTGGCTCTCGGTTCCGCCGGCGCCGGCGTGGACTTCGAGATAGGTGTCGTTGCCGTCGGCCTCGCCGGAGAGCATCGACTCGAGACGCTGCTGCTCGGCGCGGGCATGGAGTGCCTGGATCGAGGCTTCGGCATCAGCGACCATCGCCGCGTCGTTTTCCGCTTCCGCCATCTCGATCAAGCCGAGGGCGTCGGCAAGCTCGTTGTCGATGGCGCGCACGGCCGCAATGGCGCCGTCCAGCTTCTGACGCTCGCGCATCAGCTTCTGGGCGGTCTGCGGATTGTTCCAAAGGGACGGGTCTTCAGCCTTGGCGTTCAGTTCGTCGAGGCGGCGCAGCGCATTGTCCCAGTCAAAGATGCCTCCTCAGCAGGGCGATGGCCTGCTGGATGTCTTCGACGGTGCGTTCGGTTTCGGGGCGCATGGTTCTCTTCTTTCGCGCGCTGATATAGGGCGGGCGTGGCGCGGCGTAAAGCTGCCGCGCCGCGTCAGTAGACGCCGCCGTTGCCGGGATCGACGGTCGGTGCGCCGGTGGTCGTCGTGGTGGGCGTGGTGCCGGCGAAGGGCGAGTCGCCACCGATATCGGCCGTCGGCGCGTCAGGTTCGCCGGGTGCGGTGTTCGGCTTGAACACTTCGGGAATGCCCGAAGGCGAAGGCTGGCCGGTGTGATAGTCGACGTTCATCACCTCGATGCCCGGCGCAGGCCGGAACGGGATGCCCGGCGTGTTGGACAGCGCACCCTTCATAAAGTCGCGGAAGATCGGCGCGGACACCGTCGCGCCCTGCTCCACCCCGCCAAGGCCGCGCGGATTGTCCATGCCGGCATAGACGCCGCAGACCAGATCGGGCGAGAAGCCGATGAACCAGACGTCCTTGGAGTCGTTCGAGGTACCGGTCTTGCCGGCGAGCGGCTTGCCAACGGCGAGAACCGAGCGGCCGGTGCCGCGAAGCACCACGCCTTCGAGCAGCGAAACCACCTGATAGGCCGTCTGCGGATCGAGGACCTGCGGGCGCGTGTCGGCCAGCAGGGGTTCGGACTGGCCATGCCAATCGGGCGTGTTGCAGCCCGTGCAGTCGCGGGTGTCGTGGCGCCAGATCGTCTTGCCGTTGCGGTTCTGGATGCGGTCGATCAAAGACGGCACGACACGCTTGCCACCGTTCACGAACACCGCGTAGCCGGTGACCATCTTGAGGAGCGTCGTTTCGCCGGAACCGATCGAGTAGGACAGCAGCGGCGCGAGGTGATCGTAGGCGCCGAAGCTGACGGCGTATTTCGCAACCTTGTCCATGCCGATCGCCTGGGCCAAGCGGATGGTCATCAGGTTGCGCGACAGCTCGATGCCCCGGCGCAGGGTCGTCATGCCGAGGAAGTGTTTCTCGAAGTTCTTCGGACGCCAGATCTTGCCGGAACCGTCATCCATTTCGAACGGCGCGTCGAGCACCTTGCTGACCGGCGTATATCCGCTGTCCAGCGCGGCGGCATAGACGAAGGGTTTGAAGGACGAGCCTGGCTGGCGCATCGCCTGGAAGGCGCGGTCATACTGGCTCGACGCGTAGGAGAAGCCACCGGACAAGGCGAGGACGCGTCCGGTATGGGGATCGAGCGCAACGATACCGCCGTTGATCTCCGGAACCTGGCGCAGGCCGTACTGTCCCGGCTTGCCGTCCAGCGCCTCGACATAGACGACGTCGCCCGGCTTGAAGACATCCGCCGGTTTGGACGGCGGCGGCCCGCCATAGGGCGAGTTCTTGAACTGATGATGCGCCCAGACGAGCTCGCTCCACGGAATCGTGCCCCGGCTGCCGTCGCCGAAGGCGATGGTGGTGTCCTTGCCGTCGATGCTGAGAACCATCGCAACGCGCCAGGTCTCGACACCGGACTGGTTCTGGATAGCCGCCAGCGTGGTCTTCCAGTCCCCGGCATTGAGGTCGATCGTCTTGAATGCGCCGCGCCAGCCATGGCGACGGTCGTAGCGAACGAGGCCAGCGCGCAGGGCGTTCACGGCATAGTTCTGAAGCGCGGTATCGAGGGTGGCGCGAACCTGCAGACCGCCGTCGTACAGTGCCTGCTCGCCATAGCGGGCGTAGAGCTCGCGGCGGACTTCTTCGACGAAGTAGTCCGCGTCCTGGGTCTGCGAGCCGATGGCGCGGGTCTTGGTCACAAGCGGCTCGGCAATCGCCGCGCGGGCTTCGGCCGCGGTGATGTAGCCGTTCTCACGCATCTGGCCGATGACCCAGTTGCGCCGTTCGAGCGCCGCCTGGTGGTTGCGGACGGGATCGTATTGCGACGGCGCCTTCGGGAGCGCCGCCAGGAAGGCGACTTCGGCGATATCGAGTTCGTCGAGCGACTTGCCGAAATAGTTCAGGGCCGCCGCGGCGACTCCGTAGGAGTTCTCGCCGAGATAGATCTCGTTGAGATAGAGCTCGAGGATCTTGTCCTTCGAATAGGTCGCGTCGATGCGAATGGCGAGGATCGCCTCGCGGATCTTGCGGGAGAATTTCTGGTCCGAGTTGAGCAGGAAGTTCTTGGCCACCTGCTGGGTGATGGTCGAGGCGCCTTCGAGGCGGCGATGCTGGAAGACATTGACGATGTCCTTGAGCGCCGCGCGCATGATGCCCGAGGGATCGATGCCGGGATGGTTGTAGAAATTCTTGTCCTCGGCCGAGGTGAAGGCCTGGATGATGCGCTTCGGCACGAAGGAGATCGGGACGAAGATGCGGCGCTCGCGGGCGTATTCGCCGAGCAGCGAACCGTCGCCGGCATAGACGCGGGTGGTGACCGGCGGATTGTAAGTGCGCAGCGTATCGACGCTGGGCAGATCCCGGGTCACCGAGAAGATATAGACGATCGCAGCCAGGGCGCCGCCGGCGACGATCACGCCGAGGCCAAGGCCGGAATAGATCAGTATCTGGCGCAGGTTGCGCATGGTGCCCTCTCAACGGGTCTTCTTATCGGCCGATTGTGGCGGTGGGAAGGTGCCGCGCAGCCCGCTCAATGGGTTGCCACGGCGCTGGGCGGCGCGAAGTAGCGGTCGACCGCCGCCGCGATGGTGCGCGCAACCCGGTTACGCCAGCCCGCCTGATTCATCTGTCCGGCGTCGTTCTGGTTCGAAAGATAGCCGAGTTCGATCAGGACGGCCGGAACATCGGGCGCCTTGAGGACCACGAAGGCCGCCGAGCGGTGCGGCTGACGCGGCAAAATGTCCGTTGCTGCGGTGAGCATGTCGACCGCCCCGGAGGCGAAACGTGACGAACGATTCATGGTGTCCCGTTGGGCGAGGTCGATCAGGATCGGGGCCACGGTGGCGTTGCCGCCGCCGAGATCGACACCGGCAATGACGTCGGACTGGTTCTCCTTGCGGGCAAGGGCCGCGGCCTCCTTGTCGGAGCCGGATTCGGAAAGGGTGTAGATCGACAGGCCGGAGACCCCGGGGTCGGGGTTCGAGTCGGCGTGGAGCGAGATGAAAAGGTCGGCGTGCCAGGAACGGGCGATCGCCACGCGCTCGCGCAGAGGAATGAAAACATCGGAATCCCGGGTCAAGTGGACAGTGTAATTCGACCGCTTCACGAGCTCCTTCCCGAGCCGGATCGCTTCATCCAGTACGAGATCTTTCTCCATTAAGCCATTGACTCCACTGGTACCGGAATCGATGCCGCCATGTCCGGCGTCGATCACGATGACCCGCTTCTCGGGCGCAGGAGGTGCGGGCGTCGGAGCGATCGAGGCGAGCTGCTCGGCGGCGTTTTCGCGGGCGCGCAGGTCGGAGGGCCAGCCTGCCGTCTTGGCAAAATATTCCGGCGTGGCCGGAAACAGGTCGATGACCACCCGATAGCCATAGCCGCCGCTGGGCGGGAGGATCTGGGGCTCGGCCACTTTCATGGGGCGGTTCAGGTCGATGACGAAGCGGGAGTTACCGGGGCGGAACAGCCCGTAGCGGTAGCTGTGCACAGCGCCAGTCCCGGTCGGCCGCGGCGGGCCGTCGAGGTGCCATTGGACTGTAGGCATGTCGATGACAACCCGGTTCGGATTGGAGAGGGTAAAGACCCGCATCGACACGGGGTCGGAGGTCTCGATGACAAAGCGCGTCCGGTCGCTGTGCTCCCCGATCCGGGCGCCCATGATGATCGGCACCGGCGTGGCGGCGGGTGCCGGGGCAGCCGGCTGGGCTGGCTGGCCGTCCTTGAGCAGATGGGTAATGAGATCGTCGCCGTCTTTGGCAGGGTCGGACCCGGCCATAGCCGCTCCGGCGAGCACGGCGGCGGCCAGCAGACCCAATCCCACGGCCAAATGGCGGTTCATCGGCATCTTCGCCTGAACTACTCCAAGGGAAACTGGCCGTAAACCATTTAGGAATCCTTAGCGAGTACAAGCTTTACAATGAAACCTGAGGTTCCCCTTGCCGTTGTGACGGGGGGACCCTACAACATGTTCATGCTGCGCCGGCCGGTCACAGGGGTGACCGGATGAGACGGAGCAATGGCCCGGGAAACGCGCCGGCAGGCCTTACGCCTCCCCAGTGCAGCACCCACCCGTTGCAGCAGCGCCCGACGCCGGCCCGGCCGGCGAAAGTTTATTCCAGTGATGACCGACACAGCGCGAGCCCTTTCCCCCGACCCCGCAACACAGCGGCTGGCGGCGGCGCGGCGGCGCATGTCCCCAACAGAGCGGTCCACCCCCAGCCAGGCGCCAGACAGCGCGGGCGGCGGTGCGCGGCCGCACGGAGTGTTCAATGCCCAAGCGCATGCTCATCGACGCCAGCCACCCGGAAGAGACCCGGGTCGTCGTACTCGACGGTAACAAGGTCGAAGAATTCGATTTCGAGGCCGCTTCCAAGCGGCCGCTCAAGGGAAACATCTATCTCGCCAAGGTGACGCGCGTGGAGCCGTCGCTTCAGGCGGCGTTCGTCGAGTATGGCGGCAACCGCCAGGGCTTCCTCGCCTTCTCGGAAATCCATCCCGACTACTACCAGATCCCGATGGCCGACCGGCAGGCGTTGATCGCCGAGCAGGAAGCCGAGGCGCGCCGCCGCCAGGAAGACGACATCGAGTCCTTCGAAATCTCCTCCGGTCCCAAGCCTTCGTCCGAAAGTGAGGACGAGGAGGAAGAGGCGAGCGGCGATGAGGCCGTCTCCGACACCATCGACGCCGCTCCGGATGCGGGGGCTGCCGAAGCCCTGCCGACCGAGGATGGCGCGGAACATGAGAGCCCTGCCCTCGCCGAAGCCCCCGCCGCCGAGGAAGATGAAGACGACCACGAAGAGGTCTTCGTCCATCACGGCGCCGCGGCCGACGACGACCATCACGCGCATCACGACGACCACGTCCATCACGGCCACGAGGACGAAGAGGTCGACGACATCGCCGACGCCGAGGAAGAGGCCGGCGTGGTCGACGAACAGACCGTCGCCGCGGCGGCTTCGCATATCCCGGCCGACGAGAATGTCCATATCGACACGCCCGAGCCCGAGATCACCGAGAATATCCCGGACATCCAGACCGCGTCGGAACAGCCGCTCGAAGGCGCGCCGGCCGAAGGCGCCGAGGACGAGGCGGCCCATGGCGATTCCCAGGCGCTTCAGGCCGCGCGGCCGTCGCAGCGCTGGGTCCGCCGCCGCCACTACAAGATCCAGGAAGTCATCAAGCGGCGCCAGATCATCCTGGTGCAGGTCGTCAAGGAAGAGCGCGGCAACAAGGGCGCGGCGCTGACCACCTATCTCTCGCTCGCCGGCCGCTATTGCGTGCTGATGCCGAACACGCCGCGCGGCGGCGGCATCTCCCGCAAGATCACCAATGCGGGTGACCGCAAGCGCCTGAAGGAAGCTGCCCAGGCGCTGGAGCTGCCGGAGGGGATGGGTCTGATCATCCGGACCGCGGGCGAGAACCGCACCAAGCTCGAGATCAAGCGCGACTACGAATACCTGCTGCGGATGTGGGACACGATCCGCGAGACGACGCTGAACTCGATCGCGCCGGCCTGCGTCTACGAGGAAGGCGACATCGTCAAGCGCGCGATCCGCGATCTCTACAACAAGGACGTTTCGGAGATTCAGGTCGAGGGCGAAGCGGGATACCGCACCGCCAAGGACTTCATGCGCATGCTGATGCCGACGCATGCCAAGAACGTCAAATCCTATGCCGAGCCGGTGCCGCTCTATCAGCGCTATCACATCGAGGCCCAGCTCGACGCGATGTTCTCGCCGACGGTGACGCTGAAATCCGGCGGCTATATCGTCATCAACCAGACCGAGGCGCTGGTCGCGATCGACGTCAACTCCGGCCGCGCGACGCGCGAGCATTCGATCGAGGAGACGGCGCGCAAGACCAATCTCGAGGCCGCCGAGGAGATCGGCCGCCAGCTTCGCCTGCGCGATCTCGCCGGCCTGATTGTCATCGACTTCATCGACATGGAGGACGGGCGCAACGACCGCGACGTCGAGAAGCGCCTGCGCGACGCGGTGAAGAACGACCGTGCCCGCATCCAGATCGGCAAGATTTCGCAATTCGGTCTCCTGGAAATGAGCCGCCAGCGCCTGCGCGCCGGCGTGCTGGCGGGTTCGACCGTCCCCTGCCCGCATTGCGGCGGCCAGGGCATCGTACGTTCGGTCGAATCCACCGCGCTGCGCGTGATGCGCGGCATCGAGGAAGAGGCGCAGAAGCAGCGCGCCGAAGGCCTGACCGTGAAGGTCGCCGGCGACGTCGCGATGTACACGCTCAACCAGAAGCGCCGCGAGCTGTCGCGGATCGAGAGCGACTACCAGATCACCGTCGGTTTCGAGCCAAATGACGAGTTGATGGCGGGCGATTTCGAGATCGAGCGCATCGGTCATCGCAATCCCGACGATTTCCCGCGGCCCTCCGCCCAGCCGCAGCCGGCAGTCGAGGAAGAGGATCTCGACGTCGTCGAGGAAGAAGAACTCGAGGCCGAGGACGAGGCCATCGCGGAAACCGAGACCGCGCCGGAAGACGCCGAGGTCCAGTCCGACGAGCCGCGCGGCGAGCGCGACAACAATCGCCGCCGGCGCCGCCGCGGCGGTCGCAACCGCAATCGCGGCCGCGGCCCGCGCGAAAGCCAGACGGAAGTCCGCGCCGAGGGCGAAGAGGCTTCCCCCCCGGCGGACGGCGAAGACGCAACGCAGGATGTCGTCGAAGGCGGCGAAGGCCTCGTAGCCGATGCACCCGAGGGCGGTGCGGATGGCGAAGGCCGCCGCCGGCGCCGGCGCCGCAGAGGCCGCCGCGGTGGAACGCGCGACCGCGCGCCGAATGGCGAGGGCGGCGAGATCGCGACGGTTGTT
This sequence comes from Pseudomonadota bacterium, assembly GCA_018241025.1. Lineage (GTDB taxonomy): Bacteria > Pseudomonadota > Alphaproteobacteria > Micropepsales > Micropepsaceae > Rhizomicrobium. Next base: position 171,299 of record JAFEEQ010000013.1, read on the forward strand.
CCGGAGCCGCAAACGAGCCGCTTCGGCGAGCCCGACGAGATCGACACCACGCCGCGCGAAGACGCGCAGGCGATCGTGCCGAACACGGCCTCGACGCCGTCATGGTCGCTCGGCGACGCCGAAGAGATCGACACCACACCGAAAGACGAGCCGCGCGTGGCCGAGCCGGTCTCCGCCGATCCGTCCGGCCCGCCGAAAAAGGGCTGGTGGCAGCGGGCGTTCCGCTCGTAAGCGGAATTTTCGGGTTCGAATACCGGGAAACGCGCGCAAGCCATTGCGCGCGTTTTTCTTTTGCCGTGGACAGGCATTGCGGTGACTCCGGTTGGATCGGTTGGTGCGATTTTTCGGGTTCGAAAGACGCCGAACGCAGGCAAGCGATTGAACGCGCTGCAGATCAGGCGTGGATAGGCATGCGCCGTCAGCACCCGGTGACGGGCGCGGCGGCGGTTACGATGCAGCTATGGGGATTTAAGAGAAATGGGGTTTGCAGAGACTCGGTTCAAGGGGGGGGCAATTCGAAGCCTGCCTGGACGACTGGGGGAATTGAGCCACGTGAGCGCGTCGCCAGTGGGTCATTTTGAAGAAGTGGTCCAAATAGCGGGGGACGACCAGAGAACCGGGGTTCGTAAAGCAAACGACAAGGCGCACGATAGGTCACCTGATTCGTGTGATCGAGCGAAATGCCTGCGCCAGCCTCGCCGAAGATTTATCACATCACTGCCGTTCAGAATCTGCCGTCGATTGTGGCTAACGGATTGAGGTCGGATGTTGCGATGATCGCGGCGGGTGGCCCGGCGCGGAGCATTGGCATGGGCCAGATCAAAACGCGCCGCTTACTGCTGCCAGTAACGTGTCATCAGGGCCTAATGGTTGGGGGTTGTGTTCCGTTCTATTTCTGTTCTAGATCGATCATGTTGTACATCATGCACAAGGGCAATCACGAAAACGTAGCGTATAGGGGCGGACAGGGTCCCATCCTTCATCTCGAAGCTGACATGCATGCGACTATCGCCTGGGCCCGTAACGCTGGGCGCCGTTGGGCCTTTTCGTTATCGAACGCGGGCGCGGCTTATACAGAGTTCCGCAGGGATGTGGCGCAGTTGGATGAAATCGACTGGCCGGCTGTCGCAGCGCATCAATGGAACGTCGGCAATCTTAGCCATGGGAAGCAGGCTGAGTTCCTTGTCGAGAATGAATTTCCATGGGCTCTGGTTGAGCGGATAGGCGTTCAATCAAGAGCAACGTACGGACAGGTGCAAACGATATTGGAGAATGCTCACCATAGACCACGCGTCGAGATAAAGCCGGATTGGTACTACTGAGAGGCGTCGCGATGATCGAACTTAAAACCGGAAATATCATAGCCGAAGATGCGGAGGCTCTCGTCAACACAGTCAACTGTGTAGGCATTATGGGGCGCGGGATCGCGCTCCAATTCAGGAAGGCCTTTCCCGACAATTTCGACGAGTATGAAAAGGCGTGCCACCATAATTTGGTTCAGCCCGGCAAAATGTTCGTGCATGAAACCAACCAATTATCGAATCCACGTTTCATCATAAATTTTCCTACCAAGCGGCATTGGCGCGGAAAGAGCCATATTGAAGACATCGAGTCTGGCTTGAAGGCGCTGGTGAAAGAAATCAGAGGTCACCATATCCGGTCGGTGGCGATTCCTCCTTTGGGTAGTGGTCTAGGCGGCTTGGACTGGCGGGAGGTGAAACCTCTGATACTTGCTGCCATGCAAGAACTGCCAGATATCAAAGTCGTAGTGTTCGAACCGAACCCCGATTTCGATTCACGCGCTACATCGAAGTCGAAGGAAGTTCCAGCGATGACGGCAGGGAGAGCAACGCTGGTTGTTCTCCTGCAGAAATATCTCGACGCCCTGTTGGCACCGTCTATCACGCTTCTGGAAGTCCATAAGCTTATGTACTTCATGCAAGAAGCGGGGGAAGGCCTCAAACTTAAGTTCATCAAGGCACAGTACGGGCCGTACGCGGAGAATCTGCGACATGTGCTTAGCGCCATTGAGGGTCACTACGTGTCCGGATACGCCGATGGCGGAGATGCTCCCGAAAAGGAACTTGAGTTAGTTCCCGGAGCTGCGCGTGATGCAGACAACTTTCTGTCAACTAAAGACAACACCCGCGCTCGTTTTGAGCGCGTGGCAAAACTTGTCGAAGGTTTCGAAACGCCATTTGGTCTTGAGTTGCTAGCGACCGTTCATTGGATTGCCAAGCACGACAAGGCAGCCTCAATCGATGACATCGCTGGCAAAGTTTATGCCTGGAATGAGCGCAAACGCCAGATGACCCTACGGCAGATCGAACTCGCCTACTCGGTGCTAAAGAAGAACGGCTGGCTCAACTAGCGCTTTCCACCTTGTATGACGCGGAAGCGCGCCTTCTCATGTTCGACGTGTTGTTGAACTTCGCCGTTCGAGGCGACGCGAATAAGATCGCCAATACTCCAGATATGATCAGCAATGCCTAATTGGAGCTGCGTGCCGATGCGCAGCCTCCCCTCACATCTGCATCTCCGGCATCGCCGATTTGCCGTCGGAGAGCGGCTTTTCGCCGGGGCGGACGATTTCGATGTTTTCCATCATGCCCTGATCCTCGTGGTCGAGGATGTGGCAGTGCATGACGAAGCGGCCCCAGAAGCGGTCGTAATGCGTGCGGATCAGGATCGTGTAGTTCTGCTTGACGAAGAGCGTGTCCTTCCACGTGCCCTGGAGGTTCGCATACTGCATGTCGCCGTCTTCGCCGGTGACGCTGACCTCCTTGCCGTTCGGGTCCTTGATCGAGACGATCTGGAACGGGTTCACATGGATGTGGAAGGGATGGCTCGCCGCGCGTGAGGTCAACGTCCATTCGTCGGTCGCGCCGAGCTTCAGCAGGCGCCACTCGTTCGGATCGTAAGGCCGGTCGTCGGCCGGATCCGAAATCTTCTCGCCGACCATGAAGCCGGTCTTGCCCGGCGGAACATGGCTGTTGGTGCCGATGTTGAACGCGACCTCCTGATGGCCGAGATCGGCTTCGGGGATGTCCATCAGGCTCCGGTGCGGCACGAAGCGGGTCAGCTTCAGCCCGGCCATGAGATCGGCGATCACCGCCCTGGTCGTCGCGGCGTCGTAGCGCGCGGCTTTCGCCGCGGCGACGAGCCGGTCGCGGACGTATGCCGCCTGATCGACGATCGTGCCCTTGCCCTTTACGCGCACGAGGCCGAGGAGCTGCGGCTCGGTCTCGAGCAGGGTCAGCGATGCGCGTGCCTCTGCCGCGGCGTCGATGGCGCAATAGGTGCCGGCATGCGGGAAGGCCATCAGCACATCCTGGCGATAGCCGGGCTGGAAGACGCTGGGCTTCGTCACGTCGCGGTCGACGATGTCGCCGCGCGTCAGGCCGTCGGCGGCATAGGCGAACTGATGCACGGCGGCGCCGGTGCAGTATTTCTTGACCCATTCGGCGTTCTGCTTCGCCGTCAGCTTGTCGGGGCTCGGCGCGCCGGGCGCGAGCTCGCGGACGACGAGACTGATGGTGTTGGCGAGGCCTGCATCGATCATGCGCCAGCGCTCGATCCGCCCGACGGTCGCGCCTTCGAAGGCCGGCAGGGTTTCGCCGTTGATCGTGGTGAAGCGGCCGGAGCCGGACCACTTCTCGCCCTTGAGCGTCGGATCGAAGCCGAGCTGGGCGTAGCCCTTGATGATGCCGATATCGCCCGGATCGCACTTCCAGGTGCCGTCGGTGTTGCGCTTGATCGTGGGATAGTAGTCGCTCTGGTCTTCGTCGACCGGGCCCTGCTTGCCGGGGAAGCAGGCATAGGGGATCTGCTGCAGCACGAGGATGCGCTCGTTCATCGCCGCCGGCGCGAACAGCGTATCGATCTCGCCGTTCCGGGACATCGTCGGCTTGCGCGTGCCGCGGATGATCAGCGCGCCGGAAGCGCCGCCGCCGACCTGCAGCGCGGTCGAGCCATGATGGTGCGGGTGATACCACAGCGTGCCGCCGGGATGATCGGCTGGGATGTCGTATTCGTATTCGTGGGTCTCGCCGGGCTTGAGATCGAGCAGCACGTTGTCGCCGGGATCCTCCGGGCTGACCCAGAGGCCGTGGGTGTGCAGGTTGGTCGAGTTGAAGCAGTGCGGCGTGTTCATCCACATGCCGTGCGGATAACAGTCCGGCTGCGGCGCGAGACCGTTGTGCAGCGTGATCTTGATCTTGTCGCCCGGCTTCGCCTCGATCGTCGGCGCGATGAAGGGCGATGGCGTCAGGTCGACGATACCGGACGGCACTGCACTCATCAGGCGTAGCCTGGGCGAGGTGTAGGTGCGGATATCGACCTCGTCGAAGCGGCCGCTCGCGGGGTTGTAGATCTTCGCCTTGACGTAGGCGATTTCGAGATTGAGGTGATGGGTCTTCGGATCGATGACCGCGGCCGGCGCATTGAGGATGAGGCGCTCTCCAACAGACGCCATCGCCTTCGGCGGCGCCTTGGCCTCCGTCGCCAGAGACCAGGCACAGGCCACACCGGCGACAAGAGCCGCGCCGATCCTCATCTCGATCCGCATGACAATCCCCTTCCGTTGTTGCGACGCGTCAGTCGATCGATCCGCCTTCGCGCGGCGAGAGCCGTTCGAGCTTCGCCTTGCGGTCCAGCTCCCGCCGGAGCGCCATCGTGTCGTGCGCCAGTTTGCGGAGCGTCTGCTGCTCGTTGAAGTTGGCGATGCCGACCGAGATCTGCAGCGAGTAATCGGTCGAGATGAAGCCGTCGTCGAACGGCGTGCCCGACGGCACGTTGCGGAACCACTTCGGATTGCCGGTCGGCGAGGCGATCATGCCGCTGCCCTTCATGCCCGGCTTGGGCGCGACCTCGGCGGTGCCGTGGCAGGACAGGCAGGCGGAATCGGGATTGTCCACCGGTCCGTTGAGGCGGCCCTGATAGCCGACATGCGGCATGTGGACGGCGGTGTTGAGCACCGTCTCGCTGAGCGGACCGCTTCCCGCATAACCCGGATCGTTGCCCCACATGATTCCGACGGGTGCGACATGGGTCCAGCCGCTGCCCGGCGCACCGGTAGGCCCGCCGCCATAGACGAAGGTGCCCATGAACCAGCCGGTGGCGCCGGCGCGCTTGTCCTTCACCGCGATGTCGATCTGGAGCAGACGGACCTTGAGCACGGCGCGTTTGCGCTTGGCCGGATCGTTGGGGATCTCGCTCGTCTGGATGTGCGGGTCGGCATAGACATAGGCGTCCCATTCCGGCGAACCGGCGAGGAACGGCACCTGGTCGACCGGCGCGGTGGTGAAGAGAAGCTTTGCCGCCACCGTGCCTTCGGGAAGATTGGCGAGCGTGGCGTCGGGCTTGCCGTGGTCGGTCCAGACCTTGCCGATGATCATGCCGCCGGGCGCGTTGTAAAAGCCGACCGCGTAGTTGTTGTAGTAGCAGTCGCGGGGATACTTGCCCTTCGCATCCTTCTGCGCGCAGGGACCGCTGGGCGGCGTGAGTTCGGCGACCGGCGTGACGCGTTCGCGGGTCAGGCCATGGATGAACTCGCGGCCGCCCTTGCCGAAATCCTGCCACGGCGCGTTGTACCAGCTGCGGATCTTGTTCTGCGCCGGGTCGAAGGATTCTTCGACATCGGCGCGGATGTTGCCCTCGTAGAAGAAGTCGAGCACGGACTGGAGATAGGCGTTGCCGTCCGTCTTCGGATCGAATTTCAGCCAGGGCTGCGCATCGTCCGGCACGGTGGCGGGATAGTCCTGCGCCAGCTTGAAGACATGGCCGGTCCAGCCGACGGGCGGCTTCATCATCGCGTCGCAGAAGGGCGTCGTCGCGGTGTCGCAATCGCCCTGCGCGGCGCCGGGCGGCGTCGGCGAGACGAGCGGCTTGCCCGCGGCGAGCGCCGAGACGGTGAGCGCCAGCGCGCCGCAGACCGAGAGGATGATCGTGCGCCGTCCGCGCAGGAATGTGATGTCCATGCCGCCCCCCAAATGCACACAGCCCACCGAAGGGCGGTGCAAATATTCGAAATGTCACGAATGCTGCTCTACGCGCCGAAAACTGACGCCGCATGCGCGAAAACTGTCGCGCGACGCACGGATTATGGCGAAGACTGTAAACTTCTTTGGGGCGCTGTCAAAAACTATGATGCCCGGATTGGGCGCGACGCGCCGCGGCTGCGAGAAGGGCGCGCCACCATCCGGCATGGCGTTCGAGAAAGAGTATGTCGGCAAAGCCGTGCCGTGCGAGGTGCTCGCGCGGAACGCTGTCCCAGCCGCGATGTTCGACGGTGACGCGGGTCTCGTTGCCGGCGGCTTCGAAGCGGACCTCGACCTCGGTGTGCTGGTCCTTGGTGAAGGTCGCCTGGCGCCAGCCGAAGACGAGGCGCTCGCCCGGCTGCCAGACGCGAATGCGGCCGATCTCGAACACGGTGCCGCTCGGCAGGGTTTCGATGAAGCGGCCGCCCTCCCCCGGCTCGAAGCTGAGCACGCCGCCGTCGCGCGGGGTGAAGCGGAAGAGAGGATTTGGCTGCCACCAGAGATGAATCTCGGTGGTGAAGATGTCGAAGGTCTCGCGCGGCGTCGCCGGCACGCGGACCGAAACGAGGATTGCGCTCATCGGTCGGGTTTCCGGGCATGGCGCTTCTCGATATGCGCCTTGAGGGCGAGAAGCTGGCGACTCCATAGTGCTTCGGTGTCGGCGAGCCATTGGCGGAGATCGGCCATGGGTTCGGGCCTCAAGGTATAGATGCGGACACGGGCATCGAGCCCGTCGTGTCGCTCCTCGACAAGGCCGCTCTGGCGCAGGGCGCGGAGCTGGCGGCTCATCGCCGGGGCGCTGACGCCGACGGCTTCGGCGAGCTCGCCGGCGGCATGCGGACGCTGGGCGAGGAGATCGACGACCTGGCGGCGCATCGGATCGGCCAGCGCCGCCAGGGCGGAGTCGATCTTCGGGCGCGGCTTCACTTGAACTCCGCCGTGCGGTCCTTGATGCCCATCTCGCGTTCCCAGTCGGCGCTGGCGACGGCGGCGATCGGCTGGTGGAAGTTCCAGACATGGCCTTCGAGATCGAGCGCGCGATAGGTGCGGTCGCCATAGGGCTCGTCGCGCGGCTCCTGCACGATGCGGGCGCCGGCGGCGCGCGCGGTCTCGCAATGGCCGCGCAGATCGGCGAGCTCGACACGGATGAACTGCGTGCCGACGCCGCCGAGCGAGGCCGGGCTCTTCATCTGCGCGGGGCCGAGAAGCTCCGGGCTGCCCCATTCGCGCATCACGCCGATATCGGAACCCCGATAGTTGAGCACGCAATGCGCCAGCTCGTTCCTGTCGTCGGTGAGCAGCATGGTGATCTCCAGACCGAAGGCCTTGCGGAGCCAATGCACCGCAGCCATGGGATCGCGGTAGGCGAGTGCGGGAACGACGGCCATGGGACGTTTCCTTTCGTGTTTCGATAATATTTAACAGAAAATGCAACTAATGAGTCAAGAGGGCTCGGCGCTGTTCATCCTGCAGACGTGGAGATCCAGCCCTAGTTCTGCGGATCGCCGGAGGCGCCGAGGCCGTGCGCGCCGGGATCGGGCAGCGCGACGCAGGTGCCGTTGTCGCAGACGATGGCGTTGATCGTGTCGTAGGGCGCGACGCCGGTCGAATGAAGATCGCTGCGCTCGAGGATCACGTCGCCGCGCGCCAGGCGGGCCAGCGCATAGCCCATCGCCGCCGCGCCATTGGGACCGCCGGCGCCGGCGCCGGTCAGCGTCATGGTGCCGCCCTCGACCGCGATCACCGGCGTCAGGAAGGCCGCGGCAAGACCGGCGGTGCCGTGCGACGGCGAAAGCGCGAGCGTGACGCCGGTGCCTTCGGCATTGTGGCCCGAGCCGAACGGACCGTTCATCGTCACCGCGCAGGAAACCGACTGGCCGTTGCGGTCGGTGACCGCGAAGCCGGTGGCGCCGAGGTCCTGCGGCAGGCTGGTCACATTAAATTGCGTCAATGCCTGTTTCACCGCGACCGCGACAGAGGCCTGGAGATCGTTGGCGCCGAGGCTCGTCTGCTGGGCGCGGTCGAGCGTGCCGAACAGTGCCCCCGCGAAGGCGCCTGCGCCGGTGCCCTGGCGCGGGAGATAGACGGTCTGGTTGCCCATCTGGAGCGCCTGCGGCGTCGTGCGCAGGCCCTGATAGCGGGCGAATTCGGGGACATCGATGGCGCCACCCTGGGCCTGTTGATAGGCCAGAATGCGGGCACCGACATTGCCCTTGTAGAAGCCCGCCGGGCCTTGGGTGCGGATCGCGGCCAGCGTCATCGCGAGCTCGGGATTGCGCACGACCGTGCCGGGGCCCTTGGCGATGCCCGATTCGTCGAGGAATTCGGCGGAGAGATTCGCGTCGAGACGGATCACGTCCTGCGCCGCCGCAAGGCGCGTCGCCAGCGCCTGCGAAATCGGGAAGCCGGCCGAGGCATAGGACTCGCCGGGCGAAACATCGCGCTGCCAGGGCAGGACGCCATAGGCGCTCTGCAACATGGCGAAGCCGCGGACATTTCCGGGGACGGCGTAGTCGCCGCCATTGCCGGCGTCGCGGGCGAGGAAATCGAACTCCTCGACCTGGTTGCGCGCGGCATCGCGGACGATGCACATGCCGCCGCCGCCGAGGCCGGCAGCGACCGGATAAGTCACGGAAAGCGCGAAATACATGGCGGTCGCGGCATCGGCTGCGCTGCCGCCTTCGGCGAGGATCGCGGCACCGGCCTTCACCGCATAGGGCTCGTCTCCGACGATGAGGGCGCCGGCCGTGTCGCTGCTGAACCCGCCGTCGAGGACGTTGCTGCGGACGTAGTTGACCGGGCCGACCACGACGGTTTGGCACCCCGCCAGAAGCAGCAGGCCGGAGACGCAGGCCAGAAGGCGCGAGCGCAGGATCACGATGTCGTTCCCTTAATTATGTCTGCGGCAGTTAACCGGTCCGCAGACCGGTACGTTGACGCCGCTTGCGCGCCCACATACGGTCCCCGGCGGGCGCGGGGAACGTTAGGAGAGTTCAAGCCTTGCCGTTTTGCAACCCTTTGCCCCAAATCCGGATATTTGCCGACTGGCTTTCGCGTCGCAGCGTTAAGATTGCGGCGCTGGGCCGTGTCGTGGCGTTTTTCATCGGCGTGCTGGCAGGCCTGACCGCGATCAGCGGTCCCGCCATGGCGCAGGGACTGGTGTTGCTGCGCGACACCGAAACCGAGCGTGCGCTGCGCTCCTATGAGGATCCGCTGCTCAAGGCCGGCGGTCTCGATCCGGCGGCGGTGAAGATCTATCTCGTCAACGATCCCTCGGTGAACGCCTTCGTCGCCGAAGGCCAGAACATGTTCATCCTGACCGGCATGATCATGTTCGCAGAGAATCCCGGCGAGCTGAAAGGCGTGATGGCACACGAGACCGGCCATATGGTCGCCGGCCATCTGTCGCGCGACACCGCCGCGATCCAGAAGGCGACGATCCCGATGCTGCTGTCGATGGTCGTCGGCATCGCCGCGATCGCCGCCGGCGCGGGCCAGGCCGGCATGCTGATCCTGATGAGCGGACAGAGCATCGCCCAGGCGCAGTTCAACGCCTTCAGCCGGGTGCAGGAAGCGACCGCCGACCAGATCGCGATCAAGCTGCTGAACAAGACGCACCAATCGTCGCGCGGATTGCTGGCGACCTTCCAGCGACTGGCCGACGAAGAGGCGCGCGCCGCCGACCGCATCGACGCCTATGCCTCGGACCATCCGATGGGCCGCGAGCGCGTCGCCAATCTGGAATCGGAAGTCGAGGCTTCGCCCTACAAGGACGTGCCGGAAGACCCGGCGGTCACCCATGAATACGACATGATCAAGGCCAAGCTGATCGGTTACGTCGACAACGTGAAGGACGTGTTCAACCGCTATCCGCTGAGCGACACGTCGAAGCCCGCGCGCTATGCCCGCGCCATGGCCTATTCTCGGATGCCCGACCTGCCCAAGGCGCTGGCCGAGATCAACAGCCTGATCAAGGACGAGCCGAACAATCCCTATTTCTACGAAGTGCTCGGGCAGATCTATGTCAGCATGGCGAAGCCGGAGCTGGGCGTCACGGCCTATCAGAAGAGCGTCGACCTGATGCCGGACGCGCCGCAGCTGCGCGTCGCGCTCGCCGCGGCGCAGCTTGCGACCGAGAGGCCCACGCTGGCCAAGCCCGCGCTCGACAATCTCAAGCTGGCGCTGTCGCGCGAGGACGACGATCCGTTCGCGTGGTACGAGGCGGCACAGGCCTATAGCGCGATGAACAACGTGCCGATGGCCGATCTCGCCACCGCCGAGCGCTATTACTCGATCGGCGCGATGGCGCAGGCGGCACAGTTCGCGGTGCGAGCGCGGCATGGGCTCGACCAGGGCTCGCCCGACTGGCAGCGCGCCAACGATATCGTCGCCATCGCGGTGCCGGCCGCGCGCGCGCAGCAGGGACAGTAGACATGATCGCACAGTGGAAGATCGCGGCGCTCGGTGCGCTGGGCGGTGCGGTGCTGGCCGTCGCCGTGGTGTTCGGCGTGGCCGCGCTGGGGTTCTTTCCGCATCCGAAGAACGACGGGCGCGAGATCCGCGCCTATCTGCTCGACCATCCGCAGGTGCTGGCCGAGGTGTCGGAAAAGCTGCAGGACGTGCAGGCCGCGGCCGCCGACCAGGCGCAACAGGATGCTCTGCGCGCCATCGGTCTCAAGGCGTTCTTCGATCCCAAGGTCGCTTTCGTCAGCGGCCCGGCGGATGCCAAGAAATCGATCGTCGAGTTCTTCGACTACAATTGCGTGCATTGCCGCAATGCCCTGCCCGCGATGAAGGCCTATTACGAGGCGCATCAGCACGATACGCGCTTCGCCTTCATCGACTTCCCGATCTTCGGGGACGCGTCCAACGCGGCGGCGCGCGCGGCGGTGGCAGCGCGGATGCAGCCCGACAAGTATATCGCATTCTCCTTCGCGCTGATGGGCACCAAGGGACCGGTGACCGTGGACAGCGTCTATGCGACGGCCAAGGCGGTCGGCCTCGACATCCCGAAACTGATCGCGGACATGCAGGATCCGCGCGTCGACGAGACGCTAAAGGCGGCGCACCAGCTGGCGACACGGCTGCTGGTCGACGGCACCCCGACCTTCATCTTCAACGGCCGCGTCCGCCCCGGCGAGGTGAACGAAGAGACCCTGCGCGACATCATGGCCGGCAAGGCGATCTGATCCGTCAGTGCGATAGCGAAAGGCATGCGGCGCCGACGGCGATCACGGCGATGGCCGCGATGCGCCGCGGCGTGAGCTTCTCGCCCAGAATGAGCCAGCCGATCAGAGCCGCGAAAAGGATGCTGGTTTCGCGCAACGCCGAAACCTGACCCATCGGCGCGACCGACATCGACACGATGACGATGCCGTAGGCGACCATCGACACGGCGCCGCCGCCCGCGGCGCGCCAGGTTTGGCTATCGGCGAGTCGGATCGGCCATTTGCGCCGGAGCGCAAGATAGATCAACGGCATCGGCAGGCCCTGCACGACGAATGTCCACATCGCGTAGGAGAGCGCGTGGCCGGAGTGGCGGGCGCCGGACCCGTCGGTGAGCGTGTAACCGGCGATGAACACCCCTGCCCCGAGCGCGGCGAGAACGGAGCCGAGATGGGCGCGGTCGACGCCGCGGGCACAGGCGAAGATGCCGCCCGAAACGAGAACGACTCCGATGAGCGCGAGCGGCGGCAGATGCTCTCCGGCGATCAACGTGGCGCCGAGCGTTACGAGCAGCGGCGAGGCACCGCGCGCGATGGGATAGATCTGGCCGAAATCGCCGCTGTGATAGGCGCGAACGAGGAAGAAGCAGTAGCCGATCTGGAGCACGGCGGAGAGCGCGACGTTGGGCCAGCTCGCCGGATCGGGCGCCGGCAGGATGAAGACGAAGGGCAGCGCGAGGAGCGCGCAAGTCGCCGACATCACGGTGATGCCCTGGAGACGATCGAGATGGGCGCGCAGCGCCGCGTTCCAGCCGGCATGTAGAACGGCGGCGCCGAGAACAAGCGCGATGACGAGCGGGGTCATGGCTTAGCTGCGAGGCGTTGCGAAAGCTGGGGCCGCCGCTTTCGTTTTCAATGCAACGTGCGTCACTCCATGCTCCAGTCTTCCCAGACAAGACCGGGGACCTGAGCGAATTCCCGCGTGTTTGCCGTGACGAGAGTCGCGCCGCGGCGGATTGCGCGCGCCGCGATCAGGAGGTCGTAGGGACCGATGAGAGTACCCTTTGCCGCAAGCGTTGCGCGAAGCTCGCCGGCGGCCCTGGCATCGTCTGCGTCGAAAGGCAGAACCATGATTCCCTGATCCAGAAAAGAGCGGAGCGCCCTCGCGTTTTCCGACCATCGCTTGCTGTTCGCCACGCCGAACCAAAGTTCGAACAAAGCGACCGTCGAAATCGCCAGTTCATGGCCAGCATTCTGCGTTTCGAAAAAGCGCGTGCGATGCGCGGAATTCCGGTTGATGAAGCCGATGGCGGCGCTCGTGTCCAGAAGGACGATCAATCGAATGAATCCAGCGGATCCGGCGGCGGCATGGGTGATTGCTGACGACCTTCTTCCATGAAGCGGCCCTGCGCGTGCTTGTCGATTTCAGCCATCCAGGCGTCGAATTCCTGGCGCGTCATGGGTTTGCGCTTCTGAATGGGGCGCAAGGTGACCGTGTCTCCCGTCTGACTGACTTCGACCTCGTCACCGGGCAAGCGGACATCATCGGGAAGAGCCACCAATTGACTATTTCCCTGATTGATCAATTTGGCCGTCTTCGGGTCGGTCATAGGGCTTTGTAGCACAAACGCTCAGATAAGTCCCGTCATCGGGCTCGACGGGTCGCCGTAGTTCTTCTTCGGCATGCGGCCGGCAAGGAAGGCTTCTCGGCCGGCTTCGACAGCGAGCTTCATCGCACGCGCCATGCGCACGGGGTCCTGCGCATGGGCGATGCCGGTGTTGGAGATCACGCCGTCGCAGCCGAGCTCCATCGCCACCGCCGCGTCCGACGCCGTGCCGATGCCGGCATCGACGATCACGGGGACTTTCGCGTCTTCGATGATGAGGCGGATGTTCACGGTCGATTGGATGCCCATGCCCGAGCCGATCGGCGAGGCGAGCGGCATGATCGCGACGGCGCCCATGTCTTCGAGGCGCTTGGCCATCAGCGGGTCGTCGCTGCAATAGACCATGACCTTGAAGCCATCTTTCGTCAGCATCTCGGTGGCGCGCAGGGTTTCGAGCATGTCGGGGTAGAGCAGCTTCTTCTCGCCCAGCACTTCGAGCTTCACGAGATCCCAGCCGCCGGCCTCGCGCGCGAGGCGGAGCGTGCGGACCGCGTCTTCGCCGGTGAAGCAGCCGGCGGTGTTGGGGAGATAAGTGACCTTCTTCGGATCGATGAAGTCGACGAGTCGCGGCTGGTTCGGATCGGAGAGGTTCACGCGGCGCACGGCGACGGTCACGATCTCCGCGCCGCTCGCTTCGAGGGCGCGGGCGTTGTCTTCGTAGCTTTTGTATTTGCCGGTGCCGATGATGAGGCGCGATGTGTAGGTCTTGCCGGCCAGGACGAAGGGCTTGTCCTCCGGGCAGGCGGGCGCGTTGCCGCCGCCGATGAAGGCGACGATCTCGTAGCGGTCGCCGTCGAGCACCATGACGCTGTCATAGGTCGAGCGCGGCACGATCTCGAGATTGCGCTCGACCGCGATCTTGCGCGGGTCGAGTCCGAGTGCGGCGAGCATGCCCTTGATGCTGAGACTGGCGCCGAAGGCTTTCGGCTCGCCGTTGACGATGACGTTCACTGCCATGTTCTCCTCTCCCTACGCCGGCATGACCCGGATCAGGTTCGAAGGGACTTGGGCGGGATGCCCAATCTCAGCCTTTGCAGGCGCCCCTGGGACGGCGCGGACATTAACGCCCTGCGCGCGCGGGATAAACCCCGATAGCGTTTGTGTTTCCGTTCCTTCGGGCTTGCCAGTATAAGGGGCGAATCCAGCCTATCTTCGGAGTGTGCGTGGCCAAATCCGGCAACAAAAACAAGGCCTTGCCGATCTACGTCCTGAACGGACCGACGCTCAATCTGCTCGGCACCCGCGAGCCGGAGATCTATGGCCGCACGACGCTGGCCGAGATCGGCAAGCTGACGGCCGCGCGGGCGAAGACTCACGGGCTCGCCATCGTGTTCCGCCAGTCGAACCATGAGGGCGAGCTGGTCGACTGGATCCAGGAAGCACGGACAAAGGGCTGCGGTGTGATCCTCAACGGCGCGGCCTATACCCATACCTCGATCGCGATCTACGACGCGCTGAAGGCGCTCGATAAGCCGATCATCGAAGTGCATCTCTCCAACCCGCATGCGCGGGAACCTTTTCGTCACCGATCCTTTGTCAGCAAGGTCGCCACCGGTGTGATCTGCGGTCTAAAGGAACAGGGCTATCTGGCGGCCGTCGACGCGATGGCCGTCCTCATCAAGGACAAGGCATGAGCATGAAGGACGTGAAATCGATCGGTGCGCGCCTCGGCGGCAAGTCCAAGGACGGCGTGCAGGTCGATGCCGCCGCGATCCGCGAGCTGGCCGACCTGCTGAAGGAAACCGGACTGACCGAGATCGAGATCGAACAGGGCGGCGGGCGCTTGCGCGTCTCCAAGCAGACGGGCGGTGCAGTGATGGCCGCGGCGCCGGCGGCACCGGCCGCCGCTGCACCGGCGGCGGCCGCGAAGCCTGCCGGTCCAGCGCCGGGCACGGTGCCGTCGCCGATGGTCGGCACGGTCTATCTCTCGCCCGAGCCGGGCGCCAAGGCATTCGTCAGCGTCGGCCAGTCGGTGAAGGAAGGCGACACGCTCTTCATCATCGAGGCGATGAAGACGATGAACCCGATCACCGCGCCCAAGGGCGGCACGATCAGCGAGATCTGTGTCGCCGACGCGACGCCGGTCGAGTTCGGTCAGGCGTTGTGCGTGATCGGTTGATGCGGCACATGCAACATCCCCACCCGACACTCGCTACGCTCGTGTCGACCTCCCCACGTTGGGGAGGTGAGGCAGCGGCGCATGTTTGAGAAGATCCTCATCGCCAATCGCGGCGAGATCGCGCTGCGCATCAACCGCGCCTGCAAGGAGATGGGCATCGCGACGGTCGCGATCCACTCGACGGCGGACAGCGATGCCATGCATGTGCGCATGGCGGACGAAAGCGTGTGCATCGGCCCGCCGGCGGGCGCGCAGAGCTATCTCAACATCCCCGCGATCATCTCGGCCTGCGAGATCACCGGCGCCGAGGCGATCCATCCCGGTTACGGCTTCCTCTCGGAGAATGCGCGTTTCGCCGAGATCGTGAAGGAGCACGGCATCACCTTCATCGGCCCGACGCCGGACCATATCCGGATGATGGGCGACAAGATCACCGCGATCCAGGCGGTGAAAGCGGTCGGCATTCCGACGGTGCCCGGCTCCGGCGGCGCGGTGGAAGACGCCGACGCGGCGCGCATCGCCAAGGAGATCGGCTATCCGGTGCTGATCAAGGCGACGGCCGGCGGCGGCGGGCGCGGCATGAAAGTGGCGCAGAGCGAGGCCGATCTGCCGCTCGCGCTGGCGACCGCGCGCGCCGAGGCGAAGACCGCGTTCGGCAACGATCAGGTCTATATGGAGAAATATCTCCAGAAGCCGCGCCATATCGAGATTCAGGTTCTCGCCGACAGCCATGGCAATGTGATCCATCTGGGCGAGCGCGATTGCTCGCTGCAGCGGCGGCACCAGAAGGTGTGGGAAGAAGCCGGCTCCCCTGCCCTCAACGCGGCGATGCGCGACGAGATCGGCGGCGTGGTGACCAAGGCGCTCAAGCAGCTCGGCTATCTCGGCGCCGGCACGATAGAGTTCCTGTTCGAGGACGGCCAGTTCTATTTCATCGAGATGAACACGCGGCTTCAGGTCGAGCATCCGGTGACCGAGGCGCTGACCGGCATCGATCTGGTGCGCGAGCAGATTCGCGTCGCCGCCGGCGGCGTGCTCGAGATGAAGCAGGAGGATGTGACGTTCAGCGGCCACGCCATCGAGTGCCGCATCAACGCCGAGAACGCCTTCACCTTCCAGCCTTCGCCCGGCACGATCACGCAGTTCCATGCGCCGGGCGGCCTCGGCGTGCGCTTCGACAGCGCGATCTATTCCGGCTACCGCATCCCACCCTATTACGACAGCCTTGCCGGCAAGCTGATCGTGCATGCGCGCAACCGCAACGAATGCCTGCTGCGTCTGCGCCGAGCGCTCGACGAGCTCGTCGTCGGCGGCATCGAAACGACGATCCCGCTCTTCCAGCAGCTCGCCCGCGAGAAGGACATCATCGACGGCGAGTACAACATTCACTGGCTGGAACAGTGGCTGGCGAAGCAGAAGAAATAGCGCTTACTAGTTGTAAGGCACCGCCGGCACCGGGCAGCGGTCGACCCGTTTGGGGTGGAGGCCGGTGAAGACGCCCTGCCAGCATTCCTCGAACACCGAACAGTAACAGGCGCGCGCGACGAGGCGGCCGGTGCTGACGGCGTTGCGCAGCGTCGTCCAGGCGGCGACGTTCGCCGCGGTCTGCGGATATTTGAAGAAGGTGCGGGACTCGCCCGCGCGGATCACCGTGTTGGCGATGGTGCCCTGGGTCCAGCTTCCGATGTTGGGCTGGTGGGTGACGACCGGGTGGGGCTTTTTCGGATCGTAGCCGCAACAGCGCGCCAGGGCCTCCTCGGCCGAATGCACCGGCTTGCCGTCGAGCCAGACCTCGAAGGTCTCGACCATGGCCGGGCCGACGCCGGCATTGACGACGTCGAAGGAGAGCACCGACTGGCCGTCGGGCGTCGTGTCGTTGGTGCTGACCTGGAGATAGGGCCAGGACGCGGCCGCGACCATCTTGTTGTTGGCGTCCTCGGTGCGGATCGCGACCCAGAGCGAGACTGCGGAGATCAAAAGCGCGGCCGCGGTGGCGACGTATTCGACCCAATGGCGGCGGTGCGGTTCGAGAGGCGGCTGGATGTCGGTCATGATCGGTTGTCTTGCGCTGCGGGAACGCATTAGCGTGGGTCGTGGCCCATGTCCAAATCCTTGGCAGCACCCGCTATGTCTTCGACGACCTGAAGACGCTGCTGGCGCGCGCTTCGCCGGATCGCTCGGGCGATCGGCTGGCGGGACTGGCGGCGGCAAGCGGGGAGGAGCGGGTCGCGGCGCGGATGGCACTGGCCGATCTGCCGCTGGCCGAATTCGTGAAAGCGGAGCTGGTTCCCTACGAAGCCGATGAGGTCACGCGGCTGATTGGCGACACGCATGATGCGGCCGCGTTCGCGCCGGTGGCGGCGCTGACCGTCGGCGAATTCCGCGACTGGCTGCTGGCGCATGAGACGACGACGGAGATGCTGGCCGCGCTCACGCCCGGGCTGACGCCGGAGATGGCGGCGGCGGTATCAAAGCTGATGCGCAACCAGGATCTGATCGCAGTGGCGCGCAAGGTTTCGGTCGTGACGCGGTTCAACAACACCATCGGCCTGCCCGGCCGGCTCTCGGTACGGCTGCAGCCGAACCATCCGACCGACGATGCGAAGGGCATCGCAGCGTCGATCCTCGACGGGCTGTTCAACGGTTGCGGCGATGCGGTGATCGGGATCAATCCGGCAAGCGACAACGTCGCGACGACGACCAATCTGCTCAGGATGATCGATGCGCTCAGGCAGCGCTGGGAGATCCCAACACAATCCTGCGTGCTCGCGCATGTGACGACGACACTGAGGGCCATCGAAACGGGCGCGCCGGTCGATCTGGTGTTCCAGTCGATCGGCGGCAGCGAGGCGGCCAACAAGAGCTTCGGCATCGACCTCGCCTTGCTGCGCGAGGCCCGCGACGCGGCGCTTTCGCTGAAGCGCGGCACAATCGGCGACAAGGTCATGTATTTCGAGACCGGACAGGGCGCGGCGCTGTCGGCCAACGCGCATCACGGCGTCGACCAGCAGACGATGGAGACACGGGCCTATGCGGTGGCGCGGGCGTTCGAGCCGCTGCTGGTCAACAGCGTCGTCGGGTTCATCGGGCCGGAATATCTCTACGACGGCAAGGAGATCACTCGCGCGGGTCTGGAGGACCATTTCTGCGGCAAGCTGCTCGGCCTGCCGATGGGTGTGGACGTCTGCTACACCAACCATGCCGACGCGGACCAGGACGACATGGACAATCTGCTGACGCTGCTGGGCGTGGCAGGCTGCACCTATGTGATGGGCGTGCCGGGCGCGGACGATGTGATGCTGTCCTATCAGAGCACCTCGTTCCACGATGCGCTCTATGCGCGTGCGGCGCTGAATTTGCGCCCTGCCCCGGAGTTCGAGGCCTGGTTGCTGCGCATGGGTATTCTCGACACGGATGGCCGCGTGCAGAAGCGGCTCGCAGGCGATGCGGCGCGGCTGCTCGAAGCGCTGCCATGAGCGACGACTGGAAGGTACTGGCGGATTACACGCCGGCGCGCGTGGCGCTCGGGCGCGCGGGCAACGGATTGCCGACGAAGCGTGTGCTCGAATTCCAGCTCGCGCATGCGCGGGCGCGCGATGCGGTGCATGCGCCGTTCGATGCGGCTGCGGTGGCTGAAGCGCTTGCGCCGCGTCCGACGATGCTGCTGACCACGCAGGCAGCGGACCGCGCGGCCTATCTGGCAAATCCCGATCTCGGCCGCAGATTGTCGCCGGAATCGGCGGAACGACTGGCGCCCGGCCGCTACGACGCGGTGCTGGTGATCGCCGACGGACTTTCGGCGACGGCGATTGGGGCGCATGGCGCGGCGCTGGCGGCGGCGATTTTGGCGCAGACCGGTGAACTCGCATGGGCACCGGTGGCAATCGTCAGTCAGGGCCGGGTCGCGGTCGGCGATGCAATCGCGGAAGCGCTGGGCGCGATATTCGCGGTGGTGATGATCGGCGAGCGGCCGGGGCTATCGGCCGCCGACTCCGTCGGGCTTTATCTGACGCTCCATCCGCGCGCCGGCGCGAGCAGCGATGCGGAGCGCAACTGCATCTCGAATGTCCGGCCGGGCGGCCTCGGTTACGACGAAGCGGCGCATCGCCTCGCCTGGCTGATCGGCGCCGCGCAGCGACTCGGGGTGACGGGGGTCGCGCTCAAGGAAGATGCGCCCGAAAGCCTTCCCGCGCCGCAAGCCTGACGTGATAGACTTCCCGAGTCCCAACCAAGGGGGAATTCATGGGCTGGCTTGCAAAGTATCAGCCGCAGCTTCTCAGCGTGCTGCGCATCGTGTGCGGTCTCCTATTTCTCGACCACGGCCTGCAGAAGCTCTTTGGGTTTCCGCCACTCACAGCTGAGTTGAAGTATGCCATGGCTAACGGCATGGGACCGATATTGTTGGCTGCAGGTGCAATCGAGCTCGTCGGTGGAATCCTGCTAACGCTCGGGCTCTTTACCCGACTGACAGCTTTTGTGTGCTCTGGCGAGATGGCTATCGCCTATTGGATTGGACATGTGGGACGTACGCATTCGCTCTTCCCCGCGCTGAACGGCGGCGATGCGGCGATCCTGTACTGCTTCATCTTCCTGTTCATCGCGGCAGCCGGACCCGGCCCCCTGGCACTCAGCCGATCCGGTAAAATTTGAATCAAATTCGACGTTTCCGGGTGAGATGCCGGTAGAACCCCGGCGGCTATCCTGCGCGCCATGGATGCCGCCGCCCTCTCCTCGCTTCAAGGATTGCAGGCCAGCGCCGCGCAGTTCGAGCGCAGTGCCGCGCAGACCGTGCGGGCGACGACGCCCGTTCGCAACGGCAGCAGCGGGCCGCTGGCTGCGCCCGAGGGCGACCTCGTCGCCGGCGTGGTCGGGCAGATGGTCGCGATGGCGGGGTACCATGCCAATCTGCGGTCCTTCGCGGCCGCCAACGCGATGTTCAAGCGGACGCTCGACCTACTCGCCTAAACGCGGTGGCGCTAGAATGCCGCCATGCACGGCAGTCCGCAGCTGACGCCCGATCTACTTCTGCACGCCTATGCCGAGGGCCTGTTCCCCATGGCGGAGCGGCGCGACGACCCGACCTTGTTCTGGGTTTCGCCGGAGCTGCGCGGCGTGATTCCGCTCGACGGCTTCCATGTCTCGCAGCGCCTGGCGCGCACGGTACGGCAAGACAAATTCGCCGTGACCTTCGACACCTGCTTTGCCGACGTGATGCGGGCCTGTGCCGCGCCGGCGCCGGGGCGCAAGGAAAGCTGGATCAACGACGAGATCCTGCGGCTCTACACGGCGCTGCATGCCGCCGGACATGCGCATTCGGTCGAGTGCTGGGCGGAGGGCAAGCTGGTGGGCGGGCTTTACGGCGTGAGCCTCGCCGGCGCGTTCTTCGGCGAGAGCATGTTTTCGCGGGCGCGCGACGCCAGCAAGGTTGCGCTCGTGCACCTCGTGGCGCAGCTCAAGCGTGGCGGTTTCGTGCTGCTCGACACGCAATTCCTGACCAGCCATCTGGCCAGCTTCGGCGCGGTCGAAATCCCGCGCGCGGCCTATCTCGCGCGACTGAATGCGGCGCTGAACCACCAGGGCTACTGGCTGGCGTCGTCCGGCAGCGCGACGGGCTTTTCGGTATCGGGCGCATCCGGCGAGACCGGCTTGACCGGCTTGGCGGGACCGATGGTCACGACTTCACCCGGCGCAACCGCCCTGCAGGTGATCACCCAGACGTCGTAGAGCGGATGCTCGAGGCCGTTGAGGCCGGGGCTGGAGGCATACATCCAGCCGGAGAAGATGCGGTGTTCGGGCTGGTCGGGACGGTGATCGGTGATCTGGACGAACGCCGCGGTCTCCGGCGTCTCGGTCGAGGGTGTCGAGTAGCAGAAGCGCGCGGAGATCGAGAGGGTCGCGAACTGCACCGTCTTGCCGATCGGCACCAGGACGGTGGTGGCGCGGCCGGTGATCTTGTCGAGGCCGCGCATGATGAGGGTGAGCGGACCCTTTGGCTTGGGCGGCTCCACCGGCTTGGCCGGAGTCGCCGTCTTGGCCGCCGGCTTCGGCGCCGGAGCGCCGGGCGGGGCAGCCCAGGCCGTACCGGCAAGCATCACGCAGCAGGCCAGAGCAATCGCAGGAACCCGCTTAAGGGTGCGCATCGGGAACGCTGGGCTTGGGTTGACCACCGGACTGACCACCATTGTTGCCGCCGCCAATGAAGCGACCGACCAGGCCCATCAGATCGACGGCGCCCTGAACATTGGTGATCGCACCCCCAGGTGGCAGCATTTTGTCATCGCCGCCCGGGGTGATCGACAGGTAGGAACCGCCGAGCAGGCCCGATGATGTCACCATCAACGAGGAGTCGACCGGAATTTTGATGTCGTCGCGGATCGAGAGATGGAGGGTGACGAGATAGGTGCTGGGATCCAGCGTCATATCGCGGATCGCGCCGATCTTGATGCCGGAAAGACGGACATCGGTGCCGGTGGCGAGGCCGTCGACGCGTGGCATTTTCGCGGTCAGTTCATAGCCGCCATAGCTGCCGGAACTCGTCGTCGTATAGGCGAAATAGAGGAACGCCGCCGCCACCGCGACGACGATCGCACCCATGATCGTCTCGACCGTATTGTTGCCGCGCATGACCTACTCCGGCTTCCAGGCCTGATAGTCGCCGGTCGCCTTGGGGCGCACCCCGCTGGCGAGCAGGCTGCCGCTCGGACGATAGGCGCCGTCGGTGCCGGTGAGATTGGGCTGATGCGGCTTCTCCCACGTCTTGTCCCTGAAGGGTGCCACCGTGGGCGGTTCCTTGAAGGTGTGGTGCAGCCAGCCATGCCAGTCCGGCGGCACGCGGCTCGCCTCGACCGTGCCGGCGTAGAGCACCCAGCGGCGGCCGGTCTTGGACTCGTAGTAACGGTTGCCGAACTGGTCGGTACCGACCGGGGTGCCGGAGAACCAGGTGGTCAGCATCGTGCCGATGGTTGCGTGATGCCACCATGCGAAGATCATGCGGATGAATGTCATGCCGGGATTCGTCTTGCGGAATTCGCGCGGAATATAGGGGGCAATCCCGCCCAAAGCCAATCAAGCCGCGCCCGGCATGCGGCGCCGGAGCGCAGGGAAATCCCTGCGCTCCGCGCTTGCCCTAGCGGGAGACGCTCAGGGTGAATGAAGCGTCCATCGGCTGGCCGTTCTGGCCGTAACATTCGACCCAGACGGCGCTGGCAACGCCGTAACGGTCGGCCGTGATGCACGTCACCGCCGGCAGCGTCCCGATCGTCAGCGTGTCCGGCTGGACGACACGGAACCAGCCGAGCGCAATGCGCACATCCGGGCATGGGGCATTGAAGGCGACCTGATACTGGCCGGTGGCCAGATGCATGGTCTGGCCGCCGTTGACGTACTCGCCGCTGTAAACCGAGCCATTGCTGTGAATCGCCGCCGTGCAGACGAAATGCCCGTGGTTCGACGACGCCGAACCCGCCGGTGCCGCCATCGCCTTGAGCATTCCGCCCGGCGGCCCATTGACCGCGGCGGCAGGAGCAGGCGGCGCCGAAAGCGCGGGGCCGCAGATCAACGCAGAACTGAGCAACAGATACGCGAAACGTGTCCGTAACATTGCGACCTCCCTCGAGAGAAAATACTTGTCGAGAAATTGTTTTTTCTCGACTGTTTATATTTCTATACTTCTCTCTATTTATATGTCCGTCAAATCACTTTGTGATTTCACTGTAATATTTCAGACAATATGGATTTCGACTTCGGGTTCTAGGTACGAATCCGGAGGAGGTGGCGCCGGCCGTTCTATCCACAATCGATCCAAAAACCCGATCGCGATGGCGGCTGTCACAACTGCGAAAAAATTTTCTGCGCGATTCCCGTTAACGGCTTGACAGCGATCTTTCCCCAGCAAAATCGCGCATCCGCCGACCTACCACATATGGTGGGTAAGATTTCGTTTACTACTTTTCCCTTGCGACCCGTTTCGAACGGTGCCCATACTTGGGGCCTGTCGCTGCTCGCGACACCAAATCTGGCGGACACGGTTCACCCTCCCGCCGAGGCTCCCGACACAGAGTTGGGTGGCCCGGCGCAGGGATAACTGTCCCCGAAACGGTACCGGGCAGGGACTGAAGGGCAGCAAACAGTCAGCTTCGGGGATCATCACCATGCGCATTCGCCGTCAGTTCACGGTTGAGGGTCGTTCGCCATACGAAGGAATCGCGTTCCGTTCGGCGACCAGCGAAATCAGAAACCCTGACGGCTCGGTGGTGTTCTCGCAGACCGGCATCGAAGTGCCGGACGAGTGGAGCCAGGTGGCGTGCGACGTGCTCGCCCAGAAGTATTTCCGCAAGGCCGGCGTCCCGACCGCGCTGAAGCCCGTCGCCGAGGAAGGCGTGCCGGAATTCCTGTGGCGCAAGACCGCCGACAGCGGCGAGACCCGCGGCGAGAACTCGGCCAAGGAAGTGTTCGACCGCCTCGCCGGCACCTGGGCCTATTGGGGCTGGAAGGGCGGCTATTTCGACGGCGAGGAAGACGCGCGCGCGTTCAAGGACGAACTCTCCTACATGCTGGCGACGCAGAAGGCGGCGCCGAATTCGCCGCAATGGTTCAACACCGGCCTCCATTGGGCCTATGGCATCGATGGCCCGAGCCAGGGCCACTATTATGTCGATCACAAGACCGGCCGGCTGACGAAATCCGCCTCTTCTTATGAGCATCCGCAGCCGCATGCCTGCTTCATCCAGTCCGTCGCCGACGACCTGGTGAACGAAGGCGGCATCATGGATTTGTGGACCCGCGAGGCGCGGCTGTTCAAATACGGCTCGGGCACGGGCACGAACTTCTCCTCGCTGCGCGGCGAGAACGAGAAGCTTTCCGGCGGCGGCAAGTCGTCAGGCCTGATGAGCTTCCTAAAGATCGGCGACCGCGCCGCGGGCGCGATCAAGTCGGGCGGCACGACGCGCCGCGCCGCCAAGATGGTGATCGTCGATGTCGACCACCCCGACATCGAGGCCTTCATCGACTGGAAGGTGATCGAAGAGCAGAAGGTGGCGGCGATGGTCGCCGGCTCCAAGCTCGCCGAGAAGCACCTCAAGGCGATCATGAAGGCCTGCATCAACTGCCAGGGCTCGGGCGACGATTGCTTCGACCCGAAGAAGAACCCGGCGCTGCGCCGCGAGGTGAAGGCCGCGCGCAAGTCGATGATCCCGGACAACTATATCGAGCGCGTGATCAGCTTCGCCAAGCAGGGCTTCAAGGAGATCGACTTCAAGGTCTACGACACCGATTGGGACAGCGAGGCCTATCTCACCGTCTCGGGCCAGAACTCGAACAACTCTGTGCGCGTGACCGACGAATTCCTCGCCGCCGTCCTGGAAGACAAGGACTGGGACCTCACCTATCGCGGCTCGAACAAGATCTCGAAGACGGTGAAGGCGCGCGAGTTGTGGGAGAAGATCTCCTACTCCGCCTGGGCCTGCGCCGATCCGGGCATCCAGTTCCACACCACGATCAACGACTGGCACACCTGCCCGGCGGGCGGCGACATCCGCGCCTCCAACCCGTGCTCGGAGTACATGTTCCTCGACGACACGGCGTGCAATCTCGCCTCGCTGAACCTGATGCAGTTCCGCAAGGACGTCGACGGCGCCAAGGTGTTCGACACCCAGGCGTTCGAGCATGGCTGCCGGCTGTGGACCATCGTGCTCGAAATCTCGGTGCTGATGGCGCAGTTCCCGTCGAAGGAGATCGCGCAGCTCTCTTATGACTACCGCACGCTCGGTCTCGGCTTCGCCAATATCGGCGGGCTGCTGATGGCGGCGGGCATCTCCTACGACTCGCGCGAAGGCCGCGCGATCGCCGGCGCGATCAGCGCGGTGATGACGGGTGTCGCCTATGCCACCTCGGCCGAGATGGCCGGCGAGCTTGGGGCCTTCCCGGAGTTCGCCAAGAACAAAGACGCGATGCTGCGTGTGATGCGCAATCATCGCCGCGCGGCGCATGGCGAGAAGGCTGGCTATGAAGGCCTCTCCACCCTGCCCGTTCCGCTCGATCTCGATGCGGTGGCGAACAAGGAACTGGCCTACGCCGCCCAGCGCGCCTGGGACGATGCGGTCTCGCTCGGCGAAGGCTTCGGCTATCGCAACGCCCAGTCCACAGTGATCGCGCCGACCGGCACGATCGGCCTCGTCATGGATTGCGACACCACCGGCGTCGAGCCGGACTTCGCGCTGGTGAAGTTCAAGAAGCTCGCCGGCGGCGGCTACTTCAAGATCATCAACCGCTGCGTGCCCGAGGCGCTGCAGACGCTGCAATACGGCCAGGGCCAGATCGACGACATCGTCGCCTATGCCGTCGGCCATGGCACGCTGGAAGGCCACAAGGGCGCGCTCAATCACGACGCGCTGCGCGCAAAGGGCTTCGGTGACGAGCAGATCAACGCCATCGAAGGCAACCTCGAATCCGCCTTCGACATCCGCTTCGTATTCAACAAGTGGACGCTGGGCGCGGAGTTCTGCCAGGCGAAGCTCGGCATCGATGCCGAGACGCTCGACGCGCCGGATTTCGACATGCTGAAGGCGCTCGGCTTCGGCCGCGCCGACATCGATGCGGCGAACCTCTTCGTCTGCGGCGCCATGACCCTCGAAGGCGCGCCGCATCTGAAGGAGAAGGACCTGGCGGTGTTCGACTGCGCCAATCCGTGCGGCCGCATCGGCAAGCGCGCGCTTTCGGTCGACAGCCATATCGACATGATGGCGGCGGTCCAGCCCTTCATCTCGGGCGCGATCTCCAAGACCATCAACATGCCGAACAATGCGACGGTCGAGGAGTGCGGCGCGAGCTACCTCAAGTCCTGGCGCCTCGGCCTCAAGGCCAATGCGCTCTATCGCGACGGCTCCAAGCTCAGCCAGCCGCTGGCGAGCCAGGTGCTGCAGATCGACGACGAGGAGGACGAGATCGAGGAGATGCCGGTCGCACAGCGCACGACCGTCGTCACCGAGCGCGTAGTCGAGAAGGTGATCGAGCGGGTTCGCGCCAAGGAACGCGAGAAGCTGCCGCAGCGCCGCAAGGGCTACACCCAGAAGGCGATCGTCGGCGGACACAAGGTCTACTTGCGCACCGGCGAATATGAAGACGGCCGCATCGGCGAGATCTTCATCGACATGCACAAGGACGGCGCGGCGTTCCGCAGCCTGATGGACGCCTTCGCCATCGCGATCTCGATGGGCCTGCAATACGGCGTGCCGCTGGACGAGTTCGTCGACGCCTTCACCTTCACCCGCTTCGAGCCGGCGGGCATGGTGATCGGCAACGACTCGATCAAGAACGCGACCTCGATCCTCGACTACATCTTCCGCGAGCTGGCGGTGAGCTATCTCGACCGCCAGGACCTCGCCCATGTCCAGCCGGAAGGCGATGCGGATGTCGGCGTCGGCGTGGACGACGACGGCGCGACCGAGGTGGTGAAGCGCGTGGTCTCGCCCGGCTTCGTGCGTGGCCGCCTGCCCCGCTCTATCGCCGTGGTCCGCGGCGGCGCGGCACGCAAGCTCGACGAACATGCCGAGCATGCGCATCACGATCACGAAGCGCATGCGCATGAAACGGCGGAGGAAGTATTCCTCGAAGCCGATGTCGAAGTGAGCGAGGCGCTGAGCGAGATCCGCGCCAGCGTGATGGCCGAGGCGACCAACCCGGTCGGCGAGCTTGTCGACAGGCTCGGCTCGCGGCTGAAGGAGAAGGCGGAAGCGGCGCAGGAGAAAGCCGGCAAGGCCCGCGAACTCCAGGCCAAGCGCGCCGCCGAAGCCCGGATGAAGGGCTATGAAGGCGACGCCTGCGGCGGCTGCGGGAATTTCACCCTGGTGCGCAACGGGACGTGCATGAAGTGCAACACCTGCGGAAGCACGAGCGGCTGCAGCTGAGGAAATCCATGTACTACTTCGACAGGCTAACTACAGAACGGCTTTACCGCGTCCATCTCCGGTTTTGCGTGCTGGCAAAAAGGGCCGATGCGGATGGAAAATGGGAAAGGCGGAAGAGGTTAAGAGCGGCTCGGACTGCCGCTGCACTCGAGCTGGGTAGCCGCGCATAAAACAGAACACCTCGCGATGGGTGGGAAGGGGTGGAGGGTCTCGCGAACCTCCGCCCCTTCCGCTTTTTGGGGCTCACCTCCCCACGATGGGGAGGTGAAACAATCCCTACACGGATGAAATAGAATTTCGCGCGCTGCGGAGCGCTCCGATTGGCGGTCAAGCGGAATCGATGTGCGCGCAATTTTCGGATTCGATTCTCTTTCTGTGGACAACCGATTCGTTTCGCTCGACTCCGCGGCATAACGCGCGCATGCTCTCTTTGCGTCTGGGGCACCCGCGCACACGGGAAGAGCCCAAGGCACCTGAAACGGTGACCGGCGCACACCTTGTACCGGACGGTGAGGGCTCGAGCCTGAAACGGACCGGAGTGCGACAAGGGTCGCGGAAAGGGATCTAGATCCCTGAAGCGGACCGAGAATCCAGGGACCGGCGGTGATACCGGTTAAGCTGGGCGCGAGAGGCGGAACCTTAAGGCCGCGCGAGCGTGACGTGGAAGGCCCAACGAAAGGCGGGCGCGCCGGACGAGAGAAAGGCGTAAAGGAAGCGTCGAAAAAGATCGCACAGGTCCTGAAACGGGCTGCGCCGGCCGGCGCGGAAGACGAGCAGGGAAGCCAGTGTGCTGACCGTGGACGGAGGCCATCGCGAGGGGCCTCCGTTTGCGTTTGTGGGGTGCGCTTCCTGGATGCCGCCCGCTCGCCCAATCGAGAACATTGTTTGCGACGCGGCCGGCGCCTCTTTGGGGCAATGCCCTCAGCATTCACTGCCAGCACATTTCGCCAAGGACCTTCTTGAGAAGTCTCCTCACGCACGGTCGACGCGGCAGCTGAAACAGCCGCGGCGGGCGTAATGGACGTGAAGATAGGCCACCGCAGAATCGGCGAAGAATCGTTCGAACAGACCGCGCGGATCGCTGTCGGCGATCTCGGCATCGGTCATCATCCCGGCCCGATCGTAGGCGCGGACCGAAAGAAGACGCCCGGCAAAGACCGGTGGAAGTTCATCGACGGCATCGAAGGCCACGGCGGAAGCCTTGCGGACATAGATGGGTCCGGACGCCCGGTAAGGCGAATCCGCGGTCTGATGCGCGAAGGGAAGAAGAAGGAGTTCTTCGCCCGGCTCAGCATCCTCGAGGGTCACACGGCAGGGTGCACTGTGCGGCGCATCGGCAGTAACCCGGTGAATCGAACGCGCCGAAAGCTCGGCGTCGTCAAGCGTGAAGAGAGATGCGAAGGGCGCGGCATCGAGGCCGCGAATATGGAAGGACATGGCTCATTCCGTCAGAAATGCGGAAGCCATGCTCCGCCAGGATCGAGCGCGCAGCAGCCCGTTTCTTGCTGCCGCTGGCGTTCCGCCGCGAGTTCCGACCGAAGCTCGGCCACCTTGTGGTCGAGCGCTATGCCGACCTGAACGATCGGGCCCGATGGCGGCGCGGCGTCGACCCGCGTCTCCGCCCGGGCCAGAGCAATACCTGCGAGCGCCAACAGGGAAATACCCGTCATGACCTTGAACATCTTGGACCTCCTTTCGGGGGATGACCAAATATGCACATTTTGGGGATACAAGTTTTACGCGAGATCAATATTCCGGCCATCAACCGTTAGGATTTCCCCGTATACGAAACACTGCCTAGAGCGCGGCATGGCCCTTGCGACGTCACCGGCATCGGTTTCGTTTCGGGACACATTGCCTTGGCAAAACTTCTCAGCTTCATCGTCGCCCTGTTCGCATTGAGCATCGGCCAGGCCATGTCGGCGACCGGCAGCGGGTTCGATAGCGCGGCCGTGGCCCGCATCCATGCCGGCATCGTGGATTGCCCGGCCTGCAACCTCGCCGGGGCGAACCTCGACAACACCTGCGTGAAGGCGAAGAACCTGAGCGGGGCGAATTTCGACGGCGCCAGCGCGGTGCTGATGTGCATGTCGTTCGCGAATTTCTCGAATGCGAGCTTCCGCGGCACGGATCTATCGGGCGCCAATCTCGCCCACGCCAATCTCGACGGCGCCGATCTTTCCGGCGCGATCATGGACATCACTTCGATCAAGGGCACCGACCTCACCAAGGCGAAGGGCCTGACCCAGAAACAGCTCGACCAGGCCTGCGGCGATCGCGATACGCGCGCTCCGGCCGGACTGACGGTGCACATCTGCACCTGACCGGATTGTCCTCCTCCTAGGGACACCACCTGCCCCGCCCGCGGATGTACCGGGCGGGGTCTTTTTTTGGCCGGATGGATGAGGCTTCATGGCGCCATGCTGCGCCGGATCGGTCTTCTCGCCCTGCTCCCATTCCTCTTGCCGCAATTTGCGCGGACCGAACCGGTGTGCGACGCGCGCAACTTCGAGGACAGCCGGTTCACCGTCTGCACCTTCGACTCGCGGACGGAGGAACTGCGTCTTATCTGGAAGAATGCGCAGGGCCAGGCGATCCGCACGATACCGCGGCTGAAGAAGGCGCTCGGCCCGGATGCGGCGCGGCTGCGCTTCATGATGAATGCCGGGATGTATGAGAGCGACGGATCACCCGTCGGCCTGTATGTCGAGAATGGGACGACGCTGAGCCCGCTCAACACGCGCGATGCGGATGGGAATTTCTATCTGAAGCCCAATGGCGTGTTCTCGCTGGACGGCGACGGCACGGTGCGCGTGGAGACGGCGGACGCTTTCGCGGCGCACGGCGGGACACCGGTCTTCGCGACACAATCGGGACCGATGCTGCTGATCGGCGGCGCGCTGCATCCGAAGATATCGGAGGATGGGCCGTCGCGGCTGATCCGTAACGGGGTCGGGATCCGCGATGCGCATACCGCGCTGTTCGTCGTCAGCGACGATCCGGTATCGTTCGGAAGGATGGCGCGGCTTTTCCGCGACGAACTCGGCTGCGCCGATGCGCTCTATCTCGACGGCACGATCTCGACGCTCTGGGTACCGGGCGACAAGCGTACGACCGGCGGCAAGGATATCGGGCCGATGATCCTGGTGTTCGACAAGCCCTAACGATCGATGCGGACCGTCGCGATGACGGCACGCAGGGCGGCAAGATCGTCGAAGCTGTCGCCCGCGCCGTGGAGATAGACTGCGTCGCTACCGGCCGCAGCCGGCAGATAGAGCGACAGATAGCGCTCAGGACAATCTAGGCGCGGGACGCGGCGGGCGATGCGAAGCTGGGCGAGCCGGCCGGCGATGGCGACGGTATCGGTGGTGTAACAGAGCCGCGGCTCGGCATCGTCGAGATCCTGCACCGAAGGGCCGGCGGCGATTTCGAGCCAGTAGTGCGGCGCCTGCAGGCGCAGCCCGGCTCCCATCGTCAAGCGGCGCGGCGCCAGGTGCGCGGCGGACGGGAGCATCACTGACAATCCTGCAAGTCGCTCGGCACGGGCAGCGAACATTGGCGTCGCCACGAGGATGAGGACGGCGAGGAAGACGCGCGCGGCCGGCGAGAAGCAACGCACGGGATCAGGCCAGCGCGGATGCGCGCGGCGGAATGAGTCCCGCGGCGATCAGCAGAACCGTGCCAAGCACAAGCGGCGCCCAACCCCAGGCATATGTCACCGGCAGCACCGAGAGCGGGTCGGCGGCAGACGCTCTGAGATCGAAGAGTTTGAGCGCGGCGATGCCGGCAGTGGCCAGCGCCGTCAGGATCAGGATGCGGTAGTGGCGCGCGGAGACCAGCCAGAGCGACGCGATCATCAACGCCATGACGAAAGGCGCGTCGCCGGCGCCATGGCCGTAGAGCGTCACGCTGCCGGCAAGGCCGAGACGCGCCAGCGGCGTGAAGCAGCCGATGACCACGAGCGCGATGCCGGCGAGTGCGAGCATCTGCCTGCGATCCCGCACGGCTATTCCGCCGCCTGCGGCAGCTCCTTCTTCCGCCAGCGCAGGATCGGCTTGCGCGCGGCCGCGGTCTCGTCGAGACGGCGGCGCGGGGCAAGGTGCGGGGCGCCGGTGAAGCGTTCGGTCTTCTTCTCCTTCGCTTCCAACGCCATGGTGCGCAGGACGTGGATGTAGCGATCGAGCGAGTCTTTCGATTCCGACTCGGTCGGCTCGATCAGCATCGCGCCATGGACGACGAGCGGGAAATACATCGTCATCGGGTGATAGCCCTCGTCGATCATCGCCTTGGCGAAGTCGAGCGTGGTGACGCCGGTGCCGTCGAGGAAGTGATCGTCGAACAGCGCTTCGTGCATGCAGGGACCGTCGCCGAAGGGCGCGCTCATCACATCCTTGAGGCTGGCGAGGATGTAGTTGGCGGAGAGCACTGCGTCTTCCGAAGCCTGGCGCACGCCGTCGCGGCCGTGGCTAAGCATGTAGCTGAGCGCACGGGTGAACATACCCATCTGGCCGTGGAAGGCGCACATGCGGCCGAAAGGCTGCGCGCCATCCGGCACCGCCTCGCGGTCTTCGATCAGGCGGAAGCCCTTGTCATCGTGAACGAGGAGCGGCAACGGCGCGAAAGGCGCGAGCGCGGCGGAGAGCACGACGGGGCCGGCACCCGGACCGCCGCCGCCATGCGGGGTGGAGAAGGTCTTGTGCAGGTTGATGTGCATCGCGTCGATGCCAAGATCGCCCGGGCGGACGCGGCCGGCGATGGCGTTGAAGTTCGCGCCGTCACAATAGAAGTAGGCGCCGGCCTTGTGGGTGGCGTCGGCCATGTGGCGGATGTCGCGCTCGAACAGGCCGCAGGTGTTGGGATTGGTGAGCATGATCGCGGCGACGTCGGGGCCGAGCTTGCCTTCGAGCTCAACCATGTCGACGCGGCCGTCGGCGGTGCCCTTCACTTCGTCAATGACGAAACCCGCGAAAGCGGCGGTGGCGGGGTTGGTACCGTGGGCGGATTCGGGGACGAGGATGCGGTTGCGCTTCTCGCCGCGTGCCTGGATGGCGGCGCGGATGGCGAGCAGACCGCAAAGCTCGCCATGGGCTCCGGCCTTGGGCGACATCGCGACGGCGGGCATGCCGGTGAGCGTGGTGAGCCACTTCATCAGCTCGGAGATCAGCTCGAGCGCGCCCTGCGTCGTCGACTGGGGCGCGAGCGGGTGGAGATCGCCGAAGCCCGGGAAGCGCGCGACCTTCTCGTTGAGCCGCGGATTGTGCTTCATCGTGCAGGAGCCGAGCGGATAGAGGCCGCTGTCGATGGCGTAGTTCATCCGGCTGAGGCGGACGTAGTGGCGCACGACCTCGGGCTCGGAGAGGCCCGGCAGGCCGATCGGCGCCTTGCGGCGCATGCCGGCGAGGCGGTTTTCGGAAATCTGGACAGTGGGAAGATCGACACCGCAATGGCCATCGCGCCCGATTTCGAAAATCAGCGCTTCCTCGTGATCGAGACCGCGGTCGCCGGAGATCGTGGCGAGCTCGTTGGATTCGATCGTGCCCGGTGCGGTGGGGCGGCCCTGTGCGTTCATGGTCATCAGAACATCGCTCCGCTGGTGCTGGGGGCTTCGGACAGGACGGTGCCCAGGGCCTTCACCAGCGCGTCGGCGTCCTCTTCTGTGGTGGTTTCGGTGGCAGCGACGATCAGGAGATCGCGGACCGACGGATCGTGCGGCAGCAGGCGCGAGGCCGGGACGCCGGCGACGATGCCCCGCTTCGCCAGCGCATCGACGACGTCTGCGGCGGGCCGGCTGAGCTTGATCGTGAACTCGTTGAAGAAGCTCGGCGTGACGAGGTCGACGCCCGGGACGCGGGCGAGCTTGTCGGCCAGCGCGGAGGCATTGGCGTGGTTGATACGTGCCAGGCGCGTCAGGCCCTCTTCGCCGAGCAGCGAGAGATGGATGGTGAAGGCGAGGCAGCAGAGGCCCGAGTTCGTGCAGATGTTGCTCGTCGCCTTCTCGCGGCGGATGTGCTGCTCGCGAGTCGAGAGCGTGAGGACATAGCCGCGCTTGCCGGAGGCGTCGGTGGTTTCGCCGGTGAGGCGGCCGGGCATCTGGCGGAGATATTTCTCCTTGGTGGCGAAGAGGCCGACATAGGGGCCGCCGAAGTTGAGGCCGTTGCCGATGGACTGGCCCTCGCAGGCGACGATGTCGGCGTCCTGGAAACCCGGCGCTTCGAGCAGGCCGAGCGAAACCGCTTCGGTGACGACGGCGACGAGCAGCGCACCCTTGGCATGCGCGGCGGCCGCGATCGGCTTCAGGTCGCGGATGAGGCCGAAGACGTCCGGGCTCTGGACCACGACGCAGGCGGTCTCGTTGTCGATCAGCGCCGCGATGTCTTCCGCCTTGCCGGGCGTGACCGGGGCACGGCTGACGACGCCGGAAAGCGCGGCGACGGTCTCGACCGTCTCGCAATACTGCGGATGGAGGCCGCCGGAGAGGATCGCCTTCGGGCGCTTGGTGATGCGCTGGGCCATGAGCACGGCTTCGGCCGTGGCGGTCGAGCCGTCGTAGAGCGAGGCGTTGGCGACTTCCATGCCGGTGAGCAGCGCCACCTGGGTCTGGAATTCGAAGAGATATTGCAGCGTGCCCTGCGCGATCTCGGGCTGGTAGGGCGTGTAGCTGGTGAGGAATTCGCTGCGCTGGATCAGGTGATCGACGGCGGCGGGGACGTGATGCTTGTAGGCCCCTGCCCCGCAGAAGAACGGTGCTGCGCCGGCGGCGGTGTTCTTCGCCGCCATGCGGGCGAGCTTGCGGTCGACTTCCATCTCGCCCTGGGTGTCGGGGAGATCGAAGACCGAGAGCGGCACGACGGCCTGCTGCGGCACGTCCTTGAACAGGGCGTCGACGGAGGAGACACCGATCTTCGCCAGCATCGCGGTACGATCGGCGGTGGTCAGGGGGTGATAGCGCATGGTTACTTCCTTTTTTCCGTCATGGGCGGCCTTGAGCCGCCCATCCAGCGATTCATTGGCGCGCGGACGCGCGCCAGATGGCTGGCCGGGTCAAGCCCGGCCATGACGGCGTTTGTCAAAGCCCCTTCACGAACTCGTCGTACTGATCCTTGGTCATCAGCTTCGCCAGCTCACCCTTGTCGGCGAGCTTGAGCTTGAAGAACCAGCCTTCGCCTTCCGGGTCGGCGTTGACCTTGGCCGGGTCTTCGGTGAGCGCGGGATTGCCGGCGACGACTTCGCCGCCGACCGGGGCATAGACCTCACTCGCGGCCTTCACGCTCTCGACCACCGCGGCTTCGCCGCCGGCGCCGACCTTGCGACCCGCTTCCGGGAGATCGACGAAGACCACGTCGCCGAGCTGCTCGGCGGCATATTTGGTGATGCCGATGGTCGCCTCGTCGCCGTCGACGCGGACCCATTCATGCTGATCGGTGAAACGGACTTCGGACATCGGTGTCTCCTAGATGGCGCGGCGATAGCGGTGGGGAACGAAAGGCATGGGGGCGACTTTGGCCGGCAGCGGCTTGCCGCGGACGATGAGATCGACATCGGTGCCGTCGGCGGCGAGGGCCGTCTCGATATAGCCCATGGCGACGGGTGCGTTCAGTGTCGGGCCGAAGCCGCCCGAGGTGATCTTGCCGACGATGCGGCCGGACTTGTCGGCGATCTCGGTGCCTTCGCGGGCAGGCGCACGGCCATCGGGGCGGAAGCCGACGCGCTTGGTCGGCGTGCCGTTGAACACCTTGTCCATGATCGCCTCACCGGCGAGGAAATCCTTGTCGAGCTTGCGGCGCTTGGCGATCGACCAGACGAGATTGGCCGAGACCGGATCGGTGGTCTCGTCGATGTCGTGCCCGTACAGGCATAGGCCGGCTTCGAGACGCAGGCTGTCGCGCGCACCGAGACCGATGGGAAGGACTTCGTCTTCGCCGAGCAGCGCGCGGGCGACGCGCTCGGCATGGATCGCCTCGATCGATATCTCGAAGCCGTCTTCGCCGGTGTAGCCGGAGCGGCTGACGATGGCCGGCGCTCCGGCAACGGTGCAGCGCACGACCTTCATGAAGGTGAGCTTGTCGATGCCGGGCGAATGGCGCTCGAGCACCGCGCCTGCGGCTGGGCCTTGCAGCGCCAGCAGCGCACGGTCGGGTCGCGGCTCCAGCACGGCGACGCCGTCGAGCTTGCCGGCGATATAGGCGAAGTCGCCATCCTTGGTGCCGGCGTTGACGACGAGATAGAGCGCACTCTCGCCCGCGAGGCGCGAGAACATGAAGTCGTCCTTGATCGTGCCCTGCTCTGTCATTAACAGGCCGTAGCGCTGCATACCCTCTTTCAGGCCGACGATGTCGGCGGGACAGAGGCGTTCGAGCGCGCGGGCCGGATCGGCGCCGGCGAGGAATGCCTGGCCCATATGCGAGACATCAAACAGGCCGGCCTTCTCGCGGGTGTGGAGATGCTCTTTCAGAATGCCGGCGGGATACTGCACCGGCATGTCGTAGCCGCCGAACGGTACCATCTTGCCGCCGAGCTCGACATGCAGCGCATGGAGCGGCGTCTTCTTCAGGTCTTCGGTATCGGTCATATACGGTCCGTGTACAGAGTGTTGCGGCGGCGCGGACCCGCTCACCGCGGACCGCGCGCCCCTCTGTATATGGACCTGAGAGATTTCCCCGCCGGCCGTATCGGCTCTGGCGGATTACCCCTTCGGTGAAGACACCCCCACCGAGTGTCCTGCTTTCCAGAAGTTCATCCCCTTCGCGGTCCTTTTGCCTGAGAGTTTCCGGGGCGGTTGCTCCTTCGGCCTACGCCCCTTCGGGGCTTCGGCCGACGGGTCGGCTTTCGCGCACCTTTGGAGCAATACGTCTCCCGCGAGGGATCGATTGTATGGCCGCAACAGCGCGCCATCGCGGCGGGCCCATGCGTTGCCGTGCATCATAAAGGGCGGGGATGGCGAGTCAACGAAAGGCCTGAAAAGCGCACAACTACGCTATTCGAACAGCGCACTGACACGGGCCAGAACGTCCTCAAGGACGTCGGCAGGCAGGGTTTCGACCCTTCTGTCCTTTCGCGAGTCGATATCGAGGGCTCGCGGCTGGTCGCAGCGGATGATGCCCGTCGTTTTCGTTCCCGTTCCAGCCAGCGGAAGTGCAAAGCCGTGCGTTCTTGCGAAGTTTCCGCCGTTGGTGATGGGAAGCACGACTGGGGCCGCGGTCAGCGCATTGAACTTCGCAGTCGTGATCACCAGAACCGGTCGACGCCCCTTTTGTTCGTGCCCCGATGTGGGATCCAGCGACACCATATAGATATCACCGCGATCCATTTCAGATCAGTTCGCGGCCGACCGGCCCATCCGTGACCCAGCCTCTGTCTTTTTCAAGAGACGCCTTCGGATCACACTGCGCCAGCAACTCCTCGAGCGTGTAACGCTTGCGGCGCTTCGGCTCGACGACGAGTTTTCCTTTCTTGACGGCGAGATCGACGATCGACTCGGCGCCGACGCCAAGTTCGTCCAGAACGGCCGGCGGTACCGCGAGCATCACCGAGCCGCCAACCTTACGCAGTTTCGCTTCGTGACCCATGATACACCTAAGTTATACTGGAGTATAACTCACAGAAGCCGGCAAAACAACTACATCCGCTCCGGAACCTCGATGCCCAGAAGGCCCAGAACCTTGGTCAGGACGGCCAGAGTGACGGCGCAGAGGCCGAGGCGGGCGGCGCGGAGGGCGGCATCCGATTCGGAGAGGATGTGGTGCTCCGAATAGAAGCGGCTGTAGTTCTGGGCCAGGGTGAAGGCGTAATCGCAGAGGATGTTGGGGGCGCGGCCCTTCTCGGCGGCGGCCATGGCGTCGGGCAGCGCGAGGAGCTGGAGGAACAGCGTGCGCTCTTCCGGCGAATGGATGGCCGGCGCGCCGGTGGCGAAGCCCTGCTCCGCCGCCCGGCGCAGGATAGATTTGATGCGGACCGCGGCGTACTGGAGATAGGGGCCGGTCTTGCCTTCGAACTTCGAGAAGCGCTCGAGATCGAAGACGTAGTCTGTGAGGCGGTAGTTCGAAAGATCGGCGAATTTCAGCGTGGCGATGCCGACCTTTTTCGCGATGTCTGCGCGTTCCTCGGGCGGATAGTCGGCGCCGATGCCCTGCTCCGCCAGCCGCTTCTCGGCTTCGGCGGTGACCATGGCGATGAGATCGAACAGCTTCATCACACCGCCGGCCCGGGTCTTGAACGGCTTGCCGTCGGTGCCGTTCATGGTGCCGAAGCCGGCATGCTCCAGCGCCGCCTTGCCGGCGATGCCCGCCTTCTCGGCGGCGCGGAAGACCTGCTCGAAATGCAGATGCTGGCGCTGATCGACGACATAGAGGATGAGATCGGGGTTCTGCTCGCGCACCCGGTCGATAATGGTGGCGAGATCGGTCGTGCCGTAGAGCACCGCGCCGTCCTGCTTAACCAGGATCAGCGGCGGCATCTCCTTCTTGTCGGAGTTGCGTTCGACCGGGATGACCAGCGCGCCTTCGCTCTCGACCGCAATCTTGCGAGCCTTGAGGTCTTCGACCATCGGCACGGTGATCGGATCGACGCTGGCTTCGCCCTTCCACAGATCGAAATGGATGCCGAGGCTGCCGAACTCGCGATCGAGGCCAACCTTCGAAACATTGAAGAAATGCTGCCAGAGCGCGCGATAACCCGGACGGCCGGCCTGGAGCTCCGCGGTGGCCTGACGGGCTTCGGCGAGTCGTGCCTCGTCGGCTTTGCACGCGGCGGAGGCGGCCGGATAGATCTCTTCGAGATCGTCCATGGTCACCGGAGATTGTTCCGGATAAGGCCCGGTGAAATTGGCGTCGAAATAGACCGGCGCGATGCCGCGATGTTCGATCTCGGAAATGAGCTGGCCCATCTGAAGGCCCCAGTCGCCGAGATGGATGTCGCTGGTGACGGCCCAGCCATTGGCGCGGAAGAGCCGCTGCAGGCTGTCGCCGATTACGGAGGAACGGATATGGCCGACATGCATCGGCTTGGCGACATTGGGGCCGCCGAAATCGATGACCATGGCCTTGCCTTCGCCGGTCGCGGGCGCGCCGAGACGTTCGTCCTTCGACAGCGTCACACCGCGTTCGGCGAGGGCGGCGTCGGTGAGATCGAGGTTGATGAAGCCGGGTCCGGCAATCTCGATCTTGGCAAAGAGCGGATTGGCCTTGAGGCGCTCGGCCACCTTGGTGGCGATGGCGCGCGGGTTCTGTTTGGCAGCCTTCGCCGCGGCGAGCGCGCCATTGCACTGGAACTGCGCGAGATCGGGACGGTCCGAACGCTGGACCTGGCCGAAGCTTTCAGACAGCCCTTCGGCCGCGAACGCGGCGCCCGCGATCGCGCTCAGCTCGGACTGGAGCGCGATCATGGCCCGAAGCGCCCGTGGTTCTTGGAGTAGGTCAGCTGCTCGGGCGTCAACTGCAGCCCGACGACGATGCTGTACTGATACGGCTTAACGCCATTGGCGAATTTGATCAGCGTCGAGGGCACATTTTCCTTGAAGGTGATCGAAGTCTCGCCAGGCTGGAAGGTGAAGGCTGTCGCCAGCATCTTCTTGTCGAGGATGGTTTTGCCGTCGAGCAGCGGCGCAACATAGAACGGCGCCGTGAAATGCGCCTGGTCGCCATTGGGCGGACGGGTAGCGCGGAAAGTGATGTCGATGTCGGAATCGGTCGTGCCTTCGTCGACATCGACATCGCAACTCGGCTTCACCGCAATCATCTCGATGGTGAACTGAACACCGGACGGATCGCCCTGAAGGCCTTCCTTGAACTTGGTCAGGTTCGAGGTCGTCGCGAGGATGCTGACGGCGGGGCACAGCGCGCGCTGTTTCGCGGTCTGGCAACCGGTGAGCAGGAGGGCGAGGCCGGCGAGCGCGGCGAGTTTGAGCGTGTGTTTCATGATCGTTACGCGAGCGAGTTGTGCGTGCCGTCGCAGAGCGGGGCCTTGTTCGTGTGCTTGCAGCCGCAGAACCAGACGGTGCGGCTGGCCTCGGCCTTGTATTCGACGGGCGTGAAGCCGGTCGTCTTGTGGCTTCCGTCGCAGAAGGGCTGACGCTTCGACTGGCCGCAGGCACACCACCAATAGGTCTTGCCGGCCTCGACCTCGACGCCATAGGGAGACTTCTGAGCGACCACCGGCTCCGCCATAAATAGGCCTTTCGCTTGACTTTTTGGGGGCCGCGGCCGACTTCTCGACCCCGGCGCGACGCAGTCGCAACTCTAGCAAAAGCGCGCGCCGAAGGGAAAGCGTTGGCCCGATGGCGGTCTATACGGATGTTTCATTCGACGAGCTGGAAGCGGTGCTGACCGGCTATGACGTCGGCGTGCCGCTGAGCTTCAAGGGCATCGCGGAAGGCGTCGAGAACACCAATTTCTATCTCCAGACCGACCGCGGCGCCTTTTTCCTCACGCTCTATGAAAAGCGGGTGAAGGAAGAGGATCTGCCCTTCTTCCTGGGCCTGATGGAGCATCTGGCGACGCACGGCATCGCCTGCCCCCAACCGGTGCGGCGGCGCGACGGCAGCCAGTGGACCCGGATCAACGGACGGCCCGGCGCGCTGGTCACGTTCCTGAACGGATTGTCGCTGCGCCGGCCGGAGGTCGAGCACTGTGCTGCGGCCGGCGATGCGCTGGCGCGGCTGCACGAGGCGGGGCGCTCTTTTGAATTGAAGCGGCCGAATGCGCTGGGACCATCCGGCTGGGGCGAACTGGTCGAGAAGACGGCCGAGGGTGCCGACGGGATCGAGGCGGGCCTTCGGGAGTTGATCGGGGAAAGCTATCGCGAATTGACGGCGAACTGGCCGACGGGACTGCCGGAAGGTGTGATCCATGCCGACCTTTTCCCCGACAATGTGCTGTTCATGAACGCCAAGGTGTCGGGACTGATCGATTTCTATTTCGCCTGCAACGATGCGCTCGCCTACGACCTCGCGATCCTTTTGAACGCATGGTGCTTCGAGAACGATGGCGGATTCAACATCACCAAGGGCAAGGCGTTGCTCGCGGCCTATCAGGCGCGGCGCCGGCTCACAGCCGAGGAGACCGCGGCGCTTCCGGCGCTGGCGGCGGGATCGGCGCTGCGCTTCCTGCTGACGCGGCTCTACGACAGGATCAACCACGATCCCAACGCGCTGGTCCGGCCGAAGGACCCGAGGGACTATTCGCGGCGCCTTCGCTTCCACCGCAAAGTGCGTGCCGCATCGGAGTATGGGCTTTGAAGGTCGAGATGTTCACCGATGGCGCGTGTTCGGGAAATCCGGGACCGGGTGGATGGGGCGTGATACTGCGCGCCGGATCGACAGAGAAAGAATTGTCCGGCGGCGAGCGGGCGACGACCAACAACCGCATGGAGATGATGGCGGTGATCAAGGGACTGCAGGCCCTGACCAAGCCGACGGACATCTCGCTCTACACGGATTCACGCTACGTGCTCGACGGCGCGACCAAGTGGATCATCGGCTGGAAGAAGAACGGCTGGAAGACGGCGGACAAGAAGCCGGTGAAGAACGAGGACCTCTGGCGCACACTCGACGCCGAGGCAGCCAGGCACAGCATCCGCTGGCACTGGGTGCGCGGCCATGACGGGCATCCGGAGAACGAGCGCGTGGATGCGCTGGCGCGGGGGGCGATAAAGTTTTCCTCCCCCTGAAAGGGGGAGGTGCCGAGCGTCATCGAGGCGGTGGGGGTCAACTCGCGCAGACTGACCCCCACCGTCTCGTCGCAAAGCGACGAGACGCCTCCCCCTTTCAGGGGGAGGACTCTCTTAAAGCTGCTTCAGCACGTGTTCGGCGCTGGAGACTTCGAAGGCGCCGGGTTCTTCGACGTTGAGTTCCTTGATCACGCCGTTGTCGACGATCATCGCATAGCGCTGGCTACGCTTGCCCATGCCGAAGCGCGAGCCGTCCATCTCGAGGCCCATGGCCTTGGTGAAGTCGCAATTGCCGTCGGCGAGCATGCGGACCTTGTCGCCGGCCTTCTGGTCCTTGCCCCAGGCGCCCATAACGAAAGCGTCATTGACGCTGACGCAGGCGATCTCGTCGATGCCCTTGGCCTTGAGCGCGTCGAAATTCTGGACGAAGCCCGGGACATGCTTTGCGGAGCAGGTCGGCGTGAAGGCGCCCGGAAGCGCGAAGACCACGACCTTCTTGCCGGCGAACAGGTCGTCGGTCTTGACCGGCTTCGGCCCACCCTCCTGCATTTCCATCAGAGTGGCGGACGGAACCTTGTCACCGGCGTGCACGGACATGGACATCTCCTGAATGTTGGCTGATTGAGCGTCGTTTTAGCCCAGCCGGAGGCGGGTCGCAAAGACTTCCGGATGGCGCTAACCTCGGATCATGAGTTTCGCCGGGCAACCCCAGTCCGATCAGGGATTTCTTTTCGGCAAGCTGCTGATCGCGATGCCGGGCATGCCCGATCCGCGGTTCGAACGCAGCGTCATCCTGATGTGCTCGCATTCGGACGAGGGCGCGCTCGGCCTCATCGTCAACAAACCGATCCCCGCCCTGCCCTTCCGCGACCTGATGGTCAAAATGGACATCGATGTCGCCGAGAACGCCTCGCGCGCGCCGGTGATGTATGGCGGGCCGGTGGAAACCGACCACGGCTATATTCTTCACAACAACGAGCGAGCCAACCGGCAGTCGACGCTCGCGATCACCTCGGAGATCGCGCTGACACCGACGGTCGATATCCTGCGCGCGATCGCCAACGGGCGCGGGCCGCAGCGCTGGATGCTGGCGCTCGGCTATGCCGGCTGGGGACCGGGGCAGATCGAGGAAGAGATCGCGGCCAACAGCTGGATCCACTGCGATCCGGATTCCGACATCGTGTTCGATGCGGGCATGGACACCAAATGGCAGCGCGCCTTCGCCAAACTGGGCGCCGGGCTTTCAGGCCTCTCCGCGGATATGGGACGGGCCTGAAGCAAAGCGCATCGCGACGAATTTCAGCGCGTCTGCCGAAGGCAAAGGCTTCGCAAATAGGAAGCCCTGGGCGTATTCGCAGCCGAGCTGACGCAGCCAGATCGCATCCTGTTCGCTCTCGACACCTTCGACCACGACACTGCGCTTGAGATCGTGCGCCAGGGCAATGATCGAGCGCAGCACGGTCTCGCCATCCGCCGCCTGACCTTCGTCGGAATGGCGGGCGAGGAAGCTCTGATCGATCTTGATGGTGTCGAAAGGCAGCGTCTTGAGCTGGCTGAGGCTGGAGACGCCGGTGCCGAA
Organism: Pseudomonadota bacterium; assembly: GCA_018241025.1. GTDB lineage: Bacteria > Pseudomonadota > Alphaproteobacteria > Micropepsales > Micropepsaceae > Rhizomicrobium. Next base: position 213,432 of record JAFEEQ010000013.1, read on the forward strand.
ATCGTCGATCGAAATACCGGCGCCAAGGCCGCGGCAACGGTCGAGCGCCGCCTGGACATCCTGGTTGGCCGCAACGGTGCTCTCTGTGACTTCGAGCTTCAGCGTGCCCGGCGCGATCGGCTCGCTCTTCAACAGGGCGTTCAGGAAGACGTCGAAATCGCTGTCGCGAAGCTGGCGGCGCGAAACGTTGACGCTGACGAAGAGCGGCGGATCGACCGGGAAGAAGCGCTGCCATTGCGCGACTTCGTGCGCGGCGCGTTCGAGCGCGAAGCGGCCGAGAGCGACGATGGTGCCGGTCTCTTCGGAATGCGGGACGAAGTCCGACGGCGGGATGAGCCCCTTCTCGGGGTGGTTCCAGCGCAGCAGGGCCTCGAAACCCGCCACACTGCCGTCGGTGAGACGGATGATCGGCTGGTAATAGATGTCGAGCTGCTTGTCGGCGATGGCCTGGCGCAGATCGGTCTCGAGCGCGACGGCATCGCCCGGCGCGAGCAGTTCGAGGTCGCGGGTGAAGACGCGGGCGCAGGCGCCGCCGAGACGCTTGGCCTGGAGCAGCGCAAGCTCGGCATTCTTGAGAAGATCGAGCGGATCGCGCGCTTCGCGCCCTGTGGCGACGCCGATACTGGCAGGCGCAAAGACGTTGCGGCCGGAAAGCGCATAGGGCGCGGCGCAGGTCTCGATCACTTCGCTGCCGATGGCTTCGGCGGCACCGCGAACCTTGGCAAAGAGCACCGCGAACGCGTCGCCGCCGACGCGGAAGACCTCGGCGACGCCCTTGAAGCGCTTGGCGAGGCGGCCCGCGATCTCGACGAGCAGCGCGTCCGCACCGCTGTCGCCAAGGCTGGCATGAATTGACTTGAAGCGGTCGACATCGAGCAGCGCGAAGGTCGCGTCCTGGAGGCGCGGACCGAGCTGCTCCAGCTCCTCCATCAGGGCGACGCGGTTGCCGAGATTGGTGAGCGGATCGCGCAGCGTGCGTTCGAGCAGCGCCGACTCGTTCTCCTTGCGCACGGTGATGTCGGCCATCAGGCCGAGACAGCGTGCCGCCGGTGCGTGCTCGCCGAGCATGGTGGCGCGCAGTTCGAACCACGGATAACGGCCGCTCTCGCTCTTGACGCGGAACTCGATGCGGAACGCGATGCCGGGATGGCTGCGGTAGTCGTCGATCGCCTGAACATAGGTCTCGCGGTCGTCGGGATGGATGCGCGCGATCCAGTTGTCGTGGTGGAGATGCGCGCCGGCCTCGGCGAGGCCGAGAAGCGCGGCCGCGTCGCGCGAAAGGCGCACGAGCTCCTGATCGAATTCGAGTTCGAACAATCCTTGATGCGAAGCGGCGATAGCCTGCAAGGCAGCGCTGTCGCCGATGGCGATCGGTTCGGGCAAGGGTTCGGAATCCGGGACGGCGAGCGACTGGAACGGCAGAACGGCGATGCCCTCGCCCGCCGCGATGGCGAGCGCCAGAAGCAACGCGCCGGCCGCCGCAAATCCGCCGGCCGCGGAAGTTGCCCAGGACTCACCGGCGTTGTTCCAGGTGGCAAGGGCCGACGAAAGTGCGACCAGCGCGAAGACGAGCGCAGCGGGTGCCGCGACCCGCGCGGCCTGCGCGCCGAGGCGGCCGCGATAGATGAGATAGCCGGCGACGGCCAGCGAGCCGAGCACGACCGCCGTGTCGGTGATGACGGCGGCGGCCGGCACGCCGAGATAGGCGAGGATCGACAGGGCGCAAAGACCGAGGATGGCGATGTGAAAATGGCGCTCGCGCCGCGGCCAGATCTCGTGCAACGGAATGATGGCGTCGGCCAGCATCGCGCCCGCAGCCAGCGAGAATCCGGCGAAGGCCGCCATCAATCCGTATGGTCCGCCGACCGCCGTGGCGAGGCTGCCGTCGAACAATCCGGTTTCCGAAAGCCGTTCGAGAAGCAGAAGCGCAAGCGTGACCGCCGCCCAGCGCGCCGGCGCATGTCCGAGCGTCACGGCCAGACCGCCGACGAGCAACGCGGCGGCTGCGATGACCGCCCACACGGCAGTCGAGAAGATCGCGAATTGCCGGTTATGCGCGGCGAGCGCGGGCTCGGTCCAGGCCATCACCGCCGGCGGATCGGCGGCGTTCGCCAATTGGATCGCGATCGCGACGGATGTTGCCGGAGGAATGATCGCGCGGAAGCTGCGCCGGCCATAGGCGCGCATCCTATCGATGACAACAAGCGAGTCCGAGCTTGCCATCGCCACGATGGCGGGGCGCGTCGAGCTGGGAAGCAGGCGGAAGGAGACGCTTTGCGGCTGGCTGGCGACGAAGACACGTGCCGCCGGACGGATCGATGAGTTCGTCGCGGTAATGAGATACCAGTGCGAGCCGTCGGGCCCCGCCGTCGTCTCGGGTCCGTGATAGGGCTTCAATGCCGAGGAGATCTCGACCACGCCATCGGAGCTCGCGAAGTCGATGGCCGGCTGCTCCGGTGCGGCCGCGCGCGCCGCGAAAACGGCGAACAGGCACAGCGCCAGGGCAAGGGTCAGACGATACATCACAGGTTCTTATACGATTCTCTTCGCGGTCAGGCCGACGACTGGTTACGCGATGTTGGCCTCATCCGCCAACTGCGCGAACAAAAGGTGGTCGCGCCATTCGCCGTTGATCTGGAGATAGCGCAGCGCGACGCCCTCCTGACGAAAGCCCGCCTTGAGCAAAAGGTTGCGTGACGGCTCGTTGCTCGGGAGGCAGGCAGCCTCCACGCGATGCAATCCGAGCGTGTTGAAGATGAACGGGAGTAGCGCGCGCACCGCGTCGTACATGTAGCCCTGGCGCGCGAATCGCTCGCCGACCCAATAGCCGAGCGAGCAGCACTGCGTCACGCCGCGGCGGACATTGGACAACGTGCAGCCGCCCATCAGCGCATCGTCTTCATAGCGGAAAACGAAGAAGGCGTAGGCGCCGTCGAGACGGGCTTCCTTCTGGTAGCGCTTGATGCGGCGGCGGAACGCGCCCTTGGTCAGCTCATCGCTCGCCCAGACAGGTTCCCAGGGTTCGAGGAAGGCGCGGGATTCGCCGCGCAGCCGCGCCCAGGCGGGATAATCGATCACGCGCGGGTAGCGCAGATAGACGGCGCCGGCCTTGATGACCGGCTGTTGCCCGCCGGGGAAAGTCAGGCCCCGCATGAACGCCATGGGGCCTGCGTTCATTATTCCACCTTCGCCAAGGCTTCGGCGGACCCGTGCGACTCGCCAACCTGCCGAAGCTTCAGCGTGGGCAGGTCAGCCGCCCGCAGCGTGCGCGCCGTGCCGAAGCGGCGGGCGAAGGTCTCGTAATCTTCAAGACGTCCAACCGGACCGACCGCGGCGATGGCGGGAACGGCGGCTTCGAGCATTCGCGTGCCGAAGGCGCGCACGGCGGCGGCATCGACGGCATCGAGCCTCGCGATCAACTCTTCGATGGTGAGAACGCGGCCATAGGCGAAGAGCTGGGAGGCGATCTGTTCGGCGCGCTGGCCGGGACGTTCGAGGCCCATCAGCAGACCGGACTTCATCTGCGCCTTGGCGCGCGCGACTTCGGCGTCGGTCGCGCCGGCGGCGAGCTTTTCCATCTCGCCGGCAATGACCGCGGAAATCTCGGCGGCTTCGGTTTCGCCGGTGCCGGTATAGATGCCGATCATGCCGCCGTCGCGGGTCGATTGGGAGAAGGCCGAGATCGCGTAACACAATCCGCGGCGCTCGCGCGCTTCCTGGAACAGGCGCGAAGACATGCCACCACCAAGCGCGGTGACATAGACCTGCGCGGCGTAGAAGTCTGGATCGCTGCTGGCGATGCCGGGCAGCGCATAGGTGATGTGGGCCTGCTCGAGATCCTCTTCGGCGCGGATGTCACCGCCGACGAAGCGCGCGGGCAGCGGCGCCGGCGTCTCGCCGGAGCGCAGGCCGGCGAATTTCTCGGAGACGAGCTTCACGATGGCATCGTGCGACACGGCACCGGAAGCGACGAAGGTCATGCTGCCGGCGCGGTAATTGGAATGCGCATAGGCGTGCAGGTCGTCGCGCTTGAAGCCGGTGACGGTTTCGAACGAGCCGAGGATCGGCCAGCCGATCGGCTGATCGGGATAGCTCACCGATTGCAAGTGATCGAAGACGATATCGTCCGGCGTGTCGGCGGCCTGGCCGATTTCCTGGAGCACGACCTGGCGCTCGCGTTCGAGTTCGCCCTGCTCATAGGTCGGATGGACGAGGATGTCGGCCAGAAGATCGATGCCGAGCGGCACGTCGTCTTTCAGCACGCGGGCGTGGAAGGCGGTCTGCTCGCGGCTGGTGTAGGCGTTGAGATAGCCGCCGACGGCTTCGATCTCTTCGGCGAGATCGCGGGCGCTGCGGGTCTCGGTGCCCTTGAACGCCATGTGCTCGAGCATGTGGCTGACGCCCATGACCGCCCTGGTCTCGTTGCGCGAGCCGGTGTCGACCCAGACGCCGAGCATGGCGCTCTGAAGCTGCGGCATGGGATCGGTTACGACAGTCAAGCCGTTGGAAAGTTTGGTGATTTCAGGGTTCATAGGGCCAGCATAGACTCGATATGCGCGCGCACCAAGGCCTTGTCATTGGGCAGGGTTATGCAGCGTTCCTCGCCCTCGAACAGGCTGGCGAGGCGGGACGGCAGCGTTGGGGTCACGCCGGTTGCCTTGGCGACGGCGTCGGGGAACTTGGCGGGATGCGCGGTCGAGAGGACCACGACAGGTGCGCCGGCTTCGCGGTTCATCCGGTAGGCGGCATTCAGAGCGACGGCAGTATGCGGATCGATCAAGTGACCGGTTTCGCGATGGGCGCGGGCGATGGTGGCAAGAGTCTCGCTGTCGTCGCAGCGGGCAGCCGCATAGCGCGCGGCAAGCGCAGTTCGAACATGCGGCGGCAATTCGAGACGACGATCGCGCGCGAAGCCCGCCATGGCAGCGCGCAGCCATTCGCTGTCGCGGCCTGATGCTTCGAAGAGGGCGCGCTCGAAATTGCTTGCGACCTGGATGTCCATCGACGGGCTCAGCGACGGCTGCACGGAGCCCGGTGCATACACACCGGTTTCGAGGACGCGATACATGATGTCGTTGGCGTTGGTGGCGACGACGAGCTTCTCGATCGGAAGCCCCATGCGCATCGCCGCCTCGCCGGCGAAGACATCGCCGAAATTACCGGTCGGCACGACGAAGGTCGCCGGCCGTCCGAGCGCGGCCGTTGCCGTGAAGTAGTAGACGCACTGCGCCGCGATGCGGGCGAAGTTGATCGAGTTGACCGCGGTCATGCCGACGGTGCTGGCGAAGGGCTCGTCGGCGAAGAGTGCTTTCACGATCGCCTGGGCATCGTCGAAGGTACCTTCGAGGGCGACGTTGTGGACATTGGCATGCGGCGACGTCGTCATCTGTCGGCGCTGGACTTCGCTCACCCTGCCCTTCGGATGAAGGACGAAGACCTCGATGTTCGGCAGGCCGCCGAGCGCGGCGATGGCGGCGGAGCCGGTATCGCCGGATGTCGCGGCGACGACGGTGGCGCGGCCGCCGCGCTTCCTGAGCGCGCGCGCGAACATGCGGCCGAGGACCTGCAGCGCGATATCCTTGAAGGCGAGCGTCGGGCCGTGGAAGAGCTCGAGCAGATAGAGATCCGGACCGATCTCGACCAGCGGCGCGATGGCGGGATGTTCGAAGCCGGAATAAGCGGCGGCAATGTCGTCGGCGACGTCGTCTTCGGCGACATCGGTGAAGCGGGTCAGAACGCGGCGCGCGACTTCGACATACGACGCCGAGGCAAAAGCGGCCTGTTCGGCTACGGAGACTTGCGGCCAAGCGGTGGGGAGGTAGAGACCGCCGTCGGAGGCGAGCCCAGCGAGCAGGATGTCGGAGAACCCTGTCTCGGGGGCCTGACCGCGGGTGCTCCCGTATCTCGTTTTCTCAGTAGAAACAGTCACTTGTCCGGCTTTGCGCAATATAATTGTTTTCGACTTCCCTCAAGAAAGAGCATTCGCTCTTCCTGCGCGACGGCCAGGATTCAGGTATCGGAATTCAGTCCCTCCGCCGCAAGCCCAGCCGGCCGCGCGAGACATGATAGGCACCATAGACCCCCAGCAGCGCAAGCGCCATCAGGAACCAAGTGATCGCATATTGCAGGTGATTGTTCGGGATATCGATGATCGTCTGTCCGCCCTTGGGCCAGCCGCCGGGATTGGGCGTGGCATCGGCTTCGATCATGCCGGGATAGGCGAGCCGAATGCCGTCGGCTTTCGCGATGGACAGCGCATCGCGCGAATACCAGATGCGACGAGCGAAGTCGGTGGGCGGCGTGAACGGGCCGGGACCGTCATCGACGCGGGTAAGGCCGGTGACGGTTTGCGGGCCGGCGGCCTGGCCTTGCCTGCGGGTCGACGGATCGAGCTTTTCCTTCGGCACATAACCGCGATCGACGAGATAGATCTGGCCGTTGACCAGTTTGAACGGGACGATGACGTGGTAGCCGGGATCGCCTTGCCGATCGCTGGCGAAGAGGTAGACCTCTTTCGCGTAGTCGAATGTGCCGCGCCCGGTGACGCGGGTATAGGGCACCGCCGGCCCTTCGAGGGGGGCGTCCTTTCCATCGATCCTGAGCGGCGCGGCATGGAGACTATGGTCGATAGCCGCCAGCAGACCCTCCTTCCAATGCAGGCGCTGTATCTGCCAGACGCCGAGACCGATGAGGATGGCGAACAGAATGGTGACGGCAATCGTGACGCCGGGAAGCGGGCGGAAGTACATGGCCGCTTTTTACAGGACCAGCCATCAAAACAACACAGAGGCCTCTCAGCGTAGTGACGTCGTCAGGTCGGGGGGCAAAATGCGGAGAGTGTTGTACGCAGCGGCGACAGCGACGCTACTCGCATCTTGCGCGTACCAACCTGGGTATTTCGTGGCACCTGCGCAGCTCAGCGCCGACCAGAACCGGCAGCTTGTGCGCTTTCTGGAGAAACATCCCGACTTGCGGCTGGCAACGCCGGCCCAGTGCCAATGCGACGACGACATCCGCACAATGCGTACTCAGGGATCTTTTGGGACACCTTTGCCGGACTACGACCCACATCTGGCAGTCGGCGATTTCAATGGCGACGGCAGATCGGACTTCGCCATCCTGCTCGACGATCGCTCGCGCGGCCTGACCTTCGTCATCTTCAATGGCGGCCGCGATGGACCCGCCTATGTCAGTCACGATGATTTCGACATGGCCAATATCGGCGTATTTCCGCCCGGCCGAGATACCGGCCTTTTGGTGGGACCGTTCGAAAGCGAGGGCTGCTTGTACGAGCTCAAGGACGATGGCTATCGCGAAGACTGCTCCGAGGACGATTGATCAGTCCGCGACCCGGCCCTCGCCCGCCTTGTGCTTGTACTGGAGGACGAGCAGCGCGGATTTGGTCCAGCGCAGGAAGGCGACGGTCAGGAGCGCGATCACGGGCGCCCAGAGCACGGCGTGGACCCAGAGCGGCGGCTGGAAGGTGAACTCGACCCACAGCGCGAGGCCGCAGACGATCGCACCGACGACGAGAATGACGAGCGCCGCGGCGCCATCACCGACATCGAAGGCCCGGAAGTCCTGGCCGCAGACCGAGCATTCCGGCGCAATGGCGAGATAGCCCGCGAACAGCCTGCCCTGCCCGCAGCGCGGGCAGCGGCCAAGCAGGCTGGCTTGGACGACGCTGACCGGGCTGCCCGACGCCATCTGTCCTCAGCCGGCCATAACCGGACCCGCACCCCAGACATAGATGCAGGCGAAGAGGAACAGCCACACCACGTCGACGAAGTGCCAGTACCAGGCCGCCGCTTCGAAGCCGAAATGGCGGGTCGGAGTGAACTGGCCGGCCGCGGCGCGGAACAGGCAGACGGTCAGGAAGATCGTGCCGACGATGACGTGGAAACCGTGGAAGCCGGTCGCCATGAAGAAAGTCGAGCCGTAGATCGCCTGGAAGTTGCCGATGCCGGTGAGCGAGGCATGCGCGGCATCCGTGAAGGGCGCGAGCGCGAGATGGTTGAAGCCGAAGGTGAACGGCGCATGGGCGTACTCATAGGCCTGCACGCAGGTGAAGGAGGCGCCGAGGATCACCGTCAGGATCAGGCCCTGCACCGCGCCCTTCCGGTCGCCATGCTGGATCGCGTGATGCGCCCAGGTCACCGTGGTGCCCGAGGTCAGCAGGATCAGCGTGTTGAGCAGCGGGAAGTGCCAGGGATCGAGCGTGACGATTCCAGAGGGCGGCCAGGAGCCGATCGAGACGTCGTTGAAGAAGATCGCCGAGTTGAAATAGGCCCAGAACCACGCGACGAAGAACATCACTTCCGAGGCGATGAACAGCAGCATGCCATAGCGCAGGTGGAGCTTCACCACCGGCGTGTGGTTGTGACGGACGACGGACTCGTTGACGACGTCGCGCCACCATCCGGCCATCGTGAAGAGCACGAGCGCCAGGCCGATCACGAAGATCCAGGGCTGGCCATTGACCGGCAGACCCCAGAAGCCGGTGTAGTCCGCGTTCATCCAGAACACGGCACCGATCAGCATCACGAAGGCGCCGAGCGAACCGACCACGGGCCACGGGCTGGGGTCGACCAGATGATAGTCGTGCTTGACCTCGGTATTGGCCATGATCCTCTCCTACGGGTGAACCCGCACCATCGACATGATGTAAAACAAAACAACCAGCGCCCCCAATGCCAGAGCGATGGCAATGCTCCGGCGGCGGCGCGCCTTTTCTTCGTCCATCGCGATCATATCCATGACGCGACGGGCGCAAGATGAACGAGGCGCTCGACGATCAGCGACGCGAAGAGCGCGAACATGTAGACCAGCGAGACGCCGAACAGGCGATGCGCGGCAGGCTCTTTCGCCTCGTCGCGCTCGAAGAACACGGCCACTGCCTCGAAGGCGAACCAGGCGCCGATGAGCGCGGCGCAGGCGAGATAGAGCGGCCCGCCGAGACCGATGACCGCCGGCACGAGGCCGAGCGGGATCAGGGCCACGGTATAGGCGAGAATCTGGCGCCGGGTCGCAGCCTTGCCGGCGACGACGGGGAGCATGGGAACGCCGGCACGGGCATAGTCTTCCGAGCGCCACAGCGACAGCGCCCAGAAATGCGGCGGGGTCCAGAGGAAGATGATCGCGACGAGCACGATGGGCGCGAGCGAGAGATCGCCGGTGACCGCGGCCCAGCCGATGGCCGGCGGCAGCGCGCCGGACAGGCCGCCGATGACGATGTTCTGCGGCGTGCGGCGCTTCAGCCAGAGCGTATAGACGCCGACATAGAAGAAGATCGTGAAGGCGAGCAGCGCGGCGGCGAACAGGTTCACGAACAAACCCATCAGCGCGACCGAGGCAACCGAAAGCGTCCAGCCGAAGCCGAGCGCTTCGCCCGGCGCGATGGCGCCCTGCGGAATCGGACGGCCCTTGGTGCGCGTCATGATCCGGTCGATGTCGGCGTCATAGGCCATGTTGAGCGCCCCCGAGGCCCCTGCCCCGACCGCGATGCAGAGCAGCGCGGAGAACGCGACCATCGGATGGATGTCGCCCGGCGCGGCGACGATACCCGCGAGACCGGTGAAGATCACAAGCGACATCACGCGCGGCTTCAGGAGAGCGAAGTAATCGCCCACCGTTGCTGCGCGCGTGTCGCCATATGATGCGGTCAGCGCCATTACTGGATCTTCGGCAGCTCGTTGAACTGATGGAAGGGCGGCGGCGAAGGCAGGGTCCATTCCAGCGTGGTCGCGTAGGGACCCCACGGATTGTCACCCGCCTTGCGCTTGCGCGCGAAGGCTTCGATCAGAACGATGATGAAGATGACCACGCCGAAGCCGCCGATGAAGGCGCCGATCGACGAGATGTAGTTCCAGCCGGCATAGGCATCCGGATAGTCGGCGTAGCGGCGCGGCATGCCCGCGAGGCCGAGGAAGTGCATCGGGAAGAATGCGATGTTCACGCCGATGAACGTGACCCAGAAGTGCAGCTTGCCGAGCGTCTCGTTGTACATGTAGCCGGTGAACTTCGGGAACCAGAAGTAGAAGCCCGCGAAGATCGTGAACACGGCGCCGAGCGACAGCACGTAGTGGAAATGCGCCACCACGTAGTAGGTCTCCTGCAGCACGACGTCGACGCCGGCATTGGCCAGCACGACGCCGGTCACGCCGCCGACGGTGAACAGGAACACGAAGCCCACGGCCCACAGCATCGGCGTCTTGAACTCGAGCGAGCCGCCCCACATCGTCGCGATCCACGAGAAGATCTTGATGCCGGTCGGCACCGCGATGACCATGGTGGCGAAGACGAAGTAGGCCTTGGTGTCGACGCTGAGTCCCACGACGTACATGTGGTGCGCCCAGACCAGGAAGCCGATGAAGCCGATCGCCACCATCGCGTAGGCCATGCCGAGATAGCCGAACACCGGCTTCTTGGAGAAGGTCGAGATGATGTGGCTGACCATGCCGAAGCCCGGAAGGATCAGGATGTAGACCTCGGGGTGACCGAAGAACCAGAACAGATGCTGGTAGAGGATCGGGTCGCCGCCGCCCTTGGCGTCGAAGAACGAAGTGCCGAAATGGCGGTCGGTGAGCAGCATGGTGATCGCGCCGGCAAGAACCGGAAGCGAGAGCAGCAGCAGGAACACCGTCACCAGGATCGACCAGACGAAGAGCGGCATCTTATGCAGCGTCATGCCCGGGGCGCGCATGTTGAAGATCGTGGTGATGAAGTTGATCGCGCCGAGGATCGAGGATGCGCCCGCGATGTGCAGCGAGAAGATCGCGAGATCCATCGCCGGGCCGGGCGAGCCATAGGTCGAGAGCGGCGCGTAAAGCGTCCAGCCGCCGCCGACGCCGATGCCGCCCGAGTCGCCCTCGACGAACATCGAGAGCACGAGGAGCGTGAACGAGAACGGCAGGAGCCAGAACGAGATGTTGTTCATGCGCGGGAAGGCCATGTCCGGCGCGCCGATCATCAGCGGCACCAGCCAGTTGCCGAAGCCGCCGATCATGGCGGGCATGATCATGAAGAACACCATGATCAGGCCGTGACCGGTGACCAGCACGTTGAAGGTGTGCGGGTCCTTGAAATACTGCAGGCCCGGCTCCATGAGCTCGAGACGCATCAGCATCGACAGACCGCCGCCTATGATGCCGGCGCAGATCGCGAAGATCAGGTACATCGTGCCGATGTCTTTGTGGTTCGTCGAATAGACGTAGCGGCGCCAGCCGGTCGGGTGACCGTGGGCGTGATCGTCGGCAGCGTGGGCGAGATCGGTCATTGACGTGATCCTTGTTACTGCGCGGCCAGGCGCGTGTTGGTGTCGGCGCTGGCGAACTTCTTCTTGGCCTTGGCAAGCCAGGCGGCATATTCGGCGTCGGTCACGACCTTCACTTCGATCGGCATGAAGGCATGGCGGGCACCGCAGAGCTCAGAGCACTGGCCGTAGAAGGTGCCGGTGCGCGTCGCCTTGAACCAGGTGTGATTCAGACGGCCCGGAATGGCGTCCATCTTCACGCCCATCTCCGGCAGCGCCCAGGAATGGATGACGTCGGCGCCGGTGGTCTCGATCTCGATGACCTTGTTGACCGGAACGACGACCGGATTGTCGACGCCGAGCAGGCGCGGCTCGCCCGCGGCCTTGGCGGCATCGTCGCTCAGGATGACCGAGTCGAACTGGAAGTCGCCGTCATGGGTGTATTCGTAGGTCCAGAACCACTGCTTGCCGATCACGCGGATCTGCACGTCGGGCTTCGGGATGTCCGCTTCGAAATAGAGCAGCTTGAAGGACGGCACCGCGATCACGACGAGGATGATCACCGGAATGATCGTCCAGGCGACTTCGAGCAGCGCGTTGTGGTGGGTCTTGGAGGGAACCGGGTTGGCGCGCTGGTTGTAGCGCAGCACCACCCAGACCAGCAGCGCCAGCACGAAAATGCAGATCGCCACGATGATGTAGACAAGAAGGGTGTGGAAGCTCTCGATCCGCTCCATCACCGGCGAGGCGGCCGGTTCCATCCCGAGCTGGTATTCGTGCGGGACGGCCAGCGCGGACCCGGCCCAGACCATGGCCGCGGCCAAGACGCCCGCGCCGATGCCGGTTTTCCTGAAGGACATGAGGCGACCTCGCAATATGTGACGGCGGGCCGACCCCTCAAGGCTCCCCCGCTTTTGAGATTCTTGGCGGCGATTTAGAGGCGCTAAGCCCCTAAAGTCATTGCGACCTTCTGGCACGGGGTCCTTGTAAGGGCTATTCGGAACCCCTGCGCGCGACCATGGGCAAAGGCGCGCCGGAGCCCCTATATCTATAAGCTATCGTTTTCGCCCATCCGGAGGCCGTCATGAGCAACCCGCCCGATCTGTTTTTCAGCCGCACCGGCATGGACCGGTCCAAGGTCCAGTCGACCGTGGACGAAACGCTGAAAGGGTCGGATGACGGCGAATTGTTCCTGGAATACAGCCAGAGCGAATCATTCACCCTGGACGACGGGCGCCTCAAGGCTGCGACCTTCGATACCACCCAGGGCTTCGGCCTGCGCTCCGTGGCCGGCGAGGCGACGGGCTATGCCCATGCGTCCGACCTCTCGGAAGAGGCGATCCAGCGTGCCGCCAACACCGTGCGCGCGGTTTCGCGCGGCCACAGCGGCAGTGTCGCAGGGGCCCCTGCCCGCACCAATGTGAAGCTCTATCCCGACCTCGACCCGCTCGGCACCGCCAGTTTCGAGACCAAGGTGAAGTTGCTCGAGGACATGAACGCCTATGCCCGGGGCAAGGACAGCCGGGTGCGGCAGGTGACCTGCCGGCTGCACGGCGAATGGCAGCAGATCGAAATCCTGCGCGCCGACGGCGAAGCCTATCGCGACATCCGGCCGCTGGTGCGGGTGGATGTGTCAGTGGTGGTCGAGCAGGACGGGCGGCAGGAGAGCGGCCATTTCGGCGGCGGCGGCCGCGGCGGCTATACGACTTATCTGACCGGCGACTACTGGCATGCGGCGGTCGACGAGGCGCTGCGTCAGGCGCTGATCAATCTCGATTCGATTCCGGCGCCGGCAGGCGAGATGAGCGTCGTGCTCGGTCCGGGCTGGCCCGGCATCCTGCTGCACGAGGCGATCGGTCACGGCCTCGAGGGCGATTTCAACCGCAAAGGCACGAGCGCTTTCGCCGGGCTGCTCGGCCAGCGCGTCGCGGCGCCGGGCGTGACGGTGGTCGACGATGGCACGATCGAAGGGCGGCGCGGCTCGCTCTCGATCGACGACGAAGGCACGCCGACCTCGCGCACCGTGCTGATCGAGGACGGAATCCTGAAGGGTTACATGCAGGACCGGCAGAACGCGCGGCTGATGGGCGTGAAGCCGACCGGAAACGGACGTCGGCAGTCCTATGCCAATCAGGTCATGCCGCGCATGACGAACACCTACATGCTCGCCGGCGACAAAGATCCGGGCGAGATCTTGAAGAGCGTGAAGAAGGGCATCTATGCGGTGAACTTCGGCGGCGGACAGGTGGACATCACGAGCGGCAAGTTCGTGTTCTCCTGCACCGAGGCCTATCTGCTCGAAGACGGCAAGATCGGCGCGCCGATCAAGGGCGCGACGCTGATCGGCTCGGGACCGGAGGCGCTGACGCGGGTGAAGATGATCGGCAACGATCTCAAGCTCGATACCGGCGTGGGCGTGTGCGGGAAGAACGGCCAGAGCGTGCCTGTGGGCGTGGGCCAGCCGACGCTCAGGCTCGACGGGCTGACGGTCGGCGGCACGGCGGCGTAATGGCCGCCGCCTGGACGGCGCTCGCGATCACGACCGCCTTCTTCGTCTTCGAGTTCATCGCCCGCGTCGAGCCGAGCCTTGCGGCGCATGCCATCGGCCGGTTCTACGAGTTGAAGCCCGGCGCATTCGGCACGCTGTCGAGCCTGTTCTTCTGGATCTATGCGCCGATGCAGATCGTGGTCGGGCTGCTGCTCGACCGCTATGGCGCGCGGCGCTTCGTGCTTCTGGGCAGCTTCTGCTGCGCGCTCGGCGTCACCGCCTTCGCGGCGACATCGCTGGTCGGGCTCGGTGCGGCGGGGCGTGTGATGACCGGCTTCGGTGCATCCTTCGCCTTCGTCGCCGCGCTCTATGTCGCCAATCACTGGTTCGCGCCGGAGCGTTTCGCCCTGCTCTCCGGCGGCGTGAACGGCGCGGGCATGATCGGCACGGCGATCGGCGCGCCGCTGCTGAGCGGCGCCATCGCCGGACATGGCTGGCAGGATGTGTTCCTCGCCACCGGCGCCGCGGGCTTCGCGATCTTCGTGGTGGCGCTGCTCTTCCTGCGCACGGTGTCGTCGCCCGCACAATCGGCTACGACCGGACCGCTCGAGCATGTCGGACCGTCACTCAGGATCGTCGCCGGCAATCCGCGCATCTGGCTAATCGGTATTGTCGGACTGCTCGCCTACATGCCGGTGAACGTCTATGGCGGCCTCTGGGGAGCAACGCATCTTACCACCGAACGCGGCATGACGTCGGTCGAAGCCGCAATCGGCATTTCGCTGCTGTTCTGGGGGCTCGCGGCCGGCAGCGTCGCGAGCGGCTATATCGCCGACAAGCTGGGCAACCGGCGGCTCGTCTTCCTGATCGGAACGCTTGCAGCAGGGCTCGCCTATGGCGGCGTTCTCTATCTGCCGACCGAGGGCGTGCTTGCGATCGATGCCCTGCTCTTCGCAGCCGGGTTCTTCAATGGCGCGCAGATGCTCTCCTTCACGATGGCCAAGGAAGGCGAGCGCAATGCCGTGGCGGGCACGGTGATCGCCTTTGTGAACATGATCGGGATCGCCGGGGCGCTGATCTTCCAGCCGCTGGTTGGATATCTCGCCGACATTTCCGGCGGCGACTATCGCTTCGCGCTGTCGTCGATCCCGGTGTGCATGGCATTGTCGGCGTTCCTGATGTTCGCAGGCCTGCGCGAACATCGCCATCCCGATCATCTGCCGGGCGCAAGGGCGCCGATGCCTGTCGATGGCAGCCGATGACGGGCGTTCCTCGCCAGCGGGATTTGCTTCTCAGTCGCCTTTCCAACTGAACCGATCGGTGCGGACCAGTTCCCAGAAGCCGGCCGCGTGCATCTTTTCGAAGAACTCCTCGAGGACCATTTTCTTCGTCGCGGCATCGGCTTCGGCGACGATCCCGAACTCCTGGAGGCTTCCGGTCATCTCGCCGAAGAGCGAGAGCGACGGATAGAAGTTCTCCGAACCGACATAGAAAATGTCGTCCACCATCCAGAACTTGTGATGGCAGCGTTTGGGCCATTCGTTCGGCGGCGGCCAGACATCGCGATAGCCGCTGCCGATCTTCATCAGCTTGAAGCGGTCCTGGAACCGCTTGCGGATCTGCTCCTTGGTCCAGCCGTAATGGTGCGCGATGCGCTGGCCGATGATGGTGTAGATCGAATGCAGCTGGACCTTGTTGTTGTAGTCCTGGCCGCCATCCGGCGAGGTCACGACGATGTCGAGCCGGTTTTCCGGATCGCGGACGATGAAATGGGCCAGGCTTTCAACGATGTCGAAGTTGAAATAGGCGTTGTCGCAACAGATCATGTCGAAGGGGAACTGCGCCTCGCGGAAGGGTTCGAACCAGGGGCCGGTGATTGCACGCCAGCGGACACCGATATCCTGCTGCGCGATGCGCACATGGCGTGCGGTACTTCCTGGCGCCCCGACGAGGTAATTGAAGGCGGCAAGTCCACTGCTGCCTTTCTCTTCGTCCTCGAACACCTCCCAGCCCGGATTGCAGGTCCAGATCGCAGGAATATCCCCTTCCGGGACCGGCGCGGTTTCCTGCCAGCTGGGCGGCGCTTCATGGCCGATCACATCGGGCTTCGAAGGCTGCAGCGAGCGGCTGTAGGTCTGCGTCTTGAAGTCGTTGTTGGCGCGAACGAAATTCCAGAGCTGGTTCGCAAAGCGGTGGCCGCCCATGGCGATCGGACCGTCGTAGCGCATCGAGATGTCGAAGACCGGATTGTCGCGCAGATAGGGCGGATCCCACAGATTGTGGCCGCCGGTCATGATCATCTTGCCGTCGACGGCGATGAGCTTGGCGTGGCTCCAGGAGCGGTCATGCGAACGGATCTGTCCGAGATAGATCTCCGGCCGCTGATGCGGCCGGAGCATTTGGTTGAGCTTTGTGAGGATGTCGACGGGATCGATCGTTCGAGCGCCGTAGCTGTGCCCCACGAGTATGCGGATCGTCGCGCGGCGGCCGTCGGCATATTGCGTCAGGATTCCGCGCGCGATCCGATCGATGAATTCGCCTGTCGGCGGATCCATGGTGAGGATGTCGATCCAGTGATGGCCAGCCGCGACCATGGCACCCATCATCTCCGGCAGGCGGCCCGAGTGACCCGGCGGCACCTGGCCTGAATTCGACCACTGTCCATGCGGCGTATCGAACAGGTAGTCGCCCAGACCGCCGATCTTGTTGCCGGCGGCAAGACCGAACATCACGTCTTCGGGAAATTTCCGGCCAGTACGCAAGTGCGCGACAAGCTTATCGAATGTATTCGACATGACTAACCTCCGGCGCGACGCGTCTTTGATTGCAGCATTTGCGTTTCGCGGCAAGTTAATGCTTTCCAATACATCATATCGGCTTCGCGCCGGCGGCCAGCCGACAAAACCGTCACCTGTCGTTGCGCTCTCGGTTATGGTGCCGGCGAAATTCGCGTGGCACTCAGGACATGACCATTTTCAAGATCGCAACAAATTCAGACTGGGCGGAGGCTGAGAAGGCCGGCCAGTTCGAAGGCTCGGCGCATGACAAAAGCGACGGGTTCATCCATTTCTCGACCGGGCCGCAGCTCGCCGAGACACTCCGGCTCTATTATGCCGGGCAGGACAATCTGGTGCTGGCGGCTGTCGACGAGACGGTGCTGGGCGACGCGCTGAAATGGGAGCATGCGCCCTCGCGCGGCGAGGATTTTCCGCATCTGTTCGCCGCCCTGCCCCTGTCGGCGGTGAGGTGGACGCATCGGCTGATGCGGGATGCGACGGGCGGGTTCGATCTGCCGAAGCTGGATTGAACGTGGGCGGCCATGCGCATAGGCTATGCGCATGAAGAGGAAAGCGCTTTCCGATCCGCCGCGCGGCTTCAAGCTCGCCGAGCCGCCGCTCAAGCATAGCGGTCATATCGGGCCGGGGCCGAAACCTGGACCCAAGCGGGCGGTGAATGTGTCGGTGGATGCCGCGATCCTGAAGGTAGCCAAGGAGATGGATATCAACCTCTCCCAGGCGCTCGAAGACCAGCTGCGCAAGATGACCGAGGCTGAGCGTATCAAGCGCTTCCGACGGGAGAACAAGGTGTTCTTCGAATCCTACAACGCCTATATCGAGCGCAACGGGGTGTTCGGCGAGGAATTTCTCGACCTCGAAGAACCCGATGATCCGGCAGTTTGACGTCTTCCGGAATCCGTCGAAGACGGATCGCGCCCAGCGACCCTTCGTCGTCACCATCCAGCATGTGTTCTTCGACGACATGCCGACACGGGTGGTCGTGCCGCTTGTGCTCGATGGGGCCATCGATGCCATGCCTCCGAGACTGAATCCTGCTTTCAGGATTTCGGGGAAGACGGTGCATCTGTCTCCGACGGAGCCTTTCGCACTTTCGCTGCGATTTCTGAAGAACGCCGTCGCCAATCTCGAAGCGGAGCGTGACCGCATCGTCGCGGCGCTCGATCTCGTGTTCACCGGGATATGAGCGAGCGGGTTTATTCCGAACGGTTGGGCGCGATATCGGATGCGCAATTCGAGGCGGTGTGCGAACGCTGGAGCCTCGGACAGTTCGTTCGCGCGGAGCCGGTGACGAGCGGGTTGTTCGGGCAGAATGTCTTCGTCGCCACTGCCGATCGCGAATTCGTGCTGCGCGGCGCGCCGCATTGGGTGAAGGATCTCGACGAGAGCGAATGGCGCCGCGAGGATCGCTGGCAATTCACGAGCGAGCGGTGGTTCGCGCAGCAGCTCCACGAACACACGAACGCGCCCGTGCCCTGGCCTATCCATCACGATCGGAGCGACGACATTTTCGGCTGGCCGTATCTCGTCATGCCGCGCATGCCCGGGCTCTGCACCGACGAACGCGGCTTGGTGCAGGCGCTTGCGCCGGACGACAGACGCGTGGCCGCTATTGCGCTGGGTGAGACGCTGGCGGAGATGCAGCGGCTGACCTCGCCGTTCGCCGGAGCGTTCGGCACGCGGACGATCGAACTCGAGCCCTATCCGGAGGGCGCCGTCGGGCGAACCGTGCGCGAAATCCGCGAGATGGTGCGCGGGTGCGCCGACAAACTCGACGCCGGCGAGATCGCCTGGATCGAGGACATCATCGCCGGCGCGGCGCACGATGTACCCGTCACCTTCGTCCACAATGATTACAAGCTCGGCAATCTGACCTTGCTGAAGGATGGAAGTCGCTGGCGCGTCGCCGGATTGTTCGACCTTCATCAGGCGCGCTTCGCGGACGGCGCGGCGGATATCTCGCGCATGGCATGCAGCTTTCTCGATACGGAGCCGGAGCTCGCACGGCTGTTTCGCGACGCCTATGGCAAGCCGCTCGATGCCGGCCGGATGGCGCTCTATGCGATCTATGACCGGCTGGCGATCTGGAGCTATTTCAGCAGACCCGGCGTCGATGCCGAATGGCTGCGTGGAAAAACATTCCGGGGATGGATGCAGCGCTACATG
This sequence comes from Pseudomonadota bacterium, assembly GCA_018241025.1. GTDB lineage: Bacteria > Pseudomonadota > Alphaproteobacteria > Micropepsales > Micropepsaceae > Rhizomicrobium. The sequence goes on from JAFEEQ010000013.1 coordinate 232,132, forward strand.
GACGGGCTGATGTCGCTTCTGTGACACTGGCCGCATGACTCACGACGAATTCTTCGCCGCCGTGCGGACCAATCCGGTCAACCGCGCGATCCTCGAGCGCCTGCCCTCGCTCGGCGTGCCGGATTGCTGGCTGGTATCGGGCGCACTGTTCCAGACGCTTTGGAACGTGAAGACGGGCCGGCCGCCGCAGCATGGCATCAAGGACTACGACATCTTCTATTTCGATCCCGATCCGTCCTGGGAGGCGGAAGACGCCGTCATCATGCGATTGAACGAGGCGTTTGCCGATCTCGGCGCCGAGATCGAAGTGCGCAACCAGGGCCGCGTGCACATCTGGTATCAAGAGAAATTCGGCACGCCTTATCCGCGGCTATCGCGCGCGACCGACGGGATCGACCGGTTCCTGATGGATTGCTGCATGGTCGGAATGCAGCCGGGGCCGGACAGGATTTATGCGCCCAAAGGCCTCGACGACATGGAGGACATGATCGTGCGCCCGAACCGCGCGCCGAACTTTCACCCTGACCGCTATATGGAAAAAGCAGAACGCTGGCGCAGTCTCTGGCCCGAGCTTACTGTGCTGCCAGCTTGATACGCAGGACTGCCATCCTTCGACAGGCTCAGGATGAGGTCCAAGCTCAGTCCTTGCCCTGAGCCTGTCGAAGGACAGGCAGCACGATCAGAACGGCGGACGGCATGACGATCATCAAAGGCAAACCGCGCGATCTCGGCGACGGGTTTCATGTCAGCCGCATATTGCCGGCGATCGAGCAGCGCGCGGTCGGGCCGTTCGTGTTCTTCGACTATTTCGGGCCGGTGGAATTCGCGCCCGGCAAGGGCATCGATGTGCGGCCGCATCCGCATATCGGACTGGCGACGGTAACCTATCTGTTCGAAGGCTCGCAGATGCATCGCGACACGCTGGGCTCGGTGCAGGAGATCCAGCCGGGCGACGTGAACTGGATGACCGCGGGGCGCGGCATCGCGCATTCGGAGCGCACGGGCCCGGAGGTGCGGGCGCGCGGGCATCGCATGCACGGCATCCAGAGTTGGGTCGGATTGCCGGAGGCCGATCAGGAGGTCGCGCCCTCGTTCCAGCATGCCGCGTCGCGCGATCTGCCGATGGCGGAGCGTGACGGCGTGAAGCTCAAGATCGTAACGGGAGAGGCGTTCGGTCTGAAATCGCCAGTGAAGACGTTCTCGCCGATCTTCTATGTCGATGCGCAGTTCGCCGATGGCACGTCGCTGGAGGTCGCGCCGGAGTATGAGGAGCGCGCGGCTTTCGTGGTCGGCGGCGAAATCGAGATCGATGGCGAGCGCCATGGCGACGGGACCATGATCCTGTTGCGCCCGGGCGAGACCGCGACGCTGCGCGCCGCGAAAGCGGGACGGGTGATGCTGCTCGGCGGTGCGCCGCTCGGCACGCGGCATCTATGGTGGAATTTCGTCGCTTCCTCGAAGGAGCGCATCGAACAGGCGAAGAGCGACTGGAAGGCCGGGCGCTTCGGCACCATCCCCGGCGACGACAAGGAATTCATCCCCCTGCCCGAATGAGGACGACATGATACGCGATTGGCGAGAGTACAAAGGACAGATCACCGGCGCGGTGCGCGAAATCGGCACCAGCGATCCGGAACTGGTGAAGGCCTATGCGCAGTTCCATCACGCGACATCGGCATCGAAGCATCTCGACACCAAGACGCGCGAACTGATCGCGCTGGCCGTGGCGGTGACGCTGCGCTGCGACGGCTGCATCAACGCGCATAGCGAGGCGGCGGTACGCGCCGGCGCGACGAAGGACGAGGTCACCGAGGCTCTTGGTGTCGCGGTGATGGTGAATGCCGGCGCGACGATGGTCTACTCGGCGCATGTCGTCGATGCGTTCAACACCTATTCCCAACCTGCACCTGCGAAGAGCGAGACGACGTCATGAAGTACAAGCAGCTTGGCCAGACCGGCCTCTACGTCTCCGAAATCTGCCTCGGCACGATGACCTTCACCGGCGAGAACAAGCCGGGCGGAATCTGGGCCGGGATCGGCGACGTCAACCAGAAGCTTGCGACGGAGATCGTCGAGAAATCGGTCGCGGCCGGTGTGAACTTCCTCGATACCGCGGATGTTTATTCGGCGGGGCAGTCGGAGCGGCTCACGGGACAAGCGATCAAGGACCTGGGGCTGAAGCGTTCTTCGGTCGTGATCGCGACCAAGTGCTATGGCCGCATGGGGCCTGGGCCGAACGATATCGGCGCCTCGCGCGGACACATCATGGACTCGGTTTCGCGCAGCCTGGAGCGGCTCGGCACCGACCACATCGATCTCTATCAGATCCATGCCAGCGACGCGGTCACGCCGGTCGAAGAGACCATGCGCGCACTCGACGACCTCACACGCCAGGGCATGGTGCGTTATGTCGGCTGTTCCAACTGGCAGGCGTGGAAGGTGATGAAGGCGAACGGAATCTCGGCCGCGCGCGGCTGGGCGCGGATGGAGACGATCCAGTCCTACTACTCGATCGCCGGGCGCGATCTGGAGCGCGAGATCGTGCCGATGATGGCGGACCAGAAGGTCGGCCTGATGGTGTGGTCGCCGCTTGCGGGTGGTCTGCTTTCGGGCAAGTTCGGGCCGGGCTCGAACGGGCCGGAGGGGTCGCGGCGCACGGCGTTCGACTTCCCGCCGGTGAACCGCGACCGCGCCTGGGCCTGCGTCGATGCGATGCGCGCGATCGGCGACAAGCACGGCGCGAGCGTGGCGCGCGTGGCGCTGGCCTATGTGCTGCACAAGCCTTTCGTGATGAGCGTTATCATCGGCGCCAAGAACACCGAGCAGCTCGACGACAATCTGGAAGCGGCGAAGCTCGAACTCTCGGCGGCGGAGATGAAGACGCTCGACGAGGTCAGCGCATTGCCACCGGAATATCCGGGCTGGATGCTGGCGCGGCAGAGCGCGGAACGCGTGCCGCAGCCGAAGTGAGAGCACGCTATTGGCGGATCGCGCTGGGCGGCCTCGGCGCCGGCGCGATCCTGCTCGGCTTCGTCTGGATCGGACGCGGAACGGAGTGGTTCGTCTGGCCGGCGGACAGTTTCATGGCCGGCGAGACGATGTGGGCGTGGCGTGGGCTGGCGCTGATTGCGATGGGCGGGGCGATGGTTTGGGGTGCGCGGCGATTTTGAACTTCCCCACCCGACGTTCGCTTCGCTCACGTCGACCTCCCCACGATGGGGAGGTGACTAAAGAAAGTTGTACTCCACGAACAGCCGCGACAGGTCCTTGTTCCATGGGCCGTAGTAGTTCTTGAGCAGCTCTTCGGCGCGGCTGTAGCCGCGGGAGACGAGTTCGCGTAGCGGATTCAAAAATCCATCCTCGCTCATGCCGCCGCTGTCGAGTGCGGCGCGGCGTTTGAGGCCGGCCGACGAGATCTCCAGCATGCGGTGCGCGAGCGCGTGGACCGTGGTGTTGCGGAACGGCGTCTTGAAGCCCTGCTTCGGAACGCTGTCGCGCATCTGCTGGCGCTCTTCGGCGGTCCAGTCCTTGACCATGTCCCAGGCGGCGTCGAGCGCGACCTGATCGTAGTAGATGCCGACCCAGAGCGCCGGCATGCCGCAGATGCGGCGCCACTGACCGCAATCGGCGCCGCGCATCTCGAGGAATTTCTTGAGGCGGACTTCGGGGAAGATCGTCGTGAGATGATCGGCCCAGTCGGACATCGACGGCTCGATGTGTTTCACTTCCGGAATCCGGCGCGCAAGGAAGTCGCGGAAGCTCTTGCCGGCGACGTCGATGTACTGGCCGTCGCGGTAGACGAAGTACATCGGCACGTCGAGCGCGTAATCGACATAGCGCTCGAAGCTCATGCCGTCCTCGAACACCCAGGGCAGCATGCCCGAGCGCGCATTGTCGACATCGGTCCAGACCTGCGAGCGGTAGGAGAGGAAGCCGTTGGGGCGGCCTTCGCGGAACGGGGAGTTGGCGAGCAGCGCGGTCGCGACCGGCTGGAGCGCGAGGCCGACGCGGAATTTCTTGATCATGTCGGCTTCGGATTCGAAGTCGAGATTCACCTGCACGGTGCAGGTGCGGAACATCATCTCGTGGCCGTAGCCGCCGACCTTCGGCATGTAGCGCCGCATGATCTTGTAGCGGCCCTTGGGCATCTGGTGGGTCTCGTCCATCGACCAGGTGGGCGCGAAACCGAGACCGATAACGCCGACTTTCATTTCGTTGGCGACCTCGCGCACCTGTTCGAGATGCGTGTTCACCTCTGCGCAGGTCTCATGCACGGTCTTGAGCGGCGCGCCGGAAAGCTCGAACTGGCCGCCGGGCTCGAGGCTGAGCGAGGCCTTGTTCTGGGTCAGGCCGATGATGTTCTCGCCTTCGAGGACGGGCTCCCAACCGAAACGCTTCATGCCTTCGAGAAGCTGACGGATGCCGGGCGTGGTCGCATAGTCGAGCGGCTTATGATCCTTGAGGTCGTAGACGAATTTTTCGTGCTCGGTGCCGATGCGCCATTCGGATTTCGGCTTGCAGCCGTCCGAGAGGTGGCGGACGAGGTCGTCCTTCGACTCGATCAGTCCGCCGGCAGACTGCGGGATGGACATGCGGCGCTCTTCCCCGCGCGGGGAAACCCCCACGCCCTAGTGTGAATTCTGAATTGCTCGTTCAGTTGTCGCTTACATAGGGGCAGGCCAACCTTGCCACAAGCGGGGCCGGCGCGGGCGGCGGCGAACGAAATGGCATGGCGACCGTTGATGTCCTTATTATTTTCGACTTTACTTAATTAAGTTCCTGCTACATTATTTTGGGATGAACGGTTTGACCGCCCTCGCCGACCCGACCCGCCAGCAGATCGTGAAGATGCTGGCCAAGGGCGCGCTTTCGTCGGGCGATATCGCACGCCGCTTCGACATGACACCGCCGGCGGTCTCGCAGCATCTGAAAACGCTGCGCGAGGCGAAGCTCGTGACGGTGCGGGCAGTGGCACAGAAGCGGTTCTACGAGCTCGATCCGGCGGGTATCGGTGAGGTTGCGGCATTCGTGGATGAGCTGCGGCGTTTCTGGGCCGGCAAGTTCGATGCGCTTGAAGCGGAGCTGAAGAAATGAGCGACAAGGGCGAATTCACGAAGCTCGATGGTGTCGTCTTCCGGCGCACCCTCCCCGGCCCGATCGAACGGGTGTGGAGCTTCATCACAGAGCCGGGGCATCTGCCAGCGTGGTTCGGCGAGAACAGTTCGATCGAGCCGCAGCAGGGCGGACGCGTGAGCCTGATGGGCGGGCATATCCGCGGGTTGGTCACGCAATGGCAGCCGCCTAGAAAGCTCGTCTATACGTGGAATGTGTTCGGGCCGGACGATGCGGCGGACGCGGTGTCGAAATTTCCGGAATCCTATCCGACGTTTGAGCTGGAAGCGGCGGGCAGCGAGGTGACGCTGACCTTCACCCACTTCCCGGTGCTCGAGCGCTTCGTGCCGCAGAATGCGATGGGCTGGCACACGATGCTCGACATTCTGGTGGCCGGGTTGCGCGGCGACTCGGTCAAGCCGCGGCTGGAATATATGCGGAAGAATGCGGCGCTCTACGGCGTGGATTTGAACAACCTGGCAGGGTGACGTCCCTACCCGATCTTCGCTTCGCTCAGATCGACCTCCCCACGATGGGGATCGTTGCAAAATTGTGGATTGATGATTCATTTGGTGTCGGGAGGCTATCTCGATGCAGCAGGTTTTTGGTGGTGGCTGGCTGTCGCCGAAGGTTGGTCAGAAC
>JAFEEQ010000014.1 GCA_018241025.1 Pseudomonadota bacterium
GCACTCGTCGCTCGGATACCGCCCCCCGGCGCCGCAAACTTTTGCGCCGCTGTTGTCCCATCTAGATGGGACAACAGCTATGCAGTAGTCTCCATCACGCTGGTACAAAATATCCGTCAGGCCACTCATCGACTGCGCCGACGATTCCATCTGGGTCGCCTGCGCAGCCACGGCCTGAACGACCGTGCCGACACTCGCCTCGAACGCCTTGGTGATGTCGTCGAGGCGGCGCGTGCGTTCCTCGGCGGCGCGATGCTGCGCCTCCTGCTCGGCCTTCAGGCGATCGGTCTCGATCATGCTGGTCTTGAAGACCTGCACGGCGGCCGCCATCTCGCCAACTTCATCCTTGCGGCCGATGCCGTCGATTTCGGTCGAAAGATCGTGGCGGGCCAGACGGCCCATGGCATCGCTCATGCGGCGGATCGGCGCCGAAACCGACGTGACGAGCGTGTAGCCGGCACCCAGACAGAGAAGCACCGCGAGCGACAGAGCGATGACGATCCAGTTCCACGCCGAACCATACGTAGCATCCATGTCGGCAACCTGGGCCTTGCCGGATGTCAGCTGATAGTCGAGCACGCGCTGAAGCTTGGCCTGGAAGTCGTGCGACAGATCGCGCAGCGTTCCCGTGTAATAGGCCGTGGCGCCCGCCGCATCGCCGGCACGCGACATCTCGACGAATTTGTCGTTGGTCGCCGCATAGGCGTTCCAGGCGGCTTCCATGTCGTCGGCAAGACGACGTTCCTCGCCCGCATCGACGGTCGGTTCGTATTGCGCGAGCGCGCCGTTTATCTGCTGGACGAGTTCGCCCAGCGTCTTCTCCTCATGTGCCTTGGCCTCCGGAGTCGCCGCGAGGATGTGAACGGCCTGGATCTGGCGATAACGCATGACACGCTGCGAGAAGACGCCGAGCGCGTTGGAAGCGACGAGATAGTTCGAGGCAACGGTCTGGCCGCCTTCGTTGACCAGCGACAGGCGCTGGATGGCGAAGACGCCAAGCAGGACGGTGACGGCGAGCAGAACTCCGAAAGCCGCGACCACCTTTGCGCGGATCGAGTAGTTGTTGAGGGCGTTCATCAGTTTCTCCGAGACAAAATCCGTGATGACGGCGATGAGGAGGCCGGGACGCGACCACGCGCGAAGCAAAGACCGCCACGGTCTCTCTTGCGCTGCTGGTATTCGCGCCGTGTCATGCTGATCCCCGAATTCGACAAGGGAACTCTAGGCGCGGGGTGTGATCCGGATTTTGCGCCGGCATTTCGCGTCACGTCCGAATGTGTCGGTATGTGTCGGCTACGTGCGGAAACGAAGCCGCCGGCGGCACGCACTGCGCACCGCCGGCGGGAACACGGTGTCCGGACACCGTGAGACGCTATGGGTTTCTACTCAGGCCGCCTTTACCGCCGTGAGGAATTCGACGACCTGGCGGCGCAGATCGCCGGACTGCCCGCTGAGCGCGCGGGCGACCTGGAGAACCTGGCTGGCCGCGGCTCCGGTGCCATTGGCAGCCTGGGTGACGCCACCGATATTGGCCGAGACATCGCGCGTGCCGCGCGCGGTCTCTTCGACATTGCGGGCAATCTCCTTGGTCGCGGCGCCCTGCTCTTCCACGGCGGCCGCAATTGCCGTGACGATCTGGCTGATCTCGCCGATCGTGTTGCCGATCGTATCGATGGCACGAACGGCATCCTGCGTCGCGGACTGCACGCCGGCGATCTGGGAGCGAATGTCCTCGGTCGCCTTCGACGTCTGGGTCGCGAGATTTTTCACTTCCGAAGCCACGACCGCAAAACCCTTGCCCGCCTCGCCTGCTCGCGCCGCCTCGATGGTGGCATTGAGCGCGAGAAGGTTGGTCTGGTCGGCAATGTCGTTGATGAGCGCGACGATCTCGCCGATCTTCTGCGAAGCGCCGGCAAGGCCGTTGACCATCTGGTTGGCATTGCCGGCTTCGTCGACCGCGGTCTGTGCGATCCGGCTGGAATGACCGACCTGTCGCGCGATTTCGGCAATCGAGGACGAAAGCTCCTCGGCCGCCGCGGCGACGGTCTGGACGTTCGCGGCACTTTCCTCGGATGCAGCCGCCACCGCTCCGGCCTTCTGCGTCGTCTGGTCGGCCGTTGCGGCCATTTCCTGCGCGGAAGACTGCATCTGCTCGGCCTGGGCCGCCACGGCCTGGACGATTTCGCCCACCCTGACCTCGAAGTTCTTCGACAGATCGGCGAGGCGGAGGTTTTTCTCTTCGGTGTGTTTCCGGCCCTGCTCCTGTTCCGCCTTCAGGCGGTCGGCTTCGGTCATGTTGTCCCGGAAGACCTGCAGGGCATCGGCCATCTCGCCGATTTCATCAGCCCGGCCGACGCCCTCGATTTCCACGGCAACGTCATGGCGCGCCAGCCGGCCCATGGTCTCGGTCATGCGGCGGATCGGGACCAGCAGCTTGCGCTGAAACAGCAGCGCCAGGCCGGCGCAAGCGGCGAGAAGCAGAAGCGTCACCACCAACGCGACGGTAAGCGACGTCGCTTCGCCGCGGACGCGAGCCGCTTTCGCATCCGAAATCTGCACCTGAGCCCGCGAAATGATGGCCTCGACACTGGAGCGCACCGATTTCGCAAGATCCTTGAGCCGGTCCGCTTCTTCATCGAACGGCTTCATCAAACCATTGCCGGCATCGCGCCCCTGCTCCACATAGGCATGCGCCATCCGGAGGGACGCGTCGCGCAAATTCGGAACGGCGGCGGACATGCTGTCTATCGTACGGATCATCGCGGTGTCTCCGAAAACCACGCCGATCTCTCGCGCATGAGCGGCGTGCTTCTTGAACGTCTCCGCTGCAGCAACGATGGCCGCATAATCTTCCTTGACGTCATCGGCGAAAGCCGGATCGTTCCCGACATCGCCGGCATCCTCCGCCAGCTCCTGGATCGACGTTATCTCGAGTTCCATGTCCTTTTCGGCGACGGCGAGATCGAGGGCGCGCTTGTGATCGGCAACGGCACGGTCGACCAGCGTCGAAGAGACGGTGTCGGCATTGCGGTATGTCATGATAACCGTACCAAGTCCGGCCACGGAAACGCAGGCGACACCGACGAGGGCGAAGGTGACGAGGCGCGCGATGGCACGCTTTGGCTGGGCACTATTCGTGTTGAACAAGACGACCTCCTGCGCAAATGCGCTCAATTCCAAATCAAAGTGAAACGGGTACCGATCACAAATGCATTTTCGAGAGACGGATCGGCGCCCGGCGAAACGACGTATTGGACGTCCGGCTGGACACTCAGCCAATCGGTGATCACCGCGCTGTAGGTGGCTTCGATATCGGTTTCGCCGGACGAAAGTCCCAGTGCAGCGCGCCCGTGATCGCCCAACCGTGCCGCGGCAACGGCTAGTCCGGCCCGGTCAAGATCACCGAAGATGCCGGTGTAGACGGCGCCGGCACCAAAATAGAGTCTCACGGGATTGATCCGGGCATTCGCCGCGCCGAGCCGGACCCAGGCCGAGAGTCCTTGTTCGTCGTTGCCTTCCACCCCGATCAGCCGCGCATCAATCGAGGCATAGGCGCCGGCATTGCCGTGGCTCTCATGCCCATCCAGCGTTTCGAACCCCGCGGAATAGATCCAGCCGCCGGCCCGCACGGTGCTGTGCGGCGCAAAGCGGTTCGCGATCTCCGCAACGGCGAGCACACCTTCGCTGCCCGACAGCGTGATCGACGTCCGCGAAGGATGGCCCGGATCGCCCGGCGTTCCTTCGAAAAGTCCGGCCTTAAGTTCCCAGTGACTGCCTGCAAGCCAATTGCCGACAATCCCAATGCCGGTGTCGGGCGTTGTGGATGGGCCGTTCACGCCGCTTTGCGCGAAGTCGATCCCGATCCCTTGCGAGGAATTCAGAAACAGCGCGCCCGTCTGCGGGACATCGAACTCCGTGTTCAAGTCGATGATACCGGCCTTGATCGCCCCAACGCCTTCGAAGGAACGGCCAACCCAGGCACCGACGACTCGAATGCCGGGCACCTGGTCGATGCTCGACACGCCCTGCAAATCGCCAACCATCGTCCCACTGAAGTCGCCGCCAGCGTTGAACTGAATGGCGGCGAAGGCCGACCAGCCGTCCAGTGGACCGTCGTCTGGCGCATAGCTCGCCGTGACATCGGCGCTGTCCAGAAGGCGGGCGCGACGCGCCAAGCCGCCACCGATATTCGCGAAAAGATCGGAAGTATTCGTGGCGCCGAGCTGAATGGCGGACTCGCCGGCATACGCTGGCAGCATGAGCACAAACGCGCTGAGTATTCCTACATAGCGGAATACACCTACCTGCAAAAACCATTGATTTTGCTGGCTCAAACCACGCACTCGCCGCTCGGCCGCGCATGCGGAATGCAAATGCGCAGAGCTCGACCCTAGGCACGTCAAGCGACGCAGGTTTTTCGTAAGAGTTTCAGTTTATGTCGATTTACCACAGCATTTTGCGGAGAAGCGCAATGAACAAGCGGCTTGCGATCGTCGAAGACGATCCGGATGTGCGTGCCATACTTCAGCGCAGCTTGAGCGCCGACGGCTACGGGATCACCGCACTCGCCGATGGCGAACATCTCGAAGAGCTTCTCACCAACGATCCCGTCGATCTCGTGATCATGGACGTCGGACTGCCCGGCATCGACGGTCTTTCGTTGATGCGCCGGATTCGCCAGACGCACGACGTCGGCATCATCATTGTCAGCGGCCGTTGCGATCTGACCGACCGCGTCGTCGGCCTCGAGCTGGGCGCTGACGACTACGTCACCAAGCCGTTCGAGACACGCGAGATCCTTGCGAGGGTCCGCAGCGTGCTCCGCCGCAACAGCCGCGGAAACGCGGCAGCATTGCCGACGGTGCAATCGCGCCGCCACACCCTCTGTTTCGACGGCTTCGAGCTCGACCTGCTCTCGCGCACGCTCACAAATTCCGAGGGAAAGCAGATTCTGCTGACCAGCGGAGAGTACAAGCTGATCGAAGTCTTCGTGAAACACGCCAACCGGGTGCTCAGCCGCGACCAGCTGCTGGATCTGATCTACGACAGCGACGCCCCGGCCTTCGATCGGAGCATCGACGTGCGCATCGGACGCGTGCGCAAGAAGCTGGACGACGACCCGCGCAATCCCCGGCTGATCAAGACGGTGCGCAACGATGGCTATATTTTCGTGGGAAAAGTCACCGCCGCCGGGGGGTAGACGGCGGTGACTGGGCCAGCCTTCTCTTACGCAGAGGCCGGCCGGGGGGACTCGTTACCGGTGTCATTCCCAGCGGCGAAACGCGCCGCACGGCCCGCCGCCATGTCCTCCGCGGCCAGCGCCAGACGAACCAGTTCGGCGACACTCTTTACACGGAGCTTCTCCATGACCCGCGCGCGATGGTTCTCGACGGTGCGGGGCGAAATCGACAATTCGTAGGCGATGACCTTGTTTGCGCGACCGGCGACGATCAGGTTGAGCACCTGGCGTTCGCGGGTCGTCAGGCTTCCGAGCCGCGACGTGATGCTGTGCGCCTCGCCGAGCACTTCCGTGCGCAGCGCGGTGGCGCAATCCAGATGAACCGTGCCCAGCTCGGTGTCTCCGAGCGCGACCATGATCACCGGAAAGCCCGGGAGCGCCTGGCGCACCAAACGCATCAGTTCGAATCCCTCCGCGTCGCTCATCGCGGCGACCACAAGTTCGAAACCGCCGGAGCGCAGATGCATGAGAATGTCGTGCGGATCGTTCGCGGCGACGAAGGCATAACCGCGGCTCAGCAGGAAATTGCCGACCGATTCGCGATGCGCGTTGTCATTGGTCGCCACCAGGATTTTGCCGCTGCGGCGGACGGCAGGATGAAAGTCCGGTGCCGGCGCGAAGCCCGAATTCGTCATAGGGAATGTCCCTTACTTTGCGGCGGGTCGTTTACAGGCCGCCGGCCAAAGACGCACGCGAGCAGAGGGATAGCACCTACATACGAAAGTATGGGGTCTGCATACCGGAATCCCCAAATCTATGTGTAACGCCGTAAGCGGCACACCGACGCGAGAAACCGACTCGACGCGAACGACGAGCATTCAAAGTCGAAATAATCGTGGACAGACAATCCGTGTACGACAGTTTTGACCGTTTCCAAAAGTATTACGTGGATTCACGATACGTGGATTCTCTGTCTACTTTTAAATTCGAATCGCCCCGACAAATTCATCACGAATTGGTTTGCAGAAAGCAGATCAAGGCGACACGTCCAAGAAGTTGGAACAGGGGTCCCGAATGTCATTGGCCGTCAGACTGGCTTACTCGAACAGCAATCCACCGCAGCGCATCCGTTCCGCATTCCAGCCACCCGCGAAACCATCCGATCCGGCAAGGACGGTAACGCTCCTTGAGCATCTGCGTCAGCTTCAGCCGCACGCGTTGCGCCAGAGCCTCCCCCGAAACCACACCGTCTTCGCCGAAGGCGACAGCACCGACCAGGTGTACGAACTGGTCAGCGGCGTGGTCCGTCTCGCCAAGCACACACCCGGCGGCCGGCGCCATGTCCTCGACTTCGTGATGCCTGGCGAAGTGTTCGGCCTGATCGAAAACCCCGAGCACACCGTCACGGCGGAAACGGTCGGGGATGCCGTGATCGTCTCCTACTCGCGCGGCGCGCTCGAGCGGGCGGCGGCGAACAACCCGGTCCTGCGCCGGCGCCTCGTGTCGCATATCAGCGACAACCTCCTGACCGCCCAGCAGCAGCTTCTGATCCTCGGCTGCCAGGATGCGCGAGAGAAGATCGCGTCCTTCCTGCTCCGCCTTGCCGAGCGCTCGGGCCTGAGGACGGGCAACCGCCTCGAACTGGCCATGGGACGGCAGGACATTGCCGACCATCTCGGCCTCACCATCGAGACCGTGTGCCGGACGATCCGCGCGCTGCATCGCGCCGGAACGATCAATGTCCCGAACGTGCATGACGTGACTCTCTCAGACCTATCCGGGCTTCGCGCTCTCGCCGTCGAAATCTAGGCGCTACAGCACATGTCGAGATTCTCGCAGTTCATCGCAGACCTCTTCTCCCCGCTCGCAGCCATTTCCAACAGTGTCGCCAACGGCCTTGCCGGTCTGGGAGGACACGCTCCGACCTGGGAAACCTCCCTCACCGCGGCGTTCCTTGTCTCCGCGGCCGTGTTCGGTATCGGTTGCTCGATCTGGGCGGCGGCGGCGCATGCCCGCTTCGTCTTCCACCGCCGCACCACCCGGAACGAGCTGGCGCGTTCGCGCGCGGTGCTCCTGCTGCGCGACGCGATCATCGAAGGCAGCGGCGAAGCCATCGTGGTGATGGGCGTCGATATGAGCGTGCCGCTGACCTTTGGCGGAGGAAGCTCGCTGCTGCAGGATTGTCTGTCAGGTCCCGACTCCGCCGGACTTGCCGCGGCACTCGACCGCCTGCTCGAAGCCGGCGCCGGGTTCGACCAACGGGTCCGTCTCGGCAATGGCGCCGTGCTGGTGCGCGGCTATCCGATCGGCCGGCGCGCGGTGCTCTTCCTGCGCAAGCTCGAGCAGTCCGCAACGGTTTCCAGCGATCCGCGCGCGGCGCTCGACCGCCTGCCCCAGCCGGTCTGGCTGCGCGACAGCGAGGGCAAGCTGACCTGGGCGAACAAGTCCTACCTCGCGGCCACCGGCACGACGACCGTCGAAGCCGCAATCGCGGACGGCTATGCGCTGCATCAGTCCGAGCGCGACCTGGCCCAGACCGTCCGCGATTTCGGCGGCCCGGTCGAAGCGCGCCGCTATGCCCTTACCGGCGAGAAGCGCAGCGCGTTCCTGATCGCGCTCGACCGGCTTCCCGATGGCAATATCATCGGCAGCGCCACCGACGTGACGAATGCCGCGCAGGCGGAGGCCAAGCTCCAGCTCCAGTCGGCCGCAAACGCCGATGTGCTGGACAGAATTGACATCGGAGTCGCGATCTTCGGTGCCGATCGCCGGCTGTGCCATTTCAACCGCGCCTATGCCCGGATGTGGGAGTTACCGCCGGAATGGCTGGCGACGCGTCCCAATGCCGGCGAGATCCTCGATCGCTTGCGCGAATTGCGCCGGCTGCCGGAACAGCGCGACTTTTCCGGCTGGAAGGCCGATCGGCTGTCTCTCTTCGAAGGCGAAGGCAAGGCCGATGAAGAATATTGGCATCTGCCGAACGGGCAGAGCCTGCGCGTTGCTGCACAGCCAGACCGGCTCGGCGGCCTGACCTTCCTCTATGAGGACGTGAGCGACCAGCTGCGGCTCGAAAGCTCGTACACCAACATGATCCGGGTCCAGCGCGCGACGCTCGACACGCTGCGCGAGGGCGTGGCGGTGTTCGGTACGGATGGAAGGCTCAAGCTGCACAATTGCGCCTTCGCGACGCTCTGGCACTTCGCCAGCAGCGAGCTTGGTGGCGAACCGCATCTGCGCCAGCTTGCCTCGGCGAGCGAGCGCCGCTTCGGACACGACAACACCTGGAACATCATCGCCTCCGCGGTGTCGTCCGCCGATCCGGCAAGCTACAACAAATGGGCGCGCATCACGCGCTCGGACGCAATTTCCCTGGCTCTTACGCTGACGCGGCTGCCCGATGGCGCGACGCTGGTGTCGTTCGACGACGAAACCGACATTGCGCGAATGGAAGATGTCTTGAAGGCCCGCGCCGCCTGACCGGCGATGCTCAATCGAGCCCGAGGAGCTCGCGCAAAGCCGTCGTCATCTGTTCGACGTTGAACGGCTTCTGGACGACCAGCTTGTGTGTCCAAGCCGGTTCGATGCCGCCGCGGCCGTAGCCGGTGGTGAAGAGAAACTTCACGCCCTTCGCCTCAAGCGCATCCGCTACCGGATAGACGCGGTCGCCGCCGAGATTGACGTCCAGCACGGCAAGATCCGGCGTGAGGCCGTTCAGGCAGGACATCGCGGCGGCGATGCTCGCAGCATGATCGACCTGGAGCGCACCCAGTTCGGCGAACATGTCTTCGAGCATGAACGAGATGATCGCCTCGTCCTCGACGATGAGGACGCGCTTGCCATCGAGAAAGCGTTGTTCGCCGGGCGTATCGCTCATCATCCCTGCCTACTACCCCGGCAGGGGAATTTCCATCGTGCAATGCACGCCTTCGGCGGCATAGTCGATCTGCGCGACGCCCTTCAGCTCTTCGGCGATGCTGCGCTCGAGAAGGCGCGTGCCGAAGCCGCGCTTGTTCGGCAGGCTGACCGGCGGGCCGCCCTGCTCGCGCCAGTCGATCGCAAGCTTCCCGCCGGCAACGCGCCAGGACAGCGCGAGCGAGCCGGCCGGTGTCGACAGTGCGCCGTGGCGCTCGGCATTCGCCGCTAGCTCGCGCAAGACCATCGCTACCGCGAGCGCGCTCTTCGGCCTGAGTCGGACCTCGCCGCCATCGAGCCGGACGCCGTTGTTCGCCGATCCGCGCAACGGTGTGAAGGTTTGTTTGGCGATTACCGCGAAATCGGCCCATTCCCAGCTGTGACGGCTGAGCTGGTCGTGCACCCTGCTGAGCGTCAGCAGACGCGCCTCGAAGGCGCGCGAATCCGGCACGGTCGAGCCGCGCATGGTCTGGGCCGCAAGCGACTGGATCGTCGCCAGCGTGTTCTTGACGCGATGGTTGAGCTCGTCGATCAGGCCGCGCTGTTGCTCGTTGGCGCGCTTCTGCTCGCTGAGGTCGATCAGCATGTTGACCGCGCCGATCATCTGGCCGTCGCTGTCGAATATCGGAGTCGGATGCGGCATGAACGGCACGCGCGTTCCGTCCGGACGCTCGGCCATCGCCTCCGGCCCGACCATCGCGCGCTTCTCGCGCAGAGCGATGGCCATGGGACAATCCTCGTGCGCCATCGGCGTGCCGTCGGCCTGGAACAGCTTCCAGGAACCGCACCATTGTGTTTCGCCGATCGACGGCTTGAAGCCCCAGAGCTCCTCTGCGGCCTTGTTGTAGTAGAGCAGCCGCCCTTCGGCATCGGTCGTGTAGACCGCGGTCGGAAGCGCCTCCATCACATAGCGGCTGACGCGACGTCCCTCGCTGACCTGACGGCGGATGCGCGTCAGTTCGCTGATGTCCTGGAAGCAATCGACGGCGCCGACGAGTGCGCCGCTGTCGTCGAAGATCGGATCGGCATTGACAAGAATGGCGATGCTCTCGCCGTTCTCGCGCTCGAGCACCATCTCGCGATCGCGGACCGGCTTGCCCGTGCGCAGGACGATGGCAACGGGAAGATCTTCCGGAGAGATTTCGCTGCCGTCGCGCTCGCGCTTCCGGTGGGCGCCGCAGAACCGAGCGTTCCGCGGCGGGCGGCCCCAAAGCTCCACAGCCCGGCGGTTGAATTGCACGATCTGGCCATTGGCGTCGCAGGTGTAGACCCCGATGGGCAGGTTCTCGACCAAAGCCGCGGGCGAACGCACGATTCGCTCCAGCGCCAAACTGGCGACCGGCGCGTCGTGCTCTTTTCCGCTTTCCATCGAATTAGACATCTGTGCCCCGAAGCGCTCGCAGTACAAAACCCTCCCATTGATGCACGAACGCCGGAACGGAAGGATCGTTCCAAGCCAAGTCATTGAACCGGCCTCCGTAATTCGACGTATTCGTTAACATGAAGCCCGCCCTCGTCTGGTTCCGGCAGGACCTGCGCCTATCCGACAATCCCGCTCTCGCCGCAGCCGCAGCGAGCGGACGGCCGGTGATCTGCATCTATGTCCTCGATGACCAGACGGCGAGCGGCTGGCACTTGGGCGGCGCGTCGCGATGGTGGCTTCATAAGAGTTTGCAATCACTTATGCGCGACCTCGCAGAATCCGGAGGAAGGTTGATCCTCCGCCGGGGGCCTGCGGAAGAGATCATCCCGAAATGCGTTGTAGAAACCGGTGCCGCCCTCGTCACCTGGAACAGGTGCTACGAACCTTATGCGATCGCGCGTGACACAAGGCTTAAGGCCGCACTCATTCAACAGGGAGTGAATGTCGACAGCTTCAATGCGTCGCTGCTGTTCGAGCCATGGACGGTGAGGACGGCAGCCGGCCAGCCCTATCGTGTGTTTACACCGTTCTGGCGGGCGCTGCGTGCGCAGCCGGAGCCGCCGCGAGCGACACCACGCGCGAATCCCCAGTTTGGGGATTTCGACGAGCGTGAAAATCTCGACGATTGGAAACTGCTACCCACCAAACCCGATTGGGCCGGCGGACTACGCGACGCATGGACGCCAGGCGAAGATGGGGCGCAGGCGCGGCTTGTGCAATTCCTGGATCGCATCGACGGCTATGCCGAAGGTCGCGACCGTCCCGACATCGAAGCCACGTCGCGATTGTCGCCGCATCTGCACTTCGGCGAAATCTCGCCGCGGCAAATCTGGCATGCGGCGCATGGCTCGGAGAAATTCCTTTCCGAGATCGCGTGGCGCGAATTCGCGCATCACCTGCTGTTCCACAATCCCGATCTTCCTGAGGTGCCTCTCGACAAGCGCTTCGATCGCTTTCCCTGGATCGACGACGACATGGCGCTGTGTGCATGGCGCAAGGGACGGACCGGTATCCCCATTGTCGATGCCGGCATGCGCGAGCTGTGGCAGACCGGATGGATGCACAATCGCGTGCGCATGATCGTGGCATCGTTCCTGGTCAAACATCTCGGCATCGACTGGCGAAAGGGAGAGGCCTGGTTCTGGGATACGCTCGTCGATGCCGATCTCGCGAACAATGCGGCGAGCTGGCAGTGGGTCGCCGGCTGCGGCGCGGATGCGGCACCGTTTTTCCGCATCTTCAATCCGGTGCTCCAGGGCGAGAAGTTCGACCCCGACGGTGCCTATGTCCGTCGTTATGTTCCCGAAATCGCGACGCTGCCGAATCGCTTCCTGCACAAGCCCTGGGAGGCACCCGCAAATATCCGCGCAGCGATCAAGGACTATCCGGCGCCGATCATCGACCTGAAAGCCGGGCGCGAGCGGGCATTGGCGGCATTTCACAGTCTGAAGGCGCCTTGAAGCGCCCTGCCGGGCCGATTAGGTTCGTACGGCGTCCCAGAACAACAGAAGAAATGGACATTAAGAGCGACGTCGTAGCCGCGATCGGGCGCACACCGCTGATCCGGTTGAACAAGGTCAGCGACGCCACCGGCTGCGAAATCCTCGCCAAGGCCGAGTTCATGAATCCGGGCCAGTCGGTGAAAGACCGCGCCGCCCTGTTCATTATCCAGGACGCGATCCGGCGCGGCACGTTGCGGCCGGGCGGAACCATCGTCGAGGGCACGGCAGGCAACACCGGTATCGGCCTTGCGGTCGTCGGCAATGCGCTCGACTTCCGCACCGTGATCGTGATCCCGGAAACGCAGAGCCAGGAGAAGAAGGACGCGCTGCGCCTGATCGGTGCGACGCTGATCGAGGTTCCGGCCGTTCCCTACAAGGACCCGAACAACTACGTGAAGATCTCCGGCCGCATCGCCGAAGAGCTGGCACGCACCGAGCCGAACGGCGCGATCTGGGCCAACCAGTTCGACAACGTCGCCAACCGCCAGGCGCATATCGAAGGCACGGGGCCGGAGATCTGGCACCAGACCAATGGGCGGATTGACGGCTTCACTTGTGCTGTCGGCACCGGCGGTACGCTCGCCGGCGTCGCCATCGCGCTCAAGGAGAAGAACCCGAAGCTGAAGATCGCGGCCGCCGATCCGATGGGCGCGGCGATCTATTCCTGGATCAAGACCGGCGAACTCAAATCTTCCGGCAGCTCGATCACCGAGGGCATCGGCCAAGGCCGCGTCACCGCCAATCTCAAAGACGCGCCGATCGACGACGCTTATCAAATCGGCGACGAGGAAGCCCTGCCCTACATCTTCGACCTCCTCGAGCATGAGGGGCTGTGCATGGGCGGATCGACCGGTATCAACGTCGCCGGCGCGGTGCGCATGGCGAAGGAGATGGGCAAGGGTCACACCATCGTCACGGTGCTCTGCGACTACGGCACGCGTTACCAGAGCAAGCTGTTCAACCCGGACTTCCTGCGCGGAAAGGGGCTGCCTGTGCCGGGCTGGCTGGCCGGACCGCAGCGGGCAATCACGGTGCCGTTCGAAAAATGAGCTCTCCTCTCGTCTCCACCGAATGGCTGGCCAGCCGCATCAATGCGCCGGATGTGCGCGTGGCCGATGCCTCCTGGTACCTGCCGCACCTGAACCGCGATCCGCGCGCCGAATATGCCGCCGAACATCTGCCGCGCGCGGTGTTCTTCGACATCGACGAACTTTCGGACGAGACCAGCGATCTGCCGCACATGCTGGCGCCGGCGACAAAGTTCGCGAGCCGGATGCGCAAGCTCGGCCTCGGCGACGGCAATCTGATCGTGGTCTATGACAGCGCCGGCATCTACTCCAGCCCGCGGGCATGGTGGATGCTGCGCGCGATGGGGCACAAGGATGTCGTGGTGCTCGACGGCGGCCTGCCGAAATGGCGCGCCGAGGGACGGCCGCTGGAAGACGTCAGCGCGCTGCCTTTTCCCAAGCATTTCACGCCGCGCGCCGATCACGCCATCGTTCGCGATATCGCGCAGATGAAGGAGAATTTGACGCGCAAGACCGCGCAGGTGGTGGATGCCCGCGGCATTCCGCGCTTCCGCGCAATCGAGCCGGAGCCCCGTGCCGGTGTGCGCGGCGGCCATATTCCGGGCAGCCTGAATGTTCCGTACACGGATTTGACCAATGCGGACGGAACGCTGAAATCGGTCGAGGCGTTGCGCGCCCTGTTCGCCGGCCAGAAGGTCGAACTCGACAAGCCTGTGGTGACGACCTGCGGTTCGGGCATCACGGCAGCCATCGTCATGCTGGCGCTGGAAGTCGCCGGTGCGCGCGACGTTGCGCTCTATGACGGGTCGTGGGCGGAGTGGGGCGCGAGCGATGCGCCCGTCGAAACCGGATGAGCAAGCTCGTCTACGAATCCGGCCGGCGCATCCCGATGGTGGTGACCTTCCTCGAGATGAAGGCCAAGCCTTCCATGCCCGCGCCGCCCTTGCCGCGTGGCAAGATTTCGATCCAGCGCGCGGCGAATCCGCCGGTGCATTTCTACCGCTACCTCTACGACACCATCGGCCACGACTATTACTGGGTCGACCGGCGCAAGCTGAGCGATGCGCAGCTGGGCGAGATCGTGCAGCATCCGGATGTGGAGCTGCATGTGCTCTATGTCGAGGGCGCACCGGCCGGCATGGCCGAGCTCGACATGCGCGATCCTGTCGTCGGGCAGTTCGCCTATTTCGGATTGATGCCCGAAGCGATCGGAAAAGGACTCGGATATTACTTCTGCTACCACGCGATCATGAACGCCTGGGCGCGGCCGATCTCGAAGCTGCTGATCAACACCTGCACGCTGGACCATCCGCGTGCCCTGCCGCTCTACCAGCGGGCCGGGTTCGTGCCCTACTCCCGCGAAGACCGTTACATCGAATTGCCATAAAGCCGAAGGTTAGGCAGTCTGCGCCCCGCAAATCGCGAAATGGGGACGCGCCGATATGGCGATCACAGATACCGCACCTGAGAAGACGCTGTTCGGCCATCCGCGCGGCCTGACCTATCTGTTCACCACCGAGATGTGGGAGCGCTTCTCCTATTACGGCATGCGCGCCATCCTGGTGCTGTATCTGACGAACTTCCTGCTGCTGCCGGGCCATGCCGAGAACGCGATCGGCTACGCAACGGTCAAGCACATCTTCGAGTCGCTGTTCAACGGCGGGCAACCGTTGGCGGTGCAGCCGTTCTCCTCGCTGATCTACGGCAACTACACCGCCTTTGTGTATCTGACGCCGTTCTTCGGCGGTATCATCGCCGACCGTTATATCGGCCAGCGCATGAGCGTGATCGTCGGCGGCATAACCATGGCGATCGCCGAATTCACGCTGATGGAGCCGAGCCTGTTCTTCATCGGCCTGCTCCTTCTGATCGTCGGCAACGGTTTCTTCAAGCCGAACATTTCGACCCAGGTTGGTAATCTCTACAAGCCGGGCGACAGCCGCATCGACCGCGCCTTCTCGATCTTCTATGTCGGCATCAATGTCGGCGCGTTCTTCTCGCCGCTGGTTTGCGGTACGCTCGCCGAGGATCCGGCCTTCGGCTACAAATGGGGCTTCTTTGCCGCCGGCGTCGGCATGGTGATCGGCCAGCTCATCTATATCTTTGCGCTGCGCACCCTGCCGAAGGATCGCGTCGAGCGCAGTCGCGGGACGACCGAGACCAAGAAGCCGCTCACCGGCGCGGACTGGAAGGCGGTGATCGCGCTCATCCTGCTCTGCATCCCGACCACGTTGTTCTGGGCGACCTACGAGCAGCAGGGCAACACCATCAATCTGTGGGCCGAGCAGTTCACCAACCGTGCCCTCATTCCCGGCATTGTCGACTGGCAAATACCGGTCACCTGGTTCCAGTCGTTCAACCCGTTCATGATCTTCGCCTTCACGCCTTTGGTTGTCGGCTACTGGGCGAACCAGGCAAGGAAAGGCAAGGAGCCGCGCACCGTGATCAAGATGGCGCTGGGCAATTTCCTGCTCGCGCTGTCCTACGTGATCATGGCCGCGGCGGCCTATCTGGCGCCGGATGGACATGCGAGCTGGCTCTGGTTGTTCGCCTTCTTCGCGGTGATCACCTTCGGCGAGCTTTACCTCTCGCCCATCGGCCTCGCGCTGGTCGCGCGTGTGTCGCCGCCGCAGATCCTTTCGGCAATGATGGGTCTCTGGTTCATCACCAGCTTCACCGGCAATCAGCTGCAGGGCTATATCGGCAGCTTCTTCAGCCGCATGGACAAGGTGGAGTTCTTCCTGCTGTGCGCAGGACTCGGGCTTCTCGCCGCGATCGTCACCTGGGCGTTCGACCGGCCGCTACGCTCAATCCTGGAGGGCGAAGGCGGCAAGCCCAACGCGGTCGTGGAGCCGCAAGGCAGCGAAGTCCATCCGGCGCAGTAGCGTGCACAAATCACCCTCTCCTAGCGGGAGGGTGATTTTCAGTGCCCCAGAATCTGGCTCAGAAAGAGCTTCGTCCGCTCGCGCTTGGGGGATGTGAAGAAGGTTTCGGGGTCGGCTTCCTCGATGATCTCGCCGGCATCCATGAAACAGACGCGGTCGGCGACTTCGCGGGCGAAACCCATCTCGTGGGTGACGCAGACCATCGTCATACCCTTCCTGGCGAGGTCGACCATCACCTCCAGAACCTCGCCGATCATCTCCGGGTCGAGCGCCGAGGTCGGCTCGTCGAACAGCATGATCTTCGGGTTCATGCACAGCGCGCGGGCGATGGCGGCGCGTTGCTGCTGGCCGCCGGAGAGCTGCGCCGGATGCTTGTGCGCCTGGTCGGCAATGCGCATCTCCTCCAGATAGTGCATCGCCAGCGCTTCGGCCTCCTTCTTCGGCGTCTTGCGCACCCAGAGTGGCGCCAGGGTGCAGTTGTGCAGGATCGAGAGATGGGGAAAGAGATTGAACTGCTGGAAGACCATGCCGACCTCGCGGCGCACGGTGTCGATGTCGCGGACGTCGCGGGTCAGCGTCGTGCCGTTGACGACGATGTCGCCCTCGTCATGCTCCTCGAGGCGGTTGATGCAGCGCACCAGCGTCGACTTTCCCGAGCCGGACGGTCCGGCAATCACGATCTTCTCGCCACGCTTCACCGTGAGATTGATGTTCTTGAGCACGGCGAAATCGCCATACCACTTGCAGACATTGTCGAGCTGGATGATGGCGTCGCTCATCTGCGATCTCCTTGCGAAAGCTGGCGTTCGAGCGACGCGGAGTAACGCGACATCGAGAAGCAGAAGACCCAATAGAGCGCGCCGGCAAAGAGGTAGCCGGTGAGCGCGGTGTTCGGCCCGGTCCAGTCGACATCGGTGGCGCCGGCCTGGATGACGCCGAGCAGGTCGAAGAAGCCGATGATCGAGACCAGCGAGGTGTCCTTGAACATCGAGATCATGTTGTTGACGATGTCGGGCAGCACGGTGCGGAGCGCCTGCGGTAGCACGATCAGCGCGGTCGATTGCCAGTAGCCGAAGCCAAGCGCCGCAGCGCCTTCATACTGGCCGCGCGGCAGGGCCTGGAGGCCGCCACGGATGACTTCGGCCATATAGGCTGCGTTGAACAGCGCCACCGCGATCAGGGCGCGGACGAGTTTGTCGAGTTCGAGGCCGTCGGGCAGGAAGAGCGGCAGCATGCTCGAGGCCATGAACAGCACGGTGATCATAGGCACGCCGCGCCACACCTCGATGAAGACCACACTCAGGATGCGGACCACCGGCAGGGTTGAACGCCGTCCGAGCGCCAGCAGCACGCCAAGCGGCAAAGACGCCACGATACCGACCGCGGCGACGACGAGCGTGAGCAGCAGGCCGCCCCACTTCTCGGTCGAGACCACAGGCAGGCCGAACCAGCCGCCGCTCAGCAGGACGAACGAAACGAGCGGATAGAGCGTCAAAAGCGCCGCGCCGACCCAGCCCTTGCGCGGCAGGGACGGGATCATCAGCCAGGCGAGGCCGACCGCACCGAAGACATAGACGACGTCGACGCGCCAACGCGCGGCCTCGTCGTAGAAGCCGTAAACGATCTGTCCGAAGCGCTGGAAGATGAACGGCCAGCACGCGCCCCCGACGGTCTCGCAAGCTTCGCGCGTGGTGCCGTGCCACACGGCGTCTATAAACGCCCAGTCGAGGATGGGCGGTACGGCCCAGACCAGCAGTCCGAGGACCAGCAGTGTCAGAACGGTGTTGAACAGGCTTGAGAAGAGGTTGGCGTGAAGCCAGCCAAGGACGCCGATCTTCTTCACCGGCCGCTTGCGGTGAAAGGCCGTCGGCGGCGCGGCGGTCACCGGCGGCGTCATCTTGCGTCCTGCCCCGCATGCGCGCGGTTGTAGAGATTCATCAGCAGCGAGACGATCAGGCTGAGCGTCAGATAGATCGCCATCACCATGCTCAATATCTCGATCGCCTGCCCCGTCTGGTTCAGCACCGTTCCGGCGAAGACCGAGACGAGATCGGGATAGCCGATGACGATCGCCAGCGACGAATTCTTGGTCAGGCTGAGATATTCGCTGGCGAGCGGAGGAATGATCACGCGCAGCGCCTGCGGCACGAGGACGAGGCGGAGCGAGTGGGTATGGCGAAGGCCGAGCGCCTGGGCCGCCTCATGCTGGCCGCGAGCGACCGAGAGCAAGCCTGCGCGCACGATCTCGGCGATATAGGCGGCGGTATAGATCGACAGCGCGAGAGTGAGGCCGGCGAGTTCGGGGATGACCTGGAGTCCGCCCGAATAGTTGAAGCCGGTCAGCTCGGGCCAGCTCACCGTGAAAGGCACACCGGTGGCGTAGAGCACCGCCGCAGGCAGCGCGAAGATCGCCAGCAGCATCGCCCACCAAACGGTGGGGCGGTGACCGGTGTCGTGCTGGCGCTTGCCAGCCCAGCGATAGAGCCCCCAGGCGATGGCGATGCCGGCGAAGATACCGAGCCAGACCAGCCACGAACCCGACTGCTGGACCAGCAGCGGGATGAACAGGCCGCGGTTGTTGAGCGCGATGCCGCTGCCGAGCGTCAGGCTCTCGCGCGGACCGGGCAGCGCGGCGAGAACGCCGAAATACCAGAACAGGAGCTGGAGCAGCAGCGGCATGTTGCGCAGCAGTTCGACATAGGCGGTGCAGAGCTTGGCGACCAGCCAGTTACTCGACAGCCGGCCGATGCCGACGATGAAGCCGATGACGGTCGACAGCACAATGGAGATCACCGAGACCAGCACCGTGTTGGCGAGGCCGACCCACATGGCGCGGCCGTAGGACGACTCCTCGGTGTAGTCGATCAGCGTCTGGGCGATGCCGAAGCCCGCGGTGTGGTCGAGGAAGGCGAATCCGGAGGCGACGTGGCGATGGGACAATGCCGTCGTCACATTGCCGATCATCCACGCGGCCAGCACCGCAAGCGCCAGAAGCACCAGCGCCTGCAGGATGATGGAGCGCCAATGAGTGTCGCGCCACGCGGCGCGATGCTTGCTCATCTGCAACACCGTGATTGCCATCGATCCTTCGGCAGGCTCAGGATGAGGTTCGAGTTTTGGATCGGCAATTTAGCGAGCATCTTCCAGTCCCTCACCCTGAGCTTGTCGAAGGGCGAGGGTTTCGCTGACATCGGAGGTCACCGGATGGGCGGGGCGTACATGATGCCGCCCTTGTTCCACAGGGCGTTGAGGCCGCGCTGCATCTTGAGCGGCGTCTTCATGCCCACGCTGCGGTCGAAGATCTCGCCGTAATTGCCGACCTTCTTGATGATGCGATAGGCCCAATCGTCGGTCAGGCCGAGCTTGGTCCCGAAGGCGCCTTCCTTGCCCAGCAGGCGGCGGATTTCCGGCGACGTCGAACCGAGCTGGGCGTCGACATTCTTCGAGCTGACGCCGAGCTCCTCGGCATTGACCATCGCGAAGAGTACCCAGCGACAGAGATCGCCCCATTGCTGATCGCCCTGACGGACCGCCGGCCCGAGCGGTTCCTTGGAGATCGTGTCGGGCAGGATGATCGAGCCGTTCGGGTCTTTGAGCTTCAACCGATCGCCGGCAAGGCCGGACCGGTCGGTCGTGGCAGCGTCGCAGCGGCCCGCGTCATAGGCCGCGATATATTCCGAGGCCTTTTGATAGACGAGGATTTTGTATTTGAGCTTGTGGGCACGGAAGAAGTCGGCGGCGTTGAGCTCGCTGGTGGTGCCCGTCTGGGTGCAGAGCGTGGCGCCATCGAGCTGGAGCGCGCTCTTCACGCCCAGTGTCTTGCGCACCATGAAGCCCTGGCCGTCGTAGAAATCGACGCCGATGAATTCGAGACCCTGGGCGACATCGCGGTCCATGGTCCAGGTCGTGTTGTGCGAGAGGATTTCGAACTGGTTGGCCTGCAGCGCGGTGAAGCGCTCGGCAAAGCTGACCGGGACGAAGCGGACCTTGTTCGGATCGTTGAAGATCGCCGTCGCCACAGCGCGGCAATAATCGACATCGATGCCGGTCCAGTTGCCCTTGGCATCGGGGTTGGAGAAGCCGGGCTGGCCGTCGCTGACGCCGCAGCGGATGAAGCCCTGCTTCTTCACGGCATCCAGCGTTCCGGCTGTCGCCGTTCCGCCAAGCATCAACACGGCCGCAAGGCCGAGGACCAAGGTACGCAAATTCACGATAGCTCCCCCTCATTCGACAACGCCGACGCCGCATTGCGGGCCAGACCCAACCGCGTTAGAGCCTAACAGGCGAACAGCGGAATGGGAAAACCCCTTGGCCTCCGGCAAGCCAGAAAATCGCGAAACTGCACTTTCCCAGCTGGGGCGCGAGAGCAAGGCGCATTTTGGCGTGGTCAACACGCCGGTTTATCGGGCATCGACGATTCTTTATCCCGATGTCGCCACGCTCGACGCGCACGGCATGCCGTTTTCCTATGGCCGTCGGGGCAATCCGACCATCCGGAGCTTGCAGGACGCAATCTGCGCGCTCGAGGGTGCGACGCAGGCGATGCTGCTGCCCTCCGGGCTCAGCGCCGTCACCAGTGCCATCATGGTCGCCTGCTCGGCCGGCGACCACCTGCTGATGGCCGACAGCTGCTACGGCCCGACGCGCAGCTTCTGCGACAAGGTCCTCAGGCGATTCGGGGTCAAGACCACCTATTACGACCCGCGCATCGGCGCCGGTATCGCGGCGCTGTTCTGGCCGAACACCAAGGCGGTGTTCTGCGAGAGCCCGGGGTCGCTCACCTTCGAAGTGCAGGACATTCCGGCAATCGCCGAGGTGGCGCATGCACGCGGCGCGGCGGTGCTGCTCGACAACACCTGGGCGACGCCGTTGCATTTTCCGGCGCTGAAATACGGCGTCGATCTCTCGATCCAGGCGGTGACGAAATACATCGGCGGCCATGCCGATGTGATGATGGGCTATGTCGCCGCCAATGAGGCATGGGCGCCGCGCCTGCTCGACTATCACGGCACCAGCGGCCTCTATGTCTGCGGCGACGATTGCTATCTCGCATTGCGCGGGCTGCGCACGCTGGCGGTGCGGCTGAAGCGGCATCAGGAGACGGCGACGATCCTTGCCAACTGGCTGAAGGATCGTCCGGAAGTATCGCGCGTGCTCTACCCCGTCCTGCCGGACGATCCCGGGCATGAGCTGTGGAAGCGCGATTTCAGCGGCGCGTGCGGCTTGTTCGGTGTCGTGCTCAAACCGGCGTCGAAGGCCGCGGTCGCGGCGATGATCGACGGGCTCACGCATTTCGGCATCGGCCATTCCTGGGGCGGATTCGAGAGCCTGCTGGTGCCGGCCGACATCCTGCGTACGGCGAAGAAATTCGAGGCTGAAGGACCGGTGATCCGGATCCACGCCGGGCTAGAGGCGCCGGAGGATCTGATTGCCGATCTGGAACGAGGTCTGCATCGTTTGCGTTCGCACACGGCCTAACTCATAACCCGTCATTGCCGGACTTGTCCGGCGGCGCGCGCTGTACCCACACTGGCAGGTCTGTGATCCTGGGTCCCCGGGACAAGCCCGGGGATGACGACTGAGCTGGTTGAGAATTCATCGAGAACGTCCATGAGCGAAACACTCACGCAGATCCAGTTCGTCTCCGCAGTTGCCTTCAACGCCGAAGGTCTCGTGCCCGCCATTGCGCAGCACTATCAGTCGGGCGAGGTCCTGATGCTCGGCTACATGAACCGCGACACGCTGGAGCGAACGTTGCAGACCGGATTCATGACCTACTGGTCGCGCTCAAGGAAGAAGGTCTGGAAGAAGGGCGAAGAATCCGGCCACACCCAGCGAATCGTCGAGGCGATGATCGATTGCGACGGCGACACGCTGCTATTCAAGGTCGACCAGATCGGTCCCGCCTGTCACACCGGCGCGCCAACCTGCTTCTATCGCGCAGCGAATCTCGACGACCGCTAGACGCGCGCGCCCTTGCGGCGCTGCGTGTTTTCGTGACGCCGGTCAGACGGCGGCGCGATGTCGTTGGGATAGGCGTGGACCATGAGCGCAATGGTAAGACCTAGACCTGCGCCCAGGATGGCGGCCAATAGCCAGTCCGATTCGACGAACGCGATCAGCCCAACGGCGCCCATCAGGGCGCAGAGACCGTACATCGTGCGCTTGCGCATGACCGCTCCGTTGCTTCAGCCCTCAAATATGGTCCTGAGGTGCGAATTCAAGAACTTGCCCTCGGGATCCAGCTTGGCGCGCAACGCCCGGAACTCGCCGAATTTCGGATAGATTTCCGCGAATTCCGCCCGTGTGCGCGTGTGACGCTTGCCCCAGTGCGGCCGGCCTTCGACGCTGCGGAAGATGCTTTCGCACATGTCGAACAGCGGACCGGTGTTGACCCGATGATATTGGTGCACGGCGATTGTGGCGGTTTTGCGCTGATAAAACGGGCTCAGCCAGACATCGTCGGCTGCGACCGTGCGGTACTCGATGGGGAATCCGGTGTTGATCTTGCGGCGGCGGATTTCCGAGACGATCCGGCGGATCGTCTCCGGCCCTTTCTCGTAAGGCACCGCATATTCCATCTCGTTGAAGCGCGTGGTGCGGGCGCTCGGCAAGATCTCGTGGCTCCAGCGCACACGATCGCCCGCGCTCATGCCGCCCGAGAATAGGCGATGCGCACGGCGCAGGAAGAACGGCGCGTAGGGAAGGATCTCATTGATCCATTCGAACAGGTTCGCATCGGCGCCGCGCTTCTCGCCGCGCGCGCGCATGTACTCTGCTGAGCGTGGCTCGGGCGCGGGGGCGTCGGTTTCGTTGAGCGACTTGCAAATCGCGACATCGGCATAGGGAAACCAGAAGAACTCGAAGTGCCGGTTCGAGGCGACGAGATCGTCGAGCTTTTCCCACAGCTCGTCGATCGGCATCAGGAAATTCTTCTCGGAGAGTTTGTAAGCATCCCGCACCTTGACGGCGATCTCGATCATCACGCCGAGAGAGCCGAAGGAGCAGCGGCCGGCTGCGTAGATCTCGGGGTTCTCTTCCGGCGAGCAGTGAAGGATCTCGCCATTGGCGAGCAGAAGACGGAAGCCGGCGACCGCATCCGAAAAGCTGCCAAGCGTCGGACCGGTTCCATGGGTCCCGGTGCCGACCACGCCGCCGATGGTCTGGCGGTCGATATCGCCCATGTTCTTGAGACCGACTCCGAGCGGATGCAGCAGCGGTCCGATCTCCCAGAGATGCGTCGCCGCGCCAAAGGTCGCGACCTGGGTGTGCGGGTCGAAGCCCTTGAGACCGTCGAACGCTGCAAGGTCGACGATGGTGCCGTCGGTGGCGTTCAGCGGTGTAAAGGAATGGCCGGTGCCCGGTACGCGCACAGGCCCAGCCCCGGTGCGCACCGCCGCGGCCAGCTCGACCTCATCCTTGGGCGCGACGAAAGCCTTCGGCTTGCAGACAACGCCGCCCGACCAATTGGACCACTTACCGCCGACGATTTTCATGCGAAACCTGCCATGCCAGAGGCGTCATTCCTGACGAGGGCGTCAGAAATAGCCTTCGCGGGATTCTGTCAAGGCAAGGCCGCCGTGACGGCGGCATGACGCGTCAGATGTCGGCGAATTTCGGCGCGCGCTTCTGCAGGAAGTGATCGACGCCTTCCTTGAAGTCCGGCCATTTGAAACTCGGCGGCATCTCGGCATCGGCAACTTCCAACGCCTCGCCGAAATCCTGGAAATAGGACTTCCAGACCTGCGCCTTCATCACCGCCATGGAGCGCGGGCTGACCGTGTCGGCGAGCAGCCGGGCATAGGCCATGACATTGTCCATGAAAGTGTCGGCGGCGAAGACCTTATTCACGAGGCCCATCTCCTTCGCTTCGGTCGGCGAGATCTTGCGTGCCGAGAGCAGCAGATCGAGCGCATGCGCCGGGCCGATCAGGCGCGGCAGGAGCCAGGAGATGCCATGCTCGGCGATCAAGCCGCGCTGGGCGAAGGAAGTCGTGAGCACCGCCTTGTCGGAGACGAAGCGCATGTCGGCGTAGAGCGTCATGATCAGGCCGATGCCGGCGGCGGGGCCGTTGATCGCCGCGATGATCGGCTTCTTGGTGCGCATGAAATACGCGAAGCGCTTCATGTCGCCATAGTCCTCGTCGAGGCTTGGGCCGTAGGGAGATTTGAAGCGCGGCGAGAGTTCCGCGTCGGCCGGCGGCAACGCCTCGCGCTGGCCGGAAGTCTGGATGCCCTGCAGGAGATCCATGTCGGCACCGGCGCAAAAGCCACGCCCCGCACCTGTCAGCACGATCACGCGCACGTTCTTGTCTTCGGCGGCATCGGCGAAAGCGTGTTTGAGGCTGGTAGCGAGACGATCGGTGTAGGCGTTCAAGCGATCGGGCCGATTGAGCGTGATCGTCGCGACGCGGTCCTGCACGGAATAGAGAATGTCTGGGTAGTCGGTCATGTGGTCCTCCCGGTTTTCTGGGTTGCATCATTCCACATCGGCAGGATTTGGCTACTGCCTGGCCATCTGATCGACTGTCACGGCCCGGCTCGCCCCCGGCTGTCCGGATACTTGATGGTTCAGAGCGCACGCACCAAGCGGCGGCCTCCCTTGAGCCGGCTCCCGCGCCGTGATCGGATGGCGAAAAATATCGGGAGAACATCATGACCTATCGCACGATCCTGTTCGAGACCGTGGAGCCGGGCATCGCGAAGATCACGCTCAACCGGCCCGACCGGCTGAACGCCTATACCAACGCACTGTGCGAAGAAGTGGTCGATGCGCTGCACAAATACACGGACGATGACGGGCTTCGCGTCTGCATCCTGACGGGCGCGGGACGTGGCTTCTGTTCGGGCGGCGATGTCTCGGGTCAGCCGCGCGAGGGTGAGGTCAAGCATCCCTCCTATCGCAACAAGCAGATGGGCCATGGCCAGGAGATGCGCGACGGCATGCATCGCCTGATCGCGACGCTGCACCGGATGGACAAGCCGGTGATCGCGATGATCAACGGCGCGGCGGTCGCGGGCGGGCTGACGCTGGCACTGGCCTGCGACTTCCGTATCGCTGCCGACACCGCAAAGCTGGGCGATACCTCGGGCCGCTTCGCGCTTCTGCCGGATGAAGGCGGCGCGTGGTTCTTCCCGCGCTTCATGGGTCTCGACCGCGCCCTCAAGATGACGCTGCTGGCTGAAACCTACAGCGCCGCAGAAGCCGAGAAGCTTGGGCTCGTCACGCAGGTCGTTCCGGCGGGTGAACTGGAGGCCCGCTCGCTCGATTTCGCGCGGGCCATCGCCAAGCGTGGGCCGCTCGCCGTGCGCCTCGCCAAGAACATGATGCGCAAGGGGCTCGACTCCAGCCTAGAGAATTCGCTCGACGATGCCGCGCTGTCGGTCATGATCGCCAATCCGAGCCAGGATGTGCGCGAAGGCGTCGCCGCCTTCGCCGCCAAGCGCGAACCGAAATTCGAAGGACGCTAGCGCCAACGTGGACACCTTGCGGCTGGTGTTGGGCAGGATACCGGCGCTCTTCGCGCTAGGGTTCCGCGCGCTTGCGGCATCGCTGGCCGCGCTGCTGGCCTGGGCATTCGCGGGTCTCATTGCCGTACTCGCCTGTCTTGCCCTGACGCCGGTACTTGGGCCACTCGTGCTTGGGCCGATGGCGGTGATGTTTGTGGCTGCGCACGCCCTCTATGCCATCTATGCCAGCCGCCGGATCGCGCGTGCCATCGATCCCGTCCTCGTCGAGCCGATCACACCGGGCCATTGGGTGGGCGCGACGATCGGCATCGCGCTCCTGACCATGGCGGTTGCCCTGCCCTTCGCCGTCTGGCTGCCCAACATGTTCATGAGCGTGATCGTGCTGGCTGCCGTCCTGACGGCGACACCGCTCTTGCCCGAGCTCGCGCTGAAGCCCGGCGACCTGCGCGCCGCGCTCGGCGATGCCGGACGCTACCCGCTCCGTTTCCTGCCGACGGCGGCGATCCTTGCCGCGCCGTGCCTCGCGCTCGCAGAACTGATCGGCTGGGCCGTGATCACCCGGCCGGCAAGCTGGGGACTGCTGGATGGCGGCTATGTCACGCTCGCCTTCCTTGGCGCCCACACCTTTATCGCCACGACGACCGCGGCGCTGGTTTCGACTCTCGTATATGCCGCCGAACGCGACGAGCGCGGCCTGCGGGCTTCGGCACCGCGCGCCGTCGCCATTCTGCTCACCGTGATCGTCGCCTGCGGCGCAACGGCCTGGTACGCCCTGCGGCCGCCGGACGAGAGCAGCTTCACCATGCTCGGCAGCTGGCAAAGCAATGGCGGCTACACCATCACGCTCAACGCGGATCACACCTACCGGTTCTGCGACCGCGGCGCGTGCATGGACGGGCGCTTTCAGGGGCCCGCAAAGCCTCACGGCACCTCGGTAATCCTGAGCCGCATATTCTCCAATCCCAAGACGCTGCGCTTTCGCGATCAGGTCATCGCGCTCGGAGGCCTCTGGGGGCCGCACGGAAACATCGCCGATTTCGAGTTCGGTGTAACCGCGGGGATCGGCGGCGTCCCGCCGGCCTGGCACTGCGGCAACCAGCCCTGCGTGCTCTACGGCGACGACGAGGACGGCCCCTATCTCGCCTTCACGAAGAGCGGGTCCTGAGGCTTAACCCGACGGCCGCAAACGCGTGCTATTCTGAACGGCAGGCCCGGTGTATATGCCCGCGGCAACGGACCCGTAGCTCAGTTGGATAGAGCAGCTGCCTTCTAAGCAGCAGGTCGCAGGTTCGAATCCTGCCGGGTTCGCCACCCTGCGCCGCTTCGCGGCTTCGGGTGGCAGGCCACCCAACTGTCATTCGGCGCAGGGAGACTGGTTCAAGCTGTGCGGTTCTCTATGTCCGTCACAAAGGCCGCCAGCAAGGTCGCATAGCGCTTCGGATCGGCGATGAACGGCGCATGGCCGGCGCCCTCGACCCATTGCGTCGCGCCGCGCCACAGGTGGTTCCAGTTCAGCTGGTCCTGCTCGGCCGGGCGGAAGAACGGCTCATCGCGGCCCTGGATGAGGGCGAAGGGGCGCTTCCATTTCGCGATCGTGACGCGCTGGGGTTCGAGATCGGGCGTCGCGAAGATATGCGCGAAGATGTGCGAACGCAGGCGGCCGTCGGAGCGCTGCGCGTGGCGGACGATCGTCTCGCTCGGTTCGGACGGCGCATAGACGAGCTTCAGGAAGCTTGCCATCTGTTCCGGCGACGGATCGGGCATCGACATCACTTCAGCGCCCTCGACCGGCAGGAAGGTCGCGGCGATCTCGGCAGGATCGGGACCGCAGGGCGGCGTGCCGGTGAGTACGATGCCGGACGGGTTCGCGCCATTGAGCAGCGACTGGATCGCCAGATGTCCGCCCATCGACCAGCCGACGACGATGGCGCGCTCGGCGCCAAGCCGGCGCAGCACATCTGCGATGATCGTGCCCAGAGCGGGCAGCGTGTAAGTCCCGGCCGGGTCCGCCGCATCGGGCGACTCACCACATCCCGGAAGATCGAAAGCGATCAGACGGCGGCCGGCGAGCGCGGGCTCGGCGAAGAGCGCGCGAAACGCTTCCTTCGAGGCCGTGTTGCCGTGAATCAGAACGATGGGAAGCCCCGCCCCGCCCGGCCGGTCCCATAGCGCGAGCGTGACGCCGTTGCTTTGGACCATGCTTGCCGTTGCGCCGGCAGGCGGCTTCGTCGCCATCGCGGTCAATGCGACCACGGCTCCCGGCGATCGACGCGGAAATTGTCGCTGTAGGATTTCGCCTTCGGCACGGCGCGATGCGGCTCGAACACCTGGAACGGGATGCCGTTCTTCTCGGCGTAGCCGACCGCCTCTTCCTTCGTATCGAATTCGAGCGAGACCTGCTGGCGCATATCGCGCGACGAAGTCCAGCCCATCAGCGGGTCGGGGGCCTTGGCGCTTTCGGGTTCGTATTCGAGCAGCCAGCAATGCGTGCGGGCCTTGCCCGACTGCATGGCGTTCTTCGCCGGCTGATAGATCCGCGCACGCATGTTCGACACTCCTCCAACCAACCCGGCTCCGGGCGCAGGATGGCCTGCCAGCCGAAGCTGCGCGGGACTGCACCGGTCCCCCTACGCCAAGGCTTCGGGGGACGACCATCCTCCGCTGCTGCGCAGCGAAGGCTGGTCGGGGCGGCGTGATTCGAACACGCGACCCTCTGCTCCCAAAGCAGATGCGCTACCAGGCTGCGCTACGCCCCGTACCGGACGAGCGGTGCTTAGCCCATGGCCGGAAGGCGGGCAAGCCGATGGCGTTGCGGCCTATTCCCGGTCGGCGAAAATAGCGCCGCGAACCCTGTCGCCGGGACGGATGCCGAGCGCCAGCGCCTGGCCGCCATTGATCTCGAGCACGGCCCGTACAGGCTCCCGCGACGGGATGGTGTCGACCGAATAGGGCTTGGTGTTCGGCTGCACCGAGGCGACCGTGCCGTCGCCGCGGATGAACAGCATGTCGAGCGGCAGCGGCGTGTTCTTCATCCAGAACGCGACGCGGCCGTCGCGGTGGAAGTCGAACAGCATGCCGGCATCGGCCGCGAGTTGCTGGCGATACATCAGGCCACGCTGCTGCGAAGCCATGTCGGCCGCGACCTCCACATTGAAAGTCTTCGGCCCGTCGGCGGTATCGATCCGTATACGTTCTATCGGCAACAGCGCCGCAATGCTGGCATGGCTGGCACAACCGGCCAGCAGCAAGGACGCAACGATGCCAAGGTACCCTAAGCGCATCTCGACTCCCCAAGCTGATTTTTATTTTGGGAAATCCTGACGCAAAGCGCGCTGAAGTGCAAAGATTCCGAACTGCGGGACCCAGTGCGCGACCGCACGATAGTCGCCTCGCCACCAACTTGGATGATGAAGGCTTAACGTGATGTGATCGAGCGCGAGCGAAACAAAGCGTTCATCGTTCAATCCTGCACCAAGCGCGAGCAACGCCCAGCCTCTGCTGAAATTCAGGGCATAATGATGGGGCTTGCGCGGTGCGGTGACTGGCTGAAGTTTGAGCAGGCGCGCGCCTGCCTTTGCCGCGATGTCCTTCGCACTCGCGGCACCGCAACGCAGCATCGCCTCGCAGAATTGCGGCGTCACCGCCATGAAGTCCGGCCAACCGTCTTCGTCATCTTCCGCCGGAAGACGATCGAGATTCGAGACCATGCCTGCCGCGATCTCGCGTGCCGCCGCTGCAATGTCGGGCCGGTTCTCGATCTCGGCGTAGTCGACGAGATTGATCAGCGCCCAGCCTGGATTGGCGTATTCGCGCGCGAAGGGATCGACGGCGCGTCCGCGATATTGCGCGATCAAAGACTGCGCGACATCGCGCGCCATGAAGGTGAGCCGCGTCGAGCCCATGACCAGGCGGTCTTCAAGCGCCAGGCGCAGAAACCAGGCGCGGCCATAAGGCATCTCGAATTGCGGCCGCGCGGCGAGGTCTTCCGCCTCGGCTGCGAGCTTTGCCGGCATCAGGATGTCGTCGACGATCGCGTCGTATTGCCGGTCACCGCTCTGTCCGCGATAGGCGAGCAATGCCCAGGTCGCGTGACAGGCCGAGTGCCAGTCGATGCAGCCGTGGAAGGCCGGGTGGATCGTATCGTGGCGCCGGACGTGCTCGGCCGGCACCTGCGCCAGCAGGGCCAACCAGTGCGGCGCTTCATCCTGAAACGCGCGGAGACGCGCCGCGACGTCGGACATGGCAATACTCGCGTTAGACACCGCTCAAGGATCGATGAGCGTGACCTCGGCTGCAAGCTCGCCTTTGGGACCTTCGCCGGTACGAACACGAACTCGCTGGCCCTGGCGCAGTTCCCGGAT
The DNA here is from genome assembly GCA_018241025.1 of Pseudomonadota bacterium. Classification (GTDB taxonomy): domain Bacteria; phylum Pseudomonadota; class Alphaproteobacteria; order Micropepsales; family Micropepsaceae; genus Rhizomicrobium. The sequence continues at coordinate 29,761 of JAFEEQ010000014.1, forward strand.
GCCGCAGCGGCGCAACGTCTCCATGTGGACGAAGACATCCGGCGTGCCCGTGCCGCGCGAAACGAAGCCGTAGCCCTTGCCCCGGTTGAACCATTTCACCGTGGCGTCGAAGGGATCGCCGGCGGGCTCCGCCACATAGCGGAGCGGCTTCGGATTGGTCGCCGGAACGACCTGCGCCGTCGAATTGTCCAACGAGATGAGGCGCCGGGCCTGGAGGCCGCGTGGACCGAGAACGGCTTCGCAAACAACCTTGGCGCCCTCATAGGCGGCCTTGAATCCGGACTGGCGCACGCAAGTCTGATGAAGGAGAATATCGCCCTCCATCCCGCTTGTCGGGCGGATGAACCCGTACCCCTTATTGAGATCGAACCACTTCACCAAACCCATGACTTCATGGACCGAACCATCCATGCTTGCCGAAGTCGTGGCTGCTACAACCATGCCGTGCCCCATGTGATTACGCCTACGCGCCGCAAGAGACCTGCGGCCAAGGCAAATTTGTCATGGCAGCGGCAAACCCGCCTATCCCTCAAACAGGGGGGTAGGCAGGTGGGCTGCAACTGTAAAGCGGGAGAACAAAAATGGACTTCTCAGGGCGCTATGTCATTGCTGCGCCGCCACAAAGGGTCTGGGAGGGGATCAACAACCCGGAAATCCTGAAGGCCTGCATCCCCGGCTGCGAAGCGCTGGACAAGACCAGCGCGACGGATTTCACCGCCACCGCCCGACTCAAGATCGGACCCGTCAGCGCCACGTTCAAAGGCAAGGTGACGCTCTCGGATTTGAACCCGCCCCATGGCTGCACCCTGACCGGCGAGGGCCAAGGCGGTGTCGCGGGCTTCGCCAAGGGCGGCGCCGAGGTCGTGTTGACACCGGAAGGCGATGGAACCGTTCTGACCTACACGGCCAAGGCCAATGTCGGCGGCAAGCTCGCCCAGATCGGGCAGCGGCTGATCGACGGGGCCGCCAGGCAGATTGCAGACGACTTCTTCAAGCGCTTTGCCGCCGCGGTCGAGGCGCCGCCGGCGCTCGCGGGCGATCCGACAACCGCCGAACTGGACAACGTCACGCAACTTGCCGCCCCGCATGCCACGGCCGAGGTCGTAGCCTCGGAGCCGGAACGGAAGGGATTGTCGCCGGCCGTCTGGGTCGCGGGCCTTATCGCCGTGATCGTGGCTTTGCTTTTGGCTTTTGGGCTGCGGCCTTAGCGGGCTTCGCCGCCGGCTTCTCGACGGGTTTGCGGAACAGCGAATCGAGATCGGGCAGATCGGGCGCTTTGGCGACCGGCCTTGCGCTCAGCAATTCGCCACCGACAGCCCAGTTGTCGCGATCGTGCTCCTGAATCAGCACCTGGGTTTCGCGGCGATCGAGTTCGAGGATCTCGCTGATGGCATCGGTGATCGCTTCGGCGATACGGCGGCGCTTCTCGGCGGGACGCCCGCGAGCCATATGCACTGTCACGAAAGGCATGCGATTAAACCCCACTGCCGAGTCAATCTTCGCCGGCGAGTATAGCAGTGCTTGACGCTGCGGGGCTGAAGTCCGAAACTTTCGGTTCAAAATTCACACATCGAGGAAATCAGGGATGACCGCTGTCTCCATGACGGTGAACGGCAAGCCGGTCACGGCTGATGTCGAAGACCGCACGCTGCTCGTTTATTTCCTGCGCGAGACGCTGCGCCTCACCGGCACGCATATCGGCTGCGACACCAGCCAGTGCGGCGCCTGTGTCGTGCATGTCGACGGCAAGGCGATGAAGTCGTGCACCATGTTCGCGGTGCAGGCCGAGGGCGCACAGGTCACGACGATCGAGGGCCTCGCCAAGGACGGCAAGCTGCATCCCGTGCAGGAGGCGTTCCGCGACAACCACGGCCTGCAATGCGGCTTCTGCACCCCGGGCATGATTATGACCGCGGTCGACATGATCCGGCGCAAGGGTGCGATGGATCGCGACACGATCCGCCACGAGCTCGAAGGCAACATCTGCCGCTGCACCGGCTATCACAACATCGTCTCGGCGATAGAAGACGCGTCGAAGCGGATGACGGAGAAGGTGGCATGATCACTTATCCCTTCACCTACAAACGCGCCAAATCCGTCGCCGAGGCCGAAACGCTGCTCAAGGCGACGTCCGAGTCGAAGCTGCTCGCGGGCGGCCAGACTCTGATCGCGGCGATGAAGATGCGCCTCGCCAATCCGCCCGAGCTGATCGACATCTCGGGGATCAAGGAGCTGAACTATATCCGCGTCGGCGGCGGACAGGTCGCGATCGGCGCCGCGACGATCCACTACGATGTCGCGACCTCGGCCGAGGTCGCCAAGGCGATCCCTGCCCTCGCCCACCTTGCCGGCGTGATCGGCGATCCCGCGGTGCGCCACAAGGGCACGATCGGCGGCTCGGTCGCCAATAACGATCCGGCGGCGGACTACCCGGCAGCCGTGCTCGCGCTCGGCGCGACGATCAAGACCAACAAGCGCGCGATCAAGGCGGACGATTTCTTCACCGGCATGTTCTCGACCGCGCTGGAGGATGGCGAGATCATCACCGAGATCGCATTCCCCATTCCGGAAAAGGCCGCCTACAAGAAGTTCGCAAATCCGGCCTCGCGCTATGCCATGGCCGGCGTGTTCGTTGCCAAGTTCAAGGACGGCATCCGCGTCGCGGCGACGGGCGCGGCGCCTTGCGTTTTCCGCGTGCCCGAAATGGAAGCGGCTCTGGCAAAGAACTTCACGCCGGACGCCGTCGCGAACATCGCGGTGGATGCGAGCAACATGAACTCCGACCTCCATGGCTCGGCCGAATATCGCGCAAACCTCGTGACCGTGATGGCGAAACGCGCGGTCGCCGAAGCGGCGTAGTTAGACCGGTACTGTCCCTCGTCCTTCGACAAGCTCAGGATGAGGGCCGTTGAGATGTCCTTATGCTGAGCTTGTCGAAGCATGAGAGACACGCGCGAAATGCAAACTGACACTGCGACCCTTGATCCGCTCGATGCCGCCGCAAGCTGGCTCGGCAGCGGGCACAAAGTCGCGTTCGGCACGGTGATCAAAACCTGGGGCTCGGCGCCGCGCCAGGCCGGCAGCCAGATCGCGGTGCGCGACGACGGAGCCTTCGTCGGCTCGGTTTCCGGCGGCTGCATCGAGGGCGCCGTGATCGAGGAAGCCCTCCACGCGATGAAGGACGGCAAGGTCCGGACACTCGAATTCGGCGTCAGCGACGAGACCGCCTGGTCGGTCGGCCTCGCCTGCGGCGGCCGCATCGAAATCTTCGTAGAGCCGGTTCAGTGAAACCCGAAACGCTCGCCGCCCTGAATAGCGCACGCCGCGACGGGCGCGCGATCGTGAGGGCCACGGACCTTGCGACCGGTGAAGACGTTCTCGTGGATCCCCACACCGATACCTCGGCGCTCGGCCTCGCCGCGGCCGGCGCGGCGCGCGCCGATACGTCCGGGCCCGCGCAGATCGAAGGCCGGAGCTGGTTTCTCTCGGTCTACAATCCGCCGCTCGAGCTGGTGATCGTCGGTGCGGCGCACATCGCCCAGCCGCTGGTGCCGATGGCGCGCGAGGCCGGTTACGGCATTCGCATCATCGACCCGCGCACGGCCTTCGCCAGCGAGGCGCGGTTTCCCGGTGTCGCGCTCTCGCATGACTGGCCGGACGAGGCGCTGAAGAAAGCGCCGCTCGGCCCCCGCAGCGCCATCGTCTTCCTGAGCCACGATCCCAAGATCGACGATCCGGGGCTGATCGCGGCGCTGCGCTCGAGCTGCTTCTATATCGGCACGCTGGGCTCGAAGAAGACCCAGGCGGCACGCAATGCGCGGATTAAAGCCGAGGGTTTCGACGATGCCGCGCTGGCGCGTATTCATGGCCCGGTCGGGCTCGACATCGGCGCGCGCAGCCCGGCCGAAATCGCGATCTCGATCCTGGCCGAGATGACCCTGACATTGCGGGGCGCGAAGCGGGCGTGACCGCCCGCTTCGCTTGCCCGCCGGCTAATATCCGCCATGCCGTGGCGGCGGACCACCGCGGCGCGGACCGCCATCGCGGCCGTGAAACCGCGGCTTCATCTCGTCGGCGGTGATGACGCCGTCGTGGTTGCGATCCAAGCGCGCGAACATCTTCAGCTCCGGCGCGGCGAACTCGGCGAGATCGAGCTTGCCGTCATCGTTCTTGTCGAGCCGCTTGAACATCCGGTCGTTCATATTGCGGAAGTCTTTCGCCTGATCGGCACTGAACATGGCGAGCGTCATGAAGGGCTGGCCGCCGGTCGCGTCCTTGAAGTCTTTCTGCATCATGGCATCGAATTCCGCGCGCGTGACCTTGCCGTCGCGGCTCGTATCGCTCTCGCCGCAGAACTTCGCACGGCCGAAGCCACGCCCGCCGAAACCGTGATGTCCGCCATGCCTGCCGTGAGCATCGCCGCCGCGCGGGGGCGGACCATCCGGCGGCGGCGGACCGTCGGCGTCGTTCGCATCGTCATCGCGCGGCGAATGGCAGGTGACCACACCCGAGCCATCATGGTCCATCATCTGGAAATGAGCGCGCTGCGGCGCGACATATTCATCGAAGGATAGCTTGCCGTCGCCGTTCCAGTCGGTGCGCCGGAACATCTCGGCGACATGCTTCTGAAAGTCCGCCTGATGCAGCGAGGCGAACTGGTCCGGCGAAATCGCTTTTGCGCCATGCGCCACGGCGGCGAAACGCGAGCCGATGACATTGTTGAACTCGGCCTTGGTGATCTTGCCGTCCTTGTTGGTATCGAACTCCGCCAGCAGCCTCTCGCTGAGCTTGGGACGATGGACAAGACCGCGCATCGGACCGTCAGGCGGCGGCGGGCCGTCCTCATGCGCGAGGGCCAGCGTGGCGGTGCCGGCGAGGAAAATGGCGCCGAGAAGGACGGCGCGGGTCGTAGATGCCTTCATGGATTTCTCCCGGTGAACGGCGCCATCCAATCCCTGTTGCGTCGCAAATCGTTGCCGGAACAAAACGTGATCGTCGCAAAGTTTGCCGCCAACATGAGCCTCCAAACTTTGCGGCAAAAGACGAATTGCACCGGGGCAACGCAAGGGACACATTCAGCCGGCATGATCAAAGAAGACACCAAGCCCCATATTCTGGTCGTCGAGGACGCCCGCGACATCCGCGAGCCCCTGGCGCGTTACCTGCGCGAGCAGGGCTACCGCGCCACCACCGCGGCCGACGCGGTTGCAGCGCGCAAGGTGATGAAGGGCTCGGCGATCGATCTCGTCGTGCTCGACATCATGATGCCCGGCGAAGACGGCCTCTCGCTCTGCCGCTATATCCGCGAGACTTCGCAGATTCCCGTGATCCTTCTGACGGCGCGTGGTGAAGAGGTCGACCGCATCATCGGCCTCGAGATGGGCGCAGACGATTACATCCCCAAACCTTTCAGCCCGCGCGAGTTGATCGCCCGCGTTGCCGCGGTGCTGCGCCGGACGCATGCCCTGCCCCCGCGCCAGAAACCGCCGACAGCCGAGCGCATCCGCTTCGGCGATTGGATGCTCGATACCGGCCAGCGCGAGCTGATCGGAACCGACGGGATCGCGATGCCGCTGTCGAGCGGCGAATTCCGCTTGCTGACAGCGCTGCTCGAACGGCCCAAGATCGCGCTGACGCGCAATCAGCTTCTGGATCTCACCAAGGGCCGCGACGCCGATCTGTTCGACCGTTCGATCGACAATCACGTCAGCCGGCTGCGCAAGAAGATCGAGCCCGATCCCAAGAACCCGCGCTACATCAAGACCGTGTGGGGTGGCGGATACATCTTCGCCATGGATCCGGAAGTGCAATGAGGTTTTGGCCGCGGACGCTCGGCGTCCAGCTCATCATCGTGACCGCTGCCGCCGTGCTGCTGTCGAACATGGCCGTCGCCGCCTGGTTCCAGCTCGGCAACGACCGCATGACCGAGAGCGACCAGAACGAGCGCGTGATCGACCGTGTCGGCGCAATGTCGACCCTCCTCGCCGCAATCCCCGCAAAGGAGCGCGAAGGCGCCGCCGAAGCGATGAGCTCCGGCCCCTGGCACTACCGCCTGACGCACGAAAAGGCAGTGCAGCTGGCGATGTCGGAGGACGAGAGCCGGCTGGCGCAGAAACTCCGCGAAATGCTGCCGGACTCGAAGAAGAAGCAGCCGATCTCGGTCAAGTTCGTGGTCGCGCGGCCACCCGATGACGGCCGTGCGCGCATGCGCCGCTTCATGGGGGCGGCGGTGGAGCTCACCGTGCCGGTCGTGCGCGGTACCGAACTTGTGGCGACCTACTATCGCCCGCCGGCTCCGCCCTGGCCGGTCGAGATCCTCATCGCAGCCTGTATGGCCATTGTCGTCGCCTCCGCGGCAGCAGCCTATATTTCGCGCCGCGTGGTCACGCCGCTGATGGCGCTCGCGTCCTCTGCCAGCGCCGCGGCGCGCGGCGGCACCGCGACGCGCGTGCCGGAGGAAGGGCCCGACGACGTGCGCAATGCCGCCATCGCTTTCAACGCGATGACCGACCGCGTCACGCGCACGCTGGAGAGCCAGCGTCAGCTGCTTTCCGCCGTCGGCCACGACCTGCGCACGCCGATCACGGCGATGCGGATCAATCTCGAATTCATCAAGGACGAAGAGCTGCGCGAGCGGCTTCTGACCAATCTCGAAGAGTTGCAGGACCTGACCGAGTCGGTGCTTTCGGCCGCGCGCGGCACCGGCGGCGAAAGCAAGCGAACCATTGACCTGTCGTCTCTGGTGGAAAGCCTCTGCGCCGATCTCGACGATCTCGGTGAGCCGGTCACCTGGCGGGCCCATGGGCCCGCACCGCTCGCCTGCCGTCCGGACGAGATCCGCCGCGCCGTGCGCAACCTTGTCGAGAATGCGGTCGCCTATGGCCATCGCGCCGACGTGGAATTGCGCGAGACGCCGGAGAGCTATGACATCCTGGTCGAGGATGCCGGACCCGGCATTCCCGATGCCGACCGGCAGCGGGTGTTCGAACCCTTCGTGCGGCTGGAAAGTTCGCGCAATGCCGATACGGGCGGAACCGGGCTCGGCCTGACGCTGGTCAAGGCCATCGCCCAGGGACACGGCGGGGCCGTGACGCTCGAAAACCGCGAGGAAGGCGGGCTGCGAGCCCGGCTGAGTTTGCCGCGCGAGGCTGTGGCGGCGTAAGCTGCCGCGAATGGAATTCGCTTTCGTACCGGTCAAAGACGCGCGCGGCGCGATCCTCGCGCATGGCGTGCGCGCGGGCGCGCAACGCTTCCGCAAAGGCCGTGTGCTTTCGCAGGGTGATCTCGATGCGATCGCCGCTGGCGAGATCGAAACCCTCGCGGTTGCGCGCCTTGGCGCCGACGACATCCCGGAAGACATTGCCGCCGCCCGGATCGGCGAACGCTGCGCCGGCCAGAGTGTCCGCATCGGTGCCGCCTTCACGGGGCGGGTCAATCTCTATGCGGCGAGCGATGGCGTGTTCACGGTCGATGCCGATGCGATCGCGGCCGTGAACGGCATCGACGAAGCGATCACGCTCGCGACGCTCGCCCCCTATGCCCGCGTCGCGAAGGGTCAGATGGTGGCAACCATCAAGATCATCCCCTTCGCCGCGCCGCGGGCGGCGGTCGAGCGGGTCGAGGCGCTGCTGGCGTCGCCGCCGGTTGCGGTTCATCCCTTCGCGGCAAAGAGCGTCGCTCTGATTTCGACGGCGTTGCCCGATACCAAGCCGGCGCTGCTCGACAAGAACCGGAGCGCTCTGGACGATCGGCTCACACCGCTCGGTTCGGCCATCGCGTTCGAAAAGCGCGTCGCGCACGAAACGGACGCTTTGGCCGCCGCGATTGCGGAAGCCGCGGGCTGCGATCCGATCCTCATCTTCGGCGCCAGTGCGATCACCGACCGCCGCGACGTGATCCCGGCGGCCATCGAAGCGGCCGGCGGCGCTGTCGTGCATTTCGGCATGCCGGTCGATCCGGGCAATCTGCTGCTCATGGGCAGGCTGGGCGAGAAGACCGTCATCGGCCTGCCGAGCTGCGCCCGCTCGCCCAAGCTCAACGGCTTCGATTTCGTGCTCTGGCGGGTGCTGGCCGGGCTGCCAGCCGGGCGGGCGGAACTCGCCGCGATGGGCGTCGGCGGACTGCTGACCGAGATCCCAACCCGGCCCCAGCCGCGCGACGAGCCAGCGCCGCCGCGCCTGCCGCGTGTCGCCGCCATCGTGCTGGCTGCCGGACTGTCCTCGCGCATGGGGTCCAACAAGCTGCTGGCCGAGGTTGGCGGCAAGCCGATGGTGCGCCATGTGGTCGAGGCGGCGAAGGCCAGCGCAGCAGAAAGCGTCATCGTGGTCACCGGCAACAATGCCGACGCGATCCGGAAGGCGGTCGGGCCCGGGAAAATCCTGTTCACCGAAAATCGAGATTTCTCAAAAGGTTTGAGCACATCGCTGAGAAGCGGCTTGAGCACTCTTCCGGCGGATTGTGACGGCGCGCTGATCCTGCTCGGCGACATGCCCGGCGTCAGCGCCGGGCTGATCGACCGGCTGATCGCCGCCTTCGACCCCGGCGAGGATCGCGCCATCTGCGTCGCCACGCGGCACGGCAAGCGGGGCAATCCTGTGCTCTGGGCGCGGCGCTTCTTTCCCGAGATGGCCGCGCTGGAAGGCGATGTCGGCGCACGCGGACTGATCGGCCAGTACCCGGAACTGGTCTGCGAGGTCGAGGCGGGCGACGACGCTCCACTCACCGACATCGATACGCCAGAAGCGCTGGCCGCATACCGCGCCAAGGTGCCGGACGGCGTGGCATGAGCGATCCGCTTTACAAGAAGGAACTCCTGCGGCTGGCGGCGGACGCCACCGGCTCCGGCCGGCTTGCCGTGCCCTGCGCCACCGGTCACGCGCACAATCCGACCTGCGGCGACAAGGTGACCGTCGATATCGCGCTCGAGGACGGGCGGATCGCTGGCGTCGCGCATCACACCCAGGCCTGCGTGCTGACCCAGGCCTCTGCCGCCATCGTCGGGGCCGAGATCACCGGGCTCGACAGGGCCGAGGTCCAGGCGCTGCGCGACAGCGTCGCGGCGATGCTCAACGGCGGCGATCCGCCATCGGCGCCCTTTGATATCTTCACCCATTTCGACGGCGTCGCGGATGTCCGCGCGCGGCACACCTGCGTCCTGCTCCCGCTCGATGCGGTGCTGGCGGCGTTCTCAGAGAGCGGCGAAGCGGGCCGCTAGCGGTCCCAGGTGCAGCGTCTGGCCACGGTCCAGCGAGTTGCCGCAGCCGAGGCCGAGAACCTCGCCCTGCCCGATCAAGGGATGTGTGAACGAAGCGTCCTCTCGGCTCATGTTGAACACGCAGAGAATGCGTTCGCCGTCATGCTCGCGGACATAAGCCAGCACTGGCTTTTCGGCATCGAGAAAGCTCAGCGTGCCGAGGCGCAGCGCCGCCAGCGTCCGGCGCTGGGCCAGGAAATGGCGGGCGAATTCGAGTGGTGAGTCCGCGTTGCCCTCCTGCTCTGAAACCGCGAGCGCCTTGTGCGTGGGGCCGAGCGGGAGCCACGGCGTTCCAGTCGAAAAGCCGAGATTGGCGGCGTGCGCATCCCACGGCATCGGCGTGCGGCAGCCGTCGCGGCCCTTGGCGATGGGATAGTAGAGATCGCCGACCGGATCCTTGAGCTGGTCGCGGCGCAGATCGACCTCGGGCAGGCCGAGTTCCTCGCCTTGATATATCAGCGTCGTGCCGCGCAGCGAGCAGAGCAGCGCGAAGAGCAGTTTCGCAAGTTCCGGATCGCCTTCCGGCCCGCCGCCGAAGCGGGTGACGGTGCGGATCACATCGTGGTTGGAGAACGAGATGCAGGGCCAGTGGCGCGGATGCCCGTTCAGCCCTTCGAAATGCTTGCGGATATAGCTCGGCGCCAGCTTGCTCGCGATCAGAAGCGCAAAGGTGTAGCCGGCATGGAGGCCCTCATCGGACGCGAGATAGGCGCCGGAGCGTTCGAACTCCTCCGAGAACTCGCCGAAGACGAAACGGTCCTTGAAGGCATCGACGGTCTCGCGGATATCGACCAGCTCGGCGCGGTTTTCGATCATGTTGGAGTCGTGGAAGTGCCGCTGCATGTTCGCAGCGTGGCTCCATTCGTAGCCGCCGCGCTCCGCCGCCGGGATCGGCGGATTGTCAACCAGCGTGGCGTCGTGGAGATAGGCGTTGGCGACGTCGAGGCGGAAACCGTCCACGCCGCGCGCGAGCCATTGCGTCAGCACGTCGAGCGCGGCGCGCTTCGCATCCGGATCGGTCCAGTTGAGTTTGGGTTGCTGGCGGAGGAATTTGTGGTGGTAGTACTGCCGCCGCTCAGGCCGATACGCCCAGCCCGGCCCGCCGAACACGGCGAGCCAGTTGTTCGGCACCGTGCCATCGGGCTTCGGATCGGCCCAGACGAACCAGTCCTTCTTCGGCGACGATGCGTCGAGGCTCTCGCGGAACCAGTCGTGCTCGTCCGAGGTGTGGCAGAGCACTTCGTCGAGGATGATCTTCAACCTGCGCGCATGCGCGGCGTTCAGCAGCGCATCGAAATCGGCCAGCGTGCCGTAATCGGGATGGACACCGTCGTAATCGGCGACGTCGTAACCCCAGTCGCGGTTGGGCGAAGGATGCACCGGCGAGAGCCAGATCGCATCGACGCCGAGCTTTTGAATGTAATCCAGCTTGGAGATGAGCCCGGCGAAATCGCCCTGTCCGTCGCCATTGCCGTCGCAGAACGAGCGGATATAGACCTGATAGACGACGGCGCCTTGCCACCATAGAGCAGATCCATGCGGCGTCATCAGCACTCCTTCGGCCTCACCGCGGTCACAATCGGTGTGAAAGCTGGCCTCATGGAGTGGAATATCTCAAAGATTTACCGTGTGGTTGCCTGGTTCAGTGCTGGGCTTTGGACCATTTCTCTCGCCTGTCCGGCCTATGTCACAGCCATAGAATCGGACTGGTCTCGGCTGGATTATACGCACGGGTACGAAATCCTACTCATTGGGTGGCTCGGCATCTTGGAGGGGATCGGTGCCCCCAGATGCGAGCCTGCGCTGTTCGGATGGCTGGCAAACATTGCCTTGCTGTGGAATTTCCTTCTTATGAGGCGGGGCGCCGCACCTAACTCACTCGTGGCGTTTGCAGGCCTCGCGATTGCCATTGTTGCGCTCCAACCGATCTACCCGGAAAGCTTCGGTGATGACCATGGTGTGAATTCGGAGGCAATGCCGCAATTTGGCGCCTATATTTGGGCGGCGTCTCTCGTTCCGATAACTTTGGTCTCGGCCTATATCCTCGGCCGCTCCGTAACAATAACTATTTCAAAGGCGAAAGCCGCAATCTCGCGATTGCGGCTTCGACCTCGGCAGGATGAACAATCGAACTAGATGTCTTTCGCGCTGCTGATCACCTTGCTGACGAGGCCGTAGCCGACCGCGTCGTCGGCGCCGATCCAGAAATTGCGCTCGGTATCCTTGACGACCTTCTCGTAAGGCTGGCCGGTTTCGGTCGCGATCTCGCGGATCAGGCGCTCGCGCATCTTGAGGATCTCTTCGGCCTCGATCGTGATGTCGCTGGCCTGGCCGCGCACGCCGCCGAGCGGCTGGTGCAGCAGGAAGCGCGTGAACGGCAGGCAGTAGCGGTTCTCTTTCTTGGCGCCGAGGAAGATATGTGCGCCGGCGGAGGCAACCCAGCCGGTGCCGATCATCTTCACTCGCGGGCCGACGAAGCGGATCATGTCGTGGATCGTGTCGCCCGACTCCACATGGCCGCCCGGGGAGTTGACGATCACGCGGATGTCGCCATCGCCATCGGCGGCATAGGCGAGCAGCTGGGCCGAGACGCGCTCGGCCATCTTCATGTCGACTTCGCCGAAAATCAGAACCGTGCGCGACTTGAACAGCGCGTTCATCACCGGCGTCGATTGCGGATCGGGCGCCTTCTTGTCGGACTTGTCGTCGTCATCGTCGTCGTCGTTGAAGAAGCGCAAGGCGTGTCTCCTGGAAATATCGGGGAAGCTCGAATCGCATTCTAGCGGCCCGAACGCTAGCGTCCACGCCCTTTGAAGGCGTTAATGAGCGCGAAAACCCCTACGTCAGGCGTGGGTTGCCACAGGAACGACGTCGAATGCGAAGCTGATGCGATATCCATCCGCTGTGAAGGGGATTGTGCGGTGATGATAGTGTGACGGCGCCAGAAGAAGCATGCCTTCACAGGGCGCGATCCTGAGCGGAGCCGTGGGGGCCGGTTCGGTGGCAAGCGACGGCGGCGGCCCATACTCGATGCAGCCGGCCCCGTCGCCCGCAACGGAAAACGCCGCCGGCAGGTCGACATAGTAGACGCCGCTGAGCCAGCCGCCACGGTGCACGTGCCAATTCTCAAATTCTCCGCTGCGCTGGATCAGACCCCAGCAGTGAAGCCGCGCCTGGCGCGGCATGGCCTCGAGCCATGGATCGAATGGGGCGGGCAAAAGCGATGCGATCATTTCATCGACCGCCGCCTGGACGGAGCCCACCAGCAAGCGGACCAAGTCCGGCCGCTCACCAGCAACCAGATGATGCACGCGTCGGCTGCCGCGATTGGCATCGTCATCGCCAAAGCGGTCCAGAATGACGGGATGGGAAATGAGCTCTTGCGCGAATGACCTGTTGAACGCGCGCCAATCGGTTTTGGGAGACAACTCCGCAACACGGAAAACCCGGTCATGGTCGAAGAGGAGATTTCGCGCCCGGCCGATGTCACCAGTGAGCGCACGGGCCCGGCCCCACTCGAGCAAGAGCTGGGCGTTGCGAATACCCTGCGCCGCCAGATCGTCACACAGCCGGACCAATTCGCCGTACCGGCCTGCCTTGCGCAACAGTTTCGCAAGGCGCGTCAGCGCCACGGCGTGATCCGGACGTCGCGCCAGCGCAGCGCGCAGGTCGGCTTCGCCATCCTGCCCCAAGGCGATCAGCGCCGTAGCGCGCTGACAATGGACATTGGCATCCCCGCGTGCCGCCTCATCGAGACCTTCGGGAGCAAGCAGCGCAATGCAGGCGTCATGATGCCCGAGTTCGTTCAGGCAGCGCGCCAGCCGAACTCTGGTAGCAAGATCGTGCGGATCGAAGCGCAGCGCGCGGCGGAATGCATCGGCGGCACGGACGAAGTCGTAGCGATCGAGGTGAATATTGCCAAGCTTTGCCAGCGGGACCGGATTCTCCGGTGCCAGGGAGACCGCGCGCTCAAACAGCGCCAAGCCGGAAAGCGCCATGCTCTCGAAGGTCGGCGCAGCCCAGGTGATCATCGCGACAGATGTGGCCCACGGCCAAGCCGGGCCGCCAGTGTGGGACTCAGGAGAGGTTGACCTCACCATCGTTGAAGGTCGAAGGCGAACTCTCGGACAGGCTGCTATCCAGACCGCGTACCACCGGTGCCGTCCAGGGAGCGCGCAACGATCCGCTGGCAGCGACAGTTTCGGACTGACCGTTCCCGATTTCTGCAGATTTCGATATCGGCATCACCCCACCCGATTTATCCATACGCGGCAGTGCGAAATATCACAGCCGATCAAGAAGTGCCAGAACTGATCGAGTTCGCTGCCGCTAACCTGCACCGCTGATTCGGCCCATCGCGGCCACCATGATCGCGCCGATACCTTCGTGGATGACGAGGTCGGCGTACGGGTCCTGTTCCGTCCCCTCGCGGTTGACGATGGCGTAGCGCGCGCCGTTGCGCTTGGCGAGGAGCGGAAAGCTGGCTGCCGGATAGACCACGAGCGAGGAACCGAGAACCAGCATCAGGTCGCAGGCGAAGGTCGCGCGCTTGGCACGATCCATCTCTTCTTCTGGCATCGACTGCCCGAAGGAGATCGTCGCGGTCTTCACGATGCCGCCGCAGAACTTGCAGTCCGGAGGCTCGCCATGACAATCGAAATGCGCGCGGATGTCGGCGATTTCGGCGCGCATGCCGCAGGTCAGGCACTTGGCATAGCGCGTATTGCCGTGGAGCTCGATCACCCGATCCTCGGGCACGCCGGAATCCTGGTGCAGGTTGTCGATATTCTGGGTGATGACATGGGTGACCTTGCCGCGCCGCACGAGGTCGGCGACGGCCTCGTGCCCGGCATTCGGCTTCACCGAATTCCACGTCGCTTCCATATCGAAGCGGCGGCGCCAGCTTTCGCGCCGCGCCTCGGGCGAGCGGACAAATTCGTCGAAATCGATCGGCATCATCTTGGTCCAGATACCGCCCGGCGAGCGGAAATCGGGAATGCCGGATTCGGTCGAGATGCCGGCGCCCGTGAAGACGACGACGCGCTGCGCCACGCCAATCAGCTGTGCAAGCCTGGCGGCGCCCTGTTCCACCCTGTCGATGTCTTCGCTCATGGAATAACCCTAACGGCGGCGCGCCGCGAACGGAACAGCCTCTGGCTCTCACGCCCCCGGCCGTGAATAATACAGCCATTCGATGAGGAAAATCCGTGTCCGACACCACTGTTGCCGCCGACCTGCCGCCCTACGCCTTCGCGCCCAAGCCCGGTCAGACGAGCTGGTGGCGCGGCGACCCCATGCAGTTTCCGCTCTTCGTGCCGGGCGAGCGTCATCGCTATTTCATCACCCGGCCCGACGTGCTGACGCGTGACCAGTGCCAGGTCCTGATCGACTGCTTCGAACGCAACCGCGAATCCTGCGCGGCGCATGACGGCGGCGAATACTGGGACGGCCGTTTCATCTGGCAGAACAGCCTGCCGGAAAGCGAGGTTGACGCGATCCGCATCATGCAGCAGGTGCGCTTTCTTGCACTCACCCTGCTCTATCAGGCGGTGCGCCCGAGCGAGCCGCTCTATTCCGACACCGCCCAGCTGGTGCGCTGGCACGAAGGCATCGAACTTCAGCCGCATACCGACAATATGGATCCCGATGGCAGCCCGAACATCTCGCCGCACCGGTCCTTCTCGTCGATCCTCTATCTCAACGACGAATACGAAGGCGGCGAGACTTACTTTCCGGGCCACAAGGTGCGTATCAAGCCGACACCCGGCGCGCTGGTGCTGTTCGGCGCCGGGCCGGAATACGTCCACGGCATCACGCGGGTGACGCGCGGCCTGCGCTATACCTATGCCGGCTGGTTCACCTACGAGAAGGGCAACGAAGACCCGAATGCGCCACGCGTGTTCTAGGGTCCGGACTCAATTAGGTCCACCAGATTAGTGTTGCGGCGATGAGGACTGCAGACAGAAAGGTGTCTGCCCGCTTGTCGTATCGGGTTGCGATGCGTCGGAAGTCCTTGAGCCGGCAGA
>JAFEEQ010000015.1 GCA_018241025.1 Pseudomonadota bacterium
ATGCCGGGCGACAACGTGTCGATCGAGGTCGCGCTGATCAGCCCGATCGCGATGGAAGAGAAGCTGCGCTTCTCGATCCGCGAAGGCGGCCGAACCGTCGGCTCCGGCGTCGTCGCGAAGATCATCAAGTAATCGAAGCCGGGTCGAAGGTCTCAAGACATGCAGAACCAGAACATCCGCATCAGGCTGAAGGCCTTCGATCACCGGATCCTCGATAACTCCACGCGAGAGATCGTGAACACGGCGAAGCGTACCGGCGCCCAGGTCCGCGGGCCCATCCCGCTGCCCACCGGCATCGAGCGCTTCACCGTCAACCGTTCGCCGCACATCGACAAGAAGAGCCGCGAGCAGTTCGAAATCCGGACCCACAAGCGTCTCCTCGACATCATCGACCCCACACCGCAGACCGTCGACGCTCTGATGAAGCTCGACCTCGCGGCCGGCGTCGACGTCGAGATCAAGCTTTAAGGAACACGAACGATGCGCACAGGCGTCATCACACAGAAGGTCGGCATGACCCGGTTGTTCCTCGAGGACGGCCGGCATGTCCCGGTCACCGTCCTCAAGCTGGACGGCTGCCAGGTCGTGTCCACGCGGACCAGCGAGAAGGATGGCTACACCGCCGTCCAGCTCGGCTCGGGCTTCTCCAAGGCCAAGAACCTGACCAAGGCCGATCGCGGCAACTTCGCCAAGGCGGAAGTCGAGCCCAAGCGCAAGCTGGCAGAATTCCGTGTCGATCCTGCGAACATGCTCGAAGTCGGCGACGCGCTGCAGGCGGATCACTTCGTGGTCGGCCAGAAGGTCGATGTCACGGGCGTCACCATCGGCCGTGGTTTCACCGGCGCGATGAAGCGCTGGAATTTCCGCGGTCTCGAAGCCTCGCACGGCGTCTCGATCTCGCACCGCTCGCTCGGCGGTACGGGCGGTCGCCAGGATCCGGGCAAGACCTTCAAGAACAAGAAGATGCACGGCCATTACGGCACGGACAACGTCACCACCCAGAACCTCGAAGTCGCCAAGGTCGATGTCGAGCGCGGCCTTATCATGATCCGCGGCGCCGTCCCGGGTCACAAGGGCGGTTGGGTGATGGTGCGCGACGCCGTCAAGCGCCCGCATAAGGACAGCCCGATGCCCGGCTCGGTGAAGAAGCGCGAAGCCGTCGCTGCCAAGGCGGAGGCATAAGATGAAGACCAAGGTCCTCAATCTGGACAACAAGGCGGCCGGTGAGGTCGAGCTCAAGGACGATATTTTCGGCCTCGAGCCCCGCACCGATCTGATCCAGCGCGTCGTTGTCTGGCAGCTCGCCAAGCGCCGCTCGGGCAATCACAAGACGCTGACCCGCGCCGAGATCAACCGTACCAAGCACAAGCTCGGCAAGCAGAAGGGCGGTGGCGTTGCCCGTCACGGTGCCCGTTCGGCTCCGCAGTTCGTCGGCGGCGGCAAGGCGATGGGTCCGGTCGTGCACAGCCACGAATTCGACCTGCCGAAGAAGGTCCGCGCCCTCGGCCTGAGGCATGCGCTGTCGTCGAAGGCCAAGGAAGGCGCCATCGTCGTGCTCGACGAGGCCAAGGCCGGCGAGATCAAGACCGCGAAGCTCGCGAAGCAGTTCGGCGGCCTCGGCCTCACCAAGGCGCTGGTCGTCGACGGCGAGTTCGAGATGAACTTCGCGCTCAGCGCCCGCAACATCAACCACGTGTCGCTGCTGCCGGCGAAGGGCCTCAACGTCTACGACATCATGCGTAGCGAGAAGCTCGTCCTCACCAAGGCCGCGATCGCCGCGATCGAGGAGCGCCTGGCATGACCAGCTATCATCACGACGTCATCCTCTCGCCGGTGATCACCGAAAAGTCGACCCGGCTGACCGAGACCAACCAGGTCGTGTTCCGCGTCCCGCTGACCGCGACCAAGCCGAAGATCGCCGCCGCGGTCGCCGAGCTGTTCAAGGTCAAGGTCAAGGCGGTCAACACCGTGACCGTCAAGGGCAAGTCCAAGATGGCGCGCGGCAAGCCGTACAAGCGCAGCGATTTCAAGAAAGCGATCGTGACCCTCGCCGAAGGCGAGCAGATCGATATCACCACGGGACTCTAAGTCATGGCGCTGAAACAATATCGCCCGACGACCCCCGGTCAGCGCCAGCTGGTGCTGATCGACCGTTCGGGCCTGCACAAGGGTGGCCCGGTCAAGTCGCTGACCGAAGGCAAGCACTCCAAGGGCGGCCGCAACAACACCGGCCGTATCGTCGTCCGCTATCAGGGCGGCGGTCACAAGCAGCGCTATCGCCTGGTCGACTTCAAGCGCCGCAAGTCCGGCGTGCCGGCGATCGTCGAGCGTCTGGAGTACGATCCGAACCGCACCTCCTTCATCGCCCTGATCAAGTACAAGGACGGTGAGCTCGCCTACATCCTGGCGCCGCAGCGCCTGGCCGTCGGTGACACCGTCGTCTCGGGCGACAAGGTCGACGTGAAGCCGGGCAATGCGATGCCGCTCTCGGCAATGCCGGTCGGCACCATCGTGCACAATATCGAGATGAAGCCGGGCAAGGGCGGTCAGATCGCCCGTTCCGCCGGTACCTATGCGCAGTATCTCGGCCGCGATGCCGGCTACGCGCTGCTCCGCCTGAACTCCGGCGAAGTGCGCAAGGTGATGCTGACCTGCATGGCGACGGTCGGCGCGGTCTCGAACCCGGACCACATGAACGAAGTCATCGGCAAGGCCGGCCGCAATGTGTGGAAGGGCTGGCGCCCCCACGTCCGCGGCACCGCGATGAACCCGATCGACCACCCGCATGGCGGCGGCGAAGGCCGCACCAAGGGCGGCCGCCACCCGGTCACGCCGTGGGGCAAGCCGACCAAGGGCGCCAAGACCCGCAAGAACAAGCGTACGACGAAGTTCATCGTCCGCACGCGCAAAGGCAAGGCACAGGGCTAAGCTATGACGAGATCTGTTTGGAAAGGCCCGTTCATCGACGGCTATCTGCTGAAGAAGGCAGAAGCCGCGCGCGCCTCGACCCGCAAGGACGTGATCAAGATCTGGTCGCGCCGCTCGACGATCCTGCCGCAATTCGTCGGCATCACCTTCGGCGTCTACAACGGCAAGAAGCACATCCCGGTGCTCGTGACCGAAGACATGGTCGGCCACAAGTTCGGCGAGTTCTCGCCGACCCGCACCTTCTCCGGCCATTCCGGCGGCGGCGACAAGAAAGCGAAGAGGGGCTAATGGGCAAGCAATCCCGCGCGCGCGTGCTTCCGAAGTCGAAGGCCCAGGCCGTCGGCACGATGATCCGCACCAGCCCGCGCAAGCTGAACCTGGTGGCGCAGTCGATCCGCGGCCTGAAGGTCGAGGCGGCGTTGAACTCGCTCGCTTTCTCGCCGAAGCGCGTCGCTTCGGTGGTCAAGAAGGTTCTGACCTCGGCCATCGCAAACGCCGAAAACAACCACGATCTCGACGTCGACGATCTCATCGTCGCCGAGGCGTCGGTCGGCAAGAACCTCGTGATGAAGCGTTTCCATCCGCGCGCCCGCGGTCGTGGCGCCCCGATCATGAAGCCCTTCGCTCAGATCACCATCGTGGTCGAGGAAGCGCGCGAAGTCGAAGAAGACGCGAAGAAGTCCAAGGGCAAGGCCAAGAAGACCGCCCGCAAGCCCGCCGCCAAGGCGCAGAAGGAAGCTGCCTAATGGGTCAGAAAGTAAATCCGATCGGTCTGCGCCTCGGCATCAACCGGACCTGGGATTCGCGCTGGTACGCCGGCAAGAAGGATTTCGGCCGTCTTCTCCAGGAAGACATCAAGATCCGCGAATACCTGAGCGAGAAGCTCAAGGCCGCCGGCGTCTCCAAGATCGTGATCGAGCGTCCGCACAAGAAGTGCCGCGTCACCATCCACTCGGCTCGTCCGGGCGTGGTCATCGGCAAGAAGGGCGCCGACATCGACAAGCTGAAGGCCGACGTCCAGAAGATGACCTCCGACGAGGTCCATCTCAACATCGTCGAGATCCGCAAGCCCGAGATCGACGCCAAGCTGGTGGCCGAGAACATCGCCCAGCAGCTCGAGCGCCGCGTCGCCTTCCGCCGCGTGATGAAGCGCGCCGTGCAGTCGGCCCAGCGTTTGGGCGCCCTCGGCATCCGCATCAAGTGCGGCGGCCGTCTCGGCGGCGCCGAGATCGCCCGTGTCGAGTGGTATCACGAAGGCCGCGTTCCGCTGCACACGCTGCGCGCCGATGTCGATTACGGCATCGCTACCGCGAAGACGACCTACGGCACTTGCGGCGTGAAGGTCTGGATCTTCAAGGGCGAGATCATGGAACACGACCCCATGGCCCAGGATAAGCGCATGGCCGAGGCCGAGTCCGGCCGCGGTGGCGGCGAACGCCGCGAGCGTCAGCCCGCGCCGGCGTCTGCTTCGTAAGAGACAACAATGCTGCAACCCAAACGCACCAAGTTCCGCAAGCAGTTCAAGGGCCGTATCCACGGCGCTGCGAAGCGTGGCACGAACCTCAACTTCGGCGCCTATGGCCTGAAGGCCCTCGAGCCCGAGCGCATCACCGCGCGTGAGATCGAGGCGGCCCGCCGCGCGATCACGCGCCAGATGAAGCGCGCCGGCCGCGTCTGGATCCGCGTGTTCCCGGACGTTCCGGTGTCGAAGAAGCCCGCCGAAGTCCGCATGGGCTCGGGCAAGGGCGCGCCGGAATACTGGGTCGCCAAGATCAAGCCCGGCCGGATCCTGTTCGAGGTCGACGGTGTCGACCTGGCCACGGCGAAGGAAGCGATGCGCCTCGGCGCCGCCAAGCTGTCGATCGCGACGAAGTTCGTCGCCCGTATGGGAGCCTGATCATGGCCGCCAAGAAGAAGGCAACGACCGCCGCCAAGGCCTCGACCAAGGCCGACGACTTCCGCGCCAAGACCGCGGACGAGCTCGGCACCGAGCTGGTGAAGCTGAAGAAGGAGGCCTTCAACCTCCGCTTCCAGCGCGCCAACGGCCAGCTCGAGAAGACCAACCGCGTGCGTGAAGTCCGCCGGACCATCGCCCGCATCGAAACGATTTTGACGGAACAGCGCCGCAAGGCCGCTGCCGCCGCTTAAGGGAAGAAGAGTATGCCAAAGCGCGTGCTGCAGGGCGTCGTGGTCAGCGACAAGAATGCCAAGACCGTCGTGGTCAAGGTCGAGCGTCGCTTCACCCATCCGGTGATGAAGAAGACCGTGCGCCGTTCGAAGAAGTATCACGCCCATGACGAGAAGGGCGAATTCAAGACGGGCGACGTCGTGCGTATCCGCGAATGCCGGCCGCTTTCCAAGTTGAAGACCTGGGAAGCGTTCGAGCGCGTCGGCAAGTAAGCGCCCCGAGATATACCGGAGTAGAACTCAATGATTCAGATGCAAACGGAGCTAGACGTCGCCGACAATTCCGGCGCCCGTCGCGTCATGTGCATCAAGGTGCTCGGCGGTTCGCACCGCCGTTACGCCGATGTCGGCGACATCATCGTGGTGTCGGTGAAGGAAGCCATTCCACGCGGCCGCGTGAAAAAGGGCGAGGTGCTCAAGGCCGTCGTCGTGCGCACCGCCCATGGCGTGCGCCGTCCCGACGGTTCGCTGATCCGCTTCGACGGCAATGCCGCGGTGCTGATCAACGCCCAGGGCGAGCCGATCGGCACCCGCATCTTCGGGCCGGTGACCCGCGAGCTGCGCGCCAAGAACCAGATGAAGATCATTTCGCTCGCCCCGGAGGTGCTGTGATGGCCGCGAAAATCAAGAAGGGCGACCGCGTCGTCGTTCTCGCCGGCCGCGACAAGGGCAAGAAGGGCGAGGTCATCAAGGTGTTCCCGTCCGAAAACACCGCGCTCGTCTCGGGCGTGAATGTCGTCAAGCGCCATCAGCGCCAGACCCAGCGCGAGCAGGGCGGAATCATCTCGAAGGAATCGCCGATCCATCTGTCGAACATCGCCCATCGCGACCCGAAGGACGACACGGCGACGAAGATCGGTTTCAAGCAGCTGAACGACGGTCGCACGGTCCGCTTTGCGAAGAAGTCGGGTGAGGTCATCGATGTCTGAGGCAGGATCCAAGAATCCGAAGGACGCTGCGCGCGCCGACGCCAAGGCGTCGAAGGGCGCCAAGAAGGAAGGCGGCAAGCGCGAGATCGCGGCCGGCACCCAGGTCGCCGTCGGCGAGGCCGAGCATCTGGAAGGTTACGTCCCGCGCTTCAAGCAGCGCTACAACGACGTGATCCGCCAGGATCTGATGAAGAAGTTCGGCTACAAGAACATCATGCAGGTTCCGCGGGTGAACAAGATCGTGCTGAATATAGGCGCGGGCGAGGGCAGCCAGGACACCAAGAAGATCCAGGCCGCGCTCAACGATCTCACCGCGATTGCCGGCCAGAAGGCCGTCATCACGCGCGCCAAGAAGGCGATCTCGTCGTTCAAGATCACGGCGGGCCGCCCGGTCGGCGTGAAGGTCACGCTGCGCCGCGACCAGATGTACGAGTTCATGGATCGCCTCGTGACGATGGCGCTGCCCCGCGTCCGCGACTTCCGCGGCATCAAGGGCAATTCCTTCGACGGCAACGGCAACTACGCCATGGGCCTGAAGGAACACATCGTCTTCGTCGAAATCGACTACGACAAGACCGAGACGGTGTGGGGCATGGACATCATCATCAACACCACTGCGAAGACCGATGCGGAAGCCAAGGAGCTTCTCAAGGGCTTCCAGTTCCCGTTCATGAATTAAGGACGATCGCCATGGCCAAGACCAGCCAGATCAACCGGAACAAGAAGCGCGAGAAGATGGTCGCGCAATACGCCGCCAGGCGCGCCGCGCTCAAGGCGACGGCCGACGACATGAAGCTGCCGGCCGAGGAGCGCTTCGCCGCGCGCCTCAAGCTCGCCAAGCTGCCGCGCAATTCGTCGAAGGTCCGCATCCATCATCGTTGCGACCTTTCGGGCCGTCCGAAGGGCTACTACCGCAAGCTCAAGCTGTCGCGTATCGCGCTGCGCGATCTCGCCAATTTCGGCCAGATCCCCGGCATGACCAAGGCCAGCTGGTAAGGAGAACATTCGATATGGCGATGTCCGATCCCATCGGCGATCTTCTGGCCCGCATCCGCAACGGCCAGCTCCGCGGTCTGAAGAAAATCTCTTCGCCGAATTCGCGCCTGCGCGCGCGCCTGCTCGATGTGCTCAAGGAGGAAGGCTTCATCCGCGACTATGTCGAGACGGAGCTCAAGACCGGCAAGCGCGAGCTGGAAATCGAACTCAAGTATCATGACGGCCAGCCGGTCATTCGCGAACTGAAGCGCGTTTCGACTCCGGGCCGCCGCGTCTACACCTCGGTGAAGGACCTCAAGCCGCACCGTCAGGGTCTCGGCGTGTCGATCGTCTCCACGCCCAAGGGCGTGATGACCGACACCCATGCCCGCGACGCCAATGTCGGCGGCGAAGTCCTCTGCCAGGTGTTCTAAGGAGCGAACGATGTCTCGTATCGGCAAGAAGCCGGTTCCGCTGCCCAAGGGCGTCACCGCGTCGGTGAACGGCCAGACCGTGTCCGTGAAGGGTCCGAAGGGCGAGCTCAAGGTCACGCTGGTCCCGGAAGTCTCGGCGTCTGTCGGCGCCGACGGCGTCACCGTCACGCCCAACAAGGCGATGGAACGTGCCGCCGCGATGTGGGGCATGTCCCGCACGCTGGTGAACAACCTCGTCACGGGCGTGACCACGGGCTTCACCTCCAAGCTCGAGATCCAGGGCGTCGGCTACCGCGCCGCGGTGCAGGGCAAGAACCTGAACCTGCAGCTCGGCTTCAGCCACGACGTCGCCTATCCGATCCCGGAAGGCATCACGATCACCGCCGAGAAGCCCACGCTCCTCACCGTCGCCGGCATGGACAAGCAGCTCGTCGGCCAGGTCGCCGCCGAGATCCGCTCCTACCGCAAGCCGGAGCCCTACAAGGGCAAGGGCGTGCGCTACGAGGGCGAGTATGTCCGCCGCAAGGAAGGCAAGAAGAAATGACGACCCCGCTGTTCAAGCGCCGCCAGAGCCGCACCCGCTTCAAGCTCACGACGCACGCCTATGGCCGTCCGCGGCTCAGCGTGTTCCGGTCGGGCAAGCACATCTACGCGCAGATCATCGACGACCGCGCCAAGGAAACCCTCGCCGCCGCCTCGACCAACGAGAAGGACGGCAAGCCGGCCAAGACCTGGAACGTCGAAGCCGCGACCAGCGTCGGCAAGAAGATCGCCGAACGCGCGCTCGCCAAGGGCGTGAAGCAGGTCGTGTTCGACCGTGGCGGCTACATCTATCACGGGCGCATCAAGGCGCTCGCAGAAGCCGCCCGTGAGGGCGGTCTCGAATTCTAAGGATCGAGCAATATGGCACGAGACGAAAACAGCAACGAGAGTGGCGGTCGCGAGCGTCGTGGCCGGCGTGAGCGCCGGAACGACGATCGCGAAGAGCGCGACAACGAGTTCATCGACAAGCTGGTCCACATCAACCGCGTGGCCAAGGTCGTGAAGGGCGGTCGCCGCTTCGGTTTCGCGGCACTCGTGGTTGTCGGCGACCAGCGCGGCCGCGTCGGCTTCGGCCACGGCAAGGCCCGTGAGGTTCCCGAAGCGATCCGCAAGGCGACCGACGAGGCCAAGAAGTCCCTGATCCGCGTGCCGCTGAAGGACGGCCGCACGCTGCATCACGAGGTTCGCGGTCATCACGGCGCCGGCAAGGTCGTCGTGCGTCCGGCTCCGGCCGGTACCGGCGTGATCGCCGGCGGTCCGGCCCGCGCTGTGTTCGAAGCCCTCGGCGTCGGCGACGTTGTGTCGAAGTCGCTCGGCACCTCGAACCCCTACAACCTGGTCCGCGCGGTGTTCAACGCGCTGCAGAACCAGCAGTCGCCGCGCATGGTCGCCCAGCGCCGCGGCCGCAGCGTCACCGACATCATCGCCCGCCGCGAAGGCGGCAAGGCCGAGCAGGCGAGCGCCTAAAGGAACACGACGATGGCTGACAAGAAGACGCTCAAGGTCAAGCAGGTCCGCAGCCCGGCGCGCCGTCCGGCGGTCCAGCTCGCGACTCTGAAGGGCCTCGGTCTCGGCAAGATGCACCGCGTGCGCGAGCTGGAGGACACTCCGGCCGTGCGCGGCATGATCAACTCGATCCCGCACCTTGTTGAGGTCGTCGGCGAAGAGAAGAAAAAGAAGTAACCGATCCAGACGGGGCGCCAGGCGAAGCCGAGTCCCAGGGAACCGCGAAGATGAAGCTCAACGAAATCCACAACAATCCCGGCGCCCACAAGCGCAAGGCGAAGGTCGGACGTGGTTCGTCCTCCGGTCTCGGCAAGACCTCCGGCCGCGGCGTGAAGGGCGCGAAGGCCCGCACCGGCAATGCCGTGTACGGCTTCGAAGGCGGCCAGATGCCGCTGCACATGCGCATGCCGAAGCGCGGCTTCAACAACATCTTCGCGAACGATTTCTCCGAGCTCAACCTCGGCCGCCTGCAGAAGGCGATCGACGACAAGAAGATCGACGCGGGTCAGAAGATCACGGGCGAAACGCTTCGCAAGGCCGGCATCGTCCACAAGAGCGAGGACGGCGTTCGCCTGCTCGGCAAGGGCACGCTGACCTCGAAGATCGACATCGAAGTCGCCGGCGCTTCCGCCAGCGTCCGCGAAGCGGTCGAGAAGCTCGGCGGCACGATCACCACGACCTTCAAGAAGGTCGAGTACATGAACAAGAAGGGTCAGCCGGGCAAGCGCAAGCAGCGCCGGGCCGCCGCCGCCGAAAAGCGCGAAGCACGCAAGGCCGCGAACCAATAAGCCTGTCATCCCCGGCTGAGCGCCGCGAAGCGGCGCGAAGGGAAGGGGACCCAGGTCCGTCAACCGCACCAGGTGTTTACCGCCTGGGTCCCCTTCCCCTCGCGACCCGTGGTCGCTCGGCCGGGGATGACAAGCGGGGATTGTGGAACCAAGGGTGCGATCACATCTAAGATCGAGCCCGTCGGGGAGCAGGACATGCCGTCAGCAGCAGAGCAACTGGCCGCCAATTTCAATTTCGGCAATCTGAGCAAGGCGACAGAGCTTCGCCAGCGCATCTTCTTCACCCTGGTCGCGCTCATCGTTGCGCGCCTCGGCACCTATATCCCGATGCCCGGCATCGACCCGGCCGGCATCAAGCACCTGATGGACTCGGCCGCGGGTGGCTTCCTCAACGTGTTCAACGTCCTCGCCGGCGGCGCGGTTTCGCGCATGGCGGTATTCTCGCTCGGCATCATGCCGTACATCTCGGCTTCGATCATCATGCAGCTGATGACCACGGTCATCCCGCGCTTCGAAGAGCTGAAGAAGGAAGGCGCGGCGGGCCAGAAGATCATCAACCAGTACACCCGCTACGGCACCGTCGGTCTCGCCGCCGCCCAGGCGCTCGGCATCGCCATCGGTCTCGAGAACTCGCCCGGCCTCGTCATCGAACCCGGCCTGTTCTTCCGGCTTGAGACCGTCATCACGCTCACCGGCGGCACCGTGCTGTTGATGTGGCTCGGCGAGCAGATCACCAATCGCGGCGTCGGCAACGGCATCTCGCTCATCATCTTCGCCGGCATCGTCGCGCGCTTCCCGCAATATATCGGTCAGGCCTTCGAGGCCGTGCGCACCAACACGATCGGCTTCCCGACTCTCCTGATCGGCACGGTGTTCATCGCCGCGCTGATCGCCTTCATCGTCTTCATGGAGCGAGCACAGCGCCGCCTGCTGGTCCAGTATCCCAAGCGCCAGGTTTCGAGCGGACGCATGTCCGGTGGCGAATCCTCGCATCTGCCGTTGAAGCTCAACGTGTCGGGCGTCATTCCGCCGATTTTCGCGTCGTCGATCCTGACCGTTCCGACGCTGCTCGCCGGCTTCAACGCCGCCGCGATCCCGGATTGGGCGCAGACCGTGCTCACCTATATCAGCCACGGCACGCCGCTCTATCTCGTGCTCTATGCGCTGCTGATCGTGTTCTTCGCCTTCTTCTATACCTCCATCATGTTCAATCCGGAGGAGACGGCGGACAATCTCAAGAAGTATGGCGGCTTCATTCCCGGCATCCGTCCCGGCAAGAAGACGGCCGAGCATATCGACTATGTGCTGACCCGCATCACCGTCATCGGTGCCGCCTATCTGGCCGCGGTCTGCCTCATTCCGGAAATCGCCATCGGCTATTATTCGATTCCGTTCTATCTCGGCGGCACCTCGATCCTGATCGTCGTCTCCGTCACGATGGACACCGTTGCGCAGATCCAGAGCCATCTGATCGCGCAGCAATACGAGGGCCTCATCAAGAAGGCCAAGCTTCGGGGAGCGCGTCGTTGAATCTCGTACTGTTCGGGCCTCCGGGTGCCGGTAAGGGCACCCAGGCCAAGATCCTTCAGGAGAAACGCGGCCTGCCGCAGCTCTCCACCGGCGACATGCTGCGCGCCGAAATCGCCGCCGGCTCGCCACTCGGCCGCCAGGTCGAAGACATCCTGGCCAAGGGCAATCTCGTGCCGGATGCGACGGTGATCGACATCATCGCCAACCGCTACGATCGTCCGGACTGCGCCAAGGGCGCGGTGTTCGACGGCTTCCCGCGTACCATCGCCCAGGCCGAAGCGCTGGACGCGATGCTCGCCGCGCGGGCCAAGAAGATCGACATCGTCGTCGAGCTCAAGGTCGATGAGGCCATCCTGCTGTCGCGCGTCGAACAGCGCATCAAGGAAGGCACCGCCCGCGCCGACGACAATCCGGAAACGGTGAAGAACCGTCTCCAGGTCTACCGCAACCAGACGGCGCCCTTGCTCGACTACTACGGCAAGCAGGGGAAGATCGTGACGGTCGACGGCATGGCGCCGATCGCCGATGTGACCGGGGCAATCGCCAGCGCGCTCGACAGCCGCGGCTGAGCCGCAAACCGGCTGCCTCTAACGGTTTTTCGGAATCCGTTATCGCGGATTGCGGCCACGCATGGGCTCCGGCGAATCCCCGGGTTGCCGAAGCGGCCGCTGTGCCGCCACAGCAGCGCGGAAGGCCTGGAAGTAAGCCTGCCATTGCGTGACGTCCGCGTTGACCTGCTGCTTCGCTTCGTCATGAGCCTTGATCGCCGCTGCGCCATTGGGCACCGCGTTCAGCTCCACACCGGTCGCTTTCACATTTCGCAATAGCGCAGCAAAGCTCGAGTCATAGCTTGCGAGCCAGGTCTTCCGGCAATTCGTCCAGCGCATCTTGGGCGCAAGCGATGCGCGCGTTGCCGGAATGTCCGCCGGCGCGAGATGATCGAACGCGGCCGTCGAGAAATCCGGGCGCGTGCCGCACTGCTCGGCTGGCGGATGATAGCTTTCGATGAGCGCGATGGCCCGGGTGTTCTGCGGCGGCGGGCTGGCGACTGGCTTGTTGGCGTCGGGGCCCCGCGAAGCGTCCGGTGGCGAATTGCTGCTCCCTCGGCCATGCGCATCGGAGCCGTGATCGCGGGTTGGTGCCGGCGGCGTGACCGGGACCGGCGCAGTTGCAGATGCGTTGTTGCTGTCGGGCGGCGTTCCCCCGGTTTCCCGGTTGCGATCGCGATGATCGTGTCCGCCTCTGTCCGGCGGCGTCCCCGCAGCGTTGGCAGATGGTTCGTTGTTGTCGCGCCGATGACCGTGATCTCCCGGCCTGGATGCCGGTGGCGCCGGCACGATGTCGGGCGCGGGATGCCTGGTTTCCATCGGCGGCGGAGGCGGCGGCGGTGGCGGCTTGGGACGGCCCCGTCCGGCGTCCTCCCAGCGCGTGCCGATGGCGTCCATGCGCCGGGCCAGATCGCGCTCGAACCTGCGCGCGCTCGGAGCGAAATCGTCGCTGTCAAACGGAATGCGGATGTCTCGATTGTCGAAGCGGCTATGGACCTCGAAGCTGATGCGGCCGCCGCTGCGCAAAGCGCGATAGAACGCGGCGTCGGGCGCGAAGATCCAGCGCGCGCCGCGCGAATTCCACGTCTCGCCGCGCGCCGGCGCGACGTCGCGCGAGCGGTAGACCAGCCGGCCCTCGTCGCTGCGCACGATCAGCAGCGCAGGCGCCTCGAGATCGACGGCATCGGGATCGATGTCGAGGATCACCGACGCGCTTCCCGTGACGATCACCGGCGTGCCGTCCGTCACCTCCGGCAAGAGATTGTCGTTCTCGCGCCCGCTCCATGCCCGCCAGAATGCGCCGCTGTCGTTTTCCGCAGGTTCCGGCACGAGGATGGCGATGCGCAGATCGGCCTCGTGACCTTCGCCGAATTCCGTCTGTGCCCGCCAGGTGAGGGGCGATGCCGGGCTACCGTCGCCGGCGTGGCGCATCGGAAAGGTCGTGAACTCGCCAGAGAACGGATCATGGTCGACGCGGCGGCCTTCGTGCCGCGGCGGAGGAGGGGGCGGTTCCGCATAGTCGCCCTCGCCACTGGCGTAGTCCGCATAGCGCCGGCGCGGCGCCGGTGTCGGGCTTGGGGCTGGCTGAGTCGCCGTCGCCGGCGGCGCTGCAGGAACCAGGGCCGCGACGGGCTTGGGCGTCGGTGCCATTTGCGCCGCGGCGGGCGAAGCTGCTGACTCGGGAGCAGGGCGGTTGCTCAGGTAATATCCGGCGCCAAACGCGACGCCGATCGCAACGATCGCGGTGCCGCCAAGCAGGACCATCCGGTTGTTCATTCCGACCTCTCGAGTTTCAGGGATCGCGCGAAAGGCGCGCCTTCGGAAACGCAAAGCGCAGAGGATGGATGCGTCTGTCGGTGACTTGGGTTTTTGCCGCTAGCCCCGAATTCGGCTCTGCAAAAGCTGCGTCGCGGCATGAAACGGCAAGGCTGGGAGCATCTGCCCGGGCTCACCGTAACATCCAGACGGGAGCCAAAATATAACCTATTGGTTTCGTTGAGACTTTACGCTGAGAAAGAATCTGTGGCGACCTATTGACCGAGGGGGTCGCATTAATATACTCCGCGCCCTCGCGACAGATTTCCTGTCCAATTTGCGCGTTTGACGCCTCTTATTCGCGAGGGGCGGGAACGCCGTATGGACGGGTTCTGGCGCTTTTCAATTGTGTAGGTCCGCGAAGGGCTTACGAAATGCGGAGAGCCTCGTGGCACGTATCGCCGGCGTCAATATCCCAACGCAGAAGCGCGTCGAAATCGGCCTGCGCTACATTCACGGCATTGGCGCGGCCAAGGCCAAGGAAATCATCGAGAAGGTCGGCATCGCGCCCGAGCGCCGTGTCAGTGACCTGACCGAAAGCGAGATCATCCAGATCCGCGAGACCATCGATCGCGACTACCTCGTCGAGGGTGACCTCCGCCGCGAGGTCGCGATGAACATCAAGCGCCTGATGGACCTCGGCTGCTACCGCGGCCTGCGCCATCGTCGCGGCCTTCCGGTCCGCGGTCAGCGCACGCACACCAACGCGCGCACGCGCAAGGGTCCGGCCAAGGCGATCGCCGGCAAGAAGAAAGTGACCAAGTAATATGGCAGCCGCAGACAAGAAGGGCGCCGGCCGCGCGCGCAAGAAGGAAAAGAAGAACGTCGTGGTCGGCGTGGCGCATGTCGCCGCGACCTTCAACAACACGATCATCACGATCACCGACACGCAGGGCAATGCCGTGTCGTGGTCGAGCGCCGGCATGATGGGCTTCAAGGGTTCGCGCAAGTCGACGCCCTATGCCGCCCAGGTCGCCGCCGAAGACGCCGGCAAGAAGGCCGTCGAGCACGGCATGCGCACGCTGGAAGTTGAAGTGTCCGGTCCGGGTTCGGGCCGCGAATCCGCGCTGCGCGCACTGCAGGCCGTCGGCCTCGTCGTCACCTCGATCCGCGACGTGACGCCGATCCCGCACAATGGTTGCCGCCCGCCCAAGCGTCGTCGCGTCTGATCGGGAATACCTGCCGGGCATTGCTTCGCGGAAGCGAAGCAAGGTGCGGCGAAACGAATTTGAGAGCTTGGACTAACCCTCTGTCGTACGCATGAACGCGGGCTCTCGGCGTTCGGGACACGATGAGGAAAAATAGATGTTTCAGAAAAACTGGCAGGAACTGATCAAGCCGGGAAAGTTGAAGGTCGAGGCCGGCGATGACGCCGCCAAGGTCGCAACCATCACGGCAGAACCGCTCGAGCGTGGCTTCGGCCTGACGCTCGGCAACGCGCTGCGCCGCGTGCTGTTGTCGTCGCTCCAGGGCGCCGCCGTGACCTCGATCCAGGTCGAGGGCGTGCTCCATGAATTCTCGTCGATCCCCGGCGTGCGCGAGGACATGACGGACATCGTGCTCAACATCAAGCAGCTCGCGCTGCGGATGCATGCCGAAGGTCCGAAGCGTCTCAACCTGCGCGCCCAGGGTCCGTGCGAAGTCACCGCCGGCATGATCACCGCGACGGCCGACGTCGACATCCTCAATCCCGAGCTCGTCATCTGCACGATCGACGAGAAGGTCGAGTTCCGCATGGAGCTCGCGATCGCGACCGGCAAGGGTTACGTCCCGGCCGACCGCAATCGTCCGGAAGACGCGCCGATCGGCATGATCCCGGTCGACAGCCTGTTCTCGCCGGTGAAGAAGGTCTCGTACAAGGTCGAGAACACCCGCGAGGGCCAGATCCTCGACTACGACAAGCTCACGCTGACGGTCGAAACCAACGGCGCGGTCACACCGGACAACGCGGTCGCCTATGCCGCGCGCATCCTGCAGGACCAGCTCCAGGTCTTCATCAACTTCGAAGAGCCGCGTGAGCGCGTCGCCGAAGAAGCCAAGCCCGATCTGGCGTTCAACCCGGTGCTGCTGAAGAAGGTCGACGAGCTCGAGCTCTCGGTCCGTTCGGCGAACTGCCTGAAGAACGACAACATCGTCTATATCGGCGACCTCATCCAGAAGACCGAGGCGGAGATGCTCCGTACCCCGAACTTCGGCCGCAAGTCGCTGAACGAGATCAAGGCCGTGCTCGCCGAAATGGGCCTGCACCTCGGCATGGAAGTGCCCGGCTGGCCGCCGGAGAACATCGAAGACCTCGCCAAGCGGTACGAGGACCAGTACTAAGGCGGCGTTTTCGCAAACAATGATCATCATGTGGTGGTTTCGACGATCGGGACCGCCAGGGGTAGTAAGAGAGACGTAAGATGCGCCACGGCAACCAGGGGCGGAAGCTCAACAAGAAGTCCCAGCACCGCACCGCCATGTTCGCGAACATGGCCGCCGCGCTGATCAAGCACGAGCAGATCAAGACGACGCTGCCCAAGGCGAAGGAACTTCGCCCGGTGGTCGAGAAGCTGGTGACGCTCAGCCGCCAGAACAGCCTGCACGCCCGCCGTCAGGCACTCTCGACGGTGCGCGACGAAACCCAGGTCAAAAAGCTGTTCGACGTGCTCGGCCCGCGCTACGCCACCCGCCCGGGCGGCTACACCCGCGTGCTCAAGGCTGGCTTCCGCCATGGCGACAACGCCGCGATGGCCTTCATCGAGTTCGTCGACCGCGATGAGACCGCCAAGGGCCAGGACTCCGGCCCGGTCGAGATCCGCGACGAAGACGAAGGCGACGAAGAATAGTTTCGTCCCAACGGCGATCTGGAAAGGGCGGCTCCGGCCGCCCTTTTTGTTTGCGCCCATCGCTGACGGTGGTCACGCGCGACGATGACAAATTATCCACGCGCCCGCCGCAAGATCGTCCGTATTCGACGTTAGGCGTTACCGACAATTCCCGTGAAACCGCCCGGCGTGTCCGTTAGTTTGCGCGCCTCGCCTGAGGGGGCAGACATCGCCATGCATCTTCGCCTGCTGAGTTCCATCGTTCTGTTGTCGGCGCTCCTCGCACGGACCGCGCTCGCCGATCCTCCGCGCGCGGTTCCGGCCTCGATGCCGCAGGTGCAGCTCACCTTCGCGCCGGTGGTGAAACGCATCGCGCCCGCCGTGGTCAACGTCTATACGCGTACCGTCGTGCAGGCGCCGAACAACCCGTTCTTCAACGATCCGTTCTTCTCGCGCATGTTCGGCGCGCCCGGCATGCGACAGCGCGTTCAGCAGTCGCTCGGCTCCGGCGTGATCGTGCGCGCCGACGGCGTCATCCTCACCAACAACCATGTCGTGCAGGGTGCGACCGACATTGTCGTCGCGCTCTCCGACAAACGCGAGTTCAAGGCCAAGGTCCTGCTCGCCGATCCGCGCACGGATCTCGCCGTCCTCAAGATCGACACCAGGGGCGTCAAGCTCGACACCGTGGCGTTCGCCGACAGCGACCGTGTCCAGGTCGGCGATCTGGTCCTCGCCATCGGCGATCCCTTCGGCGTCGGTCAGACGGTGACGATGGGCATCGTCTCGGCGCTTGCCCGCACGCAGGTCAGCGCCTCGGACTATCAGTTCTTCATCCAGACCGACGCTGCGATCAATCCCGGCAATTCGGGTGGCGCCCTGGTGACGACCGACGGCAAGCTGGCCGGCATCAACACCGCGATCTTCTCGCGCAGCGGCGGATCCATCGGCATCGGCTTCGCGATCCCCTCCAACCTCGCGCGCCGCGTCCTCGACAGCGCCCTTGGCGGCGGCGGCGTGAAACTCGCCTGGATCGGCGTCGACGGCCAGCCGGTGACGGCGGCGATCGCCCAGAGCCTCGGCATCTCGGTGCCGAACGGCGTTCTGCTCAAGAGTGTCTATCCCGGCAGTCCGGCGGCCAGAGCCGGCCTCAAGACCGGCGACGTGATCTTCTCGGTCGACGGCCAGCCGACCAACGATATGCAGGCGCTCAACTACCGCATCGCGACGCACAAGCCGGGCGATGTCGTGAAGCTGCACGTCCATCTCGGACGCAAGCCCGACGATATCAAGGTCGCTCTCGCCCTGCCGCCGGAGACGCCGGCGCGCGACCAGCGCACCATCGGCGGCCGCAACCCGCTGACCGGCGCCAAGGTTCTCAACCTGTCACCTGCCGTCGCCACAGAACTCCAGATGCCGTTGACTGCGCGCGGCGTGGCGATCGTCGCGGTCTCGGCCGGCACGCCCTCGGGCGGCTATGGGTTCCAGCCGGGCGACATTGTAACGGCGGTGAACGGTCAGCGGATCGGCTCGGTCGCCCAGCTCATCCAACTGCTCAATGCGGCAAACGCATGGGATCTCGTCGTCGACCGCGGCGGCCAGCGTCTGTCGTTGAGCGTGCAGGGATAGCGCAGTTTGGCGCTATACTCGGCGTCATGTCCGACCTGTTTCAAACCGCCGGCCTGGAAAACGATGCGCCGCGCCCGCTCGCCGACCGCCTGCGGCCGGCGGCGCTGGCTGAGGTCGTGGGGCAGGATCACATCATTGGCCCGGACGGCCCCATCGGCCGGATGATCGCCAGCGGGCGGCCGCATTCGATCATTCTCTGGGGGCCGCCCGGCACTGGGAAGACGACCATCGCGCGGCTGCTCTCGACCGCGTTCAAGCTCCACTTCGAGCAGCTCTCGGCGGTGTTCTCCGGCGTCGCCGACCTCAAGAAGACCTTCGATGCCGCACGCCAGCGCCGCCGAATGGGGCAAGGGACTCTGCTCTTCATCGACGAGATCCATCGCTTCAACCGCAGTCAGCAGGATTCCTTCCTGCCCGTGGTCGAAGACGGCACCGTCGTCCTCGTCGGCGCGACGACCGAGAACCCGTCCTTCGAACTAAACGGCGCGCTCCTCTCCCGCGCCCAGGTCCTGGTGCTCCGCCGCCTCGACGATGCCGCGCTCGAAGAATTGCTCAAGCGCGCCGAAGCGCATTTCGGCGAAGCGCTGAAGCTCACCCCCGATGCCCGCGCATCGCTCCGTGCCATGGCCGACGGCGATGGCCGCTATCTCCTCAACCTCGTCGAGGAACTGGCCTCGGTGAAGACTGTACAGCCGCTCGATCCAGCCCAACTGATGCAGGCGGTGCAGCGGCGTATGCCGCTCTACGACAAGAGCCGCGAGGAGCACTACAACCTCATCTCCGCGCTCCACAAATCGATCCGCGGCAGCGATCCCGATGCCGCGCTCTACTGGCTCGCCCGTATGCTCGCCGGCGGTGAGCAGCCGCTATACATCGCGCGACGTCTCGTCCGCGCCAGCATCGAAGATATCGGCCTCGCCGATCCGCAGGCCGTTGTGCAGGCGCTCGCCGCGAAAGATGTGTTCGACTTCCTGGGCAGCCCCGAAGGCGAGATCGCGCTCGCGCAAGCCGTTCTCTATCTCGCCAGCGCGCCCAAATCGAATGCCGTCTACAAGGCCCTCGGCGCCGCCAAGGCCGCGGCGCAGGAGCACGGCTCGCTGATGCCGCCGGCCCACATCCTCAACGCACCGACGAAGCTGATGAAGAATCTTGGCTACGGCAAAGGCTACGAATACGATCCCGACACGGTCGAAGGCTTTTCCGGCCAGAACTATTTCCCCGACGCCATGGCGCGTCAGGAGTTCTACCAGCCGAAGGAAACCGGCTTCGAACGCGAGATCGTCAAGCGCCTCGATTACTGGTCGAAGCTGCGCGAGCGCAAACCGGGTTAGGGCAGGGGCTGCAGCTGCCCGTAGATGCGGCTGAGGCCCAGCCCGCTGACGAAGCCGAGATTGCCTTCTGGGTTGAAATTCTGGTTGCCGGTCGTCGCGATGTTGGTGTTCGTGTGGCAATCGAGGCAGCCGAGATCGCCCTGCTGGAAAGTCTCGATCGCCGTGTTGGCAAGCTTGCGCGAACCGTATTGCGTCACGAACCATGTGCCGGACGGGTTGCTCGGCCAGATGCCGCCGATCCCGAAGCGGTACCAGGTCGTCCCCGTCAGGATGTAGTTCGAGCGGATGTCGCTGCTCCCGAGGATCGTGCGCACGCTGCTGTTGACGGCAATGACGCGGGCATTCTCGGCGGGGTCTGACGTGCCGGGCAGTCCCCAGGGCATCATCCGTTCGAGGTCGCTCGGCCCCATCGTCTGGCCCTGGGTTGGCGTGATCGTCTGCGGCGGCCCGAACGAAGCGGTCATGCGCTGGATGTTGGCCGGCGACGGCGTATCGCTTGACGACAACAGCCAGGGCCCGGACTCGGGCCAGCCCGTCTGGACCCCGCTATCCGCCTGATAGCTGTAGCCGGCATTCGGTGCGTTGCAGACATGTTCGAATGTCGCCCAGATCATCGCCGGCTGTCCGATCGCACTGCCGACGACGTGCATCGAGATCAGCGCGAGCGTCGCTGTTCGGTGTCCGGTCAGCGTCGCTTGCGCCGGCTGTGTCGAAAGCTGCGGGCTGTAGACCGGAATGGAGGCCTGGATTGTGATGTAGTGACAGCCGCTCGGCAGGTTGACGGCCTCGACCCACGCCATCTTCAACTCGACGGCCATCGCATCGTAGTCGGGAAGGTCGCCATGCCGCTGATCCTGGGTATAGGCCAGGATGTCGTCCATGTCCGAAGCGGAGCTCGGAAAATGGGTCAGGCTCAGGCCTCCATCCGAGCGGCCCGTCCGCAGGTTGGCATACACGTCGTTGACGGCGACGGTGTAGTAGATGGGAGAGCCGTTCTGCGCCATCACGACGGAATTGTCGGCCTGGATCGTCCCGCCTTCGATGACGGTACCGGAGATATCGATGACCGTGACGGTGCCGCTGATCGTCAACTGTTCGGCCTGCGCGATCCCATTGGCCGGACGTGGCGGAAGCGCTATGGGCCTCTGCTCGCGATCGAACAGTGCGACGTGTCCACCCCCGGCACGCAGCGCACGCGCGACTTCGACCAGCTTGCCGTCGCGTCCCACCACTTCGGGAAGCTTGTTAGGACCGAACCGCATTGGTGCGAGTTCATAGGCAGTCCCCTTGGCATCGCGCATCAAGGCAAAGCCATGCGGCCCGGTTCGCGTCGTGCTGGCGCTGACGATCAGGCTGCGCTCGCCGGAGACGATGCGATGCATGGTGCGCACGCCGCTGCCGTCCGCGGGAGAGACCGTAAAGAACACAGGCGACGTGAACACCGTGCTGCCACCGCTGCCATAGGTCGGCGGCGGCGGCGAGGTCAGCCAAAGGAACATGCGTTCCGACCAAGTGTAGAACGCGCAATTCGGTGGCGGATCATTGGTCGGAAAATGAATGCTGTCAGGGGTGACGCGCGGCCCTGCACCACCGTCGAGCCAGCCCGCAAACGTCTGTTGCGAGACTTGGCAGCCCGCATCGGCAACGGCATTGGCCGGCGTCTGGCTTCCCGGCGAGCAGGCAACCATCAGCAGAATCAAAGAAGCAGGGAACGCCAACGCGCGGCTGCGCCGCAGGATTGCTGTGGTCACGAAAGCCCCCATTGCGACCCATCCCGCAATGAGAGGCTAGGACGTTTCGCACGCTCTGTCGCGCGAAATATCCGGTCGTCCTAAGCGTCTGCGATCTCGGACTCTTCTTCGATCGGCAGCTGCGCGACCTGCGGAGCGTGCTGATTGAGCTGCGCGGCAATGAAGTGGCCCACCGCCACTGCGGCCACGCATAGCGCCACCGACACCACGATATTCACCCCCGCCCGCATCATCGCGCCGTTACGCAACAAGTCGAGTGTCTGCAGACTGAAGGACGAGAAGGTGGTGAACCCGCCGCAGATACCGATCATCACGAACAGGCGGATGTTCTCCGACACCGGATAGCGCCCGTGGGCCAGCGTCAGCGTACCGAAGAAGCCGATGATGAAGGACCCCAGGATATTGATCCCGATCGTGCCCCAGGGCAGGTCCTTGCTGACCGGCAGCATGGCCAACGACAGCAGATAGCGCGCCAGCGAGCCGACCGCTCCGCCTGCCATGACATAGAGAAATGTTATCGGGGACATCGGCACTCCTTGCTCGGAGGCGGGAAACCCGCCCTGCAGCGGGCACCAAAAAGACGGAGTCCTGCCGCGATTAAACTGCGGTAGGAGTCATCAGCCATCTGGCTTTTCGGGCCGTCCGGCGGTTAAAGGAGGAACCCCATCTCCTTGGCGGAAACGCTAGGTTACTCCTCAGGAACCGTCAACGCTGCATGCCCGAAACCGCCCACATCGCCTATGACGAGGATGGCATCCGCCTCGACCGCTGGTTCAAGCGGCACTATCCGGCGTTGACCCATGGCCGGCTGGAGAAGTTGCTGCGCACCGGCCAGATCCGCCTTGACGGTAGGCGGGTGAAGGCCGCCGACCGTGTCTCCGCCGGCCAGTCGCTGCGCCTGCCGCCGCAGGTCGTGCACGGCAATCTGGAAGAGAGCCCAAAAGAGAAGGCCAAGCCTCCGCAGCGCATGCGCGGCAGCCTCGAGGAACACATCCTCTACATGGACAAGAACGTCATCGTCCTGAACAAGCCGTCGGGCCTCGCGACCCAGGGCGGCAGCGGCCTCACCACCCATGTCGATGGCATGCTCGACAGCCTCGCCTTCGAGAAGAACCAGCGGCCGCGTCTCGTCCATCGCCTCGACAAGGACACCTCGGGCGTCCTGCTCGTCGCCCGCACCGTGCCCGCCGCCGCCGAACTCTCCCGCGCCTTTGCCGCGCGCGACGCGCAGAAGATCTACTGGGCTCTCGTCAAAGGCGTACCCAGCGTGAAGCGCGGCACGATCAAGGCGGCACTCGCCAAGGAAGGCATCCGCGGCAACGAGCGCATGGCGACCGTCGACCGTGACGAAGAGGGCGCCAAAGACGCCGTTACCGATTTCGTCGTGCTCGATACCGCTGGCGACGAATTCGCCTGGCTCGCGGTCAAGCCGCTTACGGGCCGCACGCATCAGATCCGCGTCCACCTCGCCTCGATCGGCACGCCGATCGTCGGCGATTTCAAATACGGCGGCACCGATGTCCGCGGCATCGGCGAGATCGAGAACCGTCTGCATCTTCACGCCCGCTCCATCGACATTGCGCGTCCTGATGGTGGCCGGCTGACCATTGCGGCACCCATGCCGGACCACATGCTGACGTCCTGGAAGCTTCTCGGCTTCAATCCGGAGAGGACAGGGAGCCCGTTCGGACGCGCGGAAAAGAGCAATCCCAAGCCTCAACCGCCGGCTCCTGCCAAGCCCCGGCCCAAGAGCAAGCTAAGCAACAAGAACAAACCCAAGAAGAAGCGCAGATGACCGAACGCCCCTCCATCATCCGCAACTGGCGCGACAGCGAATACGCCACCGTGCCGAACGCGGCCGACATCGATCACACCGCGGCCTATGCCAATCTCAGCGAGGCGACGGGCTTGTCGCGGCTCGGCGTCGGCCATCTGCGCCTGCCGCCCGGCGCGCGCTCCGGCCCGCCCGCCGCGATGCGCGACGAAGAGGAATTCGTCTTCGTGCTCCAGGGCACGCCCGACCTCTGGCATGACGGCCATGTCGCCCGGTTGAAGGAAGGCGATGGCGTCGCGCTTCACGCCGGCACCGGCATGGCCAACGCGTTCCTGAACAACACCGGCGAAGAGGTCCATCTCTTCATGTTCAAGGAAGGCTCGCGCTTCGCGACCAAGTACTATTTCCCGACAGACCCGGTCGCGATCACCCGCGCCGAGAGCCTGAAAAAGCTTTGGTACGACGTGCCGAAGCGCAAGCTCGGCCCGCATGACGGCTTCACCGACATGAAGCGCGGCAGGCCCGCGCCCGACGGCTCGGTGAAGCGCAAGCGTCCCGACTTCGTCGCCAACTGGCGCGACATCCTCGATAAGGACGAGGGCGGCTATCCCGGCAGCACGGAGATGCACGGCATCGATGCCAAGTTCGGCCGCCGCGCGCGCTTCTCCCGCCTCGGCGTCCATTTCGAGATCCTGCCCGCCGGCCGCCGCACCTCCTGGCCCCACGCCGAGCGCGATGAGGACGAGTGGGTCTATGTCGTGAAAGGCAATATCGATTGCTGGCTCGACGGTCACATCCACCCGATGGGCGACGGCGATTTCGTCGCTTTCGAGGCCGGCATCGGCCTCACCCATGTCTGCATCAACAATTCCGACGAAGACGTCTGGCTGCTCGTCGGCAGCGAAGCGTCGAAGGTGCGCAACCAGTTCTGGTATCCGATGCACCCGCACCGCGACCGTGAGATCGGCGAGCAATGCTGGTCCGATCACCCCAAGGTGAAACTCGGCCGCCATGACGGCCTTCCCGACGCGCTACGCGCTCGCGTCCCCGCCACCCAGCGCAAGGACCGCATCAAAGCCAACAGAGCCGCGATGAAGCTCAAGCCGGCACGCCCGAGATGACAGGCCTGCAGGCAGTCGAGCTGTTCGGATTCTTCGCCGTTTGGATCGCGCTGGCGCTGTTCGCCACGGCATCCTTTGTCGCGTTTCGCGCGCGTCTCGAGATAGCGCACCCAGATGTTTGGCGCGGACTGGGTTCGCCGAAGTTCAGCGGCGGCAGCTTGGATGCACGCGCGGCCCTGCGACGCTATCTGATCCGCCTGCGCTTTCGCGAATTGCGCGACCAAGAGTTGAGCAGGTCTGGGATCCGCGCCCTCGTTGGCTATGCGCTTTGGCCGGTCTGGCTTGTGGCTCTCGCTCTCTGGGCCAGGACGCTATGAAGCGTTTCTACAAGACCGCGAGCAGCGCGCCGCGCGACGGCGCATTCGCCATCCTCCTCGACGGCCGCCCGGTGAAGACTCCGATGGGCGCATCTCTCACGCTGCCGACCGCTGCACTCGCCGAAGCCATCGCCGCCGAATGGGCCGGGCAGGGCGAGGAGATCGACCTGCGCGCCATGCCGCTCACCGGGCTCGCCAACACCGCTCTCGATCACGTCCGCCCCGATTCTGCGGTCATCGCTCGTCTCGAAACCTATGCCGGCCACGATCTCACCTGTTACCGCTCCGGCGAGCCCGCTGAACTCGCCCGCCGCGAAGCCGCGGCCTGGGATCCGCCTCTCCTGTGGGCACGGACCCATTACGGTCTCGACCTCGCAACGACCGTGGGCGTCGGCTCGGTCGAACAGCCCGCAGCCTCGCTCGCCCGGCTCCGCGAGCATCTGTCCCGGCGCGACGAATTCGCCCTCACGGGCCTCGTGGCGGCGGCCGGCATCCTCAAATCCGTCGTCCTCGCCCTGTCGCTGGCGGACGGCAAGCTCAGCGCCGCCGAGGCGCATGCCGCCGCTCATGTCGATGAGGACTTCCAGGCCGAGCGCTGGGGCTGGGATGCCGAAGCCGCCGACCGGCTCAAACAGCTCCACGCCGAGCTCGACGCCGCTGAGCGTTTCCTGACGCTGGCCCGACTTCCCTAGCGGGCGCTTGACCCCAAAAGCCCCGCCTTACACTCTCCGGCCACCGCCATTTCCAAAGAGTCATCACCCATGAAGCAATTCGTCCAGGAACTCGAAGCCCGCCGCGCCAAGGCCCGTCTCGGCGGGGGCCAGGCCCGTATCGAGGCCCAGCACGCCCGCGGCAAGCTGACGGCGCGCGAGCGCATCGAGCTCCTCCTCGACGCCAACTCGTTCGAGGAGTTCGACATGTTCGTCGAGCACCGCAACACCGATTTCGACACCGACAAGAACCGCTTTCCGGGCGACGGCGTCGTCACCGGCTGGGGCACGATCAACGGCCGCATGGTCTATGTCTTTGCCAAGGATTTCACCGTGCTCGGCGGTTCGACCTCCGAATGGCACGCCCAGAAGATCTGCAAGATCCAGGACATGGCGATGCAGAACGGCGCGCCCTGCATCGGCCTGTTCGACAGCGGCGGCGCCCGCATACAGGAAGGCGTCGGCTCGCTCGCGGCCTATGGCGAAGTCTTCAAGCGCAACGTGCTCGCCTCCGGCGTGGTGCCGCAGCTCAGCGTGATCATGGGCCCCTGCGCCGGCGGCGACGTCTATTCGCCGGCCATGACCGACTTCATCTTCATGGTCCGCGACACCTCCTACATGTTCATCACCGGCCCCGATGTGGTGAAGACGGTGACGCATGAGGACGTCACGCCGGAACAGCTCGGCGGCGCCAAGGTCCACTCGACCAAATCCTCCGTCGCCGACGGCGCCTACGACAACGATGTCATCTGCCTCGAAGAGATGCGCCGGCTCTACGACTTCCTGCCGCTCAACAACCGCGACAAGCCCCCGCACTGGCCGACCCAGGACGATCCGCGCCGCGAGGAGATGAGCCTCGACACGCTGGTGCCGGAAAATCCCAACAAGCCTTACGACATGAAGGAGCTGATCCTGAAGGTCGCGGACGAGGGTGACTTCTTCGAGATCGGCGAGAATTTCGCCAAGAACATCATCACCGGATTCGGCCGCATCGAAGGCTCCACGGTCGGCTTCGTCGCCAACCAGCCGATGGTCCTCGCCGGCGTGCTCGACAGCGACGCCAGCCGCAAGGCCGCGCGCTTCGTGCGCTTCTGCGACTGCTTCAATATCCCGCTCGTCACCTTCGTCGACGTGCCCGGCTTCCTCCCCGGCCTCGCCCAGGAGCATGGCGGCATCATCAAGCACGGCGCCAAGCTGCTCTTCGCTTTCACCGAGGCGACGGTTCCGAAGGTCACTGTCATCACCCGCAAGGCCTATGGCGGCGCCTATGACGTCATGGCGTCGAAGCACATGCGCGCCGACGTGAACTACGCCTGGCCGAGCGCCCAGATCGCCGTGATGGGCGCCAAGGGCGCTGTCGAGATCATCTTCCGCAACGAACGCGGCAATCCCGACGCCATCGCCGAACGCACCAAGGAATACGAAGACCGCTTCCTCAATCCTTTCATCGCCGCCCAGCGCGGCTACATCGACGACGTCATCCGCCCGCACTCGACGCGTTGGCGCGTGGCGCGCGCGCTACGGATGCTGAAGAACAAGCAGGTCGCACAGGTCTGGAAAAAGCACGACAATATTCCGTTGTAAGCCTCGCTCTTCTGGCAATGGCTCGCGTTGTGTTCGGTTTCACTTGTGAGAGGAGATTCACATGTCCGAACCATCCGGCGCGCAGTGGTGCAGCCGTTTTCCCGGCTCCGCCCTGACAGACGATCTGTTGCCCGATTTCCGCGACGCGACCCGTGCCTTCATCTCGCGGATGCAGGGCGGTGGCGCGCATGTCTCGGTGGCGGCGACATACCGGCCGCCGGAGCGCGCCTATCTCATGCACTGGTGCTGCCGCATCGCCGGCTACAAGGACAAGAACGGAGTCCTCCACATCGATCCACCCTCTGCCGCGACGTCGATGGCGGGGGTAAATATCGACTGGACACATGGCGACGACACCGCCGCGGCCAAATCCGCCGCGCAGGCCATGGTCACCGGCTATGCGATCAAATACCCCGCCGCGCTTGTCAGCCGCCACACCCAGCGCCGCGCCATCGACATGACGATCTCATGGACGGGCACGCTCGC
This sequence comes from Pseudomonadota bacterium, assembly GCA_018241025.1. GTDB lineage: Bacteria > Pseudomonadota > Alphaproteobacteria > Micropepsales > Micropepsaceae > Rhizomicrobium. The sequence goes on from JAFEEQ010000015.1 coordinate 27,193, forward strand.
GATCACCGACTTCAACGCTGCCCAGCACACCATCACGACCGACCCGCGCGACGGCTCCAACCCAGAGCTCATCAAGGTCGGAAAGACCTTCGGCGTAATCAAGCTCCTCTCCGACCCGCCACACTGGTCGGATGACGGGCACTGAGCAACGCATCACTCAGGCCATATACAGGACCTCATCCTGAGCCTGTCGAAGGATGGCAGCCCCGAACAAATTGCGGCCGATATCACCCCTCGACCCAGCACTCCATTTCCACCCGCGCGCCCAGAATGAGCTGGTTCACGCCCACCGCCGTGCGCGCCGGAAAGCGGCCGTCCTTGAAATAGGGCACATAAACCCCGTTGAACGCGCCCCACTCGGCCATGTCGGCGAGATAGACGACGCATTTCACCATCCTGTCCCAGCCTGATCCGGCTTCCTTCAGTACCGCGCCGATATTCTCCATCATCTGCCGGCTTTCCGCCTCGATGCCGCCGGGCACCAGCTCCATCTTGCCGGCCACATTGCCGATGCAGCCGGACAGGAAGATCAGCCCGCCGCTGCGCACGGCCTGGCTGAAGGGCAGGCCTGCCGCGCGAGACGCCGCAGAATTGATGTAGTCGGCCATGGTTTCGCTCTCCGGGCGGAATCGTCGGGACCGTCATAGCGCGTGCCTGGCGCGCCGGCCAAATCGCCGTGCGCGGCAAACATCGCTCAGCCCGCAACGCAGTCCCGGGCCAGCGCCGCGACGCGGCGCGCGGCATGTTCGATGTGTACGAGGCGCCGCTTGAGCACCGCGAAGCCATTCGGCGTGGTGAGATCGTCGCGCTCGTTCTTCGTCAGTCGCGGCGGCGCGCGGTTCTCGCCTCGCTCCGACAGGATCGCCAGCACGCGGCTTCGCATTTCATCGGTCATCGCATCGGCACGCGGCGCGCGGTCCAGTTCGGCGCCGCGCATCGCGAACAGGACCTGCATGGAGGTGAGATCGGACAGCAGCAGATAGTTAGCGGCCGTGAGCGCGTTCAGGCGTTCCAGCAGCGGCGCCGGCGTGTTCGGCTCGTCGGCAACGCGCCGCACGGCGCCAGAAAGCACTGCGATGGCATCGAACAGGCGTTTGCGCGCCAGCCGGTAGGCGAGTTCGGTCCGCGTCCGGGTCATGGCTTCGGCCGCAAAGGTGCGGTCGGCCTCCAGCAGCCCCGCAATGGTGCGCGGCAGCTCTGCGCGCTCCCAGCTCGGCAGCAGGAAGCTGAAGACATAGGACAGGGCCGCGCCGATCAACGTATCGCCGATGCGCTCGAACATCTCGAAATGCCCATGCGGCTGCAGGAAATGCAGCAGCAGGAGCGACGACACCGAGGCGGAAGCCGCCGTCACGCGATAGTTCACCGCGCCGAAGGCGTGGCTGACACCCGTCGACAATGCGACCAGCGCGAGCAGGTAGCCGGTCGGTACAAAAGCCTGCAGCCCCGCCGCCAGAACGCAGCCGAACAGGGTTCCGACGATACGATCCCAGCGCCGTCGGCGCGTCACGCTGTAATTCGCGCGCATGATCAGCGCGGTGGTCAGCAGGATCCATCCCGGATGGGCGAAATCCGGAAACGCGACCGACAATCCGAAACCCGCGCACAACGCCAGCGACAGCCGGATCGCATAGCGGAACGCCGGTTTTCCGAACCCGACCTGCGCACGCAGATGGCCGAGGCCGCGCGGCGCGATCTGCCGGAAGAGGCTGAGATCCGCCCGCGGCAGGCCGAGCTCTTCGCCGCCGATCGCTGCGATCAGCTCCGCCGCGCGGCCGAGCTTGTCGGCCGTCGAGCGCAGCGCGGCCACGACAAGCCGCTCGTCGTCGTTGCCTGTGGCCGCTGTGGCGAGCCGTGTCACTTCTTCCGCGATAGCCTTGCGCAATTCGGGTTCGGCGGAAAGCGGAACGATTCCCGTCGGGCTGAGTGCCAGCCGGTCCGCCTTGGCGGCCAGGGCAAGTGTCAGCGCCTTCAGCCGCCGCATCAGATGGCGATGGCGCGTTCCACGCAGGATCTCGATGTCGGCGTCGCTCGACAGGATCGTTTCGAAGGAATCGAGGAGGGCGACGAGTGCCTGCGCTTGGCGCAGCTGCCAGGGCCGCTGCGTTCGGGCATAGATCGCGTCGCGCGCAATCTGCATCCGCTCGACGGCTGCCGCATGCCGCTCGATCACTGTGGCGAATGCGACCGTGTCGTCGCTGCCCGGATCATAGATTTCGGCCTTGGCCCGTAGATAGCCCGCGAAGCTGCGCAAGGCTTCGGCCATCAGGAGCCGGCGAACCCGCCGATCGAACAGAACCGCGAGCGCCAGCGCATAGACCAGGTAGATCAGACCGCCGGCGGCAAAGAGCAGGAGGTGCATCTCGCCTGCTGCGCGGCCTTCGATGGTCGCGCCGAGGGTCAGCACGAAGGCCAGCACGGTCACCACGCCCAGTCCCACGGCGCGCTTGCCGTAGGCCGATATCAGCCCGGCCCACAGCCCTATGGCACCGGTCAGGGCGAACATTGCGGTGTCGGACGCCTTGGCCAGCAGGGTCAGTCCGGTCGCCGCCACGGCCATCGCCAGAGCGGCAGCCAGCAGCCTTGGCTTCTCGCCGATAGGGTCCGGCTGATCGGCAATGGAGACGCAGAGCGCGCCCGTCGCGGCGGCGATTCCCCCTGCAAGCCCCAACGCCAATCCGGCGGTCGTCCCGGCCAGCGCCACGCCGGCTGCGACCGAAAGGCCGTTTTCGAAGTGCGGCCGGTAATAAAGGGTGGAAAGGGACGCCATGGCTCTCGTCACGTAAACGACGCAGCCGGTTTACGGCAAGCGCGGCCTCGCCTAAAACCTTGGTCAATCAGGCCAATCATCGACCGGCCCGGGGGAGACCTTGTTCAAGAAAATTCTGATCGCCAATCGCGGCGAGATCGCATGCCGCGTCATCAAGACCGCCCGCAAGATGGGCATCAAGACCGTCGCCGTCTACTCCGACGCCGACCGCGACGCGCTCCATGTCGAGATGGCCGACGAGGCTGTCCATATCGGCCCGCCGCCCTCGGCACAGTCCTATCTGGTCATCGACCGCATCGTGCAGGCCTGCAAGGACACCGGCGCCGAAGCGGTCCATCCCGGCTACGGCTTCCTCTCCGAACGTGAAGCCTTCGCCGATGCGCTCGCCAAGGCCGGCGTGGTGTTCATCGGTCCGAACACCAAGGCTATCGCCGCGATGGGCGACAAGATCGAATCCAAGAAGCTCGCCCAGGCTGCGAAGGTGAACACCGTCCCCGGCTTCATTGGCGAGATCACCGACGACAATCACGCCCGCAAGATCGCCAAGGAGATCGGCTATCCGGTGATGGTGAAGGCCTCGGCCGGCGGCGGCGGCAAGGGCCTGCGCATCGTCCACAAGGAAAACGAGCTCGTCCAGGCGATCAAATCCTCGCAGCACGAAGCGAAAGCCAGCTTCGGCGACGACCGCCTGTTCATCGAGAAATTCGTCACCGAGCCGCGCCACATCGAAATCCAGGTGATGGGCGACAAGCACGGCAACGTCGTCTACCTGAACGAACGCGAATGCTCGATCCAGCGCCGCAACCAGAAAGTCATCGAAGAGGCACCGTCGCCCTTCCTCGATCCCGCGACCCGCAAGGCGATGGGCGAGCAGGCGGTGATGCTGGCCAAGGCCGTCGGCTACGACAGCGCCGGAACCGTCGAATTCATCGTCGACAAGGACCGCAAGTTCTATTTCCTCGAGATGAACACCCGTCTCCAGGTCGAGCATCCGGTCACCGAGCTGATCACGGGCCTCGACCTCGTCGAGCTGATGATCCGTTCGGCCTATGGCGAGAAGCTGCCGATCCAGCAATCCGACATCGGCATCGACGGCTGGGCCGTCGAAGCCCGCGTCTACGCCGAAGATCCCTATCGTGGCTTCCTGCCCTCCACCGGCCGCCTCGTCCGCTACCGCCCGCCGGCGGAACGTGCGAGCAAGACCGGCGTCACCGTCCGCAATGACACCGGCGTGTACGAGGGTGGCGAGATCTCGATGTTCTACGATCCGATGATCGCCAAGCTCTGCACCCATGCGCCGACTCGCGAGGCCGCGATCGACGCCATGGCCACGGCGCTCGATCAATTCCGCATCGAGGGCATCAACCACAACATCAACTTCCTCACCGCAATCATGCACAACGCCCGCTTCCGCTCGGGCAAGCTGACGACGGCCTTCATCGCCGAGGAATTCCCCGACGGGTTCCATGGCCAGCCAATGGACGACGTCGACAAGCGCCGCTTCGTCGCCGCCGCCATCGCCGCGCGCCTCAACCGCGCGCTCCGCGCCAGTGGGATTAGCGGCACCCTCAACGGCGCCTACAGGATCGCGGCCGATTTTGCCGTCTCCATCGACGGCCAGGATTTCGCCGTGACGATGGCCAATCTCGCCGCCGGAAACCTGCACCTCGAAATCGACGGAAAGCCCTATCGTGCTTTAACGGAATGGCTTCCGGGCCAGCCGATCATGCATCTCTCCGGCAGCGACGGCGACCACGCGATCCAGATCGCGCGGGTGCAGAGCGGCTACAGGCTCGGGCAGGGCGGCCGCACCGTCACCGCCATCGTCCGCTCGCCGGCGGCGGCGAAGCTCGCGGCGCTGATGCCCAAGAAGGTTGCGCCCGATACCTCCAAGATGCTGCTCTGTCCGATGCCGGGTCTCATTGTCTCGGTCAATGTCAGCGAAGGTCAGGAGGTCAAGGCCGGCGACACCCTCGCGGTGGTCGAAGCGATGAAGATGGAAAACGTCCTCACCGCCCAGGCTGACGGCACCGTGAAGAAGGTCAACGCCGCCAAAGGCGACAGCCTCGCCCTTGACGATGTGATCTTGGAATTCGCGTAGCGCCTACCCGAACGTCTTCCGAATTTCGAAGAAGAATCTCGGCTGCGATCGTACGACGCGATGCTCGATCGATACCGGCGTGCCGCTCGCGCGCGTCGGATCGTAGTCGAAGTATTTGTCGTCGTAGATGAACGGATCGATGTTATCGAGCTCGAAGGACAAGCTCCAGCTCGGCGTCGGATTGTAGGCCCAGCCGACGCTCACGAGGCCCGGAGGTATCTTGCGCTCGCGGAATTCCTGGAGCCGGTAATAGCGCTCGCGCCAGCCGTTGAAATAACTCAGCGTGAAGGTCGAATTCCACGCCGCGAAGTCCTTGGTGAAGGTGAACTCCATATCCTGCGGACGCTGGGCGGAGATCAGCCGGATCTCATGCGTCACCGGATCGTGCACCCGGCTCATGCGCCAGATGCTGGTCGTCTTGAGAAGACCGTCGTCGATGCCGAGGAAATCGAGCGGCAGCGTCATCTCGATATCGATCTGGTTGTTGGTGCCGTAGCCGATATTGCCGGGCGCATCGAACAGATTGCCGTGGCCGTCATCGACCGGGATGAGGTCCACCACGTCGGTGATTTCTTCGTGCAGCAGGGTCACCACGATCGCGCCCTTCTCCCAGAAGTGCCGCTCGATCGCGAGCTCATACTGGTCGCGCTGGTCGGGACGAAGCTCGGAATTGCCCGCGCTGACGCCGGTGCCGCCGAGATCGCTCGTCGCGACGAAATTTCCGAAGTCGAGCTGGCCCAGAACCTTCTCGTAGCGCACGCGGACTTGCGTCTTCGCATCCGGGGCCCATGTCAGCAGCAGGCGCGGCTTGGGGTAGAAGAAGGAACGCTTGTTGCTCGTATCGCCGCTCTCGCTGATCTGCGAATATTCGAAGCGTGCGCCGGCTTCGAGCGTGAGCGTATGGTCGATCTTCCAGGTCGCCTGGCCGAAGATCTCGCCGCGCTTCTCGTCCACGGTCGCATTCGCCGAGGGCAGCGCGACCGGAACGCCGTCGAGCGTGAAGGTGCTGGTGCCGTCGAGATAGTTGTAGGCGATCTCGCCGCCGGCCTCGACCGTCAGGGCGTCCGACAGGTGGTCGCGCACGGTACCGCGGGCGATGGTCTCGCTCGTGATGTTGCGCGAGAAGAAGCGCTGGTCGGTGCCCGGATCGGCGTAGACATTGTAGTTGGTCGCACGGCCCAGCCGTTCCAGCATGAGTGTTTCGACATCCAGCCCATCGATCGTGCCGTTCCAGTGCGCGCCCGTTTCCAGGTTCTGGCTGCCGGAGTTCACGATGATGTCCGCGCGATAGCCCGGATGTGTGAACGCCAGATCGACGTGGAACGGTGAATCTTGGAGCGTGATGTTGCCCTTGAACTGTCCGCCCCAAAGCGGTGTCGTGATCGCCGCATTCAACCCTTCGCCGAAGCCGGTTGCCTGGCGGTCTTCCCGGTCGACCTGCAGGATGGCGCCCGACCCGTCCTGAATGGTCCGGTGGCCCAAGCCGACGGAGTCGTCGTAGCCGGAGAAACGCTGCAAAGAGAGTTCGTAGATGCGATCGCCGTCATGCTCGGTGTACTCGACACTGAGGCTCGGGACGGTATGGCCGTCCATGAAGATGTTGTCCGTCACGTCGAGCACGAGGCGGCGCGAATTGTCCGTCTTGCGGATGACGTTCGCCATCACGGCATGGCCTTGCATGTCGATGCCTGGCGCACCGCCGCGGATCAGATCGATGCGCGCCACGTCGGCCGCGGGAATGCGGCTCAGCACCGATTGAAGGTCGTCGGTCTTGGATGTCGGCCGCTGGCCGTCGATCAGGACGTTGCCGGCGGTGCCGGCAAAGCCGCGCGCGCTGTCGCCGTCGTCGAAGACGAAGCCGGGCAGGCGGCGGATCATGTCCATCGCCGTGTTCGGCCGCGCGTCGGCGAAATAGGCTGGTTCGTAAACCAGGATGCCGCCCGCGGCGTCATCGGCAAGCGCCGCGCCACTCAGCATCGTCATCACCGCGCAGCCCGCGGCCAAGAGTCTTGTCTGCAACACGGTACCCCTCGCTCCGGTACTGTTGTGCCCGGCTTCACATCTCCGCGCTATTCAAAGCCGCGTGAACGAGATGGTCAGAAGCTGTGCCGCAATTGAATGTCGATCGTCGGCCGCGACTTGGTCCGATAGACGTCGATGAAATCGAGCGGCGAGACATCGCGCGGTCCGGTATAGATGTAGCGCCGGTCGTCATAGATGAACCCGAACACATTGTCGGTTTCGACGTGCAGGCTCCATGCGGCAGACGGTTTCCAGTCCCAGAACAGCCCGATATAGGGCGGCGGGATATGGGTCTTGCGCACCTGCGTCAGGCGGAAGGATTCTTCCTCCCAGCAATTGTAGTAGAAGACGCCCCAGGTCGATTTCAGGCTGTCGACATCCTGGCTGAAGTTGATGTGGATGTCGTTCGGCCGCTGGCTGGAGATCACGCGATCTTGACCGGTCACCGGGTCCTTCACCGAACTGATGTCGAAGATCGCTGTCGTCGTCAGCAGGCCACCGTCGATGCCGATCTTGTCGAGCGGCAGCGTCAGGGCCATCGAAATGTGCTCGTTGGTGCCGTCGCCGATATTGCCGGGGGCGTCGAAGGTATTGCCCATCGAATCCGTCACCGGAACGAGATCGACGACATCGTTGATGGCCTCGTGCATGTAGGTGAGGACGAGCGCGCCTTTGCTCCAGAAGTGCCGCTCATAGGTGAACTCGAACTGGTCGCGCTGGTCCGGCTTCAGATCGGCATTTCCGGACGTGATGCCGGTCGAAGAGAGGTTTGCGCTGGCGATGAAATTGTTGAAATCGAGCTGCCCGACGACGCGCTCATAACGCAGCCGGATCTGGTCTTCCTTGTCCGGCGACCAGGTGAGCACGGCGCGCGGCTTGGGGTAGAAGAATGAACGGCTCTTAGGGCTCGTCCCGGTCTCGCTGATCGTCGAATACTCGAAGCGTGCGCCGGCCTCGAACAGGATTTCCGGATTGATCTTCCAGGTTCCTTGCGCGAACACCTCGCCGCGCTTCTCTTCGACGCGCGCATCGTCCGACGGCGTGGGAACGGCGGTGCCGTTGACCGAGAACAGCGTGTGCCCGTCGAGGTAATTGTACGCACCCTCCGCGCCGCCTTCGAGCATCAGCCCGTCGAACGGTGTGTAGCGCAGTGTGGCGCGCGCGATGCTTTCGCCGATATCGCTGTTGGAGCGGAAATCCTGGAACGTCGCGCCGTCGAACGCAGTCGATACGTCGTTGGAGGTTCCCAGGCGCTGCAATACCAGCGTCTCGAGTTCGGTATTTCCGACCGGACCTTTCCAGTGGAGCCCCAACTCCGCTCGGTTGTCGCGCGACGAGTCGCGAAAGAGCTCGTCGAATCCGGGCCGCGAATATTCCAGGCTGTCGACGAATGGGCTGGTCAGGAGCGTGAGATTCGCCTTGAACTCTCCACCCCACATCGGCAGCGTCGCCGCGCCCTTGGTGGACCAGCCGATGCCCAGGCCATGGCTGAGCGTGGCATCGCGCGACACCAGGGCGCCGGTCGCGTCGTAGATCTCGTGACGCCCATGCCCCGGCGAGTCGTCGTAGTTGTCGACAAGCGAGACCGAGCCTTCATAGGTCGCGCCATTCGCGTGGCGGGTGAATTCCAGCGAGCCGTGCGGCACCATATGGCCGTCGGTCCAGACGATATCGCCGGCGGTGGCGACGATCTGGGTCGAGTCCTCGGTCTTGCGCACCACGTTCACGACGACGGTCTGGCCTTGCATGTCGATGCCGGGCGCGCCGCCGCGGATCAGCTCGATGTGATCGACATCGCTGGCCGGAATGCGTTCCAGAACCGATTCCAGGGAATCCTGTTTGGTGGTGGGCCGCTGCCCGTTGATGAGGACGTTGCCGGCGGTTCCTGCGAAGCCGCGCGCCGTCGCGCCGCCGTCGAACACAAAACCGGGCACGCGCTGGATCATGTCATAGGCTGTGCTGGGTCTCGCTTCCGCGAAGAACTGCGGCTGATAGAGAATGACGCCGCTGCTGTCGGCGGCAAAGGCTGGTGTGCAGATGAAGAGGGCCGCCACCGCTGTGGCTGTAAGCCATTTGGAATGCAAGAAAATCCCCAATGTCGATTCCGTGACCTGAAACTGGCGACCGCTGTTCTAATCGGGCAATGCGCGCAAAACGCATGGCTGCCGTGAGGTGCTCGTTTGCATGCCCACTAGTTACGATTTCGATTGCAGGCTCCAAGGGCGCTGGCCCCGATCACACGCGATCGTGACGGCCTGCCTCCCGCTGATTTTTCGTCAGCTAGAAGCATTTTCTGTACCGCGCAGCGTTGCCCTTCGGGCCCTCGCACGCATATTAGGGGCATGACCACGGAACTCACCCATCTGCGCTTGAAGATTCAGGGCCGCGTCCAGGGCGTCGGCTATCGCGACCACATCGTTGCCGAGGCGACGAAGCTCGGCATCGACGGCTGGGTCCGCAACCGCTCGGATGGTTCCGTCGAGGCGTTGGTCTCCGGACCCGACGCCGCCGTCCAGACACTGGTCGGTCTTTGCATCAAGGGCACGGGAACCACCGTCGTGAAGGACATCGAGATGCACAAGGCCGAGCCGCCGGCGGAGAAGGGCTTCTCGCGCCGGCCGTCGCTCTGAGGTCACCCCGCCGGTCGCGCGCGCACGAGCTCGCGCAGCACGGATATGCCGAACACGAGCATGCCGAGCACCGTCAGGATTTCTCCGGCCACCATCGGCGGCACGAATTTCGGATCGTTGCCGCTGCTCAGGAACAGGACAAGCGCCGGGATCATTACGACGACGCCGAGCGCCGACACCACGAAATTCGTCCAGGCCAGGCGCGTCGACATCGTTCCGCGCGTCAGCGCATAGAACGTTCCGTAGAGCGCCATCGTCACCCAGCCGACGAGATTGAGATGGGCATGCGCGGCGGCGAGTGTGAACGTCTCGCTCGCGCCCATATACATTCCATAGAGCATTCCGATGAGTACGCAGACAACGCCCATCGCAAAGAAAGCGGCTGATACACGCGGCATAGAAATCACCCCTCCAAAGGCGCGGAACATGTAGACGGACCACAGCCGAATTCAAGCGGGGGAGGCGAACTTCAATTCTCGATGAGGAAAGTGATTTTCGCCCTAGGCGTTAAGCAGAGGGGCCGAACACCTCGTCGAACGCCGCGCGCATCGCGACATCGACATCCGCCATCGAAACCAGAACGCCGAGATCGTGCAGGCTGGTCACGCCATGCTCGCGGATGCCGCAGGGCACGATGCCGTCGAAATGCGAAAGATCCGGATCGACGTTGAGGCTCACGCCGTGAAACGTCACCCAGCGCCGCACGCGCACGCCGAGCGCAGCAATCTTGTCCTCGCGTTTGCCGCGCGCGACCCAGATTCCGACGCGGCCTTCGCGCCGCTCGCCTTTCACGTTGAACGCCGCAAGCGTACGGATCAGCCACTCCTCGAGATTGTGCACGAAGGCACGCACGTCGCCGCCGCGCTTGTGCAGATCCATCATCACATAGCCGACACGTTGGCCGGGCCCGTGATAGGTGAACTGCCCGCCGCGTCCGGTCTTGAACACCGGAAAGCGCGCATCGAGCAGGTCGCCATCTTTGGCGCTGGTCCCGGCGGTGTAGACCGGTGGATGCTCGACCAGCCACACAAGCTCCGGCCGCTGGCCGCTGGCGATCTGCGCCACGCGCTCTTCCATGAACGCCACCCCGTCAGGGTAGGGCGTCAGGCCGGAGGCGATCCGCCACTCGATCGCATCGCGCGTTAACGGCTCGGAAACCATGGCGGCGGGAAACTGGGGTCTGTCCCTCATGAGGCCCTACATGTCCTCGAATATCGGCGCCGTCAAAGTCGAAATCTCCGTGGTGCTCGGCAGCTCCACCATTCCCATGCACCAGCTCCTGCGCATGGGCCGTGGCGCGGTCATCGAACTTGACGCCAGACAGGACGACCCGGTCACCATCCTCGCCAACGACAAGCCGGTCGCGAAGGGCGAAATCGTCATCCATGGCGACAAGATCGGCGTCTCGGTCATTGACGTGCTGAAGGGTTATCAATAATTACACGAACACGTGGTGTGAATATTTTTATTCCCCAGCCGCTTCTTGCATTTTAGAAGCCGCGTGCGTACCTCTGCTGTAGAACCGGCCATATCGGGCCGGGGCGGAGGCCCGATTGCTCCCCATCGTACTCGCAAATCCCACCGTAGGCCTTGCCGGCGCCGGTGATGCGCTAGCCCGCCGGGCGGGTCTTCTGGCCGATGCGGGTATTGAGCCGGTGCAGGTGGTCCTTGGAGAGCCCCTGCCATCTGTCCGAATTCTTTTCGTCGCCGGCCTCGATCGTGCTGAATCTGAACAACTCGCGGCAAGTGCCCGGTCCAGCGGGATTTTGGTCAATGTCGAGGATGTCCCGGAACTCTGCGACTTCCATGTCCCTGCCATTATCCGCCGTGGCGATCTGATGCTCACGGCCTCGACCGGTGGCCATGCGCCGGGTCTGGCGCGGCGCCTGCGCGAATGGCTTGCGGATCGCTTCGGCCCTGAATGGTCCAGCCACATGACTGATATCGGGAAAGCCCGTGCCGGTTGGCGGGCTGAAGGCCTGGCTCCCGACGAGGTTTCGCGCCGCACCCGCAATTTCGTGGCGGAGAAGGGCTGGCTTCAGTGAGCGTCACCGTCATCGACCGCGCCCGCAACATCACCCCGCACGCCTTCGACCGCGCCGGTTCGGGCGCCATGGACCCTGCGACAGCCGCCAGGCTGGCCCGCTATCAGGAAGCAGCAAAGGGCAGGGATGCTCATGGCATCCTCGAACTGGCGCTTGGTGGCGAGCTCAAGGGCAAGTCCGCGGTCGTCTCCTCCTTCGGGTCCGAGTCCGCCGTGCTGCTGCACATGGTGGCTGAGATAGATCCGGCGACGCCGATCCTGTTCCTCAACACCGGCAAGCTGTTCGGCGAGACCCTGCGCTATCGCGACAGGCTGCAGGATCAGCTCGGCCTCGGCGACATCCGTTCGCTCGCGCCCAATCCGGCCGATCGCGCCCGGCTCGATCCCGAAGGTGCGCTGTGGTCGAAAGACACCGATGCCTGCTGCGGCTTTCGGAAGGTGATCCCGCTCAAGCGCGCGCTCGAACCCTTCGCGGCACAGATCACCGGCCGCAAGCGCTTCCAGACCAACGCCCGTTCCGAGATGGCACCTGTCGAGTTCTTCGAAGGCCGCTTGCGCTTCAACCCGCTGGCCGACTGGACCCTGGTCGAACTCGAAGCCTACGTGGCGAAGCACAATCTGCCTCGTCATCCGCTGGTCGAGGATGGCTATCCGTCGATCGGCTGCATGCCCTGCACGCGTCGCGTCGCCGCCGGCGAGGACTACCGCGCCGGCCGCTGGTCGGGCCTCGACAAGGACGAGTGCGGCATCCACATCGGCGTCGACGGCGAAGGCATCTAGAGCCGGTCGACCGGGATCTTCAGGTAGACCTTGCCGTCGCTTTCCGCGGGCGGCATCTGGCCGGCCCGGATATTGACCTGGATCGAGGGCAGGATCAGCACCGGCATCGCCAGCTTTGCATCGCGCGCGTGGCGCATGGCGACGAACGCTGCCTCATCCACGCCATCGTGGACATGCACGTTGCGGTCGCGCTCCTCGCCCACCGTGGTCTGCCAGGCATAGTTGTCGCGTCCGGGCGCCTTGTAGTCGTGGCACATCCATAACCGGGTCTCACGTGGCAAAGCGAGCAGCTTCCGGATTGAGCGATATAGCGTCGCGGCGTCGCCACCGGGGAAATCCGCCCGCGCTGTGCCATAATCCGGCATGAACAGCGTGTCGCCGACGAAGACGTCGTCGCCGATGCGATAGCTGACGCAGGCCGGCGTATGTCCCGGCGTATGCAGCACTTCGACTTCGAGCTCGCCGATCTGGAATCGGTCGCCGTCCTTGAACATCGTATCGAATGGCGCGCCGTCGCCGCGCACATCGTCGGCATGGAACACCGGCCGGAAGACTTTCTGCACATCCTTGATGTGCTCGCCGATGGCGATCTTCGCGCCGGTCCTGGCTTTCAGGAACGCGCTGGCCGACAGGTGATCGGCGTGCGCATGGGTCTCCAGGATCCAGTCGACCGTGAGACTGTCCGATTTCGCCGCGGCCAGGATGGCTTCCGCCGAGCCTGTCGAGGTCCGGCCCGATTTGGGGTCGTAGTCGAGCACTGGATCGATGATCGCCGCGTGTTTGCTCGCGGGATCGCTGACGAGATAGCTGACGGTGAAGGTGGCTTCGTCGAAAAACGGCTGAATTCTTGCGGTCATGGCTGTCGTCCTCTGTTGTGACTTGACATATATATTAGTAGTGTCTAATTTAGCAATACCTAATGGAGAAACGGCATGCGCCAGACCGCCGCAATCGACCTCAAAGCCATGCGCCGCAACGCCGGCGAAGCCGCCGAGATGCTGCGCACCCTGGCGCACGAGGCGCGGCTCGGCGTGCTCTGCGAGCTGGTCGGCGGCGAACGCACTGCTGGCGAATTGGTTGAGCGCTCGGGCCTCAGCCAGTCCGCACTCTCCCAGCATCTTTCGAAGCTGCGCGAGCAGGGGCTCGTCGCCACCCGGCGCGAGGCGCAGTCCATCGTCTACCGCCTCGCCGACCCGCGCGCGGCGAAGATCATCACCCTGCTTCACGAACTCTACTGCAAAGGATGACGCTCATGTCCCTCCCGACCATCACCCCCGAAGACGCCCGCCGCCGCCTCGCCGACGGCAGCGCGGTCCTTGTCGACATCCGCGAACCGGCCGAGCACGCGCGAGAGAACATCGCCGGCGCCCGCCTTGCGCCCTTGTCGAAGCTCGCACCGGGCCAGCTTGGCGACGGCAAGACGGCGGTGATCTTCCACTGCCAGAGCGGCAACCGCACCAACGCGAACGCGGCCCAGCTGAGCGCCTGTGCGCCGGGCGAGGCGTTTGTCCTCGCCGGCGGTCTCAATGCCTGGAAGGCCGCCGGCAACGCTACCAAGCTCGATCGCCGCCAGCCGATCGAGATGCAGCGCCAGGTCCAGATCGCCGCTGGTTCGCTGGTCGTCATCGGCCTGCTGCTCGCGGTGCTGGTCAATCCCTGGTTCGCGGCACTTTCGGCCTTCGTCGGCAGCGGACTGATGTTTGCCGGAATCTCCGGTTGGTGCGGCATGGCGAAGGTTCTGGCGGTGATGCCCTGGAACCGGGTCGCGGCATGAGATGAACGACCTGCTGGCCATCGGCTCCGGCGGCATCGTCGGCTTCGCGCTCGGACTTCTGGGCGGCGGCGGCTCGATCCTCGCCGTGCCGCTGCTGATCTACGTCGTCGGCATCCGCTCGCCGCACGTCGCCATCGGCACCAGTGCACTCGCGGTCTCGGTCAACGCCTTCGCCAACCTCATCGCCCATTCGCGCCAGGGCAATGTAAAGTGGCCCTGCGCCATCGTCTTCGCCTTGTCCGGCATCGTCGGTGCGGCGGGTGGCGCGCAAATCGGCAAGATGGTCGACGGCCAGCAACTCCTGTTCCTCTTCGGTCTCGTCATGTTGGCCGTCGCCTTCGCGATGTTCAGCCCGCGCGCCGCGGCAGGCGATCCGTCCGTGCGGATCACGCCGGCGATTGCTTGGCGTCTGGTCGGGGCTGGGCTCCTGGTCGGCTTTCTCTCCGGCTTCTTCGGTATAGGCGGCGGCTTCCTCATCGTGCCGGCGATAATGCTCGGCAGCGGCATGGCGACCCTCAACGCCGTCGGCTCCTCGCTGGTCTCGGTCGGCGCCTTTGGGCTCACCACCGCGGCGACCTACGCGCTTGACGGCCAGATCGACTGGCACGTTGCCGGCTTCTTCATCGCTGGTGGCATCGTCGGCGGCCTGATCGGCGTGATGTCGGCTGGCCGCCTGGCACGCGAGCGTGGCCGCCTCACCAAAGTCTTCGCGACCATGGTGATCGCTGTGGCGATGTTCGTGCTGTGGAAGGCTGGGCACGAGGTGTTTGCGGGATAATCGCCTTCCGAAATCAGTGCCTTCTTCTGGGCCTGCTCTGGAGCTACGCTTACCGCGCTGCGGTTTTGCGGAGAAGGTGTTACTCGTGAAGTGGGCAGTTCTCATATTCGCTTTTGTCTGCGGCATTGCGCTGACGAATCCGGCAAAAGCCGAAGATGCAGATCATGGAAAGTGCGACGAAAATTGGCCGGAACCGCCGGCAACAGGCGTGCTCCCACAGGTCTTGCGTGATCCGACGACCGGGCTGACGCTGTATCTCGAGAGTGACGGCCGCCATATGGCGGCCATCGCGCACGACGGGTCAATACTCTGGCATCGCAACTTGTTCGACGATCCGAAGATAGAGCGGTACTTCATGCCACCAGGCCCCCTTCCGGGCGAGGCCCCATCGTCGCTCAAGGACTGGCAGCGCAGCATGCATGCCTATGTCGAATCTCTTGGGATTGACCGGCTCGAAATTGTCCCTGACTGCGCCCGCGCCTCAATTGATCACAGCTTACCAACGCAGTTTCGCGGGCACTATATTCGTGCCGGTTCGGGAACGCATATTTTCTGGTTACTTGATGCCAGGACGGGTGACTTTCAGCTGGAGGCAATCAACTGAGCGCCGACATTGGCCGCCTCAACGTGGCCTTCGCCACGATAGTGATCGCAACGATGGTCTCCTTGCCTTGGAAAGCAGGCGCGCGCATTGTCCACCACAGGGTAGCTTGAAATCCGGCGAAGGTTGGCCTGCCAACCGGCGCTGCGCGAACCCTAGGCTCAGCCCGCCTTCGCCCTTCGGGCTGCGGCGCGGCAACCTTTTCTCGCTTCGCGAGCGAAGGCTGGTGCGGTCGAGAAGACTCGAACTTCCACGCCTCGCGGCGCTACCACCTCAAGGTAGTGCGTCTACCAATTCCGCCACGACCGCACGTCGATGAAATCACCGGTAGGCGCGGGGGTTTAGCAGAGCTTTTCGGCCATGGGAAGCGGGTCTTTTCCCGGCCGAAAATCCCGTTTTGCGGGGGTCACTCCGACCCGGGATACCCGTCATCCGGCAGCCACAGGATCAGGCGGTAGCAGTCGAGGCTCCGGCTCAGGAATTCGTAGGATGCCCCCCACAGATAAAGCCGGAAGCGGCGGAAATTGAACTCGCCGAACTTCTCGATCAGGAAGTCCTTGTGGGCATCCAGGTTCTTGGCCCATTGCACGAAGGTGTAGCAGTAGCTCATCCGGTCGTTGAACACCTCCTCGCACTGGAACGGCGTCTTGGCGACCTTGTTGAGGAAGTCGTCCAGCACCAGGAACGAGTGGTTGCCCGGATAGATGTACTTCACCATGAAGGACGAGAGCTCGAACTTCTTCGTGCAGGCGCTGCCGTCGAGGAAGATGCGGCCGCCGGGTTTCACCAGCGTGCGGAATTTCGCAAGCACGCGCGCATAATCGGGCAGGTGCTCGATCACGCCCATGATCACGACGGCGTCGTATTTGACGCCGGGGTTATAGTCGAACAGGTCGCTCTCGATCAGCTCCCAGTCATGGCCGAGCTTTTTGCCCTTCTCGGTCAGGAAGCGGATCGACTCCTTCGAGATCGAGATGCCGGTGCATTTGACGCCGCGCTTGCTGGCGTATTCGAACCATGCACCCCAGCCCGGACCGACCTCGAGGATGTGATCGCCCGCCTTCAGCTTCAGCTTCTCGAAGCAGTAGTCGAACTTGCGCAGCGTCGCGACGTCGAGGCCTTCGTCGGCGCTCTCGTAAACGCCCTGGGTGTAGCAGGGCGTCACCGGATCGAGGAAGGCAAGGAAGAACGACGAGTCGATATCGTAATGAGAGGAGATCGCCTTCTTGTTCGTATGCACCTGGCCGAACAGGAGGGGCTGGATGTAGCGCCACGCCTCCGTGATCAGATGGAAGTCGCCCATCGTGCCGCGCAACTCGAACGGCTTGATCATGTCGCCGTCGAGGTCGATGTCGCCTGCGAGATAGGCTTCGGCGATCTTGCCCTCGTCGAGGCTCGAAAGTGCCCGCAGGCCGTTCTGAGTCCGCACGCTCACGGTGAAGGTCGGGGCACCCTGGCCGAAGCGCTCGGTCGAGCCGTCTGGCAGGTTCACCTCGAACGGCGTCTTGATATTGCTGTATTGCGCCGCAAAGCGGCCGAGCAGGGTGCGCTTGGCCGGCCTTGTTTCGCCGGCCTTCGCGGTTCCGATTTTCAGGGTCTCGGTCATGTCGGTCCCTCGTATAAACGACCGCGCCTGGCTGGCCGCCAATGACTTCGTGGACGCAAACATTACGAAGCATATAGGGGCTTGTCACCACGGCTGCCGGGGTTTCCGGGATGCTTCTGCCGGAAACTCAGGTCACGCCACGATCCGTCTGGCGCAGAAGGGCCTGGGCGCGCGGATCGTCTTTGTGCGCCTTGAACGGTTCCAGTCTTATGCCGGTCGGCGTCCGGGTCATGGCCGTCAAAATGAGTTCGTCCGGCGCGACGACGCCGAGATCGACGATGCGATCGGGCAGCACGACGCGGACCTGGCGCCCGGTGAAGATGACGACCTGGCCGCCATGCCGCACGCCGGCTTCGGCCCAGGCGTGGAACGTCTTCAGGAAGGGGTCCCGCCGCCAGGCTTCCGGCTGGTCCGGGTCGGGATAGATCGAAAGGCGCGTACCGTTCGCTTCATGCGCGATGACGAATTTGCAGCTCGAAGGTTTCCACTCCGGACCAAGATTTCGATTGGTCGTGTACATGCAGAAGAACGAGCGGCAGGCTTCGGGGCGCGACAGGTGGATGCGGCACCCCTGTCCGACCTCGCAGCTTTGGCACCACTGGCCGGCAGGCGATTCCATGTCAGGGACATTCATGACCTTGCAGCACAGCGTGCAACCGTCGCAGCCGCGTATGACGGCGGGCGCGTTGTCCGGATTGCCTTGCTGCGCTTCCGTCATTGCTGAAACGTCCCCTTAGGCAAACTTATATTACCGGCATGCGCTGGCAAGCGGCCCTTCGCTTCCCGCCATGTTCGGATAAAATCACGGTGCACCATCGGAACCGCCGGCCATGATCTCCAAGGACTATGCTTCGCTTGACCATCATCTCGGCGAGACCGCTGATGCCATCCGCGAGACGGTGAGTGCCTTCGCCGCCGACAAAATCGCGCCTATCGCCGACGAGATCGACAAGACAAACACCTTCCCGCGCCAGCTCTGGCCGCAAATGGGCGAACTCGGCCTGCACGGCATCACGGTCGATGAGGAATTCGGCGGCCTGGGCCTCGGCTATCTCGAGCACGTCGTGGCGATGGAAGAGGTCAGCCGCGCTTCGGCCTCCGTCGGCCTGTCCTACGGCGCGCATTCGAATCTCTGCGTCAACCAGATCCGGCGCAACGGTACTCCCGCACAAAAGCGGAAATATCTCCCCAAGCTGATCTCGGGCGAGCACGTCGGCAGCCTCGCCATGAGCGAGGCCGGTTCCGGTTCCGATGTCGTCTCGATGAAGCTCAAGGCCGAGAAGAAGGGCGACCGCTATGTCCTCAACGGCACCAAGATGTGGATCACCAATGCGCCCAACGCCGACACACTGGTGATTTACGCCAAGACCGATCCCGCGGCAGGTCCGCGCGGCATCACCGCCTACCTGGTCGAGAAAGGCTTCAAGGGTTTCAAGGTCGCGCAAAAGCTCGACAAGCTCGGCATGCGCGGCAGCGACACCGCCGAGCTCGTCTTCGAGGATTGCGAAGTTCCCGAAGAGAACGTGATGGGCGGCGTCGGCAGGGGCGTAAACGTGCTGATGAGCGGCCTCGATTACGAGCGCGCAGTGCTAAGCGCCGGTTCGCTCGGCATCATGCAGGCCTGCATGGACGTCGTCGTGCCTTACGTGCACGAGCGCAAGCAGTTCGGCGAGAGCATCGGCAGCTTCCAGCTCATGCAGGGCAAGCTCGCCGACATGTATGTCGGCCTCTCCGCCGCGCGCTCCTATGTCTACGCCGTCGCCCGTGCCTGCGACCGCGGCCTCACCACCCGCAAGGACGCCGCCGGCGCGATCCTGTATGCGGCAGAGAAGGGCACCTGGATGGCGTTGCAGGCGATCCAGTGCCTCGGCGGCAACGGCTACATCAACGATTATTCGACCGGCCGCCTCCTGCGCGACGCCAAGCTCTACGAGATCGGCGCCGGCACCAGCGAAATTCGCCGCTGGCTGATTGGGCGGGAATTGTTCGAGGAGAGCGGGAATTAATTCAACAGCCCCGCATTGATCCGCAGCAAGTCGAGTTTGCTGATATACCCGACCGGCTTCAGCTTGCTGTGCAGGATCAGTCCGGTGAGCTTCTCGTTCGCCCAGATCCGCGCCTGCGCGTCCATGGCATAGCCGGTCTCGTCGAAGGTATCTTCCGCCGTCGCGCCGCCCAGCTCGCGCAGGATCGCGCTCTCCTGCGGGTTCATCAGCAGCTTGACGATGTACTTGTCGATCGCGTCCATCGCCTTGTCGCCGGTGAATTCTTTCAGCGCCCGTTTGCCCGGGATGTAGCCGACGAATTCGTCCTTGTCGTTCATCAGCAGCACATGCTCGAGATTGAACGGCTTCAGGAGCGCGAAAAGCTGTTGCAGCGTGATCGTCGCGAAGGGCTTCTTCACGCCGCCCCGGATCGTAAGCGCGATCGCCTTGGTCATCTTGTCCGGCGGCGCCTTAAAGGCATCGCCGAAGCGCACCAGCATTTCGCCGACCGCCATCTCGGGCTTGGCCGTGATCTGCAGCATCTCGGGCGCGCGGAAGTAGAAGACGAACTCCTTGGCCGGGTCTTCGTTCAGCACCAGCGCGGCGCGCACCGGGCGGAAAGCCGGCCGGTCCATCGCCACCAGCGAGAACACCGCCACCGCCCCGGCGAACACCAGCGACGCGGTCCCACCGATGATCCATTCGGGCCTCAGCGCGATGCCGTAATAGAGCAGGGCGCCGTAGGCGGCGGCCATGACAAGCCCCGCACCCAAGCCGATGGCGACTGCAAGCAGCCGTTTCTTCATAGCCCCTATCACCCCGCGGGCCGCTGGTGCGGACCCTTCATTCGATGATAACTCAGGGCCGAACCGCGGTCATCGCCTTTGTGCCATTGCGAGACGGCGGGTTAACCAAGGGATTTCAAGACCATGACCGAAGTCGTCATTCTCGCAGGCGCCCGCACCCCGATGGGCAGCTTCCAGGGCGAGCTCGCCCCCAAGACCGCGCCGGAGCTCGGCGCCGCCGCCATCGGCGAGGCCGTGAAGCGGGCAGGGGTCGCCGCCGCCGACATCGACGAGACGGTGATGGGCTGCGTCCTGCCCCACGGCCTCGGCCAGGCGCCCGCACGCCAGGCTGCGGTCTACGCCGGAGTGCCCTTCGAAGTTCCGGCGACGACCATCAACAAGATGTGCGGCTCCGGCATGAAGGCGGTGATGATGGTCGCCGACCAGATCGGTGCCGGCCGCGCGAACATCGCCATCGCCGGCGGCATGGAGAGCATGACCAACGCGCCCTACCTCCTGCCCAAGGCCCGCGGCGGCATGCGCCTCGGCCATGGCGAGGTGAAGGATTCGATGTTCCTCGACGGCCTCGAAGACGCCTATGAACACCGCCTCATGGGCACCTATGCCGAAGACGCCGCGCGCCACTATCAGTTCACCCGCGCCGAGCAAGACGCCTACGCTACCGAGTCGCTCAATCGCGCCAAGAAGGCGCAGGACAGCGGTGCCTTCGAAAGCGAGATCGTCGCCGTGAAGGTCGCGTCGCGCAGCGGCGAAGCCATGGTCGCGCTCGACGAACAGCCCAAGACTGCGAACCCTGCGAAAATCCCGACGCTCAAGCCCGCCTTCGCCAAGGACGGCACGGTGACGGCCGCGAACTCCTCTTCGATCAGCGACGGCGCCGCCGCGCTCATCGTCGCCAGCGCCGAGGAAGCGAAGAAGCGCGGTCTCAAACCCATCGCCCGCATCGTCGCCCAGGCGAGCAACGCCGAAGAGCCGCGCTGGTTCACCCGCGCTCCCGTCGGCGCGATCCAGAAGGTGCTGAAGGCCGCCGGCTGGTCGAAGGACGATGTCGATCTCTACGAGATCAACGAAGCCTTCGCCGTGGTCGCGATGATCGCGATGCGCGATCTCGGCCTGCCGCACGACAAGGTCAACGTGAACGGCGGCGCTTGCGCCCTCGGCCACCCCATCGGCGCCAGCGGCGCCCGCATCATCGTCACGCTGCTCAACGCGCTCGAAAAGCGCGGCAAGACCAAAGGCATCGCGGCGCTGTGCATCGGCGGCGGCGAAGCGACGGCCGTGGCGGTGGAGCGGCTGTGAGCGCGCTTCTCTTCTCACCTCCCCATCGTGGGGAGGTCGAAATGCGAAGCATTTCGGGTGGGGGAGACACGTCCCCACCCGCCGCTCGCTCTGCTCGCGCCGACCTCCCCACGATGGGGAGGTGATTATGGCTCAGCTCAAATCTTCCATCTCCCCCAACACCCCCACCTTCAAATCCAACGCCGCCGCGATGGACGCGTTGGTCGCCGAACTCCGCGCCCGCCAATCCACCGCCGCCCTCGGCGGCGACGAGCGCGCCCGCAGGCGCCACACCGAACGCGGCAAGCTGCTCCCGCGTGAGCGGGTCGAGCGTCTGCTCGATCCCGGCTCGCCCTTCCTCGAGCTCTCGCCGCTCGCCGCCTTCGGCATGTACGAAGGCGACATCCACGCCGCCGGCATCATCACCGGCATCGGCCGCGTCAGCGGGCGCGAATGCGTCATCGTCTGCAACGACGCGACCATCAAGGGCGGCACCTACTATCCCGTCACGGTGAAGAAGCATCTGCGCGCGCAGGAGATCGCACAGCAGAACCAGCTGCCCTGCATCTATCTCGTCGACAGTGGCGGCGCGAACCTGCCCAACCAGGCCGAGATATTCCCCGACCGCGAGCATTTCGGCCGCATCTTCTTCAACCAGGCGAACATGTCCGCCGCCGGCATCCCGCAGATCGCCTCCGTCATGGGCTCCTGCACCGCCGGCGGCGCCTACGTTCCGGCGATGAGCGACGAGACCATCATCGTCAAAGGGCAGGGCACCATCTTCCTCGGCGGCCCGCCGCTGGTGAAGGCCGCGACCGGCGAGATCGTCAGCGCCGAAGACCTCGGCGGCGCCGATGTCCATGCCCGCCAGTCCGGCGTCGCCGATCACTACGCCAATGACGATCTCCATGCCCTCGCCATCGTCCGCCAAATCGTCGCCGGGCTGAACACCCAAAAGCAGCCGAACGTCCCGCTCAACCGCGATCCCAAGCCGCCGGCCTACGATACCGCCGAGCTCAACGGCATCGTCCCGCCGACGCTGGCGACGCAATACGACGCCCGCGAGATCATCGCGCGCCTGGTCGACGGCTCGGAGTTCGACGAGTTCAAGAAGCTCTACGGCACCACCATCGTCACCGGCTTCGCCCATATCGAGGGCATCCCCGTCGGCATTATCGCCAACAACGGCATCCTCTTCAGCGAGAGCGCGCTCAAGGCCGCGCACTTCATCGAGCTGTGCTGCCAGCGCAAGATCCCGCTCCTCTTCCTGCAGAACATCGCCGGCTTCATGGTCGGCCGGAAATACGAGAGCGGCGGCATCGCCAAGGACGGCGCCAAGATGGTGACGGCCGTCGCCTGCGCCCAGGTCCCCAAGATCACGCTCATCGTCGGCGGCTCATACGGCGCCGGCAACTACGGCATGTGCGGCCGCGCCTACTCCCCACGCTTCATGTTCTCTTGGCCTAACTCGCGCATCTCGGTGATGGGCGGCGAACAAGCCGCGAGCGTCCTCGCGACCGTCAACCGCGACGCCGACAAATGGACCCCCGAGCAAGCCGAAGCCTTCAAGAAACCGATCCGCGAACGCTTCGAAGAAGAAGGCAACCCGTACTACGCCACCGCCCGCCTCTGGGACGACGGCATCATCGCGCCCGCGGATACGCGGCGGGTGCTGGCACTGGCGTTTAGTGCGGCGTTGAATGCACGCGTGCCCGAGACGAAGTTCGGCGTATTCAGGATGTAGCGATGCTTCGCCTGCTCCTTGTTCGGCTTCAATCGATAAAGACGCTCTATCTCCCGCTTTATGGTGTGATCCTCGCAATCATTGTCCGATTGACGGCATCGCTCATTCTGTGGCCGTTCGTGCACCAGTCATTCAGTATCGCCGTTTGCTTCGTTGTCGTGCCGTTCATGGCGGCCGTTGGACTTGGCGCAGACTTGGCCGGGGCGAGTTTCTCGAGACTTATCTGCCTCGCTATTCCTGTGGATTTTTGTTGCGGCGTTTTTGCCGGAGCGTTTTTCTACATCACCGCTAATCGCCGTTTTGGGCCGCCTTCACCCGAAACATTGATCGAGATTGGCGGCATCGTGGCCGCAATTGCGATCTGCCTAAGCGCGTTGTGCTGGTATGAGTTGCGTCGTGAGTTACGAAAGTAATCCCGCCTCGGTAAGAACAATCGGGTATAGGCTCCATGATCATCGTCACTGGCCACGTCATCGCCTCTGAAGCCAGCCGCGCCGAGATGCTCCGCATCGCCCTCGAACACGTCCACCGCTCGCGCGCCGAGCCCGGCTGCGTCGAGCATGGCGTCTATGTCGATGCCGAGAACCCGCTGAAGCTCCACTTCTTCGAGCGCTGGGTCGATCTCGATGCCATCCGCGCCCATTTCGCCGTCCCGGAGTCGCGCGCCTTCGCCAAACAGCTCCGCGCCCTCGCCGCCGATCCCGGCAAGATGTATGTCTACGAAGCCGATCTGGCGAAGCTCGAATAACCTCTCCCGCTTGCGGGAGAGGTCGGCGAGCACAGCGAGCCGGCGCGTCGTCCGGCGCCGACCCCCTCACCCGAAAAATCGCTGCGCGATTTTGTCGACCTCTCCCGCAAGCGGGAGAGGTAAGCTGGTGCCCATGGCTCTTCGCAATGCTACCTGGTCCGACTGGCCGACGATCGTCGCGCTCAACGACGCGTCTGTCGAACACACCAGCCCGATGGACGAAGACCGCCTCGGCCTCTATGCGTCGCAGGCGTGCTATCTGCGGGTGATCGTCGAGCGTGGCGAGGTGCTCGCCTTCCTGCTCGCGTTTCGCAAGGGCTCAGCCTATCGCGGCGCCGTCTTCCAGGCGCTGCAATCCCGCGCCGGCGATTTCATCTATGTCGACCGTGTCGTGACCGATGCACGCGCCCGCGGCCGTGGCATGGCATCCGAGTTGTATGATGACCTCGCCGCCGCCGCCCGCGCCGCGCAAATCCCCGCGCTTCTCTGCGAGGCTTATGCCACCAACGACACCTCGCTCCGCTTCCACGCCAGGCGTGGTTTCCGTGAATTCGGCCGCATGGAATCCCATGGCCAGTCGGTCATCCTGATGGAATGGCGGCTTTAGCTCAGGCCCGCAACAGCAGGCCCACGCCGTCGACCAGCCAGTGCGCGACGATGTTGCTGCCGAGATCGCGCCGCCAGAGATAGAGCATGGTGAGCACCAGCCCCGCCGCGCCCGCAATGATGATCTGTGTCCAGCCCCAGAAGGTGATGTGCGCATAGGCGAAAACGGCGAGCGTGATCGCGCCGGCAAGCCAGCGGCTGCCGGTCAGCTCGGCGAGCCGTTCGATGCCGTAGCCGCGGAACAGGATTTCTTCGACGAAGGCTGCGCGGGTCACCATCGCGAGCTTCAGCCCGAACGGCATCGCACCGAGTTTGTGCACGGCGGCCGCGTTGTACTGGATGTGGAGCTTGGCAAAGACGAACTGGAGCAGCAGCCCCATGCCGATCACCACGACGACGGCCGCGCCGGCGCCGCTCGCGAAGGTGCGCCAGGTCGGCCGCCTGAACCCGATCGAGCCGAGCGTCCGCCGCTCCACCACGAGCACATAGCCGAGCACGACAAGCGCCAGGATCCACCAGCAGATCTCGGCGGCCACCGCATGCGGGACGCCCGCGATCGCCGGTGCGAATCGGCTGGGTCCGACCAGCGGCATGCCGAGCGCCAGCAGCAGACCAATGATGGTGATGATGCGCCGTGTCATGGCCGCCCCAAATTCGCTCGCGCCAACTATGCTGAGCGATAGGCCCGCTGTCATATCGCCGTCGGGAGCCATGTGCGAAGTTCCGCGTTGTTCCCTTGGGAACGGTTAACGGATGGGACCCGAGCCATGGATCAGATCGAGCATTTCCTCAATGTTATCTGGCACTTCCTTCGTGAAGGCTTCGACCATGTAAACGCGGTCGAGGGCCTCGTCATTGCCCTTGTCGCCGCCATCATCGCGCCGGCCTGGGATCGGATCTGGGCCGTGGCCCTGGGCGCGACCGTGGTCCACCTCGTCGCCGACGTGCTGATTCCCGTGGTCGCGAACCACGCCAGCCTGCGCCTGCCGCCACTGATGGACCTTTCCTATTGGAAGGAAGCCCTCGCGCTTTACGTGGGCTATCTCATCGTCATCGGCGTGCTGATGGCGATCAAGCGGATGTTCCTGTCGCCCGCCCACGCGCATTGAAGCCATGCCGGAAATCTGGACTCTGCCGCCGCTTTTTCTGGCATAACGCGGCGGCAAAGTTCACCCGTCCGGCATGTTCAAAACCCTCCTGATTGCCAATCGCGGCGAGATCGCCTGCCGCGTCATCCGCACCGCGCGGCGCCTCGGCATCGCGACCGTCGCGGTCTATTCCGACGCCGACGCCCACGCGCTCCATGTCACGAGTGCCGACCGCGCCGTGCGCATCGGCCCCGCCGCGGCGCGTGACTCCTATCTGCGCATCGACGCCATCCTCGCCGCCGCGAAAGAGACCGGCGCCGACGCCATCCATCCCGGCTACGGCTTCTTGTCGGAAAATGCCGAGTTCGCCGAAGCTTGCGCCGCCGCCGGCATCGTCTTCGTCGGTCCGCCGCCCTCCGCGATCCGCGCAATGGGTCTCAAGGATCGCGCCAAGGCGCTTATGCAGAAAGCGGGCGTCCCCACCGTCCCCGGCTATCACGGAGAAGACCAGGGCCACGCCCATCTGAAGCGCGAAGCCGGCCGCATCGGCTATCCGGTCCTCATCAAGGCCGTCGCCGGCGGCGGCGGCAAAGGCATGCGCAAGGTCGACCGTGCGGAGGATTTCGAAGCCGCGCTCGAAGGCGCCCAGCGCGAAGCCCAGAACGCCTTCGCCAACGCCGCCGTGCTGATCGAGAAATACGTCTCCCGCCCGCGCCACATCGAAGTCCAGGTCTTCGCCGACAATCACGGCAACGCGGTCTATCTGTTCGAACGCGACTGCTCGCTCCAGCGCCGCCATCAAAAAGTGATCGAAGAAGCCCCCGCGCCCGGCATGAGCGCCGCGATGCGCGCCGCCATCGGCGAAGCCGCGGTGAAGGCTGCCAAGGCGGTGAACTACTCGGGCGCCGGCACCATCGAATTCATCGCCGACGCGTCCGAGGGGCTGCGACCCGACCGCATCTGGTTCATGGAGATGAACACCCGTCTCCAGGTCGAACACCCCGTCACCGAAGAAATCACCGGCACCGATCTCGTAGAATGGCAGCTTCGCGTCGCTGCCGGCGAGACACTGCCGAAAACGCAAGACCATCTCGGCATTTCCGGCCACGCCGTCGAGGTTCGTCTGTATGCGGAGGACCCGGACTCGGGTTTCCTGCCCTCCATCGGCACGCTCGAATGCCTGCGCTTCGGCGAAGGCGTCCGCATCGAGACCGGCGTGCGCGAAGACGACACCGTGACGCCTTACTACGATCCGATGATCGCGAAGGTCATCGCCCACGCCCCGACCCGCGAAGAAGCCGCCACCCGCCTCGCCGATGCACTGGCGAAGACCTATGTCGCGGGGGCGAAGACCAACAACGCTTTCCTCATCCGCGCCCTGCGCCACCCCGCCTTCCTCGGCGGCGACATCGACACCGGCTTCATCGCCCGCCACGAGACCGACCTCATCCCGCACGCCCCCGTGCCCGAAGACGTCTACGCCATGGCCGCCGGCGTCCTCGCCCGCAGGACCGCGCCGCACCAGGACGAGCCCTGGGACATCTATGACGGCTTCCGCAACAGCGGCCGCGCCGCGCAATTCGTCGATTTCCTAGTCGACGGCAAGCGCAAATCCGTCGCGCTTCCCGGTACGCCGCTCAATTTCGACACCGACGCGCTCCGCCTCGCCAACGGTGATATCGCGGTGATGGAGGGCGGCGAGACCTTCATCCTCCATCCCTACGATCCGTTCGAGGCCGCCGATGCCGCCGGCACCGCATCCGACCGCGTCGTCACGCCGATGCCCGGCAAGATCATTCAGATTCACGTAAAGCCCGGCGACGCCGTCGCCAAAGGCACACCGCTCGCGGTGCTCGAAGCGATGAAGATGGAGCACACGCTCGTCGCTCCTGCCGACGTGCTGATCGCCTCTGTCGAGGTCTCCCCCGGCGATCAGGTCCCGGACGGCACCGTCGTCGCCCGCTTCGACGCACCGAAAGCCGCATGACGCTTCACATCATCAAGCTCTGCGTCGGCGTCGACAGCGTCGAAGACCTCGCCCAATGGCAGGCCGGCCGCATCCGCGACCAGAAGAAGCGCAAGGTGAAAAAGCCCGAGCTGATGCACGTCACCCGCATGATGCCCAAGCGCAAGGACGAGGTGCTGGACGGCGGTTCGCTCTACTGGGTGATCAAGGGCCAGATCGCGGTACGTCAGAAGCTGCTCGACATCCGCGACGTCACCAAGGGCGGCCGCCCCGCCTGCGGCCTCGTCTACGAACCGAAACTCGTCCCCGTCCAGCGCCGCGCGCACAGGGCGTTCCAGGGCTGGCGCTATCTCGACCCCAAAGACGCCCCGCCGGATGCAAGAGGCACGAAAGGCCTCGAAGCTTTGCCCGAGAAATTGCAACGCGAGTTGGTAGAACTGGGTCTCCTCTGATCACCCACCCGCCATGGCCTGGCCCTCTTATGCTGTCGCTAAGAGGCCCGGTCATCCTTGATCTCGCTGTGTGCAATCGCAGAGCTTGCTCTGCGACGCGCACCTCATTCAGCCGAGTATTGCCCGCGCAGCGGGCAGCATATTTTCACGCGGAGGCGCGGAGACGCGGAGGTTTAGCTCGACTCCGCGTCTCCGCGCCTCCGCGTGAGTCAATTGGCGCTGCGCGCCGACTTGGCTACACCGTCATATTATCGATCAACCGCGTCCCACCGATCTTTGCCGCAGCCAATATCCGCGCTGGGCGTTCGACGGCCCGGATATGCGCCAGCGTCTCCGCATCGCGTACCGCAACATAATCGACCTTCTCGAACCCCGCCTCGCGCAGATCGGTGCTCGCGAAGGCTTCGACTTCGGCAATAGGATCGCCATGCTTCAGCCGCGCGATCGCATCCTTCAGCACCAGGTTGAGCCGCCCGGCGACCGCCCGTTCGTCCGCCGAGAGATACGCATTGCGCGACGACATCGCGAGACCGTCCGGCTCGCGCACGATCGGCGCGCCGAGAACCTCGATCGGCAGTCCAAGGTCCACCGTCATCCGGCGGATCACGGCGAGCTGCTGATAGTCCTTCTCGCCGAAGACCGCGACATCGGGCAGGGCGGCGATCAACAGCTTGGACACCACCGTCGCCACACCGCCGAAGAAGTGCGGCCGGAACGCATCCTCCAGCCCTGCTAGCGCTGGTCCGCCGACGGTCAGCGCCGTCGCGAATCCCTCCGGGTACATCTCAGCCCGTTCCGGCGCGAAGATCAGATCGAGCCCCACCGTCGCCAGCTTGGCGGCATCGCCGGAAAGGTCGCGCGGATAGCGGTCGAAATCTTCGTGCGGCGCGAACTGCGTCGGGTTCACGAAAATGCTCGCGAGCGTCTTCTGGCAATGGCTTTGTATCCCGCGCACCAGCGACAGGTGCCCATCATGCAGCGCGCCCATGGTCGGTACCAGGCCGATGCGTGCGCCGTCCTTGCGCCAGCCGTCAAGCGCGGCGCGCAGCTCTGCAATGCTTGTGACTATTCGTGGCGTGTTCATGCGCCGAACATAGCGCGCCCCGGCGCGGCCGGGCTAGAATGCGCCGCCGCTCCCAACCGACGCACCCATGACGCAACTGCGCGACGCCATTTCCGCCGCCTATCTCGCCGACGAAGAAACCATCGTCGACCGCCGCATCGCCGAGGCGACGCTCTCGCCCCAGGAACAGCAGACCGCCTATAGACTTGCCACCGACCTCGTCACCCGCATCCGCAACGACAAATCGCGCGGCGGCGGCGTCGATGCCTTCATGCAGGAATACGCGCTCTCGAGCGAAGAAGGCGTCGCCCTCATGTGCCTCGCCGAGGCGCTGTTGCGCGTCCCCGATGCCGAGACCGCCGACAAGCTGATCCGCGACAAGATCGGCGGCGCGCAATGGGATCGCCACCGCGCCAAATCGGACTCGCTCTTCGTCAACGCCTCGACCTGGGCCTTGATGCTCACCGGCCGCGTCGTCCGCCTCGACGACACCGCGAAATGGGATTTCGAAGGCATCTTCAAGCGCCTCGTCTCCCGCACCGGCGAGCCGGTGATCCGTCAGGCGGTGAGCTATGCCATGCGCATCCTCGGCCGCCAGTTCGTGCTCGGCCGCACGATTGTCGAGGCGCAGAAGGAAGCCCGCCCGATGGTCGAGAAGGGCTATCGCTACTCCTTCGACATGCTGGGTGAGGCCGCCTACACCGCCGAAGACGCCGCGCGCTATGCCGATGCCTATTTCAAGGCGCTCGATGCCGTCGCCGCCGCGAACCCGAAAGACGGCCGCAGCGTGTTCGAGCGCCCGAGCATCTCGGTCAAGCTCTCCGCACTTCATCCGCGCTACGAATGGGTCAACCGCGCCCGTGTCTTCGCCGAGCTCGTGCCGGTGATGGTGAAGCTCGGCGAACGCGCCCGCGCCCAGGATATCGGCCTCACCGTCGATGCCGAGGAAGCCGAGCGTCTCGACCTCATGCTCGATGTTTTCGAAGCCTTCGGCGAAGCGCCGGAGCTGAAAGGCTGGGACGGCCTCGGCCTCGCCGTACAGGCCTATCAGAAGCGCGCCATGCCGGTGCTCGACTGGCTGATCGATCTCGCCCGCCGCCAGAACCGCCGCATCCCGGTGCGCCTCGTGAAGGGCGCCTATTGGGACAGCGAGATCAAGCGCGGCCAGGAGCTTGGCCTGCCCGAATATCCCGTCTTCACCCGCAAATCCGCGACCGACACGTCGTATCTCGCCTGTGCGCGCAAAATGCTCGGCGCCGGCAATGCGCTCTATTCGCAGTTCGCCACCCACAACGCGCATTCGCTCGCCGCCATCGACGCCATCGCCGGCGGCCGCCGCGATTTCGAGTTCCAGCGTTTGCATGGCATGGGCGAAGCGCTGCACGAATTCCACCGCGAGATCGGCGGCGTGCCAACGCGCATCTATGCGCCAGTCGGCAGCCATGAGGATCTGCTCGCCTATCTCGTTCGCCGCCTGCTCGAGAACGGCGCGAACACCTCCTTCGTGAACCGCCTCGCCGACGAGGACGCGCCGCTCGACGACATCGTCGCCGATCCGGTGGCGCAGATCGCCGCCGCCAGGCCGCATCGCAACCCGCGCATCCCGCTTCCGAAAGATATTCTCGCACCGCGCTGCAACTCGTCCGGATTCTTCTGGAGCAACCCGAAGATCACCGATCCGATCCTCGCCGACATCAAATCGAAACTCGCATCACCTGCACTCGCGGCGCCTGTCGTTAGCGGCACTACGCTCAAAGGCGTGGAGACTCCGGTGAAAAGCCCGACCGACCGCGCCGTCACCGTCGGCACCGTGATCGAAGCCACGCCGGAGCAGGCGCTCGACGCGCTCGGCAGGGCTCATCGCGCCCAGCGCGAATGGGACGGGCAGGGCGGCGGCGCCCGCGCCGCCATCCTGCGCCGCGCCGCCGATCTCTTCGAAGCGAACCGCAACTTGCTGATGGCGCTCGCCGTCGCCGAAGCCGGCAAGACGCTGCCCAACGCGCTCGGCGAAGTCCGCGAAGCCGTCGACTTCCTGCGCTACTACGCCGACAACGCCGAGAAGCTGTTCGAAACGCCGGAGCGTCTTCCCGGCCCGACCGGCGAATCCAACGAGATGTCGCTGCACGGCAAGGGTGTCTTCGCCTGCATCAGCCCGTGGAATTTTCCGCTCGCCATCTTCACCGGCCAGGTCGCCGGCGCGCTCGCCGCCGGTAACGCTGTGCTCGCCAAGCCCGCCGAGCAGACGCCGCTCATCGCCGCCGAGGCCGTGCGCCTGCTTCGCGAGGCCGGCGTGCCTGCGGACATCCTCCACTTCCTTCCGGGAGACGGTCCCACCATCGGCAATCCGCTCTGTGCCGATCCGCGTCTTGCCGGCGTTGCTTTTACCGGCTCGACCGAGGCCGCAACTGCGATCAACCGCGCGCTGGCTGCGCGCACCGGCCCCATCGCCACGCTGATCGCCGAGACCGGCGGCCAGAACGCGCTCATCGTCGACTCCACCGCGTTGCCCGAGCAGGTCGCGAAGGATGTCCTTGCCTCCGCCTTCGACAGCGCCGGCCAGCGCTGCTCGGCGCTGCGCGTGCTGTTCCTGCAGGACGATGTCGCCGACAAGATGCTCAAGATCATCCTCGGCGCCATGGACGAGCTGAAGCTCGGCGACCCGATCCGCCTCGACACCGACATCGGCCCGGTGATCGACGAACAGGCCCGTGAGATGCTCGGGAAGCACGCCGCGAAGATGACCCGCGACGCGAAGCTGTTGCGCAAGCTCCCGATCCCCGCCGAGCTCTCGCGCGGCGTCTTCTTCGCGCCCCACGCCTTCGAGCTGTCCAGCCTCGCCCAGCTCCAGCACGAGGTCTTCGGCCCTGTGCTCCACGTTGTGCGCTATGCGGGCGACAAGCTCGATGCGGTCTGCGACGCGATCAACGCCACCGGCTATGGCCTCACCCTCGGCGTCCACAGCCGCATCGACGAGACCGCCCGCTTTATCCGCGAGCGCATCCACGCCGGCAACATCTACGTCAACCGCAACCAGATCGGCGCCGTGGTTGGCGTCCAGCCTTTCGGCGGCGAAGGCCTCTCCGGCACCGGCCCCAAGGCCGGCGGCCCGCACTACCTCCCGCGCTTCGCCGCCGAACGCACCTGGACGGTCAACACCGCCGCCGCCGGCGGCAACGCCGCGCTGCTCGCGTCGGGCTGATCGTCAGGGTTCCGACTGCGCGACCTTGGGCTGCTCGACATAGAACACGCTGAGCAGGATCGAGCCGCCGAACATGGTCAGCGCCACGGCGAGACAGATCAGGAGCATATAGACCGGTTTGATCTGCTCGTTCGGCTGCGCCATGGCTGCATGTGTCCTTCGGGGCGCGGTCAATCTGCCATTGTCGGCGGCGCAACGGGCATTACTGATCCGTCACGCGCGCGGGTTCCACGGGCTGTGGACCTGCCGCTATAGTCGGCGAACGGCTCATTCACGGCGGCCCTGATGCTCCCCGTACTCTTCGGCGCACTCGCACTCGCCGCCATCCTGCTGCTCCTGCGCGGCTTCACGACGACGAGCGCACGCGATCTCGCCCTTGGCCTGCGCTACGGCGGGATAGCCGTGCTGGTGATCCTCGCATTTGTGCTGCTGCTTCTTCGGGAGCCAGCGCCCGCGCTCATCCTCGGTGCACTGGCGGTGCTCGCCTACGGCGTGATGCGGGTGCGGATCTCCGGCTGGTGGCGTCCGCGGCCGCCGGCTCGGCGGGCGAACAGGACCGGGATGAGCCGCGAGGAAGCGCTGAAGGTTCTGGGCTTGGAGGAGGGCGCCGGTCCGGACGATATCCGCGCGGCGCATCGCCGCCTGATGCAACAGATGCACCCCGATCACGGTGGCTCGGATTACCTGGCTGCCAAGATCAACGAAGCGAAGGATGTGCTGCTGGCCGAGTAAGCCTCAGCGCTGCGTACCCATCACGGTGAAACAGGTCTGGCCGCGCTGCGTGAGCCGCGAACACACTTCGCGGGCTTCGCGCTCCACGAACGGCCCGAAGCGCGCGCGATAGAGCGTATGACCGTCCACCGCCGTGAACGGAATCACGATCCGGGCAGCCTGGCCCAGAATATCCATCGACCGCTCGGCATAAGATGCGAGCTGGCCTCGGGCCTGGTTGAGATCGGCGAAGGCGCCGATCTGGATCGTCCACGACCGGGCGCCTGCCGGCGGATCGCCGATATCGCCTTCGCCGCTGCCATGGGCCTTGGGTTTGGGGGCGGGGGCAATGGCCGCTACGACCATCGGCTTGGGTGTCGGCGCGACGGCGACTGCGACCGGCGCTTCGTTGTACGGCTTGGCACGCGGGTGGACCTTTTTCATCCAGTCCGGAACGTTGGCCGCGACGATCCGCTGCGGCGGCGGGGAGGGCTGAACTGTTGCCGGCGGCGGCAGCGTCGGGCGCGGCGACAGCGCTGCGACCATCGTGTTCGGCTTCGGCGGCAGCGGCGCGGCGATCACGTTGTCGTCGTCGGATTCGTCGCCGGCGGACTCCGCAGCGTCTTCGTCGTCGCCGTTGTCGGGTGCGATATCCAGGCTCGCGATCACCGGCGCACCGTTCATCGCCACGTTGTTGTGCCACGGCACGCCGGCATGGGCGACGAGCTGCGGATTGGACGCTATCCGCGCGAAGGAATCGTCGAGCAGCTTCACCATCTCGAGATCGCGGCGATGCGCGGTGCGTCCGCCCATCACCACGCCGATGACATGCACGCCGCTGCGCACGACGGAGGAGACGAGGTTGAAGCCCGACATCTGGGTATAACCCGTCTTGATGCCGTCGGCGCCCTCATAGCGTCCGATCAGGTTGTTGTGCGTCGTGTAGTTCACGCCGTGAAAGCTGAAGCCCGGCGTGGAGAAGTAGGGAAAGTACTGCGGATAATCGTAAGCGAGATGCCGCGCGAGGATCACGAGGTCGGCGGCCGTCGTCACCTGCAGCTGATCGGGCAAGCCCGAAGCGTTGTGGTAGAAGGTGTTGTGCATGCCGAAGGACCGCGCCTTCGCGGTCATCAGCTCGGCGAAATGGCTCTCCGTGCCGCCGAGCGACTCGGCGATCGCCACCGCGATATCGTTGGCGGAGCGCACCACGATCGCCTTGATCGCGGTCTCGACCGGCACCATCTCGCCTGCGGTCAGGTGGAGGTTCGTCGCCGGCTGCGATGCGGCGTGCTGCGATATCGGCAGCATGGTCTGCATGTTCACCTCGCCCTTCTTCAGGGCTTCGAACAGCAGATAGAGCGTCATCATCTTGGTGAGCGACGCGGGGTGGCGCTGCAGATTGGCATTGCGCGCATAGAGGACACGGCCGGTCTCGCCATCGACGATCAGCGCGGCGTCCTTTGCCGGATCGGTGGCACCCGCCGGAAGCGCGACACGGGCATGATGGCGGCCGCCGTGATGGCGTCCGCGGGCCTGGGCCAATTCCGTTCCGGCTAGCAGGGCGAGGATGACTGCGAGCGAAACGAACAATGTTCGCAAAAGCGCGCCGATTCCAGCCCGCGGCTGTTTAGGCATTACTGCCCCATCGTTCTATGGTCGGTGCCCCAATCGGATTTGATAAAACCAAATCGGGACCCCTGCCGCAAGGTAGGGAAAATCACGATAGAAAACGGGCGTTTACGAACCGTTAACGCTGATGAAGTTTGGTAAAAGTCCCTACACCATTACGGTTTTGACGCACTGCAGCATAAACTCTTGACATTGACGCTGCTGCGCCGCATATAGGCTTTGTTGCACCGCAGCAAGGCCGCTGGCCGCAAGATGGTGCACCATGGAATTTACCGAGGAGTAACCATAATGGCGAAAGCAAAGACGGCCGGCGAGAAACTCAATGGCACCACCGAAGCCTTCGAGACCGCGTTCAAGACGGGCACGGAGACGATGAAGGCGAATTTCGAGAAGGCTGTGAAGGGCTATGACCAGCTCCTCGGCTTCTCCAAGGACACGGTCGAGGCCTATGTGAAGGCCGCCAACGTCGCCGGCAAGGGCGCCGAGTCCCTGCACAACGAGATCTACACCTATTCCAAGGCTTCGATCGAAGGTTCGATCGCCAACGCCAAGGCCCTGATGGCCTCGAAGTCGGCGCATGAGGCGTTCGAACTTCAGACCGGCTTTGCCAAGTCGGCCTTCGACTCCTACGTCGCCGAGATGACCAAGCTCAGCGAGCTGATGGTCGCGACGTCCAAGGAAACTTTCGAGCCGCTCCAGAGCCGCGTTCAGGCCTGGGTGGACGTGGTTCAGAGCGCCCGCGCGGCTTAAGTCCCCCCAAGCTGCAAGCGTTCAGGAAAGGCCCGGAATCACTTCCGGGCCTTTTTGCTTTTCTGGCGGAGTAACCGCGCCGGAAATAGGCCCATTACCGGGGGCTTTGCATGGGCCCCTGTTGGAATAGGATAGGCATCACCATATTCAGAACGTGACTCATCACCATGCGAGACGGACGAGACGGAACGCGCGACGGCAACGGTGGAACAGGCACCGGGATCGTCACCAAAACGCGCCCGAAAACCAAGAAGCCGAGCCTCTACAAGGTTCTCCTGCTCAACGACGACTACACGCCGATGGAGTTCGTCGTTCATATCCTGGAGAAGATCTTCAACAAGAATCGCGAGCAGGCGGTTGAGATCATGCTGCACGTACACCGTCACGGCGTCGGTATCTGCGGCGTTTTCACCTATGATGTCGCCGAAACCAAGGTCGCGCAGGTGATTGAATTCGCCCGCCGGCACCAGCATCCTCTGCAATGCACGATGGAGAAGGAGTAGCGCCTGAATGCCCTCACTCTCGCGAAGCCTCGAACAAGCCCTGCACCGCGCGATCAAGCTCGCGAGCGATAGGCATCACGAATACGCGACACCCGAGCACCTGCTGCTCTCGCTGATCGACGACGTCGATGCGGCCCAGGTGATGAAGGCCTGCAACGTCGATATCGAGGCGCTGCGCAAGGTCGTCCAGAAATACATCGACGAAGAGCTGATGACCCTCGTCATCGAGGATGGCGAGGAAGCCAAGCCGACCACCGGCTTCCAGCGCGTCGTCCAGCGTGCCGTGCTCCACGTCCAGAATTCCGGCCGCGACGAAGTCACCGGCGCGAACGTCCTCGTCGCGCTCTTCACCGAGCGCGAGAGCCACGCCGTCTACTTCCTGCAAGAGCAGAACATGACGCGACTCGACGCGGTCTCCTATATGAGCCACGGCATCGCCAAGCGCCCGGGCATGAGCCAGCAGAAGGCGGCGCGCGGCGCCGAGGAAGAAGGCGAGGAAGGCGAGCCCAAGAACAAGCAGGGCACCGAGGCGCTCGAAGCCTATTGCGTCAACCTCAACGAGAAGGCCAAGCAGGGCCGCGTCGATCCGCTCATCGGCCGCACTGCCGAGGTCGATCGCACGATCCAGATCCTCTGTCGCCGGCAGAAGAACAATCCGCTCTTCGTCGGCGATCCCGGCGTCGGCAAGACCGCCATCGCCGAAGGCCTGGCGCGCAAGATCATCAAGGGCGAAGTCCCCGACGTGCTGAAAGGCAACGTCATCTATGCCCTCGACATGGGCTCGCTGATCGCCGGCACGCGTTACCGCGGCGATTTCGAGGAACGCCTGAAATCGGTCGTGAAGGAACTCGAGGCGCTCAAGGGCGCGATTCTCTTCATCGACGAGATTCACACCGTAATCGGCGCCGGCGCCACCTCGGGCGGTGCGATGGACGCGTCCAACCTGCTCAAGCCCGCGCTCCAACAGGGCACGCTGCGCTGTATCGGCTCGACCACCTACAAGGAATACCGCCAGTATTTCGAGAAGGATCGCGCGCTCGTCCGCCGCTTCCAGAAGATCGACGTCGTCGAGCCGACCATCCCCGACACGATCAAGATCATGATGGGGATCAAGCCCTACTACGAAGAGTTCCACAAAGTCCGCTACACCGCCGACGCGATCAAGGCGGCGGTCGAGCTCTCCTCGAAATACATCAACGACCGCAAGCTGCCCGACAAGGCGATCGACGTGATCGACGAGGTCGGCGCTTCTCAAATGCTGCTGGCCGAATCCAAACGCAAGAAAGTCATCGGCGTCAAAGAAGTGGAAGACGTAATCGCCACGATGGCGCGCATCCCCCCCAAGACCGTCTCCAAGGACGACACCGAGGCGCTGCGCACGCTCGAGGCCGATCTCAAGACCGCCGTCTTTGGCCAGGACGCCGCGCTGCACGCGCTGTCGAGCGCCATCAAGCTCGCCCGCGCCGGCCTGCGCCAGCCTGACAAGCCGATCGGCTGCTATCTGTTCTCCGGCCCGACCGGCGTCGGCAAGACCGAGGCGGCCAAGCAACTCGCCAAGACGCTCGGTGTCGAGCTTCTGCGCTTCGACATGTCGGAGTACATGGAGCGCCACACCGTCAGCCGCCTGATCGGCGCCCCGCCGGGCTATGTCGGTTTCGACCAGGGCGGCCTGTTGACCGACGGCGTCGACCAGCATCCGCACTGCGTGCTGCTGCTCGACGAGGTCGAGAAGGCGCATCCGGATCTGTTCAACATCCTTCTGCAGGTCATGGACCACGGCAAGCTGACCGACCACAACGGCAAGAAGATCGATTTCCGCAACGTGGTCCTGATCATGACCACCAATGCGGGCGCATCGGACGCCGCCAAGGACGCCATCGGCTTCGGCCGCGGCAAGCGCGTCGGCGAAGACGATGAGGCGATCAAGAAGCTGTTCACGCCGGAGTTCCGCAACCGCCTCGACGCGACGATCACTTTTGCGCCGCTCAACCGCGAGACCATCGACCATGTGGTCGAGAAGTTCGTGCTCGAACTCGAGGCCCAACTCGTCGACCGCGACGTGACCTTCGACCTGACGCCGGAAGCGACCCGCTGGCTGGGCGAGAAGGGCTATGACGAGGCCTTCGGCGCCCGTCCCCTGGCGCGCGTGATCCAGGACAGTCTCAAGAAGCCGCTGGCGGACGAGATTCTGTTCGGCAAGCTGAAGGAAGGCGGCACGGTGCGCGTGCTCCTTGATCGCGAGAACGACAAGCTCGCCTTCGAGTTCATCACCGATCACAAGAAGCCGAAAGCACTCCCCCCGCCGCCGAAGAAGAAACCGAAGGCGGAAGAGAGCGTGTAAGCGCGTCGCTGTCTGTGGCAACATTATACTTCTCTCGTAAGCCAGTTGTTCCGGCTGTCGGGATCGGTTAGGCAAGTCTTCTCGCATCGCGCCGGCATTTGCCCATTGGATTCGCGAACGCGGTGCACTGATCGGAGATTGGACATGGAACAGCGTCATCAAGAGCCGCAGGCGAGTTCCCTGGCTAAGTGCGAACGTTCGCCCTGGAATGCTCCGGAACTGCGCGTGCTGCATGCCAACGGCTCAGAGATTCTCGGCAACATCCATCCGGATGCGGTACCGTTGATGTCCTGACGTTTGAACATCCAGCGGGCTAGAGTCCGCCTGAGGCGCCGACCGCGACTTGAGTGAGCGTTTAAGCTCGCATGTTAAACTTCCCTGTCATCCCCGGCATCCATCGTACACAAGCACGATGGATGGGAAGGGGACCCGGGATAAGCAGCTTGAACGTTGTTGAAGAATTGGCTGCGCTTCATTCTGGCGCAGCTCAGATGCGGCTTATCCTGGATCCCCTTTGCCTCGCTCCACTCGGCCGGGAATGACAATGGAGCTTGCGGGATGACAAACCTCACCACCGGCGGCTGCCTCTGCGGCGCTCTGCGCTACGAAGCGAACAGCCCGCCCACCTATGCCGGCTACTGCTTCTGCAACGACTGCCGCAAAGCCTCCGGCGGCGGCTTCATCGCCTTCATGGGTTATCCGGCGAGCGCGCTTCGCATCACCGGCGACGCGGTCACGCACACGCTGGCGCAGAGCGACGGCCGCAAGTCGGAGCGCAACTTCTGTCCCCGCTGCGGCGGCCTGGTCTATGGCGGCATCCGCGGCGAGACAGACGAGCACACAATCTACGCCGGCACGCTCGACGACCCGGCGCACTTCAAACCGGCCATCGCGATCTTCAACAGCCAGCGCCCCGCTTGGGTGCCCCTGCCGGAAGGCCTGAAGGTCTTCGAGCGCATGCCGGGATAGCGAGCGCTATCCTTCCGCCGTCCCCAGCCAGCGGCCAAACACACGCCCCAGAAGCGTCTCGCGGATGCGGTCCTCGGCCGAAATGCGGCCGCCCTCGACCACGAGACTCCAGATCGCCGTCGCCAGCGTACCGGCGCCGCAGCACAGTCCCGCAAGCGACGTCACCCAGCCGAGAAGCGACATGCCCGCCAGCATCGCGAGATAGACGACTTCACCCACGAGAGTTCCGGCGATCACCGTGAGGAACGGGATCACGATGCCGTAGAGCGTCGGATACACGAAGGTCACCGGCGAATAGGCATAGAGCGCCAGCATCGCCCACAGCGTCAGCAGGAATCCGGCGGCGAACTCGCCGATCAGGATGAGCCGCGCCACCGGATCGCCCGCGCCGAACAGATGCCAGACGGTATCCGCCAGGGCGTAGAGCGGGCGCAGCCAGTTCCGCTCCTGGCCGTTCATCGCCCAATAGCCGAGCCGCACCGGCCGCGCCGCCGCAGCAGGCGAGGGCGCCTTGTGAATCGCGGCGTCGACGAACAGCGCGAAGAAATCGCTCGGCCGGCTGGATTCCACGACCCGGATGGTTTGTTCCTGAACGGAGGCCAGTTCCTCCAGTCCCTTCGCCGTCGAGACGGCTTCGCCGACGCGCGAAAGCAGGAGCGAAACGCCGATCACGACCGCCGCCCGTCCGGCCCAGCGCAATATCCGCTTCAGACTGTGGTTCATCGCCAACCCCGCCGCGGCAAGAGATACCGCGCCCTTGGGCGTGCGCCAACGTAAACATCCTGCACGCTCAAGATTCGGGATGTCGGGGCGCAAATTCCGCTACGCTGAGCGCCGATAGAAACCGACGGACACCGCCATGACCCAGCACCAATCCTCCATCGACGCCGCGCAGAAAGTCCTCGACGATTTCATGACGGCGTTCAACGCACGCGACATTCCGGCCTTCGAGAACACCTTCAACTTCCCGTCCGTGCGTTTCGCCTCGAACACCATGGTCATCCTGAACAAGGGCGACATGCAGCCGGAACGTTTCACCAGCGGCGCGCTGGCGGAATGGGATCACTCCGCCTGGGAGCGCCGCGCCGTGATCCATGCCGGCGCCGACAAGGTTCACATCGACACGCGCTTCACCCGCTACCGCAAGGACGGCAGTGTGATCGGCGGCTTCGACTCGATGTACGTGATCACGAACGAGAACGGCCACTGGGGCGTGAAATGCCGCTCCAGCTTCGCGCCGTAGCAAACTCACTCTTCACCCCCCACACTATGGCCGGGCTTGGTCCGTAGCGTCAGCGTGCGGACGCCACCCAGTGCGCCCGCGTCTGCGGGCGGAAGGAGAGAGAGTTGCGCGTGTTGGCTGCCTTGAGTGTAAGCCTCCGCGGCTCCACGTGAGTCACTGGCGCGTAGACGCGCCCCTGCTGGGTGGCCGGCTCGGAGGCCGGCCATGGTGGGAGATAGGTTGAACTGACAAACAATCAGAAATATTTCTTGCCGCACCCCTTGAACCGTAGGTTGCAATTCCCATCTCCGATCCGAACGCACCGGAGAACCCGCCATGGCGTGGCACCATTTCCGAAGGCCTGAGGGCCGCTGAACCTACGTCCCGCGAGACAAGTCATACCCACTCCGGATGCGCGCTCGCGCCATACGGCGAAAGGCGCACTGCAAGGCCGAACGCGAGGCTGAAAGCGGTGCGTCCGTAGAACGGATTGGGGGATTGGACGGACCAGTGACCGTCGGCGCGCCCGCAAGGGCGCGGCGCGGACCGCTCTCCGGAATCTGAGCAGCGCCCGCCCGATGGCCATCGGCGGGCTTTGTTTTGTCAGGTGCCCCGGCGCATCGAGGCGGCGATCCACCGGGCGCGGCGATCCTCATGCGACGCATTGATCGCCAAAACCGCATGCAGGAACGCAAGACCCCAGAGCACGATGCCGGCGTGGAAGAAAACGATCGTCGCCCAGCACGCGATCGAAAGCACATACAGGATAAGGTTGAACAGCGCCGAGAACGGCCGCCCCACCAGAAGCAGCGCCAGCGGCGAGCAGAAGATCGCAATGAAATAGGTCATGGTCAGTCACATAGGATCGGCCCGCGGCGGTTTCCAGTGCCGGTCTACAGCGGCGGCCCGTAATGCTGAACCGTCGGGAAGGGTTCGTAGAACGGGTGCAGCGCCTCGCGCCACGGGCCATAGCGGTCAGAGCCACGGAAGCCCACCGTATGTGCCTCGACCGAACCCCACCACACCAGCAGCAGGTAGCGGTCCTTGGTCTCGACGCAGGGCCGCACTTCCATTTTCTGGAAACCCTCCGTCGCCTCGATTAGGTGACGGGCACTCTTCAGCGCCGCCTCGAAGGCGACGCCCTGGCCCTTCTTCACGTTCAGCACGGCGTGTTCGAGGATCACAGCGCGCTCCGGATCTTCTCGGCGACCGGCACCAGCGTCTTGGGATCGACCATCGCCTGGGCATGCAGCTTCAGCGGAACGCCCGGGTAATGTGGCATCACGTTGAAATGCACGTGGAACACGGTCTGCCCGGCGTCGCGCCCGCTGCGCTGAACCAGCGTCACCGCGGAAGCTTCGAGCGCTTTCTTTGCTGCCTTGGCGATCTTCTGCGTCGTCTGCATCAACCGCGCGGCGCCTTCGGGCGAAAGGTCCATCATGTCCTCCGCCGCTTCCTTCGGGATCACCACCACATGTCCCGGTGTCTGGGGCATGATGTCCATGAAGGCGAGGGTGTGCTCG
This sequence comes from Pseudomonadota bacterium, assembly GCA_018241025.1. Lineage (GTDB taxonomy): Bacteria > Pseudomonadota > Alphaproteobacteria > Micropepsales > Micropepsaceae > Rhizomicrobium. Next base: position 68,882 of record JAFEEQ010000015.1, read on the forward strand.
TCCTCGTAGACCGCGACTTTCGGCAGTTCGCCGCGCAGGATCTTCGCGAAGACGTTGTTGGTGTCGTAGGCCATTCAGAAATCCTCTTCCCCGTTTTCGATCTTCCGGAACGGCCCGTGTTCGGCCAGCTCCTCGATATGCTCCGCCACCGCCTCGCGCTCGCGGGCGAGATATTGATCGACGGCCCGGCGCAAACCTTCATGCGCAATGTAATGCGCGCTATAGGTCGGCGCCGGCATGTAGCCCCGCAGCAGCTTGTGCGCCCCCTGCGCGCCGGCCTCGACCTTCTGCATTCCATGTGCAATCGCATAGTCGATCGCCTGGTAGTAGCAGGTCTCGAAGTGCAGGAACGGCACGAACTCGGTGCAGCCCCAGTTGCGCCCGTAGAGCACGCCGCCACCTGCGAAGTTGAGTGCCCCCGCGATGTATCGCCCATTCCGTTTCGCCAGGATCAGCAAGGTCTGCTCCGGCATCGAAGCGCTCACCCGGCTGAAGAACTCGCGCGTGAGGTAAGGCCGGCCCCACTTGCGGCTGCCGGTGTCCATGTAGAATTCGAAGAACGTGTCCCAATGCGCCTCGGTCAGATCGCTGCCGCTGATCCAGTCGAATTCAACCCCGGCATCGCGCACGGCCGCGCGCTCCTTGCGCAGGTTCTTGCGTTTGGAAGACGAGAGCTCGCCCAGAAACCGATCGAAGGAATCGTAACCGCGGTTGATCCAGTGAAACTGCTGATCGGTGCGGCGCAGGAAGCCGAGCGCCCCGGCTGCGTTCCATTCCTCTTCGGTCAGAAAAGTTATGTGCAGGGACGAGGCGCCGAGCTGTTTGACGGCGGTGGCGCCGGTCGCCAGCAGGGCCTCCCACGTCGCCGCGACGTCCGCATCGGCCGATACCAGCAAGCGCGGCCCCGTCGCCGGGGTGAACGGCACTGCGGCTTGAAGCTTGGGATAGTAGTCGCCGCCCGCCCGTTCCAGAGCATCGGCCCAGGAATGGTCGAAGACATATTCGCCCTGGCTGTGACTCTTCAGATAGCAGGGCAAAAGCCCGATGATGCTGCCGTCCCGGTCGATCGCCAGATGGGCCGGCCGCCATCCCGTCCGTGCCGTCGCAGACCCCGACTCCTCACAGGCTGCGAAAAACGCATAACGGGTGAAAGGGTGGGGATCGGTCTCGCGGGTCGGATTGGCACACGCGTCCCACGCGCTCTCGCCGATTTCGGCAGAGCTGCCAATGATCCGTGCGGTGATCTCTCCCGTCACGCGATCTCGATCACCGCTTCGACTTCGCAGGCCACGTTGCGCGGCAGCGAACCGGCACCGACCGCGGCGCGGGCATGGCGTCCGGCGTCACCGAACACCGCGACGAACAGATCGGACGCGCCATTGGCGACTTCCGGATGCTGGGCGAAGCCCGGCACCGCGTTCACGAAGACCGTTACCTTGACCACGCGCTTCACGCGATCGAGATCCCCGCCGCACGCGGCTTTGGCCTGGGCGATGACATTGACGGCACAGAGTTTCGCCGCGGCCTGCCCATCCTCCAGCGATATCTCCTTGCCGACAGTGCCGACATATTTCAGCCCATCCGCCGCGATGGTGACCTGTCCGGAGATGTAGGCGAGATTGCCGCTGACCACGAAGGGCACATAGCTCGCCACAGGCGCGGGCGGCGTCGGCAGCGTGATTCCGAGTTCTTTGAGCTTGTTTTCGATGCGCATGATGACTTCCCGAGTGACGCAAAAGATTATCGCGCCGCCTCTGCCCGCGCTATAAGCCAGCATGATGAAACGGCTGGACGCAGACGACCCCTGTCCCGCGCGCGACGGCTTTGTCATGCCGGCGGAATGGGCGACACATGCGCGCACATGGATGTGCTGGCCTTGCCGGGTCGAGGCCTGGGGCGGTCCGGACGGATTGCTGCGCGCACGCCAGGCGCTGGCGCGCGTCGCCCGCGCGATCTCGTCCTTCGAGCCGGTGACCCTTGCGGCAAGGCCGTCGGACTCTGCCGAAGCGCAACTCGCGACCTCCGGCAAGGTCGAGATCATCGAATTGCCGCTGGACGATTCCTGGGCACGAGACTCCGGTCCGACATTCCTCATCGGTCCCGATGGCGCGCGCGCCGCCGTGCAGTGGGAATTCAATGCCTGGGGCAACAAATATCAGCCCTGGGCCGAAGACGCGCAGTTCGCCACCCGGGCTGCGGACGACACGGGAGTTCGGGTCTATCGTGCGCCGCTGGTCTGCGAGGGCGGTGCGATCCACACCGACGGGCAGGGCACGTTGATCACGACCGAGCAATGCCTGCTCAATCCCAATCGCAATCCGCATCTCAGCCAGCAGCAGATCGAGGAACGCCTCGCGCTCTTCACGGGCGCGCGCCGTATTCTCTGGCTGGGCGAGGGGTTCTCCGACGACGAGACGGACGGCCATATCGACAACATCGCCTGCTTCGCCGCTCCCGGCCGCATCCTGGTCGGCGTTCCCTCGGCGAGAAGTCATCCGGATTTCGAGCCGGTCATGGAACTGATCCGGCGCCTCAAGTCCGCGCGCGATGCAGAAGGACGCGCATTCGAGATCGTCGAAGTCGAACAACCGCGCAGTGTCGGCCAAGATTCCCGTGGTCGGCCGCTGCAGGCGAGCTACATCAATTTCTATCTCGCCAATGGCGGGCTGGTGATGCCGGGTTTCGATGATCGTAACGACGAAGCAGCGCGTACGATCCTCTCGGATTGTTTTCCCGGTCGCGACGTTCTCCAGATCGAGGCGCTCGACATCGTCGCCGGCGGCGGTGGCATCCACTGCATCACCCAGCAGGAACCGGCATGAGAAACGTCACCTTCGCCGCTACCCAGTTCGCCTGCTCCTGGGACACGGAAGCCAACATCGCCAAGGCGAAGGATCTCGTGCGGCAGGCAGCGGCCAGGGGCGCAAACGCCATCCTGATCCAGGAACTCTTCGAGACTCCGTATTTTTGCCAGGACCAGTCCGCGGAACACTACAAGTGGGCCCGACCGTTCAACGACAATCCGCTGATCGAGGAATTTTCGTCGCTGGCCCGCGAGCTCGGTGTCGTCCTTCCGTTCAGCTTCTTCGAGCGCGCGGGACAAGCACATTTCAATTCGCTTGCGATGATCGATGCGGATGGCTCGGTGCTCGGGCTTTATCGCAAGGCGCACATTCCCGATGGTCCGGGCTATCAGGAAAAGTTCTATTTCTCCCCTGGCGACACAGGATTTCAAGTCTGGCGAACGCGTTTCGGAATGTTCGGCGCAGCGATCTGTTGGGATCAATGGTTTCCCGAGAGCGCAAGAGCGATGGCACTATTGGGTGCCGAAGCTCTCTTCTATCCGACGGCCATCGGTACCGAGCCGCCACCTGCGCCACCGGTCGATAGCCGCGACCACTGGCGCCGTGTGATGCAGGGACATGCCGGCGCAAATTTGATGCCGCTCATCGCGTCGAACCGCATCGGCAAAGAGACGGGAAAGACGAGTGAGATCACATTCTACGGTTCGTCCTTCATTGCCGGGCCACAAGGCGAAATCGTAGCGGAGATGGGACGAACGGAAGAAGGCGTCGCAACAGCCGGCTTCGACCTTGATGCCGTGGCTCTGGCGCGCGCCTCCTGGGGCGTGTTCCGCGACCGGCGTCCCGACTTATACAGTCGCCTGTCAGGGTTCTGATCTCATCGCGATCGCACCGCGCGCCCCTTGATGACGGCTTTGTCGCCGAACTTTTCGCGGACCTTGTCCATCGCGCGCTCGGCGGCGGCCCGTTTTCCCGCACCGTCATCAACGAGATCGGCCGGGTCACAAGCACTCTCCGGAGCTAGCTGGCTGATTCCGACGCCAAGCAAACGAAAATCGGTGCCGTCAGCTTCCCGGATAAGCGCTTCGCGCGCGGTCCGAAATATCCGGTCTGCCAGCTGTGTTGGGGAATCCAGGGAGGTGCTTCGCGTACGAATCTTGAAGTTCGCCGTCTTGAGTTTGAGCACGACGGTTCGCCCGCCAAGTCCGGTCGATTTGGCCCGGGCCGAGACGCGCTCGGATTGGCGCCATAATATCGACTCGAGTTTCCGGCAATCGGAGATATTCGTATCGAATGTCGTCTCCGATGAGATGCTCTTCATCTCACTATCGGGATCGACCTGACGATTGTCCTGAGCAAACGCCAGGCGGTGTAGCCACAACCCGGTATTACCGTATCGCTTGGCCAATTCCTTGATGTCGAGGTCCTGGATCTGAGAGATTTGCGTTATCCCGTCCCTGGCTAGTCGAGCCTGCAGCGCCGCGCCGGCACCGCGGATCGCGGCCACGGGTTTGGCGCGGAGAAACGCTACGGCCTCCTCCTTGCCGATCACGGCAAAACCACGTGGCTTGTCGAGTTCGGAGGCGAGCTTGGCGAGAAATTTGTTGAAGCTCAGACCAACCGAGACGCTGATACCGACTTCGGCCTCGATCTGCTTCGCGAGACGCGCCAACTGCCGCGCAGGGGACATTCCGTGCAGTGCAACGGTTCCTGAAAGATCGAGATAGGCTTCATCGAGCGACAGCGGCTCGACCTGGGGTGTCAGTGCGCGCATCATGCTGCGGATGGCCTTCGCGGCCAAGGTGTACTTGCCGAAGTCCGGCTTGATGACGACAGCCTGCGGGCAAAGTTCAAGCGCCTTGAACATCGGCATAGCAGAGCGAACGCCCGATATCCTGGCAACATAACAGCACGTCGATACCACGCCGCGCCGGGCAGTGCCGCCGACGATGACTGGCTTGTCGATCAGCGCGGGATTGTCGCGCTTTTCGATCGCAGCATAGAAGGCGTCGCAATCGATATGCGCGATGTTCAGAGATTCGAGTTCCGGGTGCTTCAGTATGCGGCGGCTGCCGCAAGACGCGCAGCGCGCACCGCTGGCATCATTCAGGCAGTCGCGGCAGAACCCGCTCATTCCATTCGAGCCGCTTCGGCCTCGCTCCAGAGCCACGCAGCGCCGCGCACGCCACTGGAGTCGCCATGCAGGTTCTTGACGATGCGCGTCCGCCCCTCGGGTGTGAAGGCGTAGCTCTCCACGCGGGCCGGCAATTCACAATATATCGTGTCGATGTTGGAGAGGCCGCCGCCGATTACGATCGCGTCGGGGTCGAGCACATTTACGATGGTCGCCAACGATCTGGCGAAACGATCGTAAAAGTCTTCCATAACGGCTAAAGCCAGTTCATTTCCGCCTTCCGCCGCAGCGGCGATGTCATGACCGCGCAGAGTTTTGCCCGACCTGCGCTGGAAGTCGGCTGCCAGGCCGGTTCCGCTGATCCATGCCTCGATACAGCTTGTGCGCCCGCAATAGCATTTTGGCGCAATGTCTATTTCGTTCGGATGCGGGGTGGGCAGGGGATTGTGCCCCCATTCGCCTGCGATGGCGTGCGCACCACGGAGGACGCGGCCTCCGACACAAACGCCTCCGCCACAGCCTGTGCCGACGATGACGCCGAATACGATGTCGGACCCAGCCGCGGCGCCATCGGATGCCTCGGACAAGGCGAAACAGTTCGCGTCATTTGCCACGCGCACGGGCCGTTCGAGGAGCGCTTCAAGATCGCGATCGAGCGGGTGGCCGATCAGTCGCGTCGAGTTCGCGTTCTTCACGAGGCCCGATGTCGGGCTGATCGTGCCGGGAATGGCGACGCCTACTGTGCCACGCACGCCGAGTTTGCTTTCAGCCCGGTGCACGAGGTCGCACATGGCGCGAATGGTGTCTTCGTAGATCGTTTGGGGCGTCGGCACACGCTCGCGAAGGACTTCACGGCCTTCGTCAAGCGCGACGATTTCGATTTTCGTGCCACCGAGGTCGATGCCGAACCGCATGTCAGAAGCCTGCTTCGCTCAACTTGTCTGCGATGAACGCTTCAGCGTTGCGCCAATGGTCGGCACGAAGATGAGCGTCGGGTGCGGGAGGAAGCAAGGGCTTGAGCCGATCATCCCCAATCAGATGGATGCGGAAGACATCCGGCGCCGAAACGGCGGCTGAACTCAAATTCTGGGGAATATCGTCGACGAAAAACGCCGGCCTGCCTGCGCCGGCCGCCAGGGCTTTCACGGCGTCCCCCTTTAGTCCGCTGTTGGTCACCAGCGGGAGCTCCAGGCCGATGCGGGCAAGGTTCCGCCGCCGAGGCTCGGCTTGAGCGGTCGGGATGTTGGTGAGCATGACAATGTCGAGGCGGGGAGCGAGGCGCGCCAGCGCCTCTCGGGCTCCATCCACGACGTCCAGCGAATCGAGATCGCTGCGAAATTCGTCCAGAAGGGCAGTGACTTCGACGTCCAGAACCGGCTGGCCGTCGTTTTGCCGTTTCACGTTGCCATGGAGGCGGTAACTGGTCAGGTCGAGAAACAATCCACCAGACCGCAGAAATCGGTCGAAGCCATCGACAAAGCGCAGGATCACTTCATCCGCATCGACAATCAGGAGTGGGCGCCCGGGTGTCAGTCTGGGCTTGGCCGCGGCGATGTCGAATCCGCTCATGGCTGACCGAGAACGTGGTGGGCCACATGAATAGCCGACGGTTCGTACGAACTGGTTTCACAGAACTCGACCAGAAGCTGTTCATCTGAAAGGATAAAGTCGAGGAGGGCGATGTGCAGCTCCGGGTCGTTTGCCCGCCTGCGCAGAGTGTCGCGGTCGAGGCCGGACAGGGTCATCAACCGGTCAAGAGCGCTGTCGGCCGCTGCGATAAAGGCCAGGACTTCCAAGGCGATTGTTTCAGCCGAATCGCGGGTCATGAGCTTCGGTCTGGCCATGGCTGGAACCCGTACATCACTCCGCGGTTGGTGCAAGGGGCTCGTTAACGCTCTCTGACTTACTGTGTAACGGGATATATCAAGGCGACACCGGGCGCATCGTCCCATTTTTCATCAAGGGAGCGTTAAGGGTTAGCCCCACATACTAACCATCACAGAACCCTCGGCAGGTCCGTTACGGGGACGGAATCGCCTAAAGGGCCGCGCGTGCACATCGGAGTCGAACCATGGACGCCAGAACCAAGACCGTGCTGATCGTCGAGGACAATGAGCTCAATATGAAGCTCTTCCACGATCTGCTCGAAGCCCATGGCTACAACATCCTCCAGACCAAGGACGGTATGGAGGCGCTCGACATCGCCCGCGAACACCACCCCGACCTCATTCTCATGGACATTCAGCTGCCGGAAGTGTCCGGCCTGGAAGTCACGAAATGGCTCAAGGAAGACGACACGCTGAAAGCCATCCCTGTGGTCGCGGTCACCGCTTTCGCGATGAAAGGCGACGAGGAAGTCATCCGCCAGGGCGGATGCGAGGCTTACATTTCCAAGCCGATCTCCGTGACGAGCTTCCTGGACACGGTCCGCAAATTCATCGGGTAGGAACGCTATGACGGCGCGGGTACTGGTCGTCGACGACATCCTTTCCAACGTCAAGCTGCTCGAAGCCAAGCTGACGGCGGAGTATTTCGAGGTCGTCAGCGCATTCAACGGGCTAGAGTGCCTCGCGAAGATCGACGAGGCCGCGCCGGATATCGTTCTGCTCGACGTGATGATGCCTGGCATGGACGGATTCGAGGTCTGCCGACGGATCAAAAGCAATCCGAAGACGGCGCATATACCGGTGGTGATGGTCACAGCGCTGGACCAACCCTCGGACCGGGTCGCCGGTCTCGATGCCGGGGCCGACGACTTCCTGACCAAGCCTGTCGACGATGCGGCGCTCTTTGCGCGCGTGCGCTCTCTGGTTCGACTCAAGATGATGACCGACGAGCTCCGAATGCGGGAGACCACCGGCCAAAGCATGGGATTGATCGATCCCGCATCGGCGTTGATGGAAGCCAACACGACAGGCCGCATTCTCGTTATCGAGGACCGGCCCGAGTCCGTTGCATGGTTCGCCGGTGCGCTTCAGCCCGGCGGGCACGAAGTCTCATCTGTGGATACCTTCGAGGAAGCGCTCGTCCGCGTTCGTGGCGGGGACTATGACCTCATCGTCGTCAGCCTGGGCATGCGCGGATTCGACGGCCTGCGGTTGTGTTCGCAGCTCCGGTCTCTTCCCGAAGCGCGCAACGTTCCCATTCTCGTCGTCGTAACCGACGGTGACCGCCGCAAGCTCAACCAGGCGCTTGAGATGGGCGTCAACGACTACCTGACCCGCCCGGTCGACAAGAACGAGCTCGTTGCGCGCGTGCGCACGCAGCTTCGCAAAAAGCACTACCAGGACCGCTTGCGCCACAACGTCCAGCTCAGCCTCGAGATGGCCATCACCGACCAGCTGACGGGTCTGCACAATCGTCGCTATATGACGCGGCATCTCGACAATCTCGTGACGACGGCAGGCCGCAGCAACAAGCCGCTGGCTTTCCTGATCCTCGATATCGACTACTTCAAGTCGGTCAATGACGGCCACGGCCACGACATCGGCGACGAAGTGCTGAAGGAGTTCGCCAAGCGGATCTCGGCCAATGTGCGCGGCATCGACCTTGCCTGTCGCTATGGCGGCGAGGAGTTCGTGGTGGTCATGCCGGACACCGACATGAGTCTCGCCTATTCCATCGCCGAGCGCCTGCGCAAGAGCATCGAGACGACGCCGGTCGTGATCAGCCGCGCGCCGGGCAAGCTCAACATCACGATCTCGATCGGTATCGCAGGAAGCCAGGGTGAAGGCGATTCCGCCGATGCACTCCTGCACCGCGCCGACCAGGCGCTTTACAGCGCCAAGCGCAACGGCCGCAACCGCGTGGTCACGGCGGAAGCGGCTTAGAGCGACTGCCCGTCATCTACGGTCATCAATGCGCCGCTGATCGCGCGCGACGCGTCGGAGCACAGTAAGAGAAGCATTCCGTCGAGATCACCCGCCTGTTCAAGACGCTTGCGCGGGAAGCCGGCGATCTGGGCTTTGCCCTTGTCGCTGGCGAACCATTCGTCGTTGAGTTCGGTCTCGATGAATCCGGGGCAGATGGCGTTGACGTTGATGCCTTTGCGCGCCCATTCACGGGCGAGGCATTGGGTCATCATCGCGAGGCCGGCTTTCGATACGCAGTACGCGGTCGTTCCTGGCAGCACGCGAAAGGCGCCGATCGAAGCGATGTTGATGATCCTTCCCTGCCGCTTGGACGCCATCATGCGGCGGCCGACTTCGGTTGCGAGGAGGAAGGGTGCGCGCAGATTGGTCGACATGACTTTGTCGAAGTCGTCGGCAGTAATTTCGGCGGCAAGGCCCATGACGCTGAGCCCTGCATTGTTGACCAGGATATCGATGGGGCCGAGGACGGTTTCAGCTTTGTCCAGTGCGGGGGCAATGGCAGCGGCGTCGGTGACGTCGAGCGGGATCGTCGCGGCTTTTGCGCCGAGGGCTTCGAGTTCGGATTTCACGGCATCGAGGCGGTCGATGCGGCGGCCGGCGAGGGCGATGGCGGCGCCGGCTCTCGCGAGGACATGGGCGAAATGGCGGCCCAGGCCGCTGCTTGCCCCGGTGACGAAGGCGACGCGGCCTGCGAGATCGTACATCATACTAAATATGCCCCATGAAAATTCCTGAACCACAAGATATTGATCATTGTTTGCGAAAACCTGCGAGGCTAGGCTGACGCCATGCAAATCGACGTCGTTTCCGACACTGTGTGTCCGTGGTGTTTTATCGGCAAGCGGCGCCTTGGCCGTGCGCTTGCGATGCGGCCGGATGTCGAGGCCCAGGTTTTCTGGCGCCCCTACCGACTCGATCCCACCATTCCCCGCGAGGGCGTCGACCGCCGCGCCTATATGAAGGCGAAGTTCGGCGACAATCCCCGCTCCGCCGCGATGGGCGAGGCGATCCGCAGCGAAGGGGCGGGCGAGGGGATCGAATTCGCGTTCGATAAGATCGCGAAATCTCCGAACACGCTCGACTCGCATCGCCTGATCCGCTGGGCGGGCGGTGTCGGAGTACAAGATGAGGTCGTCGAGCGGCTATTCAAGGCCTACTTCGTCGACGGCCGCGATATTGGAAGTGCAACCGTGCTGATCGAGATTGCGGGAGAGTCCGGCATGGACGCGGCCTTGGTCGGCGACCTGCTCGCCAAAGACAGCGATCTGGCGGACGTCGAGCGCGAAGCCGGCATGGCAAACCAGATGGGCATCAGCGGCGTGCCGACCTTCATCTTCGACAGCCGCTTCATGATCTCAGGTGCACGCGAGCCAGAGATCCTGGCGCGCATCATCGACAAAGCAGTCGAGGCTAGTGCTCAATCGGCGCCGTGACGGAGTTGGTCTCTGACGTCACCTTGACCCGCACCGTGCTGTAGCGCGGCAGTGGGAAGGTGGCTGTCGTTTCGACCGGCAGGAGCGCCTGGATCACCATGCTGTTCCCGGCCGGCGGATTGGCACGAAACTCGATCACCTGTTCGTCCTGCTCGGCATGCGAAGGTCCCATATGCAGGCGCGGTTTGGTCCAGCCGCCGCTGCTGACCGCGCCGGTGGCGTGGACCACGAGGTGCCGATTGACGATCTTCGCCTGCACGCTGTCGACGCGATAAATCTGCTTCGGCGCCGCAGCAAGCGCAGTTGCCGTAGCTGCCACAAGGGCGATTGTCGCGAGTGCGACGAGACTGTGGCGCATGCGCCGCCCCCTCATATTGTCGTGCTTCTGAGGGCCAGCTAAGAGGGAATTGCGGCACAATTGCGATGAGGGTTTTCATGGGTCCGTTGCACGGAATCCGGGTTGTGGAATTTGCCGGTATCGGGCCGGGGCCATTCGCCGCGATGCTGCTATCGGATATGGGTGCGGAGGTCATCCGCATCGACCGCAAGGGCGGCCGTTCGCCGGCCCCGACGGAAATCACCTATCGCGGGCGCAAGGCCGTCGCGCTCGACATGAAGAAGCCGGAAGGCGTCGAAGCGGCGCTGAAACTGATCGAGCAGGCCGATGCGCTGATCGAAGGTTTCCGTCCCGGCGTGATGGAGCGCAACGGCGTGGGGCCGGATGTCTGCCTGAAGCGCAATCCGAAGCTCGTCTACGGACGCATGACCGGCTGGGGCCAGTTCGGTCCGCTGGCGATGGCCGCGGGCCACGACATCAACTACATCGCGCTGACCGGCGCGCTGCACGGCATGGGCAATGCGGGACGCAAGCCCGTTCCGCCGCTCAATCTCGTCGGTGACTTCGGCGGCGGCGCGCTTTACCTCGCCTTCGGTGTGGTCTGCGCGATCCTGGAAGCGAAAACCTCGGGCAAGGGCCAGGTGGTCGATACTGCGATGACCGATGGCGCAGCGTCGCTGATGTCGATGTTCTACGGCATGAACGCGATGGGGATGTGGAAGGACGAGCGTGGCGTAAACCTGCTCGACAGCGGCGCGCATTTCTACGACACCTACGAGACCAAGGACGGCAAGTACATCGCGCTTGGTTCGATCGAGCCGCAGTTCTACAAGGAGCTGCTCGAGAAGGCGAACATCACCGACACGGCGTTCCACGCGCAGATGGACCGCGGTGCGTGGCCGAGCCTGAAGGACAAGCTCACCGCCGTCATCAAGACCAAGACACGTGACGAATGGGATGCGCTCATGCTCGGCAGCGACGTGTGCTATGCGCCGGTGCTGAGCCTCGCCGAGGCGCCGAAGCATCCGCACAACGTCGCGCGCAAGACCTTCGTCGAGGTTGCGGGCATCGTGCAGCCGGCGCCGGCGCCGCGATTCTCGCGCACCGAGCCGGAAGTGCAGGGACCGCCGGAAGGCGCGAACAACGAGGCATCGTTGAAGGCGTGGGGCTTCTCTGCGGATGACGTGGCGAAGCTGGCTGGCGCCGGAGCGATTTGAATGGAGCTTCCTCATCCTTCGACAGGCTCAGGATGAGGCGCGATTTTGGATCTTGAAACACGATCCTCACCCTGAGCCTGTCGAAGGGTGAGCAGCACCGAAGGCGAGATGACGTATCTCCCCAATACCAAGTCCCGACGGCGCATCTATCTTATGCGCCATGGCCATGTCGACTATCTCGCCAAGCATGTTGTGGCGACGGGCGGCATCAATGTCGTGCCGCTGACCAATCGCGGGCGGCTTCAGGCCGAGGCGGCGGGGCTGGCGTTGCGCCACGTGACCTTCGACCGGGCGGTGTGTTCAGGCTATCCGCGCACGCATCAGACGGCGTCCTATGTCCTCGCGGCGCAGGAGAAGCCACCTCAGCTCGAGATCGACGAAGGGTTGGTCGAGCGGGTCAATGGCAAGCTGCCGGCGGTAAAAAGCCGCGAGGAGCTGATCGAACTGATGCGCGGCGCTTTCACCGAAGGCGGGGTCACGCAGCATGCCGAGCGCGGCGAGGGTGCGGAGCCCGCGGAAGATGCGCAGGCGCGTGCGGTCAAGTCGATCCGGCGCCTGCTCCGTGAACCGGGCTGGCACACCATGCTGGTCGTGGCGCATGAGGGTATCAACCGGCTGCTGCTGAGCTGGGCTTGTGGCGCAGGTGTGAACGCAAGCGGTGCCTTCGAACAGGATACCGGATGCATCAATGTGCTGGATTTCGATCTGCGCGAAAACGGCGAGATCGAGCGCACCATGATCAAAAGCGTGAATCTCACGCCCTATAACTGGCTTAAGCACGGAATGAATCTGACCTCGCTCGAAGCTCTGTTCGAGCGCAACGCGACCGAAGAACTCAAATAGACCGGAGGAACATCATGACCGAAGCCTATATCATCGACGCCGTCCGTACGCCGCGCGGCGTCGGCAAATACCCGAAGGGCGCGCTGTCGCAGATCCATCCGCAAAGGCTGGGCTCGACGGTGCTGAAGGCGCTCGCCGAGCGCAACAGCCTGAAGACCGACGAAGTGGACGACGTGATCTGGGGCACGAGCTCACAGCGTGGACCGCAGAGCTGCGATCTCGGCCGCATGTCGGCGCTCGATGCCGGTTACGATGTACGTTCGAGCGGCGTGACGCTCGACCGGTTCTGCGGATCGGGCATCACGACCGTGAACCTCGCAGCCTCGACGATCATGGCCGGCATGGCGGACCTCGTGGTCGCCGGCGGCACCGAGATGATGTCGATGCCGAACCGCCGCAGCGCCGAAGACGGTCCGCCGTTGTTCGACACCGGCAACCTGCACCTGCGCGCCCTGCATCCGCAGACCAACCAGGGCGTCTGCGCCGATACGATCGCGACGATGGAAGGCATCACGCGGGCCGATGTCGATGCGCTGGCACTCGAAAGCCAGAAGCGCGCCGATGCGGCGATCAAGGGCGGACATTTCAGCAAGAGCCTCGTGACCGTCTACAACGACGACGGTTCGGTGGCGCTCGACCATGAGGAGTTTCCGCGGCCGCAGACGACCGCCGAAGGCCTCGCCGGGCTGAAACCGAGCTTCGAGCAGCTCGCCGACGTCCCGCTGAACGCCGACGGACTGACCTTCCGTAAGTTGATCCTGCAGAAGTATCCCGACGTCGACATCAAGCACATCCATCATGCCGGCAATTCGTCGGGCGTGGTCGATGGTTCTGCGGCGCTGCTGCTAGCCTCGCCGGAATACGCCAGGAAGAACGGCATGAAGGCGCGTGCCCGCGTGGTGGCGATGGCGAACCAGGGCGACTGCCCGACGCTGATGCTCAACGCCCCGGTGCCGGCGGCGAAGCGCGTGCTGGCGAAGGCAGGGCTGAAGCTCGAAGACATCGACCTGTTCGAGATCAATGAGGCCTTTGCCGTGGTGGCGGAGAAGTTCATCCGCGACCTCAAGCTCGACCGCAACAAGGTCAACGTGAACGGCGGCGCGATGGCGCTGGGCCATCCGATCGGGGCGACAGGTTCGATGCTGATCGGCACGATGCTCGACGAGCTGGAGCGCCGCGATCTCAAGCGTGGTCTCATCACCATGTGTGCCGGCGGTGGCATGGCGCCGGCGATCATCATCGAGCGGGTTGTGAACTAGCCCGTCTGCCACTGTGAGAATGTGCGTCGCCGGGGCTTGCCCCGGCGATTGCATTTTTGGAGATCGTTGATCGTCTGCATTGGCTCAGCGACAGCGCAGGCCGGCGATGACGATTGGTAGATGAGCTATGCGGCTCCGGCGTAGGCGCCGATGTTCATCATCTCCTCAAAATTGCGGCGATAAAAGCGGTCTTTTGCGTCGTCGGCGATCGCGGTCATCGTGCGCTCGAAGCGGCCAAGCGGGTCGTTGGTGCCTTCGGGGTGCGGGTAGTCCGACGAGAACATGAAGAGGTCGGCGCCGCCGTCGGCGATCATGCGGCCCGCGTCCTCGCCCGGGAAAGGCGTGAACTTTACCGCACGTCGCAGCTGTTCCGATGGCTTCATCTGCATCGCCTTGAGATAGGGATCGGTGCGGCCGAAGCTCTTGAGGCCGAGATCGAGCTCGCGCAGGAATTCGGGCGCCCATCCGGCGCCGGATTCGATGATGCCGCCGCGCAGCTTCGGGAAGCGCTCGAAGATCCCATCATAGACCATGGCTGTCAGCCAGACCTGTGGTGCGAAGGAGAGCATCACATAGTCAGCGAAGCGCAGGTTCTCGCCTCCGCCGTGGAGATCGGGCGCGCGTTCGCGGCCGTTATTGCGGAAGGCCATGGGCTGCGTCTTGGTGCCGACGCCGATATGGAGCATGAACGGCGTGCCGGTTTCTTCGAGCCGCGCCCATACCGGATAGAGATCTGGATGCCCGGGCGACATCTCGCCGGCTGGACCGGCGGAGACGGAGATCGCGCGGTTGCCGGCCTTGATCGCGGCATTCACTTCATCCAGCGCGCGCTTCGGATTGTCGAGTGCGACGAAGGCAACGCCCATCAGACGTTTGTCGGTGTTGCAGAATGCGGCCATGGCGTCGTTGTAGGCGCGCATGCCGGCGTAGCGGATGCCTTCATCCTTTGCGGCGAGCACTGGCGACAGCGCCGAGGTGCCGAACACGAGCTGGGCCGAAAAGCCGAGCATGTCGAGGACGCGCGTCCGCTCCACCGGATCGAACGCGCCGGCGGCGATCCAGCCCTTGGGGCCGGCGATCGGGTTCTCGAACGCCGCGGCTTCGGCGGCGGCATCGCCTTTGCGGGCCTTGGCTTGGTCAAGGATTTTATCGATGCGGCCAGGTTCCTTGCCGTACATAGGGCGGATCATGCTGCGGAGCTGTGCATCCATGAAAGGATCGAGCCACTCACGGGTTTCCATCACATGGCTGTCGGCGTCGTAGATCTTGCGCCCGGCGGAATAGGTCATGGTCGATCCTCCCTGTTCTTGGGAAGATAGTAGAACAGAATTATAATTGGCAAGAGGCTAGCGGGCGCGCCTTCGGCTCCGCGCTTTGCCGCCGTATTTTGCTTCCAGCGCCGACCAGCCGCCGATGATGAAGTCGGTCCAGACGTCGATGGTGCGTTCGGCGCCAATGCCGCGGCGCTGCAGCGAGCCGATGGCGTTGATCGGGGCGTTCACGACAAGTGTGACTGCGATCTGCGCGACATCGAGCGGCACGCCGTAGGACTCCATGAACTTGGCGATGAAGTAGTCGGTGGTGTTGCGGCGCGAGGCGCGGTTGCCGGCGCGAGCCATTTCGGCGACGGCGGGATCGGCGGAAATCAGGCGCACGATGGGGCCCCTCTCGAAATAATAGGAGAGGGCGTTCTTCACGGTGCTGCGAATGACACGTTCCGGCGCAATGTCCCGCGGTACCTCGTTGAGGCCACGGCCGCGCAATATTTCGAACTCGCGCACGAGCAGGGCCTTCAGAAGGTCTTCGCGCTTGGGGAAGTATTTGTAGATCAGTGGCTTCGAGATTCCCGCAGCCGCTGCGATCTGTTCGAGCGAGACCCCGGAATGGCCTGTCGCGACAATCAGCTTCGTCGCCGCGTCCAGGATCTGCACCTGACGGTCGGTCGGAGTCATTCGGCGGGCACGCGTGGTGGTCATGGACGGTGCATAACGCGCGGGCCCGAGCGACGCTAGGCGCCAGCGCGGCGGATCATGCCGGACAGGGCATCGATATCGAAAGGCTTGTGCAGGACAGTGCAACTGCCGGGGCGGGTATCGGAGCTGACTGCGAGATCGCCGGTGAGCAGGAAGGCAGGCAGATCGCGGCCTGCATGTTCGCGGATTCGCCGGATCACTTCGAATCCGTCGATATCGGGCAGGCGATAGTCGGAAACGATAACGGCCGGCGCAAATCCTGCCTCGACCACGGCGAGTGCTTCGGCGCCGCTTGCGGCGACCTTCACGTCCATGCCTTCGACCTCGAAGACCATTGCCATCGAGTCGCTGACATTCGGATCGTCGTCGACCAGCAGCACGGAGATCGGGGCGCCGTTCGAGACCGCCGCTGCGGGCAGCGGGGCCGGGTCCGCCGAGGGGATCGCGCTGTTGCCCGCCGGGAGCTCGATCGTGAAGGTCGAACCTTGTCCGACGATGGACGAGACGGAAAGGCGGTGGCCCAGAAGATCGGCGATCCGCCGGGCAATCGAAAGGCCGATGCCGAGGCCCTTATGTCGCTCGCGCGCGGCATTGCCGAGCTGGACGAAATCCTCGAAGACGCGGTCGAGCGAATCCCCGGGAATGCCGATGCCGGTGTCCCTCACCCATATCCGCACAAGATCGCCGCTGCGGTCGCATCCGATCGTCACGCCGCCGTGTTCGGTATAACGAACGGCATTGGCGACGAGATTGGTCAGGATGCGCTCAAGAAAGGCGGGGTCGCTGCGCACGGCGCAGTCCTGGCCTTCGCATCGGATATAGAGGTCTTTGATCGCGGCCTGCGGCTGACAGCTCGCCATCACGCGATGCACGAGATCGTAGAGGCGGAAGTCGGTCTCCTCGGCCTTGATCGTGCCGTTGTCGAGCTGGCCGACATCGAGGAGAACGTCGAGGATGTCCGACATCACGGCCAGCGAACCGTCGACCTTCGCGGCGATTTCGCGGAATTCGCCGCTGCCCAGCTTGTGCGCAAGCGCGGTGAGATAGGCACGCGAAGCCTGCAGAGGCTGGCGCAGATCGTGCCCCGCAGCCGTGATGAACCACGACTTCATCGCGCTGGCGGCCTCGGCTTCCGCTTTGGCCTGGGCAAGCGCGGCGGTGCGGTCCAGGACCCGGGATTCCAGCTCGAGATTGAGGTCGCGCAGCCGTTGTTCAGCGCGCTTACGCGCTGTGATGACCTCGGTGAACATGATGATGCCACCGACCTGGCCATCGTTCGCGTGCCAGGGATAGACCGCCCAGCGCACCCAATCGGTGGTGCCGTCGGGATGATGATAAGGGTCTTCTTCTTCCGACAGTGTCTCACCGGCGAGGCAGCGGCGATGGACTGCGCGCCAGCGTTCAGGCAGGCCGGGAAACAGCTCGTAGAGGTTCTTGCCGATGACGTCCGCCATCGCCATACCGTAGCTTTCGAGCCAGCGATTGCTCACGGTGATGAAGTTCAGGCTGCGGTCGAGCACGGCGACCGCGGTCGGGACATGGGTCACGAACAGGTCGATCTGCTCGGCGCGGCTGCGCGCACTCGCATCGGCTTCTGCGGCGCGTTTTTCAAGCTGGGCAAGAGCGGCGCCGAGCGTATCTTCGATATTGCGGATGTTCGTCACGTCGCGAACGGTGCCGAAGAAGCGCGGGCCTTCGTCGGTCACGATCGAGGTTGCGCGCAGATCGATCAGAAACTCTTTGCCGCTGCGGTGCAGGCCCTTCAGCGTCGGGCGCGGCGCAACTTCGATGCGACTGGGTTCCTTGATGTAGCGCGCGAAGCCATCGCGATGCCGGTGGCGCAGGGCAGGCGGAACGATGATCTCGATCGATTGGCCATTCAGTTCGCCCTTGCCGTATCCAAAAAGATTTTCGCAGCGGCCATTGGCAAAAACGATCTTGCCCGTTTCGTCAGCCGCGAGGCTGGCGACAACCAGCTTGTCCAGAACCTGGTAAAGGTGGTCTTCGGGAAATCCCACTTTCGGCCCCCGTTCAGGCAACGCGAATCCGCCGATCGAACTCATCGGCGCGGCGGCCCGAAACTCCGATACTGGCCGGCCTCGATCTCCCGCAGCATTGCCCGGTTCTTGTTCGTGAACGATATGTAATTCTACCAGTACGCGAGTCGGGATGGTATCAAGGCAAACCGGGGGTAAATGTCAGATTTCCAGTTCGGCCCAGATCGGAACGTGATCGGAGGGCTTTTCGCGGCCGCGGACCTGCTTGTCGATGGCGGAGCGCTTGAGCCGGTCTGCGGCCTGGGGCGAGAGCAGGATGTGATCGATGCGGATGCCGTGGTCCTTCTGCCAGGCACCGGCCATGTAATCCCAGAAGGTGTACTGGTTGGGCTGCGCGTCGCAGGCACGGAAGGCGTCGGTGTAGCCCAGGTATTCGATCTTGCGCAGTGCGGCGCGCGACTCGGGTTGGAATAGCGCATCCTTCATCCAGGCTTTGGGATCGTAGCAATCCTCGGGCTGCGGGATGACGTTGAAATCGCCCATCAGCGCAACGGGCTCTTCGGAGGCGAGCAACTCTTTGGCGCGGCTGTTCAGGCGCTCGAGCCAGGCGAGCTTGTAGGCGAATTTTTCGGTGCCGATGGGGTTGCCGTTGGGGGCGTAGATCGAGGCGACGCGGAGCGTGCCTTTTTCGCCGGGGATGACGGCTTCCATGTACCGGGAGTGGTTGTCCTCGTCATCGCCGGGCAGGCGCGGCGTGACATCTTCCATCGGGCGTTTCGACAGGATGGCGACGCCGTTATAGCTCTTCTGTCCGTGTACGGAGCAATTATAGCCGAGGGCCTCGAACGCCTCGCGCGGGAACTGCTCGTCCTGGCACTTCAGTTCCTGGAGGCAGACGACGTCGGGATCGGCTTCCTTGAGCCACTGGGTCGCCGCCTCGACGCGGATACGGATGGAGTTGACGTTCCAGGTGGCGATCTTCATGGGGGCTCTACTGTTTGTAGCCCGCGCCGGGCCGGATACATCGTACTGTTTTCGAGATCTCGAGCTTATCGGACTCCATTGAGGAATTTCGGGCCAGCTAGACCGAGAAGCTTGTCCCGCAGCCGCAACTCGACTGGGCGTTGGGGTTGTTGACCTTGAAGGCCGCGCCGATCAGGTCGTTCGAGAAATCGATTTCGGCACCTTTCAGGAAGGCGAGGCTGACAGGATCGATCAGCACCGTCGCCCCGTCGCGCTCGACGACGAGGTCGTCGTCCATGCGCTGGTCGTCGAGGGCGAAATTGTACTGAAAGCCCGAGCAGCCGCCGCCGGTCACGGCGAGGCGCAGCATGGTCGGGGCGGGTTCCGCGTTCAGGATCTCCGCGATGCGCCGGGCGGCGCGGGCGGAAACGGTCACGGGCAGGGCGGTCTCGATGGTCATGGAGCCTATCTAGTACTTCGCAAAAGGCTAAAAAAGGGGTGGCACAGACCTTGTCCACCTTGTATATACGTATTCGTATATACAAGGTAGGTGTGCCGTGGCGAAGGCGAAGCTCTTTAAATCGGGAAACAGCCTGGCCCTTCGCCTGCCGAAGGAGTTCCGCATGAGTGGCGACGAGGTCGAAATTTTCCGTCGCGGCGACGAAATCGTGCTCCGTGACAAGCCCCGGACTTTGAAGGATGCCTTCGACATACTCGCGGACCTCAACACATTCGAGCGCAAGGACACGCCGCCGCAGAAGCGCAAGGGCCTCTGAGCTTTGCGGTACATGCTCGACACCAATATCTGTATCTACATCCGCCAGAAGCGGCCCGCCGAGGTCATGAGGCGCTTCGAGCGGATGTCGGTGGGCGATGCCGGCATTTCCGTCATTACCTACGGCGAGTTGCGCTATGGAGCCGAGAAAAGCGCGGCGCCCGCCGCAAATCTGAAGCGGCTGCAGGATCTGGTCAGGCTCATCCCGGTGTTGCCGCTTTCGGCGACAGCAGGCGAGCGCTACGGCGAGATTCGGGCTGCGCTGGAGCAGGGCGGACAGATGATCGGCAACAACGATCTGTGGATCGCCGCGCACGCGAAGGATGCGGGACTGACGCTGGTCTCGAACAACGAACGCGAGTTCAAGCGCGTGCCGGGCCTGAAGGTGGAGAACTGGGTCGCGTGATGGGGTCTTCGCCGCCTGCCGCGCCAGCGCACGGACGACAATCGAATGCCTGACCAAGCTCCCGGCCACCTTATTCCGCCGCTGTACGCGCCGCCTTCGGCGCGAGCGGTTTATGCGACGGTGCCGGCTATCAGTCGCGGACGGTTCCATGCCGAGCCGGAGAGTGCGACGCGGACCTGCTATCAGCGTGATCGCGACCGGATCATCCATTCGGCAGCGTTCCGGCGTCTCAAGCACAAGACCCAGGTCTTTGTGCAGCATGAGGGCGACTATTACCGCACGCGGCTGACGCATTCGCTGGAAGTGGCGCAGATCGCGCGCTCGCTGGCGCGGGTGCTCGCACTGGACGAGGATCTCGCCGAGGCGCTGGCGCTGGCGCACGATCTCGGCCACACCCCGTTCGGCCATGCCGGCGAGGATGCGCTGAGCGCGGTCACGGCGGATTTCGGCGGCTTCGATCACAATGCGCACGGTCTGAGGCTGGTGACCAAGCTGGAGCATCGCTATGCCGAATTCGACGGCCTCAACCTGACCTGGGAAACCCTCGAGGGTCTGGTGAAGCACAATGGTCCGCTGCATCCGCCGCTGGCAGGACCGATCCGGTCTTTCGATGCGCGCTGGAATCTCGACCTAGCGCATTGGTCGTCGCTGGAGGCGCAGATCGCCTCGCTGGCCGACGACATCGCCTATGTGAACCACGATATCGATGACGGGCTGCGCGCCGAGCTCTTCTCGATCGCGGATCTCGAGGGCGCGCCGTTGGCCGGGCCGCATGTTCGGGCGATCCGTGCGCGTTTCGGGACCATCGAATTGGGCCGCTTCATCGGCGAACTCGTCCGTGTACTGATGAGTGTAATGGTCGACGACCTGCTGGCCGAGACCAGACGGCGTATCTCCGCGGCGCATCCGGCGGCGGCGGCCGACGTGCGCGGCCAGGGCGGGGGGCTGGTGGCGTTCAGCCCTGCGGTCGCCGGCGACGTCGCGGCGATCAAGCGGTTCCTGTTCGCCCATATGTATCGCCATCCCCGGGTGATGGTTCCGGTCAACCGGGCCAAGGGTGTCATTTCGGACCTGTTCGCCGCGTTCAGCGCCGATCCGGCGAAGATGCCGCCGGACTGGGCGGCTGCCTGCGGCGCCCCCGGAGATTCGACGACCGGGGGAGTAGTCCGCGATTACATTGCCGGGATGACGGACCGCTATGCCCTGGCCGAATACCGCCGGGTCACGGGCCGGGAAATCGAGCTTTAGGGCGGCTCGGGCGACTACTTAGCGCCATGATTCGGGCGCTCATGGGTGCTAAATTAACCGTCCAGATTCGGAGCCGGGACATGGCCAACTACGACAGATCGGACGACGTGCGGGTATTCGACGGCGGCGACGACGAGGAAGATGTCGAAAGCTCGCGCCTGCCGCTGCTCATCGTCATTGCGCTGTTCGTCATTGCCGCGTTCGGCGCCGTGGTCTGGCTCGCCTATCAGCGCGGCGTGGCACAGGGCCATTCCGACGTTCCGCGCGTGATCGCGGCCGAGCCGGGCCCGGCGCGGACTGCACCGGAAAATCCCGGCGGCACGCCGACGCCCTATACCGGCCTCAAGATTTACCAGCAGCCTGCGCCGTCGGATGCTGAAAGCGACGCCGATGCAGCGCCGTCCGAGACGGCGACAGCGCCTGTCACGCCGGCGGCCAAGCCGGCCGCGCCAGAAGCAAAACCGGTCCAGTCGCCTGCCGCCGCACCGAAGCCGGCTGCCATGACACCCGAAACCAAGCCGCAGACGCCGCCGGCAACCAAACCGGCAACGGCCATGGAAACGAAGCCCGCGGCTCCGCCGCCTACGAAACCCGTGGCTGTCGAGACCAAGCCGGTTACCGCACCGCCCGCCAAGTCCGAGGCGGCACCGGCCGCACCCGCAACGGGCGGCAGCCTGCTTCAGATCGGTTCCTACAAGTCCGAGGCCGATGCGAAGACTGCCTGGGCGGCATACCGCGCCAAGCATGCTTCGCTGGTCGGTGGTCTCTCGACCGATATCCAGAAGGTCGATCTCGGCGCGAAGGGAACATGGTACCGGTTGCGGATCGTTGCGGGCTCGAAACCCGAGGCGGCATCGCTTTGCAGCAAGCTCGTCGCCGATGGCGGGGCGTGCATTCCGGCGCGATAGCATCCCGGTGACACGCGCGCGCGCGATATTCGGATGTGCCGGCGCCGATCTGGAACCGGCCGAGGCCGAATTCTTTCGCCGGGTGCAGCCCTGGGGCTTCATCCTGTTCGCACGCAATGTCGTCGATCGCGACCAGCTGCGGCGCTTCACGGCGGCGCTTCGCGCGACGATCGACGATCCGCTCGCTCCGATCCTGATCGACCAGGAGGGCGGGCGCGTCGCGCGGCTGAAGCCGCCGCACTGGAAGGAACGGCCGGCCGCCGCACGCTTCGGTGCTCTCTATGCCGAGAACCATGAGGCGGCACTCGAAGCCGTGTATCTCAACGCAAGGCTGATCGCGCATGACCTGCACGAGATGGGGATCAATGCCGATTGCCTTCCGGTTCTCGACGTTCCGGTCGCCGGCGCCGATGCGGTGATCGGCGATCGCGCTTTCGCCACCGATCCTTCGGCGATCATCGACCTCGGCCGCGCCCAGATGGAAGGGTTAACGGAGGGCGGCGTCCTGCCGGTGATGAAGCATGTTCCGGGGCATGGCCGCGCCAACGCCGATTCGCATCACGCATTGCCGCGGGTTCCAACAGTCGCCGAAGAGCTCAGCGCCACCGATTTCGTGACTTTTCGCAGTCTCAACACCTGTCCGATGGCGATGACGGCACATGTGGTTTACGAAGCCATCGATCCGCAGCGCCCTGCGACTACGAGCCCGAAAGTGATTCGCGACGTGATTCGCGGGGAGATCGGCTTCGATGGCCTGTTGATATCGGACGATCTTTCCATGAACGCGCTGGACGGGCCCTTGTCGGTGCGTACAAAGGCTGCACAGTTCGCAGGTTGCGATATCGTGCTTCACTGCAACGGAAAAATGGACGAGATGGCCGAAGTGGCATCGGAAGTGAAACCGCTGGAAGGGCAGGCGCTGCGGCGCGCGGAACACGCGCTGTCGCATCTCGTCATGCCCGCGGCCTTCGATCCGGCTGCAGCCGAAACGCGGCTGGCCGCGCTGATGGGAGCTCACGCATGAGCGATCCGGGCGAGAATTTCGATACGTTTGACGCCGTCGCGCCGCCGCTCGAAGAAGCTCTGATGGTGCATGTCGACGGCTTCGAAGGGCCGCTCGACCTGCTGCTCACGCTGGCGCGGAACCAGAAGGTCGATATCGCGAAGATTTCGATCCTGAAACTCGCCGATCAGTATCTCGAGTTCATCGAGTCCGCGAAGAAGATGAATCTCGAGCTCGCGGCCGACTATCTCGTGATGGCGGCGTGGCTTGCCTATCTGAAGTCGCGACTGATCCTGCCGCAGCCGCCGAGTGCCGATGGTGAGCCGACGGCGGACGAAATGGCGACGCGGCTGCGCTGGCGCCTGCAGCGGCTGGAAGCGATGCGCCAGGCGGCGACGCGGCTGATGGCCGGAGACCGTCTCGGCCGCGACGTGTTCGGCCGCGGCGATCCGGAACCGGTAAACGTCGTGAAGCTGCGGACCTACAAGGACAGCCTCTACGATCTGCTGTCGGCCTATGCCGTGCAGCGGACCAAGACGCTCGGCGGCAAGTCTTATGTGCGGCAGCACGCGCCGGTCCTGCTGATCGAGGAAGCGCGGTCGCGGCTCGAGCGGATGCTGGGCAAGATTCCCGACTGGAGCGGTCTCGACCGGCTCTTGCCCTTCGAATGGTCGGGAGGGCAGCGGCGGCGTTCGGCACTGGCCTCGACGCTTCTTGCCTGCCTGGAGCTTGCCCGCGACGGGCGGATCGAGCTTCGCCAGATGGCCGCCTTTGAGCCCGTCTATGTCCGCGACAGGGTCGCGCCAACCGGAGAGGTAAGCCCATGAGTGGAGTTGCCCGCCTCGTCGCCAAGATTGAAACCGAAATGGGAGTGGAAGTGGATCAGGAGGGGGCCGCAGAGACGGTGGAGGCGCCGGCCGCAGAGGCTGTGGGCGTGAACCCCGAGCATGTCCGCATGACCGAGGCGTTGCTCTTCGCAGCCGGTGAGCCGCTGGACACAAAGGCGCTGGCGACATCTCTGCCGGAGGGCGTGGACGTGAAGGCGATCCTCGCCGAGCTTCAACAGATGTACGAGAAGCGCGGCGTAACCCTCTCGAATGTTGCCGGAAAATGGCAATTCCGCACGGCGCCCGATCTCGCCTTCCTGCTCCGCAAGGAACAGCCGGAGCAGCGCCGCCTGTCGCGGGCGGCGATCGAGACGCTTGCCATCATCGCCTATCACCAGCCGGTGACCCGGGCCGAGATCGAGGACATCCGCGGCGTGATGCTGTCCAAGGGCACGCTCGACGTGCTGATGGAGATCGGCTGGGTGAAGATCCGCGGCCGCAAGCGCACCCCGGGCCGTCCCGTGACCTTCGGCACGACCGAGGCCTTCCTGGTCCAGTTCGGGCTGGAGAGCGTGAACCACCTGCCGGGCGTCGACGAGCTCAAGGCCGCCGGCTTCCTGGAAGCGATCCCGCCGGCGGGCTTCGACGTGCCGAACCCGAGCGACGAGCTGGGACCCGACGAGGACCCGTATATCGAAGGTGAAGAGGTCCAGGAACTCGCGACGGGCGGGCCGGAGCTGGGTTAGTCCTCCAGCTCTACAATCACCGCTTCGCCTTTTTCGAGGGCGATGGCGAGGTCGCCTTTGCGCAGGGCGAGCGCGTCGTTGCCGAAGACCTTTGCGCGCCAGCCGTGCAAGGCGGGGACGCCTTCGTCCTCTTCGGCGGCAAGACGCTCGATATCGTCGGCATTGGCGATGAGGCGTGGGGCGACGCCGACGGCTTCGGCGCGCAGGCGCAGCAGGGTCTTGAGCAGATCGACGGCCGCCTGGCTCGGTTCGCGGCGGCGGCGCGGGCGGTCGTGCTCGATCGGCTCGGGCGGCTTGGCGTTGCGGCCTTCCTCGATGGCTTCCATCAGCCCCTTGCCGAGGCGCGAGCCGGCGAAACCCTTGGGCACGGCGCGGATGCGTTCGAGTGCATCGGCATCGGCAGGCGGATGGGCGGCGATTTCCATCAGCGCCTCGTCCTTCAGGACGCGGCCGCGCGGGATGTCGCGGATCTGGGCCTCGCGTTCGCGCCACGCAGCAATGGCGGCGATCATCGCGAGGAAGCGCTTGTTGCCGGTGCGCGGTTTCAGCCGCTTCCAGGCGCTTTCCGGACTAAGCTCGTAGAGCGCCGGGTCCTGCAGGGCGGAGATTTCCTCGGCAACCCATTCGGAACGGCCGGTCTTCTCAAGCTCCTTCTTCAGGTACTCGTAGATCGTGCGCAGATGGGTGACGTCGCCGATGGCGTAGTCGAGCTGCTTCTGGCTCAGCGGGCGACGCGACCAGTCGGTGAAGCGGGACGACTTGTCGATCTCGACATGGGCGATCTTGCGGCAGAGCGTTTCATAGGATGCGGCATCGCCGAAGCCGGCGACCATCGCGGCGATCTGCGAGTCGAACAGCGGGTGCGGCGTGAGCCCGCCCTGGTGATGGAAGATCTCGATGTCCTGACGCGAAGCGTGCAGCACCTTCACGATGTCGGGGCGCTTCAGGAGCTCATAGAACGGCGCGAGATCGATGCCCTCGGCGAGGGGATCGACGATGGCCTCGATGCCGGGTGCCGCCACCTGGATCAGGCAGAGCTTCGGCCAATAGGTCTGGTCGCGCATGAACTCGGTGTCCAGCGCGAGATAGGGGGCGCCCCCAAGGTCGGCAACGAGCGACCGGACGCCGTCGGTGGTCTCCACAATCCGCATGGGGATCGTGATAGCGGATTCGCCGGAGCGATGCGCGCGGCTATTTCGCCTTCAGGCCCACGATCCGGCCGGGAATTCCGGCGGCGTCGAAGTAGCGGCGGCCGTCGGCCTCCTGGTATTCGAGGATCGTCCGCACCCCGGCCGGACCGGGCGAGGCGGCGAGGACCTTGGCGGTGAACGGCACCGGCTTGCCGCCTGCCAGGGCTTCCGTAGCGGGACGGCCGGTGAGGGTGCCGGGACCGGACAGGGTTATCCCCAGGATGTGGGCGACGGTCGGGGCGATGTCGGCATTGGAAACCGGTGCCGGATCGGCGAAGCGCTTTTTGAAGTCGGGGCCGATGGCGGCCATGAAGTTGCGGGTGTCGGCCCGGCTGAAGCTGCCGTGCATGCCCTGGCCGGTGTGGAGGCCGGTATCGGCAATCTCGACGGCGCAGAGCAGGGGAGCCAGCTTGCACTCCTTGGCGAGGAAGGAGCGGAAGCCGACCACGATGGAAGGCTGCGGAACGGTCGAGGAACCGATGAGATTCACCGCGCTCATCGGCAGGGCGCCGGGGAAGTCCTTCTCGTGGCCCTTGAGCAGGGCATCGTTGACGAACAGCGAGCCGACATAGGGCGCCTTCACCAGGCCAGCGTAGATCTTCACGGCGACGCCTTCCGGATCGTCGCCGCGGGCATAGATGAAGTCGCTGCCGCCGTTGGCTGCGACGATGGCTGCCGGCTTGTCCGCCGTCCTGCCGATGATCGCGTTGCCGCCAGCCGGACGGTCACCGTCTTCGCGAACCAGCGGAGTGTTGGCGCGGTCGATGTCGAAGATCGGCATGCCGAGCCAGTCGGCAACGTCGAGCGCAACGAAGCCCGGCGGCATGGCGGCGGGCGGGGTCATGCCGCTGCCGTCCGGAATGCCTTTGGCGATAGTCGAGAAGCCGTGATCGGCGGTGACGAAGACATCTGTGCTGTCGGCGAGGCCGTTGGTCTTCAGTGCGCGCAGGATCGCGGCGAGCTGGAAATCCGCGTTGGCGATGGCGGTCTGCGCCGTCGGGCTGTTGATGCCCGGAACGATGTTGCCCTCGCTGTCGATGGCGCTGTGCTGGGTGGCGTCGGGATCGCGCGACCAGACGAGGATGACGAAGGGCTTGCCGTTGTCCTTGAGGTCGGGGATCAACGCTTGGGCCGCGACGGATGTCAGCCAGCCTTGCTGTGCCAGGTTCGGTGCGCTGGTGAGGGCCGGGCGGTCGTCTCCGGTCGCGGAGAAGGCTTCGGCATTGAGCATCCCGTGCAGTGTCGGACCCTGTGTCGGTGTGCCGTCGAAATTGTTCGGCCGGTTGATCGCGTCGTCGATCATCACGCCGAGCGGATCGTCGACCCGCGCATTCTTGGCATCGAGTGCCGGCAGGTTCTGGATCGCGGCCGGACCCTTCTTGCCGAGGACGGCGACGTTGTAGCCGGCGGCGCGTGCCGCCATGAGAAGCGTCTGCTGGCCCATATAGCCGTCGCCGAACGCCGCCTTGACCTCGCGCAGGACGCAGTCGTCTTCGAGGAATGTCACGATGACGTTCATCTTGCAGACGATCGGTCGGTCGAAGAGCAGCGTGTTGGCGTAGTCGCCGGTGTCGCCGAGATAATGGCCCGAAGCGATGGCCGAGGCATTGGCCGTCGTCACTGTCGGATACATGGCGTGGGTGTTGGTGAAGTCCACGCCTTCCTTCTTGATCCGGTAGAGGGTGGGCGCGACATCCGGAGTGACGCTGTCGTAGCGCAGGCCGTCGGCGACGAAGATGACGATGTTGTGGGGTGCGGATGCCGCTGCGGCGACCGGAGCAGGGTGGCGCGGCTTGGCAGGCTTGGCCGTCGCAGGCAGGAGGGAGCAGAGGCTGAAGGCGGCGAGGACGGCAAGGCGCAAGCGAAGCATGGCGGAATCCCTTGGTTCGACGGGTACTTAGACACCCTTTTGCGACAGTTGCACTATGCCCGGACGGGCCTTGACCTGACGCCGCAGACCCGTCAAACACCTGCGTTTTCAAAGGTTTTCGCCATGCACGCCTATCGCACCCACACTTGCGGCCAGCTTCGCAAGGAACATGTCGGCCAGACCGTCCGACTGTCCGGCTGGGTCAATCGGCGCCGCGACCATGGCGGCCTGATCTTCATCGACCTGCGCGACCATTACGGCATCACTCAATGCGTGATCGAACCGGACGCGGCGGCCTTTCCGGCCTGCGACAAGGTTCGTTCCGAATGGGTGATCACGCTGACCGGAAAGGTGGTCGAGCGCTTCGCCGAGGCGGTGAACAAGGACCTGCCGACCGGCGAGGTCGAGATGCGGATCGAGAGCATCGCCGTGCAGAGCGAGGCGCCCGAGCTGCCGCTGCCGGTGTTCGGCGACCTCGATTATCCGGAAGAGACGCGGCTGAAGTACCGCTTCCTCGACCTCAGGCGCGAAAGGCTGCATCGCAACATCGTGCTGCGCTCGAAGATCATCCAGTCGCTGCGCCAGCGCATGTTCGCGCAGGGCTTCACGGAGTACCAGACGCCGATCCTCACCGCTTCGTCACCGGAAGGCGCGCGCGACTTCCTTGTGCCGTCGCGGCGTTACCCGGGGCATTTCTATGCGTTGCCGCAGGCGCCGCAGCAGTTCAAGCAGCTGATCATGGTCGCGGGTTTCGACCGCTACTTCCAGATCGCGCCCTGCTTCCGCGACGAGGACGGCCGCGCCGACCGCTCGCCGGGCGAGTTCTATCAGCTCGACATGGAGATGAGCTTCGTCACGCAGCAGGACGTGTTCGACGCGATCCAGCCTGTGCTGCTGGGCTGCTTCGAGGAGTTCGCGGAGGGCCGCAAGGTCTATCAGGAGGTGCCGCACATCACATATGAGGATGCGGCGCTGCTCTACGGCACCGACAAGCCGGACCTGCGCAACCCGATCACGATTTGCGATGTGAGTGCAGTCTTTGCGCGCGACGACGTTGCGTTCAAGGCGTTCAAGGGCAAGACGGTGCGGGCCATTCCGGCGCCGGGCGCCGCGAGCCAGCCGCGTTCGTTCTTCGATAAGCTGAACGACTGGGCGCGCAGCGAGGGCGCGGCGGGTCTCGGTTACATCCAGCTCGAGAGCGACGGCGGCAAGATCGTCGGCAAGGGCCCGATCGCGAAGTTCCTGTCGGACGAGGCGATGGCGGCGCTGGTCGCGCAAGCCGGCGTGCAGGCGGGCGATGCGGTGTTCTTCTCGGCCGATGCCAAGACCGACCGCGCGGCGAAGATCGCCGGGCTCGCGCGTACGCGCATCGGAACGGAGCTGAAGCTGATCGAGGAGAACGTCTTCAAGTTCTGCTGGATCGTCGACATGCCGATGTATGAGTGGAACGAGGACGAGAAGCGCATAGACTTCGGGCACAACCCGTTCTCGCTGCCGCAGTACGACACCGCCGCGTTCATGAACCTGAAAGCGGATTCGAGCCTGAACCAGGACGACCGCGAGAAGATACTGGGCATCAAGGTGTTCCAGTACGACATCGTCTGCAACGGCTATGAGATGCTGTCGGGCGCGGTGCGCAACCGCGATCCCGAGGTGATGCTGAAGGCTTTCGAGCTCGCCGGCCATGGCCGCGATTTCACAGAAGCCAAGTTCGGCGGCATGCTGAACGCGTTCCGTCACGGCGCGCCGCCGCATGGCGGCTGCGCGGTGGGCCTGGAGCGTGTCGTGATGCTGCTCGCCGGCGAGGAGAACATCCGCGAAGTCACGATGTTCCCGATGAACCAGCAGGGCCAGGACCTGCTGATGAATGCGCCGACGGAGGTGCTGCCGAAGCAACTGCGCGAACTCCACATCCGCGTGGTGCAGCCGGAGAAGGGGTGAACGGCGATGGGCGCTCCGCTGAATTTGCCGGAGCGCCTATCGGATGATCTGATCATTCTCGACGGCCACGCGCTGGCCGATGCCGAAACGCATTGGGCAGGCGAGGACACCGAAATGATCCGGCGTTTCGAGGCGCCAGGGCCGGCCACCGTCGCGCAGATCCGCGGCGCGATCGGCCGCTGGATCGAAGGGCGCGCGAATGGCGGGCCGATGTTTGCCTATGCGTTGCGGGCCGGCGGCGCGCTGGCGGGCGGGTGCGAGGTTCGTTGGCTTGAGGCACCGGAGGGTGCGCTCAATCTTTCCTACTGGTGCTATCCGCAGTTTCGTGGGCGCGGATTGGTCGGGCGCGCAGTTGCACTCGTGCTGAATGCGGCCGCCACACTGCCGGGTGCTCGGCAGATCGAGGCGCATGTCGATCACGACAATCTCGCGTCGCGCCGTGTCGCCGAGCACGCGGGATTTCGCGAGCGGGGCAGCGTGACGGACAAAGCAGCACTTGGCGACGGCACCGTGACGCGTCTGCGCTATGTGCGGCCGCTGGTGCATGGTGTCGGTCTCGACGGCGAGACACGCTGCACGCACTGGCATTCGGAATTGGACGTGATCGCGATCCGGATGAATTGCTGCGGCATCTATTATGCCTGCAAGGACTGTCACGATGCGCTGTCGGATCACCCGGCGCAGGTTTGGCCGCGTGCGGAATGGAATGCCGATGCCGTGTTGTGCGGCGCTTGCGTGCGCGAAATGAGCGTTCGGGACTATCTGGCTTGCGGCAATCGTTGCCCGTCCTGCGGCGCGGGGTTCAATCCCGGCTGCCGGACACATTATCACTTTTATTTCGAGCGTTGAGGCTTGCCGTCAGCGCCGTGGGCGCAGGACCTTCGTCGTTCCGCGGCCCTCGGCCTGGATGTAGGTGATCGCATCCTCGACAGCGAGATGCTTCTCCACCAACGGCCAGGCGGCGCGGGCGCGTGCGGTTTCGCACATCGAGACGATGATGCGTCCGTTCGGCGCGAGCAACGCACGGTAGTGCGCCATCACCGCGGCCGGATCTTCAAAGTAGTTCACGCACTGATTGAAGATGATGAGGTCGAAACGCTTGTCGGTGTGAAAGCCGTCGGCAGGCGAGACAGCGAAGGTGGTGCGGAAGTCCGCGCGCGGCGCGGCCTGGGCGATTGCCTCGGCGGAGATGTCGATACCGAGGAACGCGCGGTAGGGGAGCAGCTTGAGCTTTTCGGCTAGCGCACCGGCGCCGCAGCCGACGTCCAGAATGGTGGCGGGCTTGAGGAACTGGCAGTAGCCGAGGATCGTGGCCTGGCCGGCGATGGAGCCGATGTCTTCGAGATAGTTCCAGTCGCCCTGGCGGTACTCCTTGTCCCAGGTCGAGACGCTGACGGTCTGCGGGCGGTAGCCAAGGACCCGGAATACCGGTCCGCTGACGATCTCCTTCAAAGCCTTCATCTTCCCCATGCTCTCGGAATGCTTCGCCAAGCTCCGGCTTGCGCCATAGCGGGACGAAATCGGTGTTCGGGTCGGATTCATCCAAGAAACGTGCCGGAGAAGCCGCGATAACGGCCCGTCAGATGGGCCGGGCACGGCTCGACGCATCGCGACGAACTTATCGCGCGGAACGGCAAAAAAACCGATTCAGTTCAGCTTGCTGCCGATCGCCTTGATGCCGTCGCCGATGAGGGCAGAGGCCTTCTGGTCGGTCATGCGGGCGGCGATCAGCTTCTCGGCGGCGGCTGCGGCGGCATCGGCGGCGAGGGCGCGGATTTCGGCCATCGCGGTCGCTTCGGCCTGGGCGATCTTGTCTTCGGCGACCTTGGCGCGGCGTTCGATCTGCACGGTCAGCTGGGCGCGGGCATCGAGAGCGAAGCGCTCGGCCTCGGCCCTGGCATCGGTGACGATCTGTGCCGCTTCGGCTTCGGCGGACGCGGCCTTGGCCTTGAAGCCGGCGAGCAGGCCCTCGGCCTCTTCACGAAGCCGGCGGGCTTCGTCGAGTTCGGCCTTGATGGTGGCGGCGCGGGCGTCGAGCATCGTGCCGATCATCTTCGGCGCACCCGCATAGAGCAGGATGCCGATCACGATCAGGAAGCCGAGGGCGACCCAGGTTTCGGGATTGAGGAGCAGTTCCATCGCTCAGTTCCCCGTGACGCTGCGCACGGCAGCGGCGGCATCGTCCGTTCCGACGGTTTCGCCGGTGAGGCGGGCGACGATCTGCACGGCCGCATCGCTGGCGGCGCGGGAGACTTCGGCGCGGGCCGCGACGCGCATCTCGGCGATGCGGGTTTCGGCCTTGGCGACGTCTTCCTGCGCTTTGGCATCGGCCGCGGCTTTGGCGCGGTCGATCTCGTCGGTGATCGTCTTGCGGTTGGCTTCGGCCAGTGCCTGGGCACGGGCCTTGGCGCCGGCAAGCGCCGTCTGGTAGGCGCCGTTGGCCGCATCGGCATCGCCGCGCGCGGCCTGGGCCGAGCCCAGATCGGCGTTGATCTGGCCGCGGCGGGCGGAAATCGTGCCCGCGATGCGCGGCCCGGCGACACGCCACAGCACGACGAACAGGAAGGCGAAGGTTACCGCCAGCCAGAAGAACTGGCTGGGGAAGGTCTCCGTCTTGAACGGCGGGAAGCCGGCGGGCTCATGGCCGCCGGGCGCTCCGGTCGTCTCGCTCGTGCTGGGCGTCTCGGCCATCTTAGAACGCGAACAGGATGAGGAGCGCGATCACGAGACCGAACAGGCCGGTCGCTTCGCAGAGCGCGAAGCCGAGCAGCAGGTTGGTCTGCTGGGTCGCCGCGGCGCCCGGGTTGCGCAGAGCGCCCGAGAGATAGCTGCCGAACACGTTGCCGATGCCGATACCGGCGCCGACGAGCGCGATGCAGGCGAGGCCGGCACCGATCATCTTTGCTGCTGCGAGATCCATGGTGATTTCCTTCTTGAGAACTAGTGGTGGTCGTGGAGGTGGAGAGCTTCGTTGAGATAGATGCAGGTCAGGATCGCGAAGACATAGGCCTGCAGAAAGGCGACAAGCAGCTCGAGCAACATGATCGCCACGATCAGCGCCATCGGAGCGAGCGAGAGCACCGAAAGGATGCCGCCGGCGCCGCCGAGAAGAACAACGAAGCCGCCGAACACCGCCAGCATGGTGTGGCCGGCGAGCATGTTGGCGAAGAGACGAACCGAAAGCGAGATCGGGCGGGTGAGGAACGAGATCAGTTCGATCGGCACCAGGAGGAAGAGCAGGGGCAACGGCGCGTGCGGCACGAAGAGACGGAGGAAGCCGATGCCGTGCTTGGCAAAGCCCACTACGATCACCGTCAGGATGACGAGCGAGGCAAGCGCGAAGGTCACCGCGATCTGGCTGGTGACCGTGAACGAACCCGGGATCATGCCGAAGAAGTTCGAGAACAGCACGAACATGAAGATCGTGAAGACGAAGGGGAAGAATTTGAGGCCGTCTTCGCCCGCGGCGCTGTTGAGCATGCCGGCGACGAATTCGTAGGACATCTCCGCCATCGACTGGGTGCGCGATGGCACCAGCGCGCGGCGCGACATGGCGAAGGTGAGGAACAGCGCGGAGGCCACCGTGACGATGATCATCAGCAGCGCCTGGTTGGTGAAAAAGATCGGATGACCGGCGATGTGCAGGAGCGGCTGCTCAATGAGCGGCTTGACCTCGAACTGCTCCATCGGATTCAGCGCCACGGCTCAACCTTCCTCGTCGTCGTCCGCCACGGAGGGACCCTGTCCCGCCATCCCGGCGTTGATCTCTTGCGCCGCGCGCATCACGCCGCGAATCCCGGCGGCTGCGCCCAGCAGGAAAAACACGATGAGGAAAACCGGCCTGGTGTGGATACCGAAATATCCGAGCAGCCAGTCGACGCCCCATCCAAACGCGCCGCCAACCACGAGCGCGGCCACGAGCTCCGTCGCGAAACGGAAAGCGATGCCCATCGAGGTCTGCGGAGGCGCCGTTTTGCGCACCGCGTGCTTCGCCTGGGCTTCATCCAGCCGCTTGCCGAGATCGCGCAGGCTCTGAGGGTCCTGAGCTGGCATGCTCAAATCTCCCCGTCTGGTGCAGAAAATCCGCGCAAAATCGGCCTTCGCGGCTGCTCGAAGGCGCGCGGAACATAGGGGTGGGTCTGAAACGTGTCAATGACGCAAGAATTGAATTAAGTGCCTGATATAGAAAGGTGAATTAGAGGCGCGGCGAAATGCGCGCGGGTTCCCTTTGCTTCGTGTTGGAGATCGCGATGAATCACTCGTGGAGGGTCGAGTTGTCCGTTTTCACCAATTCCAAATCCGTCATGGCCGGCCCTGTGCCGGCCATCCATGATCTCACTGCTGCTTGGGTGATCTTGGATCGCCGGGACAAGCCCTGCGATGACGGTTGAGAGAGAATGGAAACAGCACGTCCTCTTGGCGGCGGCTACAGCTGAGAACTGCAGATTCGCATGATCCCGAGGTGCGAGCGAAGCGAGCCTCGAAGTACGACGCGCTACTCCGCCGCCACCTTCTCCGCTTCCGCGAGCGTCACCGAGACCAGCTGGCTGACGCCGCGTTCGGCCATCGTCACGCCGAAGAGGCGGTGCATCCGGCTCATCGTCAGGGCGTGGTGGGTGATGACCAGGAAGCGGGTGTCGGTCAGACGGGTCATCTCGTCGAGCAGGTTGCAGAAGCGCTCGACATTGGCGTCGTCGAGCGGGGCATCGACCTCGTCCAGCACGCAGACCGGCGCCGGGTTCACGAGGAACACGGCAAAGATCAGCGCCATCGCCGTCAGCGCCTGCTCGCCGCCCGAGAGCAGCGCGAGCGATTGGAGCTTCTTGCCCGGCGGGCGGGCGAAGATCTCGAGGCCGGCTTCGAGCGGGTCTTCGGACTCGGTCAGTGTCAGTTTGGCTTCGCCGCCCTCGAACAGCTTGGTGAAGAGGGTCTGGAAGTTGTTGTTGACCATCTCGAAGGAGGCGATGAGGCGTTCGCGGCCTTCCTTGTTGAGGCTGGTGATGCCACGGCGCAAGCGTTCGATCGCGCCGGTGAGATCGTCGCGGTCGGTGGTGAGCGTGGTGAGACGTGCTTCCTGCTCAGCGGCTTCTTCTTCGGCGCACAAATTCACGCCGCCGAGCTGCTCGCGCTCCTGCTTCAGCTTCTCGACGCGCTTGTCGGCCTGTTCGAGCGGCGGGAGTTCTTCGTCGTCCTTGATCTCGGCGCGTTCCGGCAGCTCTTCCGGCGTTGCTTCGAGTTCGTCGCGAATGCGGTCGCGCAGTTCGTTGAGGCGCGCGGCCGCGGCTTCCGAGAGTGCTTGTGTGCGGGCACGTTCCTCGCGCGCGGCGGAAAGTGCAGCGTCGGCGGATTTCGCCGCCTTGTCGGCTTCGGCGAGCGCGGTTTCGGCGACGGCGCGGGCATCGGCTGCGGTCTGACGCGCGGCGTCGGCGGTGGCGATGGCGTCGAGCAGGCTGCCGCGCTTGGCGGCGATCTCTTCAGGCAAGGCCTCGGCGGCGGTCAGTTCGATGCTGAGGGCTTCGCGCCGGCTTTCGAGGTCTTCGATGTGCCGTGTCGCGGCGCCACGTCGTTCTTCCCAGCGTGTGCGCTCGTCGGCGATGGCGCCGAGGCGGCGCATGCGCGCTTCGCCTTCGCGCTTCAGGCCATCGAGTGTGGCGCGGGCTTCCGACGATGCGGTGCGTGCTTCGGCCGTGCGGGCGCGGGCGGTTGCGCTGTCCTGCGTGAGCGCGACGCCGTCACCGAGTTGTTCGAGATCGGCTTCGGCGGCGCGGCGGGATTCGAGCGCGGCTTCGTTCGATTGCGTCAGGCGGCGGATTTCGGCTTCGAGCTGCGCGAGCTGCGAGGCGCGTTCGGCAGCGGCGCGCGCGGCCTTGGCGGAGAAATCCTGCGCCGCGATCAGCGCCTGATTGGTCGTGCGCTGCTCGTTGTCGGCGCCGCGTTCGGCCTCGCGGGCGGCAAGCGTCGCGTCCTTCGCCGCTGTCCAGGTCGCGAAGACGTCGCTGCGCAGGGCGCGCGCGGCTTCGATCTCGGCATCGAGCGCGACGAGGCGGTTCTTCTGCGAGAGGCGAATGGCGGCGGCCGACGGGGCATCGGCGGAAGCCGAATAGCCGTCCCAACGCCACAGATCGCCGCGCGGGGAGACCAGACGCTGGCCGGGCTTGAGCAGTGGCTGAAGCGCCTTGCCCTGATCGGGGAAGACAATGCCGGTGAAGGACAGGCGGCGGGCGAGCGCCGGCGGTGCCTGCACGAATTCGGTGAGGGTGCGCGCGCCATCGGGCAGGGGCGCGGCTTCGTCATAGGCACCGAGATCGCGCCAGTGATGCGGCGAGGCTTCATCGAGCGGCGCCTCGAGGTCGTCGCCCAGCGCCGCGGCTAGGGCGGCTTCGTAGCCGGGCTGAACTGCGATGGCATCGACCAGCGGCGGGAAGAGATCCTGGCCCTGCGGACGCAGCAGATCGCCGAGCGCCTTGGCTTCGGCGGAGAGGCGCTGCAATTCGCGCTCGGCCTCGTCGAGCGGCGTGCGAGCATCGGCTTCGGCGGCTTGCGCGGAGGCAAGCGCATCGCGTGCGGCGGATGCTGCAGTGCGGGCCTCGTCGGCCCTGGCGCGCGCCGCTTCGGCGGCGGCTTCGGCGGCTACGACGTCCGGCGCCTGGGCGGCATCCTGCATCGCGCGGTCGAGACGGGTACGGGCTTCGCCAAGTTGCGCCGCGCTGCTGTCGGCGAGAGCGGAGGCAAGTTGGCGCGAGCGTTCGGCGCTCGCCTTGCGCGCGTTCCAGTCGGCGAGTTCGGCGGTCAGGCGTTCGAGCGTCTTCTCGGCTTCGGCGAGGGCTTCGGCGAGATTGACTGCCGTGGTTTCGGCTTCGGCATGCTCGTCGGCCGAGCGCGCGATGGCGCCTTCGAGGGTCTCGGCCTCGGCAGCGAGCGTGGTCAGCGCGGCCTGGGCGTCGTTGTCGAGTGCGCGTTCGCGCTCGATGTCGGCTTCGGTCTGGCCGATACGCTGGCGCAGGCGTTGCGCGGTTTCGCGGGCACGGGCCTCTTCCTCGTCGAGTTGTTCGCGCGCGACGGTGAGGCGGTGCAGGGCGGCGTTGCGCTCGGCCTCGGCTTCGCGCAGCGGCGGCAGTTCGGCGGCGGACGTCGCCTGGATGGTCGATGCTTCGGCGGCAAGCGCGGTGCAGGTCTCGACCGCGGCAGCTGCGGCGCTGAGTTCTTCCTCGGCGGCGCGCATACGCAGTTCGGCGGCGGTCCAGCGCAAATGATGCGCGAGGGCTTCAGCCTTGCGGATGTGGCCGGAGAGATTGCGGTAACGCGAGGCCTGGCGCGCCTGACGCTTCAGGCTGGCAAGCTGGCCTTCGACTTCGCGGATGACATCGTCGAGGCGGCTGAGATTCGTTTCGGCGGCGCGCAGGCGCAGCTCTGCCTCATGACGGCGCTGATGCAGGCCGGAGATGCCGGCGGCTTCTTCCAGAATGGCGCGGCGGGCGAGCGGCTTCTGGCTGATGAGCAGCCCGATCTGGCCCTGACGCACGAAGGCGGTCGAGCCGGCACCGGAGGAAGCGTCGGCGAAGAAGAGCTGGACATCTTTCTGGCGGACGTCGCGGCCATTGATGCGGTAGACGCTGCCAGCCTCGCGTTCGATGCGGCGGGTGATCTCGATCTGGTCGTATTCGTTCCAGGCGCCCGAGGCGGTGCGGTCGGCGTTGTCTACAAAGAGCGTGACTTCGGCCATGTTGCGGGCCGGGCGGCCGCCGGAGCCGGCGAAGATCACGTCGTCCATCTCGCCGCCGCGCAGCGAGGTTGGGCGGGTTTCGCCCATCACCCAGCGCAGGGCGTCGAACAGGTTGGACTTGCCGCAGCCGTTCGGACCGACGACGGAGGTCAGCCCGGGTTCGATGAACAACTCGGTCGGCTCGACGAAGCTCTTGAAGCCCGAAAGTCTCAGCCTGGTGAATTTCAATGCCCTGCGCCGTCCTACGCATGAAGGGCTGGCGACTCTGTGCCAGCGGTGAAGCCTACTGCTGCTTGTGGTCCGGCGCACGCAATGCGCGCACAGAGCCCCATGATCTTGGGGTCACTTGGCCCGATTCGCATAAATCAGGTCAATGAACGGAAACCACTTATCCCAAGGCAAAAGATGATCGCCTGAACAATAGGATAGCGACAATAGCGCATAATCCGGACGAAGCCGTAGCGGGTTTGTTCTCCTGCGCGGGGAACGGGCCTTGCGTCTTGCGTTGCAAGGCCCGAAGGACGGCGCTCAAGACTTGCTGGCGAGTGCCGCGTCGATCGCAGCCTTCACGCCGGTCCAGGGCAGCCCGGCCTCGAGCACCTTGTCATCGACGATGAAGGTCGGTGTTCCGGTGACGCCGTAGCGCGTGGCGCCATATTCCGCGACCCGTGCGATCCGCGCCAACGTGTTCGGGTCGGTCATGCAGCTGCGGGCTTTGTCGGTCGAAAGGCCGGCGGCGTGCGCCGCCGCGATCAAGCCGCCCTCGACATCCGTCACGCCGTATTCCGGATCCCATTTCGGCTGGGTGCGGAACAGCATGTCGATAAACTTGAAGTACTGATCCTTGGGCAGGCAGCTGGCGATGCCTTCGGCCGGGACATCGGCGGGACCGATAGGTGTGATGCGGAAGACGTAGTAGACCTTTCCGGCATCGATGTACTGCGACTTGAGGGTCGGAAAGCCCTCTTCGTTCATGCGGGCGCAGACCGGACATTGCGGCGCTGCGTATTCGACCACCGTGATCGGCGCTTTGGGATTGCCGAGCGTGCGGTCTTCCGGCAGCACCGACACGCTGACGACATCGGCACCGACTTCCGGCGTGTCATCCGCGCTGCGGCCAAAGTAGAGCCACGCTCCAAAGCCGATCGCCACGATCAGTATCAGAGCCAGGAAGGCGCCGGCGCGATTCAACGCGAGAGCTCCCGCTTCATCGCGACTATTTCTTCGCCGCGAGAGCGCCGTCGATCGCCTTCTTCACGTCGTCCCATGGCAATCCGCCGGCGAGGACCTTGCCGGCGACGATGAAGGTCGGTGTGCCGGTGACACCATAGCGGGTCGCGGCGAGGGTCGACTGTGCCTTCACGCGCGCATCGTTGGCCGGATCGGCCATGCAGGTGCGGGTCTGATCGGCCGAGAGGCCGGCGATGCGGCCGAGCGCGACAAGGCCGCCTTCGACGTCAGAGATGCCGTATTCCGGGTCCCAGGTGTCCTGCTTGCGGAAAAGGAGGTCCATGAAGTTGAAATACTTGTCCTTCGGCAGGCAGCGGGCGATGCCTTCGGCGGGTGCATCGGCGTTGCCGATCGGGAAGACGCGGAAGATGTAGAACACCTTGCCGGTGTCGATGTACTGCGACTTGAGGACGGGGAAGCCCTCCTCGTTCATGCGCGCGCAGTGCGGGCACATCGGCGCGGCATATTCCACTACGGTGATCGGCGCGGTGCGCTTGCCGAGGGTCATGTCGTCCGGCGTCACGGTGATGGCGACGGGCGCGTCGGCGCCGAGGTCCGGCGTGTCGCTGCTGCTCGAACCCAGGATGTACCAGGCCGCTCCACCGACCACGAGCACGGCGGCGACGATGACGGCGATCAGAATGTTCGAGCGATTCAAGGGCGATCTCCGAAGCGGGGCAGGGTGCTTTTGGCAGAGGCGGGCGAAGGGTTCAATCCGCGGGGCGTTAACCTCTACGGCGGCGGGCGAGATTGAGCAGGGCTTCGCCGAGTTTTTCCGGGCCTTTCCAGCGTCTCACGGGATCGGCCGATGACGGTTCGATGGGGCGCGGCGGCGTGGGCGGCGGTTCCGGCACCGGAGCCAGCGGTCCCTGGACGAAGCGAAGACGCGTGACGGCGTCGCGGCCGAGATAGCTGTTGATGCGGGCGCACAGAGCGCGTGTCTCGTGCTGGAGGAACAGGGCAGCGGCAGGCTCGGCTTTCAGTGTCAGCACGCCGCTGTCGCTGAGCTTCACCGGACGGGCGAGGCGCGCGGTGTGTTCGCCGGCGATCTCGCGCCAGCGAAGTACAAGGGTCGGATCGGCGAAGCCGGCGCGGGTGAAGGCCGTGCGCGCGGCGAGCGTGGCATCGCCGCCGACCTCGCCGGCGCGGCCGCGGCGTTGCGGCGGTGGCAGTTGTTTGTCGTCGGTCGGTTGCGCCATGGTGGCAGTATGCCCGCACGCACAGTGAAGACGCAAAAGCCGGTCCGCGCCGCAGATCTGCTCGCCTGGTACGACGTTCACCGGCGCGAGTTGCCCTGGCGCGCGCGGGCCGGGCGGAAGGCCGATCCCTATCGGGTGTGGCTGAGCGAGATCATGTTGCAGCAGACGACGGTGCAGGCCGTCGGGCCGTATTTCGCGAAGTTCCTCAAAGCATGGCCGACGGTGAAGGCGCTCGCCGCGGCAGAGCAGGACG
Source organism: Pseudomonadota bacterium (assembly GCA_018241025.1). GTDB lineage: Bacteria > Pseudomonadota > Alphaproteobacteria > Micropepsales > Micropepsaceae > Rhizomicrobium. The sequence goes on from JAFEEQ010000015.1 coordinate 109,033, forward strand.
AAGTGCTCACGGCCTGGGCCGGGCTCGGCTATTACGCGCGGGCGCGCAACCTCCATGCTGCGGCGAAGACGGTGGCGACGGAGCATGGCGGGTTGTTCCCGGATACCTATGAGGGGCTGCGCGCGCTGCCGGGGATTGGTGACTACACCGCCGGTGCGATCGCGGCGATTGCGTTCGACCTGCCGCATGCCGCGATGGATGCGAATGCCGAGCGGGTGATCGCGCGGGTGTACGCGATCGACGAACCATTGCCGAAGTCCAAGCCAGCGATGCGCGCGGCGCTGCAGGCGCTGGTGCCGGAGAAACGGGCGGGCGACTTTGCGCAGGCGCTGATGGATCTGGGATCGGCGATCTGCACGCCGAAGCGGCCGTCCTGCGGGCGCTGTCCGTGGGAGGCGGGATGTTTGGCGCGCAAGCGCGGGATTCAGGAAGAGCTTCCGGTCAAAGCGCCGAAGGCGGTGCGGCCGCTGAAGCGCGGCGCGGCCTTCGTGGCACGCGATGCCTCTGGCGCGGTGCTGCTGGTGAAGCGGCCGGAGAAGGGATTGCTCGGCGGGATGATGCAGCCGCCACTTGGTCCGTGGACGGAGGAATTTCCGTCGCACGAGGAAGCGATGCGGCAAGCGCCGTTCAGGGCGGCGTGGAAGAAACGCACCGGCGTGGTGCGCCATGGCTTCACGCATTTCGAACTGGAGATCGAGGTGTATGCGGCGGAGCTTGCGACGCGGCCGCGCGCGGATGGGCGATGGGTTGACGATCTTTCAACTGCGGCATTGCCGACGGTGATGAAGAAGATCGTCGAACATGCCTTTGGCGATGACGGGCCGTTGTTCGTTCAGGCCAGATCCGCACGCAAACGCTGACGCAGGACGTCGATCGGGACGAGCGTGCCGTTGTGCTCGAACTGCCAGAAGGTCCAGCCGTTGCAGGCGTCGAGACCCTGGACATGCGCGCCGATGCGGTGGATCGAACCGGTGGCGTCGGCGCAGGTCAGCGTGCCGTCGGCGCGAACCTTGGCGCGATGGCGCTTCTGGGTTCCTTGCAGGACCGTGCCGGGCGGTAGCAGCCCGCGTTCGACCACCCAGCCGAAGGGGATGCGCGGTTCGGCGCGCTTCGATCTGGTGACTTCGATGGCATCGTTGGGCGCACGCGTCACCGCGGCGATGCGCTCGCGCGCGACCTTCGCATAGGTCTTGTCGCGCTCGAGGCCGATGTAATGGCGGCCGAGACGCTTGGCGACGGCACCCGTCGTCCCGGAGCCGAAGAAGGGATCGAGCACGACATCGCCCGGCTTGGTCGAGGCGACGATCACGCGGTGGAGCAGGGCCTCCGGTTTCTGGGTGGAGTGCGCCTTGGTGCCGTCGGTGCCCTTGATGCGCTCGTGGCCGCCGCAGATCGGCAGCGTCCAGTCCGAGCGCATCTGGAGTTCGTCGTTCAGCGCCTTCATCGCTTCGTAGTTGAAGGTGTATTGCTGCTTGGGATCGCGGGAGGCCCAGATCAGCGTCTCGTGTGCGTTGGTGAAGCGGCGGCCGCGGAAGTTCGGCATCGGATTGGTCTTGCGCCACACCACGTCGTTCAAGATCCAGAAGCCGAGGTCCTGGAGGATCGCGCCGACGCGGAAGATGTTGTGATAGGAGCCGATCACCCAGAGCGCGCCGGTGGGCTTGAGCACGCGGCGTACCTCGCCGAGCCAGGCGCGGGTGAAGCTGTCATATTCGGCGAAGCTGCCGAACTGGTCCCAGGCGTCGTCGACCGCATCGACCTTGGACTGGTCGGGACGGCGCAGTTCGTTCTTGAGCTGCAGGTTGTAAGGCGGGTCGGCAAAGACGAGGTCGGCGCAGCCTTCCGGCAGCGCGCGCATGTTTTCGACGCAATCGCCCTCGATGACCTGATCCAAGACCGGCATATGCCCCACCCGAGATATCAACAGAAGGGCGCACAGTGATTCGTGGACGAGTCGCCGTCAAGAGTCCGAATTGAATCAGGCAGTTATCGTTGAGTCCGCGAGATTCCCACGACACAAGATGTTGTGCACAGGGGCGAAACTGCGCCGGTGGTGCGGCGTCGCGCCATGGCGCGTGAGGGCGGCGAGGTGCTCCGGCGTGCCGTAGCCCTTGTTCGAGAGCCAGCCATAGCCGGGGTGATCATCGTGCAGCGCGGCCATCATGCGGTCGCGGGTGACTTTGGCGATGATCGAGGCGGCGGCGATCGACACCGACTTGGCGTCGCCCTCGATCAGCGTGTCGCAGGGACAGGGCAGCGCCGGCGGATCGTTGCCGTCGACGAGCGCGAAGGCCGCTTCGATCTTCAGGGCGCGGACGGCACGGGCCATCGCCATGTGGGTGGCCTGGCGGATGTTGATGAGGTCGATTTCGTCGACCGTGGCCTCGCCAACGCCAATGGCCACGGCGCTCTCCATGATCGCGGCGTAGAGGACTTCGCGGCGGCCGGCATCGAGTTTCTTTGAGTCGTCGAGGCCCTTGGGGATGCGGGTGCGGTCGAGGATCACCGCCGCAGCGACGACCGGGCCGGCGAGCGGACCGCGCCCTACCTCATCCACGCCGGCGACCGGGCCGGGCAGGCGCTTCAAAATGCGCGCTTCGTAGATGTAGTGCGGCATGGCGCAAGACTAAGCAGGGCGGGCCGCTCCGCCTAGCGAAGCGGGGCCAGTTATGCACAGGGCCGCCGTCTCAGGTCGCGGCGGTGAACCAGAGCGGAACGACGTAATCGTAGGTGATCTCTTCGCCAGGAGCGATGTCGCGCAGGGCGATGATGCTGATCTCGTTGCTGTCGTAGTGATGGTCGAGCCTGGCATTGGGCTCGGCACTGTGATTGTAGAGCGAGAGATAGCCGAGGCCGATGCAGCAGGCTTTGGCGGGATCGCCGCCGTCGTCGAAATTCTCCTCCCAGGCCATGGCGTAGTCGCTGAGGCCCGGGCATTCGGAGTCGGGCAGGGCGAGGGGCAGGACCGGAGAGCGCTCGACGGTTTCGCCCTTTGCGATGGCAGCGGTCGCGAGGACGCCGCGGCCTTTGCCCTCAATCTTCACGTACGAGATCTTTTGCACGACGCACCCGATGAATCTGGCCGGCCGACGATTGCGCGAGCCTCGCGCCGCTGTCGAGTGGACGTTCAGGCGCAGGCGGCAACGATGCCTTGCGATCCGGTGGAGAGCTTCTCGTCGTGCAGGATGACGAGGCCGGCGGCCTTGAGTGCTTCGCGCAATCCGTCGAGCTCGTTGCCGCCCATCGTGATCGGGTTCGGAATCCATTTCGACACGTCGTCCGAGATGTGACTGCGGACGATCATGACGAAGCGGCCGCCGGGCGAGAGCAGCGAGCGGATGCGCATCAGGGTCGCGACCGGATTGCTCCAGAACTGCCAGGAGTGCGCGGCAACGATGGCGTCGAAGGGGCCGTCAGGCCATTGCCGGATCAAGGTGTCGTCGCCGAGGCGCAGATGCAGCGCGGTCTTGCCGTCGTAGCGGCCGAGCTTCTTGAGCGCGGTGCGCAGCATGAGCGGCGAGGGATCGACGCCATAGATGCGCGCGGGGAGAAATCGCTCGGCGGCGAGCTGGGCGAGGCGGCCGGTGCCGAAGCCGATCTCGAGATAGGATTGCGGCTTGACCGGACGGAGCTGCTCGATGACCCAGTGATAGTTGGGCGAGGACAGCCACTCCATCAGATGGCCGAAAACGCGCCCGGCAAGGCCGGAGGGGCGCATGGGCTGGGGAATTTTCTTCGGCACGGACATCTTTGGCATGGTCGGCAATGGGCGCTGAATCGTCAAATCCACTTCTATGCCTTGCCGTGCGATACATATTTGCGAATTCGCAATCAGGCCCTCGCCGAGCGCAGCACCGTGAATGACAGCGTCAGCGTCAGTGCGACCAGGATCGCTGGCAGGGTGAACATGCCGAAGGCGCCCATGTGGGCGAGCGGTGCGAGGAAGAGGAGCGTCAGCGCGGTCAGGAGCGTGAACAGTCCGGCCATGACCCATGCGGCGATGCGGGCGGGACGCGCTTCGTGCTCGGCGATGCGTTCCATCATCTCGACCGAGAAGGCACCGGCATCGGCCTCGGGCAGGGGCGTGGCGAGCAGGGCGTCGAGTTCGCTGTCGGTGATCATGGCGATCCTCCCAGAAGGGATTTGAGTTTTTCACGGCCGCGCAGGACGTGACTCTTAAGCGTGCCGAGCGGCATTTCGAGGGTTTCGGCGGCTTCGGTGTTCGAGAGACCGAAGGCGAAGCACAGGGTGAGCGCGGCAGATTCCGGCGCCGACAATTTCGCGAAGGCGCGTTCGAGATCGACGCGCGCGAGCGTGGCGCCTTCGCCGCTCGGACTCTCGCCCTGCCAGTCGTCGAGCGGATCGTCCGGCTTGCGCTTGCGGGCGTGCATCAGGAAGCGCGAATAGGCGATGCGGTAGAGCCAGGTGGCGAAGGCACTGTCGCCGCGGAAGTTCGCGATGCCGCGCCAGGCTTCGAGGAAGGTCTCCTGCGCGAGATCGTCGGCCAGGGCGTGGTTGCCACGGGTGAGACGGAGAAGGAGGCCGCGGACGTTTGATTGATGCTGGCGTGCAAGCGCGCTGAAGGCGGCGACGTCGCGTGCCACCGCTCGTTCGACAAGGTCCTTGTCGGCCATCGCGTTTCGCCCGCCGGTTCTGCCTCAGTTCGGACGGCTGCGGTCGAAGATGGCGAGCAGGACGAGGGACAGGCCGAGCAGGAGCGGGAAGAGCGCAAGGGTCGGCAGCCAGTTTGCGCCGACCGGGCCGTGGAACATCGACTGCTCGGTCATTGCCCAGAGGAAGACGCCGAAAGCGGCGCCGAGGCCGATCAGGATGATGCCGCCGCGCATCATGCCGGCATGGGCGCGGCGGACGCTGCCGCCTAACAGTTCGGGCGGGACGGGCTGGCCCTTCTCGGCCAGGGTCTGCATCACGCGGTAGCGCGCCATGCGGACCTGGTAGACGAAGAAGCCATTGGCGATGAAGACGAGGCCGAGGACGATCCAGAGGACCGTCGCGACCGTGACGATGCCCGACATCATGGTGAATATCCTTCTCCCGCCGCCTTTCGGGCGGTTCCGAAGGGGTTAGATGCGGAGGGGCAGGGTTCGGATGCAAGGCGGCTTTGTGATGACCGACATTGCCCCAGAGAGCTACGGAGGCCGGCGCGCTGAGTTAACGGAGTAAACTTTGGCCCGCGGCTACTCAATGCGGTCGGGTTCAAACGGCCGCTTCGTTTTTTTTGACAGCAGTTGGAGCCCGTGGAATCGTTACTGTGTCTCAAATTCGGCGCGGCTGCAGATGAACATGCGTTATGTCGTACTAATCATGGCTATTCTCGGATTCAGTATACCGGCAATTGCACGTCATCATCACACCGGTGCCAAAGGAAATCTCGCGAGTTGGGTCGACTCCATCATCACGCAAGATTCTCGCGGATGGTATTTTTTTCGCTACGACTATGGCTCCGTAAATGACGTTTCGACCGAGCGCCGTTCGCAGAACGAATACGTCGTCAACGCTCACTACACCTACAATTCCGGCCAGCGGGGCTGGGCGAAGATCGTCGTGATCAACAACCGCTTCAACTGCATCGAATTCTGGAACGAAGGGGTGTGCCGCGGGCTGCGCGAGCCGTTGTCGGATGGCAATGGCGGCGGAACTTATACGCCGTCCGTGCCAAACGATCCATTTGGCGGCAAGTGCGCCTGGTGGCAGAACGAAGGTGCCTTCGGACAGTGCCACTGACAGCCTGCGGCGATGCAGTCTACGCCGCGTCGAACAGGGAGAGTTGGTCTCCGGCTTTGGGCGGGCGGCGGAATTTGTCGAGGCTGAGCGGGCGGCGCTCGGTGTTGAGGCCGAGGCGCTTGACCGCCATGTGGAAGCGCCGCGCCATCATCTCGGCGTAAGGCCCGGTGCCTTTCATCCGGGTGTTCCATTGCGCGTCGTAGTCCTTGCCGCCGCGCATCGCGCGGATCAGCGACATGACATGCCGCGCCTTGCCGGGCTCGTGGGTCTCGAGCCATTCGCGGAACAGATCCTTGATCTCGAGCGGCAGGCGCAGGAGGACATAGCCGGCGGCCGTGGCGCCATGGTCCCTGGCCGCGGACAGCACCGCTTCCATCTCGCCGTCGTTGAGCGCGGGGATCGCCGGCGCGAACATCACCGCGGTCGGGATGCCGGCCTCGCTGAGCGCCTTAATCGCCTGGAGACGGCGCGGCGGCGTGCCGGCGCGCGGCTCCATCGCGCGGGCGAGGCGGCGGTCGAGCGTGGTGACGGACAGCGCGACCTTGGCGAGGCCGTCCCGCGCCATCTCCGACAGGATGTCGATATCGCGCATGACGAGCGGCGACTTGGTCACGATGCCGACGGGATGGCGGAAATCGCGCAGCACCTCGAGCACCTCGCGCATGATGCGCATCTTCTTCTCGATCGGCTGATAGGGATCGGTGTTGGTGCCGATGGCGATGGTCTTCGGGACATAGCCCGGCGCCGACAATTCCTTCGCCAGCAGCGCAGCTGCGTTGGGCTTGGCGAAGAGGCGGGATTCGAAATCGGCGCCCGGCGAGAGGCCGAGATAGGCATGGGTCGGCCGCGCGAAGCAGTAAATGCAGCCATGCTCGCAGCCGCGATAGGGATTGATCGACTGGTCGAAGGAGATGTCGGGCGAGGTGTTGCGCGCGATGATGCTGCGCGTGGCGTCGAGGGCCACCTGGGTGCGCAGCGGCGGCGGCGCGCCATCCTCCGGACGCCAGCCATCGTCTTCCGGGCTCCAGCCGTCGTCGATCAGGACGCGCTTCTGGCTCTCGTAGCGCCCCGTGGCGTTGGAGAGCGCCCCGCGCCCTCGCAGGAGCCGCCTGTCAGCCGTAATGTCGAGGACTGTCGTCATGGGTGGGAATATAGGGATGGAATGAGAACAAATCAAGTACAAGCTTCTGAATGGCGATCATCGAACTTTGTGGGGACGCAACGTTGACAATATTCCTTTGCAATCAGCGGCCTCAAAGCGGCTACCCTTAAGCATGAGCGGTTGAGTCCGCTTGGACGGGGCGATCACTCATGGGCATCAGCGAAAAGATTGGGATTGCCATTTCAATTGTTGGTGTGCTGCCTGGAATCGTTGAGATTTTCTTCCCTGGCGAGATCGCTGGAATGACTCGCCAAAGCAGAAAGATGGTGTTGGGCGCTTGTGCTGCACTAGTTTTAGTTGGATTGAGCGTGGCGTTTCTTTGGCCAGGAACGCCACGGGCCGCTTCGGGTCCGGTCGACATAAAAGGAAACAATACCGGTGTCGCATGCGCATCTGGCGCCAAATGCGTTCAGAACAATTATTCCACAACGTTGGCTGACGCCGACCGATCTTTAGACATCGCGGCGAAAAAACAGATTCTTGCACTCCTCCCAAAGGGCTCGAAGAGGATTGATGTCCACAATGCGACAGGCGACTCTGAAACCGCTAGGTACGCTCAGCAGATCGTAGATTTCTTGGACTCTGAAGGGTTTGAAGCTCAATTCGACAATGGCTTGTACGTCACTTCTGAACGGATAGTTGGCGTCCACATTTCACCCACCATCGACCAATTTGGGATCGAAAACATTGCGGTTGGTGCGAAGAAATAGATAGAATCCGCTCACCGCCTCACAACGCTTCTAGGATTGCTGCGGTTGTTATAACGAACTGGAATTCGGCCACGTACAGCGGAGGTCCTTCGCGCTGACCTTGTGCCACGAACCGACGATCGCGCGCTTGAGGATTGACCAGAAGTCCTAAATCAAATTCGTATAAATTGCGCGAATGACGTATCGCTCGGCGCTGTGCTTCACATGGTCGTATCTACCTGAACAGCGCCATGAGCGGCGTGCCGCTGGTCGGATGGAGTACGTCCTCGATCACCCTGCGCGCCCATTCGCGGGCGTCGTCGCGGCCGTAGTGATCGTCTTTCGGTTCGAGATTGCGGCGGTCGGTCATTTGATCGCTGGCGATGAACCGGCAATCCGCATCGGTAACGGTCTCGCGCAGCGCGGCGACGAAGCGGTCGAAGCGGTCGATGTCGACGAAGAGGCTGCCGGCCTGCGGCGGACCGATCCAGATGCAGGCGCTGCCATTGGCGTGGATCGCGTCGATCAGGCGTCGTGCGTCGCGCAGCTTCTCGGTCCGGTTGCCGAACACCATGTTGAGGCCGAGCGCAACCAGCGTGACGCGACGCCCGGCGCCGAGGCTCTCGTAGAGTTCGGGCAGGGGCGGAATGGAGCCGTCGCGAAAGTGGGGACAATCGGAGAGCGCGTGCCCATCGCTGCAGGCCCAGGCGCCGCAATCGAGCTTCGCGTATTCGCGGCTCGTCCAGTCGTTCGCGCCGGCGCCGCATTTGGCATAGATGCTCACGGCGAGCGGGCGGCCGGACACCGGATCGTTCAGCGCGCGCATCGCCTGATAGAGCGTAAGGCCGAAGGGGCCTTCGGCGTTGGAGTCGCCGAGGATGAGGATGCCGGCGGGCGCACGATCCTGCGCGAGCGCGGCAGTGGCGAACAGACAGGCGGCGATGACGGCGATGAGCTTGTGCAAGGCGGACTCCGGACAGCGCAGAGAAGAGGGCGCGGCGCGCGCTGCCAATCGGCGCCTGTTGGGTTGGTAAATCGGGTCGCCCGTGTGCCCAACATTACAGCAAGGACAGATCGAAACGTGCAGCTACCGGTGTCCGCATCGGAAACATTCGGTCCGGTAAACCTTGCGACATGATAGTTTTTGTCGTGCGGGGATTATCGCGTCATAGTCGCGTCATGATCAGTGTCGTCATCCCAACGCTGAACGCTCAGCATCACCTGCCGCGCTGTTTCGACAGCCTGATCGGGGCGACGGTGCGCGGGCTGGTGAAGGAGGTCATCGTCGCAGACGGTGGCTCGAACGACGACACGCTGACAATCGCCGATGCCGCGGGCTGTCACATCGCCCATGCCGGCAAGGCGCGCGGTGAGCAGTTCCGCGCTGGCGCGGACGCGGCGCGCGGCGACTGGCTGCTGTTCCTTCTGCCGCAGACGGCGCTCGAAACCGGATGGGAAAACGAAGCCGAAGCGCTGATGTCGCGGGCGACGCTGGAGCGGCCGCGCGCGGCCGTGTTCCGTTTCGCGCTCGACGATTTCGAACGTGCCGCGCGGCGCCATGAAGCGCTGGCCGCGCTGCGGACCCGTCTCTTCGCGCTCCCCGGCGCGGCGCAGGGGATGCTCATTCCCCGGCGGATGTACCAGAAACTCGGCGGCCACCGTGCCGCGGCGATGGAAGATGCCGACCTCGCGCGCCGTATCGGCCGCTCGCGCCTGCTGCAGTTCCGCGCTCGCGCGATCAACAAGCCAGAGCACCACGAGCGCAGCCCGATGCTGCTGACGGCGCTCCACGCGCTGCGCGTGCCGTCGACGCTGGTGGGCTGGCTGGGCTAGCCCTTCGGCCGGACGTATTGGCCGACCTGGCTGAGATAATCCCGCTTGCCGAGCTCGACGCCGTTGTGACGCAGGATGTCGTAGGCCGTGACGACGTGAAAAAAGAAGTGCGGCAGCGTCCACGCGCGCAGGAATGTCTCGCCATTGAAGGCGATCATCAAATTGCCCGGAATCTCGATCGAGCAATCGCGGCTGCCGTCGAGGCTTGCGGGCTGGACTGCGCGCAAGGTTTCGACCGTGCGGGCGATCTGCGCCTTGAGACCGGAGAAGCCGGTTTCGAGATCCGGCATCGTGTGCGGCCCTCTACCGGAAAGGCGTGAGACGCCATCCAGCGCGTATTGGCAGGCCTGCTGAACTTGTTGCGCGAGCGTGAACATGTCGGGCGCGAGGCGCGCTTCGATGAGTGTCGCGGCCTTGGGATGCGCCGCGCCTTTGTCGAGCCATTGCGACAGCGCTTCGAGCATCGGAATCGTAGCGGCGACGGCCATGTCGTGGATGATCATTGGGCGACCTTCTTGAGGTATTCGACGAGGAATTCGTTGCTCGCGGTGATCGGACCGGTGAAACCGTGCGAGACGGCGGCGTCGCGGTTGGCGAGCGAGGTGAAGCGCGCAACCATGGTCCAGCGCGTTCGCTTGCCTTCCGGCTCAAGCGTCAGCGTGATGTGCGTGGTCGGCGGACCGTCGCGGCGGACGCCATGATCGGCGTTCTGCCACACGAGGCGGCGCGGCGGCTCGATCTCCTGGAAGACGAAGTGCATTGCGAGTTCGTCTCCGTTCGGGAAACGCATCACATGATGCCAGTCGCCGCCGGGGCGCAGATCCATCTCACAGCGCGGATTGGTGACGCCCGGGCCGCCCCACCAGTTTGCGACGTGCTTCGGCTCGGTCATCACGCGCCAGAGCAGGTCCTGCGGTGCATCGTAGAGCCGGGACATGACGATGATCGGTTCGTTGGGCGGGATTTCGGTTTGGGTCGCGGTCATTTCTTCTTCTTTCGCTGCGGTTTTTTCTGGAGTGATTTCAGATAGCCGTCGAGGCTGTCGAGATTGCGCGTCCAGAAGCGCTCGAAATCGCGCGTCCAGTCGGCGACTTCACGTAGTGGAGCGGCTTCGAGATGGCAGGGTCGCCACTGCGCCTCGCGACCGCGGCTGATGAGACCGGCGCTTTCGAGAACCTTCAGGTGCTTCGACACGGCGGCGAGGCTCATGTCGTAAGGCTCGGCGAGTTCGCCGACGGTGGCGTCGCCGAGCGCGAGCCTGGCGAGGAGGCCGCGCCGGGTGGGATCGGCGAGGGCGGAGAGGGTGGCTGAGAGTGGGTCGGGCATATTCAACCAATTAGTTGATAACTAGGTGGTTGAATACGAGATACCGATGCAGCAGTCAAGTATCTTGCGCTCTCAAGCGTCATGGCCGGGCTTGTCCCGGCCATCCATGATCATCCATGTCAAAGGATCGATCTGCGTGTCGCCGAGCGAGCTCGGCGATTGCAGACACGGCGATCTTGGATCGCCGGGACAAGCCCGGCGATGACGCGATGAAGTTGAAGCGCCTATCGCCAAGCCGCCAGTGCGGCGGAGTCGAAGTATTCGTCTAAGCGCGTAATGCGGCCGTTCGCGACTTTGCAGATGATGCAAGCCGACAAGCTGACGTTCTTGCCGTCGCGCAGTTTGCCCTTGAGCAGATGCTGCTCGACGAAGCCGCCATCGAAGACGTCGATGCGGCGCTGCTCGTAGCGGCGTTCGGGGACGAATTTGATGAAGTTGGTCAGCGTCGCGAGGTTGTCGGCGACAGGCTGTTCGAGATTGTCGGTGTTGTGCCAGATGATTGCGTCGGGCGCGTAGATCGATTGAACGGTCTCGATGTCGCCGGCCTCGATGGCATCGAAGAAACGGGTGGCGAGAGCGCGGATATCGGTCATGGTTGCTCCGTTCAGCCGCCGGCGAGGGCGTTGGTGATGACGATCTCGTCGCCGTCTTTCAATTTGCGCGCGGCGGCTTCGCGGGCGCGGATTATCGCGCCGTCATGAAGAAAGACGATGTTGTGGCGGATCGCGCCGGCTTCGTCGAAGAAGTGCAGCGCGAGGGCGGGATGGCGCTTCGTCAGATCGCTGAGCGCGGCGGCGATGGAGCTGCCTTCGGCGTCGAGCACGCGCGCACCGCCGCTGACCGCGCGCAGGATGGGCGGCAACTGGATGCTGACGCTCACGAAGCGTAAGCCTCGACACTCATGATGCGCGGCAGGCCGCTGGCGATCTCGCGCCAGCTTTCGCCGAGATCGTCGCTCGCATAGACCGCGCCCGAGGCGGTGCCGAAATAGAGCCCGCCTTTCTGGTCGGCGCTGAGCGCGCCACGCAGGATGGCGGTGTAGCAGTCGGCGGGGAGGCCCTTGGTCAGCGGCTCCCATTTGCCGCCCTTGCGCGAGCGATAGACCGCGAGCTGGCCGCCGCGCGGGAAACGGAAATTGTCGCCGTCGAGCGGGATGACGAAGGCCGTGTCCGAGGCGATATCGATGGCCGACGCGAAGCCGAAGGAACAGTGATGGCCGTCGGAGAGTTCGGTGACGGGCAGGCCGTCTTCCATCACCTGCCAGCTGTCGCCGCCATCGGTGCTGCGATGCACGCCGCGATGCTCCTGGCGGATCATCACGTCGGCGTTCTTCGGATCGTGGACGACGGAGTGCACGCATTGGCCGGTGGTCGCGGGCGCGGCTTCGACGGCCGGATCGACGCCCTTGTTCTTCGGCGACCAGGTCTTGCCGCCATCGTCGCTGCGGAAGAAGCCGGCGGCCGAGATGCCGGCCCAGATCCGGTTGGGATCCTTGGCGTCGGTGAGGATGGTGTGGCAGCCGAGGCCGCCAAAGCCGGGCGCCCAGCTCTCGCGGCCGGGCTGTTCGTTGAAGCCGTCGATCGGCTGCCAAGAGCCGCCGTAGTCGCGGCTCGTGAACAGCCCAGCCTCAGACACGCCGGCAAATAGCGCGCCATGGGCGAAGTGGAGGTTCCAGATCTGGTCGACGAAACGTCCGCCGCCCTTGAGGAGGCCGCCGAAGTCTTCCTTGGCGATGAGGCGGTGATGCTCGGGATTGCCGCGATCGGTCGGGCGGTAGCGCGGCGCGGCTTCGAGCTGCTTCCATTCCTTCATGTCTTCGCTGGCGAAGAGTGCGACGCCGTAATTTGGACTGTTGACGGCGATATAGGTGCGGCCCTTGTCGTCGCGCACGCTCGCCGTCGCGGGCCAGCCGCGCAGGACGAAATCGTGTGTCCAGTCTTTGCCAGTTTCGCTTTTGAGAACGGCCGCGCCCTTCGGCGTGCCGACGACGAGATTGATGGACATGGGTGGCTCCTCCCTGAGCCGTTCTGATGCTATCATGCCGGTAGTCTTGTGATGAGCCAGGATTTTTGGGAGATTCCTGCCATGAATGACCTGCGAGAACTTCTCAAACTTTCGGTCGAAGAGAAGCTGCAGCTCATCGGCGAGCTATGGGATAGCATCGACGCGCGATCTCAGCCTCTACTGACTACCGCGCAGAAAGACGAACTGGACAGGCGGCTGGACGACTTGGAAGCCAATCCGGACAACGTAAGGCCGTGGAGCCAGGTTCGCACTGATCTTCTGTCACGTCGTAAATGACACTGCCGGTCACGTTCACGCGGGAAGCCGAACGTGATATCGAAGACGCCTTCGATTGGTATGAAAAGCGGGTAGAAGGACTTGGCTCCGCATTCATCGGAGCGGTCGAGTCGGCTCTCGCGAATATCGAGAACAATCCACGCGGATATCAGGTGATCTATCGGTCGGCGCGCCGGGCGGGAATGCGGCGCTTTCCCTACGGTCTCTACTATGTGATCCGAAATGCCGACGTCGTAATCGTGGCGTGCCATCACGCCAAGCGCGATCCCGCGATCTGGCGGACGCGTATCTAGCTCTGCCGATGCTCTTCCAGCCGCGGCATGATCTCGACAAAGTTACAGGGTTTGTGGCGGATATCGAGCTGGAACTTGAGGATGCCGTCCCAACCGTCCTTCACCGCGCCGGGCGAGCCGGGCAGGGCGAAGAGATAGGTGCCGCGTGCCACGCCAGCGCAGGCGCGGGACTGCACGGTCGAAGTGCCGATCTTGGCGAAGCTGATCTGGTGGAACAGGACTGAGAAGCCGTCGATCTCCTTCTCGAACACCGACTTGAACGCTTCGACGGTCACGTCGCGGCCGGTGAGGCCAGTGCCGCCGGTGGAGATCACGACATCGACCTCGGGATCGTCGATCCAGCTGTGCAGCTGCGCGGCGATCTCCGCCTGGTCGTCCTTCACGATGGCGCGGGCGGCGAGATTGTGGCCCGCCTCGGCAATGCGCGCGGCGAGCGTGTCGCCGGATTTGTCGGTCTCGAAGGTCCGCGTGTCGGATACCGTCATCACCGCGATGTTCACGGCGACGAAGGGGATGCTCTCGTCAATACCGGGCATCGCTGATCACCGTATCGGGTGGCGGTGCATCGTCGCTCGGCGCCGGCGGCTTGGGCGCGGGCGGCTGGGCCGGCGGATGATAGATCGGCCAGCGGCCGGCAACCATGTCATCGAGGCTGGGCGGAGACCTGTCCAGACGACGGCTGTAAAGCCAGTCGTACATCATCACGCGCTTCACATAGATGCGGGTCTCGCTGATCCGCATGCTTTCGATGAAGACGAGGGGATCGTCCTCGCGCCCCGCCATGGCGTTGACCCAGCCGGCGACGCGCAACGGTCCGGCATTGTAGGCGCCCATGACGTGGACGAGGTTGCCGCCATAGTTGTCGAGCAGATAAGCGACGTAACGTTGGCCGATGGACATGTTGTAGCTTGGATCGGTGAGCGCGGCGACGGAGCCGTTGCCGCCGAACTTCACTGCCGTGCCGGGCATGAGCTGCATCAGGCCGCGCGCGCCGGGGCCGGAGATCGCATTGGCGTGGAAGCGGCTTTCGGCGCGGATGAAGGCGAGGACGAGGGCGGGATCGACGGTATAGCCGCCGGTCGGCTTGTATTGCGGCACGGGAAACAGGCCGGTGAGCAGCTTGCCGCTGCGCGCGACGGTCTCGCTGGCGCGCAACTCGATATTCGGCGCATCGACGCGGCGGGCGATTGCCGCGTAGCCCATGTCATGGCTGCCGTCGCTTTCGCCGAAGGCGCGGTTGAGTTCCAGCGGAATCGCGCTGGTCTCCTCGCCGACCTGATAGAGCGCCACTGCGCGATGGGCGGACGGCACCGCCATGATCGCGGCGAAATCGGAGGCGGTGAGAACCGGATCGACGAAGCCGGTCTGGGTGTCCTGGCCAAGGATGCGCTCGGCAAGAATGCCATAGAAGGTCGGTTCTTCGCGCGCCGCGGCCTGCAGGAGTGTGATGACGCGCTGCGGGTCGCCGAAGCGCAGATGCGCGCGCGCGGCCCAGAATGCGCCCTGACTGCGCAGATAGTTGGGCACGGTCGACGACTGCGCCAGCACTTCGAGACGCGCCGCGGCGTCTTCGTAATTCCCTAGGCGGTAGGCGGCGAAGCCGGCGATCCAGTCGAGCACCGGCAGCTCGGTGCGCCACGAGCCGCGCACGCCCATCGAGGTGTCGTAGGCGCGCTGGTCCATGCCCTCGATGAGGTAGGACATCGCCACGCGCTGGGCGAGGCGTGAAAGATCGTAGTCGGAGGCGCCGCTGAGCTGGGCCTGGCGGAGCTGGTTGTTCGCTTCGTCGGGCTGGTCGGCCTTGATCGCGCGATCGATCAGGACCTTCGCGGCCTTGCCGGCATCGCTGTTCAGCGGCGGATCGGGCTCGCCGTATTCTTCGTAGCCGCCGCCACGGGTGCGCGGACCGCCGGAGGGAACCGGTACGCTCGCCGTCATGACGATGACAGTCTTGTGGTGCTTCTTGTGGACCTTCTTCGATGCCCGCGCCACGGCGAGCTTGTAGATGCGGTCGGCGATCGGCAGATCCGGATAGGCCTTCAGCCAGGAGATCAAGTCCGACAGATCGGCATGGCCATGGCGCGAGAGATAATGCTCGGCGAGGACATAGCCCTCGAGCGAGGTGTCGCTGAGCTGCGCGAAGAGTTTCTTGGCGTCGTCGAAGCGGCCGTCGCGCTCGGCATCGAAGATGCGGCGATAGAGCGAGACGTCATCGGATGACAGGACGCTCATCGGGACGCTGGCGGCGAGGCCGGTATCGACCGGCATGTCGGCGTAGGCCAGCGACGCGGAAAGCGCCAAGGCGGTAAATGCGACGATCGCTTTACGCATGCAACGAGGTTCCGCTTCGCAGATGTTTTCTATGGCGCGATTGCGTTCAATCCTTGGCCGGCAGGCCAAGCTCTTCGAGCCTGGCGGCCACCGCCTGCAAATCACGCCAGGCCAGTTTCTTATGGGCGGGCTGCCGGAGCAAGTAGGCGGGATGAAGCGTCGGCATCACGGGGATGGTTTCGTTCCCGATTCGGTACTCGAGCCAGCGGCCGCGCAATTTCATGATGCCGTCATTGACGCCGAGGACGTGGCGCGCGGAGACCGCGCCGAGCAGCATAAGGAACTTCGGCTGTGCCAGTTCGATATGCCGGCGCAGGAACGGGATGCACATCGCGACCTCGGCGGGATCGGGATTGCGGTTGTCCGGCGGGCGCCAGGGCATGACGTTGGCGATGTAGAAGGTCGAGCGGTCGAGCCCGATGGCGGCCATCATGCGGTCGAGCAGCTTGCCGGCGCGGCCGACGAAGGGCAGGCCGGCGATGTCCTCGTCGCGACCGGGCGCCTCGCCAATCAGCATGATGCGCGAGGTGGGGTTGCCATCGGCGAAGACGGTGTTCTTGGCGAGTTTCTTCAGTTGCGAGCCATCGAAGCCTTCGAGCGCGGCCTTGAGCTCGACGAGCGTATTGCAGCGTGCGGCGATTTCCTGCGCCGAAGCATAGCCGTCGGTCGCGAGCGGGCCGTTGTTGGCCGGGGTGATGTTGGCGAGCGGGCGCGGACCTTCGGGACGGGTGAGGGGGCGTGGCGGAGCGGCTGTCGATGTCGCCACGCGACGTTGCTCCGTCGCATCGGCTCCCGCAGGCTGGGGCGGACGAACGATGAACCTGTTTACTGGATCATCGGCCAGGGCCTCGTCCGCGCCGGAATCCAGAAGCCAGCGAAGCGTTGAAAGCGTATCGTAAGCGGCGACCATGCGGGCAGAATAAGGCATGTGCCGCCGTGATGCGACTATCAACGCACCGCGCGGCGGCGTTCGGCGATCAGTTTCCGCGTCGCATCCAGGACACTGTCGCGGCCCGCGGCAATGCTGGCGGTGGAAGGCTCCACCCGGATATCTGGGCTGATGCCGTGATAGTAGCTCTGCTCGCAGGGCATGTGGATCTCCGAGAACGACACCGTAAAGCGCAGGCCGGAATGGGGCATCGTGAACGGAACCGCATCGGCCACGAAATTGGTCGATTGTCCCGGCGGTTGTCCGACGACCGTGCCCAAGCCGTTGCATTTGAAATAGGCGGTGAACATCGCAGCTGCCGAGAACGTGTTGTTGGCGGTCAGCAGGTATACATGGCCGTGGAACACGTGATCGCGATACGGCGGGGTTACGACGACAGGACCGCTGTCCTTCAGTCCGTCCACCAGTGCCCCGGCCGGATTTGTCATGACGATCTTGCGGGTGTCTTCGTCGGTATGGGTCGTCGCCTCGGCATAGAGCGCCTTCAGATCGTCGGTGACCTTCACATAGAAAGCGCCGATCAGCTTGTAGGGCTTGTCGGTCAGATACGAGATCACCTCTTGGGCGAGCCGCCCGGAGCCGCCACCGTTCCGGCGTATGTCGATGATCAGGTCGTTGACGTGATTTTCGTCGAGGGTTGCGAAGCTCTTTGCCATGAACGGACTGAACCCGTCGGAGGGCGTGAAGCTGTTGATGGTGAGAAGCGCGACATTGTGCGGCAGCATCCGCAAGCCATAGGTGCTGCCGGGGGCGTTGTAGCTGTGGAATTGATCCGCGGCGAAAACATGCGCCGGAACGTGGGCTGTTCCCGTCTGATGGCCATGGCGCCAGCGGATGACAAAGCGCTCGGGGGCGCCGAAGCGCATCCAATACAGCTCGCGAAACAGCCGCGCATAGATGTCGTAGACCGGGTGGACATCATTGATGATGCCGCGATAGGCCTCGACAATTTGGGCGACACTGGCGCCGTTGATCGCGGTGATTTCGGATCCGGGCGCGAGGTGAGGATCGCCGCTGGCATTGGTGGTCACATAGAGGCGGCCTTCGACGAAAGAAACCTCGGCGGGAAAGACACCGCCACGAACGGCATAGGCCTGAAAGTCGTCGATCAGTGGATCGACAAGCGTGTGTCCATCTCTCAGAGCGGCCGCAAGCGCGGCGGCGCGGCGATAGAATTCGATGCGCCCGACCGGCCGGTTCAGGCCGGCGCGGGTCTTGCGGTACAGCGCCTCGAATCTGTCTTGCGGGATATAGAGCCATGGGTTCGAATCCTGCGCGAGAATCTTGTCGTGCAGGTAGGCGAGATCGGCTCTGGCATCGGCGGGTGACAGGGGCCTTGCCTGCGCCGTCAACGGCAGCATGAATGCTGCTGCAAGCAAGCTTTTCAGGCGCAAAGACACCGGGTTCCCCTCTCGTCAGATTTGCCCGAGGGTGCCGTCCAATGGGGCTGTTTTGAGGCAGGCGGGGCCTGTTGACCCCCTTTTGCCCCCGTCCCATAAGAGGTTTCACGGGGATGAAAGCGAGTTTCCAGGAAAATGTCCGAAGCAGTTCAGCGCGAGAGCATGGAATATGACGTCGTCATCGTCGGCGGCGGGCCGGCGGGGCTCTCGGCGGCGATCCGGTTGAAGCAGCTCGCGGCCGAGCAGGGCCGCGAGGTCAGCGTCTGCCTGCTGGAAAAGGGCTCCGAGATCGGCGCGCACATCCTGTCCGGTGCCGTCATCGACCCGATCGCGATCAACGAACTGATCCCCGACTGGAAGGAAAAGGGCGCGCCGCTCGACACCCCGGTGACCGACGACCGGTTCTATTTCCTGGGCGAGGCCGGTTCGATCCGCCTGCCGAACTTCGCCATGCCGCCGCTGATGAGCAATCACGGCAATTACATCGTCAGCTTAAGCAACGTCTGCAAGTGGCTGGCAACGCAGGCAGAAGCGCTCGGCGTGGAGATCTATCCCGGCTTCGCCGCGGCCGACATCGTCTATGGCGAGAAGGGCGAGGTGCTCGGCGTCACCACCGGCGACATGGGCGTCGCCAAGGATGGCCATCACAAGCCGGAGTACACCCCAGGCATGAACTTGCTCGGCAAGTACACGCTGTTCGCCGAGGGCGCGCGCGGCTCGCTGACCAAGCGGTTGCTCGCCAAGTTCAACCTGCAGGACGGCAAGGACTATCCGAAGTTTGGCATCGGCGTGAAGGAACTCTGGGAGCTGGCGCCGGGCAAGCACAAGCCGGGCCTCGTGATGCACACCTTCGGCTGGCCGCTGACCAACGACACCGGCGGCGGCACCTTCATGTACCACTGGGGCGAGAATCTCTGCTCCATCGGCTTCGTCATCCACCTGAACTATTCCAATCCCTACATCTCGCCCTTCGACGAGTTCCAGCGGATGAAGCATCACCCGATCGTCGCCGATTATCTCGAAGGCGGAAAGCGCATCGTCTATGGCGCGCGCGCGATCACCGAGGGCGGGTTCCAGTCGGTGCCCAAGCTCGTCTTTCCGGGCGGCGCGCTGGTGGGCTGCGCCGCGGGCTTCGTCAACGTGCCGCGCATCAAGGGCAGCCACAATGCGATGAAGACCGGCATGATGGCGGCCGAGGCGGCATTCGCGGCGCTGGGCGATGGCCGGTCGCACGACACGCTCGATAGCTATGAGACGGCTTACGAGACGAGCCATGTCTACAAGGACCTCAAGCGGGTGCGGAACGTGAAGCCGCTGTGGTCGAAGCTCGGCCTCTATGTCGGCATCCCGCTGGCGGCGCTCGACATGTGGACCAACCAGCTCTTCGGCTTCTCGTTCTTCGGCACGCTGAAGCACGGCAAGCCGGATTACGCGACGCTTAAGAAAGCGAAAGATTGCAAGCCGATTGCCTATCCGAAACCGGATGGAAAGCTTTCCTTCGACAAACTTTCGTCGGTATTCCTGTCCAATACCAACCACGAGGAAGACCAGCCCGTTCACCTTCAATTGAAGGACCCGAGCGTGCCAATTCGGGTAAACCTTCCGGAGTACGACGAGCCGGCGCAGCGCTACTGCCCGGCGGGCGTTTACGAGGTGGTGCAGGAGGAGAGTGGTCCGCGCTTCCAGATCAACGCGCAGAACTGCGTGCATTGCAAAACCTGCGACATCAAGGATCCGTCGCAGAACATCAACTGGGTGACGCCCGAGGGCGGTGGCGGTCCGAACTACCCGAACATGTGAGGCCAGATTTGCGCAGCATCACCCGGATTGTCGTCCTCGCCCTGGCGCTTGGCCTGTCGGCCTGCGCCAGTTTCTCCACCGGCAAGCCGGCGCCGGCCGGTCCGATGGTGGAGGACTCCGAGTACGGCAACTATCTCGCCGCCCGCTTCGCGGCGAGCGAATACAATCTGCACGACGCGGCGATCTACTACCGGGCTGCTTTGAAGGCCGATCCGGACGACGAGCAGCTTCTGGCGCTTGCCTTCTTCTATTCAACCTCGGCGGGCGACATCGACGATGCCGCGGCGCTGGCGCAGCGCATCGTGGCGAAGTCGCCGGACGACAGGGCGGCACGGTTGGCACTCGCCGTCGCGGCCATGAAGAAGCACGACTATGCAGGCGCGCGGAAACAGATTGCGCTGTCGGCCAGGGGGCCGTTCGCTTCGCTGACGATCTCGCTGTTCGATGCCTGGGCCGCGGCCGGCATGGGCGACAAGAAGGCGGCGATCGACGATCTCGGTTCGCTCAAGACGATGGGCGGCGCCGATGCCTTCGCCGTGTTCCATCTTGCGCTGATCGCGGAATTCACCGGCGACGACAAGCTCGCGGAAGAGACCTATCAGGCCTATCTGAAGCTCTCGCCGAGCCCGCGCGCTCTCGATGCCTATGGCCGCTTCCTGGAGCGGGCCGGTCGCCGCGATGATGCCAAGGCGCTCTATTCGCTCTATGCCAACGAGCCGGGCTTGAAGGAGCTGACGCGCGCAAGCCTTGCCCGCATCGCCACCGGCCGCAAATCCGACGCGCTGGTGACGAGCGCGGAAGATGGCGCCGCCGAGGCGCTGTTCGGTATCGCCGCTTCGCTGACCGACAAGGCGAGCGCCGATGTCTCGATCCTCTACATGCGGCTTGCGCTTTATCTGCGTCCGACGCTCGACCTCGGCGCCGTGCTGCTGGCCGACCGATTCGAGAGCCTCAAGAAGTACGACGATGCGATCGCGGTTTACGGCATGGTGCCGAAGAACTCGCCCTATTGGCGCCTGGCGCAGGTCGAAGCGGCGCTGGACGAAGCGCGTGCGGACAGGGCCGACGATGCGATCAAGACGCTGACAAGCCTGACCGCGGCACAGCCGGACGATGCCGATGCGTGGATCGCGCTCGGAGACACCTATCGCAGCAAGGAGCGATTCGCGGAAGCCGCCGCGGCCTATGACCATGCCCTGGCGTTGCGGCCGCACGGGTCGGCGGCGGACTGGCCGCTCTATTTCGCGCATGCCGTGGCGGAGCAGGGGCTCAACAACTGGAGTGCCGCCGAAGTCGATCTCAAGAAGGCGCTCGCGCTCGCGCCGAACGAGCCGACGCTGCTGAATTATCTCGGCTACACCTGGGTCGACCAGAACCGGAATATTCCCGAAGCGCTGGCGATGCTCGAGAAGGCGCATGCGCTGAAGCCGACGGACGGCTACATCGCGGACAGCGTCGGCTGGGCCTATTACAAGCTCGGACGCTACGAGGAGGCGGCGCGGACACTGCAGCTCGCCGTGCAGTTGGTGCCGGGCGATCCGACCATCAACGACCACTATGGCGACGCGCTGTGGCGGATCGGTCGCAAGACCGATGCGCAGTTCCAGTGGTATCACGCGCTCGCCTTCGGTCCTTCCGACGCCGACAAGGCGGTGATCGAGAAGAAGCTGAAAGACGGCCTCGGTGACGCGGCGCATTGAGGCCTTCGCCGCGGCGAAGATCAATCTGCTGTTGCATGTCGGCGAGCGCCGCGACGACGGATTCCACGAGCTCGAAAGCCTCGCGGTGTTCGCCGATATCGGCGACAAGCTGCGCTTCGAAGAGGCCGACGACCTCTCACTGACGATCGATGGGCCTTATGCAAAAGGGCTCGAGGCCGAAGCCGACAATCTGGTGCTGCGCGCCGCTCGGGCACTGGCGGCGGATGCAGGGCTGGAGCCGAAGGCGAAGATCCATCTCACCAAGAACCTGCCGGTCGCCTCCGGAATCGGTGGCGGCTCGGCCGACGCGGCCGCGGCGCTGCGCGGGCTGGTCGAGCTGTGGTCGCTTCAGACCGGAAACAGCGCGGCCAAGGAGATCGCCGCGACACTGGGCTCGGATGTGCCGGTCTGCGTGGAGAGCCGTCCGTCATGGATGGAGGGCCGCGGCGAGATCGTGACCCGGGCCTGGCGTGTGCCTGCGGCAAACATTCTGCTGGTCAATCCGGGCATCGCGGTGCCGACCGGTCCGGTGTTCAAGGCCCTCAAGACGCGCACGGGCATCGGGAAGGTCGAGCATCTGCAGTTCGAGCAGGAGCTTTGGACGCTGACCGAGCTGGTGAAAGAAGCGCGCAACGATCTGGAGGCGCCGGCGCTCGAGATTGCGCCTGTGATCGGCGATGTCCTGGCGCTCCTGCGGGCGCAGAAGCAGGTCTCGGTGGCGCGGATGTCTGGCAGCGGGGCGACCTGTTTCGCGCTGTTCCACGACGACGAAGGCATGGCCGAGGCCGCAGCGACGGTGCGCGCAGCCCATCCGGCGTGGTGGGTGGCGGAGGCGCGGATCATCGCGTGAGGGACGGTCTTCCCTCGAAGGAAGGTCAGTACGCGCGTTCGACGCAGAAGTCCGCAATGTCGGCCAAAGCCGTGCGGATGTCGCTCGCAGGGACGGCAGTGAGCGCGGACTTTGCGGCATCGGCGTAATGCCGCGCGCGATTCATGGTTTCCTGGATCGCGCCGGTAGATTCGACATAAGTGATGGCGCGTTCGAGATCGGCTTCGCTCTGGGTGCCTTCGATGACGCGCTTCCAGAACTGCTTCGCCTGCGCGTCGGCGCGCTCATGCGCGAGGATCACCGGCAACGTGACCTTGGCCTCGCGGAAGTCGTCGCCGACGGCCTTGCCCATCAATGCCTGGCGGCCGGAATAATCGAGCGCGTCGTCGACGAGCTGAAAGGCGATGCCGAGGCTCTCACCGTAGGTGCGCATCGCGGTTACGAAGTCGGCGCCCTTGCCGCTCAACACCGCACCGGATTCGGCGGCAGCGGCGAAGAGCTCTGCGGTCTTGGCGCCGATGACTTTCAGATAGTGCTCTTCGGTCGTGCCGAGATTGCTCTCCGACTTGAGCTGCATCACTTCGCCTTCGGCGATGATCGCAGCCGCGCCCGAGAGGATATCGAGCACGCGGAGCGAGCCGGTATCGACCATCATCTGGAAGGCGCGGCTGAACAGGAAGTCGCCTACGAGGACGGTCGCCTTGTTGCCCCAGACGAGATTGGCCGCGACCTTGCCGCGGCGAAGCGTCGAGGCGTCGACGACATCGTCATGCAGCAGCGTGGCGGTGTGGATGAACTCGACGGCGGCGGCAAGGTTGCGGTGCTTGTCGCCGGAGTAGCCGCCCATGCGCGCGGCGGCGAGGGTGAGCATCGGGCGGAGCCGCTTGCCGCCCGAGTCGATCAGATGCTTCGCGAGGTCGGGGATCAGCGCCACACCGGAGCCGAGCCGGGTATGGATCATCTTGTCCGTCGCCGCCATGTCGTCGGCGACGAGGCTGTGCAGGCGCTCGACCGGGGAAACGCCGTCGGCCGTGGTCTTGCGCATATCGGACTTCAACATCGCTCGGGGACGCTCGCGGGTGCTTGCCGGGGAAGCCCGGCATTTGCGAGATTGTAAGCCAACCCGGGGGCGGTCAAGAAGGCCCATTCCCGCAGACCGAGCCATGCCCCATGCGCCCCGTCCTCAAGACCAACGATGTCGTTCTCCTGAGCTATGCGCAAAGCTTGTTGCGCGATGCCGACATCGAGAGCGTGGTCTTTGACGAGAATGCCTCGGTGATGGACGGAAGTTTGGGCATTTTGCCGCGCCGGCTGATGGTGGCGGATGACGATTTCGAGCGCGGAGAGCGGGTCGTACAGGACGGCTTGTCCCGGCGGCCGCCGAAGCCCGAGGTGACCGAGGACAGGTTCCTGGACGGCCGGCTCATCGTTCGGCAGTTCGTGGATGGATTTCGTGCCGGGCTGGACGCCGTGATGCTCGCCGCGGCCGTGCCGGCGAAGGCCGGAGAGGACATCCTTGAGCTCGGCAGCGGCGCCGGCACGGCCAGCCTGTGCCTCGCCAGCCGGGTGCCGGGCACCGAGGTCGTGGGCGTCGAGATCGACAGCGACCTCGTCGGGCTTTCGAACGGGAGTTCGACGCTGAACGGCTTTGGCGACCGCGTTGTCTTCGTGCCCGTCGACGCGCTCGATCTGCCGACCGATATGCGACGGGACTACGACCATGTGATGTGCAATCCGCCCTATCACGGTCCGGACGGCGAGACCTCGCCCGATGCGCGGCGGACCGAGGCACTGTTCGATGACGGGCGACTGGGCGGCTGGCTGAAGGTCGGCATCAAGCGCACCGCGCCGGGCGGGACCTTCACCTGTATCCTGCGCGCCGACCGTCTGGGCGAGGCGCTGGCAGTTTTGCCGGAAGCCGGCGTGAGCATCTTCCCGCTTTATCCACGCGCCGGGGCGGCGGCGAAGCGTGTAATCGTACAGGCGAAGAAGGCGTCGCGAACGCCACTGGCGCTGCTGCACGGTCTGGTACTGCATGGGGCCGATGGTCAGTATACGGCGGAAGCCGATGCGGTGCTGCGTGGTGAGAAGGGACTGTTCGGATGAGTCGCATTTTCGGGAAGGTCTGCCAGAACGGCTATGTCGTGCGCGACATCGAGGCGGCGATGAAGCACTGGACCGAGGTGCTCGGAGTCGGGCCGTTCTACTACATCGAGCGGGTGAAGATGGACTGGTTCCGCTATCGCGGCGAAGCATCGGACGCCGAAGTGAGCATCGCGCTCGCCAATACCGGAGACTTGCAGATCGAGCTGATCCAGCAGCGCAACGAGGCGCCGAGCATGTATCGCGACTTTCTCGCCAGCGGCCGTGAAGGGTTGCAGCACATGTCGTACTGGACGACGGACTACCAGGGGGATTTCGACCGTTTCGTTGCGCTCGGTTATCGCGTCGGCCAGGAAGGACAGATCGGCGGACCGCAAGGGCGCTTCGTTTACTTTGACACCGAGACGCATCCGGGGACGGTGATCGAGGTCTCGGACATCTCGGGCGGAAAGGGCGCTTTCTTCCAACGCATTCGCGAAGCTGCCGCGAAATGGGACGGCAGCCGTCCGATACGGCCGGTGCGTTCTTGAGAACCTGCATGCGGCTGTTGATTGCGGGGGGCTTGGCAATCGGTCTGGCGCTATGCGCACTGCCGGCGTCGGCCGGCCCGCCCTATGTGACCGACGATCCCGAGCCGACGGAAGCTGGACACTACGAGATCTACCTGTATGCCGGCGGCAGCAGCGCGCGCGATGGATCGGGTGGCGCCGGCGGGATCGATTTCAACTATGGCGCGGCTCCCGATTTGCAGCTCACAGCGGTTGTGCCGCTCGGCTGGGATGCGCAGAAACTGGGTAATTCGTCCGTCAGTCTGGGAAATATCGAGCTTGCGGCGAAGTACAAGTTCCTGAATCAGGATGATGTCGGGTTCGATGTTGCACTCTTTCCCCGGGTGTTCTTGCCGGCTGGATCGGGCGCGATCGGCGAACGCCATGTTTCGTTGCTTCTGCCGATCTGGATCGGGCGATCATGGGACAACTGGTCGGCTTTCGGCGGTGGCGGCTGCACGATCGATCACGGGGGCGGCTCGCAAAACTTCTGCCAGATCGGTGTCGCACTGACCGAGCAGGTGACGGACCGCCTGCAGCTTGGCGCTGAAATCTATCATCAAACTGCGGATGCGATCGGCGGCAGGGCGAGCACCGGGCTCGGCATCGGCGCAACCTATGATGCGACCGAACACATGCATCTGATGGCGTCGTTCGGACCTGGCGTTCAAAACGCCGGAGATACCGGGCAATATACGTGGTATCTGGCTTTGCAATTGACGCTCTAGTTGGGCGACGAGAGCGACTTCGGAGAATGGCATGGATAGCAAGGCCGTATTGAGCAAGGTCCCCGCAGTCACGCTGGGCTTCTGGATCATCAAGATCCTCGCCACGACACTGGGCGAGACCGGCGGTGACACGGTGTCGATGTCGATGGACCTCGGCTATCTCGTCGGTACGGCGATCTTCATCGGGCCGCTGATCGCGCTCGTCGTGTGGCAGACAGTGGCGAAGAAATTCCACCCCTTGCTCTATTGGGCGACAATCATCGCTTCGACCACGGCCGGCACGACGATGGCCGATTTCGCGACTCGCTCGCTCGGCATCGGCTATCCCGGCGGTTCGATCGTGCTCTTCGCACTTGTGATGGCGTCACTTGCCGGCTGGTACATGAGCGAAGGCACCGTCTCGGTTGCGAGCGTGAACCGGCCGAGGGTCGAAGCCTGGTACTGGATCACCATTACCTTCTCGCAGACGCTGGGCACGGCGCTCGGCGACTGGCTGGCGGCTGCGCCGGACGAGGCGCCGCCGGGCATGGGCTTCGGCTATGACGGCGGGGCGCTGATTTTCGGAGCCGCCATCGCGGTGGTGGCGGCACTCTATTTCTGGACCCGCAGCAGCCGCGTGGTTCTGTTCTGGGCGGCGTTCATCCTGACCCGGCCGCTCGGCGCGACAGTGGGCGACTATCTCGACAAGCCGATCGACAAGGGCGGCTTCGACATCAGCCGGCCGCTGGCCAGCGCGATCCTGGCGGCTGTAATCCTCGGCCTGATCCTCATCCTGCCGCAGCGGGCAGGAGAGCACCCGGTTGCAAATTCCTGAGAGCCGCGTGGCGCAAGTTCGGCAGTGATTTATCAGTCGAGCGGTGCCAGCAGAGCCATCCCGCCATTGACGGCAAGCTGCCGGCTGATTTCGCTGTAGACAATGACTATGCCCGGAATTTCGCGGCCAACCCACAGACCATTCCAGTAGCCGAGGCCGGCAAGCGGAACACGATCCGGTTCGGGCGCAGACCCGAAGTGGTAGATGGCATTGCTGCTGATCGCCCAATAGCCATCCTTGGCGGGAGCGACTCCGAAAAAGGCCTCCGTGTCGCCCTTGTTTTCGCCGGTTGGTCGGCTGTAGGCGATCGATACATGGTCGGTGCAAACGCGCAGCAGGCGGCCGGAGGCGAAAAAGTGGATGAGGCCGTCCGCAGCGATCACGCAATCCGGATTTGCGGGGTCGGGAATGATGGCATTGATGTCGCCATCGGCGACGACGGTGTCGGTCTTGCCGCTGTCCCGATAGGCGTCCATCGAAGTCAGCACGGCACCGCTTTCGAGATCGATGCGCGCCATACCACCACCCCATTCACCGTTGCTGTAACCAAGATAGAGAAATCGTCCGGAGGCGGCCGCCGCCGCTGCCACGGGCGGGCGATGCGGAAGATCGATGTTGGGGGAAAGAACCTCTGTGCGCAGCATCTGCCACTGCCTGCCGTCACGTCGCCATATGGCATTGGGCGTGACGACGAGCGGCTGATCTCCCTGCCATGCCAGCAGAAGCCAGTCCGGTTTTGTGGGCAGTGCCAGCGATGCGGCGCGTGCGAATGCGTCCTTCTTCCATTCGAGGAGATCGTATCTGCCCTCCGCGCGCGTGAGCACGAACAGGCGGCCGTCATGCTTGTCGAGCGTGATGACATTCTTTCGGAACCACACATGCCGTTTGTTGTCGGCAAGCCCGAAACTGACCAAAGCGCCATCGAGGCTCAGGGCCCAGAGCCTGCCATCCGACACCGCGGCGCGCGTCAAGTAGGTTCCCAGCGCCGGATCAGGCTTGAACTTCGGGTCGGGTTCCCGGGCATCGGCTCCCAGAAAGGGGAGTATCAACAGAATCAACAGAATTGCGCGGCGCACGGTCCCCTCCGCCAAGCATCGCAGCCATAGGCCATGCCCGGACTGCGGCGCTTGTATGGCGTTGGGCTGCTCTCTATAGGTTCCGCCTCGTTTTTGGACCCGACTCCGATGCCTAAGGCCAAAACTTTCCAGGACCTGATCCTGACGCTCCAGAACTACTGGGCGTCCAAGGGTTGTCTGATCCTCCAGCCCTACGACGACAATATGGGCGCCGGTACCTTCCACCCGGCAACGACGCTCAGGGCGCTGGGGCCTCGGCCCTGGCGTGCGGCCTTCGTGCAGCCGTCGCGGCGGCCGAAGGATGGCCGCTATGGCGAGAACCCGAACCGGCTTCAGCATTATTACCAGTACCAGGTGATCATGAAGCCGGCGCCGGCGGACATCCAGGATCTGTATCTCGACAGCCTGCGCGCAATTGGGCTCGACCCGATGCAGCACGATATCCGCTTCGTCGAGGACGATTGGGAGAGCCCGACGCTGGGCGCTTGGGGTCTCGGCTGGGAAGTGTGGTGCGACGGGATGGAGATTTCGCAGTTCACCTATTTCCAGCAGGTCGGCGGCTTCGACTGCGACCCGGTGTGCGGCGAGATCACCTACGGGCTCGAGCGCCTCGCGATGTACATCCAGGACGTCGAGTTCGTCTATGACCTGAAGTTCAACGAAGACTTCCGCTATGGCGAGGTGTTCCACCAGGCCGAGAAGGAATTTTCCGCATACAATTTCGAGGTTGCCGACACCGACATCCTGTTCCAGCACTTCAAGGACGCCGAAAAGCAGTGCCAGGAACTGGTGAGCGGCAACAAGAAGCTCGCGCTCCCCGCCTATGACCAGTGCATCAAGGCGAGCCATACCTTCAACCTGCTCGATGCGCGCGGCGTGATCAGCGTGACCGAGCGTGCCGCCTATATCGCCCGCGTGCGCGCGCTGGCGAAGGCGTGCTGCGAGGCATGGCTCGAGACCGAGCAGGGCCGCTATACGCCGAGGTTCGGGTGAGCCATGGCTGATCTACTTCTCGAACTTTTCTCCGAAGAAATTCCGGCGCGCATGCAGGCGGGGGCGGCGCGCGATCTGGAGCGGCTGGTCGTCGGCGCGCTGACCGACCGCGGCTTGCTGTTCGAAGCGGCCAAGGCGTTCTACGGCCCGCGGCGGTTGACGCTCGTCATCAACGGCTTGCCGATCAGGCAGCCCGATGTGAGCGAGGAGCTGAAAGGCCCGAAGGTCGACGCCCCGGCGGCGGCGATCGAGGGCTTCCTGAAGAAGAGCGGGCTGACGCGCGAGCAGCTGACGGTGCAGGAGACGCCGAAGGGCAAGGTCTATCTCGCCGTGATCAAGCGCGACGGGCGGCCGACGGCGGATGTACTGTCGGAAGTGCTGCCGGAGTGCATGGCGAAGCTGCCCTGGCCGAAATCGATGCGCTGGCCGCAGAAGAGCAACCAGCCGGTGCGCTGGGTGCGGCCGCTGCATTCGATCCTCTGCACGCTGGACGGCGAGATCGTGCCGTTCACCTTTGCCGGCATCGGCTCGAGCAACCGCACGCGCGGCCACCGCTTCCTGTCGAGCGGGTTTATCACCGCGTCGCGTTTCGAGGATTACGCCAGGAAGCTGCGCGAGGCGCATGTCGTGCTCGACGCCGAGGAGCGCAAGGCGATCATCTTCGAGGGCGTCAAGTCGGCGGCCTTCGTGCACGGGCTGGAGATGATCCCGGATGAGGGGCTGCTCGACGAAGTCGCGGGGCTGAACGAATGGCCGGTAGTGCTGATCGGCGCCATCGAAGACCAGTTCATGGACGTGCCGGCGGAGATCCTGCAGACCTCCATGCGCACGCATCAGAAGTATTTCTCGCTGCGCGATCCCAAGACGGGCAAGTTCGCCAACCGCTTTGCCGTGGTCGCGAACATGGTGGCGGAAGACGGCGGCAAGACCATCGTCGCCGGCAACGAACGCGTCCTGCGCGCACGGCTGAGCGACGCGAAGTTCTTCTGGGACCAGGACCGGAAGACGAAGCTTGAAGACCGCGTCGCGGCCCTCGGCGGCATCGTGTTCCACGCCAAGCTGGGCACGCAGCTCGAGCGGGTGGAGCGGATCGAAGCGCTGGCCGGCGAAATCGCCGAGAAGATCGGCGCTGATATGAAAAAGGCCAAACGCGCCGCGCGGCTCGCCAAGGCCGATCTCACCACCGGCGTGGTCGGCGAATTCCCCGAGCTGCAAGGCGTGATGGGACGGTACTACGCGCTCAACGACGGCGAGGACGCGGAGGTCGCGGACGCGGTGCGCGATCACTATAAGCCGCAGGGTCCGAACGACCGCGTTCCGTCAGACAAGGTCGCCATTGCGGTAGCGCTGGCCGACAAGTTCGATATCATCTCGACTTTCTTTGCGGTTGACGAGCGGCCAACAGGCTCTGGCGATCCATTTGCACTTCGGAGAGCTGCACTTGGGATCATTCGAATTCTTCTCGACAATCGAATCTCGCTTCTCCTCCAGCCTCTGATTGCGTTCGGTCGCAGATCGTTAAGAAGATCGTCTGCGACTGCTGCTTTGAAATATAGAGATGAAGCGGTTCCCTATGTCTTGGAGGAGGGAGATACATCATTCAAAAAGTTCGAGATACTTTGGTTGAATAAATGGGGCCCCATAGGCGATAGGCTGCCCACTCATGAGGAAATTCTTGAGGCGGTTCTATTTGCGATTCCGGACACCGAGCCGGTAATTTTTGTGAGCGTGCGCAATGTAAGTGAAGATGGGTTCGCTCCAATATACGAAGTACCTGGAAGGCTCGTCGCAGATGAGACGCAGCGATCAAGTGTTCTTGTTCTTTCGAAGGACGACACAATTGCTTTTTTTGCCGACCGTCTGAAGGTTGCTCTCCGCGAAAAAGGTACTCGCCACGATCTCATCGATGCCGTCTTCTCGCTCGGCAACGAAGACGATCTCGTGCGCCTCGTCGCGCGGGTCGAGGCGTTGCAGGTGTTTCTCAAATCTGACGACGGTGCGAACTTGCTTGTGGGGTACAAGCGAGCGGCAAATATCTTGAAAATTGAAGAGAAGAAGGATGATCAGCGGTTTGATGAACCTGTGAGCCTTCTGCTGTGTACCGAGCCGGCCGAGGAAGCTCTCGCCAACGCTCTTTACAACGCCTTGCCGATCATAAACGACGCCATCGACAAGGAAAATTTTGCGGCGGCGATGCGTGAAATGTCCGCGCTGCGCGCGCCGGTCGATGCGTTCTTCGATAAGGTAAAGGTCAACGCCGACGACAAGGCGGTGCGGGCGAACCGGCTCAACCTGCTCGGCAGCCTGCGCGCGACGCTGCATCAGGTGGCGGATTTTTCGAAGATTGAGGGGTAGTTTTCCGCCCCCGCGAAGCGGGGGACCATCTGCCGAAGCGCAGCGTAGGTAGATGGTGGAGGGGGCGGCAGCCCCGCATAACTGCAGCAGACTCCCCCCCTCCGCTCTTCTGCCGACTTCGTCGTCAGAGCAGGCACCCCCCCGCTATGCGGGGGAGGAAAATTGCAGCGGCGCTGCCTTACGCCCCGTCCTTCTCCGTGGTCGGGTCGATCATCTTGCGGACTTCGGTGATCTTGGTTGCAGGGAAGCCGCTCATCTCGGCGTGCTTCTTGATGATCGCCTCATCCTTCGCGAGATAGACGCAGAAGGTCTTGTCCGCTGCGACGAAGCTTTCCTGCCACTGGATGTCCGGCCCGAGCTCGGCCAGCACCTTGTTCGACTGGGCCGCCGCGCCCCTGAGCTGTTCGCGCTCGAAGGTGCCGACGGCGGGAATGTCGCGTTCGATGATGAATTTGCGCAGAGCCATGTCGAGATCTCCCATCAGGATGGTCGAAACATAAGGTCGCGGTTGATCCTGGCAACATACACCCGAACATGGCGGCAAAGCCCGCAATTTCCGGGGTAAGACGAAAGCGACTGCGAATTGTCCTAGTTGGTGACGACCGGGAAAACGAACATCAGCCAGAGCGTGACCAGGATGAAGTTCGAGACCGCGAAGGCGGTGAGGCGATGGATGACGTTATTATAGGTCAGGTGGATCAGCGTCTGCGCCACGCGGAACCCGACAAAGGCCCAGGCCAGTTCCAGGATCACGTAGGTCACGGTGTGGGTGACGAAGAACATCAGGCAGACGACATAAAAGAGAACCGGCAGTTCGAGCAGGTTCATCATCGCGCGGTTGGGGATCGATACGTCGCCGGGCACGTTGCCCGATTCGCCGAAGCGGAAGTCCTCGGCCTTGACCCGGCCCGAAGCCGCGGCGCGGAAGCGGCGGAATGGGATCAACAGGAGGACGGCGAAGGTCCAGAAGGCGAGAGCGCATATCGGCGTGAAGATGTCGGTCTGGGCCATGGCTGATTCCCCTGATGCGAGACTGTGGAACGTTAGCGTGGACTGGCGCCCGGCGACACCTGCGACCAAGGTTCCCAATATCGTTGCCGGGCTTGACCCGGCGGTGCATGGACGGGAATGAGTTCTTCGAGGCCGTGGGTTGCGCGGCGAATGGGTGGCCGGTTCAGGCTCGCTGCCCGGCCAGGGTGAGGGTACCATGAAGTGGGTTTACAGCTTCGGCGACGGCAAGGCCGAGGGCGAGGCGGGGATGAAGAACCTGCTCGGCGGCAAGGGCGCGAACCTGGCTGAGATGAGCAATCTGGGCCTTCCCGTGCCGCCCGGCTTTTCGATCACGACCGAGGTCTGCACCTATTACTACGCCCATGGCGAAACCTATCCGGCCGATCTGAGGACGGCGGTCGACGAGGCCGTGGCGAAGATCGGCGCGCAGGCCGGCGGCAGGCTGGGCGATCCGGCCCGGCCGCTGCTGGTCTCGGTGCGTTCGGGCGCCCGCGTCTCGATGCCGGGCATGATGGACACTGTGCTGAATCTCGGCCTCAACGCCGAGACCACCGAGGGCCTCGCCAAGCTCACCGGCGATCCGCGCTTCGCTTATGACTCCTATCGCCGCTTCATACAGATGTATTCCGACGTCGTGCTTGGCGTGGAGCATGCGCTGTTCGAGGAGATCCTCGACAGCGAGAAGGATGACAAGGGCTACGACCTCGACACCGATCTGACCGCCGAGGACCTCAAGCGCGTCGCCGGGCTGTTCAAGGCGCGGGTGCAGAAGGAGCTGGGCAGGCCGTTCCCGGAGGATGTCGAAGAACAGCTTTGGGGCGCCATCGGCGCGGTGTTCGGAAGCTGGCAAAGCCCGCGGGCGAACACCTATCGCCGCCTGCACAATATCCCCGAAGAGTGGGGCACGGCGGTGACCGTGCAGGCCATGGTGTTCGGCAATCGCGGCGAGACTTCGGCGACCGGTGTGGCGTTCACCCGAGATCCTTCCACTGGCGAGAAGCTTCTCTACGGCGAATTCCTGATCAATGCGCAGGGCGAGGACGTCGTCGCGGGCATCCGCACGCCGCAGGCGATCTCCAAACTCGTGCGCGAGCGCCAGGGCGCGCGGAAGCCGTCGATGGAAGAGGCAATGCCGAAGGCCTTTGCCGAGCTGAAAGCGATCTGCGACCGGCTCGAAGCGCATTACCGCGACATGCAGGATCTCGAATTCACGGTGCAGGAAGGCAAGCTCTTCATGCTCCAGACCCGCAGCGGCAAGCGCACGGCGCAGGCCTCGCTGAAGATCGCGGTCGACATGGTGAGCGAAGGCGTGATCGATGAGCGGACCGCGGTCGGCCGCGTCGAACCGGCGGCGCTCGACCAGCTGCTGCATCCGACATTGGATCCGAATGCGCCGAAGGAACAGATTGCCATCGGTCTTGCCGCCTCGCCCGGCGCGGCGACGGGCGAAGTCGCGTTCACGGCGGACGAGGCCGAGAAGCTCGCCGCCGATCATCGCGACGTGATCCTGGTGCGCACCGAAACGAGTCCGGAAGACATTCACGGCATGCATGCGGCACGCGGCATCCTGACGGCGCGCGGCGGCATGACCAGCCATGCTGCGGTGGTGGCGCGCGGCATGGGGCGGCCCTGCGTTTCGGGTGCCGGCATGGTGAAGATCGATATCGCGGCGGGCACGATGACCTGCGGCGGGACCGTCATCAAACGCGGCGAGGTGATCACCATCGATGGCGGCTCCGGCACCGTGTTCAAGGGCAGGGTGGAGCTGCGCCAGCCGGAATTGACCGGCGATTTCGGCACGCTGATGGCCTGGGCGGACAAGGTCCGTACACTGAAGGTCCGCACCAATGCCGACACGCCGGAGGACGCCAAGGTGGCGCGCCGCTTCGGCGCCGAGGGCATCGGGCTTTGCCGCACCGAGCATATGTTCTTCGACGAGGACCGCATCATCGCCGTGCGCCAGATGATCCTGGCCGATGCCGCGAATGAGCGCAAAGCCGCGCTCGCCAAGCTGCTGCCGATGCAGCGGTCGGATTTCGAAGGTCTTTTCAAGGCGATGGAAGGCCTGCCGGTCACCATTCGCCTGCTCGATCCGCCACTGCACGAATTCCTGCCGCAGAAGGAAGAGGAGATCATCGAAGTCGCGCGCGCAGCGGGCAGCGATCCTTCGAAGCTGCGGGCGCGTGCGATCGCGCTGCACGAGTCCAATCCGATGCTCGGCCATCGCGGTGTGCGTCTCGGCATCACCTATCCCGAGATCTATGAGATGCAGGCGCGCGCCATTCTCGAAGCCGCGTTGAATGTCGAAGCGAGTGGCGGAAAGCCCGTGCAACTCGAAATCATGATTCCGCTCGTCGGCTTCAAGACGGAGCTCGATCGCATGAAGGAACGCATCGACTCGGTTGCCGCGCAGGTCAAGAAAGAGCGCGACAAATTGCCTGCCTATATCGTAGGCACGATGATCGAATTGCCACGTGCGGCTCTGCGCGCCGCAGAAATCGCGGAAACGGCTGAGTTTTTCTCGTTCGGCACGAACGATTTGACGCAGACGACGATCGGCATCAGCCGCGACGATGCCGGCATGTTCCTCACCGACTATCTCAACAAGGGCGTGATCGTGCGCGATCCGTTCGTGAGCATCGACGTCGATGGTGTCGGCGAACTCGTGCGTATTGCTGCAGAGCGCGGGCGGAATACGCGAAAAACCTTGAAATTGGGGATTTGCGGCGAGCATGGGGGCGATCCGGATTCCATCCGGTTCTGTCATCAGACCGGACTCGACTACGTGTCGTGTTCGCCCTTCCGCGTGCCCGTTGCACGGCTCGCGGCGGCACAGGCGGCACTCGACGACGTGACGCCGCGCGATTAATGCGTGTACGGAGGATGCAGGAAAACACTGGATTTTTCGGCGTCAAATGACGCTGTGTCACGAATTTGAAATTTTTGATTTGACGATTCTGAGTTTCGCTGGCTAGAAGCCCGTCCACTTTTATCAATGTAGACGGAGCCCTTCGGTTTTAGTTTTTCGCAAACGTCGAAATCGAAACGAGCCAACGATCATGAAAACCAAAGAAACTGTTTCGCGATCCGATCGCGTGCTCATCGGTGCGCTGGCCATCGTGCTGGCAACCGCGAGCGCTGCTATCGGCGCGTCGTGGACGAATAATCCGGGTACGGATAAAGTACACGTCGTGCGCGTCGAGAAGCCGGTGGTCAAGGTTGTGACGGCGCCGGCGGTTCCTGCCCAGACCGAGCTGCGCAACGCTGCGACGAACACCGTGCTCGCGCGCCTGTTGCAGGAGCACAAGTGCCTTGCCGAGGTGATGTACTACGAGGCCCGCGGCGAGGGCGAAGACGGCCAGAAGGCGGTTGCCGAGGTCGTGTTCCACCGCATGAACACCGGTGCCTATGGCCACTCGATCTGCGCCGTGGTCTACGAGGGCGTGACGACCGGCGCCTGCCAGTTCTCCTTCGCTTGCGACGGCTCGCGCAGCGCCAAGCACGAACCCGGCCCGTGGCGCGAGGCCCAGGCGCTGGCCGCCCGGATCATGGCCGGCGAGGAGCCGCTCCAGAACACGACCGACGGCGCGGTGGCGTTCCACACCTCCGCGGTACAGCCGGACTGGTCGGGTTACGAGCGTACGGTCCAGATCGGCAACCACATCTTCTACCGCCGCCAGGGTCACTCCAGCGGCGCCTGAAGCCCTGCCAGACTAGAAATTCACGCGCCGGCTGATGGTGCCGTCGACCAGCATGTTGATGCCGGTGGTGTAGGATGAGCGCGGACTGGCGAGAAACACCGCGGCGTTGGCGATGTCCTGCGGCGTGGCGCAGCGGCCGGTGGGATTGCGGGATACGGCCTGCTTGAAATAGTCGGGCATCGTCTTCTCGACGTTGTGCCAGATGCCGCCTTCGAAATAGACCATGCCGGGCGAGACGACATTGGTGCGGATGCGCTTGGCCGCGAACTGCCGCGCGAGGCCCTTGGCGTAGTGGATCAGGGCCGCCTTGATCGGCCCGTAGGAGCTGCCGCTGTCGCTCTCTGCCGCGGAGACCGAGGAGATGATCACGAAGGCTGCGTCGCCCTTCTCGGCGCCGGCCTTTTCGAGGAACGGTTTGGCGGCGTCGAACGCGTTGACCATGCCGAGCACGTCGAGCTTGAAGTTCTGCTCCCACGAGTCCGGATCGCCGCCCTGCGCCATCGCGCCGGCGTTGGAGATCAGGATGTCGATGCCGCCGAGCTCTTCGCCGGCCTTGGCAACCCAGGCCTTGAGCGCCGGGCCGTCCATGATGTCGACGGAGGCGCCGGTCGCTTTCACGCCCTTGTCCTTGAGCGCCGCGATGGCGTCTTTCACCTGGCCTTCGTTGCGGGCGCAGATGGCAACGTTTGTGCCTTCCTCGGCCAGCGTGTCGGCAATCGCCCGTCCGATGCCGCGCGTGCCGCCAAGAATGACCGCGTTCTTGCCCTTGAGATGAAGATCCATGTGCGCCTCCGGAGATGTCCTGCAGGCAGATTAGCCGTTCAGGCGCCTGCTGGCGACTGATCGATAAGCGCGAGACGCCCGACCCGCGAATTCGGCGCCAGCAGGGCACCGGGCGCGATCACGGCGTTTGCCCCGATCCGCGTATTGTCGCCGACCAATGCGCCAAATTTGTCGACGCCGGTATCGATGACGCTGCCGGCCGTCGCAATGCGGATCGTCTTGTCCTCACATTCATTGCGGTAATTCGCGACGATCGCACCGGCCTCGATATTGACGTTCGATCCGAGGATGGAATCGCCAACGAAATTGAGATGCGCGATCTTCGATCCTGGAAACATGAAGCTCGTCTTCAGCTCGGCGTTGGGACCGACGATACAATTCCTATCCAGGTAGACGCCACCGCGCAGATAGGAGCCGGCGGCAACGAAGCAATCGGGACCGATGATTGCAGGGCCTTTCAGGACCGCGCCGGGTTCAACGATCGCCGAGACATGGATGGCAATGTCGTCGTGCAGGCGATAGTCGCTCGTAAGGGACTTCAGCGCAGCACGGATCAGTCGGCCGGCGCCTTGCGTAGCGATCCACGGCGCCCCGTCGAATTCGGCAAAGGGCGAGGTCGACCACCCGGCGAGATAATCGCGGATGCGCAGCAGTTCACCCATCGGACTCGCCTCTTGCGTGGATGGAAGGCCTGGACGGCGTCGTCAAACCGTTCTGGGCCTAGTCCATCGCCGTCGGAATGATCTTGTAGCTGGTGACGTGGAACATGAAACCGGCGAAACAATCGTCGCAGATGTGTGGGATACCGACCATCTCGACGAATTGGGGATGGGATTTCAGCGCTGTCGGCTCGGCCGCGTCCCATTCCAATCCGACATGCATCGCCTTGCTGTGAGGCTTCCGGGCGTCCTGATAGGTCGCGCCGTTCTCGTAGAGCTGACTGCCGACAACGAGGCCGCGGACGCGGATGCAATTGCCGGCGAATTTCGAATCGAGATCGCGGTATTCCAGCGCTCGCGTGGTCTGTGCCGTGCAGGCGGGCGGCACCGGCGCCTGGACAGGCACAACTGGCTTCGTCCCGCAGGCGGTGAGGGCGGTGGCGACAACGAGGAACGAGAGGTAGCGGAACTTCATCGCCCGCCACTCCATCAGAAGTCGAGGCCGAGGTCGAGGTTCGGCGCGCTGTGGGTGATGCCGCCTGCGGAAATATAGTCAACGCCGGTTTCGGCGATGGCGCGCACCGTTGCGAGCGTCACGTTGCCGGAGGCTTCGAGCGTGGCGCGGCCGTTCGTGAGCGCGACGGCCTTGCGCAGCGTGTCGGGCGGCATGTTGTCGAGCAGGATGGTATCGACGCCGAGGGCGAGGGCATCTTCGAGCTGGTCGAGCCGGTCGACTTCGAGCTCTACCTTCGCCATGTGGCCAAGACCGGCGCGGACGCGCTCGATGGCCGGCTTGATGCCGCCGGCGGCAACGAGATGGTTGTCCTTGATCAGCACGGCGTTATCGAGGCCGAAGCGATGATTGAAACCGCCGCCGCAGCGCACGGCGTATTTCTCGACCAGGCGCAGGCCGGGCGTCGTCTTGCGCGTGCAGACGATGCGCGCCTTCGTACCGGCGACGGCGTCGACCAGCGCGCGCGTAGCGGTCGCGATGCCGGAGAGGTGGCCTACGAAGTTGAGCGCGACGCGCTCGCCACTCAGAAGCGCGCGGGCGGGGCCGGAGATCGTCGCGAGCAGCGTGCCCGCCTGCACCGTCGATCCGTCTGGCGCGTTGACTTCGAACGACGTTGTGGGATCGACAAGGCGGAACGCGGCCTGCGACGCCACGAGGCCGGCGATAGTGCCGCTCTTGCGCGCCATCAGTTTTGCAGTGGCCTGCGTCTCCGCCGGGATGGTGAGTTCGCTCGTGATGTCGCCCGCGCGGCCGAGATCCTCCTCGAGCGCGTGGCGTACGATGGGTTCGAGCAGCAGCGGATGCGGCGGCCGGGTGAAGGGCAGGGCGATCAAACGGCTTCTCGCATGGCGTCGTGTCCGGCCGAGATCGCATGCGCCTCCGCCAGCGTCATGAACGTGCGCTGGGGTGCGGCCTCGGTCTGCGGATAATCGCTGCGGTAATGACCGCCGCGGCTCTCGCGACGCGCCAGCGCCGCGGCCGTAACCAGACGTGCCGCCGCCGTCATGTTCTGCAACGCCGGCTCATGACCGCCTGCGCGTTCGACCTGATCGATGATGCGAAGGGCTTCGGCGAGGCCGTTCGCGTCGCGTTCGAGGCCGACGAGGCGGGTCATGGCTTCGCGCAGTACGACCGGCGGCGCGGGTGAGGCGAAACGTTCCGGTGCCGGGGCCGTGCCGCGCGCCGCCTGCGGCGTGACGGTGGCTTCGATGTCTGTCGCGGTGCGAGCTCCGAAAACGAGACCTTCGAGCAGCGAGTTGGAAGCCAAACGATTGGCGCCGTGGAGGCCCGTCGAGGCGCACTCGCCGACGGTCCACAGACCCTCGAGCGACGAGCGGCCGCGCTCGTCGCTGGCGATACCGCCCATGTGGTAGTGCGCTGCCGGTGCGACCGGGATCGGCTGCAAAGCGGGATCGATGCCGGCGTCTTTGCACGCGGCAAAGACAGTCGGGAAACGTTGCGCGAAGGCGGCGCCGATGGCCTTGGTGCAATCGAGATAGGTCTTGCGGCCCTGGGCGCGTTCGCGATGGAGCGCGCGGGCGACGATGTCGCGCGGTGCCAGCTCGGCATCCTTGTGCACGTCGAGCATGAAGCGCTCGCCGCGATCGTTGATCAGGATCGCGCCTTCGCCGCGCAGCGCCTCGGTGGCGAGCGGCGCGGGGTCGCGGCCGATGGCGATGGCGGTGGGATGGAATTGCACAAACTCCGGATCGGCGATCATCGCCCCGGCGCGCGCCGCCATGCCGAGGCCTTCGCCGCGCGCCTCGAGCGGATTGGTCGTTACGGCATAGAGCGCGCCGAGACCGCCGGTGGCGAAGACGATGGCGGGCGCACGGAACAGGACCAGCCGCGCATTGCGGCCGATGCCGGTGCGGGCGAACAAGCCGACGGCGCGACCGTCTTTGATCGCCAGTTCGATGGCGTGGAACCCTTCGAGCAAGGTGATCGACGGTGTCGCGAGCGCGCGCTCGGCGAGCACGCGCGAGATTTCGGCGCCGGCTCGGTCGCCGGCGATGTGGACGATGCGCTTGTGGCTGTGCGCCGCCTCGCGGCCGAGCGCCAGCTTGCCGTCGTGTGCGCGGTCGAAGGGCACACCGAGCCTGAGCAGGTCGTCAATGCGTTCCGGGGCTTCGCGTGCGACGAGTGCGGCGATCTGCGGATCGCAAAGTCCGGCGCCGGCGACCAGCGTGTCGTCGCTGTGGCTCTGCCAGCTGTCGCCTTCGCCCATGGCAGCGGCGATGCCGCCCTGCGCCCAGGCGCTTGAGCCCGACAGGCCGGGCCGCGTGCCGGCGAGCACGGTGGCGGGAAAGGGCGCGAGCTTGAGCGCCGTGAACAATCCGGCGATGCCGGCGCCCAGGATCAGGGCACCCTTGCATTCGATGACGCTGTCGGCGGCCATGTCAGGCGGCTTTCTTGATGGGTGTCTTGACCGCGAGCATGCGGTCGATGGCCTTCTTCGCTCGCACCGCAACTGCCGGATCGACTGTGACTTCGGTCGTCATCGTCTGCAGCGAATGGAGGATGCGCTCCAGCGTGATGCGCTTCATGTGCGGGCAGAGATTGCAGGGGCGGATGAACTCGGTCTCCGGATGCAGCGCGGCGACATTGTCGCTCATCGAGCATTCGGTGATCATGATCACGCGCTTCGGATGCTTGTCGCTCACGTAATCGGCCAGTGCCGCGGTCGAGCCGGCGAAATCGGCCTCGGCGACGACTTCCGGCGGGCATTCGGGATGCGCCAGCACGACGATGCCGGGATGGGCGGCGCGATAGTCGCGAATCTCCTGCGCGGTAAAGCGTTCATGGACCTCGCAGGCGCCGGCCCAGGTGATCACCTTCACGCCGGTCTGGTTGGCGACGTTCTGGGCGAGATACTGGTCGGGGATCATGATCACCGTATCGACGCCGAATTCGCGCGCGATCTCTTCGACCACGGCGACGGCGTTCGACGAGGTGCAGCAGACATCGCTCTCGGCCTTCACATCGGCCGAGGTGTTCACATAGGTCACGACCGGCAGGCCCGGATGCTTCTCGCGCAGCAGGCGGACATCGGCGCCGGTGATCGAGGCGGCGAGCGAGCAGCCTGCGCGCATGTCGGGGATCAGCACCGTCTTGTCGGGCGAGAGGATCTTCGAGGTCTCGGCCATGAAGTGCACGCCGGCCTGCACGATCACCTTGGCGTCGGTGCGCGCAGCTTCGCGGGCAAGGGCGAGACTGTCGCCGACGAAATCGGAGACGCAGTGGAAGATCTCCGGCGTCATGTAGTTGTGACCGAGGATGACGGCGTTCTTCTCGCGCTTCAGCTTGTTGATCGCGGCGATCAGCGGCGCGTGCACCGGCCATTCGATTTCCGGAATCACATGCGCGACCTTGGCATAGAGGGCGCGGGTCGCCTGCGCGACATCCGCGGTGTAAGCCAGTTCGACACCCATGGTCCGTCTCCCGTTTATGCTCAACTTGAGCATATATATGGGGCAAAAACACCGGCCTTGAAGGGCCGGTGTCACATAGGTGTTATGCTATAACTGAGCATAAATCTGTCAAGCGGCCCCCCGCTGCGTGTTTTGGCCACGACCCTCTCTCCCAGTATCGAGAAAGGCATCAGGGCCTCCAGGACGCTCTCTTGGCCTCCTGGGCCCCAACTCAGCCCGACAAGACCCCCCTGTTACGTCCTAGATCGTCATGTCCGGCGTTCCGCAGGCCCATGACAATTCTCGTCGCCTGCCGGGATGTTGTCGCAGAACCCCGTGAACCGGCAGGCCTGCACAATTGGTTCTGCCCACAAGTCGTTCTGATAGCTCAAATAATCGTCATTTCGACGCCAGATGCCTTGAATCTGTCACAAACCTCCACGACCTATGCATCCGACCGAAACATGAGTCGGTTTCACTAGAGAGGAACAATGAAAAAGATCGTACTGGGCACAGCCGCGGCGCTTCTGCTGTCGGCGGGTGCGGCTTCGGCCGCTGGCATCAACGCCAACCTGAGCGGCAGCTACGCCAATCTGTCGAACGGCGGAGGCGATGTCTGGAATATCGACGGAGCAGTCAACACCGGCTTCGGTGGCGGCTGGGGCGCTGAGCTCACCGGCGGCTACCACAACGTGTCGAGCGGCAGCGCCGATCTCGGCAATTTCGGCGGCGCGGTGTTCTGGGGCGACGATATGGTCCGCCTCGCTGCCAGCGTGAACTACATGGACCTTTCGGTCTTCCACCTGACCAGCTACGGCGTTGCCGGTGAGTGGTACGCGATGCCGAACCTGACGGTGTCGCTGCGCGGCGGCGGTGCCTCGGGCCAGTTCGGGATCGATGGCGGCTATGTCGGCGGCCAGGCCAAGTGGTACGTCACGCCCGATATCGCGCTGGACGGCGGCGTCGACTACATCAACCTGTCGGGCTTCACGCACGTGACCTCGGAGACGATCCGCGGCGAGTGGCTGGTATCGGAGACGACTCCGGTTTCGCTGTTCGCCGGCTACTCGCACGCCGATACCGGTGCGGGCGGCGACTTCGATGCCTTCTTCGTCGGCATCAAGCTCTACACCAACGATGGCGGTTCGACGCTGGTCGATCGTCAGCGCGGCGGTAACCTCGGTTACCTCGACAGCGTGCCGTATCTCGGCCAGGTGTTCTGAGATCCGACGATTTTTTGAGTGAAACACGGCCCGGTCGCAAGACCGGGCCGTGTTCGTTTCAGGGCGACAGCATCGCCTGAAGCTTCAACAGCGTGTTCCAGTTGCGCCCAGTACCGGGCTGTCCGAGATGACGGGCGATCAACGCCGGCGTGAGTTTCGAATCGCCGATGCCGTCGGGATAGACGAGATAGGCGTCGCGGCCATCGCATTCGATCCGCTCATGGCCTTTGATCGCGGCGCGCAGCGCCTTGACCTGTTCCGCCTTGGGCACATCGCGCATGAAGAGGACGACGAGATGGCTGGGATCGTCCTTCGCTTCCTTGCGGAATGGATTGCCAGAAACGAGCGTGTCGATGTCGTTCGCTGTGCGGACATAGATGTCGGTCTTGAGCTTGAAAGTCTTCTCGCACAGGGCTTCGAGGCGTTTCTCGTTCGCGGCGGGTGTCTTTCCTCCCGCGTCGAATACGAGATTTCCCGTTTGCAGCAGAGTGCGAACCCGCTCGAAGCCGGCCTTCCCAGCCGCCGCGCGCAGATCGGCCATCGGCACCTTGCCGGTGCCGCCGACATTGATCGCCCGAAAGAGGGCAGCCTGAAGCGTCATGGTGTGCGCCGCGAGCCGAGACGAAAGCCCGGTGCGGGGCGTTCGCGCAGCACTTCGCGGCGGAAGCGGAACAGCTCCGCAGGGCGGCCGCGGGTCGAGGCGGAGAACTTGCCTGTGCCTTCGACCAGCCCCTGGTCTTCCACCAGACGGCGGAAATTCTGCTTGTGCAGGCGGATTCCCGAGATCGCTTCGACAGTGCGCTGAAGTTCGAGCAGCGTGAATGACGGCGGCATCAGTTCGAACACCACCGGTCGGTATTTCATTTTGCCACGCAGCCGCGCGATCGCGGTCGCGAGGATGCGGCGGTGGTCGAACACCATCGACGCACCGAGCGGAGATTTCGGCGGGCTGGCGCGCCCGTCGCGCGCCGCCTCCTGGATGAGCCCGGCTTCGTAGAGCAGTTCAT
This sequence comes from Pseudomonadota bacterium, assembly GCA_018241025.1. GTDB lineage: Bacteria > Pseudomonadota > Alphaproteobacteria > Micropepsales > Micropepsaceae > Rhizomicrobium. Next base: position 152,316 of record JAFEEQ010000015.1, read on the forward strand.
AACGTTCCAGCACACGCTCTTCGTCCCACGGCAGGCCTTCGGTGCCGAAGCATTGACGGACACGGTCGCGTCGCAGCTCCGAGGCTTCGTTCTTCGGCGCGGCCTTCACGAAGTTGCGCAGGGCAGGAATGATCGTGGCGTCGATAATCGCTGGCCGCGCGTCACGCCAGTCTTCCCAGGGAAAATAGCGATACCAGTCGCTCCAGCGCGTGTCGGCCATGATCGGCTTGGCGCCCTGCCTAGTGAGGGCGAGATAGCCTACCGAAACCACGCGCGCACCTTCGTCCGGCGTCGGCAGATGGCGGCCGCGATCGCCGAAGGTGTAGAGCTGCTCGGCATAGCCGAGATCGAGCAAGGTCTGCTCGCCAACCCATTTGCGCAGGCCGCTTTCCAGCGTGCGGTGATTGAGCGGATCGAAGGGGCCGAAGGGCAGGGCGTCCTCGCCGGAGCCGGGATGCACAGTGAGGACGCTGGGCCGCTCGTTCGCGACCGACACGATCGCCGCCGACAGGCCGATGCTTACAACGTGCTTGGTCGGCGCGGTCACAGGCCCACCAGTGGAAGTTCGAAGAGCTTGCCCTCGGCGGTCATCGTGCCTGCCCCGATACTCCTGATCGCATCGATCATCCTGCCCTTGCGGCCGAGGATGTCGTCGGCGTGCTCGACGAGGAGGGCGTTGGGATAGGCGTGTGGCGCTCGGCTGCGCAGGGCGCGTGCCGCCATCGCTTCGCTGCCCGGCCCCATGCGGTCGCACAGTATAATGTACGCCGCTGCGGTCGAACGGCTGATGCCCGCCCAGCAATGGATGAGCATTGGGTCCTCGGCCGGCCAGGCACGCGCAAAGGCGAGCAAGGTCTCGACGTGATCGGCCATGGGGGGATGCTGGCCTGCCGAGACATCGACGATGTCGTTGACCCCGACCCGCAGGTGGCGGTCGGTCGGAAACCCCGCTGGCGTCTCGATCATATGCTCAGGCGACAGCAGGGTCACGAGATGGGACGGCCGATGGCTCCGGATCGTATCCGGCACCACGGACAGAGGTGTGACGAGGATCTTCGACATACCCCTTGCTAGCGGGGAAAGTTGACGGGCGGAAGGCACTCAACCTGCCAGTTTTTTAAACCTGTCGAGAAATTGGGCTTGGGCATCGGCGGTGGCCAGGGGTGTCAGGCGGGGCACGCGGATCCCGGAGGCCGGCACGACGAACAGCTTGCGGGCGACCTCGACCTCGAAGCCGGCGAGCTGGGTAGCCTCGATGTAGGCAGCCATGAGGTCGGCCTTCTTGAACAGCACTTTCAGGGTTTGAGGAAGGTGCGCCGGGAGGCCAAAGCGAAGATGAATTGCCTCCTGAAGTCTGTTCTCCAAGGCTTTGTAATCAATGCCAATTGCAACTTTGAAGGGACTGATGAGGTCGCCAATCACATACTCCGGCGCGTCGTGCAGCAACGCCATCAGCCGCGTTTCCCGGGCAAGCCCCGGCTTGGCCTCGGCGACGAGGCGCTCGACCAGGACACAGTGCTGGGCGACCGAGAAGGCGTGATCGCCCTTGGTCTGGCCGTTCCAGCGCGCCACCCGGGCGAGGCCGTGGGCGATATCCTCGATCTCGACATCCAGGGGCGACGGATCGAGCAGATCGAGGCGGCGGCCGCTGAGCATGCGCTGCCAGGCGCGGGGTGGCTGTTTCGGCATGGGGTCCTTTCCCGGAGGGCGGCCCGTTTACCCCAAAGCCCGCTTGGGCGCGAGCGGCGCGGGGCTTGCACCTGACCTCCAAACGGCAATGCGACCGTACCGAAAAGGTGCGGCGCGGGGGTGCGAATGAGCGTGAAGCCCTTGGCGGCAGAGCGGCTGCGGCTGGTGACCGATCCGGCCAGGCTGCCATTCGAGACGACGGCGGAGCTTCCGGAGCCGATCGGCCCGGTCGGGCAGGAACGCGCCATGCGGGCGCTCCATTTTGGGGCAGGCATGGCCCAGCCCGGATACAACATCTTCGTCACCGGCCCCTCGGGAAGCGGCAAGCGCAATGCCGTGGAACGGGCGCTGCGCCGGCTGGCGGCAGCGATGCCCGTGCCGCCGGACGTCGCCTATGTCCACAATTTCGCCAATGCCGGCAGTCCGCATGTGCTGCGCTTTGCCGCCGGCGATGGCGCCCGCTTTCGCGCTGCGATGGTGGAGTTGGTAGCGGCGCTGAAAACCGCGATGCCGGGAATGCTCGAAGGCGAGACCTATCGGCGGCGGAGGGCCGAGATGGAGGAGGGTTTTCATCGCGAAGCCGACACCCTCCTCGACAAGTTGCGCCGCGCGGCCGAAGCGGAGGGGCTGGCGCTCGTCGAGCGCGGCGAAGGCAAATTCGATTTCCGTCCGACGCGTGACGGTCTCGTCCTGTCGGAAGACGAGTATCGCCGGTTGTCGCGCAGCGAGCGCGATGCGATCACGGCACGCACGCGCGATCTGCGTGGCGAGCTCGACCGCACGCTCGAGCACCTCGAAATTTTGCGGCTCGCGACGGTGGAAAAGATCGGGGCGCTTGCGCGCGAGCTCGGCGAGGCGGCGCTGAAGGCCTTGTTCGCGCTGCTGGCCCAGCGCTTCGCCCCGCACCGCGAGGCGCACGATCATTTGGCGCAGGTCTATCGCGATGTGAAGGCGCAGATCGATGCCATGCTGGCCGCCGCGCGCGGCGAGCGCGATGAGGTGCCTTATCACCGCTACGAGGTGAACCTGCTGGTCGACAACGGCGCCGCGAAATCCGCGCCCGTCGTTCCGCTCAACCTGCCATCGCTGACCAAGCTTGTCGGAAAGGTCGAGCATGTGCCCGTCCTGATGACCGTGGTCACCGATTTCAAGATGATCCGGCCGGGCGCGCTGCATCTCGCCAATGGTGGATTCCTGCTGATCGATGCGCTCGATCTCGTGCGCCAGGAACAAGCCTGGGAAGCCCTCAAGCGCGCGCTCAACACAAGGCAGATCCGGATCGAAAGCCTGTCGGAGGTGCTCGATCGCAGCCAGTCGGTCACCATCCGGCCCGAGCCGGTGGCCCTCGACCTGAAGGTGGTGCTGTTCGGCGAGGCCTGGGTGCATCACCGTCTGGCGCAGATCGATCCGGCATTCTCGGAGCTGTTCAAGGTGCAGGCCGATTTTTCCACCAGCGCGGATCGCAGCGATGAGAATTGCGGGGTGCTGGTTTCGGCGATGGCCTCCATGGCGCGCAATGACGGTCTCAAGCAGCTCGATGCGTCCGGCGCCGCACGGATGATCGACGAAGCGGCGCGACTGGCGGGCGATGCCGAGAAGATCAGTGTGCGGACCGGACAGCTTGCGGACCTCGTCCGGGAGGCCGATCACTTTGCCGCGCTCGCCGGACGCTCGATGATCGGCGCAGACGATATCGCGCGCGCCGTGGTGGCAAAGGACGATCGTGCCGGACGGCTGAAAGCGCTCGAGCAGGAACTCGTGCGCCGCGGAATTCTCTTCATCGACACCGAGGGCGAGAAGATCGGCCAGGTCAACGGACTCACCGTGCTCAGCGCCAACGGACATTCCTTCGGCATGGCGGCGCGTATCACGGCGCAGGTTGCGCCCGGCGATGGCCGGGTGATCGACATCGAGCGGGTCGCGAAATTCAGCGGACCGGTGCATGTGAAAGGCGTGCAGATCCTGTCCGGCTATCTTTCGGGCGTTTATGCGCGTGGCAAGGCTTTGTCGGTGTCGGCCAGCGTTGCCTTCGAACAATCCTACGGTCCGGTCGATGGTGACAGCGCCAGCGCTGCCGAACTGATCGCGATCCTGTCCGCCATCGCGCGGGTGCCATTGCGCCAGGGGATCGCGATCACCGGCTCGATCAACCAGCATGGACAAATGCAGCCCATCGGCGGGGCCAATCACAAGATCGAAGGCTTCTTCGATATTTGCGCTGCCCGCGGATTTGCGGCCGGGCAGGGGGTGATCATCCCGCGTGCCAATGTCGTGTCGCTGATGCTGCGCGACGATGTCGTGCAGGCGGCGCAGCGCGGCACGTTTGCGGTCTATGCCGTCGATACGGTCGACGATGCCATCGAGGTCCTGACCGGGCTTCCCGCCGGGCGGCGGCTCCGCGACGGGAGCTTCGCGCGCAAGAGCTTCAATCGGCTGGTCCAGGACCGCCTGCTTGATTTCGCGCGACCGCGCGTGTTGGCGCCGGTCCGGCTTGACGCGTGGTGGAAGTTCTAGGAACTCTGCGCTCCGGTTTCGCGTTTCTCACCTCCGGAGATGTCAGATGACGATCGCCAAGATCCTCGCGCCGCTTACCGGCGGTGCCCGCGACGCCGCCGTGCTCTTGACCGCCTTTTCCGCGGCGCGGCCGTTCAACGCGCATGTGGAAGGTCTGTTCGTGCGCCCCGATCCGTCGGAAGCCGTTCCGTTCTACGGTGAGTCCGTCTCGCCGACGGTAATGCAGGAAGTGGCGGATGCCTCGAAGAAGGCATCGGACGAAGCGCTGGGTTTGTGCCGCGCCAGCCTTGCTGCCGCGATCGAAGCGGCCGGTGCCGAACTCCTCGATGCGCCGGCGCTGAAGGACAGGCCGACGGCTTCGCTGCGGGAGGTTTCGGGCAATTTTGCCGATCGCGTCACGGTCGCGGCGCGGTTGTGCGATCTGGTGGTGTTCGGCACGCTGCGCGAAAACGAGCGCCCCGGCCTGACCGAAGCCTTCGAGGCGACATTGCTGGAGACGGGACGTCCGGTCCTGCTCAGCCCGCAGGCGGCATCGGTCACCTTCTGCCGCAAGATCGCGGTGGCATGGAACGAAAGTGTCGCGTCGGCCCATGCGGTGACGGCGGCCTTGCCCTATCTCAAATGCGCGGAGAGCGTCGAAATCCTGTCGATCATCCGCAGCAAGGACGAGACGATCGACAACGTCGAGCTCAAATCATATCTCCAGCTTCACGGCATCGCTGCGTCCGAACGCGCGATCGATGCCGGCACGCGTTCGATCGGCGACGCGCTTCTGGAGGAGGCCGCGAATGGCGGCGCCGGGTTGCTCGTGGCCGGCGGCTATGGCCATAGCCGCTTGCGCGAAATGTTCTTTGCCGGCGTGACGCGTCACGTCGTCGGTCATGCGGAGATTCCGCTCTTCCTGGTTCACTGAGCCGGAATGGACCTCAGACGAACATCCGGATCGAAACCAGAATAAGCGTAGCCGCGAGGACATAGCGCAGCGCCGCGTCCGGCACCTTCGGTGCGAAGATCGAAGCGATGGCGATACCCGGCAGCGAGCCGGCGAGAAGCGAGATCAGGGTCTCGACGCGGATGCCGCCACCCATAAGATGGCCGATGCCGGCAACCAGCGTCAGCGGCACGGCATGGGCGATGTCCGATGCGGCGATGCGCACGATCGGCAGGCGCGGATAGAGCAGGATGAGCGCGGTTACACCGAGCGCGCCGGCACCGACGGACGAGATCGTCACCAGCACGCCGAGCACGGCGCCGGTCAGGATCGTGTAATTTCGCGTGGCGCTGTCGCTCATGCCTTCGAAGCGGCCGGAATAGGTGCGCAGCAGCCAGTTGCGGGCGATGAGCGCCGCTGCGGTGAAGAGCAGCGCGATACCCAGGACCTTTGTGATCAAGGCACTGACCGCCGCGCTCTCGATGCCGAGATAGTGGAAGGCCGCCAGCGTCGCGACGGAAGCCGGAAGACTGCCCGCGGCAAGCCGCAGCACAATTCGCCAGTCGATCGTGCGGTTGAACGCATGGACGAGCGAGCCGCCGGTCTTGGTGATGCTGGCGTAGATGAGGTCGGTCGCCACCGCCTTCTCGGGTGCGACGCCGAACAGCAGAATGAGCAGCGGCGTCATGAGCGAGCCGCCGCCGACTCCGGTCATGCCGACCAGAAAGCCGACGCCGAAGCCCGACAGGACATAGGCATAGTTCAGGTGTTCCAGAATGCTCATATTTCCGGGTGTGAAATTCGCTGGCTGAGTGGAAAGCCGGATGTAACGCTTTCCATTCTAACTGCAAGGGCGATTGCTGTCGTTGCTGTTATGCGAACTACAAATCGCGAAAAGTAGAATGCTCAGGCGCCATACATCTTTTTGAGGATCACGCTGCCCGCCGAATAGCCCGCGCCGAACGAACAGAGCAGGCCGATATCGCCGGCTTTGAGATCGCTGCTGTATTTGTGGAATGCGATGACGGAGCCTGCGGAACTCGTGTTCGCATATTCGTCGAGAATGTTCGGCGCCTCGCCGGGATTCGGTTCGCGGCCGAGCACGCGCTTGGCGATCAGGTCGTTCATTCCGACATTGGCCTGGTGCAGCCAGAGACGCTTCAGTGCCGCCGGTGCGATGCCGTTCTGCTCGAGATGCGAAACGATGAGTTCGGCCACCATCGGCACGACTTCGCGAAACACCTTGCGACCTTCCTGCACAAAGAGCTTGTCCGGCGCGCCGGCCGTCTCTGGCGCGGTGCGGTTGAGAAAGCCGAAATTGTTGCGGATGTTGTTTGAGAATTTGGTCTTCAGCCGTGTCGCGACGATCTCCCACGAATTGCGCCCGACGGCGGTTTCGGCACGCTCGACAACGAACGCGGTGGCGACGTCACCGAAGATGAAATGGCTGTCGCGGTCGCGGAAGTTCAGATGACCGGTGCAGATTTCCGGATTGCACACCAGGATCGCGCGGGCATGACCGTTGGCCACCATATCGGCCGCAGCCTGCAACGCGAAGGTCGCCGAAGAGCAGGCGACGTTCATGTCGAAACCGAAGCCGTCGATGCCGAGCGCGTCCTGGACCTCGACCGCCATTGCGGGATAGGCGCGCTGGAGGTTCGAGCAGCCGACGAGCACGCCGTCGATATCCGCGGCGGTCCGGTCTGAGGCCTTCATGGCATCGCGCGCGGCGGTGACGGCCATCTCGGCAAGGATCGCCGGTTCCTCATTCGGCCGTTCCGGCAAGCGGGGGCACATCACCTCGGGATCGAGGATGCCCGCCTTGTCCATCACATAGCGTGCCTTGATGCCCGAAGCCTTGACGATGAACTCGGCGGAGGACTCGACCAGTGCCGTCTTTGTGCCGGCCGCGATGGCGTCCGCATTGGCGGCGTTGGTGTTGCGGACGTAGGTGTTGAAGGCCGTCACCAGCTCTTCGTTGGAGATCGAATAGGGCGGCGTATAGAGGCCGGTCCCGCTTACGGCTAACGCTGTCACGCGAGCCATCCCTTTGAATTTCTTGGGGTGGAAGCTGGCGCAGGGCCCGAACAAAGGCAAGCTATTCACCAAACGATAAACTCTGCATTCAGACATTCCCCCTAATCTGGGTAGCGATATTTTGGGGGCCGGTCCTTGGATCTGGCGGCACAAGTCTTTGCGCCTGCGCGTAACGGGCAGTCGGGATTCATCCTGGCCGCCCTCGTTATCGGCGTGATCCTTTCGCAGGCTGCGTCCGCTTTGCCGTCCAGCGAAGCGGTGGCAGGCCTGTGCGTTGTGCTGACCTGTGGCGCATTGGTATTCGGGATGAAGCGGATCGCCGACCGGGCCGATCCAAGGCTGAAAGCCGGCGACGCCAGCTATCGGGCCTTTTTCGATCATGCCATCGAGGGCATTTTCCGGACCACGCCGGAGGGCCGCTATATCGACGCCAATCCCGCCCTGGCTCGGATCTACGGCTATAGCAGCCCGTCTCACCTCATCCTCGGCCTGACGGATATCGGCGACCAGCTCTATGTCGATCCGCGCCGGCGTCAGGAATTCCAGCGCCTGATGCAAGCGAACGACCAGGTCAGCCGGTTCGAGTCCGAAATCCGCCGCCGTGACGGATCGACGATCTGGATCGCGGAAAATGCCCGCGCGGTGCGCGACTGGAGCGGCAGGATCGTCTGCTACGAGGGCATGGTCGAAGACGTCACCGCCCGTTATGCGGCACAGATGGCGATGCGCAAGGCGCTGAAGGAAGCCGAGGAAGCCAACCGCGCCAAGAGCGCCTTCCTGGCGGCCATGAGCCATGAGCTGAAAACGCCGCTCAACGCCGTGCTCGGATTTTCCGAAATCATGGCCGGTGAAATGCTCGGCCCGATCAGCCCGCCGTCCTATCGCGGCTACGCAGTCGACATCCACGCCAGCGGCACGAGGCTGCTCAGCATTATCAGCGACATTCTCGATGTCGCGCGATTGTCCGGCGGCGCAATCACCTTGAACGCCCAGCCGCTCGCACCGGCGGATCTGGCCGAGAGCGCACTGGCCCTGGCACGCCAGGCAACCCGCGACGAGCGCGAGGTGCTGGTCGATGTGCCGCTGACCCTGCCGGATATCGACGCCGATCCGCAGCGCTTGCGCCAGTGTCTCGCCAACATCATCAGCAACGCCCTCAAATTCACGGACTCGAGCGGACAGGTGTCCGTTCACGCCTGGATCGAAAGATCGGGCGGTGTGAGCTTTTCGGTTCGCGACCAGGGCATCGGCATGGCGCCGGAGAAGATCGCCGCGGCGCTCGAGCCGTTCCGCCAGCTCGATGGCAGCCTTGCCCGCAAATTCGAGGGTACGGGACTTGGCCTCTCCATTGCCAAGTCGCTCGCCGAGCTGCATGGCGGTACGCTGACGGTCGAGAGTTCCGTTGGCCTCGGCACCACCGTCACCGTCGCATTGCCGCCGGCCCGGACCTGTCCGCGCGAAGCGCTGGCGAGCTGAGGCGCGGGGCGCTAAAAGCCCCGCATGACCGGCACATCCGCACTCGTTCTTTTTTCCGGCGGCCAGGATTCGACCACCTGTCTTGCCTGGGCCCTTTCACGCTTCGACCGCGTCGAAACCGTCGGCTTCGACTATGGCCAGCGCCATCGGGTCGAACTCGATGCGCGTCCTGCGCTGCTGGCCGCGATCAAGGCCATGCGTTGGAAGGGCACTCTTGGGTCCGATTGCGTGCTGCCCATCGATCTGTTCCGCGCCATCGGCGGCACGGCGCTTACCGACGACGTCGCGATCGCGATGGCGGCGGACGGACTGCCCACCACCTTCGTGCCGGCGCGCAATCTGATCTTTCTGAATGCGGCGGCGGCACTTGGCTATCGCCGCGGTATTTCCGATCTGGTCGGCGGCATGTGCGAGACGGATTTTTCGGGCTATCCCGATTGCCGCGACGAGACCATCCAGGCGACGGCAAAGGCGCTTTCGCTCGGACTGGCGCGCGAGACGCGGATCCATACGCCGCTGATGTGGATCGACAAGGCTGCGACCTGGAAGCTGGCGGAGGATCTCGGCGGAAAGGCGCTGGTCGATCTCATCATCGGCGGAACGGTCACCTGCTACAATGGCGATCTCACGCCGCATGATTGGGGCAGGGGGTGCGGGACGTGTCCGTCGTGCGACCTGCGCGCCAAGGGCTACGACGGATACCGCGCGGCATGACCTATTCGGTCAAAGAAATCTACTACACGCTCCAGGGCGAAGGCGCGCAAACGGGACGCGCGGCGGTGTTCCTTCGCTTCGCCGGCTGCAATCTCTGGACCGGTCTCGAGCGCGATCGTAGCCGTGCGGTCTGCCAGTTCTGCGACACCGACTTCGTCGGCACCGACGGACCGGGCGGCGGCAAGTTCCAAAGCGCGGAAGCGCTGGCCGAAGCCGTCGCATCGCAATGGCCCGGCGGAGCTAGGCCCTATGTGGTGTGCACAGGGGGCGAGCCGCTGTTGCAGCTCGATGAGGCGGCCATTGCCGCACTTCATGCCAAGGGTTTCGAGGTCGGCATCGAAACCAACGGCACGCAATCGGCACCCTCCGGCATCGACTGGATTTGTGTGAGTCCCAAGGGCGGCGCCGAGCTGGTTCTGAAGCGGGGAAACGAACTGAAACTGATCTATCCGCAGGCGGGCGCAGAACCGGAGCGCTATGACGCGCTCGGCTTCGACCATTTTTTCCTCCAGCCGATGGACGATGCGACTCGTGCGGCCAATATCAATGCTGCGATCGACTATTGCCTCGCCCACCCGAAGTGGCGGTTGAGCCTTCAGACCCACAAATTAACCGGTATTCGCTGAGCTTTCGGGCAAGATTGAAGGCCATTCGCGAAGTGAATATTGTCCTGGCATGATCAAGCAGGGGGCGATGGCATTTGCCTGGTTCTGTGCCGGGCTGGCAGTGGCGAGTGTGCCGGCTGAGGCGTCGCCCTACTCGGATTTCAATGCCGGTATCGCGCTACGCAACTCCGGGGAGTGCCGTGAAGCGATTGCGCGGTTCAGTTCGGCGCTGGCCGTGCCTGGATTGCTCGATGATCTGCGTCCCGTTGCGTTTCATGCCCGGGGCGCCTGCCATGCCGAATTGAATGAGTATCCGGCGGCGCTCGACGATTTCGGCGACAGCCTCAAGCTCGATCCCAACGACTACGACACGCTGGCAGATCGTGCGAGCGTCCTTATCGAATTGAAGCGCTATGACGAGGCCGAAGCCGATTTGCGGAAGCTTCAGAATATCCGCCCCGATTTGACCCCAGGATACGCCATGCTGGGCGCGATGTACGAAGCGCTCGGGAAATACCATCAGGCAATTGAACAGTTCAGCGTTCCGATCGACAACGAAACCAACCCTGCGGCAGGCTATGCGCTTCGCGCTCACGCCTATCTGTCATATGGCCGTACACGCGACGCGCTCGACGATGCTGAAGATCTCGTCAAGCTCAAACCAGATTCGCGCGCCGCGCTCAGACTTCGTGCCTGGGTCTACGAGCTGCGCGGCGATTACGACGACGCAATGCGCGACTTCGATGCCCTGATCCGCGGCACGCCGTCGAGCCCGGATTTGTGGCGCAGCAAGGCGCTGCTCTACTGGAAGATGAAGCGCTATGATGATGCCGCGGGCATTCTGGCGACTCTCGATCCGTCGGACGGCTACAATGTGCTGTGGCTGGCCATCGTTCGGGCGGCCGGCGGCAAACTGTCATCCGAGCCCGCTCCGCAAAAGATCGATCCGAAGAAATGGCCTGGACCGTTAAACGTGCTCTATCAGGGGCACGGGACGCCAGAGAGCGTGCGGGCTGCAATTACTGCCGACGGTCCCGACTACAGCGAACGTGACGAATGCGAGGGGGCGTTCTACGTCGGCGAGTGGCACCTGATGCACAACGAAGTCGCTTTGGCGCGGCCGTTGTTGAAGAAGGCGGCAACCACTTGTGTCGTGGACTATGTGGAACGGAGCGCCGCCGAAGTGCAGCTGGAACAGATTGAATGAAATTCCGGAGATTTCTATCGGTCGTATTCTTCTCGCTGACGGCAGCAAGCGCCGTGGCGGACGTGATGCCCGCATCATCGGACGAATCGGAGGTGAAGGGCGAAAGCCGGGCATCCCAGCCGCCCACCGATGCCGCGCCGACGCCGCCGGCGGAGAAGCCGGATGAGAACTGCACGCTCGGCGAGATCGCCGTCCTCAAGATGCACACCGAGCTAAGCGGGCTTGTCACGGTGCCCGTTACCATCGATGGCGTCGAGGGTCGGTGGATGGTCGACACCGGCAATGTGACCAGCATGGTCTCGGACACCTTTGCGACACGAGAGGGCCTTAGACGACTAAAAACTTCAGGCGGGACATTTCTGGGCGGAATCGCTACGACTGAGGTGGCGATTGCACGCTCGGTGGATTTTGCCGGTCAGCATATCTACAAGCCGCCGCTCTTCATCGTTCCCGAGTCCATTGCCGACAACGATACGCTCGGTATTCTTTCTCCTGACATCCTGCGCCACTTCGATGTTGATTTCGATTTTGCCGCTGGTCAAATGCATCTATTCTCGCCCCAGCACTGCCCCGGAAAGGTCGTGTACTGGACCAACGGCGGGTATGCGCGGATCCCGATATCCATGGACGAAGAAGGGCACCCGACGGCCGCGATCGATCTCGACGGCAAGGAACTGACCGCCATCATCGATACTGGCTCACAGAACTCGGTCATGCCCCTGGACCTGGCAAAGCGGCTCTTTCACATCGGTGCGAAGGATACGGCGCTGAAATCGCTCGGCGTGAAGCTGGTCAACGGGACGAAACCGATGGTGGCCTATCGATATCCGTTCAAACAGCTGACTCTGGGTGCCATTCAGGTCGGAAATCCAGATATCACGATCGTGGAAGAAAGCGGTCTCGGCGATCAGACACCTCAGTTGGTCCTGGGTATCGAGACGCTGCGGCAACTTCATCTGTACATCGCCTATCGCGAAGGTGCGATGTACGTGACTCCCGCGGAGGCGCGTTAGACCGGCGCCACCGTGGGCATGCGCCGTGTCTCGCTCCTGGGCGTGCTGGCGCGCAGATCGTTGAGTAGGTCCTTCTTCATCGCCGCGGCCGAAGGATCGTTCCACAGATTGCGCCACTGCTTCGGATCGTTGCGCATGTCGTAGAGCTCGCCTTCGTCGCCTTCGTAGAGCGAAGTCTTGCCGTAGGCGGTGATGGTCCAGCCGTCGCGGTAGAGCGAGCGCAGCGAGACCGAGATGTCCTCGAACTGCGAATCCCATTCTGTGAAGACGGCTTCACGCCCGCCGGCCTGGGCGGCGGTCTGGGGCAGGGCGCTCCCTTCCATCCAGTCGGGTTTGGCGAGGCCGGCGATCTCGCAGAAGGTCGGCGCAAAATCGACCTGCCCGACGGGGGCTTCGAAGCTCGCCGGTGCGACTTTGGCATTCGGCGCCGGGCGCCAGATCAGCGGCAGCCGCATAAGGCTGTCGACATGGTGCGGGCCTTTGAACAGCAGGCCGAAATCGCCCTGGAATTCGCCATGGTCGGTCGAGAAAATCACATCGGTGTCGCCGTCCCAGCCGCGGGCCACGATCGCACCCATAACTTTGCCGACCGCTTCGTCGATCAGCTCGTTCTTGATGTGGGTCATCGCATCGATTTCGCGCAGCTGGTCGGTGGTCAGCGTGTTCGGAATCCATTTCGGGGGTGCTTCGAAACAGGTCATGCGCTTGCCGGTCCACCAGTCGTGCCAGTGGTGCGGCTTGTCTTTCAGGATCGCGTCGATCTTCTCGAGCGAGCCCGGATAGCCGGCGGGCACCGGAAGATCGCGCCAATTGTGACGCCCGAGCTCGCTCTCCGGCGGATCCCAGGGATGATGCGGGTCCGGGAAGCTCATCCACACGAACCAGTCTTCATTGGGGTCGAGGGAATTCAGATAAGCAACGGTGCGCTCGGCCACCCAGTCGGTGTGATAAAGCCCGCGCGGCGTCGGATTGTGCTTGACCTGGACCGCGCCGGTGTCGCCTTCGCCGAAGGAGTTCTGGAACAGGTCCGGTCCGAGCACGGGATAGAAATTGTCGAGCTGCTCGGGATGGTTCTTCATCAGCCATTGCGCGTAGTGCAGCGGCCCGCGTGCGCCATGCGCCGCCAGCTCCATGTGGTCGAAGCCGCGATGCGGACCGAACTCACCGATGCGGCCCATGCGGTTCTCGTAGAACTTGAGCGCGATATCGAGGAAGGGCTCGAAATGCGCCTTGCCGATGAGGGCTGTGCGATAGTTCTTCTTCTCCTTCAGCAGACGCGCCACTGAAGGCGCTTCTTCGGGCAGTGGCACGCCGTTCATCCAGACGCCATGGGTGGTGACGTATTGCCCGGTGATCATCGTCGCCCGCGCCGGCATGCAGACGACATTCTGGGCGTGGCAGCGCGTATAGTTGATGCCGGCCTTCGCCAGCGCGTCGATGTTCGGCGTGCGCGCGATCTTCTGTCCGTTCGCGCCGATAGCGTCGAAGCGCATCTGATCGGTGGTGATGAAGAGGATTTTGCGGCCCATGTGCTGCCCCGGATGTGAGGGCGGGACCGTAATCGCCGTTCCGGTTATGTCAAATCAGAACCGGCTGACTATCTTGTCCATGTCGGGCCGGACACGCTCTTCGAGTGGGGCACCGGGATGGCCGATGTAGACGTAGCCAGCGATCCGCTCGCCGGGCTTCAATCCGAAACGCTCCTTGACCAGCGTGTTGAACGCGCACCATTCGGTCAGCCAATTGGCAACGAAACCCATCGCGTGCGCGGCGATCAGCATGGTCTGGCACACCGCGCCTGCCGAAAGCTCCTGCTCCCAGACGGGAAACGGAATCTGCTCGCGCACCCGGCTGACCACGGCGACGACCACAGGCGCGCGCAGGAAGCGGCCGCGCTCCATCTGAAGTCGTTCCTCGCCGCACTGCGGTTCGCTTTCGAGAAGCGATTGGGCAAGGACAGCTCCGGCGCGCTCGCGTGCCTCGCCTTCGAATATGATGAAGCGCCAGGGGAACAGCTTGCCGTGGTCGGGCACGCGGGCCGCGGCGGTGAGAATGGTCTGGAGCTGGTCGGGCGAGGGTCCCGGACCCGTCATGGCCTTGGCCGAGCCCGAGCGGCGGGTGAGCAGCAGATCGAGCGTGCTCGATGTCCGGTTCAGGGCTGGGGTTGCGGAATCCATCGCAGGCCTATGTTGGTTTGTGGGGTTGCCGGGGCGTCCGGACACCCTATCTAAACGGAACGGGGTGGGGCTGCGACCCCGTCCACGGTTTCATGCGTTGTTTTGTCAGGGGCGGGCTGTCGCTGCTATAAGGCGGCCCATAGGAGCAAGAAAATGGCCGTCACCCGCGAGAAAGTCGCGACCTGCGACCCCATCTGGTCCGCCTTGCGCGAGCAGGCCGAGGCCATGGCCGTGCGCGAGCCCGCGCTCGCCAGCTTCGTTCATGCCACCGTGCTGAAGCACGACCGGCTGGAACAGGCGCTGAGCTACCACCTCGCCAAGAAGATCGGCAGCGAGGACCTCTCGCCCATGATGGCGCGCGAGATTTTCCAGGAGGCGATGGCCGACGAACCGTCGATCGGCGTCGCCGTTCGCGCCGACCTGTCGGCCGTGTTCGATCGCGATCCGGCCTGCGAGGCGCATCTCGATGCCTTCCTGTTCTTCAAGGGCTTCCATGCCCTGCAGTGCTATCGCATCGCCCATTGGCTGTGGACGCAGGATCGCCACGACATGGCGCGGTTCTTCCAGAGCCGGATTTCGGAGCTGTTCGCCGTCGACATCCATCCGGCGGCGCGTCTCGGCAAGGGCATCATGATCGACCACGGCACCGGCGTGGTGATCGGCGAAACCGCCGTGATCGAGGACGACGTCTCGATGCTGCACGGTGTGACGCTGGGCGGTACCGGCAAGGAAAACGGCGACCGTCATCCGAAAGTGCGCCGCGGCGTCCTGCTGTCGATGGGTGCGAAGGTTCTCGGCAATATCGAGATCGGCGAGTACAGCCGCGTCGGCGCGGGCTCGGTGGTGCTGAAGCCGGTTCCGCCGGGCTGCACGGCGGTCGGCGTGCCCTCGCATCTCACCAACTGCGCCGGCGCCGACCGCCCGTCGCAGGAGATGAATCAGCTCATCGACGACGACAAGTCGGGTTGAGGGTTGCCTCTCGACCGTCATCCCCGGGCTTGTCCCGGGGGATTCATGATCATCCAATTCGCAGGACAGATCTTGCTATGAGCCGCCGCGCAAGCGCGGCGAATGCAGGCACGGCGATCTTGGATCGCCGGCACGAGGCCGGCGATGACGAATTGGGATTTATAGCAAGTCCCTCCACTTCAGCAGCGTCAGCGCTGCCGTCACCATCGGTTTGCGCAGGAACGGTCCGCCGGGGAGTTTGCGGGGCGGGACGCGGGCGAGGATGTCGAACCGCTCCGGATTGCCCAGAGCGGCCTCAGCCAGGGCCTTGCCGCCGACCATCGTCAGCGCCACGCCATGCCCAGAATAGCCGTGGCCGAACAGCACGCGCGGGCTCACGCGTCCGAAATGCGGCATGCGCGTGCGCGTGATGCCGACGGTGCCGCTCCAGGCGTATTCGATGGCGACATCGGCAAGCTGCGGAAACACGCGCAACATGCGCGGCCGCACGACAGGCGCGATGTCCTTCGGTACATTCCAGTAGCTTTCGCGCCCGGCGAAGAGCAGGCGGTTGTCGGTGCTCTTGCGATAATAATCGAGCACATGCCGCGTGTCGGCCACCGCCGCGTCGTTCGGCAGGACATTTGCGTCTGTCGGCAACGGTTCTGTTGCAACGATGAAGCTCTCGACATGCGCGATATAGGGTGCGACGTCCGGCACCAGTGTGCCGGTGAAGGCATCGCAGGCGAGCAGGACATGATCGGCCGTCACCGAACCGCCGGCGGTTCTTACCGTCGTCCCATCGATGCTGTGCGCCGGTGAATGCTCGAACAGCATTGCGCCGGCAGCGCGCGCCTGTCCTGCGAGGGAGCGTGCGAATTTCAGCGGATGCAGGTGTCCGCCGCCGCCATCAAACCGTGCCGCGGGATAGACTTCCGTGCCCAGCGCTTCGGCCGTCTCAGCACGGCTCATCATGCGCAGCGCATGATAGTCGTAGCGGCTTTCGAGATGCGCGGCGTCCTCGGCAAGGGCTTGCGCCATGCGTTCGTTGTGCGCGGCGATGACGAGGCCGCGCTTCAGGTCGCAGCCGACGGCGGCGTAGGCGAAGACTAACGCACGCGCTTCTTCGCTCAAGGCCCAGAGATCTCCGGCATGTTGCGGGCCAAGCCAGGCTTCGAGTTCCGCTTGCTCCTTGCGATTGCCCGGATGGATCTGTCCGCCATTGCGGCCTGAGGCCGCGTATCCGATGGTCTCGGCTTCGAGCAGAACGACTTTTGCGCCGGTACGGGCGGCGTGCAGCGCTGCCGAGAGACCGGTGAACCCGCCGCCGACGACGCAGATATCCGCACGGATATCCCCTCTGAGCGGGAGTGCCGGTGGCAGCGCCGCGGTGCTGGCAGCGTAGTAGCCTTGCGGTTCCATGCTCGTCCTTGTGCGCGGATAGGCGGGTCGGTCAAGCCTTGACCGCGCGGCAGCCCCTATGCGAGTTGAACCCGCCCACCATCGGAGTTCCGCCTTTGACCCGCAGCGAAATCTGGCGCCTGGAGAAGTATCTCCGCAATCTCTTCCGCCTCGACACGATCACCATCGTCGAGCGCCCGAAGCAGCCGGATTCCGTCGAAGTCCAGGTCAATGGCGAGTTCATCGGCGTGCTCTTCAAAGATGAAGAGGACGGTGAGGTCTCCTACGCCTTCAACATGGCGATCCTCGAGATGGATCTGCCGGAGCCGCCGGCGAGCCGGTCGTAGTGTGTCTAACCTCCCACCGTGGGGAGGTAATATCAGCCCGCTTCCCGCACCACGCGTAGAAATTTCTCGCCGAACTCGGCTAGCTTCTTTGCGCCGACTCCGTTGATTTCGGCGAATTCGTTCATGGACTGCGGGCGCTGCTGCGCCATCTCGATCAGTGTCTTGTCGGGGAAGATGGCATAGGCCGGAACGCGCCTGGTCTTCGCCAGCTGCGAGCGCAAGCCCTTCAGAGCACCGAGCAGCCCGAGATCGGCTTCGGTGACCTTCTCGACCGTGAGCGCGGCGCGGATCGCTTTCTTTGTCGCGCGGGCCGGCGGCGGGCGATAGAGGAAGCTGCCTTCGCCCTGCAATAGCGCGCGGCCCTTGTCGGTCAGCGACATGCCGCCATAGCCGGCGACGTCGAGGTGCAGGAAGCCGCCCGCCACGAGCTGGCGAAGCAATGCGAGCCACTCGTCCTTCTTGCGCTCGCCGCCGCTGGCGAAGGCGGGGATGCGATCGTGGCCGGCATTGGCGACCTTCTCGTTGCGCGTGCCGTGCAACACGTCGGTGACATGCCCGCCGCCATAGCGTTCGCCGGTCTGGCGTACCGCTTCGAGCGCGAGCCGCGCCGCGCCGCTCGCATCGACAAGCGCATGCGGGCTCAGACAGACATCGCAATTGCCGCAAGGTTCCGCGGTTTCGCCGAAATATCCCAGCAGGACCTGTCGCCGGCATCGCGAGGATTCGCAGAAGCCGACCAGCGCACCCAGCCGCTGATGCTCGCGGCGCTTGCGGTCTCCGTCGGAGTCCTCCTGCTCGATGAACATCCGCCGCATGCGCAGATCGCCCATCCCGAACAGCATATGCGCTTCGGCCGCATCGCCGTCTCGGCCGGCACGGCCGATCTCCTGGTAATAAGCTTCGAGGCTGCCCGGCATGTCGACGTGGAAGACATAGCGCACGTCGGACTTGTCGATACCCATGCCGAAGGCGATGGTCGCGACCATGACGATAGCCGGTTCGGTCATGAAGCGGTTCTGGTTCAGATCGCGCAATTCCTTGTCCATGCCGGCATGATAAGCGAGGGCGCGGATGCCGTTCTCTTCGAGGAACTGCGCCGCTTCCTCGGTTCGCTTGCGTGACAGGCAATAGACGATGCCGCTGACGCCGCGATGACGGGAAAGGAAGTCGAGCAGCTGCCGCTTCCACTCATGTTTGGGCGTAACCGAGAGGCGGATATTCGGGCGGTCGAAGCCAAGCACGATGCGCTCCGCCTTGCCGGCAAATATCTTGGCCAATATGTCGTCGCGCGTGACTTCGTCCGCAGTGGCGGTCAGCGCCGCGATCGGCACGCCGGGGAAGAGGTCGCGCAGACGTGCCAGCGCTTCATATTCGGGGCGGAAGGCGGGACCCCATTGGGATATGCAGTGCGCCTCGTCGATGACCAGGAGCCGGACGTCGAGCTTCTGGAGCGCGGACAGCATGCGCTCGGTCATGAGCCGCTCCGGCGCCATGTAGAGCAGGGCGGTTTCGCCCCCGGCGGCGCGGCGCCAGGCAGCGACGTTGTCGTCCCGCTCCTGCGCCGAGTTGATAGCATCGGCGGCGACGCCGGCAAGGCGCAGTGCGGCGACCTGGTCCTGCATCAGCGCGACCAGCGGCGAGACCACCACGGTCAGGCCGCCGCGCACCAGTGCCGGAACCTGGAAGCACAGCGACTTGCCCGAGCCCGTCGGCATGACGGTGAGCACGCTGCGCCCGGAGATCAGCGCGTCCATCGCCGCTTCCTGCCCCGGGCGGAAGCCGTCGAAACCGAACACCGCCTTGAGGACCCGGCGCTTGTCGTCGCGCATGGGGAGAGTCATGGTCGGACCATGCCGCAGCCGCTTCGCCCCGGCAATTGCGGCACAGAGAGCCCGTGCAACGGCCTGTGCAAACATGCCAGCCGCAGCGGCGATTCGGTGTGGAGCCAGCGATATTGGATTTGGTGTTTCGTCTGCGCTTCGTGCTGCTGGCCTTCCTGCTGATCCTCAGCGCGCTTGCCGCCTTCGTGATGTTTCGCGGCGGGACAATGCCGGTCGGCGTGATTTTTCTCGGAACCGCTTCGCTCGCCATTGCCGTCGTGATCGGATTCGTTCATTTGCGGCAGTGTGGATTGGCGGCGGCCGCGGCCGTTGCGCCGCTGCCCGGCATGATTGCCGCCGGGCCGATGGTCGGCGATTTGGCCTATTCGGCGCATCTTGCGGTCTATGGCTTCGCGGCCATCGTGGCTGCGATGTCCTGCGCCGATGCCGTCCGCTGTCTCCTGGAAGGCGGCTCCTCGAACGATGCGGCGTCGCTTGTTGTCCGCCGACATGCACCGCCGGCACTTCTGGCGGCCGTGGCGGGTTCGATACTTGTCGTGGGAGTTTCCCTGGCGCGCGCACCGTCCGCCGGGTTGGCCGTCGAACTGATCGCCAGCACGTTGTCGACGCTGGCCGTCGTCTTCGTCGCTCTACTCGTTCTGCCCTTTAGTGAGACGTTCTTCGTGCGCGCAAATCGCAGCCGCGAAGCACGCGAGACCATTGCGCGCACGCTTGGGAT
Organism: Pseudomonadota bacterium; assembly: GCA_018241025.1. Taxonomy (GTDB): domain Bacteria; phylum Pseudomonadota; class Alphaproteobacteria; order Micropepsales; family Micropepsaceae; genus Rhizomicrobium. The sequence continues at coordinate 171,934 of JAFEEQ010000015.1, forward strand.
CGTGTGCGAGCCGCGCTGGGCGCTTTCCGGAAGCGGGATCGTCGTGGTTTTCGCGACACTTGGAGTGTTCGGTTTCGAGGCGCCTTCGTTGTCGCCGCTTCTTCTGCGCGTGGCGGCCGTATGGGTTGCATTTGCCGCGGCGGTCCTGGGGCTCGCCTGGATATTCGGACGGGGTTGGCGCGATGGTCTGGCGGTGGCGCTGGCTCTCACCATGCAGACTTTTGTGGGCCTCTGGCTTTGGGGGCGGGCGGCGGGACATTTGACGGCGACGGCCTTCGACGAACTTTCCATCGTGTCGGCTGTCGCCATGTTCCTGATCGCAAGCCTGCTGGCGCATATGCGGCGCATGAGGGATGACGTACCGACCGATGCGCGCCGGTGGGTCATAGAACAAATGGGCGTCGCGCCGTGGTTTGCCGCATTGTCCGCCTGCGGCGCGATTTTCCCCTGGATATTGCTGCACGGCTCGATTGCGACTTTGATGTTGCTGATCGTTCTCGGCGTCGCCGCCGCCATGCTCGCCATGCCGGCTTTGGCCACGGCCCTGGAGACGGTGTTCCGCCGGCGGTTGAGCGTGGAGCGCCTTTACGGGCGCGGCTGAGGATCGGCGCTGGCTTGCGCCTTTGGCGGCGTCTTGAATGTCGCGATAAGCCGGTCGACCCCGTCCGCGATGGCGTGCCAGTCGGAGAGATGCTCGCGCTTGAAGCGATAGGACAGCGAGACGGCGTGGGCGATGGGCTCGTCGCGCAGGCAACTCGGGCTCGGCACTTCGGGCGAAAGGCGCACGCAGCGCAGGATCACGGGTCCGGCCGGCGTCTGACCGACGAACAGATCCTCGCGCCGGTATCCGGAATCCTCGCGGAAGTTGTATTGCGTAAGTCCGTATGGCCCGGGCCGGCCCTTCGGATCGGTGACATAAGCCATGTAGATGCGGGCCAAACGGTCGGCCTCGGTCAGGTTCAACTTGTCCTCGCGGATCAGGATGTAGACGATCGGCGAGTCCGGTGCGTTGCTGGCAAAGGTGCTGGATTCCCAGTTCGACCAACCCGCCATGTCGGGCAGCATCGCGAACAAGGCGAGGTCCTTGCGGGCGCCGCCCTGGCGCGCGCTCTCGAACTGCAGATAGTTCGCGGGGATCCAGAGCTTCAGCCCATGTACGCGCAAGGCGATGAGATCGGCGCGGGAGGTTGGCGAGACCTGCTCGGTCGAGAAGCTGGGAGCACTGGGGGCGAGATAGAACAACAGCACCACGGCCGACAGCACCGCCGTGACAAGGAATACGCCAAGCGGTATCAGCCAGCCGGAGCGGCGGCGGATCGTGCCATCGGTATCCGAGTAGCTCATGTTCCTGTCCAGGCGCGACTCAACCAGTCTCGCTCCCAATCCTTAACACAGGGCGCGCAGCGATCCGTCGTGGCATGCCGTCCTGCTGCCAGAATGTTTCAGGGCGTGGCGAAGATGCCGCTACCGTGCCCTGTATGCCTCTGAGATGGACTGCCGGCACCTGTTCAGCAGTCGGACGCACCATTTTGGCACGCCTGGCGCGATTTCGCGCGAAAATCGGAGGCACACGCCCTGCATCCACGCCCGGTAGCAACAGCAGGGTGGGACAGCGGTGCTCTACAGAGACATTTTCGTGACGGTGTTCGCGACTCTGGCCGGTTTCACGGCCTCGGGAATTCTCGCGAATCTCTATCGGCTGATTGCCAGCAAACCCGTCTCCGCCGCCGGCCGTTTTGGCTATGTCGCGGTCATGGTCGTGGCCGGACCCAATGTCCTGTTCGAAAACGCAGCGGCCTCGCTCCGCGCCAAGGATTGCTCACGATTCGCCTTCTGGCTCGCCGCTTCTATCTCCGGCTACTGGAGCTTTGTCCTCGGGATGCTGATCCTCTACGCCTCCATGGTCACGCATTGGTGGTAGCGATCAGTTGCTCAGTTCGAGCCCTTTGAGTTCGTCTGCGGCCCGCCACTCTTCGAGCAGCTTGATGAAGGCGATCGGCCCCAGTCCGTAAGACCCGTTGCGCGCCGCGAGTGGGGAGGGCTGGCCCTCGTTGTTGTAGTAGCCCGGCGTGCACTCTTCCTGGAATCGCTGGCGCATGATCGCGGTGGACAGGATCGTCTGCACCCAGTCGTTCTCGGCCGTTTCGGAGGTCTCGACCACGCTTGCCTGGCGGTCACCGAGTGTCTTGATGACATAGGCGAGGTGCTTGGACTGCTCGTTGATCATGTGCGGAAAGTTCGCGGTGAAGCCCGCCTGGGTGTTCGACACGATGAACACATTGGGGAAGCCGCGGGTGAACATGCCGTGCAGCGTCGCGGCGCCGTCCTTCCACTTGTCGGTCAGGCTCTGGCCGCCGCGGCCATAGAGCTCGTAGCCCGAGCGGCGGACATAGCTGGTGCCGACCTCGAAGCCGGTGCCGTAGACGAGGCAATCGAGCTTGTACTCCTTGCCGTTGGCGACGACGCCGTTCTCGGTAATGCGTTCCACGCCCTTGCCGTCGGTATCGACCAGCGTGACGTTCGGGCGATTGAAGGTGGCCAGGTAGTCGTCGTGGAAGCAGGGCCGCTTGCAGAACTGATTGTAATAGGGCTTCAGCGCCTCGGCCGTCGCCGGGTCCTTCACGACCGAGCCAGCACGGGCGCGGATCGACTCCATCTTCTTGAAGTCGGCGAGCTGCATCACGGTGGCGATGTCCTGGCCGCCGCCTTCGCGCATCAGCTTCATCATGTTGCCGATGATGTCGGTCCAGCCGTCGTTGACGAGGTCTTCGGCCTGCGGCACGCCCGAGACGAGCGCATTGAAATTGTCCATGCGGGCCTGCTGCCAGCCGGGCTTCAGGCTCTTCACCCATTCCGGATCGGTCGGCGTGTTGTTGCGCACGTCGATGGAGGAAGGCGTGCGCTGGAAGACGTAGAGATGTTTCGCGCCCGCGCCCAGATGCGGCACACACTGCACCGCCGTTGCGCCGGTGCCGATGATGCCGACGACCTTGTCTTTCAGGCCGGTCAGATTGCCGTTCGAGTCGCCGCCCGTGTAGTCGTAGTCCCAACGGCTGGTATGGAACGAGTGACCCTTGTAGCTCTCGACGCCCGGGATGCCCGGCAGCTTCGGACGATGCAGCGGACCGTTCGCCATCACCACGAAGCGCGCGCGGATCGCGTCGCTCTTGTTGGTCTTCACGATCCAGCGCTTCGATGCTTCGTCCCAGTGCATCGCAGTCACTTCGGTCTGGAACAGCGCGTCCTTGTAGAGCCCGAAATGCTCACCGATCTTGCGGCAGTATTTCAGGATCTCCGGCGCGCGCGTGTACTTCTCGACCGGCATGTAGCCGACCTCTTCGAGCAGCGGCAGGTAGACATAGCTCTCGATATCGCAGGCCGCGCCGGGATAGCGGTTCCAGTACCAGGTGCCGCCGAAATCGCCGCCCTTCTCGACGATGCGGACGCCGTCGATACCCGCCTCGCGCAGCCGCGCGCCGGCGAGCAATCCGCCGAAGCCGCCGCCAACGACGACGACGTTCACGTCGTCACTCAGAGCCGCGCGCGCGGCCGGCCGGACGTATGGATCTTCGAGATAGTGGGCGAACCTGCCCGTCATCTCGACATATTGCTCGTTGCCTTCGGTGCGCAGGCGCTTGTCGCGTTCGGCGAGGTATTTCTGCTTCAGCGCGTCGGGATCGAAGCCGAGGTCGTCGTTCGGCGAAATTGCTTCGAAGGCCATGTGCGTTTCTCCGGCATGTTCTGACTTGTTGTCAGTATGCGGGAGGCCGCGGCGAAGGCCAGTGGAATTTTAGAACTAACGGTACGTCAAGCTCGCAGATCAACCCGGAAACATTGCGAAGTAGGGTTCCGCTTCCTTGAGCACGCGTGCGAAGGACGGCCTCTGCTTCAGGCGTTCGAGGTAGGCGGCGGTCTTCGGAAGATCCGATGCCAACGGCGCGATCTTATTGCCATAGAACAGTGCCGGCGCTGCAGCGCAGTCCGCCATGGTGAAGCTATCGCCCATCACCCATTGCGCGCCGATATCGCTCTCGACCAGACCATAGGCCAACCGGATCTGATCGCGAGCCTGTTGAACTCCGATCGGGTCCTTGCCATCCGCCGGACGCAGGCGGTCACCGACGACTTTCTGCATGTGCTGGTGGATGTGGAGATCGAAGAAGCGGTCACGCATGCGTACCTGGCGCGCCTTGTCGGGATCGGCCGGAATGAGGCGGGAAGGCCCCGAATAGTGCTGGTCGAGATATTCGATGATGATGCTCGACTCCGGAACCATCCAGTCGCGCGCCGTGTCCTCGATCACCGGGAATTTGCCCATCGGCCAGAGCTTGTAGAATGCTGTGCGGTCTTCTTCCCTGGACAGGTCGACCAGCACTGGCTCGAATGGAACGTCCAACTCGTAAAGCGCGATCAGCACCTTCCAGCAGAAGGACGACAGCGGGTGATAGTGCAGTCGGATGGTCATGGCTCACTCCGGATGATCGAATTCGGTGTCGATGACGATTTCGATGGGATCGGTGAAGAACGGTCCCATGCTAAAATCCTGAGGCTTGATCCAGCCCTCTGCATGTATGCCGATGACGTGGCCCATCGTTGGTCCACCCGCGAAGCCGGGCCCAGCCCCCACCAGTGAAACGGCGAAGCTGAGTTTCACGCTTTTGCCCTTCAGCGTGAAGATACCGTCGACTGTGCCGTGGGTCGCATCCTTCTGATGGAAGGCGGTCGAGACGAAGGTCGCCTGCGGGAAGTCCTTGCAGAGCAGATACTTCTCGCAGATGTCGGCGGCAAAGCCCGGCACGTTCGAAGTAATCGACGCCGTCTCGACCGTCGCGTTCAGCTTGGAGGCGCCGACGGCCTTCGGATCCCACTGCAAGGTTGCTGTCGCCTTCTCGAAGCGGAACAGACTCATGGAGAAGCCGAGATGTGAGACGCGCGCGAGCACGCCGACGTGATTGACGTCGAGGGTGTAATCGCCGGGTACGGTCTTGCCGATGTCTTTGGTGCCGTGGGGGATGACCATCGGCGGTGGCGCGTCCTCCGCAAAGGCGGCCGTCGTACCCATCAACAATGCAACACAAAGGAGCAGAGGGCGTTTCATCGGTTCATCCTTCAGCATTCCGTTTGAGATTGGCGAGACCTTCTTCGAATTGCGGTCCGACCATCTTGTCCATGGGCATGACCAGATGCATCGCCTTGGTCAGGAAGTTGAGTGGTCCCGACATCGCCCAGCTCACGTGCGTGCCGCCGGCCTCGGGCGTCATGGTGAACTCGGCGATGTTGTGCGCTTCGAAGGGCTTGGAGAAATCGAGCTTGATCACGACCTTCGACGGTGCCGTCGCTTCGACGATCAGCATCGATCCGGCGCCAGCCTTCTTTCCGGCCCAGGCATAGCCCGCGCCCTTGCCGCTCGGCGCGCCGGAATAGCTGCGCTTGAGATCGGTATCGAGCTTCTCGAACGGCGACCACTTGGTCCATTCGTGGAAGTCCTGGATGAATGCGAACACCCGTTCGGGCGGTGCCGCGATGGAGATGGAACGTTCCATCCGGAAGCTCCCGGGCCGCGAGAAGACGAGCACTATGAAGCCGAGCGCAACGATGCCGGCAACAATGAAAGCGGTGTTCATGGTGGTTCCTACCCCTGCAGCTTCGCGAGCAGATCATGCAGCCGGTCGAGGCTTCCGCTCCAGCCCTTCTCCATGTCGCTGACCGGCACCTGGAACTCCTCGGAAGCCGATTGCACGACAACGTGAAGGGTTACGCGGGTCCTGCCCTTACCAGCTTCTTCGAACGTGACGGTGTTGCGATTGACGAACTGCCAGTCTCCGTCTGCGTTTTTGAACGCCTTCGACAGGAACACCAGCTTGCTCGGTGGTTCAATGACCAGAAACTCGCCGCCCATGGGATGATCGAATCCGGGGCCGCGCATCTGGACGGAGATCTCGCCGCCGACATGGACATCGAGATGCGTTTCGCCATTGTCCGAGCCTTCCGGTCCCCACCAGGCCTGGAAGTGCTTTTCGTTGGTCCAGACTTCGAACACGAGCTCGCGCGGGGCGTCGAAAACGCGGCTCATCGTGACGGTGGTTCCGGCTTTTACGATGTCGCTGGCCATCGGTTGCTCCCTATTGTCCGTTCTGCTGCTGGTGCAGGTATTCGGCGAGCCGTTTCAGATGCAGGCTGCCGCGCTCGACGGCGCCGACTTCGCGCGCGAGTTGGTCGCGGATCGCGACGCTCGGGAAGCGCGAATGCATGACGAGGAGCGTCTTGGCGCCTTCAGGCGTCAGCGTGATCGTCACCCGGAAGAGATCGGGATCGTCCGGGCTGCCATGGCGATAGACGAGGCGCGACGGCTTCTCGATCGTCTCGTAGGTGATCTTGTTGTCGTAATCGGTACCGCTTGGGTCGTGCATGACGAAGTCCCAGACGCCGCCGGTGCGGAAGTCGTGGCTGTGCGTCGTGATAGAGACGCCTTCGCCGCCCCACCAGTGGAGCAGGTGGTTGGGATCGGTGAAGGCTTCCCACACCAGTTCGCGCGGTGCGTCGAGCAGGCGGGTGAACTGGATCACCGCCTCGTCGGCCGGGACGAAGTCGTCAGGATTTACGGCGGGCATTCTTCTTCCCCTTGATTGTTGTTGCGCGCGGCTTTGCCTGGAGTTCGCGCAGATAGACCTCAAGCCGGTCGAAACGCTGGTTCCACAGCTTGCGGTACTCGTCGAGCCACTGGTCGACAGTCATCAGCGCCTTCGGTTCCAGGCGGCAGGGCCGCCACTGCGCCTCGCGACCGCGCGTGATCAGGCCGGCATGTTCCAGCACTTTGAGATGCTTGGAGATGCCGGGCAGTGACATGTCGAAGGGTTCGGCAAGTTCCGTCACGGATCGCTCGCCGAGCGCGAGCTGTGCAAGAATCGCCCGGCGGGTCGGATCGGCGAGGGCCTGGAAGGTGGTCGAGAGCTGGTCCATGTCATACTTAACTCGATAGCTAATTAGCTACGTAGTTAAATACTGCACCTAAGTCAAGCGAGCACTGTGCCCGCTTGGACCGGTCTCTAAAGTCGCATGCCGCCCGAAACTTCGATGCACTGGGCGTTGACCCAGCGATTGTCCTCGGACAGCAGCGATGCGATCACCGGACCGATGTCATCCGGCACGCCGGCACGGCCGAGGGCGGTGTGCGAGGCGACCATCTGGTTCACGCCTGGATTGTCACGCACCATCCCGCCGCTGAAATCGGTCGCGACCGCGCCGGGCGCAACGCAATTGACCGCGATCCTGCGGTGCCCGAGTTCGAGCGCCATATAGCGCGTCATTACCTCGACTGCGCCCTTCAACGAACCATAGGCGATGCGGTTGGGCGAGGCATGGCGCGCCAGCCCGCTCGAGATGTTCACGATCCGCCCGCCATCGTTCATCAGCGGCAGCAGCGTCTGCGTGAGCAGCAGCACGCCTTTGAAATGCACGCTGTAGAGCGCGTCGAGTTCGTCTGCGGTGATGTCCATGAGACCCTTGTTGCTCGAAGTGCCAGCGTTGTTCACGAGGAAGTCGAACCGATCGGCACCGAAACGCGCCAGCGCCTCGCGGACGCGCGCGGCGAAATCGCAGAAGGTCGATGCGTTGCCGGTGTCGAGCTGGAGTGCGGCGGCGCGGCGGCCGGTTGCCGCGATCCCGGCGACGACCTGATCGGCCGCGTCGCGATTGGCATTGTAGGTGAAGATGATGTCGGCGCCGCGGCGGGCGAGGTTCTCCGCCGCGTTGCGGCCGATGCCGCGGCTGCCGCCGGTAATGAGTGCGATCTTGTTGGCCATTGCGAAACTCCTCGGGCTGGTGTTCCTGCCTTTTAGGAGCGTCTATGATCGGTGCGAATGTCGGAATGGACCATATTCTTGCCTAATACTGCTCTTGGAGATTGTTCGTGAAAGACCTGGTCCGCGCCATCGAGCGCTATATCCGGCGTGAAGGCGGCGAAAATCCCTGGCTCACGGCTATTCCGGAACTGATCCTGTTGCGCTCGGATCATCCAAAGCCGCCGGCGCAGCACCTGCTTCGGCCCTCGTTGTGCATTGTCGCGCAGGGCGCGAAATGGGCGAGCGTCGGCGGGCAGCAATATGAATACCGCGCCGGGCAGGCGCTGGTGGTCAGCGTCGAGATCCCGTCGACGGGGCGGGTGATGACGGCCCGGCCTGGCGAGCCTTTTGTCGGCGCGATCCTCGCCTTCGATCTCGCAATCATGCGTGCTGTGGCTGACGAGCTCGACATCGCGGCACGGCCGAAGGCCGAAACGCCGCGCGGCGTCTTCGTGTCGGATTTCGATGGGCCGCTGAGTGACTGTGTGTTGCGGTTGGTCCGGCTGCTCGATACGCCGTCGGCAGTCCCTGCGCTGGCGCCGTTGATCATGCGCGAGATCTGCTACTGGCTGCTCTCCGGTCCGCATGGCGCCGAAGTTGCGCAGGTGACGCTCGACAGCCGGCATGCCAGTCGCGTGGTCGGTGCGGTGCGGCTGCTGCGCGAACGCTTCGCCGAGCCGGTGAGCGTTGCCGAACTGGCGGCAGCCGCGAAGCTCAGCCCGTCCGCTTTCCATCGCCAGTTCAAGGCGCTGACGGCGATGACGCCGCTGCAATACCAGAAGCAGATGCGTCTGCTGGAGGCGCGGCGGCTGATGGTGGTGGAAGCCTCGAATGTGGAGTCGGCGGCGTTCGCCGTCGGCTACGAAAGCCCGTCGCAATTCAGCCGCGAATATTCCCGTATGTTCGGCACGCCGCCGAAGCGCGATACGCGCGCGATCAAGATACTGCCGCCGGCGGTGTGAGACATGTCCAGCCGGAACGATCGCCGCGGCTGCCCGCGGCGATCGTTCCAAGCGGCTAAAGGACGGTCAGCATCCCTGCGACCAGCGGGTGACGCACGATGTCGGCGTCGGAGAGGCGCACGACCGCGATCTCTGACACTCTTTCCAGTCGCTCGGCGATGTCGCCGAGGCCGGAGATGCCGGGAAGCAGATCGGTCTGATCGGGATCGCCGGTCAATACCATCGTCGAGCGCCAGCCGAGACGCGTGAGGAGCATCTTGAGCTGCGTGTAGGTGCAGTTCTGCGCCTCATCGATCACGACATAGCAATCCGACAAGGTGCGGCCGCGCATATAAGCGACGGGCGCAATCTCGATCACGCCATCGGCGAGCAGACCCTTCAACCTTTTGGTGCCGAGACGCTCGGTGAGGGCGTCGTAAAGCGGGCGCAGATAGGGCGCGAGCTTCTCGTTGAGGTCGCCGGGCAGGAAGCCGAGACTCTCGCCGGCTTCCACCGCGGGGCGCGACAGCACGATACGGCTGCAACGCCCGGCTTCGAGCGCTTCGACGGCTTTGGCGATGGCGAGATAGGTCTTGCCGGTGCCGGCAGGACCGAGCGCCAGCACGACGGAGCGCTCTTCGATGGCATCCAGCAGAACCTGCTGGGTCGGGCTCATCGCCCGAATGTTCTTTACGTATTTTCGATCGCGAGGCGCTTCGGCGTCGCGCGGGTTCCAGCCGCGAGACGGGAAAGGGTGAACATTTTCGGAGTCCTGAAAATCGCGCGTTTTGTAGCGCGCGGAACGCTTGGCCATGGAATCTCCCTGGTCAGGATCGATACGCTCGGTTGATGGGAATTGTCGGCGTGACGGGGAGGGCGGACAGTGTTGCCCTGGATTTCGAGGCTCGGCGCTGTGCTATGCCGCACTAAGTTTCAGCCCCCGCTGACTGTCGAATCACGTTCCGACAAGAAAAGCGTAACAGGCTTTATGCGACAGCAATGCGAAATCTGTGGACGGATCAATCAGCCGGTGCGGAACTGTCCCGCCAGCGAAACGATGGCATCGACCAGATCGATTAATCGCGCGGCATATTGTTCGGGAATGCGCAATTTTGCATCACCGCCAAGGAACGCCGTCTCCAGTGCGTCGAGCAATGCGATCAAGCGCAGATGATGGATGCCGAGCACGCGCTGGATCGGATCGGTCACCACGCCCGCGAAGGCTGCGGCCGTCGCGCTTGCTGCGAGCACTGCGCCCGTGACCGTAAGCGCCGCAACGCCGCCGATCTTGGCGCCAAGTGCCTGGGCGAGGGCGGGGCCAAGTGTGAGAAAGCCCGGCGTTGCCTGGTGCAGGAACACGCCGCCTGCCGTCATCGTCACCGCGGCGCTGACGACTTCGCCCGCCGCACCGCGCGCGTTGAGATAAATCGCGATCTGGCGGGCCAAGTTCTCGTCGAGCTTGAGCCGCTGGCTCTCGCCCCAGGGACCGTTGAGCTGGCCGAGCGCGCCATCGAGCCGTCTGTCTCCCAGTATCTCGATCGCGAGCGCGTCATGAAAGGACGGTTCGCCCGGTCCGCCATAGGGCAGTTCCAGCAGGTCGACGATCAGACGCCGCTCGAGTTCATTGGCGACACTGGTTCGGAAGAAGAGTTCGCGCGAGCGCAGCTTCTCGGCCGTCTCCTTGCGCCCTGCAAACTTCAGGATCGCGGCCGCGGCATTGAGACCGATTTGCGGACCGGCCAATGCGGCGTTGAGCGGTGCGCGCCACAAGTCATGGCCAAGCGCATGGCGATGGGTCTGCAGTGCGCCGGACACAGTGAAGGTCCGGTCGATGAAGGCGGGAACGCGTGAGCGTCGCTTGCGGAAATAGCTGCGGATCGCATCATCGACGATCGCATTGGCCAGCGTGTGATCGAGAGCCGGCAACTGAGTCCTGGGAACCATGACAGGACTATGCCCGAAATCGGTGCAGCTTGCGAAGCCTCGCTTTGCCGCGCATCCGCTGTCACAATGACGCCGCAAACCGGAATTTTGGACACGACATGCCGATCTATGCCCTCGAGGATGCAACGCCGGAATTGCCGTCGGAAGGCGACTACTGGGTCGCGCCCAATGCGGTCCTGATCGGCAAGGTGCGGCTCCTGAAAGGCGCCAGCATCTGGTGGGGCTGCGTGCTGCGCGGCGACAACGACTGGATCACCGTCGGCGAGAACTCGAACATCCAGGATCTGTCGGTCATCCATGTCGATCCCGGCCAGCCGGTAACAGTCGGTGCGAACTGCACGGTCGGCCATCGCGTCATTCTGCATTCGACCACGGTTGAAGACGGCTCACTGATCGGTATGGGTTCGACGCTGCTCAACCGCAGCCGCATCGGAAAGAACTGCCTTGTCGGCGCCAATTCGCTGATTACCGAAGGCAAGGAATTCGAAGACGGCTCGATGATCCTGGGCGCGCCGGCGCGCGTTGCGCGCAAGTTGAACGAGATGGAGCTCGGCGGGCTGAAGATGTCTGCCGCCGGCTATGTCCACAATCACAAGCGCTTCGCGCAGAAGATGCGGCAGGTCGGTTAGCCGGTTCGCTCCAGGGGCTCGTGCTGTGCCGTCCAGACGCGGCGGATGCGGGTATCGGACTCAGGTCCGAAATTGAACCACGCTGCCTTGTTGTGCGTGGCATCGACGATGAAGAACGTGTCGAGCTTGCCCAGCTTCTGCACCAGGGTGTTGCGGATTGCATTGATCTGTTGATCGCTGACCAGCAACCAGGCTTGGGGCATCAGCGAGTAGGCTGGACCGAGATTGAAGATCTCCTCCTCCAGGCCGGTGATCGATCGAGATTTCATGTCGGCGATAATGACGAAGCGGCCGCGGGTTCCGCCGCGCGGTTCGTCGTTCGAGCGACCGAATGTCGGCGAGATCGTATCTTCGTCGCTCTCGACCCCTTCGGCGGTGACGAATTTGCCCGTCGCCGAAGGTGCGTGTCCGGGCTTCGGTTGGGCGAACAGGCGGAGAAGCTGCGGGTGCTCGGCGGCCGGCCGGAAATTCGTATCGCCTGTCGGCGCGACCAGCGAGTGTGGCGCAAGCCGGCCTTCGGCGGCGAAGGTCTGCATGTGCTGCAGGGTATAGGGGCCATAGGTCTGCCCCCCGACATTGATCGACCAGGTATCTGACATGGCTGCGTAGCTTCCGTAGCTGCGCCAAAACTAGAGATAAATGGTTACCCAAGCCTTGCCGTCCGGCCCACGGCACGGGAAGCTGCGGCAGAAAAAATCAGGGAAACGCCATGGCCAATCACGAATTCTGCAAGGTCGAGCGCGAAGGGCGCCTGACCATCGTCACCCTCAACCGACCCGAGGTGATGAATGCCCTCCATGCCGCAGCCCATGCCGAGCTGGGCCAGGTGTTCGACGAGTTCGCCGCCGACCCGGAGCAATGGGTGGCCATCGTCACGGGCGCCGGCGAACGCGCATTTTCGGCGGGTAACGATCTGAAGGTAACCGCGGCCGGTGGTGGAAGTGCGGCCAGCCTGCCGCGCCACTCGAGCGGCTTCGGCGGCATCACCACGAGGTTCGACCTCGACAAGCCGCTGATTGCTGCGGTGAACGGCATCGCCATGGGCGGCGGGTTCGAGATCGCGCTGGCCTGCGACATCATCCTGGCGTCCGAGGCGGCGATATTTGCTTTGCCTGAGCCACGCGTCGGTCTTGCCGCTCTTGCGGGCGGCCTCCATCGTCTGCCTCGGGAAATTGGCCTGAAGCGCGCACTCGGAATGATCCTGACCGGACGTCGCGTGAGTGCCGCAGAAGGCAAGGATCTCGGCTTCGTTAACGAAGTCGTACCGGCTGCCGATCTGATGACGCGCGCCAGGGATCTGGCGAAGCAGATCATGGAGCTCTCGCCAATGTCGATCCGGGCTTCGAAGCAGGCTGTCTACAAGGGGCTCGACGAAGCCTCGGTCGCCGATGCGATGAAGAACCAGAACGGCTATCCTGCCATCGCCGCCATGTATCGCAGCGAAGACCTGCGAGAAGGCCCCAAGGCTTTCGCCGAGAAACGCGCGCCGCAATGGAAGGGGCGCTGAACCAAAAGGCAAAACCCCGCGCCGGTCAGGGCGCGGGGTTCGCTCATTCGACGGGTTGGCCGATTACATGATCCGCCAGTCGCCGCCACGATAACGGCAAGCCGTACCTTCGCGGCGGATCTCACGGCCATGGCGATACACGACCTGCACGAAGTCGCGGCAGACCTGACCGCGACGGCGATATTCGCGCGTGGTCATGACATAGCCGCGCTCGCGTCCACGCCACTCGTAGTGTCGGCCGACGCGGCCCGAGAAGCTGTCGTGATAGGCGCGCTCGGCCCGGCCGCGATCGTTGCAGTCGATGTCGCGGCTGATGGCGTTGCCGGCGAAGCCACCGATGAGGGCGCCGCCAACGACGGCTCCCGCATTTCCGTGTCCCGCGGCGCTGCCGATGGCCGCGCCCGCGATGGCACCAAGAATGGTGCCGCCGGTGTGGTCGCGGCCGCTGCATTCGTCGGCAAAGGCGCTCGACGTGCCGAGGCTCAGCGCCAGCAATGCGGCACCAGCAATCAATCCGGATTTCTTGAACATGACGCTCTCCTCATTTGCGCGGTCATCGTGCCGCAGGCATCGGACCGCTGTTGTCGAAATCGAGTTTCGCCCTATCGGCATGAACCCAGCCTGAACGGAGTGTGGCAGAACCGGGCAGCGAACTGTTGGTAAAACACAACGTACCGTGATTAGTTCCACGCAGCCAAAAAGAGCGTCAACATTGAATACGACTTGGAATCGCCTCGTGGGTCTGATGGCCCTTGTCGCCGTTGCCGGATTGTTCGGCTGTAACAAGCCGGCGCCCCAAAAACCCGCGCACACATCCGGTCTTGATGCCGAATCAATTCCGCTTGGACGCCTTCCACGGGTTGCGATTCCGGAGCGCTATCGCATTGCGCTGAAAATCGATCCGAGGACGGATCGGTTCACCGGCCATACCGAAATCGATGTCAGATTCCTGAAGCCGCGGCGAGCGCTCTTTCTCCATGGCTTGGATCTCAATGTTTCCGGCGTTTCGGTCCGCCTGAAGTCGGGCCAGAGCTTTCCGGCGCATTTCGATCAGGTCGACGATTCGGGCGTAGTGCGGCTCATTTTTGTCGACAAGGTGCCGGCTGGCGAGGCAACGCTGGTGTTCGACTACGACGCGCCGTTCAACACCTCGCTCCAAGGATTGTACAAGGTCGTCGACCGTGGCGACGCCTACGCGTTCACGCAGTTCGAGGAGACCGATGCGCGGCGCATGTTCCCGTCATTCGACGAGCCGGGATTCAAGACGCCATTCGACATCACCGTCGTCGCTCCGAAGAGCATGCAGGTTGTCGGCAATACGCCGATCAAGTCGGCAAAGCAGGACAAGAACGGCATGGTCGATGTCGTGCTGTCCGAAACGCCGCCACTACCGACCTATCTGGTTGCCCTGGCGGTTGGCCCGCTCGACATCGTCGATGGCGGTACCGTTCCGCCAAACAGGTTCCGCAGCAAGCCGCTTCGAATTCGGGGAATTGCCGCAAAAGGCGAGGGCACCCGCATGACCTATGCGCTTTCGCTGACCCCCAAAATCGTGTCCGCATTCGAAGAGTATTTCGGAATCGGCTACCCGTTTCGCAAACTCGACATGATCGCTGTGCCAGACTTCGCCGCCGGCGCGATGGAGAATGCCGGTGCCATCGCATTCCGCGAGCGCTACCTGCTTCTCGATCAGGACGCCTCGGTGGAAGACAAACGCGGCAGCCTCATAGTCCAGGCCCATGAGATCGCGCACCAATGGTTCGGCGACCTGGTTACGCCGTCCTGGTGGGACGATACCTGGCTCAACGAATCCTTTGCCAATTGGGCCGAACTGAAGGCGGCGCAGGCTGTCGTGCCGGACTTCGATTTCTCGTCCGAAGGAACAAGGCGGGCTTACGACGTCATGGACCTCGACGAGCTGCCATCGGCACGGCAGATCCATCAGCCGATCCAGAATGTCGATGACCTCGCCAATGCCTTCGACGGCATCACCTACGACAAGGGCGCGTCGGTCCTCGCGATGTTCGAGAATTACGTTGGTCCGGAAGCGTGGCGTAAGGGTATCCACGCCTATCTTTCGAAATTCGCTCATCGCAACGCGACCGCGGACGACTTCGTCGGGACGATCGCAGTCACGACAGGCCATCCCGATCTGGTCGGTTCGTTTCACGATTTCATCGATCGCCCGGGCGTACCCTATATGAGCATAACGGGCGGCTGCAGCGATGGAGCACTAACATTCGTACAGTCGCCTTACGCCCCCTTCGGCTTCCGTCAGCCTCAGCGAAGCTGGCATGTGCCGGTCTGCATCGCCGGCACATCTGGGCGCGCCTGCGCGATTGCTGACGACGTATTGTCGCTACCGCTCGGAAAAGCCTGCGCCATTCCGCCGATGCCCGATGGCACCGGTTATTTCCGCTTCGCTTATGATGAAGATGATTGGAAATCCCAGATTGCGCGTGCCGGAAAACTCGACAATGTCGGGCAGATCGTCCTGCTCGCGAACGTCTTTGCCGGCTTGCGCAGTGGAAAGGCCGCGGCCAGCGACTATTTCAATGCGATCCGCGCCGTTGCACCGACGGCCCGTTGGGACGTGTTCCGCCAGTTGAGTTCCGACCTGCCGCTCTTGCGGCGTAGCCTCAGCGATGCGGACATTCCGCATTACCGTGCGTTTCTCACATCGGCGTTGTTGCCGCGCTGGAAGGGGCTTGGCGTACTTGCACGCTCTGGCGAAAGGCCGGCCGATGCCCTCCTTCGCCAGTATCTTGCCGTGCTTCTTGTGACTGAGGCGCGCGAACCCGGCGTCAGTGCGCAGCTGGCCGCGCCGGTGCGTTGCAGATTTGCACCTTCGTCAGGCTGCTCGAGTGCGATTGCGCCCGAGCTCCGTTCGGAGTCGCTGCGCGCGGCGCTCATCGCCAATCCGAATCTTGCCGACCCGATGCTCAAAGAACTCATGACGACCGACCAGGAGGCCCTGCGGAAATCCATCGTCTACGCCTTCGCCGGAAGCGACGACCCCCAGATGATCGACAAGCTGCTGACGTTGGCGTTGGCGCATATGCGAACCGGCGAGTTGGGCTATCTCCGCGACTACATGGCGGATGAACCGGTGGCGCGCGACGCGTTGTGGTCTTTTGTGAAGGCGCGCTACGATGACTTTGCCAGGCGGCTCACGCAGCCGGGTATGGGCGGTATGGCGCGCATCCTCGATGGGGCCTGCGATCAGAGCGCTGTCGGCGAGGTAAAGACATTCCTGCAAGACCATCTCGGCGGCGCCCTGGGCGCCAGGCGGCGCGCCGCGCAGACGGTCGAACGGATCGAACGCTGCGCGGCATTCAAGAAGGCCGAAGGAGCCGAGATTGCGTCGGCGCTGACGGCGTCTCCTTAACGGTCAGGCAGATGAACGAGGCGAATGGGCGAGCGCAATCTGGCTCACCCATTCTTTTCATGCGTCAGTCGCGGAAGTGCCAGTAGCCGTCGCGGCGATAGCACGCGACTCCGCTGCGCGAGAATTCGCGGCCATGCGACCACGTCGTGGTCGTGAACTCGCGGCAGCGCACGCCGTCGTCCCAATATTCGCGGGTCGGCGTGAAGTAGCCGTAATCCGGACCGCGGTGCCATTCATAACGGCGGCCGATGTCGCCGTTGAGGCCATCGGCATAGACGTTGAATGCGACATGCTGATCGTCGCAGTCGATATTCTGCGTCAGCGCGTTGCCGAGCAGTCCGCCCAACAGCACGCCGCCGACGACAGCGCCGGCATTGCCGTGGCTGGCCGCGCCTCCGATCAAACCGCCGCCGATGGCGCCGAAGATCGTACCGGCAGCATTGCCGCCGCGCCGGCAATCGCGCTCGTAGTCGCCTTCGCGGTAGTAGGCGGGCGGCGGCCCGCGATCGTCGTCGCCATAGCCGCCACGGCGGTCGTAATCATGGAAGTGGCGGTAATGGCCGTCTCGGTCGTAATAGCCTTCGTGATCGGTTCGGCTGTAATAGCCGTCTGGATCGGGGCGTTCATCGGCCAGCACAGAGGTCGTGCCAATTGCAAGCAAGGCTGTGGCGGCGAAGAGCGCGGTTCTGATCGTCATGGTTCCTCCGAAACGGAATCGTTGCCCCACCCAGTGACAACATACGCCAAAACCGGGCGGTTTGTTCCGAAGTTCCGCGGCTTAAGGAACCTTAATGTGCCGTCTCAAGAGCCGAAGACGACGGCATGCATGATCCGGCCGGGCACGAAAGTGAACCCTCCGGCGACCAGAATCCCGGCAACGTAGAGCACCACCATGCTGTAGCGATGCCGCGGAATGTCGTGGCGGCGTGCAGCCCTGATCGCGTTGAAGATCGCCAGGAAGGTGATCGGAATGAGCAGGTGGATCGGGCTGAAGCCGAAGAATGGCCCATTCGGCATGAGCGCATGCACCCACAGGGTCGAGAGCGCCGTCACCGCCATGAGGACAAGATAGACCCAGCCGAGTGCACGATGCAGCGGCGCGCCCTTGCGGCTGAAGAATATCTGCCAGGTGCCGATCAGCGCCGCCGGTACGACGGTCGCGACGTGAAACTGGACCGCAAGCGGCGCGTGGAGAAGCGGTTCGAGTGTCATGGCGCGTGGAGCGCCGGATACCAGAGTCGCACGGTGGCCTTGAGCAGGCCGGACTTAACAGCGGGATCGTTTTGCGCGATGGCCTCGATGTCGGCGAGCGACGCACCGGGCGTCGAAATCATCATGCCGCCGCTATCGTCGAGAAAGGGGCCGCCGAGTGCGAGTTTCCCGTCCGCCAGAACCTGCCGGTAATAGGCGACATGCGCGTCAATCCCGGGCTGCTCGCGAAACGATACGCCGGACTGCCAAGTCGGCCCCGGCGTATGGATCACCACCAGGCGCGTGTTCGGCGGCAAATCGCCCGCAGCCGCCGGAAATGCAGCCAGCAGGACTGACAAAACGAGCCCCGCCAGCCAGCGCATCTCAGTACGTCCGCGCCTTGGGCGGGATGTACTCGACTTCGTTGGTCAGCGTGTAGGTGTGCACCGGACGATAGTCGAGGCGGGCATAGCCGGTCTTCGGGTCGAGCCACGCCAGTGTGTGCTTCATCCAGTTCTCATCGTCGCGCTTGGCATAGTCCTCGCGCGCATGGGCCCCGCGGCTTTCGAGACGCGTGACCGCGCCCTCGACCGTCACGATGGCCTGCTGGATGAGGTTCTCGAATTCAAGCGTCTCGACCAGATCGGTGTTCCAGATCAGCGAACGGTCGGAGACATCGATGTCCTTGATCCGGCCGTAGATCTCGTCGATCGCCTTTTGGCCGTTCTTGAGCGTCTCGCCGGTGCGGAACACGGCGGCATCGACCTGCATCGCCTTCTGCATGGCAAGGCGCAGCTCGGCGGTCTTCGTCCCGCCCTTGGCGTTGCGATACTTGTCGAGGCGGGCGAGGGCTTCGTCGCCGGCGCCCTTGGGCAGATCGTGATGGCCGCCGACGCCCTTGAGCGCCTCGGCGGCATGCATGCCGGCGGCCTTGCCGAAGACCACAAGATCGATCAGCGAGTTCGAACCCAGGCGGTTGGCGCCATGCACGGAGACGCAGGCCGCTTCGCCGACGGCCATCAAGCCCTGCACCGGTGTGTCGGGATTGCCGTCCTTCAGCGTCAACGCCTGGCCGGTATATGCGCAGGGGATGCCGCCCATGTTGTAGTGCACCGTCGGCAGCACCGGGATCGGTTCCTTGGTGACATCGACGCCTGCGAAGATGCGCGCGCTCTCCGAGATACCCGGCAGGCGCTCATGGATGATCTTCGGGTCGAGATGCGAGAGGTGAAGGTGGATGTGGTCCTTGTTCGGACCGACGCCGCGGCCTTCGCGGATCTCGATGGTCATGGCGCGGCTGACGACGTCGCGCGAGGCGAGGTCCTTCGCGTTGGGCGCATAGCGCTCCATGAAGCGCTCACCTTCGGAATTCGTGAGGTAACCGCCTTCGCCGCGCACGCCTTCCGTTATCAGCACACCGGCGCCGAAGATGCCGGTCGGGTGGAACTGCACGAATTCCATGTCCTGGAGCGGCAGGCCCGCGCGCAGCACCATCGCGTTGCCGTCGCCGGTCTGGGTATGCGCGCCGGTGCAGGAGAGATAGGTGCGGCCGTAGCCGCCGGTCGCCAGGATCACTTTGTGGGCGCGGAACCGGTGGATCGTGCCGTCATCGAGATTCCACGCCATCAGGCCGACGATGGCATCGCCGTCCTTGATCAGGTCGAGTGCGAAATACTCGATGAAGAAGTTCACATTGTGCTTCACACACTGGCCATAGAGCGTGTGAAGCATGGCGTGGCCGGTGCGGTCGGCGGCGGCGCAGGTGCGCTGCGCGATGCCCTGGCCATAGTTCGACGTCATGCCGCCGAAGGCGCGCTGATAGATCTTGCCTTCCTCGGTGCGCGAGAAGGGCATGCCGAAATGCTCGAGCTCATAGACCGCGTCGGGCGCGTTACGGCAGAGATATTCGATGGCATCCTGGTCGCCGAGCCAGTCCGAACCCTTCACGGTGTCGTACATGTGCCAGCGCCAGTCGTCCTGACCCATATTGCCGAGTGCGGCGGCGACGCCGCCCTGTGCCGCGACGGTGTGCGAACGGGTCGGGAAGACCTTCGTCACGCAAGCGGTCTTGAGACCGAGGCGTGCGCATTCCAGCGTGGCGCGAAGGCCAGCGCCGCCGGCGCCGACAACGACGACGTCGAAGGTGTGATCGATGATGGTATAGGCGGCGGCCATGGCTTACCCCGCAATGCGAAGAAGATCGAACAGACAGACGGCGACGACCGCGAGGGCAAACGCCCACATCGCGAACATCGAAAGCAACTTCTGCCAGTTCACATAGATGTAGTCGTCGATGATGACCTGGAGCCCGAGCACCATGTGGTAGACGGCGATCAGGATGAAGGCCGCGAGCAGGCCGGCATTCAGCGGCGTTTGCAGGAAGGCGGCCATATCGGCCTGGGATCCACCGACCAGACCGAGCAGCGAAACGCCGAGCCAGATCGACAGCGGTACGAGCGCCGTCGCGCTGACGCGCTGACGCCAGAAATGCTTCACGCCGGAATGGGCAGGGCCGAGGCCTTCGACCTTGTGCAGGGGAGTCTCGAGGCTCATCCGTAGACTCCCGCGTAATAGCCGCCATGTCCGGTATAGGCCGCCGCGAAGATGGCGATCGCGAGCAGGATGGAGCCGAGGATCACCAGAACGCTGTTGCGTGCCGCAGCGGGTTTCGAGAACCCGTAGCCCAGATCCCAGGCCAGGTGCCGGATACCGTTCAGCAGGTGATAGGCGAGACACCAGGTCAGACCGAAGAGCACCACCTGCCCCAGCGGGGTCGATGCCAGAGCATTGAACTCCGCGACACCGCCGAGCGACACGGCGGTCAACCACCAGGTCAGGACGACGAGTCCGGCGGCCAAGCCACAGCCGGCAATGCGATGGACGATCGACGTCGCCATGGTCACGGGCCAGTGATAGATCGTCACATAGGGAGAAAGCGGGCGCGGGCGACGCGCCGCGTGCGGGGTTTCCGCCATGAAAATCCTCGGGAAATCGAAAAACGAACCGGGGCGGAGTGTAGGTCCGGGTCCCAAGGTGTCAACCGCGTTTTCCTCGGAAATCCCCAGTGGTTCCGCGGCTTTCCGACCGGTGTTTCGTCTGTCAATTTTGTCACTTTGCAGCGCAGCAAAACTGCGTGCATTGTGAAAGTGGAGCATGGGGCGCCTCGGCAATGACGGAATTTGGGATCACAGCGGCATCGCTGCGACCGGTCCGTTTCACCCATACCAACCCATCGATTGGCAGTGCGCTGGGCGAACTTGCCGCTATCGTGTTGTTCGTTCCGCTCCTGCTGGTCGTTGCGATCTGGAACGGTTTTCCGATCATTTTCTATGACACCGGCGCGTACATGCTGCAGGGTCTCGGCCATCTGTTCCTGGCCGAGCGCTCGCCGATCTATTCGGTGTTCCTGACGGTCAGCGGCGGCGGCGCGAGCCTTTGGCTGGTTGCCGCGACGCAATGCGTGATCGCGGCTTATGTCATCACCGAGTTCGCGCGCACGCTTCGCCCCGCACTGTCGCTCTGGTCGTTTCTGCTCATCGGTGCGGTGCTATGCGTGGGCACGGGATTGCCGTGGTATGCCGGCCAGATCGAGCCCGATTGTTTCGTCGCCCTCGTGCCGCTCGCGCTCTATTTGCTGGCCTTCCACGGCGAGGCGCTTGGACGCACGCGCTGCATCCTCCTATTCTTTGGCGCAACGATCTCGATTGCCTGCCATTCGTCGCATATCGCGCTGGCCGGTGGATTGATCGTCCTGTTGCTCGCTATGCGGCTCGCGCCGGCGCGGTGGATCGAGGAAATCGGACTCCGCCGCCCGCAGGTTGCATCCGCGGCGCTCAGCCTGTTTGCGGCGGTGCTGTGCGTTTTCGCGGCGAACTTCGCCTATACCGGAAAAATCTTCTTCAGCCGTTCCGGTGCGATCTTCCTCGAGGCGCGCATCATGGAGGATGGGCTGATCAAGCCCGTGCTCGATGCCGACTGCCCCGACGCCGGTTACAAGCTCTGCCGCTACAAGGACCGGTTGCCGTCCCGAGCCGATACATGGCTGTGGATGGAGAAGACGAGTCCGTTCAAGGCAGTCGGCGGATTTGAGAAGCGTGAGCCGGAGTCCCAGCGCCTGGTCGCTCAAAGCCTGCTCAGATACCCGCTCGAGAACGCCATCGTCGCCATCCAGGATGCCTTGCTCCAGTTCGTCTGGTTCCAGACCGGCGATGGCATCGTGCCCCAGGAGTGGGTGCTCAATCGCGAATTCCAGATCGCCATTCCGCAGCAGATGACCGCCTATGCCCGGGCTTACCAGCAGGAAGGCGAGATCTGGTTTGTGCCGGTCAACATCGTGCATGTGCCGGTCGCGGTGCTGTCACTGGTCGCGCTCATCCTGCTTCTGCGCGAGGCGCTCCGGCGGCGGGATGCGCGAGCTGCCCTGCTGCCTGGCTACATTCTCGTGGCGCTTGCCGGAAACGCCTTCGTTTGCGGCGTTTTTTCCGGTCCTCACGGACGCTACCAGTCACGGATCATGTGGCTGGCGACCTTCGCCGTGCTGATGATCGCCTGGCCACGGATAGAGCGCTGGTGGCAGGACCGCAGAGCGCCGAAAACGGTCACAACTTGAACTGCGAAGCCGCCTTGCGACCGGGGTTCGAATCCGGCACTTAAGGCCATGGCCGCCCCCGTCCGCATTGCTCCGTCCATCCTCTCGGCCGACTTCGCACGCCTGGGCGACGAAATCGCCGCCGTGGAAGCCGCAGGCGCCGATCTCATCCATGTGGATGTCATGGACGGGCACTATGTTCCGAACATCACAATCGGTCCGGCGGTCGTCAAAGCGATCAAGCCGCATGCGAAGAAGCCGCTCGACGTCCACCTGATGATCTCGCCGGTCGATCCTTTCGTCGAAGATTTCGCCAAGGCGGGTGCCGACATCATCACAGTGCATCCCGAAGCCGGTCCGCATGTTCACCGGACGCTCCAGTTCATCCGCAGTCTCGGCAAGAAGCCGGGTGTGGTCCTCAACCCCGGCACGCCGATCGAAACGATCGACAACCTTATGGACCTCGTCGATCTCGTGCTGATCATGAGCGTCAATCCGGGGTTCGGCGGGCAGAGCTTCATCGAAAGCCAGATCGGAAAGATCGCTGCGGCACGCAAACGTATCGACGCGACGGGCCGTGATATCGCGCTCGAAGTCGATGGCGGGATCAATCCGGAAACGGCAAAGAGGTGCATCGCCGCCGGCGCGACAGTTCTCGTTGCTGGTACCGCGGTGTTTAAAGGCGGGGCAGGGCAATACGCGGCGAACATCGCCGCCTTGCGCGGCTGACGCCGTGGCCGGCCCGCGCGTTCCGTATCTCTCCCTCCTGCCCGAACTGCTGCGCGAATTGATGTGGCGGCTGTTGCGACCGCTGCGCGTGTGGTGGCGGCGGACCTGGTTCTATCGCCGTTTTCTCAAGGGCCCGCTTTCCGACCGGATCCTGTTCCATCCCTACGATGCTTTGCCGCGCCGTCTCGAAGATGCTGATGCCTTGCTGCGCGGGCGCTTCCGGTTTCACGGCGAGATGGTCGAGGCGCCGCGCGACGGCTCGATCTTCGATGTGAAGCCGCCTTCGGCCGAGTGGGAGCGGGCGTTGCACAGCTTCGTCTGGCTGCCGCCGCTGGCGCTGGCCGGTGGCGAGGCGGCGCGGACACTCGCAACCAATCTCATCACCCAGTGGCTGAAACGCCATTCAAAATATTCCGAACCGGCCTGGTCGCCGGAGGTGATCGCACGCCGCCTGATCCATCTTTTCGCCCATGGCCGTCTTGCGATCGCGAATTCGGACCTGTTATGGCGCTCCAAGGTCTTCGTCTCGCTGCGTGAGCAATCGCGCATGCTGGCGCGTATCGCCGGCGAAGCGCCCGACGGCATGCCGCGCTTCGAAGCGGCGGCGGCCGAGGCATTGTCGGGCGCCTGTCTCGGCGATAGCCAGCGCAGGCTTGAAGACGGACTTGCCCGGCTCGAAGGCGAGATCGCGCGCCAGATACTGCCCGACGGTGGACACGTCAGCCGCTCGCCGGAAAACCTCGTCCATTGCTATCGCCTGATCATGATGGTGATGGATTCGCTGAGCGCCGGGGCGCTCGAGCTGCCGCACGCCATCCGCGGTGCCTACGACCGGATTGCGCCGACTATCCGCTTTTTCCGCCATGGCGATGGCGCGCTGGCGCTCTTCAACGGCAGCACCGAATGCGATCCGCGCACCGTGGCGGGATTGCTGGCGCGCGACGAAGTGCGCGGCCAGCCTTTCGCCTTCGCGCGCCACTCCGGATATCAACGGCTGACCGCCGGCAAGACGCAGCTTGTCCTCGACTGCGGAACGGTGCCGCCCGGCCCGTTCGCGCGCGAAGCGCATGCCGCCTGCCTCGCTTTCGAATTTTCCAACGGCAGCCAGCGCATCGTGGTCAATTGTGGGGCGGCCGGTACGGCGCAGCCCAAATGGGAGAGCGCCCTGCGTGCCACCGCCGCGCATTCGACGCTTACGCTAGGCGATGTCTCGCAGGCGCCGATCCTGCCGCCGGGCGTTGCCCGCAACCTGCTCGGTGCGCGGCTGCTTCAGGGCCCTTCCGCCGTCGAGACGCGTCGCAACGAGACGACGCATGGCTGGGCCGTTGAAGCGAGTCACGACGCCTATCTGTTGCCGTTCCATACGCGGCATGAGCGGCAGGTGACGCTGTCACTGGACGGGCGCACCGTGACCGGCGCGGACCGGCTGCTGCCGCAGCCCGCGAAGAACATCAAGGACACGGCCTACGCGATCCGCTTCCACGTCCATCCCGATATCCGGATCACGCCCAACCAGAGCGGGGGCGTCCTGCTCAAACTGCCCAACGGCGAAGGCTGGCGCTTCCGTTCGGGCGGTCAGATCGCCATCGAGGAAAGCGTCTATCTTGGTTCCGACCAGGTGCGGCGCACCGAGCAAATCGTGCTCAGCGGATCGGTGAAGGACAAACCCGTCGAAGTCGCCTGGCTGTTCGAGCAGATTGGGGCGACGTGACGCTTTTGCCTTCGTTCCCGCCATGCCAACATGGCGCCGCGATTTGATTTTCCTACCGCACAGCAGGGTTATTCATGGTTCAGCTCACATTGCCGAAGGGCTCCAAGCCGACCAAGGGCAAAGTCTGGCCAGGGCCGAAGACGGCCAATGGCAAGAAGCCGAAACGGCATAAGGAATTCAAAGTCTACCGCTACGATCCAGACAGCGAGGCCAATCCGCGCATCGACACCTACACGGTCGATCTCGGCGATTGCGGGCCGATGGTTCTGGACGCGTTGATCAAGATAAAGAACGAAATCGATCCGACGCTGACCTTCCGCCGCTCCTGCCGCGAAGGCGTGTGCGGCTCCTGCGCAATGAACATCGGCGGCGGCAATACGCTCGCCTGCACCAAGGCGATCAGCGACATCTCCGGCCCGGTCGCGGTCTACCCCTTGCCGCACATGCCGGTGGTCAAGGACCTCGTTCCGGACCTGACGAATTTCTATGCCCAGTATTCCTCGATCGAGCCCTTCCTTCAGACCAAGACGGCGGAGCCGGAAAAGGAATGGAAGCAGTCGTCCGAAGACCGTGCAAAGCTGGATGGCCTCTATGAGTGCATCCTCTGTGCGTGCTGCTCTACGTCTTGCCCGAGCTACTGGTGGAATTCGGAACGTTATCTGGGCCCGGCAGCGCTGCTGCAGTCCTATCGCTGGCTGGCCGATAGCCGCGACGAGCACACGGGCGAACGTCTCGACCGGCTTGAGGATCCGTTCCGGCTCTATCGCTGCCACACGATCATGAACTGCACCAACACCTGCCCGAAGGGTCTCAACCCGGCCAAGGCCATCGGTGAGATCAAGCAGATGCTGGTGAAGCGGTCGGTCTGATCCTCACGGTTCTTTGAACCTGTTTCGGTCGCGCAAGGCGTAGAGTTCATCCCGGTTTCGGGGAGAACCGCCATGCGCCACTTGCTTGCAGCAGCACTGATCTGCACGGCCACACCTGCCATTGCGGCCGATCCTCCACCGGCCTGTGCGACGCCGGCATTTCGCGCGCTCGACTTCTGGCTGGGCGATTGGGAGGCGCATTGGGCGCCTTCGGAAGGCGATAGTGGCGTCGGCAGCAACCACATCTCACAGAGCTACGACGGCTGTGTGATCGAAGAGCACTTCGATGGGCATCCCGGCCAACATCTGATGGGCCACAGCGTTTCTATGTATGTCGCGCCCGAAAAGATCTGGCGTCAGACCTGGGTCGACAATGAGGGCGGCTATATCGAACTGAGCGGCGGGCCGCAGCCTGATGGCGACTTCGTCTTGACGACGGGGCGGCGTCCCAGTGGGCGAATTGCCAGGATGGTCTTCTCCGACATCACACCCGACAGCTTCACCTGGCGTTGGCAATCAAGCACGGATGGCGCCGCCTGGAACGACGCCTGGGTCATCCACTACACGCGCAAGAAATAGATCAGGCTGCCAACGGCGCAGGACCCGGATCGCCGGCTCCGGCGCGGATGCGGAGCATCTGCCAGACCAGCTTGGCGCCGAAGCGAACGATGCGTCCTTGCGGCTTCAGCCCGATCGACATCGCGACCATCTGGACCAGTTTGTGGACGTGGCTCGGCCGGTAGATCCGGTTGAGCAGCCCCGCCGCGACCTTGGCGTAGTAGGCGCGCTGATAGGGTAGGCGCGCAGTTTCGGCTGGTCGAACATTGGCACAGTAGTAAGCGTATGCCAGTTCGTCGTCGTCGGACTCGGTGATGCGGCCGACAGCGACCATCGCCTTCCTCCAAAGCGGGAGGTCGGGCTCATCCTGCGCCTTAAGAGTCTCGAAGAAGAGCTTGTAGTGCCTGTATTCGTCAGCTGCGATGCGGCCGGCGATTTCCTTCAGGACGGGCTCTTCGGTCGCGTCCTTGATGGCGGTGTAATAGGACGAAGTACCGCTCTCCACCACGCAGCGCGCGATCATCTCGCCGCGTCGGCTGCCGCGGATGGAGGTTGTGTCTTCGGAGGCGAAATGCTCGGGCTTGTAGCCGGCACGGAAGCGGGCAAAGGCCTCGTCGACCTTGAAGTCCGGATCCGCCAGCTCCGCCCAGCGGCCAAGAGCGCGGCCATGCTGGCTTTCCTCGCAGCCCCACTGCTCGATGGCGGCGAGCGTTTCCGGGCCGGCGTCGCGGAAAACTTTCTTGAGATAAGAAACGTAGTCGGGTGCGTTGAGTTCGACCAGGGACGCGGCCTTGATGGCCGCGACCATCTGGGGCGATGCCTTCGACCGGTCGAATTTCGACCAGGCGACATCGTCCAGCGTCCAGCCTTGCCTGTAGACGGTTGGTTCCGTCATCTAAAGCCCCATCAAGGTCGCTACCGACCACTAACGCATTATAGCGCAGACTGTTGCGGGCTGGGAACCCGCCGCAGTGCACAATACTTGGCCAAGCCCCTGCCGAATCAGGAACATTTCGTCATCTGGTGAACAGGAAACGGGCGGTCAGAACGTTGGCGTGGCGTCAAAAGGCTGCGCGCACAAGGCGCAGCTCCTGAAGTTCGGCCTCGACCTTGCTCCGCTCGGCATCGCTCTTGGCCGCGATCAGGTCTTCCTCGACGTCCTTGATCCGCTGGTCGATGACCGCCAGATCGAGTTCGGAGAACGGGATCGCCTCCTCGGCGAGGACGGTGACCTTGTCGGCGTTGATCTCGGCGAAGCCGCCGCGAATGAAATAGCGGCTGTCGCTGCCGTTGTTGGTGATGTCGATCATACCGGGACGCAGCGTCGTCACCACTGGAGAATGGCCCGCCATCACGCCCATATAGCCCTCGGTGCCCGGCACCGTGACCATGTCGGCACTGTCGGAGATCAGCAACCGCTCCGGAGAGACGATGTCGAAGGCGATCTTGTCAGTCATGTCGTTCAACTACCTACTGCTGTCATGGCCCGTATACGCGGGCCATGACAAGTGAGCGGGACTACGCCGCTTCCGCAGCCATCTTCTGGGCCTTGGCGACGGCGTCTTCGATGGTGCCGACGTTGTAGAAGGCCTGCTCCGGCAGATGGTCGTACTCGCCGTCGACGATCGCCTTGAAGGAGCGGATCGTATCCTTGAGCTCGACGAAGATGCCGGGAAGGTTGGTGAAGGCTTCGGCGACATGCAGCGGCTGGGCGAGGAAGCGCTGGATCTTGCGCGCGCGGGCCACGACCAGCTTGTCGTCTTCCGAGAGCTCGTCCATGCCGAGAATGGCGATGATGTCCTTCAGCGCCTTGTACTGCTGCAGCACTTCCTGGACGCGGCGGGCGACGGTGTAATGCTCTTCGCCGATGACATTCGGGTCCATGATGCGCGATGTCGAGTCGAGCGGGTCCACCGCCGGGAAGATCGCGAGCGCGGCGATGTCGCGCGACAGAACGGTGGTCGCATCGAGATGCGCCATAGAGGTCGCGGGCGCCGGGTCGGTCATGTCGTCGGCCGGCACGTAAATCGCCTGCACCGAGGTGATCGAGCCCTTGGTGGTCGAGGTGATGCGCTCCTGGAGGTTGCCCATCTCGGTCGCGAGGGTCGGCTGGTAGCCCACCGCGCTCGGGATACGGCCGAGAAGCGCCGACACTTCCGAACCTGCCTGGGTGAAGCGGAAGATGTTGTCGATGAAGAGGAGCACGTCCTTGCCTTCGACGTCGCGGAAATACTCGGCGACCGACAGGCCGGTCAGCGCCACGCGGGCGCGGGCGCCCGGCGGCTCGTTCATCTGGCCGTAAACAAGGGCGCATTTGCTGCCCTCAACCGAGCCCGACTTGGGATCGACGTTCACCTTCGACTCGATCATCTCGTGATAGAGGTCGTTGCCTTCGCGGGTGCGCTCGCCGACGCCGGCGAGCACCGAATAGCCGCCATAGGCCTTGGCGATGTTGTTGATCAGCTCCTGCATGGTCACGGTTTTGCCGACGCCGGCGCCGCCGAAGAGACCGATCTTGCCGCCCTTGGTGTAGGGGCAGAGCAGGTCGATGACCTTGATGCCGGTGACGAGCACTTCGGCCGCGTTGACCTGCTCGGCGAAGGTCGGTGCCTCGCGGTGGATCGGCGCGGTGTGCTCGAGGCTGATCGGGCCTGCTTCGTCGATGGGATCGCCGACGACGTTCATGATGCGGCCGAGCGTGGCCGGGCCGACGGGCACGCGGATCGGCGCGCCGGTGTCGATGACTTCAGCGCCGCGGACGAGGCCTTCGGTCGTGTCCATCGCGATGGCGCGGACGGTATTCTCGCCGAGATGCTGCGCGACCTCGAGCACGAGACGGACTTCCGCGCCGGTTTTGGCGTCGGTGTTCTTGGTCTCGAGCGCGTTCAGGATCGCCGGCAGGTGACCATCGAACTCGACGTCGACGACGGCGCCGATGATCTGGGTCAGGCGGCCCTTGGTGGAAAATGGTGCGTTCATGGTCGTTCTCTTTCCTTAAACGGCAGCGGCGCCGGAGATGATCTCGATCAGCTCCTTGGTAATCTGCGCCTGGCGGGTACGGTTCATCTTGATGGTAAGCGCGTTGATCAGGTCGCCCGCATTGCGGGTCGCGTTGTCCATCGCGGTCATTTGTGCGGCAAAGAAGCCGGCCTGGTTGTCGAGCAGCGCGGCGAGCAGCTGCACGCCGATGTTCTGCGGCAGGAGCGCGGTGAGGATCGATTCCTCGTCCGGCTCGTAATCGTAGAACGGCGCGGTGCCGCCCGTGGCTTCGACCTGCGCCGGGATGAGCTGGCGCACAGTCGGCGTCTGCGTGACGACCGACTTGAAGCGGCTCGAGATCAGCGTGACGACGTCGAACTCACCGGCGACGTAGAGATCGAGGATCTTCTGCGCGATCGGCTTGGCCAGCACCATGGACGGTGCCTTGGGGCCGACTTCGAACGTTTCGATGATGCGGTTGCCATAAAGTCGGCGAAGCTGGTCGCGGCCCTTGCGGCCGACGCAGATGATCTTCACGTCCTTCCCGGAATCGAGCAGCGCCTTGATGCGCTCGCGCGCCAGACGGACGATGCCCGAGTTGAAGCCGCCCGCGAGGCCGCGATCCGAGGTCGCGACCACCACCAGTTGGCGCTGGTCCTTGCCGGTGCCGGCAAGGAGAAGCGGCGCCGAAGGGCCGGACACGCCGGCGGCCAGGTTGTTGATCACCTTCGCCATGCCCTGGGCATAGGGCCGGGCGCTTTCCGCCTGCTGCTGGGCGCGGCGCAGCTTCGCCGCGGCGACCATCTGGAGCGCCTTGGTGATCTTCTGCGTCGATTTCACGGCCGCGATACGCGTCCGCATTTCCTTGACGGAGGCCATTGCTCTTCTTCTCGGCTTAGGCCGCGAACGACTTGGTGAACTCGGCGAGCGCGTCCTTGAGCATGTTCTCCAGTTCCGGCGTCAGCGCCTTTTCCTTGCGGATGCCTTCGAGGAACTGCGGGTACTTGCTCTTGAGCTTGGAGATCAGGCCCTCCTGGAACGCGCCGACCTTCGCGGTCGGGAACGCGTCGAGGTAGCCGCGGGTACCGGCGTAGATCACCGCGACCTGCTCCTCGACCGGGAACGGCTTGTACTGCGGCTGCTTCAGGAGCTCGGTCAGGCGCTCGCCGCGTGCGAGCATCTTCTGCGTCGCCGCGTCGAGGTCGGAGCCGAACTTCGCGAAGGCCGCCATCTCGCGATACTGCGCGAGCTCGGACTTGATCGGGCCGGCGACGGTCTTCATCGCCTTGATCTGCGCCGAAGAACCTACGCGCGACACCGAGATGCCGACGTTCACCGCCGGACGGATGCCTTGGTAGAACAGATCGGTCTCGAGGAATATCTGTCCATCGGTGATCGAGATCACGTTGGTCGGGATGTAGGCCGAGACGTCGTTGGCCTGGGTTTCGATGACGGGCAGGGCGGTCAGCGAGCCGGCGCCGAAATCGTCGTTCAGCTTGGCCGCGCGCTCCAGCAGGCGGCTGTGGAGATAGAACACGTCGCCCGGATAGGCTTCGCGGCCCGGCGGGCGGCGCAGCAGGAGCGACATCTGGCGATAGGCGACGGCCTGCTTGGAGAGATCATCGTAGATGATCAGGGCGTGCATGCCGTTGTCGCGGAACCACTCGCCCATCGCGCAGCCGGAAAACGGCGCGAGGAACTGCAGCGGCGCCGGATCCGAGGCGGTCGCGGCGACGACGATCGTGTAGTCGAGCGCGCCGGTATCGGCGAGCGTCTTGACGATCTGCGCCACGGTCGAACGCTTCTGTCCGATGGCGACGTAGATGCAGTAGAGCTTCGCCTTTTCGTCATTGCCGGCGTTGACGGGCTTCTGGTTGATGATCGTGTCGATGCCGACGGCAGTCTTGCCGGTCTGGCGGTCGCCGATGATGAGCTCGCGCTGGCCGCGGCCGATCGGGATCAGCGTATCGATGGCTTTGAGGCCGGTCTGCACCGGCTCATGCACGGATTTGCGCGGGATGATGCCGGGGGCTTTCACGTCCACGCGGCGGCGTTCGGCGATGTTGGTCAGATCGCCCTTGCCGTCGATCGGGTTGCCGAGCGGGTCGACGACGCGGCCGAGCAGGCCCTTGCCGACCGGCACGTCCACGATGGCACCGGTACGCTTGACGGTGTCGCCCTCGGCGATCGTCGAGTCGGAGCCGAAGATCACCGCACCGACATTGTCGGATTCGAGATTGAGGGCCATGCCCTTGATCCCGCCGGGGAACTCGACCATCTCGCCGGCCTGGACGTTGTCGAGACCGTAGATGCGGGCGATGCCGTCGCCGACCGAAAGAACCTGGCCGACTTCGCTGACCTCGGCCTCGGCACCGAAATTCTCGATCTCACGCTTCAGGATGGCGGAGATTTCCGCGGGCTGGATATCCATTCTCAGTTACCTCTCATGGCGGCGCGAAGCCCGTTCAGCTTCGTGCGCAAGGACGAATCGATCATGCGCGAGCCCACCTTCACGACGAGACCGCCGAGCAGGGTGGGATCGATCTTGGTGTCGAGCCGCGGTTCGCGGCCGAGCTTGGCTTTGAGCGCAGCCTTCAGTTCGCCGACTTCGGCATCGCTGAGCGCGCGGGCGGACGTGACTTCGGCCTGAACCTCGCCCCGCTGGCGCGCGACCATGCGCTCGAAGGCGCGGATGACGTCGGTCAGGATGAACAGGCGGCGCTTGGAGGTGAGCAGCAGGACGAATTTCGTGGTCAGCGCCGCGGCGCCCATCTGGGCGAGAAGGGCCTTCAGGGCCTTGGCCTGGGATTCCTTGGAAAAGGCCGGGGAGCGGACGAGGCGCACGAAATCGGCGCTGCTCGCCAGCATAGCCTTGAGCGAGAGAAAATCCTTCTCGACGGTGTCGATGGCGTTGCTGTCGCGGGCAAGATCGAAAATGGCAGTCGCGTAGCGTCCCGCGAGGCCGACTTCGTGTTGCTGTTCCTGTGCCACGTTCGCCCTTCAAACCTTGGCGCGTTTTGCCGAAGCGCCGGTTCACTAACATATTGAATTCTATGGTGAAATACCATCGCGCCTCGGCGAGTCTCCGGACGCGGCTTGCGGATAGCATGCACCTTACGCTCGCGCAACAATCGGCCGCTTGGCGCGGTGTCGCGGGGTGCACGAGAAGCGTTGTCCGGGTAATCTCGACCGACCGCCTCAAATCGAGTATGACACTGTCATACGAGGGGTTCCGTCATGGCGCGCACCAGCAGGCCGATTTCCGTCACGCTCGGAGATATGCATGAGAGCGTCGAAGCACGCGTAAAGCGTGGCGACTATGCCTCGGCCAGTGAGGTACTCCGCGCCGCAATGCGGGCACTTAATCGGGAGGAAGCCGCAGTCAACGCATGGCTTCGCGAGCAGATACAGATTTCGCTCGACGATCCGCGTCCGGAACTCTCCATCGATGAAGCCTTCACTCGTGTCCGGCAACATGCGGCCCTGAAGAGGGCGGATTGAAGCGTTACCGTGTCAGGCTTCGTGCCGTCGCCGTCGACGATCTCCTCCGTCTGCACGACTACATCGAAGCGGAATCCGGAGCTTTCGTTGCAGCAGGCTACATCGAGCGCATCGAAACGGCGTGCCGTTCCCTGATGAACTTTCCGCATCGGGGCACCCGGCGCGACGACCTCAAACCCGGCCTTCGGACAATGGGCTTCGAACGCCGTGCAACGATAGTCTTCACGGTCCACGAGATCGATGTCGACATTCTGCGGATATTCTACGGCGGTCGCGATATGGAGCGGCTCTTGCGCAGTGCGGGCGACGAAGCCTGAACCATTCGCTAACCACGTCTCTTGCCGGGACCTTAAGAGGTCTGCGCGCAGCATGGCGCCGGGTGAACAAGGCAAAATGCCATGCAACACAGGGTAATGGGGGCCTTTAAACAGGTCGTCGGATTTCTGGTCCAGGGAATCGATTTCCAATCCGAGGGCTGGCCCGCTTTCGAGGCCGAGATGCGCGAGCTGATCGCGCCGCATCTGCCGGTGCTGGCGCATCGCCGCGCCAAGCTGCTCGACGGCTCGGACGGTTCGCGCTGGTCCGAAGAGCTCGAGACGTTCATGCGCAAGAGCCTCTGGCCGCTGCTCGGCGACGAACGTGAATACGCCGACCGCAATCGCACCTTCGTGACGCTGATGCTCGACATCGCGATCGCCGAGGAGCAGCGCAGGACCCAGGCCGCACGTCGGGACTCGCTTCCCTTCGTGCGCAGCTTCGACGCGAGCTGGGCGAGCTAGGCGCGTTTCAGGCCGCGCGCGCCCGCAATGCGGGTTTCGCTTGCGCCGCGTCGAATTTCGCGCGAGCACCGTCGATCTTGCCGATATTGGCGATCGCCCAGCCGGCGAGCGCCGTCACGGGCTTCAGCAGCGAGAAGCCCAAGGGCGTAAGCTCATAGTCGACGCGCGGCGGAACCGTTGGAAACACGGTCCGGTTGATCAAGCCGTCACGTT
Source organism: Pseudomonadota bacterium (assembly GCA_018241025.1). Lineage (GTDB taxonomy): Bacteria > Pseudomonadota > Alphaproteobacteria > Micropepsales > Micropepsaceae > Rhizomicrobium. The sequence continues at coordinate 205,302 of JAFEEQ010000015.1, forward strand.
CGAGGCCGCGCAGGCTGAGCGTCAGCATGCGCTGCGAGATGCCTCCGATTTCGCGCTTGAGTTCGTTGAACCGCATCGGGCCGGCACCGAGCCGCGTCACGATGAGGACGGACCACTTGTCGCCGACGCGGGCGAGCACGCCGCTCACCGCCTTGCAGTTGCCGGTTTCATGGATGTTACCCTGTTTCATCGACGTGCCTTCTTGCGCGGTTCATTGGCCCGCGCCATCTTCATCCCAGTCACATTCAGTAACTAGGCGCCAAAGCGATACTTGGCAAGGAGACCCGACATGGCCTTGAAGCTGCACACCGTCATCGCCTCGACCCGGCCCGGCCGCAACGGTGCGATGATCGGCGAATGGTTCCACGAGCGCGCCAAGGCGCATGGCAATTTCGATGCCGAACTCGTCGATCTGGCGACATTCAACCTGCCCATATATGACGAGCCGCATCATCCGATGCGCCGCCAGTACGAAAAGGATCACACCAAGGCCTGGTCGAAGAGCGTCGATGCCGCCGACGCCTTCGTCTTCGTGGTTCCCGAGTACAATTACTCGCCGCCGCCGTCCTTCGTGAACGCGCTCGACTACCTGTTCTGGGAGTGGCAGTACAAACCGGTCGGTATCGTCAGCTATGGCGGCGTTTCCGGCGGTCTGCGCGCGGCACAGGCGGCGCGCTTGCAGGTCACCACGCTCAAGATGATGCCGGTGCCGGAAGGCGTCGCGCTACCGAACTTCTTCACCCAGCTCAAGGACGGCAAGTTCGAGGGCAACGACCTGAACGAGCAGGGCGTGGTCGCCACCCTGAACGAGCTGCACAAATGGAGCGAGGCGCTCGCACCGTTGCGCGCGCAGAACCGGAAGCCGAAGTAAGTCCGGCTTTCCTTTCGCCGGCGGTCGGTCGTTCAGTTCACGCCGTTGAAGAATCGGGACAGGCGGACTTCGCCAAGCCAGGTCCAGGGCGCGTGCGCGTTCTTGAAGTCGTAGGATCCGACGACGAACTCGGCGCGGCCGACGAGATTCTCGGCCGGCACGAAGCCGACGCCACCCATCTCGGGCGGCACGCGGCTGTCACTCGAGTTGTCGCGGTTGTCGCCCATGAAGAAGAAGTGGTTCGGCGGCACGACGAAGTCCTGCGTGTCGTCGAGCGGGCCATCCCAGCCTTCCTTGAAGATCGGATGCTCGCGGCCATTGGGCAGCGTCTCGACGAAGCGCATCACGGTGTGCTGCACACCTTCCTCGGACTCGACCTTGCCAGTGCCGTCGGCGCGCAGCGGCAGTTCCTTGCCGTTGATCCAGAGCCGGCCATGGATCATCTGCACGTGATCGCCGGGCATGCCGATGAGACGCTTGATATAGGTCTCCTCCGGATGGACCGGCAGGCGGAAGACGATCACGTCGCCACGCTCGGGCATCTTCTGGAGCAGGCGGTGCTTGGCGTCCGGGCCGATGCCGAAGGGCACGGAGTAGCGGCTGTAGCCATAGGGATACTTGCTGGCGATGAAGGCATCGCCGATTGCCAGTGTCGGCTGCATCGAGCCTGAGGGAACGTAGAACGGCTGGGCCACGGCGGTCGTCGCGACGAAGGTCAGGCCGACGATCAGTGCCGCTTCGCCAAGCGCGCGGGCGACGCCGCGGGCATCCTCGACACCGAGGAAGTACTTGAACCCGTTCCAGATCTGCTGACGAAAATCCATGATCGACCGCTATCGTACCCCGCCTTAATTTCGAGTGCATGGCCCATGGATTCAAGGTTGTCCGGGATGCAATCTTGCTTCCTTGACGGAAATTCATCCGCCTGCCAAAGCCTGCGCATGTCTAGAAAACTAACCCAGCTCGGCAAATCCGTGGCGCTTCCGGCCTCGCCGGAGGCGGCAATCCTGGAAGCCGTGCCCAATCCGCATCCAGGCGATGCCTATGTCGTGCGCTTCACCGCGCCGGAGTTCACATCCCTGTGTCCGGTCACCGGCCAGCCCGACTTCGCGCATTTCGTGATCGACTACGTTCCAGCGGAGGCCATCGTCGAATCGAAATCGCTCAAGCTCTTCCTTGGCAGCTTCCGCAATCACGCCGCCTTTCACGAAGACTGCACCGTCGGCATCGGCAAGCGCATCGTCGCGGCGATCAAGCCGCGCTATCTGCGCATTGCCGGCTACTGGTATCCGCGGGGCGGCATGCCGATCGATGTGTTCTGGCAGGCCGGAAAGCTGCCGGCCGGCACATGGCTTCCCGATACCGGCGTCGCACCCTATCGCGGCCGCGGCTGATGACAGTCTCGGTCGTGCCCGTTCCGCAGGCCGACAAGCCGCTGTTATGGCGTGCGCTGCAGGATTACTGCGCCGAGATGATGCAGTGGGGCACGCATAAGCCCGAATCCGATGGCAGCTTCGCCTATCCCTGGTTCGACAACTATTGGACCGACGATGACCGCTGGCCGTTCTGGGCACTCGTCGATGGCACGCCGGCGGGCTTCGCACTCGTGCGGCGCGAGCCGCCCATGGAGATGGCCGAGTTTTATACCTTTCCGCCGTTCCGGCGCGGCGGCGTCGGACTCGATTTCGCGCGGCAGATCCTGAAACGGTTTCCGGGTCCCTGGGTGCTGTCGGAATACCGCTCGAGCGGCGGCGCGATCGCCTTCTGGCACAAGGTCATCGCCGATTATCCGTATACGGAGCGCGTCTATGTCGGCGGACAGGGCGTCGAGCGGCTAGAGCAGCGCTTCGTGGTACCGGATGCCTAGGCGGGCCTGACTTTCGCAAGCTTCGCCACCGGCTTGTGGCGATGGCATGTCACAATGTGATCGTTGACCATGCCCACCGCCTGCGCGAAGGCATAGACGATCACCGGCCCGACGAAATTGAAGCCACGCGATTTCAGTTCCTTCGACAATCCCTGACTCATCGGGGTCTCGGCCGGAACCTGTTTCAACGTCTTGAAGCCGTTCTGCACCGGTTTGCCGCCGACATGCTTCCAGATCAGTTCCCTGAATCCGCCGGGCTCCTTCTCCTCGATGTCGAGGAAGAGCTGCGCGCCTCGGATGGCAGCATCGATCTTCGACTTGGAGCGGATGATGCCTTCGTTCTTCAGAAGGCGCTCGACATCGCGCTTGCCGTAGCGCGCGATCTTCTCCGGGTCGAAGCCGTGAAACGCGGCCCGGAAGTTCTCGCGCTTCTTGAGGATCGTGATCCACGAAAGCCCCGCCTGGAAGCCGTCGAGCACGAGCTTCTCGTAGAGCGCGCGCGGATCGAATTCCGGCACGCCCCACTCGAAGTCGTGATAATCGCGATAGATCTGTTCCTTGACGGACCAGCCGCAGCGCTCGGGTTCGCTCACCGGCGCGCCTTCTTCTTGGCCTTTTTCTTCACTGCCTTCTTGGCCGCCTTTTTCATCGGCTTCTTGGCGATCTTCTTCTTTGTTTTCTTGGTCTTCTTCACCGAGGTTTTGGCGGCCTGGGTCTTCGCCGGCACGGGCGAGGGATGCAGCGTCGCCTCGATCTTGTTGCCGTCGAGGTCGAAGATGAAGGCACCATAGTAATCCGGGCCGTAATCCGGACGCGGCCCTGGCTCGCCGTTGTTGCTTCCGCCTGCCTTCAGCGCCGCTGCGTGAAACGCTTCGACCTGCGCCTTGCTGCGGGCGGAGAACCCGACATGCGTCCCGTTGCCGACGCTCATGGGGCCTTGATCGTGCGGCTGCCCGATCCAGAATTCCGGATGATCGGTGCCGTAGCCGATGGCGTGCGGCGAATAGTCGGCGAGCCGCTTGTAGCCGAGCGTTCCGAGCACGGCGTCGTAGAATTTGGCGGCGCGAGCAACATCGGTGACACCGACCGAGACGTGATGGAGCATGACGAACCTCGCTGGAATGTTACCGGGAGGTTTCACCCGCCTTGATGATGCGTCAAGCGAAAAGCCATGAGGGTTTGATCAAGATCAAGGGGCTGCTGCCGGCGTTGACAGGAGCACTACCGGCTTCGTCCAGCCGGTCGAGGCGGATGAGCGCGAAGCCGCGCCCGTCGTGCATTGCCGTGATCTCGCCGATGTCCTTGTCGCCGGCGCGAACCGTTGTGCCGGCTTCGACGGGCATCGCGGCATCGAACGGCAGGAGCCGTTTGCGCGAGGTCGCACGGTGTTTCATCCGGGCCGTCAATTCCTGTCCGACATAGCAGCCCTTGGTGAAGTCTACGGCGTTCAGCTCGTCGAGATCGGCATCGAGCGCGAACATACGGTCTGAACCGAAATCGGAGCTCTCGGGCACACCGAGCGCCATGCGATGGCTGTGATACACAGCGCTACCGGCGAAATGCGCCGGAACCTCCGCCGTCGCCATGACGCCGCGCCGACCGAGACCAGGCAGGCGTGGATCGGCAAAGCTGCCGGGCAGGGCACCTTCGTCCCACGCTGCAACGACACTGAGCCCCTCGCGCGGCTCGATCGTCACCTTGGCGCGCAGCCGGTACATAGACAGACGTCGGGCCAGTGCATCGCGGCATGCTGCGGCGCAGTCGAGCAAAACCGCGCCGTCACCCTCGGAGAGAAGGAAGTCGAACAGGATCTTGCCTTGCGGGGTCAGCAGCGCCGCATAGATACCTTCGCCGGGCTTCAGCCGTTCGACATCGTTGGTGATCAGTCCCTGGAGAAACCCGCGCGTTTCCGGGCCCGCAATGGCGAGGACGGCTCGGTCTTCGAGGCGGGCGGCGGGCATGCAAAAGGAAGTAATGCGATTGCGCGCGGTTGCCAAGGGAAGGGTCGGGGGCCTACTCATCCTGCCATGACAGACAGCTTTGACCTTCTCATCCGTGGGGGAACCGTCGCGACCCCGAATGGCATCGCCGAAGGCGATGTCGGCGTGATCGGCGGCAAGATCGCGGCCATCGGCTCGCTCGGCGGTGCCAAGGCCGCCGAGGTGTTTGACGCCAAGGGGCTCCATGTCCTGCCCGGCGTGATCGACAGTCAGTGTCACTTTCGTGAACCCGGCAACGAGCACAAGGAAGATCTCGAAAGCGGCACCCGCGCTGCGGCGCTCGGTGGCGTCACCGGCATCTTCGAGATGCCGAACACCTTTCCGCCGACCACGACGCGCGAAGCGATGGAAGACAAGCTCGCCCGTGCCAAGGGACGGATGCACTGCGACTACGCTTTCTATATCGGTGCGACCCCCGCCAATCTCGGCGCGCTCGCCGAGCTCGAGCGCATGCCCGGCGTCTCGGGCGTGAAGGCCTTTCTGGGTTCTTCAACCGGCACACTGTTGCTCGATCACGAGAGCGACATCGCTGCGATGCTGCGCTCGGGCCGCCGCCGCGTCGCTGTGCATTCGGAAGACGAGGATCGCCTCAAGGCCCGCAAGCATCTCGCAGTCAGCGGCGATCCTCGCAGCCATCCGGTGTGGCGCGATGCCGAAGCGGCGCGCATGTCCACCGAGCGCGTCATCCGTCTTGCCCGCGCCGCGGGCCGCCGTCTGCATGTGCTGCATGTCACGACCGCCGACGAGATACCGCTTCTCGCGGCGGCGAAGGATATCTGCACCGCCGAGACCACGCCGCAGCATCTCACGCTCGCGGCTCCTGAGTGCTACGAGCGCCTCGGCACCTATGCGCAGATGAATCCGCCGATCCGCGATGCGAGCCATCGTGCGGCACTGTGGGATGCGGTGAACCAGGGCGTGATCGACGTCATCGGTTCGGACCATGCGCCGCACACGCGCGCCGAGAAGGACAAGGTCTATCCCGACACGCCATCGGGCATGCCCGGCGTCCAGACTCTGGTCACGCTCCTGCTCGACCATGTGAACGCCGGACGCATGACGCTTGAGCGTTTCATCGACCTCACCAGCGCAGGTGCCGCGCGTATTTTTGGAATCGCCGGCAAGGGGCGCATTGCCCGGGGCTTCGACGCCGATTTCACGATCGCCGACCTGAAAGCGCGTCACACCATAGAGAACAGCTGGATCGCTTCCAAATGCGGCTGGACGCCGTTCGACGGCATGACGACGACGGGCTGGGCACTTGCGACCATCATCCGCGGACGCACCGTCATGCGGGATCGTGCGCTGGTTGCTCCGGCATCGGGCGAGCCGATCCGCTTCACAGAGACCCTGGCTCCGACGCCTTGACGGGCGCGGCGAATTCGGGTCGCCTCCGGCATTAACGACAAAAAGGTGGGCACCACGCCGATGAAAAGCCGTTTCAAGGCCATCCTCATCCGCAAGGACGGCGACAACCAGATCGTCGACGATGTCGAACTCACGCCGGACGATCTGATGCCGGGCGATGTCACCGTCGCCGTCGCGCATTCGACGGTGAACTTCAAGGATGGCCTGGCGCTCACGGGGCGCTCTCCGGTCGTGCGCAAATTCCCGATGATCCCCGGCATAGATCTGGCCGGCACGGTCGAAGAGTCTTCGAACCCGGCGTTCAAGGCAGGCGACAAGGTCGTGCTCAATGGCTTCGGATTGAGCGAAGCGCATTACGGCGGCTATTCCGAACTGGCGCGCGTGAAGGGCGACTGGCTCGTGCCGCTGCCGTCTGCGTTCACCACGGCGCAGGCGATGGCGATCGGCACCGCCGGTTACACCGCGATGCTCTGCGTGCTGGCGCTCGAAGATGCCGGCGTGACGCCGGCAAAGGGTCCGGTGCTCGTCACTGGCGCGGCCGGTGGCGTCGGTTCTGTTGCGGTCGCGTTGCTGGCGAAGTTGGGCTTCAAGGTCATAGCGTCGACGGGGCGGCCGGAAGAGGAAGCTTATCTCAAGGATCTCGGCGCTTCGGAGATCGTCGCACGTGCCGAGCTCAGCGGTCAGCCGCGCATGCTCGGCAAGGAGCGTTGGGCGGGCGCGGTGGACAGCGTCGGCTCGACCACGCTGGCGAATGTGATTTCACAGACGATGTATGGCGGCGCGGTTGCCGCCTGCGGTCTGGCGGGTGGCATGGACCTGCCGACCAGCGTCGCGCCCTTCATCCTGCGCGGTGTCTCGCTGCTCGGCGTGGACTCCGTTCAGATGCCCAAGCCGCGCCGCGTGCAAGCCTGGAACCGGTTGGCGCAGGATCTCGATATCGCAAAGCTCGCGGCGATGACCAAGACCATCCCACTGTCCGGCGTGCGGCAGGCGGCGGAAGACATTCTCGCGGGCAAGGTCCGCGGCCGGCTGGTGGTCGAGATTTAGTCTTGCTCGACTTCATCTACCTTGCCGCTTCCGGCGTCGTCATCGGGCTTATCGTGGCCGTGCCCATCGGGCCGGTGAATCTGATCTGCATCCGCCGCACGCTCGCCTTCGGGCCGGTCAACGGATTTGTCTCTGGCCTGGGGGCCGCCGTCGGCGACACGGTCTTCGCCATTGTCACCGGCTTCGGCCTGACCGTCGTGGCGCAATGGATCAAGGGCTACACTTCGCTGCTCGAACTGGTCGGCGGCGGCATGCTGGTGTTCTTCGGAATCCACACCTTCTACGCCAAGGTCCAGCCGCGCATTCCCGACAGTGTGGCCAATCGCGAGAACGGCGCATCGAGCCTCGCGCGCGCGATCGCCTCGACCTTCGCGCTTACCATCACCAATCCCGCGACACTGCTCGGCTTCACCGCGCTATTCGCCGGGCTTGGCGGCTTGGCGGGTGGCCACCCGAGTTTTCTGAGCGCCGCCGTAGTCGTCGCCGGTGTGGCCGCGGGATCGACGCTGTGGTGGCTGGTGTTGACCACCATCATCGGTCTGCTGCACCACAGCATCGACGACCGCACGATGCTCTACATCAACAAGGGCTCGGGCTTCGCCGTTTTCGGCTTCGGCGCCGCCGTACTGATCAACTTGGCGCAGAAATTCCTCTAGGCACCGCCGGGCGCGAGACGACCATCCTTCGACAAGCTCAGGATGAGGGCCAAAACTCAATCCTCATCCTGAGCTTGTCGAAGGATCGATGGCAAACGCGATTGCTCTTGGTCCGACCTAGGCTTTCGCAGCCGTCCTGGCGAGCGCAGCCATGCGCGCGATGACCTCTTCGGCTTCGGCCATGATCTCCTCGATAATCGCTTTCGACGGTTTGACCTCGTGGATGCCGCCGGCGCCCTGGCCCATGGCGAAGGCCGAACGCTCGCGCGACAGGCCCTCGATCTGGCCACCGATACCGCCCATCACGCCGGCCTGCGCCGACAGCATCGACTGCGCGGGGAAGGGCTTGATGTCCTGCGGGCGCTTTTCCCAATCGGCGACCCACTCGTTCTTGAACACGCGCATCGGTTTGCCCGAATAGGAACGCGTGATGATCGTGTCCTCATCGGTGGCGTCTAGGATCACCTGCTTGTACAGCGCGCCGGCATGCGCCTCGGTCGCAGCGATGAACCGCGTGCCCATCCATACGCCTTGCGCACCGAGCGCCAGCGCCGCCGCCAGACCGCGGCCGTCGACGATCGAGCCGGCGGCAATTACCGGAATCTTCACCGCATCGACGATCTGCGGGATCAGCGCCATGCCGGCGATGCGCCCCGTATGACCGCCCGCTTCCGTGCCTTGCGCGACGACGGCGTCAAGGCCGCCGCGCTCGGCGGCAACCGCGTGTTTCACCGCGCCGTTGACGTTCATCACCTTGAGACCGGCGTCGTGGAATTTCTTGGTCAGGTGCGGCGGCGGCACGCCGAGGCCGGAGATGAACGCCTTGGCGCCGCCCTCGATGATGATGTCCGCCGTACGCTCCAGCGATTCCGGCACCGCAGCGAGCAGGTCGACACCGAACGGCTTGTCGGTGTTGTCGCGCACAACTTTCATCTCGCGCCTGATCTCGTCGAGCGAACGTCCGGCCATGCCGAGCGTGCCGAAGCCGCCGGCTTCCGACACCGCTGCCGCCAGCTCTCCATAGGACACGCCGCCCATGCCTGCGAGCATGATGGGATATTTAATGCCGAGCATGTCACACAGCGCGGTCCGGATGGTCATGGGCGTGTTCCTCTTGTTGTTGCCGTCAGCCTAGCGATGGAAGAGGGGCTGTTGTCAAAACCTTCTCGCGATGACGCTGCGGAACGATTACGCTCGGGAATCGGAAGGAGTTTCATCATGGCCAACGAGATCGTTGAAGTATCGCGCGAAAAAAGCCCGTGGGGCCGGCCTCGGTTCCGCATGGTACCGGCCAAGGATGCGGAGGCTGGATTTCAATCCTTCAACACCGACCAGACGACAATGTCCTAACCGTAACGCCTCTGCGCCTCACGCGTGAGGCCGAGGCCGACGGATAGGAAATCCGAACCGGCTGCGATACGAGCCGATGGCGCCGCCTTCGCAATGGCTGTTCGCACCGCCGGCACGCGGCTCGATCCGCCGGTAAAGAAGATCGTGTGGATGTCGTCCGGTTTCAGGCCGGCATCCCGAATGCAGGCCGCCGCGGTCCGGTTCAGGCGATCTGTCTTTGCCGCGATTGCGCGATCGAACCCTCCGCGCGACGCCGGCGCCAGCAGATCCCGTTCGATGAAATCGAGGGGCAGGGCGGCGGCATCGGCCTCGCTGAGCGCAATCTTGCCGTCTTCGACGGTGAAGGCGATGCGGTGGCCGAGACGTTCGCGGATCACTTTCAGCAAGCGCGCCACCTTCTCCGGCTCGCGGGCGCCCGCGACCAGTTCGATCAGCATGCGCTCGTTCTGGTAGGTGTAGGTGAAGTTGATGGTCGACCAGGTGGCAAGCTCGAAGTAGAGCCCGTTGGGCATCGGCAGGTTCTTCTCGACCAGATAGCTGCCGAGACCCAGCATCGGCATCACCGCATCCAGGCTGAGCAGCGAATCGAAATCCGTCCCGCCGACCCGCGTGCCGTCATTGGCGAGGATGTCGTCCGTCCGGTCCGGCCGGGTGCGGCGCTCGGGTCCGATCCGGATCACGGTGAAGTCCGAGGTGCCACCGCCGATATCGGCAATGAGGACGGTTTCCTCGCCCTGAGCGGTTTCCTCATAGTGGTAGGCGGCCGCGATAGGCTCATAGACGAAAGACACGTCACTGAACCCGACCCGGTTCGCGATCCCGGCCAGCACCCGCTGTGCCTTGGCATCCGCCGCGTCGTCGTCATCGACGAAGCGCACGGGGCGGCCGTGGACCACGGCGGTTAGCTGTTGTTGTCCAAAGGCTTCTGCCTGTGATTTGAGATGGCGGACGAATATTTCCACGACGTCCGTCAGGGCCACCATCTTGGCGCCGAGCGCGGTTTTCTCGTCGATCAGAGGCGAGCCCAGGATCGACTTCAGCGCCCGCATCAGGCGTCCGTCATGCTGGCCGACATAGGTCGCGATGGCACTCGCGCCGAACAGGACCCGGCCTTTGGTCTCATAGTCGAAGAAAACCGCCGACGGGATAAGCGTTTCCTCGCCGTCCACGGGGGCAAGAACCGGTGCGCCGCCGCGCAGGATGCCGATGGCGGAGTTGGAGGTACCGAAATCGAGGCCGCAGGCCGTCATGAGAATCCCCTGGTGAGTCGTGCGAGGGGACCTCATCTATTGAACAGAAAGGCCTCTTGCCAGTCTGTTTCTTGCGCTCTAAGCTATCTTCCATAGTGGGATGTCCGGAAAACGGGCGTCCCATTTTGTCTTTGTACGGATCACTCCGCTGCGACGAGGGTAGGCCGGCGCAGCGCTTCCCACATCGCATAGAGCGCCACGACGATCACATTCGGTATCCACGAGGTGTAGGCGAGCCAGACCGACGCCTGCGGATATGTGTGATAGCCCATCATCATGAAGAACGGGATCTGGAGACGCAGGGTCACCGCGCCGAAGGTCATCGCATAGCTGAAGCGCATCAGAAGGCGGTGCAGATCGAATTTGCGCTGTACGGCGGCACGCCAGGCACCGAGCGTCGTCGCAATCCACAACACGGCAAGCGTTGCAAAACCGAGCCCGGCGATCGGGCCGCCGGACGCGAAAGGTGCAGCAGCCAGCGCACCGAGGCCGGCGATCGTGCAGGCCGCGACGTAGATCTTGCCGAGCGTTCGATGCAGCGTCGGCCGCTTTGTCCGGATAGAGGAGAAGAACTGAAAGGGTCCGACGATCAGCGCGATCGGCGCGATAAGCATGTGGGCGAGTGCCTGGACCGGCACGCGCTCGATAACGCCGCGGATGCCATCGTCGACCTGCAGGAAAGTGCCTGCCGGAACGAAATAGAAGCGAAGCGCATGCAGGCCGATGGCGACGGCGAGAAAAGCCATCGTCCAAAGCGCAAACCTGGACAACCCTCTTTCCATCGCCTCCTCCTCCCGTTACGATCTTAACAACGTATAGATAATCTAGGTTTCGATTTGAACAACGTCAAGATCAAGCGGCGAAAAAATCCCGGCACCCGCATCGTGTCAAAACCGGTGAAATCCGCGAAAAAACGGCCCTATCACCATGGCGACCTGAAGGATCAACTCGTCGCTGCGGCCGAGGCGATCATCCTCGAACGGGGAGTCGAAGGCTTCACGCTTCGTGAGGCGGCCCGGCGCGCGGGCGTGTCACCGGCGGCGCCGGCGCATCATTTTCGTGATGCCAAGGGACTGCTCGGCGAGGTCACCCTGCGCGGCTATCGCGACTTCGCCGCGGCGCTGGCCGCGGGCGACGCGCGGGGCGGTAGCGATCCTGCGGCGCGGTTGAAAGAGCAGGGTCTCGCCTATGTCCGTTTTGCCATGCGCAACCAGGCTCGCTTCCAGCTCATGTTCCAGCACGGCAAGTACGACATGAGCTATCCCGGATTGGGCGAAGCCGGCGCGGCAGCGTTTGCCGTACTCGACAACGCGGTACATGCGGCGATGCGCATACCGGAAGGAGAGCGTCTGTCGCCGGATGCCTTCGGCTTCCTGCTTGCGACCTGGTCGATCGTCCACGGCTTCGCGCATCTTGCGCTCGGCGGCGAGTTCACGCTCGCCGCGGAGCCTTATGGCGGGCAGAAGGCGGTGCTCGACCGCTTCCTGCCCGCGATGCTGAACTATCTGCCGGCGCCGGTCAGAAAATGATGTAGCCGCCGTCGATGATGAAGGTATCGCCGCTGTGATACTTCGAGGCGTCGCTGGCGAGATAGACCGCGATGCCGCCGAAATCCTCCGGCGTACCCCAGCGCCGCATCGGGACGCGGCTGATCACCTTGTCGAGAAAGGTCTGGTTGTTCTGTGCGCCCGCCGTCATGTCGGTCGCGATCCAGCCCGGCGCGATGGAGTTGGCGCGGATGCCGTAGCGGGCATGCTCGACCGCGATCGAGCGCATCATCGCCAGCACCGCGCCCTTGGTCGCGCTATAGGCCTCGTTGCGGCCTGCACCTTCCAGGCCCGCGAGCGACGCGACACCGACCAGCGAGCCGCCGGCATCGCCTTTGCCCGCGCGCTCGACCATGTGCTTGCAGGCTTCGCGCAGCGTCCAGAACACGCCTTCCTCGTTCACCGCATGCACGCGGCGCCAGACCTCGGTGGTCATCTGGGAAAAGGACGGCGCGCCGCCGCCGATGCCGGCATTGGCAATCACGGTATCGATGCGGCCGAATTCCTTGATCGTCTCGCCCATCGCGTCGATCACTTCGTTCTCGTTCGCGACGTTCACCTTGCGCGCGCCGGTGCGCTTTCCGTGCGCCTTCAATTTGGCGACGGCTTCGGCGTTCTTGCCCTCGTTGGTTCCCCAGATCACGACATCGGCACCGGCCTGGGCCAGGGCGTCCGCCATGCCCAAACCGATGCCGCCATTGCCGCCGGTGACGAGTGCCACTTTTCCGCTCAGATCGAATGCTTTGTACACGCGCGTTTCTCCCGTTTTCGCTGGCGCGACCGTAGTGGCTGCCCACGGCGCGGGCAACGGCGCCGTAAACCATAAAGCGCGTGACGCTCCCATTTGACGCGGGGCTGTGGAATACTCGGTTTCAACAGGTGGGGCAGGGACTTAAACGGCATGACTTCCGAGATCGCGGTGATGAACCAGCGTGCTGTCGCGCTTGCGGCGGATTCGGCAGTCACCTTGATCGACGGCGGCACCGTCGTCGTGCGCAACGACCAGCGCAAGCTCTACAATCTGATGGGCGGACTTCCCGTCGGCGTGATGTTCTTCGGCGTCGCCGACATGATGGGCCATCCCTGGGAACACCTGATCGAGCATTATCAGAAGACCCAGAAGGCCGGCGCCAAACCGCATGTCCGCGACTATGCCGCGAGCTTCGTCGGCATGCTCGACAATCTGGAGGAATTCTTCCCGAAGAACCGCCAGCGCGACGAGTTCAAGCGGCTGCTCGCCTCGGTGTTCCGCTATGTCTTTCATCTCGCGCAATACCTGCGCGAATCCGGCGGTGAGGCGCGGGCGCGGATCAGCGACGCCGCGATCCTCGAAGAAGCGATCGAACGGGTCTGGCGCGACTATCAGTATCGGGAGGACGGCAGCCCGCGCGGCGATCTCTCCTGTTTCCCGCCTGGCTTCGCCGAGAAGGTCCGCACCGGCTATGCCGGAGAAATCGATGAACTCATCGCCTATGCCTTCCAACCCTTCGGGCTGTCGAAACCGGCGATCCAGCATCTGAAGGAAATTTCGGTCTTCGCCGTCGTCAAGGATCTGTTTCTCGAGGACGTGACCGGACTTGTCTTCGCCGGCTTCGGCGCCGATGAGCGCTATCCAGTCGTCACCACCACCTTCGTCTCAGCCATCGTCGACGGCATCGTGAAGCGCGCCGAAGCCTCTTTCGACCAGATCGATGGCGATACCCGCTCGAAAATCCGCGTCTTCGCCGACAGCGAGGTCACCAACGCCTTCATCCGTGGCATCGATTTCAATCTCGAACGCAGGGTCTATGGCGCACTCGACATGCTGCTGCACGCATTGCTCGATCAGGTTGTCGGCGCATTCCCGGACAGCGATCCGGTCGTGAAGGAGAACATCCGGCGGGAGTTCCAGAGCGACTACATCCCGCAATATTTCGAGGTGTTCCGCGCTATCGTCGGCGACTACCAGCAGCATGCCTACATCAACCCGGTGCTGCGCGTGCTGGAGATCGCCTCGCGCAACGAGCTGGCAGAGACCGCACGCGAGCTGGTCTCGCTCAACGCCTTCAAGAAGCGTATCATGGCGCAGAAGCAGACCGTCGGCGGGGCGATCGACGTTGCGGTGATCAGCCGCGAGGGCGGGTTCCAATGGCACAGCCGGCAGAACGGAGGCTGAGATGGCGGACAAACTGATGGCAACCTCGCTCTCCGAAGGCGCGGAACGCCTGGAACGGCTCATTCGCGGCGTGAAAGATCGCCAGTTCTCCGAGGTCCAGCAGGCGCCGGAGCCCAAATCGGTGTCCAACGCCTTTGCGGTCAGCCCGCAGGAGGAATGGTCGAAGAAATTCATGACCGCCGGCATCGGCCCGACTGTCTTTAAACCTGTCCAGATTCCCACCATCCCGGTCGCGGCGCCCAGCCAGACCCTGCGTCCGGCACCGCAGAAGCTCGAACCGGCGATCACTGCGGCACGACCTGCCAAACAGGCAGCCATGCCTGCGGCCAAGGCGCCGGGGGATGTCCGGCCCGGCCATATCGGCCAGGTTCTGGCGAAACCGGCCCGCCGGCGGACCTGGTTCGGCCGTCTGGTGAAGGGCGGCTGAGCCGCCGCGAAAGCGCCTCAAAGGCGATGTTTACCCTGCCGCGTGACGGGGCATGGTGCGGCGTCCATCCGTTTGAATGGACTGGACGATTCTGAGATAAGTTCACCGACGATAATGGGAGTCATGTGATGAAGCGTATCGGGGCCCTTGTGGCCGCGCTGACCGCCCTTTTGACGGTTTCGATCTTTCCGGCGCATGCAGCCGATCCGGCCCTGAGCGCCGACGCCAACGCAGCCTATCTGCGCGACAACGCTGCCAAGCCGGGCGTCGTCGTTCGACCGAGCGGTCTGCAATACAACATCGTCAAGAACGGCTTCGGTATGCGTCCCGGCCCGCTCGACGAAGTGACGGTCACCTACACAGGCGCGCTGATCAACGGGAAGGTGTTCGACGGTACCGAGCCGATGACGCCCGCGACCTTCACGGTCAACAAGCTCATCCCGGGCTGGACCGAGGCGCTCGGGCTGATGCGCGTCGGCGACCGCTGGCACATCGTCATTCCCGCAAACCTCGCCTACGGCGCGCGTGGCGCCGGCAACGGCATGATCCCGCCGAACCAGGTTCTCGTCTTCGACATGGAGCTCCTGTCGGTCAAGCCATACGAGAAGCCGGCACACGATCCGGACGATCCGGACGCGCAGCAATAGCGATGGGAACCGGCGGCAGAGCCGGGAATTTCATTATCGAGTGATGCGGCCTGGCCGCATGTGGGGCAGCAACAGGGTGATCGACGCGATCCTCGGCTATTGGCGCAATCGCATGCGGAGCGGAAGGCTGCGCATTGCGATCGCGTTGGTGCTCGTGGTCTCCGCATCGGTGCTGTTCTGGGCAAGCCGCGACTATACCGTCGTGGCGCCGGACTGGGACAACCAGGTCCGCGGCATCACTTACAACCCGAGCCATGTCTTCAGCCTGAAAGACAACAAGAAGATCACGCCGGAACAGATCGACCACGACATGGCGCAGCTCAGCCTGCTGACCGGCCGCGTGCGCACCTATACGGTGGCCGGCGGCATGGACAAGGTGCCGGAGATTGCACGGCGCTACGGCCTGCGCGTGTCGCTCGGTTGCTGGATCCAGGCCGATCTCGAGCAGAACGAGACCGAGCTCGCGCTCTGCATCAAGACCGCGCTCGCCAATCGCCGCGTCGTCGATCGCGTCTTCGTCGGCAATGAAGCGATCCTGATGGGCTTCGTCACGCCGGACCAGCTCAACGGCTACATCCGCCGCGTGCGCGATGCGCTGCCGCGCCGTATCCAGGTCACGACCGCCGAGCCGTGGTCGACCTGGCTGCTGACGCCCGAAATCGGCACCTATGTCGACGTGATCTCGGTGCATTTGCTGCCCTATTGGGAAGGCGTGTCGGTCAAGGACTCGCTGCGGTTCCTCGAACATGCCTACAACGATGTCGCCGAGGAGTTTCCCGACAAGCCGATCGTGATCGGCGAGGCCGGCTGGCCGTCGGAAGGCCGCACCAAGCGCTTTGCCGAACCCTCGGTTGCCAACGAAGCCTATTTCATGCGCGCCTTCGTCCAGCTCGCGGCGGAGAAGGGCTACGACTACTACCTGCTGGAGGCCTACGATCAGCCCTGGAAGGGCGGCAATGAAGGCTCGGTGGGGGCCAGCTGGGGCCTCTATGACGCGCTCGGCAGGCCCAAATTCAGTTTCAGCGGTTTGCTCCGCACCTTCCCGCAATGGCGCACCTTCGCGCTGCTGGGCTCGATTCTGACTCTGGTTCTGGGTCTGATGATCCTCGGCTGGATGCCCAGGCTGCGCCAGCAGGGCTATCTCGTCATGGGCGGGCTCGTCGCCGTGGTCTCGACCGGTCTCTTGCTGCTCGTCGATGCGGCATCCCTCGAATATGTCGAGCCCGCCGACCTCGTGATGATCATCGCGATGGCGCCGCTCGTGCTGCTCGCGTCCACGGTGATCCTGACCGAGGGCATCGAACTGGCTGCCAGTTTGTGGCGTGTCGAGCGCCGCCTGATGCGCGCCGCGATCCCCGAAACCAGTCCGCGCGTCTCGATCCATGTGCCGTGCTACAATGAGCCGCCGCAGATGGTGATCGAGACGCTGAACGCGCTCTCGCGCCTCGACTACGACAATTTCGAAGTCCTTCTGATCGACAACAACACGCCAGACGAAGAGACCTGGCTTCCCGTCAAGGCGCATTGCGAAAAATTGGGTGAGCGCTTCCGCTTCTTCCATTACGACAACATGGCGGGCTTCAAGGCCGGCGCGCTCAACGAGGCGCTGCGCCAGACCGATCCTTCCGCGACCTATATCGCCGTCATCGATAGCGACTACCAGGTCGAGCCGTTCTGGCTTCGCCGCGCATTGCCGTTCTTCGCGTCGGAGAAGATCGCAGTCGTTCAGGGGCCGCAGGACTATCGCGACGCCCACGACAGCATCTTCAAGGCCATGGCCTATGAGGAATATCGCGGCTTCTTCAAGATCGGCATGGTCGAGCGCAACGAATACGACGCGATTATCCAGCACGGCACTATGACCATCGTGCGCCGTTCTGCGCTCGAGGAAGTCGGTGGCTGGGCGACATGGTGTATCACCGAAGACACCGAACTCGGCCTCAAGCTTTTCGAAGCCGGATATGGTGCGGCCTATATCCCCGAGGCGATGGGCTATGGCCTGATGCCCGACACGCTCGATGCCTTCATCGGCCAGCGCTATCGCTGGGTCTATGGCGCGATGCAGATCATGAAGCGTCACGCCGGCGCCATCTTCCTCGGCCGCACCAAGCTTTCCTTTGCCCAACGCTATCAATTCCTGGTGGGCTGGCTGCCCTGGATCTCCGACGGCCTCGGCATGGTCGTGACCTATATGGCGCTCGTCTGGACCTGCCTCATGTGGGCGGCACCACAGACCTTCGACGTGCCGCTCCCGGCGCTCTCTGCCGCAGCGCTCGCGTTGTTCGCAGCCAAGTCGCTCAAGACGCTGCTGCTCTATCCGCAGAAAGTCGGTTCCGGCATGAAGGGCGCCGTCGTTGCGTCCATTGCCGGCCTTTCGACCACACATGCCGTCGGTAAGGCGGTGATCTCTGGTCTGTTCACTCGCGGCAAGCCATTCCTGCGCACACCCAAATGCGAGGACCAGGCACTGCTCAGCCAGGCGCTGCGCAAGGTCTGGCAGGAGACGACGCTGTTTGGTCTCTGCATGCTGGCGTTGCTGTCGCTTGCCACCGGGCCGTCGCTCGACGATCCGGCGATCCAACTCTGGATGGTCATGATCGGCGTTCAGAGCCTGCCGTATTGCGCCACCGTTGCGACGGCGGCGATCAGCGCGATCTCGAACAAGAAGCGGGGTCCTGCCGCCATTGTGGCACCACAGTCCGCACCGACGCCCGAGCTGTCGAAGGCGGCTTGATTACAACACCTTGCCGGGGTTGAGGATGTTGTTCGGATCGAGCGTCCGTTTCAGTGCGCGCATCACATCGAGTTCTGCCGCGCTCTTGTAGCGCGCGAGCTGATCGCGCTTCTGCACGCCGATGCCATGCTCGGCGCTGATCGATCCGCTGAAGTCGTCGACGATGTCGTGAGCGATGCGCTGGATATCTTCCCAGCGTGCCAGGAAGGCAGCCGCGTCGCCACCCTTCGGCACGCTGAAATTGAAGTGGATATTGCCGTCGCCGATATGGCCGAAGCTGACCGGCCGCACGCCCGGAACGGCCCTCTCCACTGCCACGGTCGCCTTCTCCAGAAAAGCCGGAATAGCGCTGACGGGCACGGAAACGTCATGCTTGATCGATGCGCCCTCGCGCTTCTGCGCCTCCGACATGTTCTCGCGCAACGCCCAAAAAGCGGCCCGTTGGGTTTCGTTGGCCGCAATTGCGGCATCGCTGACATAGGCCGAACTGCCAAGCGCCGACTGGAACAAGGTATCGAGATCGAACGCCGCGGCACTGGTCGCCTCGATCAGGACATACCAGGGCGAGGGTGCAGTCAGAGGGTCGCGCGCACCGGGAAAATGCGCTGTCACGAACTCGATTCCGATCCGCGGCACGATCTCGAAAGCCGAGACCAACCCGCCGGTCTTCGCCTGCATCTCGCCGAGCAGCGCCACGGCCGCAGCCGGAGATGGAACCGCGACGAATGCCGTCGCGCGCACGGCTGGTTTTGGAAACAGCTTGAGCACGGCTGCGGTGATGATCCCGAGCGTCCCCTCGGCTCCGATAAAGAGCTGCTTGAGATCGTAGCCGGTGTTGTCCTTGCGCAATGCCGTCATCAGGTCGAGGACCCGGCCATCCGCCAACACGACTTCGACACCCAGCGTGAGATCGCGCGCCATGCCATAGCGCAGCACCTGCACGCCGCCGGCATTGGTCGAGAGATTGCCGCCGATAGTCGCGGTGCCCTCCGCCGCGAGGCTGAGCGGAAACAGCAGCCCCGCCTCATCCGCAGCCTTCTGCGCGTTCGCGAGGATCACGCCGGATTCGAGGCTGAGTGCATGCGAGCCGGTATCGATGCCGCGTATCCGGTTCATCCGTCCAAGACTGATCAGCACCTCACCGTTGAACGGTATCTGCCCGCCGACCAGCCCGGTATTGCCACCCTGCGGAACGATGGCTGTTCCGGTCTCGTTGCAGATGGCGAGGACCGCGCTGACCTGTTCCGTCGTCGAAGGACGCAGAAGGAGCGGCGAGCGGCCCTTGTATTTGCTGCGCCATTCTTCGAGATGCGGTGCGATCTCGGCCGGATCCTCGGTGAAGTGTCCCGCCACCTGCTTGAGACGGTCGAACGTGTTCATGACGCCTCGCGCGGCGCGGCTGCGCGCTTCAGCCGGTCGTTGATCGCTTCGCCGAGGCCCTGCTTCGGTACCGGCATCACGGCAATTGCCGTCGCTCTGCTGCTGTCCAGCCGGTGCAACATGGCGAACAGGTTTGCCGCCGCCTCCTTCAGATCACCCGTCGGGCTGAGGTTCAGCGTGATACCCGCACCCTTCGCGACCAGGGGTCCGAAGGCGAGCAGCGCCTCGTCGGCCCGTACGGTCATCGCATCGAGCCGCATCGGGACGCGCGGCGCATAATGGCTGAGGAGTTGCCCGGGTGACTGGATGGTCTTCGTGCCCGCCGCCGCGAGCGGTCCGATCGCGGCTTCGATCTCCGCACGTGGGATTGCGCCGGCCCGCAACAGCACCGGCGTCTCGCCCTCAAATCCGATCACCGTGGATTCGAGCCCGAGCGGTGTCGCGCCGCCATCGAGAATGAGATCGACGGCCGCACCAAGGCTGTCCCGGACATGCTGTGCCGTCGTCGCGGTGATCCGCCCCGAAGCATTTGCGCTCGGCGCCGCAATGGCGAGGCCGCTCGCCGCGATCAGCTTCCGGGCCACCGGATGCTGCGGAACGCGAAGCGCGACGGTCGGTAGGCCGGCACTCACCAGTTCGGAGAGAGCGCAATCTGCCCGCCGGGGAAGAACCAGCGTCAGTGCACCGGGCCAGAAGGCTTCCGCCAGTCTGCGCGCCGGCGCGTTGAACATGACGTGCCGCTCGGCGGCCGCAATGTCGGCGACATGCACAATGAGCGGATTGAATTGCGGCCGGCCTTTCGCTTCGAAGATGCGGGCCACGGCGCGTCCGTTCGCGGCATCGGCGCCGAGCCCGTACACGGTCTCCGTGGGAAACGCGACGAGACCGCCGGCGCGCAAAAGCCTTGCCGCTTCGGCGATGGCGTCGTCGTCGGCCCGGCGAATGGCGGTTTCGGCCACGGTGGTCATGCGGCCATCTATAGCGGAATTCAGCGGGTCGCCGTCAAATCGACCGTGATGGTGACCGTATGAGCGATCGGTGTCTCGCCCGCCCATTCGCCGGAGGTTCCGAGACCGAAATCAAGCCGCGAAACCGTCGTGCGGCCGACCATATGCGCTGTCCGCCCCGAGACCGTCAGGGTGAAGGGCAGGGTCACGTCTCGCGTCAAGCCATGCAGGCTGAGCCGGCCATTGGCGATATATGCATTTCCGCCGCGTGCGGTGAAACCCGTGGTTTCGAACTTCGCTGTCGGAAAGCGGTCGACCGATAGACCTTCCGGGCTTTTGAGACCGTCGTCGTTGTCCGCCGAGTCCGACGTCTCGCTGGCAAGATCGATCAGCACGACGGCCCTCGAATGCGCCAGGTCCGCCGGATCGAAGGCAATCTCGGCCTTCCAGGCCTTGAATGTGGCTACGAAGGGCTGACCGCTCCAGGTCACATTGAAGCCGAGCCTGCTTTTCTCGGGCACGACAACCCAGGTTGTCGCGCTGGCCGGCAACGAGATCAGGGCGGCAACGGCCACCGCCAAAAGTGTCTTCATGCCGGATCGGTCACGTGGGTGCCCGGCAGCATCCGCCTGAGGACATCGTCCCGCCGCAGGAAATGATGATAGAGCGCCGCGGCGACGTGGAGCGGAACCAGGACGATCATCGACCATGCCAGGAACACATGCGCGGTCTCGAAAGTCTCGTGGACCGGATGCAGCGCTTCACGCGTCATGCCGGTGAAGAAGGGAAGGTTCGGCCACACGAACAGGCCGAAGAAGCTCGTGCCGTTGCCGAGCGGCGACGCCGATACCATAATCCATCCCGCGAGCGGCACGGCGACAATCAGGAAGTAGAACAGCCAGTGCATCGCCTTGGCCGAGAAGGTCAGCGGCGCGGACATGCCGCGCGGGATCGGCGGCACAGGATTGATCACGCGCCACAGCACGCGCAGCACGCTCAGCGCCAGCACCGTCAGGCCGATCGACTTGTGGATCTGAAAGATCTGGAACTTCATCGGATCGCTGCGGGGCAGATCGCCCATGTAGAGGCCGACGCAGATATTCGCGATCACCAGCAAGGCGATGAGCCAGTGGAAACCCATGGCGACCGTGCCATAGCGATATTGGTCGTTACGCGCTGCCATGTCAGTTCCTCTGCTGGACGAACATCGCTTCTATGGTCAGGTTGACATCGTCGCTGACGAAATTGGACCATATCATCTGGTCAAGTCCGAAATCGCTGCGCTTGATGGTGGCCGTCGCATGAAAGCCGAGATCGTAAGACGAGCCGCCCATCGGCGAATTCGCCCCGCCATTGAATACGATATTGAAGGTCACCGACTTGGTCACACCGTGAAGGGTCAGGTCCCCGGCCATCGTTCCGGTATCGGGACCTGTCCGGGTCACGGATGTCGACACGAACGTCGCCTTGGGAAAGTTGGCCGAGTCGAAGACATGTGGCCCGACCAATTCGCCGACGAGCTCGCTGCTCATGACGCTGGCACTTCCGGTGTCGATGGTGACCGAGACGGCGCTGCGCTCCGGCGCGGTCGGATCGAAGTTGAGCGTACCCGACACCTTCTCGAAGCGGCCGTAATAATCGGTAAGGCCGAAATGCCGGATGGCGAACAATATCTGGCTGTGGCGCGGTTCGATCCGATAGGCCCCGGCCGGCGCCTGGCGCGGGTCGTCCGAGACTGCCGCAGCTGCGGCGGTCGAGACCAGGGCAAACAGGACGAACAGGGCGAGGCGGCGCATGAAACCTCCAGCGGTTCCCGTTTCTATAGCCTGACTTGCAGGGCATTGCAGCGTCGTGACGGGGTAAATATCGCGCGACTTGACGCGTCTCCCGGGCGCTTCTCATATTTGCGACAACCGCTATCGCCGAGGCCCCGAATTTGAGTTCCAGCGAACCCCGGGTCCGACCCGGCAGCAATCTTGAATATCCGTTCGAGTCGCGCCCCGAAATCGGGACCAGCATCGAAGTCGCGCCGGGCATCCACTGGATTCGGATGCGACTGCCGATGCAACTCAATCACATCAACCTCTATCTGCTCGAGGATGGCGACGGTTGGACGGTCGTCGATTCCGGCATCCGCAACGAGGAGACGCGCGAAGCCTGGGAGCAGGTTTTCACTGGTCCGATGAAGGGCCTGCCGATCAAGCGTGTGATCGTTACGCATATGCATCCGGATCACATCGGCCTTGCCGGCTGGCTGGTGCGCAAATTCGGTGTCGAGCTCTGGATCACGCGCACCGAATACCTGATGTGCCGCAACCTCGTATCCGACACGGGGCAGGAGGCGCCGACCGAGGCCCTCAGCTTCTACCGCGCGGCGGGATTTCCGGAAGACTTGCTGGAGAACTACAAGGCCCGATTCGGCGGCTTCGGCCATGGCGTCTACAAGCTGCCCAATGCCTTCCACCGGATTGTCGAGGGTGACGATATCGAAATCGGCGGACGCAAATGGCGCGTCGTCGGCGGCAACGGCCATTCGCCTGAACATGCCTGCCTGTGGAACGCCGAACTGAACATCTTCATCTCGGGCGACCAGCTTCTGCCGAAGATCTCGTCCAACGTTTCGGTCCACCCGACCGAGCCGGAGGCGAACTCGCTGCAGGACTGGCTGGACTCCTGCGCCAAGCTGAAGACCATCGTGCCGGACGATGCGCTGGTCCTGCCATCGCACAACGAGCCGTTCCGCAAGGGACCGTTACGGTTACAGGATCTCATCGACGGGCATGAAGAAGGGCTCGAAAAGCTCCATGCGCTCTGCGCCGAGCCCAAGCGCGCCGTCGATGTCTTTCCGGCGCTATTCCGCAGCCGTATCACGCAGGGCGTATTTGGGATGGCGACGGGTGAAAGCCTCGCGCATCTGAATTGCCTGCGCGCGCGCGGCCGCATCCTGCGCACCACCGACAAGGATGGCATCAACTGGTACGTTCAGCGCCGATGATCAGTCCGCGGCGCCCGCCGCGTGGACTTCTGTCGTACCGTTGCCGGCGCTTCGCACCGTGACGACACGTTGCGGGAACGGGATGGAGATGCCGTTGCGATCGAAGGCTTGCTTGACCTTTTTCTGCAGCAGAAAGACGACATCCCAGTACTGATCGGTGCGCACCCAGCCGCGGACATAAATGTCCACCGATGACTCGCTGAGTGCCCCGACAGGCGCTTCCGGAGCCGGGTGAGACAGAACCCGCTCCTCGGCTTTCAGGATGTCGAGCACGATGTTCTGGGCCCGATCGATGTCGTCGCCATAATCAATCCCGACGGTGAAATTGATCCTGCGCATCGGTTCGCGGGAATAGTTGATGATTGTCGCCCCGAAAATCGTCGCATTGGGCACGGAGATATAGACCCGATCTGGCGAGGTCAGCGTCGTGGTGAAGAGCCCGATCTCGGCCACCGTTCCCGTGGTGCTCGAGAATTCGATGAAATCGCCGATCTGGAACGGCCGCAGGATGAGCAGCATCACGCCGGAGGCGACATTCGACAGGGCGCCCTGCATGGCAAGACCGACAGCGAGCCCTGCCGCGCCCACGAGGGCGATCAGGCTGGCTGTTTCGACGCCGATCCTCTGCAACGCCGCCGTTGCGGCAAGTATCAATATCCCGTAGCGCGCCAGCGACGCGATCAGCGGCTTCAGCGTCGGGTCCAGGAAGCGCATGTGGAGGAGCGCCTGGCGAATCCCGCGATAGGCGAAGCGCGACAGGCCCCAGCCCACGAGCATGATCAGAATCGCGAGAAAGAGCTTCGCACTCCAATCGACCGCGACCGGGAGGATGACTTCAGGCAGGTGTTCCAGATGTCCCATCGACTAACCTATTGATCTAAATAGATAACGCATGCGCGGAGATTTCGTCTCGCGGTTACCATGGAACCGAATGCCGCGTGCATGTTCAGCAGGGGCGTGGTGAAACTCGGCTATGACCAGACTTGCCATCTTCATTCTCGGACTGAGTCTCCTGACACCCTGCGCATCATATGCAGTGGCGCTGCCAGCATGTGCCGGTAACATCGAGATTCAGGGCGAACATCTTCTGCGTGTCGAACAGAACGGAGTCGTCGTCATAACCGATGGCCGCGCACTCGTTCTCGAAGGCATTCGATTGCCCACCGGCTCGCGCGAGAACGCGCCCGGAATTTATGTCGATCGCGCCTTTGCGATGCTCGATGGATACGTGAAACACGGACCGCTCACGATCACGGCGCTGCGGCCGAAGGAAGATCGCTACGGCCGGGTGCGTGGACAACTGTTCAACGGGCAGGGCGTCTGGGTCCAACAGGCGCTGTTACGCGCTGGACTGGCGCGGGTCGCGATCTCGCCGGATCGCACCGAATGCGCCAGCGAGCTCTACGCCGCCGAAGATGCGGCACGTGCCGCTCGTGCCGGCATCTGGGCGGATCCTAGCTATGCCATCCGCACGCCTGACACGGTTGCGACCTTCGCGGGCACATTCCAGATCGTGCAGGGCAGGGTCCTCACCGCCGAGCTGAAGAACGGCCGCGCCTATCTCGACTTCGGCTCCGACTGGCACAGCGATTTCACTGCAGTAATCGCACCGGAGGACATGGACAATTTTCGCAAGCTCGGAGTCGATCCGCGCAGCTATGCCGGCCAGACGATCCGGGTGCGCGGGCTCGTGCAGATGCACAACGGCCCGGAAATCGAGGTCGCCAATCCGCAGAGCGTCCAGGTGATCGAGGTACCTTAAGCGCTGTAAGCCCCGTCGCGGAGCCGCGGCGCGGCGTGGCTTGCATCGCTGGCGACCGCAAGCTCGACGTCCTGTGCAAAGTCCCGGCCAATGAGTTCCTGTCCGGAGAGCGAGGCACGGATCACATCCGCGAAATCGTCCCGCGCGCCCAGCCAGACATCGCGCGCGACACGCGCTTCTGGTGAAAGCGGAAGATCCAGGGCATCCAGAATGGCGCCAGCCCCGAGCAAATCCTCGATAGCCGGGCGCAGGCTGTCATCGCTTCTCCAGCGCTCGCCGGCCGGGATCACGGCCACGTCGCCGCCCAGCGCGCGCGCAGCCTGCGCCACGGCGCGCGCATTGCGCAGGCACCCAGCAAAGACAGCAGCGCTGCCGCCCATCAACGACAGCCTCGATCCATTCGGTGAGGGCAGCATCAGCCGCGTTCCAGACGCGATGGTCTGCAACGATGCCGGGGATAGCGAGTATTGACCGCCGGCGGCACGCTTGGGACTGGCGAGAACTGCTCCCGCCGCTTTGGCCGCTTCGTCCGCGGAAACCTGATCGCCGAGCGGGAAGGGCACAATCTGCGCCCCGCGCGCCGTCGAAATGTCGACAGCCGTCGAGAACGACAGCACGTCGACGATCACGAGCGCCGCGACACGGTCGCGAAACGCCAGCACGCCATTCGGTCCCCACTCGCAATGTGCGACAGGCATCTTCGATCTCCCCTAAACGAAAAAGGCCCGGATCGCTCCGGGCCTCTTCCTCATTCTTTGCGAACTGGATCAAGCCGCCTTCTTCAGCAGCATGCCTTCGACGCGCTTCACCGCGGTCGGCTCGTCGGTGCGTTCGACGGCCGCGACTTCGCGGGCCATGCGGGCGAGGGCCGCTTCATAGAGCTGGCGCTCGGAGTAGGACTGCTCGGGCTGACCCGAGGCGCGGTGCAGGTCGCGCACCACCTCGGCAATCGAGACGAGGTCGCCCGAATTGATCTTCGCTTCGTACTCCTGCGCGCGGCGCGACCACATGGTGCGCTTGATGCGGGCACGGCCCTTCAGCGTGTTCAGGGCGTTGGCGACGATGTCCGGCGACGACAGCTTGCGCATGCCCACGGCCTTGGCCTTGGTGGTCGGCACGCGCAGGGTCATCTTGTCTTTTTCGAAGGTGATGACGAACAGTTCCAGCTTCATGCCGGCGACTTCCTGTTCCTCGATCTTCATGATCTTGCCGACGCCATGGGTCGGGTAGACGACATGGTCGTTGGTCTTGAATTCGTGCTTCTTGGTGTTCGTGTTCGCCGGGGTCTTCTTCTGGACGGCGGCGGGAGCAGGGGCGGTCTTGGGGGCGGTCATGGCTCACTTTCGTCGGGCTCATCTGTCGCGCACGGCGGCGCGCCCACTGAGCATCTTCACTGCACTGCAACCGAAACGAATGCCGGCGCCGGATTGTTGCCAGTCCGGAGAGGGTTCCGTCATACGTTTCAGATCGTAGAATTATATATCACAGTTCCTCCGTGAACGGAAGGACAATTTGACAAGGTATTGAATTGTTGGGATTTATTTCGATTCGTGCCGAATCCGGTCACGAATTCAATTGGTTAAATTGAAGATAAATCCGGGTTAACGGCGGTGAAATCCGACCGCCATGGTAAATTCTACGAACCGTCGCCGGGCTTGTCGGAGAAGTATTTCTCGAACTTGTCAGGAACGCCTTCCCAATCCTTGGCATCCGCGGGCGCGGTTCCATGCTGGGTGATGTTCGGCCACTTTTTGGCGAACTCGGCATTCAGGGTCAGCCACTTCTCGAGGCCGCTCTCGGTGTCGGCCTTGATGGCCTCCGGCGGGCATTCGGGCTCGCAGACGCCACAGTCGATGCACTCATCCGGGTGGATGACGAGCATGTTCTCGCCTTCATAGAAGCAGTCGACCGGGCAGACCTCGACGCAGTCCATGAACTTGCACTTGATGCAGGCTTCGGTGACGACATAGGTCATGGCGGAACGGCCCCGGAATGATGTAGGCGACAGATTGGTCGGCCAAGCGTCATACGGGAGGGCTGGCCTCGGGATCAAGTCCGGCGCCCGCGACGATTTCGTACAGCAGCCGCGCCTCGGGTGCAGGGCCTCGCCGCTCGCCGAAAGCGACCACACGAACGACAAGGGCTTCGCGCCCGGTCGGCACGGTGAGGACGTCTCCGAGCTTGATGCCGTGCCCCGATTTCACAACCCGCGCACCGTTCAACCGGACGCGTCCGGCCTCCGCCGCCGCCTGTGCCAGCGGCCGCGTCTTGTAGAACCGCGCATGCCACAACCACCTGTCGATACGGATGCGGGCTTCACTCATTTGCGAACCAGCGCGGCCAGCGAGGCGAAGGGAGAATCCGGACGTATCTCGACCTTGAATTCTTTCGGCTTCTGCGGCGGGCGGTGATGGCGCCGTTTGCCCTGTGGCGGCTTCGGCAATTGCTTACGCCAGACATGGGCCACGCCATTGCCGGTATCGGCAACCTCGACGATCTCCCAGCCCATCGCTGCGAGAACTTCTTTCAGGTCATCATTGCCGGAGCCTATGAGCGAGACGAGCTTCGGCATCAGGCCTCCGGCATTCGCGCCGGCCGCGGCGCCTTTCTCGAGTTCTTCTTCGAGCCGTTCGAGCATGTCGAGCCGGATCGCGCGTCGCGCGATGTCGCGGAAACCGGATGCGGCGAGGAAACCGGCCGGCATGTTGCCGTCATTGGCGAAGGAGGTGAGCCCCGCCAGCGGCGGTGCCGGCAGTTTGTCCTTCTGATGCCACACGCCCCAGAGCAACCCGAGCAGCGAAGCCGCATCGGGCCGCAGCAGTTTGGGCAGATAGACCGAACGCCGGCCGAACCAGATGCCGAAATTCTTCAACGCACGGACGAGCTGGCCGATATTGTCCGGCAGCGCCACCTTCGCCCGCTCTAATGATCCGAAATTCTCCAGCAACTGATGCGCCACGCCGCGTGCCGGGCCGGGCAGGGCCTCCGGCGTGCCAGGCTTGGCCTCGATCGCCGCACCCAGCGCCAGCAGCGGCTGAAGCCGGTGCGCGATGCGCGCTTGCACAAAAGCTTCGAGCCGGGTTTGCACGTCGGCCCTAAGCTCGCCCTTCAGCCGCTCGTCGGCCAGTATTTCGATCGTCGGATTGAGCGGCGAAGGTCCCTTGCGCAGATGCGCGATCACGGCACCGTCCCACCACAGCTTGCCGTGCTCGCTAAGAACGATGTCCTTGTCGTCGGCTGCGGTCAGGCGTCGCGCGCGCGCGACGAACTCGCCCTCGAGACCGCGCATCGCCGCGGCGCGCAGTGTCTTGCCATGGATGCCCTCGGCGCGAGCATCGGCTTCGAACCGGAACCCTTCGAGCTTGCCGACGATCTCGCCGCCGATGGCGACGCCGCCGGAATCGTCGAGCGTGAGGCTGATCACCTCGTCCTCGCGCAGCCGTTTCATCAGCACCGATGTCCGCCGATCGATGAAACGCTGCGTGAGCTGTTCGTGCAGCGCATCCGACAGCCGGTCCTCGACCGCGCGCGTCACGCCTTGCCAGTGCACGCTGTCTTTCGTCCAGTTCGCGCGGTGGCTGGCATAGGTCCAGGTGCGGATCTGCGTAAGGCGTCCGGAAAGCGTCGCGACATCGCCTTCGGTCACATTCAGCCGTTCGATCTGCCGCGCCAGCCAGTCTTCCGGCAGCACGCCGTCATCGCTCATCAGATAGAGGAAAATCGTCTGGACCAGCCGGACATGCTCGTCGACCGACAGCTTGCGGAAGTCGGGCAACTGGCAGGCATCCCACAAGCGGTGAAGCCCGGTGCGCGTCGCCGTGAACGGCAGCACCTCGTCATTCGCAGCGATCAGGCGCAGCGCCGTGAAGTCGCTCGCCGGCCGCGCCTTGCCAAGGCCGCGCGTCGGCGGTGGGGCGTCGAGGCTCGCGATAAGGTTGTCGAGAGAGGTGAAATCGAGATCGGAATTGCGCCATTGCAGCACGCGCACCGGATCGTAACGATGGCCTTCGACGCGCGCGACGAGTTCCTCATCCAGCGGTTCAGCTTCGCCAGTAGTGCCGAAGGTGCCGTCGTTCATATGGCGGCCCGCGCGGCCGGCGATCTGACCGACCTCGTCTGGGCGCAGCGGCCGCGTGCCGACGCCGTCGAACTTTTCAAGCGCCGCGAAGGCGACGTGATCGACATCCATGTTGAGCCCCATGCCGATGGCATCGGTCGCAACCAGGAAATCGACGTCACCGCTCTGGTAGAGTTCGACCTGGGCATTCCGCGTGCGCGGGCTGAGCGCGCCCAGCACCACCGCCGCGCCGCCGCGCTGGCGCCGGATCAGCTCGGCGATGCCGTAGACGTCTTCCGCCGAAAACCCGACCACCGCCGCGCGGCGGGGCAGGCGGGTAAGCTTCTTGTGCCCGGTATAGGCCAGATCGGAGAACCGCGCCCGGCCGATGAAATAGGCGCGCGGAATGAAGCGCTGGATCGGCCCGCGCATCGTGTCGGCACCGAGGAAGATCGTTTCCTCCTCGCCGCGCGCATGCAGCAGGCGATCGGTGAAGACATGCCCGCGTTCCGGATCGGCGCAGAGCTGGATCTCGTCGATGACAAGGCACGCCACCGGAATGTCGAGCGGCATCGCCTCCACGGTGCAGACGTAGTAGCGCGCGTCCCTGGGAACGATCTTCTCTTCGCCGGTGATCAGCGCAGTGACGTTTTCGCCTTTCAGACGCACGATCCGGTCATAGACCTCGCGCGCGAGAAGGCGCAGCGGCAGGCCGATCATCCCCGACTTGTGGGCGAGCATCCGCTCGATGGCGAAATGGGTCTTGCCGGTATTGGTGGGACCGAGCACCGCCGTTACGCGCGCCACGGCGTCCCGCTGAACGTTCGATTTGAGCATGACCCGAACATCGGGTTTCGGGCCTGCCGATGCAAGGCCCGTATGGCATGAGTTGGGATGGGGCGGGGCCCGCCCAGCTGCGGAACCCCACCCAACAATTTAGTGTGCGTAGTCCATTCCCGAACGGACTTCCTCGATCGCCTGGCGGACCAGTTCGATCGCCCGCTCGCGATGCCCACCCTTGTTGGGCGTGGACATCTCGAGCTGGTTGCGCGCGGTCTCGAGCGCGTCGAGCGCCGCCCGCATATGCGGCTGGGCAGCAAAAGCTTCGCCGATGAAAATTCCCCCCATCATGGCGACCGCAAGTCCGCTGCCGACCAGGAGCTTCTGAAATCGCATGGTCTATCCCTCAATCCCGAAAGGCCTGATTGCCTGCGGGTTACCAAAGGCTAGCTGCGCCATGGGAACTGGCACTGTAAATTTCGTTAATCTGTGGACCGTCCGTTTACGGACGGTACGATACAGGAACGAACACTGTCCGAATCACTAACTCGATGAAAATCATCCTTTGTTCTCATACGTTTAGTATGAGTTCCTAGGGCGTCGACCACTACATCTAGTGCCGGAACGGACCCATAGAGTCTGCGCGTCTTATCCACCGAACCATCCGTACCCGGAACAAATTAACGGTTTGATGACTGTCACATAGCCGCGTTTGACGGGCATTTCGCACCTGCGATACTCCCGGTCAAAGAAATTCGGGCGGAACGCATGACCACCAACGACAAGACACCGGAAAGCTGGGCCAAGGCCGCGCAGAAGGAACTGAAGGACAAGCCGCTGTCCGGCCTTACCTGGCACACGCCGGAAGGTTTCGACGTCAAGCCGCTCTACACGCCTGCCGATCTCGAAGGCTTCGAGGCGACCAATTCGTTGCCGGGCCAGATGCCCTATATGCGCGGCGTCCGCTCCACCATGTATGCCGGCCGCCCGTGGACCATTCGTCAGTATGCGGGCTTTTCGACCGCCGAAGAGTCCAACGCCTTCTACCGCAAGAATCTCGCCGCCGGTCAGATGGGCCTCTCGGTCGCCTTCGATCTCGCCACCCATCGCGGCTACGACAGCGATCACCCGCGCGTCGCCGGCGATGTCGGCAAGGCCGGCGTGGCAATCGACTCCGTCGAGGATATGAAGATCCTGTTCGGCGGCATTCCGCTCGACAAGATGTCGGTCTCCATGACCATGAACGGCGCCGTGATCCCGATCATGGCGAACTTCATCGTCGCCGGCGAAGAGCAGGGGACCCCGACCGAGAAGCTCTCCGGCACGATCCAGAACGACATCCTCAAGGAATTCATGGTGCGGAACACCTACATCTATCCGCCCAGCCCTTCGATGCGCATCGTCGCCGACATCATCGAATACACGGCGAAGAAGATGCCGAAGTTCAATTCGATCTCGATCAGCGGCTATCACATGCACGAAGCCGGTGCGACGGCGGTGCAGGAGCTCGCCTACACGCTGGCCGACGGCATCGAATATGTCCGCGCCGCGCTGGCAAAGGGTCTCGAAGTCGACGCCTTCGCGCCGCGCCTCAGCTTCTTCTTCGGCATCGGCATGAACTTCTTCATGGAAGTCGCCAAGCTGCGCGCCGCGCGTCTTCTGTGGTCGCAGATCATGGCCGGGTTCGGCGCGAAGAACGCCGAGAGCCTGATGCTGCGCACCCACTGCCAGACCTCGGGCGTCTCGCTGACCGAGCAAGACCCCTACAACAATGTCGTGCGCACGACGATCGAGGCGCTGGCCGCGGTGCTTGGTGGCACCCAGTCGCTGCACACCAACTCCTTCGACGAAGCCATCGCGCTGCCGACGGAGTTCTCCGCCCGCATCGCCCGCAACACCCAGCTCATCCTCCAGAACGAGAGCCATGTGACGAAGGTTGTCGATCCGCTCGGCGGGTCCTACTACGTCGAGGCGCTGACCCATTCGCTGGCAACCGCCGCGAAGGCGATCATCGACGATGTCGAGGCGATGGGCGGCATGACCAAGGCGGTCGAAGCCGGCATCCCGAAGCTGCGCATCGAAGAAGCCGCCGCCCGCCGCCAGGCCCGCGTCGATCGCGCCGAGGACGTGATCGTCGGCGTCAACAAGTTCCAGCTGAAGCAGGAAGACGAGATCGAAGTCCGCGCCATCGACAACGCGCAGGTTCGCGAGGCCCAGATCGCCCGCCTGAAACAGATCAAGGCGACGCGCGATCCGGCCAAGCTCAAGGCCGCTCTCGAGGCATTGGTCGAGGGCGCCAAGGGCAACGGCAACCTTCTCGCGCTCGCCGTCGAAGCGGCACGCGCCCGCGCCACCGTCGGCGAGATCTCCGACGCCATGGAAAGCGTCTTCGGCCGTCACCGCGCCGAAATCCGCTCCATTGCCGGCGTCTATGGCGCCGCCTATGAGGGCGACAACGAGTTCGGCGCGATCCGTGGCGAAGTCGAAGCCTTTGCCAGGGAAGAAGGCCGCCGCCCGCGCATGCTGGTCGCCAAGATGGGCCAGGACGGCCACGACCGCGGCGCCAAGGTCATCGCCACCGCCTTCGCCGATCTCGGCTTCGATGTCGATATCGGGCCGCTGTTCCAGACACCCGAAGAAGTCGCCAAGGATGCGGTCGATGCCGACGTGCACGTCATCGGCGTATCGAGCCAGGCCGCCGGCCATCTCACGCTGGTGCCCATGCTGATCGATGCGTTGAAGAAGCAGAAGGCGGACGACATCCTCGTCGTCGTCGGCGGCGTGATCCCGGCACAGGATTACGACGCGCTGAAGAAGGCGGGCGTTTCCGCGATCTTCGGACCGGGAACGAATATCCCGGACGCAGCGCGAAACGTCCTCGACCTTATCCGCAGCCGCAAACTTTCGCACGCGGCAGAGTAGAATCGCGCGCGCAGTCATCGTGCAGAACACCGATGTTCTGCGGGTTATCTGCTTGCGATTGTGTTATCGTGCATTTGCGGCCAGACACGGGATTAGCGTGCCATGACCAAGATCGCAATCATCGGCCCCGGCGCTATCGGCGGGACAGTCGCGTTCGCGCTGGCCCCGAAACACGATGTGCTCATCTGCGCCAACCAGGCGTTCGAGACGCTGTCGATGACGCGCATGCAGACCGGTGAACGCGAATCCATTGCGGTCAAGGTCGTCACCGATCCGGCGCGTCTCAAACCTGTCGATTGGGTCCTGCTCTGCGTGAAGTCGCACCAGACGGCCGGCGCGGCGCCTTGGCTGCGTGCCCTCGCCGGCCCGCATACCCGCGTTGCGGTGCTTCAGAACGGCGTCGAGCACCGCGAGCGCGTGGCCCATCTTCTTCCGCTCGATACCGCTATCGTGCCAGTCGTCGTGGCGCTGCCGGCCGAGCGCGTCGCGCCGGGCGTGATCGAGATGCATGGTGGCGCCCACCTGACCGTTGCAGATGACGACGCAGGCCACGCCTTCGTCGAACTCTTCGCCGGTACCTTTGTGCAGGCCGTTTCCGACCGCGACTTCAAGACAAGGGTGTGGGAGAAACTCTGCCTCAACAGCGCCGGCGGCGCGCTGTCCGCGCTCACGCTGCGCCCGGACGCGCTCGCATCCTCGCCGGAAATGACTGCGCTCGGCGTCCGTATCATCGAGGAGACCATGGCGGTCGGCCGGGCCGAAGGCGCAAAATTCGAGGAGGGCTTCGTCGAGCGCCTGGTTGCCATGCAATCCGGCCATCGTATCCGCCGCGGCAACTCGATGTTCTATGATCGACGCGACGGCAAGCCGCTCGAATGGGACGCCCGCAACGCTGTGATCCAGCGTCTCGGCCGCAAACATGGCATCGCCACGCCGATCAGCGACGTGATCATCCCGATGCTGAAAGCCGTGAGCCCTGAGTAGCCCCTACCGCTTCGGCGTCACGCCATCGATCTTCAGTGTCGTGGCCACCGCGGCGATCACCCCGTATTCGGTATTCGACCACACGCGCAGCGGCACGACATAGTCGCGCCCAGTCACGGCGCTCGGCATCGTCGTGATCCAGGCATTGATCAGCGGAAACTTCGAAGCGTCCTTCAGAACGCGCGGCTTGTAGCCCGATATCTGCTTGTATTTCATCTGGCAGAGCACCGCCGGTCCCTTGTAGAGCCCGTTGTCGAGCGACACGGTGGTGTCCTTCACCTTCACGAATTCCACGTCGTAGCGGCGGCGGCCGTCGAAGACCGGCAGCAGCACGCTGCACGGGTTGCCCGCTTCCGCACCGACACCGGACACGAAGAAGGTGATCGCGCTCAGCGGATCGAAGGTCCCTTTCTGCTGCGCCGGCGGCACTTCGTAGCCCGTCGTGGAGTAGGGCGGGTCGGCATAGAGTCGCGCCGGACCGCTCGCATCATAGGTCAGCGAGACTTCCTGCTTCTTGTCCGATTTTCCGGTGTAGAACGAGTCATAGAGGCCGGGATGGAAGTTCTTCGGCGCCACCGTTCCGTTCGAGGTCGCCTGAATCTCCGACTGCCAGAACGCGTTCACGATGCCGCTGGTCGAAAGGTTCGAGACCGAATGATACTGGTCGCCGCGGATCGTGGTGTTGAGATCGACCTTTCCGAGCGTCACGCCACCGGCATAAAGCGTCATCGCCATCTGGAGCGTCGAGCCGGGCACGCTGGTCGCTTCACCGCCCGCACCGCCGGCGGCCAACGCCGCGCCGGTCAGCGGGCCGGACAGGAACAACACCATCAGGGCGTGGCGAAATTTCATCGTCGTCTCTCTTGGGTGGTCGCGCAAAATAGCGGCGGGCAAGCTCCAAAACCACTATGGTCCAAATATGACCAAGCCTCTCGATTCACACGCGGTTCCGGTTAACGACGCGGCCCGCATCCTTGCCGGCGACCGCCGTGCCCTGGCGCGCGCGATCACGCTGGTGGAGTCGACGCGTCCGGCCGATCAGGCCGCGGCCGAGGCGCTGCTCACCACGCTTCTGCCGGACACGGGCAGGGCAATGCGCATCGGGATTTCCGGCGCGCCCGGCGTCGGCAAATCGACCTTCATCGAATCCTTCGGCAAGTTCCTCACGGGCATCGGCAAGCGCGTTGCGGTGTTCGCGATCGACCCGTCCTCGCGCCGTTCCGGCGGTTCCATCCTCGGCGACAAGACACGCATGGAACAGCTCAGCCGCGATCCGGATGCCTATATCCGTCCGTCGCCCGCCGGCACCACGCTTGGCGGTGTCGCGCGCCGCACGCGCGAATCCATGCTGCTTGCCGAAGCCGCGGGTTTCGACGTCGTGATTGTCGAGACCGTCGGCGTCGGCCAGTCCGAAACCGCCGTCGCAGACATGACCGACCTCTTCGTGCTGCTCGCTTCGCCGGGCGGTGGCGACGATCTGCAGGGCATCAAGCGCGGCGTGATGGAGCTGGCCGATCTCG
Source organism: Pseudomonadota bacterium (assembly GCA_018241025.1). GTDB lineage: Bacteria > Pseudomonadota > Alphaproteobacteria > Micropepsales > Micropepsaceae > Rhizomicrobium. The sequence continues at coordinate 240,568 of JAFEEQ010000015.1, forward strand.
TCATCGTCACGAAGTCCGATGGTGACCTCGCCGCCGCGGCCGGCCGCGCAGCATCGGACTATCACGCGGCCCTTCATCTCATGCGTCCCAAGCATGAAGGACTGCCGCCCCAGGTCCTCAAGGTCTCGTCGGTGGAGGGCAGGGGCATCGGCGAGGCCTGGGACGCGATGGCGCGCTTCCACGGCACGCTGACAGGCGATGGCCGCTTGGACGGTCTGCGGGCCGAACAGGCACGTCGCTGGTTCTGGAGCGAGGTCCAGACCATCCTGAGCGAGACCATCCTGTCGGACGCCGCACTGGCCCGCACCGCGACGACCCTTGAGCGCCGCGTGGCCGGCGGGGAAACCCTGCCTTATTCCGCCGCTCGCGACCTGATCCGCTCGTTCCGGTCGTAGCCCGTGGCAGTCGCCCCATTTCACAAGAGAGGGACTGTGATATTTTGTGCCGCTGCGGGGCTACTGCGCCTTGACCCGCCGGGCGGCTTTCCTTATGAGGGCGCCTCTTTTGCAAAAACCCCGAGAACGCCATGTCCCGCCGCTGCGAACTGACCGGAAAAGGCCCGATGGTTGGCCACAATGTCAGCCACGCCAACAACAAGACCAAGCGCATCTACCGCCCGAACCTGCAGCAGGTTTCGCTGGCGAGCGATCTGCTCGGCAACTCCTATGTCCTGAAGATCTCGATGAACGCCCTGCGTTCGGTCGACAAGTCGGGCGGCCTCGACCCGTTCCTGCTCAAGGCCAAGGACACCGTGCTGTCCACCAAGGCACTGCGCCTGAAGCGCGCCATCGCCAAGAAGGCGGCCCAGAAGGCCGCCTGAAGCGCTCTCTGAGCCGCGCAGCCTAAGTATTTATAAAATTTACCCTGTTTCGCCCCGACTCAGGCATGGCCCCTGCACATCCTTTGGCCTAGTGTATCAAAATGTGCCAGGCCTCGAGACAGAGCCGGCGCGGGCGGGGTGTTGTGCGAGCATACGAGTCTGGGGCGCTTTCGGAGCGTAATACGCCACAAATCCGGATGGCTGTCGGGATCAACGACGGTCCTTACCGGCTGCGCGAGGCGACGGATGCCACCTGGTCGACCTCCCAGGGCTACGGTCAGCCTGTCGGTTTCTTGCGCAAGCTGGGTGAGGCGGTACGCGCCGTCGCCCGGATGATTCTCCCGGTGATCGGCCTCTGCGCCGCCTTCGCCGCGATGTACCTCTACATGGATACCGACGTTCCGCTGTTCGCCGATTCGGGCAAGGCCTGGCTCACGGTGAGCCATCTGCTCTTGCCAGCGGCCTTCCTGGTGATCCATCTCACCAATCGCCGCTATGGCCCCGCCTATGCCTTTGCCCAGATCGTACTCTCCTTCGCGGCGATTGCCGCCGGGATGATCTTCGGCAGGGACGTGATCCAGATGTTCCTTCCCGAGACGGTTCTGCCCAGCGCTCGTGACGTGCTGTCCTTCGGCGGTGCCTTCTTCGTCGCCGGCTTCGTCGGCATCATCGCCTTCGACGGCGCCCGCGGCCCGCGCTGGTGGACGGCACCGCTGACCGGATCGGTCGTCGCCGGGCTCGTCTTCGCGCCGATCTTCTACATCTCGGCCTATGTCGGGACACCTGCTCCGTGGTTCGCCCATATGGGCATCCATGCCGGCCTGCTGATCGCCGGCGCAATCCTCAGCCTGCTGCCATTCTGGTTCCTGCGCCGCATCGTGACGCCGCTCTCAGGCTTCGGCGGCTACTGAGTCGTTCTATCGATCACCGGAAGCGGCTGCCTGATGTTTATCGGTATGAAGGTGATGCAGTGCAACCGCGAGGCGGCACCCGGGATCATTACGACATCCAGCGGACAATGCGGTTCGACATAGGCGAGTTGATAGGCGTCATACAGGGGTGTGTAGGGCGCGCGCACGAAAAATAAGTGCGCAATCAGCCCGCAAACTGCGAGCGATGCTGATGTCGCGAAAAACGGGGCCGGCAACCGCGTCATCGTACCAGCATATGCCTGTCGAGGGCCTGAAGCGAGCCTATCGCGCCGCGTGCCGTGGTGCGTGCTTCGCGCCGGCCATTCGCTTCGGCCCACGGGTATGGCCTTCATGGCCTTTCTCTTCGTGGAACAGGCCGATGAGCTGCTCGGTCATCGCGCCGCCGAGCTGTTCGGCGTCGACGATCGTCACGGCCTTGCGGTAGTAGCGCGTCACGTCGTGACCGATACCGATGGCAGTGAGCTCGACCGAGGATTTTTCCTCGATCTCCTCGATCACCCTGCGCAGATGGCGCTCCAGATAGTTTCCGGCATTCACCGACAGGGTTGAATCGTCGACCGGCGCGCCGTCCGAGATCACCATCAGGATCTTGCGCTGCTCGGGGCGATGGACGATGCGGTTATGCGCCCACATCAGGGCCTCGCCGTCGATATTCTCCTTGAGAAGCCCCTCGCGCATCATCAGGCCGAGATTCTTGCGCGCGCGGCGCCAGGGCTCGTCGGCGGCCTTGTAGACGATGTGGCGCAGATCGTTCAGGCGCCCCGGATGGGGCGGCTTGCCGGCCGCGATCCAGTGCTCGCGCGACTGCCCGCCTTTCCACGCCCGCGTCGTAAATCCGAGAATCTCGGTCTTGACCGCGCAGCGTTCCAGCGTGCGCGCCAGGATGTCGGCGCACATCGCCGCCACCATGATCGGCCGCCCGCGCATCGAGCCCGAATTGTCGAGCAGCAGCGTCACCACCGTATCGCGGAAGGTCATGTCCTTCTCGCGTTTGTAGGAGAGTGGATACATCGGATCGATGATGATGCGGGGCAGGCGCGAGGCGTCGAGCATGCCTTCTTCGATATCGAACTCCCAGGTCCGGTTCTGCTGCGCCATCAGGAGGCGCTGCAGCTTGTTGGCGAGGCGCGAGACCACGCTCGACATCGCCGAGAGCTGCTGGTCGAGGAAGGTGCGCAGGCGGCTCAGCTCCTCGGCGTCGCAGAGCTCGTCGGCGTGGATTTCCTCGTCGAATTGCAGCGTATGGACCTTGTAGCCCCAGTCGTCGGCATGACTGAACGGCTGCTCGGGGCGTTGAGGCTTGGCGCCGTCCTGCGGTTCCTCGGCATCCGACAGCTCGTCGGTCTGCTCGGACCGCATCTCAGTCTCGCTGTCTTCGCCTTCCTCGCCCTCGGCCTCCTGCATGTCGGCTTCGGCGCTCTGGGACTCGCTCTCGCTGTCCTGCTCTTCGCCTTGCTGCTCGGAATTCTCCGAATCCTCGCCTTCGCCGGTGTCGTCCGAGCCTTCCTCGGTCATCTCGTCGCCGAGCTTGAGGTCCTTGAGGATGGTACGGGTCAGCTTGGCGAACGCCGCCTGGTCGCGGATCGACGTAGTGAGCTTCTCGAGATCCTTGCCGGCATTCTCTTCGATGAACGGACGCCACAGATCGACGGCGTATTTCAGCGCCTCCGGCGGCGCTTCGCCGGTCAGCTTCTCGCGCACCATCAAGCCGAGCACGTCGGCGATCGGCGCGTCGGCCTTGACCCGGGCCTTGGCGAGCCCGCGCTGCACCAGGCGCTGTTCCAGGCTGGCGGCCAGATTGCCCGCCACGCCCTTCATCGCGAGCGAACCGATGGCTTCGACGCGGGCCTGCTCTGCGGCTTCGAACACCGCGGCGGCATCGGCAGATTGCGGGCGGAACTGGTCGTGGACGCGGTCTTCGTGATGCGCCTTGCGCAGCGCATAGGCGTCGCCCGCGCCGCGTACGATCGCGACCTCATGCGGCGGCAGGTTGCGCGAGGGCAGGGGCAGACGCGCCTTCAGCCCGCGCAGCGCCGGCGGCTCTGCCGAGAACGAGACTTCCATCTCCGGCTCGCCCGACAGCGCGCGCACCGAGGCGGTGACGGCGCGCTTGAAGGGTTCGGAGGGATTTTCGGGCTTGCTCACATCCGCCTCATGAGCGCGAAGCCGCCAAGTATCATTGGCAAAGCGGCAACCGCGATGATCGTCCAGCCGATCAACAGACCTTTTGTATCGACGCTCAGGCCCACCACGTATGTTTGGCGCACCCAAACCCAGAATACGATGACCGGTACAAGCGCAAGCGCGCCGAAGAGAACAAGTGCGCCGCCAAGGGCACGCTCATACCTGCGGCGCGCAGGGCTCATCACGTCACCAGAACCTTCGCCGCACTCTCCGGCAAATCCTCGCCGAAGCAGCGCTGATAGAACTCCGCCACGCTGGCACGTTCGAGCTCGTCGCACTTGTTCAGGAAGGAAAGGCGGAATGCGAAGCCGACGTCCTGGAAGATCTCGGCGTTCTCGGCCCAGGTGATCACGGTACGCGGGCTCATCACGGTCGAGAGGTCGCCGTTGATGAAGGCATTGCGCGTCATGTCGGCGACGCGGACCATGGCCGCGATCTGCTTCTTCTTCTCCGGCGTGTTGTAGGCCGGCACCTTGGCGACGACGATGTTCACCTCGGCGTCATGGTGCAGATAGTTGAGCGTCGTGACGATACTCCAGCGGTCCATCTGGCCCTGGTTGATCTGCTGCGTGCCGTGATAGAGGCCCGTGGTGTCGCCGAGGCCGATCGTATTCGTGGTCGAGAACAGGCGGAAGGCCGGATGCGGGCGGATCACCTTGTTCTGGTCGAGCAGGGTCAGCTTGCCCTGGACCTCGAGCACGCGCTGGATCACGAACATCACGTCCGGACGGCCGGCATCGTATTCGTCGAAGGTCAGTGCCACCGGGTGCTGCAGGCACCAGGGCAGCAGGCCTTCACGGAATTCGGTCACCTGCTTGCCGTCCTTGAGGACGATCGCATCCTTGCCGATCAGGTCGATGCGGCTGATGTGGCTGTCGAGGTTGATGCGGATGCACGGCCAGTTGAGGCGTGAGGCGATCTGTTCGATGTGGGTCGACTTGCCGGTGCCGTGATAGCCCTGGACCATCACGCGGCGGTTATGCGCGAAGCCGGCGAGGATCGCGAGCGTGGTGTCGCGGTCGAAGCGATAGGCCGGGTCGTTGTCGGGAACGTATTCGGTGCGGCGGGTGAAGGCCGGAACCTTGAGCTTGGTCTCGATCCCGAAGACCTCAGCGGCGCTGACGGTCGTATCAGGCATCATCGCGGGATCGAGGGTCGCTTGCATCTCAGTCATGTTGGGATATCCGGCTCAATTGTCAGTGTGCGGATTGACCGCCGGATGAGGAGGGAGAGGCGTCAGGAGCCCCTCATGAGGTCAGCCTGGTGGCGCGCAGCACGCCATAGGCCTTGATAACCTGCTTCAGACGCTCCTCGGCGCCCCGATCGCCGCCGTTCGCGTCGGGATGAAACCGCTTCACAAGTTCCTTATACCGCGCCTTGATCTCTAGCAAGGTGGCGGTGTGCGCCAGCTGAAGCTGGTCCAGCGCCTGCATCTGCAGCCGCGTCAATGTGCGCTCGGGGCGGCGCGGTTGAGGTGCCGTTTCCGCGTCGTTTTCGAAGTGCCCGTGGCCGTCGTCGACGCTGAAGCCGCCGCCAAACGGGTTTTGCATACGTGCCGCGCGTTTGCCGAGCGGCCAGGTCGGGCGGTGTCCCGTCAGCGCGTCGTTACGGAAGGCTTCGATGGCGTTTTCGTCCATGCCGGCGAAGAAATCCCACGACTCGTTGTGCGCGCGCGCATGGTCGAGACAGAGCCAGATGTATTCGCCGAGCCGGTCACGCGAACGTGTGACCTTGAAGGCACCTTCGCCCTCGCATCCCGGGTGGTCGCACGGCCGCAGCCGCGTCGAAGGATCGACCTTCGGCGCATCGGGCTTGATGCGGATATCGCGCTTGAAGCGGGGCTTTGCCTGCGGCATGGACGAATTATGGTGGCGACGGGTGAAAAAACAAGAAAACCTCTCGCTTGACTTACGCCGCCGTTGGGATGAAACGCTGGATTCATGACGGTTGCCGACACGATCCACGCCAAGCTCGCGGCGGCCTTCGCGCCCTCGGAACTCACGGTCGAAGACGAAAGCCACAAGCATGCGGGCCATTCCGGCGCGCGTCCCGGTGGCGAGACCCATTTCAGCGTGCGCATCGTCTCCGAAGGCTTCGCCGGCCTAGGCCGTGTCGAGCGCCAGCGCCGCGTCTATGCCGCCCTGGCGGAGTTGATGAAGCCCAACGGCATTCACGCCCTTGCCCTGACCACCCTCACGCCCGCCGAAGTCTGGCAGGAACACTGAGGCGCTAGCCGGTCTCGCCTGCGCCGATTTCCACGGCCGGCACCGGCGGAACGATGCGCAGCGCGGTGATCTGGTTGCGCTGCCGCCGCAGGATCTCGAACTCGAAGCCGAAGAATTTGAAGCGTTGGCCGGGTTCGGGGATCGTGCGCGCCTCGTGGATCACCAGCCCGGCAATGGTCGTGGCTTCTTCATCGGGAAGGTTCCATTCGAGTTCGCGGTTGAGGTCGCGGATCGGCACCGAGCCGTCGACGAGGAATGAGCCGTCGGGCCTGCGCCGCACATCGGGCCGGCCCCGTTCCTCATGCTCGTCCGGAATCTGACCGAAGATCTCGTCCAGGATGTCTTCCAGCGTGATCAGACCCTGCAGCGCGCCGTATTCGTCGACCACGAGGGCGAAATGACTGCGGCGGTCCCGGAAGCTCGTCAGCAATTCGGCGACACCGGTGGTCTCCGGAACGAACCAGGGCGCCGTCGCCAGGGTACCGACATCGACGCCGGCCCGGCCATGCTCGATGATCGCGCGGACGATATCCTTGGTATGAACGATGCCGATGATGTTTTCCGGCTGTTCGCGCCACAACGGAACGCGGGTGTGATTGGCGTCCAGCACCTCTTTCAATATTTCCGCCGCCGGCAGCCCGGCATCGACCGAGACCATGCTCTTGCGGTGAACCATCACGTCGCCGACCGTCAACTCGTGCAGATCGAGCACGCCGGCGATCATGTCGCGATGCTCGCGCTCCACCGCCCCTTCCTTGTGATGAAGATTGACGGTGCCGCGAATTTCTTCATGCGCTTCGACGGCTTCCTCGTCCTGCTCGCGCACGCCGAACAGGGCGAGTACGCGCCAGACCATGAATTGCACCGAGTTGACGATCGGCGCGAGCACCAGAACGACCAGCCGCACCGGCGTGGCCACGGCGAGCGCAAAGCGATCGGTTCGCGCGATTGCGAGAGTTTTCGGCAGCACCTCGACGAAGAACAGGATCAGCACCGTCATCAAGGCCGTGGCGACAAGCACGGTCTGCGGTCCGAAACGCGTTTCCAGGATCGAGGTCGCCAGCGATGTCGCCAGGATATTGACGATCGTATTGCCCAGCAGCAGCGCGCCGACCATCCGTTCGCGATCGCCCATGAGCCGGTTCACATCGCGCGCGGCGACGGAGCCGTCCTTTTCGAGCTGGTGCATCCGGCCGCGCGAGACGCCGGTCAGCGCGGTTTCTGATCCGGCGAAGAACGCACCCACGACCAGAAGAAGGCCGATTGGCACGAAAGAGAGCAGCAGCACGGTATCCATGAGAATCTCGCAGGTTCGGATGAACAGAATGTCATCCGCGGGCCCTGGGGGCCAGCGCAGCGATTTACCTGAGGCGACAGATCATGCCGAGAGCACGGCCTTCACGGCATCCAGCGGCACATCGTTTGTCACGAAGGCCTGTCCGATTCCGCGCAGCAGGATGAAGGTCAGCTTTCCGTCCTTCACTTTCTTGTCGTGCGCCATGTGCCCGACAAGCTCGTCTGCCGACGGCCGCACACCGGGAATGTCGCCAATGGACGAGGGCAGGCCGCAGGCCTGCAGATGCCTTGCAAAACGCTCGGCATCCTGCCCGTCGCACAGTCCAAGCTGCACCGAGAGCCGGAACGCCATCACCATCCCGATGGCGACACCCTCGCCATGCAGCAGCCGGTCGCTGAAACCCGTCGCCGCCTCGAGCGCATGCCCGAAGGTGTGGCCGAGATTGAGCAGCGCCCGGTCGCCGGTCTCGCGTTCGTCACGCGCGACGATGTCGGCTTTCATCCGGCAGGAATGCGCCACGGCATAGACGCGTGCCTCGCTGTCGCCGTCGATCGCCTTGGCGCCGTTCGCTTCGAGCCAGTTGAAGAAATTCGCATCGCCCAGCGCGCCGTATTTCGCGACCTCCGCATAGCCGGCGAGCAGTTCGCGTTTCGGCAGGGTCGACAGCACATCGGTGTCTGCGATGACGATACGTGGTTGATGGAACAGTCCGACGAGGTTCTTGCCTTCCGGCGTGTTGATCGCAGTCTTGCCGCCGACGGAGGAGTCGACTTGTGCGAGCAGCGTTGTCGGGATCTGCGCAAAGGAGATGCCGCGTTTCATTATTCCGGCCGCGAATCCCGTCAGGTCGCCGATCACGCCGCCGCCCAGGGCAACGATCAGTCCGCTGCGGTCGACACCGCTGCGCAGGAGTTCGCGCGAAATCTGTTCGAGGCCGGCAAAGCTCTTCGTTCCTTCACCCGCCGCGAGCACGATGGGGTGCGCATCGAGCCCGGCCTTGCCCAGGCTGTCGAGCAGCGCCGCGAGATGGATCTCCGCGACATGCGCATCGGTCACGACGGGCAGGGCGCCCCGGGCCAGCGGCTTCAGCAATTCGCCAGCGCGCGCCAGCATGCCCGGCCCGATATGGATCGGATAGGAACGGTCGGCGAGCGCGACGTCGACGGTCCGACTCATAGTGTCAGCACGCCGTCGGTCTGAAGCAGTTCCACGATCTTCTCCACGGCCTGCGCATGCGGCCCGTTCTCGCTGTCCAGCGTGTGGTCGGCCTCGGCATAGACCGGCGAGCGTTCCGCCAGAAGCCGCTCCAGGGTCGCGCGCGGATCGCCATTGCGCAGCAGCGGCCGCGAGTCGCGCCTCTGGGTTCGCGCCAGCAGGACATCGATGGGCGCACGAAGCCAGATCGTCGCAGCATGCCCCTTGAGTGCCGCGCGGGTCGTCGCATCCATGAAGGCGCCGCCGCCGGTCGCGATGACGCGCGGCGGCTCTTGCAGCAGACGCAGGATCACCTTGCGCTCGCCGTCGCGGAACGCCGGTTCGCCATAACGCTCGAAAATCTGCGATATCGTGCAGCCGGCGGCGGATTCGATCTCGCTGTCGGCATCCTTGAACCCGACCCCCAGTCGCGTGGCCAGGCGCCGGCCGATCGAGCTCTTGCCCGCGCCCATCATTCCCACCAGTGCGACCGATCGCGCCAATCTCATGGAATTCGCTTACACGGCCCACACCGTTCCTGCCAACAGGTCTTGCGGAGCCGGTTCTAATTCCGCCACAAACGGCTGGGAGTTTTCATCATGCGTTCGAGGAATTTCGAGTCATCGGGCTGGGGTCTGCGCATCGCCATCGGCGCGGGCGTTCTGGTGCTGGTTTTGGCGGTCGGCCTCGCCATCTATGGCGGCCGGGTGCAGCCGAAACTGCAGACTATTGAGCAGATCGTGCCGAATGACCGCCTTCCGGCCTAGCCTGGTCCTGGCGGCGCTGCTCGTTCTGGCCGGCGCCGCGCCGGCGCAGACGACGCAGCCAGCGGCCCAGCCGGACAATCCGCCCGCCGCGACCGGCGCGCCGACGCCCCTCGGTGGCCCGGCGCCGGATGCGGTGGAGGACACGCCGCTTCCGCCGGCGCCCACCGAATACACGCCCGGTGCCTATAGCCGCGACACCGGCGGCATTGTCGCATCGGGTGGCGATCTCGGCGTCGTCGACGGGCCGCCGGTCGGCACGCTGACCGATGCCAATGGCGGGCTCGGTCAGTCGATGTGGGTCAACGCCGACCGCGGCGCGATCGAAGACCTGCTCGGACGCCTGCCGCTGGTCAGCAGCGATCCTTTCGTCCGCGCCCTGGCGCGCCGCGTCGTCCTCACGGTGTCGGATTCGCCCGTCGGCGGCGCCAAGCGCGCGCTCGCCACCATCCGCATCGAGCGCCTGTTGCAGGGCGGACTGATCGACGAGGCCGGCACGATGGCCGCCGCGCTCCGCCTCGACAACGATCCGGACTTCGCGCGCGTCCAGGCCGAAGCGCTGCTCTATGCCAAGCGCGATGCCGATGTCTGCGGGCCATTGACCGCGACTCGTTTGAGCGCGCCCGATCCGTTCTGGCTCGAACTGCGCACATGGTGTTTCCGCGCCGCCGGCGACGATGCCTCGGCCGACCTGATGCATGCGGCTTTCGAAGTGCAGGGGATCAAGGACCCGGCCTTCGACGTCCTGGCGGACGATGTGCTGAACGGCAAGAAGACCATGCCGCCGGCCATCGATCATCCATCCGCGCTTCACATCTACCTGTTGCGCATGGCCGGCTTGCCGGTCACCAACGCGATCGCCGCGAAGATGGGCACAGCCGCGAACCTTCTTGCCGCGCGCGATCCTCGCAACAGCGCCGCGGATCGGCTTTCGGCGGCAGCACGGATTTCCGGCACGGGCGCCCTGAGCAATGCGGAGCTTCTCGCCATCATCAACGCGCAGGCCATCCCGGCTTCGCAGCTCGCGACCGCGCAGGCGACCGCCGCCAAGATGACCTTTCTGCCGGCCCAGTCGCTCCTGCGCCGGGCGGCTAGTCTGGAGAGCCGTCCGCCGGTCAAGGCCGACATCCTCGTCTCGGCGCTGATCCCGAACGGCAATATCGACCGCCTGCCGCAGACCGCGGCCCTTCAGGAAGACATTGCGACGACGATAAAGCCGGACACGATGACGGCGCTTTATCGTTTCGCGATTTCGCGCGCGCTCATCCTGCGCGGCAAGCCCGATGCCGCCGCGGCCTGGTATGCCTCGGTACCCGACGATGCCGACCTCCACACCTTTCAGGTTCTAATCGACCTCGCCGCGCCGACACCGGCGCGCGATGCGGCGGCGAGTTCGGCCTTCGCCTGGTTCGCCAAGAAAGCCGCACCGCAGCAGGACCCATCCGCCTCGGCGGCATTGGCGCTCGGGCTTTCCAAAGTCCTCGGAAAAACGATGCCGGCCGATGCGGCAGCGCTCGCCGGCACGCTCGGCGCCAATCGCTGGCCCGGCGCCCGTCCCGATCCCGGCGAGGTGCGCAAGATGGTCTCGGCTGCGGGTCAGCCCGGCCGCAAGGGCGAAGCCATTCTCCGCTTGCTTGCCATCGTCGGCGCCAACGGTCCGGCCGACCTGCCGCCGGACGTCGTCATCGAATGCGTCCGTACGCTCCAGCTCATCGGCCTCACCACCGAAGCCCGTGCGCTCGCCATCGAAGCCTTGGCGATGACACGGCCGTCATGAGCGGCGACGCCGACCTGATTGAAGCCTTCCTCGACATGATGAGCGCTGAGCGCGGCTCTTCCGCCAACACGCTGGACGCCTACCGCCGCGACCTCGGCGACTTCGCCGGCCATCGCGCCGCAAAGGGCGGGCGTATCAAGTCGGCGACGCGCGAAGACATCCGCGCCTATCTCGCGCAGATGTCGAAGAGCACGGCGCCTTCGACCCAGGCGCGTCGCCTCTCGGCCCTGCGCCAGTTCTTCGCCTTTCTTTATTCTGACGGCATCCGTAAGGATGATCCCACCGACGCCGTCGACGCGCCGCGCCGCTCGCGTCCGCTGCCCAAGGTCCTGTCGCGCGCCGACATGGATGCGCTGATCGCCGCCGCGCGTGCGCAGGCCGACAAATCCGCCGAAGGCATCCGTCTGCTCTGCATGGTCGAGATGCTCTACGCATCGGGCCTGCGTGTCTCCGAATTGATCACCTTGCCGCTCACCGCCGCGCGCAATCGTGACGGCTTCCTGCTGGTGCGCGGCAAGGGCGACAAGGAGCGCCTTGCGCCGCTCAACAAATCGGCCCGCGCGGCGATGGCCGACTGGCTCGCTGTCCGCGACGACTTCCTGCCGAAGAGCGCGCGCCGCTCCCATGCCGAGCGTTATCTTTTCCCCTCGCGCGGCGTCGAGGGTCACATCACCCGGCGGCGCATGCATCAGATGCTGAAGGAACTGGCGCTGGCGGCGAATATCGACCCGGCAAAGCTCTCGCCTCATGTCCTGCGCCATGCTTTCGCGACCCATCTGGTCGAGGGAGGCGCCGATCTGCGCAGCGTCCAGACATTGCTCGGCCATGCCGATATCGCGACGACGCAGATCTATACGCATGTCGCGAAGGACAGGCTGACGCAGGTCGTCGAAGCCGCACACCCGCTTTCCCGGCGGACAAAACCGAAAGTTTGACCTACAATCGGCGCATCAAAATTACCGGAGTGATTGTCCCGTGTCCTTCACCACCATCGAGCGCCAGGCGCCGGTCCGCATCTATCGTTCCAAGCTCTTCGTGCCGGGCTCCAAGACCAACTTCTTCGAGAAAGCCGCTGCCGGTCCCGCCGACTGTGTTTGCCTCGACCTCGAAGACGCCGTCGCCCCCGCCGACAAGGATAAGGCGCGCGACAATGTGGTGGCCGCACTCAACGATGTCGACTGGAAGGGCAAGATCGTCACCGTCCGCATCAACGGCCTCGACACGACCTGGTGCTACAAGGACGTGATCGCGCTGGTCGAGAAGGGCGGCGAGAAGCTCGACGCCATCATGATCCCGAAGGTTGCCAATGCGAAGGACGTCTACGCCATCGACTGGCTGATGACCCAGTGCTCGCAGAACGCCGGCCGCAGGAAGAAGATCGGCATCGAGGTCATCATCGAAAGCGTCCTCGGCCTGAAGAACATCGACGAGATCGCGGCCTCTTCGAAGCGCATGGAGACGCTGCATTTCGGCGCCGCCGACTATGCCGCGAGCCAGGGCATGCGCACGACCAATATCGGCGGCGGCAATGCCGACTACGTCATGCTCACCGACAAGGACGAGGCAGACCGGCGCGAGCGTCACTGGAACGATCTCTGGCATTATCCGCTGTTCAAGCTGGTGCAGGCAGCGCGCGCCCATGGCCTCGTCGCGATCGACGGCCCCTTCGGCGACTATCAGGACCCGGACGGCTTCCGCGCCCAGGCCAACCGCACCGCGATCCTCGGCTGCGAAGGCAAATGGGCGATCCATCCGAGCCAGGTCGAACTCTGCAACGAGATCTTCACCCCGCCCGAAAAGGAAGTCGCCCGCGCCCAGGCGATCCTCGACTCGATGAAGGACGCGCACAACACGGGTTCCGGCGCGGCGAGCCTCAACGGCGTCCTGATCGACGCCGCCTCGATCCGCCAGGCCGAAGTCATCGTCAAGCAGATGGCGATGATCCGAGAGAAGGGGAAGTAGTGATCCGCCGGAGTTTGTCCGGGTTGCGCACCAGATAGATCACGGTGATCCGCTCACCGTCGAAGTCGATGGTGAGGGCGGAGTGCAAACCGTCGATCGTCTGAAACAGCACGCCGGGCATGCCGTTCAGCTCCGTCACGACCGGAACGATCCCGCCTTCGGGCGAGAATTTGCGCATCACGCCAAGCGTGAAGCGCATCACCTTGTCGGCGCCGAAGATCGGATTGAGCGCCGCCGCCGCCTTGCCGCCACCGTCAGAATAGAGCACGACGTCATTCGCCAGCAGGCGCGTGATCGCGGCCGTGTCGTTGCTTGCCGCAGCGGCGACGAACTGGGCGACCAGCGCGCGATGCGCCTCGGCGTTCACGGCATGGCGCGGCCGCGCCTCGCGCACTCGTTCGCGCGCCCGGCTGACGAGTTTGCGGCAAGCCGCTTCGTTGCGCTCGAGCATCTCGGCAATCGCGGAATATTCGCAGTCGAAAGCATCGTGTAGGATCAGCGCTGCGCGCTCTTCCGGCGACAGTCGTTCGAGGACATGCAGAAGGGCCAGTGATAGATCGGAGGCCAACTCCGCCCGCGCAGCCGGCGCGTCGGCCGCCAGCGCCCGCGTGTCGTCCGGCAGAAGCGGTTCCGGCAGCCACGGTCCGACATAGCTTTCGCGCCGCCGCCTTGCCTTGCGCAGCGCATCGAGCGACAGACGAACCGTCACCGCCGACAACCAGGCATGCGGATCGCGAATGTCCTCATCGGCGGCGCGGTTCCAGCGCAGCCAGGCTTCCTGCACGATATCTTCCGCCGCGCTCATCTCGCCCAGCATGCGATAGGCGATGCCGAGCAGATGCGTGCGCTGCTCTTCGAAGTCCGTGAGCCTGCCGTCCGTCATGCGGCCTTCAGCATCTGGTTCACCGCAACGTCGTCCGTGCCGATACGCACGCGCTGGCAGGTTTTGGCGTGTCCGAGCGCGCGCTTCAGCACCGGGAAATTCCTTGCATACATCGGCGCAAAGGCAAGCGCGACGACACCGGCCTTGCCCCAGCGCCGCACCACTTGCTCGCGCAGATCGTCGAGCCTGTCGCTCGCTTGCAGCAGGGCGCGGCCGAAGTCGAAGGCGAGCTGCGCATCTGCCGGTGCCGGCTGGCCGCTGAGCAGCGCCTTGATCGTTGCGGGCGCGGTGCCGGCCTCGATCGCCATGTCGGTGGCGATCTGCACGCAGGGCCCGCAATCCTCGACCAGGGCGCCGGCAATACCGGCGCAGTGCCAGACATCGGCCGCGACCGGTCCGCGCCAGCGCGCCGCCATCTGCGCCTTCATGTAGCGCCGCATGGCGCCCGGCGAGATATCGGTAAGCTCGTGCAGATAGGTCGCGTCATAGCCATAGCGCGTCTCCATCGCGCGGATCGTACGATGCAGGATCCATTTGAACATCAGCCTTCTCCTTTGCGATAGCGCAGATAGGCGAGGGCGGCGCCGAGCGCACCGGTGAGGATTACGCCCACGCCCTCCTTGATCAGGTCCATGCCCGGCGGCACGCCGTGCATGATCCATTCGTCGACATGGAACAGGCCGTGGAGCAGGGGCCAGACCGACCCTGCGACCGCCCAGGCGGCATTCCCGGCGCCGCGCCGGCTGCCCAGAAGCTGGCCCACGCCGCTCGCCAGATAAGCGAGGCCGATATCCGTGATGAAGTGAAAATGGAGGTGATCGGGGGCGTTGAGTTGAACCACGCCGGCCGCCCATTGGGACGGAAAAGCCAGCATGATCAGGCCACTAGCCAGGTGAAACAGCCCCAAAAGGGCCAAAAGTAACCGTACGGACATCGGTCCAGCCTCGTGTTTCGCCGTTAAGACGCCCGAGCCTCTGGATTTGTGACCGCAAATCCCTCTATCAGGGGCGGACGTCGACCGGTCGGGCCTGGAACCCGGCGCGTTCCGCCAGTGTTATGGCCAACGGTTCAACGCGAGCGAGCATGCACACCTATCTCGATTTCGAACGTCCCATTGCGGAAGTAGAAGGCAAGATCGTCGAGCTCCGGAAACTGGCCGAGGAAGATCCGGCGCTCCAGATCGACTCCGAAGTCGCTCGCCTTCAGACCCGCGCCGACACTTTGGTCAAGGACGCCTATGCCAAGCTCACGCCCTGGCAGAAGGTGCAGGTCGCGCGCCATCCCGGCCGGCCGCATTTCACGGATTACGCAAAGAACCTCTTCGACGAATTCACGCCGCTCGCCGGTGATCGCTCCTTCGGCGACGATCACGCCATCATCACTGCGCTGGCCCGCTTCCGCGGCCGCTCGGTCATGGTCATGGGCCATGAGAAGGGCAACGACACCAAGACCCGCCTCAAGCACAATTTCGGCATGGCGATGCCCGAGGGCTACCGCAAGTCGGAACGCATGTTCGAGATGGCCGACCGTTTCGGCTTGCCGGTGATCTCGCTGGTCGATACCTCCGGCGCCTACAACGGCGTTGCCGCCGAAGAGCGTGGCCAGTCCGAAGCCATCGCGCGCTCGACCCAGGCTGGTCTTCAGGTCCGCGTCCCGTTCATCACCGTGGTGATCGGCGAGGGTGGCTCGGGCGGCGCGCTCGCCATCGCCACCGGCAATCGCGTCTACATGCTCGAGCATGCGGTCTATTCGGTCATATCGCCCGAGGGCTGCGCCTCGATCCTGTGGCGCAAATCCGACAAGCAGCAGGAAGCCGCTGCCGCGATGCGAATTTCGGCGCAGGATTGTCTCTCTCTGAAAGTGATCGACGCGATCATCCCCGAGCCCGTCGGCGGCGCCCATCGCGCGCCTGAGGAAGCAATCCTCAACGTCGGCGAACAGATCGCTCGCGCGCTCTCCGAACTCGACAAGGTTCCCGGCGACCAGCTCCGCAAGGATCGCCGCGAGAAGTATCTCGCGATGGGCCGCAACCTCGCCATTTAGGGCGCAATCAGTTCCAGCTTCGGAAAGTCCCGCCGATAGTCTTTCGGATTGCGCGTCAATAGCGTGTAGCCGGCGACGGCCGCGTGCGCTCCAATGAAGAAATCCGGCAGCGGCGCCATACGCTTCCCGCCGCGCTTGCGATATTGCAAATAGATCTTGCCGGCGAGAAAAGCGGCTTCATAGGGTAGCGGCTCGCGTACCAGCACTCTCTCCCAAAGCAGCTTGTCGATTTCGGCGATATCGGAATATCGCATCGACACTTCCGCGAAAATGATCGGATTGATCGCGGTCCGCCCACCGGAGATCGCCGCGCTCAGCGCAGAAGAAGACCACTCAAACCAGTGTGGGTCGTCTGCAATAACATCAAGCAGCACATTGCTGTCGACCAGAACCGTGGTCATCGGCCACGCGTCAGGGCCATGATCTGGTCGCTGGTCATCTTGATGTCGCCTGTGCCGCGAAGCCGCGCAACCAGCTTTTCACCCCGACTGAGCTTCTTGCCCTTCTTTGTGCGTTTGACGATCCGCACGCCATTCGCCTCCTGGATGAAATCGACCTCGGTCTCCGGCATCAGGCCGGTTCGCTCCCGCATTTCGGCGGGGATCGTGACCTGGCCCTTGGATGTGATACGCATGGCGAACCTCAATTCTTACTTTGAAAAGTAAGACTTTCTGCCACCGTCTTCAACCCAGTCCTCGCGCGAACGCCCGGATGCTCGCGACCAGATCGTCGGGCCGCTCCAGCGCCGCGAAGTGGCCGCCTTCCTCGAACTGGTCCCAGCGCGCGACGTTGATGCTGCGCTCGACCTGGCTGCGCGGCGGGAAGGGGATGATGTCGACCGGGAATACCGCGAGACCCGTCGGCTTCTCCAGCCGCGCGCCCGCCGGCACCGGCATCGCGAATTGCTCTTCCAGCCGGCCGCGATACATCCAGGTCGCGGTGTTGAAGCTCCGCGTCACCAGATAGATCATCACATTGGTCAGCAACTGGTCCTTCGTATAGGCGTTCTCGAAGCCCTTGCGGCAGTCGGACCAGCCGTGGAACTTCTCCACGATCCACGCCGCCACGCCGACCGGCGAATCCATCATCGCGTAGCTCAGCGTCTGCGGCTTGGTCGTCTGCTCGCGGAAATAGGCGCCTTCCATCTCGAAGAGCTGGGCCGCCTTGGCGGCAAACGCCTTCTCTTCGTCGGTCTGGGGTCCAACGCCGGGCGAGACCCAGCCCATCATGTTCAGATGCGCGGCACGGCAGCCCTTGCCTTCATAGGACATCATCGCGGAGATCGCGCTGCCCCAATCCCCGCCCTGGGCGATGTAGTCCGGAAGATTCAGGACGTCGGTCATCAGCTTGTCGAAGAGCTGTGCCGTGCGCCGCGGCCCGATTGGCCGCTTCGGTTTACCCGACCAGCCATAGCCGGGCAGGGACGGCACCACGACCGTGAAGGCATCCTTCACGTCGCCGCCGTGCTTCTCCGGGTGCGCCAGCCGGTCGATGACGTGCACGAACTCGAACACCGAACCCGGCCAGCCATGGCTCAGGATCAATGGCTTCGGGGCCGGCCCGCTACCAGTCTCCAAATAGAAGTGGAGTTCCAGATCATCGACGTGTGCTGTGAACTGGGGAAACTGGTTCAGGCCGGCCTCGGCTTTTCGCCAGTCATAGCCATCGGCCCAATAGGCGCAGAGCTCCCGCATGAAATCGAGATTGGCGCCGTACGCCCAGCTTCCCTCCAGCCCGTCACCGCGCGGCATCTCATGCCACTCATAAGCACACACCTTGGCGCGGATGGCATCCAGCGTCCCCTGCGGCACGTCGATCTTGAAAGCCTTCATGGCGTCGTCTCCCGGTCTCGGTCGTCATGTTGGTCTGTCGGCGCGCAAACAAAAAGGGGGCCGATAGGCCCCCTTTCCGCTGCGATTGACGCCGGGTCAGCGCGAGAGCTGGAACAGCACCGACGAAACCCAGCCGTGATTGCCGAGCTCGTCCTGCACTTCCCACCAGATGCCGTCCTTCTCGCCGGTGGGGTAGAGCATCATGCCGGCATCGACCTTGCGGACGATGCCGCCCTTGCCGTTCGGCTTGTTGTACATGTTGCCCGGCTTGGTCATCGTCACCGCCTGCTGGGCATTGTCGCCGCGCGGATTGTCCGAGATGCCGCCGAGCTGGCTGACCATCTTCGTGTAGGCGTCGATGTAAGCCAGGATCAGGACCTGACCGATATCGGAGTTGGTGTAGCTCGACACGCCCGCGCCGCCGAACCCGCCCCAGCTGCCCCAGCCGCCGGCAACGCCGAAGCCGAGATCGGTCTTCGAGGCATGACCCTCGGTCATCGCGACCTGTTCCGTCGAACGCACGTCGGTAATCGTCAGCACGACGTCGGCCGTCTTCTTGGACAGGTTGATGCCCGACAGGAGCGCGCCGGCACCGCCGCCGACGAACCCGCCGATGATGCCGCCGATGTTCACGCCGCCGGCGTCACCGTTCTTCGAGGTGATGTCGGGAATGAGCACATAGTCCGCAGCCGTCATCTGTCCGCGGCCGACATTCTGGCCCGGCCGCAGATCGCCGCCGGCTGCAATCGCGCGCTCTTCCTGCGCCGCCTCGAAGCCGCGGCCGCGGTCGACCAGTGTGAAGCACTGGGATTTCATCACCAGCACCTTGATCACCGCTTCGGGCGATGGGAGGTGGGCGGATTCCCACCACTTGTTCTCCGGCTCCTTGACGGCAAGCGTGCCGATCTTGTGCGTGCAGACCGGAATTTCGGCTTCCTTGCGCGCCTTCTTGTCGTCGATCGACTCCGCATGGACGAGCGTCGGAAGGACGAGCGCGGCCGACAAGGCAGCCGCGGCGAACGACTTCAATCTCATTTTTCCATCCTCGAAAAATTGTTTCCCCGGCCCGGGTGGTTGGGCAATGTCCCGGTAAGGTGCAATCGCGGCATTATCAGGGCGGTCCGTTCATCGGACAAGCCCGCCGCTACCACCAGCCCCGCCATTTGAACCAGGCAATCGGCAGGATGGTACTCACAATGATGGCCAGCCAGCCCCATTCGTAGCCCCAGGCCCAGTTGAACTCCGGCTGGTTGTGGAAGTTCATGCCGTAGACCCCGGCGACGAAGACCGGCGGAATGCCCACCACCGACGCGATGGTCAGGACGCGAAACATGTCGTTCTGCTCGTTGGAGATGAAGCCCAGCGTGGCGTCGAGCAGGAATTGCACTTTGTCCGTCAGGTGCGTCTCGAAATCGTTGAGCGACACGATGTCGGCCTGCGCCACCTTCAGCCGCGCCGCGACGTCTTTTCCGATGAACGCCTTGCCGCGATCCTCGACGAAGGGCAGGGCGCGCTGCAGCGTCAGCAGTGTTTCGCGCGTCTCCGACAGGCGCTCGTCCATGTCACCGAGCTTGACCAGGGTCTCGCGCAGGCTGGCGCTTTTCTTCGAGATGTTGCGGTGCGGCCTCGCGTGGAAAACACTGCGCGACAGTGTCCGCGTTTCCGATTTGATGGTTTCCAGCTTGTCGGCGCCGTTGTCGACGATGGCTTCGACGATCTCCATGAAGATCTCGCTGCTGCAGGGACTGCCGCCGGCGGCCGTCAGGCGCTCACCGACCTTGTGGAAGGTATGAAGTTCGTCGAAGCGGACCGTCACCAGCAGAGCGGGCGTCAGGACGAAGCCGATCGGCGCCGTCACCGGCTCGCTGTCGGGATGATAGGGCGTCAGCGGAACCGACAGGACAAGCGTTTCGCCTTCGACGCGCAGCCGGCTCGAGGATTCGATCTCGTCGAGCTCCGCGCGCGCGGGCACGCGCAGGCCGCAGAACTGGCGTGCCTCGGCGATCTCGGCGTCGGTCGGATTGTGCAGATCGATCCAGACCGGCGTCCCAGAACTCGGAAAATCGTGGCGCATGGTATTTTGCTGGCTCCGGCGGCGGACTCGTCAGGCGGTTATAGCAGCGGGGCGCGTGCGGTGCCGCAACCAGACAAAGGCGATCAGCGCCAGCATCGGCAATGTCGCAAGCGCGCTTCCCTCGGGTCCAGCGCTGCCGCCGCTCAGCCAGTCCGGTCCATGTATTGCCGGATGAAGCAGGCGTCCGGCCGCGAACTGACCGCTGTCGGGTACGCCGAAGATGAAACTTTCGCCGTAGTCCCAGGCTGCGTGAAAGCCGATCGCGAGCCAGAGCGAGCCCGTGTAGCGGAACGCCACGGCGGCGGCGAAGCCGAAGAGGCCGGCCTCGAACCCGCCCAGGGCATTGTCTCCGGCCTGAAGTGCATGCGGCACGCCGAACAACACGGCCATGACCAGTGCCGCGGGCCAGAACGAAATCGCGCGCGACAGTTCGACGAGCGCATAGCCGCGGAATGTTGTCTCTTCAAGCACGGCGACCGCGAGGAAGAGTGCGGCGTAGAGAATGGCGTCGTATGCGAGCGCCGCATCGATGCTTCGACCGGTCCCGAACGCATACACATGCAAAAGAAACATCGCGGCCAATTGCGCCGCGAGAAAACCCAGACCCAGAAAGACACCGACAGCGAAGTTCTGCCAGCGCCGGTCTCCGCCGAGGCCGTAGCGCAGATTGTGACGCCGGCTAAGCAGGGAAAGCAGAACCGTCAGCGCGATCACGCTCACGGCCACGAGCGCAGTGTTGAGAAGATA
This sequence comes from Pseudomonadota bacterium, assembly GCA_018241025.1. GTDB lineage: Bacteria > Pseudomonadota > Alphaproteobacteria > Micropepsales > Micropepsaceae > Rhizomicrobium. The sequence goes on from JAFEEQ010000015.1 coordinate 261,302, forward strand.
GCGCTCATCGTGGCCCTTCACGAGCGCTTTCAGTGGCCGCAGCGATCCCGCAACCGCAATCGACGCAACGCCGAGCAGCAGGTTGAAAAGAAAAAAGCGCAGGAAGGCGAACAGGCGCCCCCGCCAGTCCGGTTCGATGGCGAAGGCGCTCAGCGCAATCCCCGGCTCAGACGAGTGCGCCGTGACAGTGCTTGAACTTGCGTCCCGACCCGCAGGGGCAGGGCGCATTGCGCTGCACCTTGCCCCAGGTGCTGGGATCATTGGGATCGACGGGCACGTCGCGGGCATATTGCAGCGGACGGGCGACCTGCGGGCCATCGTCCATCTCGTTCTCGCCCGTCGTCGGATCCAGATGCGTCGCCTGCAGGTCCTGCAGACGCGGATCCTGCAACGGCGCCGGCTCGGTCGAGACCTGGATGTGCATGAGCTGCTGGATCACGCCGGCCCGCATCTTGCCAAGCAGACTTTCGAACAGCGTGAACGCCTCGCTCTTGTACTCATTCAGCGGATCGCGCTGGCCGTAGCCGCGCAGGCCGACATACTGGCGCAGGTGATCGAGCTGGACGATGTGCTCGCGCCAGTCGTGATCGAGGGTCTGCAGCAGAATGACCTTCTCGGCATAGCGGATCGTCTCCATGCCGAAATTCGCGGCGCGCTCCGCGGCACGGCGGTCGACAGCTTCCTGGATGCGCTCGCGCACCTCTTCGTCAGCGATGCCTTCTTCCTTGGCCCACTCGACGACCGGCAGCCGCACGCCGAATATCTTTTCGACTTCCTCTTCGAGACCCGGAGCATCCCACTGCTCGGCATAGGCGCGCTCGGGGATATGCCGGGCAACGAGATCGGTCACCACTTCGGCCCGGAATTCGTCGATCTGGTCGCTGACGTCGTCGGCCTGCATGATCTCGCGGCGCTGCTCGAAGATCACCTTGCGCTGGTCGTTCAGGACGTTGTCGTATTTCAGGATGTTCTTGCGGATTTCGAAGTTGCGCGCTTCGACCTTCTGCTGCGCCTTTTCGAGCGCCTTGTTCACCCAGGGATGCGAAATCGCTTCACCCTTCTCGAGACCGAGACGTGAAAGCACGGAATCCATCTGCTGGGAGCCGAAGATGCGCATCAGGTCGTCTTCCAGCGAGAGGAAGAATTTCGACGCGCCCGGATCGCCCTGGCGGCCCGAACGGCCGCGCAGCTGGTTGTCGATGCGGCGGCTTTCATGCCGCTCCGTGCCGATGATGTAGAGGCCGCCGGCGGCCAGCGCCTTCTCCTTGTCGATCTTGATCTCGCTGCGGATCTGGTCGGTGCGGCGGGCGAGCTCGTTCTCGTCGACGATGCCGCCGAGTTCGGTCCGGATGCGCATATCGGCATTGCCGCCGAGCTGGATGTCGGTGCCGCGGCCCGCCATGTTGGTGGCGATGGTGACCGCGCCCAGGGCGCCGGCCTGCGCCACGATCACCGCTTCCTGCTCGTGATAGCGCGCATTCAGGACGTTATGCTTGATCTTGTTCTTCTTCAGCACTTCGGAAAGCTGCTCGGACTTTTCGATCGACGTCGTGCCCACCAGCACCGGCTGGCCCTTGGCGCGGCATTCTTCGATCAGCTTGACGATCGCCGCATCCTTCTCGTCCGCGGTGCGATAGACCTCGTCATCATGATCGATGCGCGCCACCGGCCGGTTGGTCGGCACTTCCATCACGTCGAGATTGTAGATGTCCATGAACTCGGCGGCTTCGGTCAGCGCCGTGCCGGTCATGCCGGCGAGCTTGTCGTAGAGCCGGAAATAGTTCTGGAAGGTGATCGAGGCGAGCGTCACGTTCTCGGGCTGGACCGCGACCTGCTCCTTGGCCTCGAGCGCCTGGTGCAGGCCTTCCGAATAGCGCCGGCCCTCCATCATGCGGCCGGTGAACTCGTCGATGATGACGACCTTGCCGTCCTTCACGATGTAGTCGCGGTCGCGCAGGAAGATCGCGTGCGCCTTCAATGCCTGGTTGACGTGGTGGACGACGGTGATGTTCTCGATGTCGTAGAGGTCGCCGGTTTCGAGCAGGCCCGCGCCGCGCAGCAGCTCGACCATGTGCTCGTTGCCCGCTTCCGTCAGCGTGACCTGCCGGGCCTTCTCGTCGACTTCGTAATCTTCCTTGGTGAGATGCGGGATCATCGCATCGACCGCCTTGTACATCTCGGTCAGGTCGTCGGTCGGGCCGGAGATGATCAGCGGCGTGCGCGCCTCGTCGATCAGGATTGAGTCGACTTCGTCGACGATGGCGTAGGCGTGTTTGCGCTGGCTCATCGACGCGAGCTGGAATTTCATGTTGTCGCGCAGGTAGTCGAAGCCGAACTCGTTGTTGGTGCCGTAGGTCACGTCCGCCGCATAGGCTACCTTGCGCTCTTCGTCGGTCAGGCCGTGAACGATGCAGCCGACACTGAGGCCGAGGAAGCGATAGACCTGACCCATCCAGTCGGCGTCGCGTTTGGCGAGATAGTCGTTGACCGTCACGACGTGCACGCCTTCGCCGGCGAGCGCATTCAGATAGACGGGTAGGGTGGCGACTAGCGTCTTGCCTTCGCCGGTCTTCATCTCGGCGATGTTGCCGTGATGCAGGATCATGCCGCCGATGAGCTGGACGTCGAAATGGCGCTGGCCGAGGGTGCGCTTTGCCGCCTCGCGCACCACCGCAAAAGCCTCGGGCAGGATGTCTTCCAGGGTCTCGCCGTTCGCCAGACGCTCCTTGAACGTCGAGGTCATGGCACGGAGCTGGTCGTCGGTCAGGGCGCTGAACTTGGGTTCCAGGTCGTTGATTTCGGCCACGCGCTTCTGAAACGGCCGGACCTTCCGTTCGTTCGAAGACCCGAAGATGCGTTGCGCAATGCCGCTGAAACCCAGCATGAAAACCTCTTAATACGGCCAGAAAGTGCGGGCCTTGGGGTGCATATCCGGCGTCAGGCCGCGGCGGAGAGATAAGAACGGCACACCCCCTTGTCAAATCAGGCGATTCCGGTCACATGCGCGCCCGATTTCGGGCTGGGGTTCAGGCATGGCCAAGGTCAAGGCGGTCGCCAAAAAGACAGGCAGCCACGCGGTGTCGCCGCTGGCGCCCAGGAGCTATCCCAAATTGCCACCGCTCGCGGGCGTTCGCCTGTCCACGGGCGCGGCCGGCGTCCGCTACAAGGATCGCACCGACGTTCTCCTCGCCCTGTTCTCGCCGGGTACCCAGGTCGCCGGCGTGTTCACCAAGTCCAAGACCGCCTCGGCCCCGGTCGACTGGTGCCGTGCGTCGCTCGCAGGCAAGTCGGCGCGCGCGCTCGTCGTCAACAGCGGCAACGCCAACGCCTTCACCGGCAAGGCCGGGTTCGAAGGCGCGAAGCAGGTAGCCGATTCCGCCGCCGCCATCGCCGGCTGCAGGCCGGGCGAAGTCTTCCTCGCCTCCACGGGCGTGATCGGCGAGCCGCTCCCGCACAGCCGGATTACCAGGATCCTGGGCGACCTCGCCGAGGAAAGCTCGGCCGACGGCTGGCGTGCCGCAGCCGAGGCGATCATGACCACCGACACCTATCCCAAGATGGCGACCGCGACGACGAACATCGACGGCAAGCGCGTCACCATCAACGGCATCGCCAAGGGCTCCGGCATGATCGCGCCCGACATGGCGACGATGCTGAGCTTCGTCTTCACCGACGCCAATCTGCCCTCGGCCGTCTTGCAGGAACTGCTCGGCGCCGGTGTGAAGCCGTCGTTCAATGCCATTACCGTGGACAGCGATACCTCCACCTCCGACACGCTGCTCCTGTTCGCCACCGGCAAGGGCGCGGCGCATCCGGCCATCGCCAAGGCCTCCGACAGGCGGCTCAATGAATTCCGCGCCGCACTCGACAGGGTGCTGCTCGATCTCGCGCTCCAGGTCGTCCGCGATGGCGAGGGCGCGCAGAAGCTGATCCAGATCGATGTGAGCGGAGCGGAGAACGACGAAGCCGCAAAGCGCATCGCGCTTTCCATCGCGAATTCGCCGCTGGTCAAGACCGCCATCGCCGGCGAAGACGCCAATTGGGGCCGCATCGTCATGGCGGTCGGCAAGTCGGGCGAGAAGGCCGACCGCGACCGTCTCAAGATCGCCTTCGGCGACCAGGTCGTCGCCGAGAAGGGCGAGCGAGCCGCGAAGTACAATGAAGCCGCGGCGACCAAGGCGGTGAAGGGGCGCGAGGTCGCGATCGCCGTCGATATCGGCATCGGCAAGGGCAAGGCGCGGGTATGGACCTGCGATCTCACCCACGGCTACATCGACATCAACGGCAGCTATCGCAGCTAGGCTGCCGTCAGGGCTTCGCGGCGGGCGGCGGACCGGCGACCTGCTTCGATTTGCCGGGCGCGATACCGTTCCAGCTCCAGCACTCCAGCGCGAAGCGAACGTCGTTCGTGCCGTCGTCCGACAGCATGTCGTGCAGCGGTACCTTCCAGCGGACTGTCGCCCCGCTGGTCCAGCTGCTCTCGACGGTCGGCGCGATCGATCGCTTGCCCATCTTGATCGGATCGGCATGCGAGACATTGCAGGGCACCGCCATCGTCACGCTGACGAAGTGGCCATCGAATTGCGCCATCATCGCCTTGTAGAACGGGTTGTCCTTGTCCGACGTTGACGGCTTCGGCGCCGGTTTCCCCGACGAGCCGAGAACGATCGCGCTGCGATGGGCACCGAACCAGGTACGTCCGAGATCGCGGACCTCCAGCCCCTGACCGGACATCGTGATGCCGGACACCGCGGAGAATGTGATCAGATTGGTCTGAACCAACCGTCCGCCGCGCATGGCCGAGGTCTGCTTGCCGCCATTGCTCGCCTTGGGCTGCGGCAGCTTTCCGCCCGTCTGCTTGAAAGTGTCCGTCATCTCCTTGCTGAAGATGACTTCGTTGGTCAGGGTTCCGCTGCCGTCGCTTTTCAGGTTCAGCCCGATATTAAGATCGAAACAGCCCGACAGCAGCAGACCGGCGGCGAGCAGCACCGCAGCGCGCGTCGCCCAGGCTCTTGGCCAGTTCATTTCGCCCCCTCGAAAATCTCGGCTGAGGTCCATCCTAAGCTTCGCCCTGCGCGGCAACAACCCGCCGTGCCGGGCGCATGGATTTAAGCTAGTTTTAACCGTCAAATTAAACGCAGCTTAAAGGGAGAGACCCCATCGTGGCGGCTTCAGGCATCAGGCTTGTTCTGGTAGCGGCCTGCGCCCTGATCGATCCGGACGGCCGCGTGCTCATCGCACAGCGTCCGGACGGGAAAGCGATGGCAGGGTTATGGGAATTTCCTGGTGGAAAGATCGAGCCGGGCGAGCGTCCGGAAGAGACGGTCATCCGCGAGATGGCGGAGGAGTTGGGCATCACGGTGCGGGAGCCGTGCCTCGCACCCTTCACCTTCACCTCGCACACTTACCCGGATTTTCAACTGCTGATGCCGCTTTACGTCTGTCGCCGCTGGGAAGGCACGCCGGTGGCGCGCGAGCACAAGGCGCTCAAATGGGTGCGGCCACGCGATCTGAGTGGCTATCCGATGCCGCCGGCCGACTTGCCGATCATACCGATGCTGCGCGATCTGCTTTGAAGCGTTTCCTCGGGCGCGAGGACGGCACGACCGCGATCGAATACGCAGTCATCGCCAGTCTGATCTCGATCATGATCTTCGCCGGCGCCCAAAGCATCGGCCGCAACATCTGGACCTTCGCCCAGTCGCTCGCGGGATATCTGTAAAAGTTGCGGCGCGGCTACCTCGGCTTCTCGCCAGCACTTCGTTCTGGCGTACCGAGCGCATCGGCCAGACGCGACTTCGCGCTGCCGGGCTTCAGCGGCTGCTGCTGGCTGGCATCGGGCGCCCAGCCGGTCAGATAGACGATGTCGAAGGTCGCGCGCAGCTTGCCGCCATCGGCGAAATGCTCCGCGTAGTAAGCTGCAGCTGCTGCAAACGTGTCACGCCGCATCGGCTTGCGGCTGCGCTCCATCAACGGATTGGTCTCGCCCATCGCGCGCAGGTCGCGCACCAGCGCCATCAGATCGCCATAGCGCACCACCGTGCGCTCGACATCCGCGACGGGCAGGGCGAAGCCGGCCCGCTGCAGCAATCCGCCCAGATCGCGCACATCGCCGAACGGCGCCACGCGCGGGCTGATCCCGCCGCGCGTTTCGACCTCCGCGGCGGCCAGCGACTGGCGCAATTCCGTGAGCGTTTCACCGCCGAACAAGGCCGCGATGAACAGGCCATCCGGTTTCAGCGCCCGCCGCGCCTGCAACAGGACGCCCGGCAGGTCGTTGACCTTGTGCAAGCCAAGCACGCCGGTCACGAGGTCGAACGCGCCTGACCCCGCATCCAGCCTTTCGTCCCCGCCCAGCGCGGTGTCGAGATCGAGATGCTGCGCGAAAGCGCGATGGATCGCAGATAGCCGCTCGGCGATGCCGTCCTCGGCCTCACGGCGCAGAAAATCGTCGCCGCCAATCCGCCGCGCACGTGCGCGAGCCAGCGCAATGGCCTTGCGATCGAATATCCGGGGCACGCTCATTGCGCTACACTACGCGGCATGGGCGGGGGAATGAACAGCACGATCCGGCGCGCCGGCCGCGCAGTGCTCGATCTCGCCTTTCCGCCACAATGCATCGCCTGCCGTGCGCCGGTGTCCGAACCCGGTTCGCTCTGTCCCGACTGCTGGCAGACCGTCCGCTTTCTCGATGGCCCGATGTGCGAGGTCTGCGGCACGCCCTTCGAATTCGATCCGGGACCCGGAACGCTCTGCGCTGCTTGTCAGGCGCACCCGCCGGCCTACGACAAAGCCCGCGCGGTGATGCACTACGACGACGCCAGCCGCGGGCCGATCCTCGCCCTCAAACATGGCGACCGGCTCGATCTCGCGCCGGCCTTCGTCCGCTGGCTCGGGCGGGGCGGGCGCAGCCTCATCGACGAGGCGGAGGCCATCCTGCCAGTGCCCCTTCACCGCAGGCGGCTCTGGACCCGGCGCTACAACCAGGCCGCGGAACTCGCCCGTGCGCTCGCCCGGCAGACCGGAAAACCGGCGCAGTTCGAGGCACTTGTCCGCGCCCGGCCGACGCCCAGCCAGGGCGAGATGCCCTCTGCCGCCGCCCGCCGGCGCAATATGCGGGGCGCTTTCCGGGTTCCCGACAGCCATAAATCCGCCATTTCCGGGCGCAACCTTCTGCTCATCGATGACGTGCTAACCACAGGCGCCACCGTCGATGCCTGCGCCCGCGCCTTGAAGCGGGCTGGTGCGGCAAAGGTGCTGGTGCTGGCTTTGGCCCGCGTTGTCCGTCCCCGATCCGGGGATGTTATATAGCCGTCACGAAAGGGTGCGTCCCGAGTCGCCGCCATGTCCAAGATCACGATCTACACCACGCCGATCTGCCCGTTTTGTGTGCGGGCCAAGCAGCTCCTGAAGAAGAAGGGCGCAGCGTTCGACGAGGTCGACGTGTTCATGGACTCCGACGCCCGCGCCGAGATGGAAGAGAAATCCCAGCGCCGCACCGTTCCGCAGATTTTCATCGGCGACACCCATGTCGGCGGCTGCGACGACCTCTACGCCCTCGAAAGCGAAGGCAAGCTCGATCCGCTGCTGGCGGGGTAGGCCGGTCAGATGACCCTCAGGCTTGCAGCTGTTGCCATGTTGGCGCTCCTGCTGTTGCCAAGCGATGTTTCGTCAGGGCCGGCGGTGTCGGATGCTTTCGGGACATTCGAACCACCAATGGTGTGGGCACACCGCCACAGCTGCTATTCGCCAGCCCATCGGCGCGAAGACCGTCGCGGGCCGACGTGGAGCTACCGCGATCCGCGATCGGGAATCGACTACGTCGTGACGCCTGATCGCATGCACGTGAAGGCGATCGCACCCGGCGGCCGTGTTCTATGGCTGCGAAAGCCTCATGCCGGCCTGCCGGACTATCGGGTTGCACCAGCGTGCATCGCCCGCATTGGTGTGGACCGTCCATTGCCGACCGGCGTGAAGATCAAATTGACGCGTGCCCGCGGCGGTTCGTGGATCTTTGGTGAAGGCATATCGGGTCACTACATTTCCCTGACATTCGACAATTCGCAGTTCGGCTATCTCGATGCCAAGACCGGAAAATTCATCTTTGTCGGCCAGAACTGACTGCTAAGATCGACGCCATGACCACCTTCAAGGCCGCCTGCGTCCAGCTCCGCTCAACCGACGACGTGGTGGAAAACATCCGCACCACCTCCGAACTCATCCGCGAAGCACACGGCAAGGGCGCGGTCTTCGTCGGCACGCCGGAGAACACCACGCTGATGGCGCCCGATGGCGGCGCCAAGCTCGCCTCGAGCTATGACGAAGCCCGCGATCCCGCGCTGCCGGCCTTCCGCGCGCTCGCCGAAGAGCTCGGCATCTGGCTCCTGATCGGCAGCCTCGCGATCAAGGTCAGCGAGACCAAGACCGCCAACCGCCAGTTTCTCATCGACCCCAAGGGCCGCATCGCCGCGCGCTACAGCAAGATCCATCTCTTCGATGTCGATCTTCCCTCGGGCGAGAAGTATCGCGAGTCCAACACCGTTGCGGGCGGTAATGAAGCCGTCCTCGCCGATACGCCCTGGGGCAAGATCGGCATGACCATCTGCTACGACATGCGCTTCCCGCAGCTCTATCGCGCGCTCGCGCAGAGCGGCGCCTTCCTGCTCACCGCGCCGTCCGCCTTCACCGAGACCACGGGCAAGGCGCACTGGCATGTCCTGTTGCGCGCCCGCGCGATCGAGAACGGCGCCTATGTCTTCGCCCCGGCGCAAGGCGGCACCCATGCCAATGGCCGCAAGACCTATGGCCACTCGCTGATCGTCGCGCCCTGGGGCGAAATCCTCGCCGAAGGCGGTACCGAGCCCGGCGTGATCCTGGCCGACATCGACACCGCTGCCGTAACGGATGCGAGGACGCGCGTGCCCAACCTTCAGCACGATCGCCCGTTCACCGGCCCCTGATCCTCGGCGTCACCGAACCCGAATTGAGGACTGTGCGGAACCGTTCCGCAGCGCGCGACTGGTTAATTCCGGCCCGCTTGCCTAGATGGCGCGACGCAAGATAAAGCGTGGTGCGAGGGGCCAATCCGAATGCGGTCGCGAGCACCGCATCATGGTCGAGGGCATTCCGTGATCGTCTACAATCTGCGCTGTCGCAACGCGCATGAATTCGAAGGCTGGTTTCGCGATTCGACTGCGTTCGACGAACAGCAGAAAGGCGGCGCGCTGACCTGTCCGGTCTGCGAAAGCCGCAAGGTCGAAAAGGCTATCATGGCGCCCGCCGTCGCCGGCACGAAGAAGTCCGCGCCTTCAGAAAGCGAAGCGCGGCAGATGCGCCAGTTCATGACGGGCCTGCGCCAGTACGTGCAGAACAACGCCGACTATGTCGGCCCGAACTTCGCCGAGGAAGCGCGCAAGATCCACTACGGCGAAACCGAGCACCGCCACATCTACGGCGAAGCCACGCTCGAGGAAGCCAAGGAGCTGGTGGAAGAAGGTGTGGACGTCGCTCCGCTGCCGCCGGACCTGGATGGGGCGAACTAGCCCCGACCCGAAACAGCATTTGCCCCGCCCATTGAAACGCGCATGCCGAGGGCGTGGCCGAAGGCGATCGCCGGATCCTCGATAACCCGCTTGGTGAACATGGCGATGGTATTTGCCAGCGCAACGGCCAATGCGAAAACCGCTACCAGCCTAAGCGGCGCGGGCAGATATCCATAGAGTCCGAGGGACTGAAATAACCACTCAATCCCATCCAGAACGATGAAGTGAACGATATAAATGCTGTAACTGGCGCGCCCGAGTCCGATCGAGAAGCGGTGGACAAGAAGCGGCCTGACAATGCCCTCCATGGCCAAGATGAGCAGAATGAAGGCAAATCCGACAGTCGCCGCTGTGAGTACATGGAAGAACAGTCCTTTGGTCCAAAGCAGCAGAAACGTTGCCAGAAAAACGACGAACAAACTCAACCACAGCAGCCCGCCGCCGGTATTCCCGCCGGACTTTAGCTTAGGGCCGTGCAAGAAATAGAAAATAAGTCCGATTGCGAACACAGGGGCCTGGGTCGGAAACCAATAATACAGGAACGGTTCGCCGGCGCCGAAATCGTAGGAACCCGTCGTCAATCGCGAAACGACAGCGGTCGTCGCAAGGCCGGCCGCACCGAAAAGTACCAGAAACCCGATACGAGTCCTGGTTGGCTTCACCAGCCAAATCAATGGAACGAGTGCGTAGAAAAACATTTCAACCGCAATCGACCAGCCACCTGGAACGACGGAATTGATGGCCGAAGGCACCCAAGTGTGTACGAAGAAAATGTTGGCGACTATGTCGGACGGCAACGGAAAATGGTCGTGCAGTGGCAAGCCCCAGTGCAGCCGTAGCAACCTGTAAAGTGTATTGACGAGGATGGCGATGTAGTAGAGTGGCGCGATACGAAAAAACCGTTTGATTAGCCAGCCGAACTGCGGCCGCAGAGAATCACCGAACCGGCGTATATGGCTTTCATAGGTGAGACTGATCGTCAGTGCGCTGACTATGAAGAAGAGCTGAACGCCGAATCTGCCCAGTCCAGCCAAGTTGCTAAGCACGCCGCCGACATGGGCTGTTTGACTGGAGTGAACGAGCACGACACCAAAGATCGCCCAACCGCGCAGAGCGTCAAGCCAGTCGAGTCTTCCGCTAGGTTCCGCTGTCGCCTGCGCCATTTGTCTTTGCCCTCCGCCGAACGGCAAGCTTAGCAGAAGCGTTGACGCCATAGGCAATACCGGACAGGGAACTGCGGCAGATGTGGCCCGTCTGAAGTCTCGCGTAGTCGCCGACAGCCAATCGTTTTCTACCGGCCCGCCACGATCATGTAGTTCACGTCGGTATCGTCCGACAGGCGCCAGTCCCAGTTCAGCGGATCGAACGCCACGCCCTGCGTTTTGAGCGGATTGAGACCCGCCCCGACAAGCAGCTGCGTCAACGCCTGCGGCTCGACGAACTTGTTCCAGTCATGCGTTCCCGGCGGCAGCCAGCGCAGGATGTACTCCGCCCCGATCTTTGCCAGCGCCAGCGACTTCAGCGTCTTGTTGAGCGTCGCCACGAACATCAGCCCGCCGGGCTTCACCAGCTTCGCGCAGGCCATCAGATAGGCCTTGAGGTCGGCGACATGCTCGACCACTTCCATGTTCAGCACCACGTCGAACGCCGCGCCCGCCTCGACCAGGATCTCGGCCGAGGCCGCGCGATAGTCGATGTCGAGCCCACCGCTCGCGGCGTGGACCTTCGCAGTCCCGATGTTCTTCTCGGACGGATCGACTCCCGTCACCGCGAAACCCAGCCGCCGCATCGGCTCGCAGAGCAATCCGCCGCCGCAGCCGATATCGAGCAGCGCCAGTCCTGCGAAGGGCTTCACGCCCTGGCGCGCGAAATGCGCAGCCGCCAGGTCGCGGATGAAGCCGAGCCGTACGGGGTTGAACTTGTGCAGCGGCGCGAATTTGCCGGTGGGGTCCCACCATTCGGCCGCCATGGCCGAAAACTTGGCGACTTCCGCTGCGTCGACGGTGCTGTCGGTGATGGTCATGTCGAACAGTCTACCCGTACGGGACATGATGGGGGAGGGGGCGCGAATGGCGCATTGAGCGGCAAGGCGCCGCCGTCTATGAAGGCCCGAGAACAGACACCCCAGCGGACGGCATATGGCGAAGATCGCGATGAAATTCGGCGGCACCTCGGTGGCCGACATCGAACGCATCCGCCATGTCGCGACCCTGGTGAAGAAGGAACGCGACCGTGGCAATGAAGTCGCTGTCGTCGTCTCCGCCATGGCCGGCGAAACCAACAAGCTCGTCGCCTGGACCAACGACGCCGCGACCCCGCCTGGCTCCAACAAGCACCCACTGCCCGACCAGCGCGAATACGACGTGGTCGTCGCCGCCGGCGAGCAGATCACCTCCGGCCTCCTCGCCATCGCGCTTGGCGCCATCGGCGTGCCGGCGCGGTCCTGGATGGGCTGGCAGGTCCCGATCCTCACCAGTGCGACCCACGGCTCGGCCCGTATCGAAGGCGTCGACGGCGAGATGATGAACGAGAGCCTCGCCAAGGGCGAGGTCGCCGTCGTGGCCGGATTCCAGGGCGTCGCCCCGCATGACCGCATCTCGACCCTCGGCCGCGGCGGCTCCGACACCTCCGCCGTCGCCATCGCCGCAGGCCTCAAGGCCGACCGTTGCGACATCTACACCGACGTCGATGGTGTCTATACTACCGACCCGCGCATCGTTCCGAAGGCGCGCCGGCTGGAAAAGATCAGCTTCGAGGAAATGCTCGAAATGGCCTCGCTCGGCTCGAAGGTCCTGCAGACCCGCTCGGTCGAAATCGCCATGCTTCATCGCGTGCCCACCCGCGTGCTATCGACCTTCGATCCCGACCGCGGCGGCACGCTTCTCTGTGACGAGGACGAAATCGTGGAAAAGAAACCGGTCACCGGCATCGCCTACAGCCGCGACGAGGCGAAGATCACACTTATGAAGATCCCGGACCGTCCGGGCATCGCCGCGGCGATCTTCGGCCCGCTCGCGGATGCCGGCGTGAACGTCGACATGATCGTCCAGAACGTCTCCGAAGACGGCAAGCGCACCGACCTGACCTTCACCGTCACCCGTGGCGAACTCGCGCGCGCATTGGCCGCGATCGAGAAGGCCAGCGAGCATATCGGCTATCGCGAACTCACCCAGGACGCCAACGTCGCCAAGGTCTCGATCATCGGCATCGGCATGCGCGCCCATCCCGGCGTCGCCCAGACGATGTTCCGCACGCTCAGCGAAAAAGGCATCAACATCCAGGTCATCTCGACCAGCGAGATCAAGGTCTCCGTGCTGATCGCGGAGGAATACGTCGAGCTCGCGGTGCGCGCGCTGCATTCGGCCTACGAACTGGATGTCGCCTAGATGACGATGCGCGAAGGACAGGGCTGATGCCGGTCGCGGCGCTTGGACCGCGACACCTGCTGCGCCGCCTGCGCGAGATCATGGCGGAGCAGACCTCCGCCCAGACGCGGCTCGACAAGCTCGTCACCATCATCGCGACCAACATGGTCGCCGAAGTCTGCTCGATCTATCTGCGCCGCGCCGGCAAGGCGCTCGAACTCTTCGCGACCGAAGGCCTCAACCGGGACGCGGTGCACAACACCCGCATGAAGGAAGGCGAGGGCCTCGTCGGCCTCGTCGCCGAAACCGCCGAGCCGGTGAACCTGTCCGACGCGCCCTCCGATCCGCGCTTCTCCTATCGTCCAGAGACGGGCGAAGATCCCTACAAATCCTTCCTCGGCGTGCCGATCGTGCGCGGCGGCCAGGTCTTCGGCGTTCTCACCGTCCAGAACCGCGCCGCGGTCCAATACGCCGAAGAGGAAGTCGAGGCGCTCCAGACCGTCGCCATGGTCTTGGCCGAGGTCGTCGCCCAGGGCGGCCTGTTCAAGATCAGCGAACTCGACGAACCCGAACTGCGCATCGACCGCCCGCGCCGCTTCCAGGGCGAGGGCCTGTCGGATGGCGTCGCCATCGGCCATGTCGTGCTGCACGAGCCGCGCGTGAAGGTCGAGCGCATGATCGCCGACAATCCGCAGGAAGAGCTGACCCGCCTCGAAGAGGCCATTGGTTCGCTGCGCGATTCCGTCGACGAGATGCTCGACTCGAGCGAACTCGATCTCACCGGCGAGGGCAGGGAGGTCATCGAGACCTATCGCCTTTTCGCCCATGACCAGGGCTGGCGCCAGCGGATGCGCGACGCGATCCGCACCGGCCTCACGGCCGAAGCGGCAGTGGAACGCATTCAGGACGAGATGCGCGTCCGCGTGCAGCGTCTCGACGATCCGGTATTGCGCGAACGCCTGCACGATCTCGACGATCTCGCCCGCCGCCTCCTGCGCCATCTCACCGGCGAGGCCCAGGTGCAGGATCTTCCCCTGAACGCCATCGTCATCGCCCGCGGCATGGGACCGGCCGAACTGCTGGACTATCGCCGCGACCGTCTCGTCGGCCTCGTGCTCGAAGAGGCCGCGACCACCAGCCATGTCGCCATTGTCGCCCGCTCGATGGGCTTGCCGCTGATCGGTTCCGTCGAAGGCATCACGGATGCCGCTCGTCTCGCCGACGGCATCGTGGTCGATGGCGAAACCGGCGAGCTTCACCTGCGGCCCCAGCCGGAGATCGTTGCCGCTTTCGAGGCCAAGCGCAGCCTCGGCGAGCAGATCCGCGCCCGCTTCGCCGCGATTAAGGACTTGCCGGCCGTCACCAAGGATGGCGTTCCAATTCAGCTGATGATGAATGCCGGCCTCGCGCTCGACATGCCGCATCTCGATCAGTCCGGAGCCGACGGCATCGGCCTGTTCCGTACCGAGCTCCAGTTCATGATCGGCGAAACAATGCCGCGCTTGCTGGACCAGGTAACGTTCTACCGCGAAATCCTCGATTCCGCCGGCGAAAAGCCCGTCGTGTTTCGCACCCTCGACCTCGGCGGCGACAAGGTGCTCCCTTACGCGCGCTGGGAACGCGAGGAGAATCCGGCCCTCGGCTGGCGCGCGATACGCATTGCGCTCGATCGTCCTGCGCTGCTGCGTTACCAGGTTCGCGCCATGCTGATGGCCGCCGCCGGACGCACCCTGCGCATCCTCTTGCCGATGGTGTCGGACGTCGACGAGTTCAACCGCGCCCGCGCGTTGGTCGACCGCGAGACCGAACGTGCGCGCCTGCTCGGCCTCGAACGTCCGCGCCAGATCCTCGTCGGCGCGATGCTGGAAGTCCCCTCGCTCGCTTTCATGCTGCCGCAGCTCATGCGCTCGGCGGATTTCGTTTCGATCGGATCGAACGATCTTCTCTCTTTCGCCTTTGCAGTCGACCGCACCAACCCGCGCGTCGCCAAGCGCTACGATCCGCTCAATCCCGCCTCGCTCTATCTCATCCGGCTGATCGTGCGCAGCGCCGCCGAGGCGCATGGCGAACTTTCGCTTTGCGGTGAGATGGCAGGTAAGCCGCTCGATGCGATGGCACTGCTCGGCCTTGGCCTGCGCACGTTGTCGATGCATCCCGCCAACATTGGTCCTATCAAGCTGATGATCCGCAGCATGGACCTGCGCGAAGTCTCGCCCTTCGTCGAAAAGCTTTGCGGGCGGACCGACCACAGTCTGCGCACACGGCTCGCAGCTTTCGCGGCAGAGCGCGGAATCGCCTTGAAGTAGGCGGTGGAACTTTCGCCTCCGGCGACAAATTATCGTTACCGGGTTTCTATCGCTTGATTTCCCTTGGGCGCTGCACCATTGATCTGCCGCTCATCGGATAATGAAAAGAGGGCTTCGAATGCGTTCTGTTCTGTTTGGAGTTGCGGCTGTTGCGGCGTTCGGCATGTCGCTTGCCGTTGCACAGGCCCAAGCCGTTCCAGAAACCACGCCGCCGTCCACGACGGCTGCTCCCGCTGCCGCACCGACCGACACGGCCGTTGCGCCGTCTCCCACTGCCGCCGATCCCGACAAGATCATTTGCCGCGATCTTCCGCCGCCGACCGGCTCACGCCTCGGCGGGCGTCGCATCTGCGCGCCGAAATCGGCATGGGACCAGCGCGCCCGTGAAGACCAGGATGCGATCAGCCGTGGTCAGGACCGTGGCAGCCGCGGCGGTGGCTCGTCGCTCTGAGCAGGCCGGGTCGGCCTCCTCCAAAGGGGCCGCCTATTTGCCGGGATTCAAAGATTTGGCTGGCAGGTTTGCGGCGCAGCGGATATTGCTCTGCCGATGACCAAGGTTACGCGCCTTACCCTTGATGACGGCGGAAACATACGGAGCCGCCGCATCCATTTGCGCGAGATTTCCGGCGACAGCGACGCGCCGCTGGAGACCGTCGGCCAGGATTTGCGCGCCGCCAGGCTGCGCCGCGGCGACGATCTGGCGACCGTCTCGAAAGCCCTGAAAATCCGCAAGGATCATCTGGAGGCCATCGAGGAAGACCGCCTGGAGCAGCTTCCCGGCCGGACCTATGCCATCGGCTTCGTGCGCACCTATGCCGACTATCTCGGCCTGGATACGGCCCAATGCCTCGAGCGCTTCAAGGCCGAAATCGCCGGACGCTCCGACACCGAGACGCCGGCAACCGTCCAGGTTATTGAAGAGGACGAACACAAGCGCCTGCCGCAGGGCTGGAAGATTATCGCCGGCGCGATCGTGATCCTGATGCTCTGGGGTGCCTGGTACGTCCTGTCCAACACCGGCTCCATGATGCCGCAGACAGAGGCTCCTCCCGCCGAACCGAAGCCGGTTGCGGCCAAGGTGGTTCCGCCGTCTCCCGCCCAGGCTGCACCGACCACGGTCGATCCGGGACCGGGCATGATTGCCGGCCAGACCGTCGCCAATGACGCGACCATCCCAGGACAACCACCGGACACCGCAGCGAGCGCAACTCCGCTGGAGCAACCTTTGCCGCCCGGCCAGTCATATGGCCTGGGCAATGCCGGATCCCGCGTCGTGCTCCGTGTCCACCAGCCCGCCCGTGTACTGGTTCTCGGTCCGGCGCCCGAGCGCAAGGTCTACATGAACCGCACGCTTCAGCCCGGCGATACCTACCGGGTGCCCAATTCCGTCGGCCTGACGTTAACCACATCGAATGCCAGCGCGGTCGAACTCGACCTCGACGGCCAGCCGATGGGCTATGCTGGCAAGGGTACGGGCGTGGTCGAGTCGCTGTCGCTCGATCCGCAGTCCATCTTCGACCGCTCGAACGGAGGTTCGGGACAATGAGCATCCGCGCTTATCGCGATATCCACCGCCGCAAGTCGCGGCAGATCATGGTCGGCAAGGTGCCGGTCGGCGGCGACGCCCCGATCACCGTCCAAACCATGACCAACACCGTCACCGGCGACGCCCGCGCGACCATCGACCAGATCCGCCGGGTCGAAGAAGCCGGCGCCGATATCGTGCGTGTGAGCTGCCCGGACGAAGACGCCACCAAGGCGATGAAGGCGATCACCCGTGCCGCCTCGATCCCGGTCGTCGCCGACATCCACTTCCACTACAAGCGCGCCATCGAGGCCGCCGTGAACGGCGCCGCCTGTCTGCGCATCAATCCCGGCAATATCGGTTCCGCCGCACGCGTGAAGGAAGTCGTCCAGGCCGCCAAGGATCACGGCTGTTCGATGCGCATCGGCGTCAATGCCGGCAGCCTCGAAAAGGAATTGCTCGAGAAGTACGGTGAGCCGTGTCCCGAGGCGATGGTCGAAAGCGCGATGAACCACGCCAAGATTCTCGATGATCTCGATTTCCGCGAATACAAGATCTCGGTGAAGGCCTCCGATCCGTTCCTCGCCGTCGCCGCTTATCAGTCGCTTGCCGAAGCGGTCGATTGCCCGATCCATCTCGGCATCACCGAGGCCGGCGGAATGATCGCAGGCACGGTGAAGTCCTCCATCGGCATGGGCATGCTCCTGTGGAGCGGCATCGGGGATACCATCCGCGTCTCGCTCTCCGCCGAGCCCGAGGAAGAAGTCCGCGTCGGCTTCGACATCCTCAAGAGCCTCAACCTGCGCCATCGCGGCGTGAACATCATCTCCTGCCCGTCCTGCGCCCGTCAGGGCTTCGAGGTCATCAAGACCGTCGAAGTTTTGGAGAAGCGGCTGAAGCACATCACCACGCCGATGTCGCTCTCGATCATCGGCTGCGTCGTCAACGGACCGGGCGAAGCGCGCGAGACCGATCTCGGCTTCACCGGCGGCGGCGCCGGCAAGGGCCACGGTCAGGTCTATCTCAACGGCGAGCCGAAATATCGTCTCGACAACAAGGACCTTGTCGAGCACATCGTCGAGCTTTGCGAAAAGAAGGCCGCCGAGATCGAAGCCGCCCGCGGCAACTCGGACGCCAAGGCCGCGCTCGAACCGGCGCAGTAGCGATGCAGATTGCGCTCCCATTCACCTCCCCATCGTGGGGAGGTCGGAGCGCGTCAGCGCTCCGGGTGGGGACGTCACCCGCCGCAACTGTTCACTCCCCCACCCGAAATGCTTCGCATTTCGACCTCCCCACGATGGGGAGGTAAAGGCACCCATGATCCCCGCCGCCAAACTCGAACGACTGCTGGACCGGTTCGCCGCAGTGGAAGCGGAGCTTGCCTCGGGCGCGGGCGGTCCCGGCTTCGTCAAGCTCTCCAAGGAGCATGCCGAGCTCAGCCCGGTGATCGACGTGGTGCGCGATTACCGCAAGGTCCAGGACCAGCTCGAACAGGCCGAAGCCCTGATCTCAGATCCCAAAACCGACAGCGACATGCGGGGCCTCGCCGAAGAAGAACGCGCCGAGCTCAAGGAGCAATTCGCCAGGCTCGAGCACGAACTGCGCATCCAGCTCCTGCCCAAGGATGCCGCCGACGCCTCATCCGCGATCATCGAAATCCGCGCCGGCACGGGCGGCGACGAAGCTGCGCTCTTCGCCGACGATCTCCTAGCCATGTACACGCGCTACTGCGCGCTGCAGGGCTGGAAGACCGAGATCATGTCGCGCACCGACAGCGATCTGGGCGGCATCAAGGATGCGGTGATGGAAGTGAACGGGCAGGGCGTCTACGCCAAGCTCAAATTCGAATCCGGCGTGCACCGCGTCCAGCGTGTCCCCGTAACCGAAACGCAGGGCCGCATCCACACCAGCGCCGCCACCGTGGCCGTGCTGCCCGAGGCCGAAGACGTCGACATCGTCATCAACGACAAGGATCTGCGCATCGACGTCTATCGCGCCCAGGGCGCCGGCGGCCAGCACGTCAACAAGACCGAGAGCGCGGTGCGCATCACACATCTGCCCACCGGCATCGCCATCGCCCAGCAAACGGAGAAGTCGCAGCACAAGAACAAGGCGCATGCGATGAAGCTCTTGAAGGCCAAGCTCTACGAGATCGAGCGCGAGCGCGTCGACAGCGCCCGCGCCAGCGAGCGCAAATCGCTGGTTGGCTCGGGCGACCGTTCCGAACGCATCCGCACCTACAACTTCCCGCAAGGCCGCGTCACCGATCACCGTATCAACCTGACGCTTTACAAGCTCGACCGCATCATCGCCGGCGACGATCTCGGCGAGATCATCGATGCCCTGGTGCAGCAGGACCAGGCCGACCGCCTCGCCGCGCTGGAAGCCGAAGGGTGAGCGATCCGCTCGCGGCCGCCGCCGAGCGCCTGCGGGCAGCCGGCGTCGAAAACCCGCGCCGCGAGGCGCGGCTCTTGTGGGATCTGGCCAATCATGAGGAGACCGGGTTCGCGCGCTATGTTCTGCGCCGCGGCGTGCGCGAGCCGTTCGCCTACCTCTCCGGCCATCGCGAGTTCTACGGTCTCGACTTCGCCGTCGGCCCGGGCTGCCTGATTCCACGACCGGATACCGAAACCCTGATCGAAACCGCGCTTCGCCTGCGTCCCGATCGTTCGGCCCGCCTGTCGATCATCGACCTCGGCACCGGCTCGGGCTGCCTGCTGGTCACGCTGCTCAGCCTTTATCCGAACGCCCATGGCGTCGGCATCGACGTGTCGCCGGAGGCGCTCGCCTGGGCGGCGCGCAACCTTGAAGCGCACAAACTTGCAGACCGCGCCAGCCTGATCGAGACGGGCTGGCCGGAAGAATCCAGCCCCGGCTTCGATCTCGTCATCTCCAATCCGCCCTACATACCCTCGGCCGACATCGCGGCGCTTGAACCCGAGGTCCGCGATTTCGAGCCCCGGGGTGCGCTAGATGGCGGTCCGGATGGCCTCGCCGTTTACCGTCTGTTGGCCCCCCGAGTCGTCCGAATGCTTGCGCCGGGAGGTCTCGCGCTGATCGAAATCGGCCAAGGGCAGGGTGCGGACACCTCCAGCATATTCTCAGAATACGGTCTTAGGCCGTTGGAAATTAACCATGATCTGGCCGGAGTCCCGCGCTGCCTTGCGCTGGCTGCGGCAAGCTGACCACGTACAGAAAACAGTTGGAAGTTGGAGGGCGACCCGCTAGTTTCCCGGCCAGTGGGGGACATGGGGACCCTGCCGGCCGGCGATCGATGGGATCGCTCGACGAACCGGAGCGGCCAACGCCGCGGGCCCCGTGCCAAGCGAAAGACGAGCCCTGCAAAGCTGCTCAAGCCGGATTCGCGAGGCCTAAGGCCGTACATGCGCATCCATCGCGCGCAGCAATTGCGATGCTCGTCCTCTTATAGGGGCATAGATTGAAACGTTCACGCAGAGGCGGTCGCAGGCCGCAGCACGCCGGTGGCGGCGGCAGCCATAACAACAATGGCGGCGGCAACGCGCACAATCCGAACCGGACGTTCGACTCGAACGGCCCGGAGGTGAAGATTCGCGGCTCCGCCACGAACATCTACGAGAAGTATCTCCAGCTCGCCCGCGACGCGAATTCCAGCGGCGACCGGGTGATGGCCGAGAACTATCTCCAGCACGCCGAGCACTATTTCCGCATCATGGCGGCCCAGGCCCAGGCCCAGGCGCAATTTCAGCAGCAGCAGGCTGCCGCCCGCCAGGCCAATGGCCAGGGCGACCAGCCCGCCACGCCGCAGCCGCCCGGCCAAAGCACCCCCTCCTTCTCCCTCGCCGAAGGCGAAGAAGAAGGCGAGGAAGAAGCCGCCGAGTAAGCCTTACGGCCTCGCGATTCAGACAAGCCCGTGTTCGGTCGACCAGGCGGCTTTGCCGTCCGGCCGGTAGAGTACCAGATTGCCGTCGTCCTGCATGACCAGGCGCGACAGCGACATCGTGTTTTCGCCGGCATAGGTCTGCGCGTGCCAGACGGGCTTGTTGTGTTCGTCATAGACAACGACGTTGCCGTCGCTTTGCACCCGGAATTCGCCACGCTCCGCCTTGTGATGCGTCTTGCTGCTCCACTTCGCATCTTCATCGGCTGGCATGTCGCGCTTGTAGACGACCGCATTGCCGTCAGGCTGGAAGACGAAGTTGTACTTGCCGTTGTCGGAGACAAGACAATCGCCGGGGCGCAAGGTTGCCGGTGCGAAGACCTGGCGGCCCAGACCGAGGCGAATGTAGCCGGAATCCCGGTCCTCCTTCATGATCGTTCCATACCGGGAGCGCTGTATCTCCTTGGTGCCGATGATCCATGAATAATCGCCGTTGGTGTTGAAGGTGACATGCGTGTTGAGATCGGCACTGCACAGAAACACGGTCACGTTTGAGGCACCGAACGCCGAACCGATCTTGGACGGACTGAGATAGGAAATCGGGTTCCACATATTTGTATCGAAGACTTCCTTGTACTCGGACGGAAGGATCTGAACCGCGTTCTTCTCGAGGAATTCGCGCGCACGCGCACGCATGATCTCGACGTCGCTTCCGGTGAGGTCGGCAATCTGGCCGAGCTTTTGCGCTTCCAGCAGGGCCTTCACGTTCTGACCGGCATCGTAGAGCGTCTTGAGCGTCGACAGAACCTTGGCCGCCTGGAGAAGTGTCGCCAGGCCGCGGATGCTGTTGATGGTGTTGACGACCCAGGAGACGCCTCCCAGCGCCGAACCGATCTTGTATGCGGCGATCCCTGTCACGGGGATCGAAGCAAGATCTGCCCAGGTCCAGTCGGAGTTGGGCACAACGAGAACGTAGTAGGGTTGGTTGGATTTGTTCGCGATATGGATTTTGTGATCGACAGACATAGTCCCCTCCAATGAGCCCGCCGCAGTTCGCACCATGCGGACATGCGCGGCGTGCGGGCGGACGCTAGGAGGCGGCTCGCGAGGGTGTCTGTTCGATTCTTTACAGTCTGGCCTCGATTGTCTTTGCCGGCGCCCGATCGCTTTTCGATACGTGCGCCGTGTAACGATTGTGCCGCGCGGACGAATGACTGGCAGCAGCCAGTGTCGCGAGGGTGGTATGAAGACCGGACTTCTGATCGTCGGAATTGTTTTGTTCGTCTACGGTCTGCACTGGATCGGGCAGGGCACCGGCTGGCTGCCCTGGCCCGCCGGTACGGTCATGGACTACAACATGGCCTTCACCTGGGCCGGCCTCGGATTGCTGGCGGCCGCAAGCGGCATGATCTGGTACTTCCGGCGCAGCTGACGCTACATTCGAGAATATGAAGCTTCCCGATGTCATCCTGCTGAACGGCACTTCCTCGTCCGGAAAATCCGCGGTCGCCGCCATGCTGCAGGCGCGGCTTTCATTCGTTCGCATGGGCATCGACGACTTCATCTGGGAGCGCGCACCGGCAAGCTGGTATGGCGCAGTGCGCGAATATCTGCGTGGGCCGCGCTCTTCAGATACACCCGTCGAACATGCTGGCGAGCCGGAAAAATTGTTCAGGGCTTTCCATCGCGCCGTGCGGGTTTGCGTTGCCGAAGGCATGGGCGTCGTGGTCGACGACGCCATCGTCACGCGCAAGTTGCTCGACGATTGGGTAGCGGCCCTGGAGGGTATCGACGTCTTCTTCGTCGGCGTGCATTGCGATGCCGAAGAGCTTGTCTTACGCGAATGGGCCCGCCGCGACCGCGCGCCGGGTACGGCGATGAGCGGTCTCAAGCACGTGCACGCTCACGCGAGTTACGATCTTGAGATCGACACGACGACAACGCCGAGTTCGGTACTTGCGGCTCAGATCGTTTCGGCAGCGCAAGCACGCAGCGGTCCCACGGCCTTCGAACGGTTGCGATCCACCGCTCTCGGCTGAAGGCGGCCGTGGAGTTGCCCCAAGTCACGATCCGCCCTAGAATTACAATCCCATCCCTCGAAGCCGGGTTGCCGGCAGAACAGGCAGTGCCATGAAGGTGCTCTCTCTCGCCTGATTCTTCCCGTCCGCAGGACGGTTGAAGAGCCGACGTCTGCTCCCGCAGGCGCGGTTCGGCATTTCTCCCACCTCACCATGGCCGGGCTTGACCCGGCCACCCAGTGCGCTCGCGTCTGCGGGTGCAAAGACTCGGCACTGCGTCGAGTCATCGGCGCGCGGTCGCGCGCCTGCCGGGTGGCCGCCTCAAGGGCGGCAATGGTGAAGGTGGGAGGCTTGAGCTTTACACATCTTCAAAGGAATTCCCCTTGTCCATGCTTCTCCCCACCACCGGCGCCCTTTGGCGTCATTCCGGTTTCATGCGGCTCTGGGCCGCCCAGACCGTTTCGTCCTTCGGTGCCCGCATCGCTCGCGAAGGTTTCGGCATTGCCGCGATCCTCACGATCGATGCGCAACCGGCTCAACTCGGCATTCTGGCAGCGCTCACCCTGGCGCCCGGCGTTGTGGTCGGCCTTTTCGCCGGCGGCTTCGTCGATCGGACGTCGCGCCGGCGGATCATGGTCGGGTCCGACCTGTTTCGCGCCGTAACCCTAGCAACCATTCCGCTTGCGGCCTGGATGCACTGGCTGGAGATCGAGCAGCTCTACGTCTGCGCTTTCCTGGTCGGCTGCGCGAACATCCTCTTCAACATCGCCGACCATGCCTTTCTTCCCTCGCTTGTGGCGCGCGGCGACCTCGTCGAAGGCAACACCAAGCTCGGGATTACCGAGTCGATTGCCGAGATCGGCGGCCCGGCGCTTGCGGGTCTTATGTTCCAGTTCTTCACCGCGCCGTTCGCGATGCTGGGCACCGCGCTCACCTACGTACTGTCGGCCGGATTTCTCTTCTGTATCGGTGCCAAGGAGCGCGATGGCGCCGAAGCGGCGCACAAGGAAAACTGGCTTTCGGATATCGGGGCAGGGTTCGGCGCGGTCCTTGGACAACCGCTCATCCGTCCGATCTTTTTTGTCGCCGTCCTGTCGCCGCTTTTCGGATCGTTCTTTGCCGCGCTCTACTCGATCTATTGCCTGAAGATCCTCGGCTTTACGCCGGCGGTTCTCGGCCTGACGATCGCCATGGGCGGACTTGGCTCGCTGTTCGGCGCAGCGCTGTCATCGAGGCTATGCCGGATCTTTGGCGTCGGCCGCGCCATCGTTCTTTGTCTCGCGGTTTCGGCGCTCCTCGCCTTGCTCATACCGCTTGCCGGCGGGCCGTTCTGGCTCCGGGTCGCAATGATGATGACCACGCAGTTTGGCGGCGATGCCTTCGCCGTCGCGATGATGATTCCGATGACCAGCCTTCGTCAGTCGCTCTTCCCCGCGCGGCTGCTCGGCCGGACGGCCGCGGCATTCACCGTATCGGCCGGCGCGGTGGCGGTGATCGGCGCGCTCGTCGGCGGAGTGCTAGGCGACCGGATTGGCGTACGGCCCACGCTCTACATTGCGGCGGCCTTGTACTTTGCTACGCCTTTCATTGTCGCCTTCTCTCCGCTTCGTGAATTGCGCCAAGTTCCGTTTGAGAAGGACGCGGCTGACGTGGAGCCAATTGATTTTCATTGATCGAGATCAAATTGGAGCCGGCACATTCGCCGCACGCTGCGGTTATGTGGACCTCGGGGGCCATCCAGGAAATCGCCACCTGGATGCTGTTGCGTTTTGGCGAAAATGCGTTGATCGAGGTCCGGGAACGGGCCGCGCGGTTTCGTGCGCTGGGGGACAAAGCGGCCGTAGCCGACTGGCAGGCGGTCGAAGACGAAATCGTCCGCATAATCAACGACCGTCCGCCCTATGGCGGCCTCAAAAGCCATTAGCGCCCCTTGAAGAGTACGGACCGGGAACCCACATCAGCCCCGTGGAACGGCGCCCATCCGGGGCCGTATTCTAAATCCATGAGACTCGTCCGGGCGGCCCAGAGAGGGGGTCTGGGCAAGGGCTAGAGAGGCACAAATGGACGTCGAGAAATTCACCGAACGCGCGCGCGGATTCATGCAATCCGCCCAGGGGCTGGCCCAGCGCGAAAACCACCAGTTCTTCACCCCCGAACATCTCCTGAAAGTCCTGATCGACGACGAGGAGGGCCTCGCCGCCCGCCTGATCGCCGCATCCGGCGGCCGCCCCGAGCAGGTCCGCGACGGCGTCGAAAAGGCGCTCGCCAAACTCCCGAAAGTGCAGGGCCAGTCGGCGCAGGTCTACCTGAACCAGGACGCCGCGAAGCTCTTCGACAACGCGCAGGAGATCGCGCGCAAGGCCGGCGACAGCTTCGTCACCGCCGAATACCTGCTGCTCGCCCTCGCGATGCAGCCCGGCATCGACTCCGCCAAGATCCTGAAGGATGCAGGCGTCACGCCGCAGGGCCTCAACAAGGCCATTGCCGATCTGCGCCAGGGCCGCACCGCCGACAGCGCGACGGCCGAGAACGCTTATGACGCGCTCAAGAAATACGCCCGCGACCTCACCGAGGCCGCGCGCACTGGCAAGCTCGATCCGGTCATCGGCCGCGACGAGGAAATCCGGCGCACCATCCAGGTGCTCGCCCGCCGCACCAAGAACAATCCCGTCCTCATCGGCGAACCCGGCGTCGGCAAGACCGCCATCGCAGAGGGCCTCGCCCTGCGCATCGTCAACGGCGACGTCCCCGAGTCGCTGCGCAACAAGAAGCTGATGGCCCTCGACATGGGCTCGCTGATCGCCGGCGCGAAGTTCCGCGGCGAGTTCGAGGAGCGGCTGAGGTCGGTCCTGAGCGAAGTCACGGCCGCCGAAGGCAACATCATCCTCTTCATCGACGAGATGCACACCCTCGTCGGCGCCGGCGCGTCCGAAGGTTCGATGGATGCGTCCAATCTCCTGAAGCCCGCGCTCGCGCGCGGCGAGCTGCATTGCGTCGGCGCCACCACGCTCGACGAGTACCGCAAGCATGTCGAGAAGGACGCTGCGCTCGCCCGCCGCTTCCAGCCCGTCTTCGTTGGCGAGCCGACGGTGGAGGACACCATCTCCATCCTGCGCGGCATCAAGGAGAAGTACGAGGTCCATCACGGCGTCCGCATCACCGACAGTGCCATCGTCGCCGCCGCCCAGCTCTCCAACCGCTACATCACCGACCGCTTCCTGCCCGATAAGGCCATCGACCTGATGGATGAGGCTTCGTCGCGGCTGCGCATGCAGGTCGACTCGAAACCCGAGGAGCTCGACGAGCTCGACCGCCGCATCATGCAGATGAAGATCGAGCGCGAGGCCCTGAAGAAAGAGCACGACGCCGCGTCGCGCGACCGCCTGAAGACCCTCGAACACGATCTCGCCGAACTCGAAGAAGAAGCCGCCATTCTCACGGCCAAGTGGCAGGAAGAAAAGAAGTCGGTCGCAGACGTCCAGTCGATCAAGGAACAGCTCGACCGCGCCCGCGCCGAAGTCGAGGTCGCGCAGCGCAAGGGCGATTTCGCCAAGGCCGGCGAACTCAGCTACGGCGTGATCCCGAACCTCGAAAAGCAGCTCAAGGCCATCGAGGACAAGGATTCGTCCAACCTCGCGAACGAGTCGGTGACGCCGGAACAGATTGCCGCCGTCGTTTCGCGCTGGACCGGCATCCCGGTCGACAAGATGCTCGAAGGCGAGAAGGAAAAACTCCTCCACATGGAGGACGCGTTGGAGAACCGCGTCGTCGGCCAGCACGAGGCGGTGCGCGCAATCGCGAACGCCGTCCGCCGCGCCCGTGCCGGCCTGCAGGACCCGAACCGTCCGATCGGCTCGTTCCTGTTCCTCGGCCCCACCGGCGTCGGCAAGACCGAACTCACCAAGGCGCTCGCGAGCTTCCTGTTCGACGACGACACCGCGATGGTGCGCATCGACATGAGCGAGTTCATGGAGAAGCACGCGGTCGCGCGCCTCATTGGCGCGCCTCCGGGTTATGTCGGTTACGAGGAGGGCGGCGTGCTCACCGAAGCGGTGCGCCGGCGCCCCTATCAGGTGATCCTGTTCGACGAGGTCGAGAAGGCGCACAGCGACGTGTTCAACGTGCTGCTTCAGGTCCTCGACGACGGCCGCCTGACCGACGGCCAGGGCCGCACCGTGGACTTCAAGAACACGGTGATCATCCTGACCTCGAACCTCGGCACCGAGATGCTCAGCCAGGGCGAAGAGACCCGCGAGGCCAAAGCCGCCGTGATGGCCGCGGTGCGCGCGCATTTCCGCCCCGAGTTCCTGAACCGCCTGGACGAGATCATCCTGTTCCACCGCCTCAGCCGCGCGAATATGGACAGGATCGTCGACATCCAGATCGGCCGTCTCGACCGTCTGCTCGCCGAACGCAAGATCGAGATCGAACTCGACAAGAAAGCGACGGAGTGGCTCGCCAATGCCGGCTACGATCCGGTCTATGGCGCGCGCCCGCTCAAACGCGTGATCCAGCGCCGACTGCAGGACCCGCTCGCCCAGATGCTGCTCGAGGGCAAGATCCTCGACGGCGCCCAGGTGAAGGTCTCGACCGGCAAGAACGGCCTGACCATCGACGGCATCGAGTTCGCGTCATCCGACGACGATCTCGACGCCGACCACAGCCCGCAACACAGCAGGGCGGTGCATTGACGGCGGCCCCTGCCGACTAGTGACTCCAGATTGCGAGCATGAGCGGAGCGGGTGAAGGCGCGATGTCTTCCCCCGCTTTCGCGTTCCAGAGATGAATTATTTGTTATTTCAACGTTATACTGAATTAGTTGCTCAAATTGAGTAGTGAAGCGGTTGTCTAATCTTGGACTGGTTGTTCCTATTCCGCCTGCGCAAGTGTCGCGCTGAATTCAAACGGACGGGGGCTCCATGTCGTCTTGCACAGCGCAAATTGTCAACAATTCTGGCCGGTCTCTAGACTCAGTCATGCTTTGGCATACAGCGGGCTCGCCGCCGCCGGACTATATCCAGCCGGGCAATGTGTCTGTCTCGGCCAAGAACCTGGCGCAGGGGCAGACCGTCGGCGGAACGGTCCAGCTGACCAGTTTTTCGCCGACTGACTATTGGACGCTTGGCGTTCTCTTCCATGGCGATGGCGAGGTCTACACCATGGTCGGTACGCTCGATGATCCCTATGTCGAGTTCGAATGCTCGGACGGCACGACCATCACGTTCACAATTCCGGCCTACATGACCAACTCAGCCAATCAGGGCAGCGTGCTGATCGGTTACTCCGGCGGTGACAGCGGCAGCGGCCGGCTGTTCAACCAGACCTCGGTCATCATCAGCGGCGTCGGCGCGGCGGTCATCCACGTTCTATCCGACGAAATCGCCTGAGCGTTCCGCTTCGTTCCCCGGGGCCATCTCCGGGGGACGGGCTTACCTGCAGCCGTTCCACAGCCACTCCAGCGCACCAGGCAGTGTCTGCTCGAGAACGCGCGGATCGACATGCCGCGCGCCCCTCGAGAACACGAAGCGATAGTCATACCCTTTCGCCTTCAGCACCGCCGCCATGCGCCGGTTGGCCAGCGGCCAGTTGTGCCAGCTCTCTTCCGGATCGTCGTGATGCAGGTCCTTCTCGCCGACCTCCATCCAGATCCGGATCGGCTTCTTCTCGGCATTGGGGATGATCGTCGCGTGATACTCCCACGCCCCGCGCGGACACTCCGGGTTCTGCGGCGATTGCTGGTTTACGTAAGTGCCCGAATAGGACAGCACGCGCCGGTAGCGCTCGGGATGGAACCACGCCATCGTGAAGGCGCAGGCCGCGCCCGAGCTCGCCCCCATCGCCGCGCGCCGGTCGGGATCGTCGCTCAGCGTGATGCAGCATTCGGCCTCGACCCGCGGCAGCACCACCGCCTCGACGAAATCGCAGTAGCGTCCCGAAAGTGTGTCGTATTCGAGCCCGCGCTGGCTGCCCTGCGCATCGCCGCTGCCGTTGTCGATGAAGATCGCCACGATCGCCGGAATGCGTCCGGTCGCGATCAGGTTGTCGAGCACCACCGGCATTGGCCGCATATAGCCATAGCCGTCCTGCACCACCATGAACGGCGCCTTCGCCGTCACGCCATCGGGGACATAGACCCAGACGGTGCGATTGTAAGGGTAGGGCTCCGACTGTTCGTGCTCGGCCGCGGCGATGCGGTTGCCCCAGGCATCGCGCCGCTGCGTGACCGCGTTCTCGAGCCGCCGGATGCCGGGATAGAATTTGCTCTCGCGCGACGACAGCACGAAGGAATGCATCCGTCCTGCCGGAACACCCGGATGGAACTGGAATTCCGGCGCCCGGACATAGTCCGGGCCGATCTCGATCTCGCTTTGGTCCGCCATCGTCTTCCTCCCGCGCCGTTACGCGAAAGTGGAAGATCGCGGCGCGCCCGGCAAGCCGGCGTCAGTGCGCCTTGGCGGTGCGCAGGTCGGCGGTCGCGTCGTTGGTCTTGGTCTCGAGCGCGGTGCGCACCAGGGTCTCGTCAGTCTTCAGGCGCACGGCCTTGAAGTCGCGCAGTTCCTTGCCCGCAAGCTTGCGGCCCTGCGCCACCTTCACCTTCAGCGGATTGACCTGGGTGCCGTGCTGGAAGATCTCATAGTGCAGATGTGGCCCGGTGGTGATGCCGGTGTTGCCGCTATAGGCGATGATCTGGCCTTGCCGCACGCGGCTGCCCGGATGGATGCCCGGCGCGAAACGCGACAGGTGGCCATATCCCGTGCCCCAGCCATTGCCCATGTCGATCTTCACGAAGTTGCCATAGCCGCCGACATGGCCGGCGATCACCACCGTGCCGGTGCCTGCCGCCATCACCGGCGTTCCCACCGGCACCGCGAAATCGATGCCCTTGTGCATGCGGGTGTAGCCGAGCACCGGATGATAGCGCATGCCGAAACCCGACGAGATGCGCGCGCCGTCGACCGGCGTCTTCATCAGCATGCCGCGCAGGCTCTCGCCATTGGCGTCGAAATATTCGGGCGCCTGCTTCGGATCGGGCTGATAGCGATAGACGGCGTATTCGTGCCCGCCGGTGCGCATCATCGCGTAATCGATGTCGCCTTCCCGCGCCGCCTGGCCATCCGGCGTGTAGTAGTAGCTGTAATAGACCTCGAAGCTGTCGCCTGGCCGCAGGTCGCGCTGGAAGTCGACCTTGTAGGAGAACATCTTGATCATCGCGACCGTGACGTCGGTCGGGATGCCGGCCTGCGTCGCCGCGAGATAGAGCGAAGAGTCGATTTTGCCGCCGACGCGATGGGTATGCTCGACGAGCTTCTTGATCGTATCGGCTGCGGTATAGCTGCTGTCGGGCTGGCGCGTCACCGTCACATCGTGCTCGACCGAGGGCGAGAAGGTGATCGACAGCAGGCGTCCGAGCGACGTCGTCGCCACCGGGATCACGATCCCGCCGGAATCGTCCGAATTGGCCGCGGGTTGACCGGCCGGCGTGGCCGGCGCCGTAGCGTTTTCCGGCGCGGACTCGAACGTCACCGTGAAACTCTGGCCGGCGCGCGCGTTGCGCAGGTCGAAGACCTTGTCGAGCGCGGCGATCGCCGCCGACACGTCGCCGCCGGGCACGCCGGCGTCGTTCAGCACACCGGCAAGCGTATCGCCGGAGTCGAGCGTGAGCGTGCGCGTTTCGACGCCGGGCGTCTCGTCATCGGCGGCATTCTCATCGGCAAGGTTCTGGTCGAGCGGCGCCGGCGGCTGTATCGCGGCTTCCTTCTCGCCCCGCGAGCCGAGAAGATTGCTACTGGCGCTGACAAGTTCGCTGAAAAGCCGATAGGGCAGGAACGTTGCGGTGGCTTCCTGCGTTTTGGGATGGAGCGGCGGCATCGCCGTCGCGGCAAGCCAGGCCATGGTGCCGGCGACAAGACCGGTGATCGTGGTCGACACGAGGGCCCAGCGGCCGTCGGTGGTGGCGAGTGCGCCCGAAGCGGAACGCAGAGAACGGCGCATACCATTCCAGCGCATCTGCAAAAGTCTCACGTCGGCTCCTGTCTTTCAGTGTCGACGCGCAAAAGACGCGCCAACCCCAGCCCAGTGTTATGCCCCCGGAGCAAAGCCGGCGTGCGAGGGCATATAGCCGGACATAATGTAGGGGCGTCAACCCTTTAGGTTTGGTTAACGATTCGCTGACAGGCGGAACTCGGGCCCTTGCTGAGTGCGCGCGGATGGAAATGAAACAGGTTCCAGATCCAAGCCTCATCTTGGCAGGGCTCGATCCATGGCGCCAACGTGCGGACGCCAGCCAGCGCGCGCGTCTGGATGCGTTGAGTCTGGGCGCGAAGCGCCGACCCCAATGTCACGCGGAGACGCGGAGTGGAGCCAGACCTCCACGTGAATCTTTTCGGCGCATCACTCCTGCTGCACAACCAGATTGGACGCCGCCACAACGCACGAAAAAAGACCCGCGACGTTTCCGCCGCGGGTCATAGAGCCGTCTCAGGGGGACTTAGAGACGGACGAGAAGACCTTCCGCGATCTTGCCGTGCACCCAGCCGATGGCGCGGGCGATATGCAGGACCAGGAAGAAGAGCACGATGCCGAGCAGGCCGAACACGATCAGGCCCGGCGCGGTATGCAGGAAGTGCTCGAGATAGGGCGCACCGTCGATCTGCACTTTCGACTCGCCGGTGATCAGGCTGTAGAGCGCGCCGCCGGTGATGCCGAGCGAAACCGCCAGACCGACCACCGCGGCCACGAAGTAGACGATGCCGAGCGGCAGGCGGATCAGCATGTAGAACAGCGACGACCAGGTGCGGATGTCGATCAGCGTGTCCTTGATCTTGGTCCACAGGCTTTCGTCGCTCGGCGTCGCGGCGGGAAGGCGGCGCGGCATGCGCACGCCGAGCAAGGCTTCCACCATTCGGCCCTCGACATGCGCGAGCACGCGGATCGAGGCGACGAACAGAAGGAAGAACGGCACGCCGATGATCAGGATGGCGAAACCGAGCGACATCGAAATTCCGGCGGCGCACCACACGAAATAGAATATGCCGGTCGGCAGCGCGAGCAGCATGTAGAGCAGGGCGCCATAGGTGCGCGGATCCGAAACGACATTGAAGAAGCCGAAATGGCGATCCTCGCCCTGACTCTCGGGCTGGGGGAAGGGTGTCGCGATGCTGTGTTCCATGTCTCTGTACTCCTCCGCAATCTCGGCCGGCGTGCCGTAGGTCTCGATCACACCGGCGAGAATCTCTTTTTCTGACAGGTCAGGGTTCTGCGCGATCTCGTTGTTCAAATGGTCTTCGCAATCGGCGAGCGCATCGCTCACCAATCCCGCGGGCGCGCCTTTCAGCGCGCCGCGCAGTTGCGCGAGGTAGGCGCCAACGGTCTCAGGCGGCTGCGCCGGCATGACCATCGGTCGTCTCTCCCGCTCCGCCCTTCAGGGCGTCGTCGACGAACTCACGCATGTCGCGCCAGGCGAACTGCCATTCGGAGAGCGCTTTGCGTCCGTCGTCGGTGATGTCGTAGTAGCGGCGCGGCGGCCCGAAAGCCGAAGCCTCGACCCGGCTCGACAGCAAGCCCGTGGCATTGAGGGACCTGAGAACGGGGTAGATGGCACCCTGCTTGAAGATCAGTCCGCCTTCGCCTTCGGCCTTCACGGCCTTGGCAATTTCGTATCCGTACATTTCCCGTCCGGCGCGCGCGAGCACGGCCAGCAGGACGAGCGATGAGAGCCCGGCCATGAGTTCTTTTCGGAACTTGCGTGTGAATTGAGATTCCTCGGTCACAACGCCTGTTCTCCGCCTCCTTGCTATTACGAAGTCCTATCTAGCATGAACTTCGCACTATGCAAGAGTGCCCTGTACTGAAGTTAAAAATATTTTGATTCGCCTGCGAATTCGCATCCGCAACAAGGCTCTAGGACATTGTTCCCGAACCGCCACAACCGTAAGGTCGTGCCATGACGAAGGGGGCCACGGACGCCGTCGAGGCGTTCATCCGGCATTGGGAGGGGCGCGAAGGCGGGCAGGAGCGCGCCAACTACGCCCTTTTCCTCGTCCAGCTTTGCGAGATTCTGGGCGTCGCGCCGCCCGAACCGGCCGGCGCCACCACCGAGCACAACAACTACGTCTTTGAGCGCCGGGTCGACATGCCGAACCCGGACGGCAGCCGCTCGCTCGGCCGCATCGACCTCTACAAGCGGGGTTGCTTCGTCCTGGAGGCCAAGCAGTCGCGCCAGCAGGGCGGCACCAAGGAGATCGCAGGTCAGGGCCAGCTCTTCGTCGCCGAGCCCAAGATTCGTGGCCGCCGTTCCGATGCCGACCGGGCCTGGGACGTTCTCATGCAGAACGCCAAGCAGCAGGCCGAAGGTTATGCCCGTGCCGTTCCCGGCGAATGGCCACCCTTCATCCTCGTCTGCGATGTCGGCCATGTCATCGAGGTCTATGCCGATTTCTCGGGGCAGGGGAAGAACTACGGCCAGTTCCCCGATCGCCAGAACTTCCGCATCTATCTCGAAGATCTGCGCAAGCCCGAAATCCGCGAGCGCCTTGCCGCGATCTGGACCGATCCGCACAGCCTCGATCCCGCCCGCAAATCCGCCCGCGTCACCCGCGAGATCGCGGCGCGCCTTGCCGCCGTTTCCAAATCGCTGGAGCGTCACAAGCACAAGGCCGAAGACGTCGCCATGTTCCTTATGCGCTGCATCTTCACGATGTTCGCGGAAGACGTGGAGCTGCTGCCGAAGGAATCGTTCCGGAATCTGCTCGAGCGCTGCAGCGCCGACCCGTCGATCTTCCCGCGCATGGTCGGACAGCTCTGGGAAGCGATGGACGAAGGCAAGTTCGCCTATGCGCTCGAAGCCGATGTCCGCCGCTTCAACGGCGAGTTCTTCAAGTCGCGCGGCGTGTTCGCGCTGGACCGCGAGGAGATCGGCGAACTTCTCGCCGCGGCGAAGGCCGACTGGCGCGATGTTGACCCTTCGATCTTCGGAACGCTGATCGAGCAGGCGCTCGATCCGGATGAGCGTCGCCGCCTCGGCGCCCATTTCACGCCGCGCTCCTATGTCGAGCGCCTCGTCATCGCCACCGTGATCGAGCCCTTGCGTGCCGACTGGAACAACGTCCTCTCGACCGTGGAGCGCCAGAAGGCCGAGCGCCGCAACGACGACGCCATCGCCACCGTCGCGGCCTTCCACGAAACCTTGTGCAAGACCCGCATCCTCGATCCGGCCTGCGGCTCGGGGAATTTCCTCTATGTCTCCCTCGAGCTGATGAAGAAGCTCGAAGGCGAAGTCCTCGACGTGCTCGTCAATCTCGGTGGACAGGAGGCGTTGCGCGGCCTTGCCGGGCACACCGTCGACCCGCACCAGTTCCTCGGCCTCGAGATCAACCCGCGCGCCGCAGCGATCGCCGAACTCGTGCTCTGGATCGGCTACTTGCAATGGCACATCCGCACCAAGGGCGGCATCCCGCAGGAGCCGATCCTGCAAGCCTTCCACAACATCGAAGTCAAGGATGCGGTGCTGACCTGGGACGGCTATCCGGTACCGAAGATCGTCGATGGCAAGGAGACCTATCCGAACGCGAAGCGCCCAAAATGGCCGGAGGCGGAGTTCATCGTCGGCAATCCGCCGTTTATTGGCAAGGGTGAACGGTTTCGCGAGTCATTTAACGACCGGTACATCGCCTCCCTCTGGGGTGCGCACAAGGAGGTTAGTCGATCTGCCGACTTTGTTATGTATTGGTGGAATGAAGCAGCCGAAATTCTAACTCGTAAACGCACGGCCTTGAAAAGATTTGGTCTGGTCACAACAAACTCAATCACGCAAGTCTTCAATCGACGCGTGGTGGAGCGGCATCTGAACGCTGATTCACATATTTCGCTCGTGTTTGCAATTCCAGATCATCCATGGACAGAGGCAACTGACGATGCCGCTGCAGTGAGGATTGCAATGACCGTCGCACAAGAAGGCAAGCATATCGGCAGAGTGCGGATCGTTGTTGCTGAAGCCGAATTGGACGGAGAAGCTCCCAATATCGAATTCGTCGAAGCGGCGGGGGTGATCCATTCCGATTTAACTATCGGACCCGACATCACTTCCGCGCTCCCACTCGCGTCGAATAGAGATTTGGCCTCAATGGGACCGGCTCTTGGCGGTCGTGGATTCGTATTGGACAATTCAGGCCTTAGTCATCTTGGTGGTACGACATCTTCAAAATGGGTTCGCCGCCTGACAACGGGCAAAGACATTACCGGCCATCATCGCAATAGATATGTCATTGATGTACGTGACTTTGAGTCAGACGATGATCTGCGTCGCGAGATGCCGTCAGTCTACCAGCACCTCAAACTCTCGGTGTACCCAGCACGAGCCAACAACAACGATCCGAAGCTAAGGAAATATTGGTGGCGATATAGACGCAGTAATGAAACCTATTTCGACGCCATTGATGGCCTGTCAAGATTCGTTGCGACCGTTGAGACCACAAAGCATCGCGTGTTCGTATTTGTCGACGCACAGGAAATGCTTGAACACGGCGTGATAGGATTTGGCCTTCCTGACGCATGGCATTTGGGGGTCCTTTCCAGCAGATTTCATGTGACCTGGACGCTAGCTAGCGGAGGCACACTTGAGGACCGTCCACGCTACAACAAGGACGTCTGCTTCGACCCCTTCCCATTCCCCGATGCCAACCCGATCCAGCAGCAGACTATCCGCGTCATCGCCGAAGAGCTCGACGCCCATCGCAAGCGCGTGCTCGCCGAGCATCCCAAGCTCACGCTCACCGGCCTCTACAACGTGCTCGAAGATCTGCGCAAAGGCGTCGCGCCGGATGCGCTCGATGCGAAGGACCGGCAGACCTTCGACGACGGCCAGGTTCTCATCCTGAAAGAGCTGCACGAGCGTCTCGACGTTGCCGTGGCCGCCGCCTATGGCTGGCCGGCCGATCTCGCCGACGAAGAGATCCTTTCCCGGCTCGTCGCGCTCAACAAGCAGCGAGCTGCCGAGGAAGCGCGCGGGCAGGTCCGCTGGCTGCGCCCGGACTATCAGATCCCGCGCTTCGGTTCGCAGAAGGAGAAGGCGGAGCTCGATCTTGTCGGCGGCGAAGGGCATGCCACCGCGCCCGAACCTGGCAAGAAGACGAGCTTCCCGGCCGACGACGTTTCGCAGACGGCGGCGGTCATGGCTGTCCTCGCACATGCGAGCGGTCCGCTCGATGCCGGCGCCGTTGCCGTCGCCTTCAAACAGGGCCGGCGCGTTACGGCCAAGGTCTCGGCGGTTCTGGCTGCGCTGGTACGCATGGGTGTCGTTTCGGCCAGCGGCACAACTTTCGCGCTTCGCCGGGTTGCATAGAAAAAATTCGGCGCACCCCTTGAACGTACCGTGAACAACCACCAATTGCAGGGGTCCGCAGTTTCGCGGTTACCGGGAGGTGGTCATGGCTGGATACTTTGCCGATGCATATGCGCTGTCGCACCGTCTCGACGCGCGCATCGCCGCCGGGGTGGTCTCGCAGCAGGGCTTGTCCACGCTGCTTTGCCAATACATTCAGGCG
The DNA here is from genome assembly GCA_018241025.1 of Pseudomonadota bacterium. GTDB lineage: Bacteria > Pseudomonadota > Alphaproteobacteria > Micropepsales > Micropepsaceae > Rhizomicrobium. Next base: position 297,458 of record JAFEEQ010000015.1, read on the forward strand.
GTTGAGGCTGGTTTCTCTCATTCGAACCGCAAAAATCGCAGAAACCGGGTTTCGCGGACACGCGGCGCAGGCCTGTCCACGCCGAATGTCCAGCCGGCCCAATGGCTTGGCGGAGATTCGATCCATTCGAACCCGGAATTTCGCATTCCGAAACGCCGTCGCGGCGGGCAACACGGAAACGAGAATCGCCGCATACACGGCCTCTACTCGCAGGAGAGCCTGACCGTCGCTCGGGAGGGCAGGGCTCTCCTCGTCGCCATCAAAGCCTGCGAGACTCTGATCCAACCCCGAAAGTCGTAATAGAAGCACAAGCCATGAATCTCGAAGCCTATCTCGCCCGCATCGGTCTCGACCGTCCGCCGCCGCCGACCCTGGCCGGTCTGCGCATGGTACATCGCGCCCATCTGCTCGCGATTCCGTACGAGAATCTCGACGTCCAGCTCGGCCGCCCGCTCACCACCGCACCGGAAGAAGCCTTCGAGAAGATCGTCAGCCGCGGCCGTGGCGGCTGGTGCTACGAGATGAACGGTCTGCTCGGCTGGGCGCTCGGCGAACTCGGCTTCCATGTCACACGCGCCACGGGTGCCGTGGTGCGTTCGCTCAAGGGCGAGGCGGCGGAGGGCAATCATCTCGTGCTGCGCGTCGAGCTGCCCGAGGGCATCTACCTTGCCGATGTCGGCTTCGGCGACGGGCCACGCGATCCGATCCCGGTGTCCGTCGGCGCCTTCGAAAGCGCCGGCTTCGTCTTCAGTCTTTCGCGGGTCGACGATGCCTGGTGGCGCTTCTCGAACGATCCGCGCGGCGGTGCGCCGAATTTCGATTTCAATCTCGCACCGGCCGATGAAGCCTTGCTGTCCGACCGCTGCATCATGCTCCAGACCTCGGAGCAATCGCCCTTCGTGCAGAACCTGGTCGCCCAGCGTCACACTGCGGACGGCATTGCGATCCTGCGCGGCCGGGTGCTGCGCCGCCTTACGCCGGCGGCCACAGACGAATGCGAGATCGCCGATGCCGGCGAACTAATCCGTACACTGAGTGACGTCTTCGGCCTCGACGTCCCGGAGGTCGCGACGCTCTGGCCGCGCATCGTTGCCCGCCATGACGAGGTGTTGGCGCAGAAGCGCGCCCAGCGATGAGCATCGCACATGAAAAAGCCCGGCGCATATCGCGGCGCCGGGCCTTTCCCATTGCAGAACGCTTAGTCGTGAACGGTGAACGTCTTCACCTTGCAGAGGTTCTGGCCGCGGAACTCCGCAGTACCGCCATCGTCGAACACGGCTTTGATGTCGTAGTTGCAGGTGGTGCGGCCGTCCGCGATCGTCACGGCCAGTCCTTCGCCGGGATCGACATCGCTGTCGAGGATATTGTCTTCCCAGTCGTTCGTTCCGACATGGGAGACATACACTTCGGTCAGAGTCGTGTCGGTGTTGTTCTGGATGGTGATATAGAGGTCTTCGGCCAGAGCCGGCGTCGCCAGAAGGAACGCGGCTGCCAAAGCAATAACAAAACGCTTCATATGGATGATTGCCTTTTTAAACGCGTCGGCCCCCTGCCGAGCGCAAAAAGACACTGTAAAGATTCATCCGCGAACGCAATGGCGCAGCGACTGATCCACACATTTATGTCACTCAAATCGGTGATGCAGGGGAATGCCAGTCGATCGCCTCGTGTTCCGCTATGCCTATTTCTTCACCGGTTTGTCCGCGACCACGCTCACCCGGAGCAAGCCGTTATGGGACCACATCGTGTCCATCGGCAGGTCGCTGCCCGTGTAGATGATCATCGCCGCATAGCCGGTGGAGACCACCGTCTGCTGGACGGCCTCCTTGATACGGCTGAGCGGTTTTCCCACGGTACGGGGATCCGAGCGGACCAGAAGATAACGCTCGCCGGGATGCGTCCGGTACAGAATCGTCAGGTTGTCGCCACGGAACAGGAAGCTCGACACTGGAAGTTCGGCGATCAGCTCGCCCTTGTCGTCGAGCACGCTTGTACGCGGCGCCATGAGGGACGCGCCTTGCGGCACGCTCGATACGCGGACCGTGTAGGGTCCGCCATCGGGCAGTGCGAACAAGGCATAGAGCGCGCTTCCGTCGGAAGTCTGAAGGCAGCCCGACTTGGCATTGACCGTGACGATCGCGGGCTTCTCTCGGTCTCCGTCGATGGTCGCTGTCGTCGGTACTGCGGCGGCGAGCACCGGAGCAGGGTCGCAGCTGCGATCACCGATATCCGTCAGGGCTGGAACGCTCACCGGCGTCGCGCAGCCTGCGAGCAGCAGCGCGATCGATAGGGCCGAAGCCTTGGCGATATCCATGATCTTATTGAACCAGCGTACCGATCGAATGCGACGAGCTGTCGAGCGCGCCCGAAAGCCCGCTGGCCGCCTTGTCCGGCGCACCCGTAAGCGCGTCGAAATCCGAGAATGCATAGGACGGGTCCGGAGAGATCGTCACGGCCTTGTCCACGATCGCGCCGGTGCGCACAACCGGATTGTAAAGCACCGTGTCCTCCATGAGCACCGCGCCGTCATGCTCGCGAACGAGGCGGACCTTGAGATTGACATAGGGACGATAGGGATTGGATTTCGCGATGCCGGCAGCGACATAGCCATAGCCGAATACCGACACGTCGAGATAAGCGTCCACCGCGTTCGCGCCCGCGGCGGGATATGTCTTGAGCAGACCAGGCTTGCTGCGGTCCGCCGCGATATCCACGGCGGTGTAGCCGTGTTCTGCAAGCGACGTCTTAAGGTCGCCGAGCATGAGGCTGCCCGCGACGACGTCCTTGTCGTGGAGGAGGGCATTAAACTTCGATTCGCGGGAGGCTTCCATCGAGGCGTCCACCAGCGCACCAATCAAACCAAACGACTGCCCAATGTCGCTGGCCAAAATGACGGAAGCCTGGTTTGGAACGTCGACGGTCAGAATTCCGATCTTCTTGATACCGGGATTGGACGCGTGATCGAACGGTATTTCAGTATTGGAAACGCAGCCAGCAAGGCCGACAAACGCCATCGCCGCAAGAATGCGGGCACTCTTCTTGAACATGATCCCCCCAATGGCAACGGCAAGTGGTTCTGTTTTGCCGGCCGACGTCGAAGATTGCCACGCCGCTGTGTAACTGAAAAGAGTTTCAGTCATCGAAATTGGAGGACAAACGGGCGTCCAACTAACTGCGAAAGTTACGGCTCCGACATCTTTGCATTAACTGTTCGCGAGGATCACGTTCCGGACGATCGGGTAGATTTGATTGTGCCAGCGGGTACCGGAGAAGACGCCGTAGTGCCCGACGCCGGGCTGGACGTAGTGCTTCTTGCGCATCGGCTTTATCGAGGTGCAGAGGTCGTGCGCGGCGAGGGTCTGGCCAACCGAGCAGATGTCGTCGCGCTCGCCTTCGACCGTCAGAAGCGCCGTCTTCCGGATGGCCGCCGGCTCGACTTTCTGGCCCTGATACTCGAACAGACCGCGCGGCAGGTGAAATTCCTGGAACACCCGCTGCACCGTTTCCAGATAGAACTCCGCCGGCAGATCGGAGACCGCGAAATACTCGTCGTAAAACTTGCGATTGGCTTCCGCCTTTTCGTCTTCGCCTTTGCGGATGTGATCGAAGAGATCGACATGGGCTCTGACATGCCGCGCCATGTTCATCGACATGAAAGCCGTGAGCTGCATGAAACCCGGATAAACGCGGCGGTTTGCGCCGGCGTAGCGCCCGGGAACCGTTGTGATGAGATTCTTTTCGAACCATCCGATCGGATGTTCGGTCGCCAGCTCGTTGACCGCCGTCGGATTGATGCGCGTGTCGACCGGTCCTGCCATCAGGGTCATGCTGCGCGGCTGACAGGGATGATTGCCCTGAGCCATGACAGCGACCGTCGCCAGCAATGCCGCGCAAGGCTGACACACTGCAACGACATGCGCGCCCGGTCCGATCTTCTCGAAAAAGCGTATCGTATGAGCGATATACTGATCGAGCCCGAAACGGCCGGCGCTCAGCGGCACGTCGCGGGCATTGGCCCAGTCGGTGATGAAGACGTCGTGGTCAGCCAGCATCGTCTTCGCCGTGTGGCGGAGCAGGGTAGGGAAGTGTCCCGCCATCGGCGCCACGATCAGGACGCGCGGCTGTTCGACGTTGGTCTCTTTCTTGAAGTGCAGAAGATCGCCGAACGGCGTGGAATCCTCCACGACATCGAGCACCGGCACTTCACGGCCCTCGACGAAGACGCTTTCGATCTCGTAGCTCGGCCGGGCATGGGTCAGTTGCGCGCGGCTCACGACTTCCGCGGCCGCCGAAATCGTCTTCAGAACGTAGTTGGCGCCAGGCCCGGCGCAGGTGTCCCGGAACACAGCACTCGTCAGTCCCGCCCAGGCACGAAGCGGCGCGAGAAAATCCGTCTGGGCCTGATAGGCGTCGTACAACATCACCGAATTGGAACGCCCCTATGACCAGCCCTGCCTATTGCGGTGCGGCAATTATTGTCCAATTTCACGCCCAATCCGCTAAAAATGCTAGTGCAAATTATGATGCACTGCGAAATAATTGGTTACGGACACGGCGGAAGAATCGTCACCCATGAGCAAACCACTCCTGACGATCTCGAGCAAAAATTATTCGTCCTGGTCGCTCCGCGGCTGGCTGATCTGCCGCATGGCGGGGCTTGATTTCGAGGAAAAGCAGCTCTCGTCGGATGATCCTGACACGCGTGCCGAGTTGCTTCTGCTGTCGCCGTCCTTCCTTGTCCCCTGCCTGACGCACGGATCGATCAAGGTCTGGGATACGCTCGCCATCGCTGAGTACTTATACGAGGTCATCCCGCATTGCGGGCTGTTGCCCAAGGATATTTCGGCGCGGACTCACTGCCGCGCAATCTCCGGCGAGATGCATTCGGGCTTTGCCAATTTGCGCTCCGCGCTGCCGATGAACCTCAAAGCCGACTACCCGAACTTCAAGATCTGGGCCGGCGCGCAGGCCGACATCGATCGCGTCGTGGCGATATGGCGCGAATGCCTCAAGAAGTACGACGGTCCATATCTCTTCGGCGATAAGCCGACTTTGGCGGACGCGATGTACGCACCGGTATGCACGCGATTTTTGACTTACCACGTCAAGCTGGATCGCATCTGCGCCGATTACTGCGATACGATCTTCAATCTTCCGGACATGCTGGAATGGGTCGAGTCCGCAAAGGCCGAACCGGAAGCTGTCGAGGAACTCGAGGCCGAGTTCTGACGCGCGTCAGGCGCCGCTTTCGTTCGCTTTGGTCTGAAGCTGAACGTAATTCTGGATGCCCATCTGCTCGATCAGCCGCTTCTGCGTTTGCAGGAAATCGATGTGCTCTTCCTCGCTTTCGAGGATTTGGACAAAGACCTCACGGCTCACGTAGTCGCCGACTTTCTCGCTATGGGCGATCGACTTCTTGAGGTCCGGATGGGCCGCGAGTTCGAGAGCGAGGTCACAGGACAGAACCTCTTCGACATTTTCGCCGATGAGGAGCTTCCCGAGATCCTGCAGATTCGGGAGGCCGCCGAGAAACAGGATGCGCTTGATCAGCGCATCGGCGTGCTTCATCTCGTCGACCGACTCTTCGTATTCGTGCTTGGCAAGCTGCGACAGCCCCCAGTCGGCCAGCATGCGCGAATGCAGGAAGTACTGATTGATTGCCGTGAGTTCGTTCTTGAGAACGACATTCAGCCAACGAATGACTTCGGAATCGCCGGATATTCCAGCGTGCGGCTCAGGCCCAGGAGCTACTCCGCCGCCACCAGCAGGTGTCGCCCCTGCGCGCTGCCGTCCAGCATTTTTTCGATTGTTTCCTGGCATCGTCCGCAGTTCTTCCTGACGTTGCAGTAGGCGTAGACGTTGTCCGCGGAATCGGCGCCCTGCGCAATCGCGCCGCGAATCTTCGTATCGTTCAGCCTATTGCAGACGCAGACGATCATCCAGAAACACGCCCAGAAAACGTACTAGCTATATGATGATATTGAGAATGATTGTCAATAACGGAATGTAACAGACTTGACACCAAAGGGCGGCCTGAAGTTTTGTCAGATCAACTGGTTACGGCATCCGCGCGTACTTCTTTTTCGATTTTCACGTAATCGGTTTTTCCGGTTCCCAGGACCGGGATGTCGGCCACCGTCACTATTCGGCGTGGAACCGCGATTTCCGCGACACCATGATTGTGCGCCCAGCCGACGAGGTCGTGCCGGTTCGCATCTTTATTGGTTGTAACCAGGACGATCTGTTCTCCCTTGCGGCCATCTGGGATCGAGATCGCAGCGTGCGCGTGGTCCGGCCAGAGTGCCGAGGCGATACTTTCGACCACGGCGAGGGAAACGGTCTCGCCGCCAATTTTGGCGAAACGCTTTACACGCCCCTTGATCGCGATGAAGCCTTCATCGTCTATCGAAACAACGTCGCCTGTATCATGCCATCCGCCCTCCGGTGGCTGGATCACGCCGGGATTGTCCGCCTTGATGTATCCGAGCATGACGTTCGGGCCCTTCACGAAAAGGCGACCGGCATTGGGGATGCCTTCCACCGGTTCGAGACGCGCTTCCATGTCTGCCATCAAGCGGCCGACCGTTCCGTGCCGGTTCGCATCCGGCTGGTTTGCCGCGACGACTGGCGCGGCCTCGGTGACGCCGTAGCCCTCGAGCAGTTCGATAGAATACTTCTTGCGCAGGAGTTGACGGGTCTCGTCGCGCAATCTTTCGGCGCCGCAGACGGTCAGCCTGAGCGAATTCAAGTCGCCTTGTTCGCCGGCGCGGGCGTATTGCGAAATGAACGTGTCGGTGGAAAGCAGGATCGTAGACTTGGTCTCCCGAACGCGCCGAACGATCTCGTGCGGTTGTAGCGGAGTTGGATGACAGACCACCTTTATGCCGAGCAATAACGGCATCAAGGACCCAACAGTCAGGCCAAAACAGTGGAATGTCGGCAAAGGATTGAAGAGGATGTCGGTCTCGTAGAGCGGCAGATGCGCCCGCACCTGCTCGACATTCGCCAACAAATTGCCATGGCTTAGGGCAACCCCTTTGGGCTCGCCTTCCGTTCCCGACGTAAACAGGATGACTGCGGGCGTCGAATGCATCGCATTGCGGGCCACGAGACTGGGAATAAAGGTGCCGACTGCCGCAAACGCCTTGTCGATGATCGACAGTTTCTCGCGGACATCTTCGAGATAGACGATGTCATAATGGCCCTGCATTGCCTCTACGATCGGCTCGGCTTTGGCCAACTCGACAAAGCGTCGTGCGGTTACAATCCGTTTGATTTTTGCTGTCTTCAGAGCGCTTCGAATGCCTGCAAGGCCTGACGTGAAGTTCAGCATGGCCGGTACGCGGCCATAGGCCGAAACCCCGAAAAAGGCGATCACGGAAGCCGCGCCGGTTGGCAGCATGATGCCGACACTTTCTCCCACCTTCGTACCGCGCTTCAGGGCATGCCCCAGTGCAAGCGCAGCCCGGATGATTTCCTCATAAGTGAGAACGCGATCGTCACCATCGATTAGGGCAGGGCGGTCGCCGCCGAACTTTCCACGCGCGTCGATCAGCGCGTGAAACACGGGCTTGTGGCTCCGATTGATGTCAAATGCGACGGTCTCTTCGCCGGATGCGGCGGCCATGCTCGCAACGCTCAATTTCCACCCCACAATCGATTTGGTATCGCCGGTTCGACGGCCGGCTTTCAGGCTCTATACATATTACGGATTTTTTCGGGCGCGACAGGCTACCGGAAACAAAGTTGTGACCAAGTTCCTATTCAGGCTTAGTTATACCGCCCAAACCAATCCGCCAACCGCTGCGCGAAAGCCTGGCGGACCTCGTCAGTATTGACGGCGGCCAACACGCGGCCAAGCCTGTCGCGCAGTGGACGGATCTCGTCCCAGGCTCTCTCAGCCGGTGGCGTGGCAGCCGCAATCAAGGGCGTTACCGTGGAACGGTTGATGGGTATCAGGACCTCGTCCCGAAACCGCCGCGGGCCGAAAAGCGCGATTCCCAAAGCGGCAAGTCCCACAACGCCCGCGGACACCGCCACGATTTGAACAACCGGTGACTGGAGCAACGAGCGACTCTGGAGTGCCTTCCGGCGCGACGGAGTATTTCTTTTGGACAGTGTTTTTGCTGCTTTTGCTGTGCTGCGAGGGGCCATGCAAATCTCCTGCAATACAATTGCAACGCACGATGGCGGTCGAGGTTCAAAATTCCATGATTTTGACCGGCGAAGCGACTATATCAGTCGACGATGACCGTCGTCATAGACCGAACCCAACCACCGCCTCGTCACCCCGAAAAGGCCCACCGACCCGATACGGAGGTGATCCGCAAGCCCGACTGGATTCGGGTAAAGGCACCCGTTTCGCGCGAGTTCGCCGCGACCAGGGCCACAGTTCGCGAGCACAAGCTCCATACCGTCTGCGAGGAAGCCGCGTGCCCCAACATAGGTGAATGCTGGAGCAAGGCGCATGCGACCATGATGATCATGGGCGATACCTGCACCCGGGCTTGCGCATTTTGCAATGTGAAGACCGGACTCCCGGCCTCCCTCGACCCGGGCGAGGCGGAGAACGTCGCGCACGCGGTAGCCAAGCTCGAGCTGAAGCATGTCGTCGTCACTTCGGTCGACCGGGACGATCTTCCGGATGGCGGTGCCGAACATTTTGCGCGCGTGATAGCGGCGATTCGCGAACGGAGCCCAAAGACGACGATCGAGATTTTGACACCTGACTTTCTTCGCAAGCCCCGCGCGATCGAGACGGTCATGGCGGCGAAGCCAGATGTCTTCAACCACAATCTTGAAACCGTTCCCCGGCTCTATCTCGCCGTAAGGCCAGGTGCACGCTACTTCGCGTCACTGAGGCTGCTGCAGCAGGCCAAGGAGCTTATGCCTGAAGGCTTCACAAAATCGGGCCTGATGGTTGGTCTGGGTGAGAGCCGAGAGGAAATCATGCAGGTGATGGACGACTTGCGCGCGGCAGGCGTCGATTTCCTTACAATCGGCCAGTATCTCCAACCGACGCGCAAGCATGCGGCACTGGCTCGCTATTGGACGCCGGACGAGTTCAAGGCGCTCGAGGCGACCGCTCGTGCCAAGGGCTTCCTGATGGTCTCGGCATCGCCGCTGACGCGCAGCTCGTACCACGCCGACAGCGATTTTGCGGCGCTCAAAACGGCCCGGCTGACAAAGTCCTCGGCGTGACGGCACACACGGAAACGCGTTTCGTCCCTTATAGCGCCGATCTGATGTTTGGGGTTGTCGCCGACGTCGAGAGCTATCCGCAGTTTCTGCCCTGGGTCGTTGCCCTGCGCATCCTGTCACGACGCCAAAGTCCGCCCCAAGAAGTCATGACGGCTGAAATGGCCGTCGGTTACGGCGCGCTACGCGAGAAATATACAAGCAAGGTCGAGCTCAATTCGCAGGCCCGAACAATCGACGTTACGCAGATCTCCGGGCCATTCCGTCAGCTCGAGAATCACTGGCGTTTCGCAGACGAGGGTGGCGGGTGCCGGATCGACTTCTCGATCACATACGAGTTCAAGAGTCGTCTGCTCAATGCGGTGGCGGGCGCAGCGTTCGGAAAGGTCTATGTGAAAATGGCTGATGCCTTCGAGGCCCGCGCAAAGTCGCTGTCAGAGCAGCCTGTGCAATAGGCTCAATGCCGCCTCGCAGGTCTTCAGCCTGACTTCCGTGCGACCGATATCGCCGAACCGTTGTTCTTCATGAAGGATCGAACGTCCCTCGCGCGCGGCTGCGATATGAACCAACCCGATGGGTTTGCGCGGTGTTCCGCCGCCCGGGCCGGCGATGCCGGTAACGGCGACCGCCAGCTGCGCGTTTGAATTCTCGACGGCGCCTTCGGCCATCATTCGCGCGACAGCTTCAGAAACCTCGCCCATGTCGGCAATGAGATCGCCGGGAACACCAAGCAGATCCTGCTTGGCGCGATTGGTATAGACGATCAGGCCACGATCGAAGACCGCCGATGACCCGGGGATCTCTGTCAGGAGGGTCGCGATCATCCCGCCTGTGCAGCTTTCCGCGGTGCATATCCGCAGCTTGGCCTGTCGGGCATCGGCAATCACGACTTCGGCAAGACGGAGCAGGGGAGAGGGAAACATGGGCGGTCCTTTGCAGATGTCTCAGAATATGCCCTGCCAGCGAGCCGCGGCAATGATCAGCGCCGTCAGAAGGCCCGCAATCAGATCGTCCGTCATGATGCCCCATCCGCCAGGCAACTTTTCGCCAAACGAGACGGGCCAAAGCTTTGAGATATCAAACAGGCGAAATAACGCGAACGCCGCCGCATAGGCTGGAAGCGTGAGCGGTGAGGCGGCGCAGGCAATCCATTGGCCGGCCACTTCGTCTATAACGCACTCCGACGGATCTTCCTTGTTTCCGCGTCTGGCATATGTGCCGGTTGCCCAGATGCCGGCGCCATAAGCGACAAGGCCCGCAGCGAGCAAAGCCCACTGGCCGAAGTACGCCGAGATTGGCCAGGCAAGAAGAAGTCCGACAAGGCTGGCCACCGTGCCCGGCGCCACGGGCGCCCGTCCGACACCGAAGAAGGTCGAGATAGACGTTGCAATCATTGAATCGGGAAGACATACATGTTGGCCGGCGACCCTTCGAGACTGCCTCCAGTGCTGGAATAAAGGCCATTGCCTGCAACGTTGTTGGTCTCGGTCAGGACCCACATTTCCCGAACACCACGAACCTGGCAGGTCTCGCGCAGACAATCGATCATCGCACGGCCGGCTCCGCGCCTTTGAAAGTCTTCGTGAACATCGACTTCATAGAGCAGAAAATCTGTAGCCTCGAAGCGGTGCAACAGGTGGCCGTAGATCCGCCCCATCGGCGCACCATCATCGTCCGTCGCGACAACCATCAAGTATGTCGGCTCGCGCAAAAGCTCTGCGGCACGTGCCGGCTTTAGTGCGCCGGGATAGAACATGTCCTCGGCCCGGCACATCAGGGCTTCGTCGCCGGGTTTGAGAAGCCGGGTTCGCATCAAGGCATCCTGACGGTCGCGACAGCCTGCGCTGCCAGACCTTCGCGACGGCCCTCGAATCCAAGGCCTTCCGTCGTCGTTGCCTTGATGCTCACGCGCGACAAATCCAGCTTCAATATTTCCGCCACTCGCGCGCGCATTGCATCGCGGTGCGGTCCGACCTTCGGGCGCTCGCAAATTATCGTCACGTCGCAATGGACGATGATGCCGCCTTTGTCGCGAACAAGGCTGGCGGCATGGTCGAGAAATTTCCAGGATGGTGCGCCGCGCCAGCGTTCTTCGGTAGGCGGAAAATGCTGTCCGATGTCGCCCTCGCCGATTGCTCCGAGGACTGCGTCGGTGAGAGCGTGAAGACCGGCATCGGCGTCGGAATGACCTTCCAGTGCGTTGTCATGCGGAATGCGGACGCCACAGAGCCAGACATGGTCGCCGGATGCGAAGCGATGGACGTCGTATCCAAGGCCCGTACGGGATTCACCGAACCGCGCTGCGAGATGCCCCTCAGCGATGGCGAAGTCGTCCGGCGTGGTCACCTTCATGTTCAAATCTTCTCCCGCGACGTCGATGACTTGCAAGCCGGCAAGTTCGGCCAGCGCCATATCGTCCGTCAGATTTTCCTTTGCGAACCTGCGATGCGCCTCGAAAATCGACTGAAATTGAAACCCTTGCGGTGTCTGCGCGCGCAGCAGTCCCTCACGCGAAACGGTCGTCCATTTGCCATTCTCGCGCCGCCGCAACGTATCGGCGACGGGAACATGTGGGACGGCGCCGTCGACGCCGCTGTCGAGCGCGGCGATCACGTTGTCGATCACCTTGCTCGAGACGAGCGGTCTCGCCGCATCGTGGATCAGCACATAATCGGGCTTGCGGTGGGCAAGGGCTTCCAGCCCGTGCATGACAGAGTGCTGGCGCGTAGCGCCGCCGGCCAGCACCGGCAGAAGGTCGAGACCCGCAACCGTCAACTCATAAAGTGCCTGGTCGTTGGGTCCGATGGCGACCTGAATCATGTCGACTTCGGAATGCTTGGAGAAGGCTTCGAGCGTCCAGCGAAGGATGGGCTTGCCAAGCAGCGGGGCGTACTGCTTGGGCACGGAGCCACCGGCGCGCTCGCCCTTTCCGGCCGCCACGATCAATACGGCGATGCGCGCCATGTTTCCTCCGTCGTATTCATCTGGGTATCACGAACGCGGCGGAATAGAAGGGGTTTTACCGCCCCTTACCGCACCGCAACATTTCAGTTGCCTAGTTTGTGAACACTGCACTACCATGCCTAAGTTATGGGCACGACACCGTGGTGAAGTCAGAGGACTTTGAACTCAAGGAAGGCGCGGCAACCGCTGCCATCGCCGGCGCCCTGCCAATGCCGCTGTTGGTCATCTCCGGCGACATGCGTATCGCCTTCGTCAATCAGGCCGCGGAGCAATTCTTTGACACCGGAGCCGGGCTCCTCATTCGGCAGAACCTGACCGATCAGGTGCCTTTTGGAAGCCCGCTGATCCAGCTTGTCGCCCAAGCACGCGAGCGCGGCGCCTCGGTCAGCGAGAGAAATGTCGATTTGACGACACCACGGAACGGCGAACGGGTGGCCGACGTCATCGTGACGCCGCTCCCCGAGCCGGAAGATTCGGTCGTTATCGTTCTCCAGGAGCGCAGCCTCGCTCAGCGCATCGATCGACAACTTCTTCATCGCGGCGCCGTCCGCTCGATGCATGGGATGGCGGCTGTGCTGGCGCACGAAATCAAAAATCCATTGGCCGGCATTCGCGGAGCCGCGCAGCTTCTGGAAGAATCAGGAACAGAGTCCGACAAAACGCTCACCCAGCTGATCTGCGACGAGGCAGATCGCATTCGCGCGCTCATCGACAGAATGGAATCGTTCGGTGACACGCGCGCATTGCCGCGTACGCCCGTGAACATCCACGAGGTTCTCGACCGCGTGCGCCGGGTCGCTGAAACCAGCTTTGCAAAAAATGCGACCATCGTGGAGTCGTTCGATCCTTCACTACCTGCGGTACTTGGCGACCGCGACCAGCTGATTCAAGTCTTCATGAACCTTGTCCGCAACGCCGCGGACGCGCTGCCGGAGACCGGCGGCGAGATCACTCTGACAACGGGTTATCGTCCGGGTGTGCGTTTCGGCTCCGCCGTTGCCGGCGAGCGTCTCAGCCTTCCGCTCGAGGTAACCGTTCGCGACAACGGCTCCGGCGTACCGCCCGATCTGATGCCGCACATCTTCGATCCGTTCGTCACGACAAAGACACGAGGTTCGGGTCTGGGACTGGCGCTGGTGGCCAAGATCGTCGGCGATCATGGCGGAGTTATCGAGTGCGATTCCCAGCCGCGCCGCACCATTTTCCGCATCCTGTTGCCCAAGGCGCAGGATCTAGTCGAAGGAGGCTGACGTGCCGGCCGGTCAGATACTTGTCTGCGACGACGACTCCGCAATCCGTACCGTGCTCAATCAGGCGCTCGGCCGGGCAGGTTACGACGTCCGCACCACAGGGACCGCTGCCAGTCTGTGGCGCTGGGTGTCGGCCGGCGACGGCAATCTTGTGATTACAGACGTCGTTCTTCCCGACGAGAACGGATTCGACCTCATTCCGCGCATCAAGAAAATCAGACCGGACCTGCCTGTCGTCGTAATGAGTGCGCAGAACAATATCCTGACGGCTATCACGGCAGCGGAGCGCGGGGCGTTCGACTATCTTCCAAAGCCGTTCGATCTCAAGGAACTGACTGCCGTCGTGCAGCGAGCGATGGCGAGCCCCACGGCGAAACGCGAAGCGTCGCCGGAACCGCGCGGTGAAGACCGCCTGCCGCTGATCGGCAGATCCCCTGCAATGCAGGAAATCTATCGTGTCATCGCGCGCCTGACCCAGACCGACCTTACCGTGATGATCATGGGCGAGAGCGGCACCGGCAAGGAGCTCGTCGCAAGGGCATTGCATGACTACGGCAAGCGACGCCATGGCGCCTTCGTTGCCGTCAATATGGCGGCCATCCCGAAGGAACTGGTCGAAAGCGAGCTGTTCGGACACGAACGCGGGGCATTTACCGGCGCAACCAATCGTGGCGTCGGCCGGTTCGAGCAGGCCGAAGGCGGCACGCTGTTTCTCGACGAGATCGGCGATATGCCTTTGGAGGCGCAGACCCGTCTGCTCCGTGTGTTGCAGCAAGGCGAGTACACGACAGTCGGCGGCCGAACACCCATCAAGACCGATGTCCGCATCATCGCCGCGACCAATCGGGACTTGCGCCAGCTCATTCAGCAGGGCCTTTTCCGCGAAGATCTGTATTACCGGCTCAATGTCGTGCCCATGCGGCTACCGCCGCTTCGCGAGCGGGCCGAGGATGTTCCCGATCTCGTCCGCCACTTTTTGCGCAAGGCGGAAGATGAGGGGCTGCCGGCAAAGCATCTCGACGCCGAGGCACTCGATATGCTCAAGCGCTATCGCTGGCCGGGCAATGTGCGCGAATTGGAGAACCTGATTCGCCGGCTTGCGGTGCTTCATTCCGGCGAAACAATTCCGGCGAGCGCGATTTCCGGCGAGTTGAAGGAGCCGTCGCGTGTGGGAGGAATCGAAGACGGCGAAGAGCCCGCAACACTCAGCGCTGCCGTCGAACGGCACCTCACCAAGTACTTTCTGGCACAAGGCGACAAACTCCCGCCGCCCGGGCTCTACGACAGGATTCTCCAGGATATCGAGCGGCCGCTACTGTCGATTTGCCTGGCCGCGACCCGTGGAAATCAGATCAAGGCCGCGCATTTGCTTGGCCTGAACCGGAATACACTGCGCAAGAAAATCCGTGACCTCGGGCTTGAGGTTATTCGCGGATTGCGTGCCGACTGACCGGCCTAGGGATTTAACCCTGTTGCGCTATCGCAACGCAGCATTCTTGCAACATGCTGCGACCCGGTTACACTGTGTCGGATTCCTGAACGCCGCGAACGATTTAGCGAGCGACAGCGGAGCCTAATGACGACGGCGAACTCGATAGACATGCCAGAAAATGGCGGTCCGATTGCATGGCTCCGGGCAATTTCCCGGCCGTCGCTGCTTGCCTTCGGCGTCGGTGTGCTCGCCGTTCTGGCGGGTGTCATGACGTATGTCACGGTAACCGGCGCGGGCCCGGTGAAGCCGACGCAGGACGTCGTCGACTCCCTCCTGATGATCAATCTGCTTCTCGGGCTGGCACTTGGCGGCCTAATAGCCTGGCGACTGATCAGACTCTGGCGCGCGCGCTCCTCGGGAGTGGCCGGAGCGCGCCTTCACATCCGCCTGGTGGTCATCTTCGGCGCGATTGCGGTGACACCTGCTGTGCTCGTAGCCCTGTTCTCGGCGGTTACGCTCAATCTCGGCATCGAGGCCTGGTTTTCAAACCAGGTCCGCACCACGCTCGATAACGCCCAGAGCGTGGCCTACCGCTACATGCTCGACAAGGCACGCGGCGTGGCGACGGACGCCACGGAAATGATGCTTTCCCTGCAAAATGATCCGTCGCTGATCGACAACAATCGGGAGGTCAAGACGGGCATGATGTTCGCGAAACTCGCGGACATGGCGGAGAAGCGCAAACTGCTGGGCTCGTTCGTCATCGACGGGCAGGGCAACTACACCGGCAGCAACACGGATTTCAAATATTCGCAGGCGATGAAGCCCAGCGAAAGCGACCTCGAGTGGGCCAGAACGAATGCGGCGCCCATAACCTATGGCGATCCGAACACCGGCGTTGTCTACGCCCTGATACGGATATCCTTTCTGAAGGACGCCTACCTGCTGATCGCCCGGCCCGTCGATCCCGAGGTTTACGGCTGGTATCAGCGCATCAAGACCGAAGTCGGGGAGTTCAAGCGCCTCGACCAGATTCATTCGCGGGTGCAGCTGATATTTGCCGCGCTCTATGGCGTCGTATCGCTCGTCGTCCTGTTGGCGGCAATCTGGCTCGGCCTGTGGGCCGCCAACCGCCTCGTCCGACCGATCTCCAGCCTGATCGGCGCGGCGGAAAGGGTTTCTGAAGGCGATCTGAAAGCCGAAGTCGAAATCGAGCGCGATGACGACGAGGTCGGCATTCTGGGCAAGACCTTCAATCGCATGATCTCGCAGCTCGCCGCCCAGCGCGGAGCGCTCGTTTCCGCGAACCGGCAGAATGAAGAACGGCGGCGTTTTACCGAAGCCGTTCTTGCCGGCGTCAGTGCCGGCGTGATTGGCATCGACCACGACGGGCTCATCACAATTGTGAACCGCGCCGCGGCGCGCCTGCTCAATGCCGATCCCGAGGAACTGGAAGGCCAGCACTACTCCGAGGCCGTGCCCGAGCTGGCGGCGCTGATCCGAAAGGCACTCGCCGAACCCGTGGCGCGATCGAGCGGTGAGGCGACCGTGAAGCGCGGAACGACCTCGAGGGTCTTGAGTGTCCAGGTCTCCAGCGAACGTGGAAACGACACGAGCGGCTACGTTGCGACCTTTGACGACATCACCGACCTCGTTTCCGCACAGCGCACCGCGGCCTGGGCCGATGTGGCGCGCCGCATCGCGCATGAGATCAAGAATCCGCTGACGCCGATCCAGCTCTCGGCGGAGCGCCTCAAGCGGAAATATGCCAACGAGGTTTCAACCGATCCCGACGTATTTGCGCAGTGCACCGACACGATCATCCGGCAGGTGGGCGATATCGGCCGCATGGTCGATGAATTCTCATCCTTCGCGAGGATGCCTACGCCCGTCATGCGCCGGGAGAATGCACAGGAACTCATCCAACAGGCTGTATTCCTGCAGCGCGTCGCGAACCCGCAAATCACGTTCGACACCAGGCTCCCGAAGGATCCGACCTACATCGAGTGCGACGGACGTCTTCTGGCGCAGGCGCTCACGAACGTGATCAAGAATGCTACAGAGGGCGTTCAGGCGCGCATTGCAAAAGGCGACGACGACGCGCCGGGCAGGATCACCGTTGCGATAGAGCCGGGGGAGGAACGGGTGACGTTCCGGATCACCGACAACGGCATCGGCCTGCCGCACGACCAGCGCGACCGCCTGACCGAGCCTTATGTCACGACGCGCGCAAAGGGTACGGGTCTGGGGCTCGCGATCGTCCGCAAGATCATGGAAGACCATGGTGGCGAACTCGTCTTGCAGGATGCCGGACATGACGAGCCCGACCGGCAAGGCGAAATGCACAGCGGCGCGGAGGTGCTCCTTATCCTTCCGCCGAAACAGAAGACTTCAAGGGAAAAGGCAATCGGGGATGAGCAAGAACGGATCGCAGATCGCGTCTGAAATCCTGATCGTCGACGACGAAGAGGATATTCGCGATCTCATTTCAGGCATTCTCCGCGACGAGGGTTTTGAAACCCGGGTCGCAGGCGACAGCGATGGTGCCCTGGGAGCCGTGCGCCAGCGGCGGCCCCAGCTCGTCGTGCTGGATATCTGGCTTCAGGGCTCAAAGCTCGATGGGATCCAGGTACTCGACACACTGAAGCGCGAGCAGCCCGACCTTCCGGTGGTCATGATTTCGGGACACGGCACGATCGAAACAGCGGTATCCTCGATCAAGAAGGGCGCCTATGACTTCATCGAGAAACCCTTCAAGGCAGATCGCCTGATTCATGTCGTTGGCCGTGCGCTGGAAGCCTCGCGTCTGAAGCGGGAAGTACAGGAACTCAAGCTCAAAGCCGGCGACGAGACCGAACTGGTCGGCAATTCCTCGGCCATGTCGCAGCTGCGCCAATCCGTCGACAAGATAGCCCCGACCAACAGCCGCGTGTTCATCACCGGACCTTCCGGTTCCGGAAAAGAGACCGTGGCGCGCCTGATCCATGCCCGGTCGCGCCGCGGCGGCAACGCCTTCGTTGCCGTGAATTGCGCCTCGATGGCGCCGTCACGGATCGAGTCCGAACTGTTCGGCGTCGAGAGCGCCGAGGATGGCCAGCGCAAGACGGGTATGCTCGAGCTTGCCCACAACGGCACGCTTTACCTCGACAAAGTCGGGGACATGCCGCTTGAGACCCAGGGCAAAATCCTGCGTGTTCTCGTCGACCAGACCTTCACACGCGTCGGCGGAACGACACGGGTACAAGTCGATGCTCGCGTGATCTGCTCGACGACCAAGGACCTTCGTGCCGAGATTGCCGCCGGTAAGTTCCGCGAGGACCTCTACCACCGGCTTAACGTCGTGCCGGTCCGCGTACCGTCGCTGTCCGAGCGGCGCGACGACATTCCACTGCTGGTGACGCATTTCATGAAGCGGCTGTCGGCAACGTCGGGCCTCGCGATGCGCGAGATCGGCGACGACGCGATGGCGGTGCTGCAGTCGCACGACTGGCCCGGAAATGTCCGCCAGTTGCGCAACATCGTCGAGCGCCTGCTGATCCTCGCGACGGACGATGCGGCACAGGTCATCTCCGCCGACCTTCTTCCGACCGATCTTGGATCGAGTTCGCCCTGGGGCGGCGGTGGGCGGGGCGATCTGGTGATTTCGCTGCCGTTGCGCGAGGCCCGCGAGATATTCGAGCGCGACTATCTCATCGCGCAGATCAACCGCTTCGGCGGCAATATCTCGCGCACCGCGGCATTCATCGGGATGGAGCGATCGGCGTTGCATCGCAAGTTGAAGTCGCTCGGCGTCGGTTCCAACGGGCGAGAGCAGGGCTTCAACGCGTGAGCAAGGGCTGGAACGACCGCGCACCGGCCGGACGGTTGGCCTATGTCGACGGCCGCTATGTGGCGCATGGCAGCGCCGGCGTGCACATCGAGGACCGCGCCCTGCAATTGGGTGACGGCATCTACGAAGTGTGCGGCGTCGAGGACGCCCACCTCATGGATGAGGAAGAGCATCTCGATCGTCTCGAGCGTTCGCTGCGCGAGATCGAGCTGACGATGCCGATGTCGCGAACGGCGCTGAAGCTGGTGATGCGCGAACTGGTCCGGCGCAACCGCGTGCGCGATGGCTTGCTCTATCTGCAGGTGACGCGCGGCGCCGTCCGGCGCGACCATCCGATCCCGGAGAGAAGCCCGCGGCCGACGCTGATCCTGACCACGCGGGCGATGAGCCCGGATGTATTCGGCGCGCGCCGGCGCGACGGCGTGGCGGTGATCACGAGGCCGGATGAGCGCTGGGGGCGATGCGATATCAAGACGGTGCAGCTTCTGCCCAACCTGCTAGCCAAGACGGCGGCGCGGCGGGCAGGGGCGTACGAGGCTTGGCTGATCGATGAGGACGGTGTCGTCACCGAGGGAAGTTCCACGACAGCCTGGATCGTCGACGCCGAGGGTAAGCTTCGGACCCGGGCGCTGAGCAATGCCATTCTGCCCGGCGTGACGCGGCGGGTGATCCTGGAGGCGGTTGCGGCGGCCCAGTTTCCGGTGCGGGAAGAGAGTTTCCGGCTGGAAGACACAGCGACGGCCCGGGAAGCCTTCATTTCGTCCGCCACCGGAGTAATGCCAGTGACCCGGATCGACGGGAAGCCGGTCGGTGACGGGCGGCCGGGGCCGGTAACGCGGCGGATTCAGGAGCTTTATTCCCTGACTTCCGCCGGTCGCGCCGGAAAAACAGGCAAATAGGCCTTTCGCAAACGCAGCAACACAGCATATTCTGTCGCGAGTGCTTCGCAGGGGCGCGAGGCACGTATCACTTGGATTCCCCGATGAGCGAAAAACAACAAAATCTGCAAGACACGTTTCTGAACGCGGTCCGCAAGAGCAAATCGGCCGTCACGATCTTCCTGGTCAACGGCGTCAAGCTTCAAGGGAACATCACGTGGTTCGACAATTTCTGCGTTCTGCTGCGGCGGGACGGACAAGCCCAACTGGTTTACAAACACGCGATCTCGACCGTCATGCCGCTGGGACCGATCCAGCTGCAGGAGGAGACGGCCGTGGAAAAAGAGACCGCGTAACCGACAAGAGCTCGAAGGCCGGCTATGACGGTGCGCGCGATCTGCTGCGCACGGCGTTCGTCGTGCATGTCGAGCCCAAGGCACGGGCGCAGGGCGCGCGGTCGGACCGCGATGCCGAGGCG
Organism: Pseudomonadota bacterium; assembly: GCA_018241025.1. Taxonomy (GTDB): domain Bacteria; phylum Pseudomonadota; class Alphaproteobacteria; order Micropepsales; family Micropepsaceae; genus Rhizomicrobium. Next base: position 317,487 of record JAFEEQ010000015.1, read on the forward strand.
CGGCTCGCCGAAGCGATCGGGCTGACGGCGGCGATCGGGCTCAAGGTTCTGCGCAGCTATATCGTGCCGCTGGTGCGGCCGACGCCGGCGACGCTGATCGGCAGCGGCAAGGTGCACGAGATCGGCATCGAAGCCGGCGAGGACAAGCCCGAAGTCGTGATCGTCAACGCCCACCTGTCGCCGGTGCAGCAGCGCAATCTCGAAAAGGCCTGGAGCACCAAGGTGCTCGACCGCACGGCGCTGATCCTCGAGATCTTCGGCGAGCGGGCGCGGACGCATGAGGGCCGGCTGCAGGTCGAACTCGCGCATCTGAACTACCAGCGCTCGCGGCTGGTGCGATCCTGGACCCATCTCGAGCGGCAACGCGGCGGCTTCGGCTTCCTCGGCGGTCCGGGCGAGACCCAGATCGAGACCGACCGGCGGCTGATCGGCGAGCGCATCGTGCGGATCAAGAAGGAACTCGAGACCGTCAAGCGGACGCGCGGGCTGCAGCGTCAGGCGCGCAAGCGGGTGCCGTTCCCGGTAATCGCGCTGGTCGGCTACACCAACGCCGGCAAGTCGACGCTGTTCAACACGCTGACCCATGCCGAGGTGCTGGCCAAGGACCTGCTGTTCGCCACCCTCGATCCGACCATGCGAGGCTTGCGCCTGCCGAAGGGAACCCGGGCGGTCCTGTCGGACACGGTGGGCTTCATCGCCGACCTGCCGACCGAGCTGGTCGCGGCCTTCCGGGCGACGCTGGAGGAGGTGCTGGAGGCCGATGTCATCGTCCATGTCCGCGACGCGAGCCATGACGAGACCGAGGCCCAGAAGGCGGACGTGCTGAAGGTGTTGTCCGATCTCGGCGTAGAGGTCGACGGCGAGCGGCGCTTCATCGAGGTGCTGAACAAGATCGACCTCGTGGAGCCGGAGGTCCGCGACGGGATGCTCTCCGGCAACATCCGGCCGAGCGGGCCAGTCGCGGTTTCGGCGCTGACCGGGCAGGGGCTGGATCAGCTCCTGGAGCGGATGGAAGCCGAGTTGACGGCCGCCAACATCCGCTATCGCCTTGTGTTGCCGCACGAAGATGGCGAGGGGTTGGCTTGGGTTTATCGCCACGGTCAGGTGCTAGATCGGACCGATCTGGACGAAGGCGTCGCGCTGATCCTGACCATCGATCCACAGGCGGTGGATCGTTTTCGCAGCCGGTTCACAGCCTCGCAGCTTGTCCAAACAATGGGTTAAGGCGCAATCCTCATCCGTATACTGAGCGATCCACAGGGCGCCCTTGTCAGGATTTCGCTTCGGTCTTGGCGCGTTGCCATAGGGCTTCCAGTTCGTCGAGCTCGGCGTCCGTCGGCTTGCGGCCTTTGTCGGCGAGCTGGCGCTCGATCCAGCCGAAGCGGCGGGTGACCTTGGCGTTGGTCGTGCGCAGCGCGGCTTCCGGGTCGACCTTGAGATGGCGGGCCAGGTTGGCGATGACGAAGAGCAGGTCGCCAACCTCGGCTTCCAGCTCGGCCTGGGGCGCGCCGGACTCCTGTGCGTCGACGATTTCGCGGGATTCCTCGATCACCTTGTCGAGTACGAGGCGCGGATTGTTCCAGTCGAATCCGACACTTGAGAGCCGCTTTTGAAGCTTTTCCGCACGTGTCAGCGCGGGCAGGGCGAGGGGAACGCCGTCCAGGGTTCCGGCGGATTTCTTCTCGGCGCGCTCGGCGGCTTTCTGGGCCTCCCAGGCCGTGGTCTGAGCGTCAGCCGAGCCGGGCGTCTCGGCGCCGCTGAAGACATGGGGATGGCGGCGGATCATCTTGGTGGTGATGGCTTCGACCACATCGCCGAAGGCGAAGAGTCCTTGCTCCTCGGCCATGCGGGCGTGAAACACGACCTGGAACAGCAGATCGCCGAGTTCGTCCTTGAGGCCCGGCCAGTCCTTGTCCTCGATCGCGGCGGAGACCTCGTAGGCTTCCTCGATGGTGTAGGGCGCGATGGTCGCGAAGTTCTGTTCGAGGTCCCACGGGCAGCCGCCGTCGGGATCGCGCAGGCGGCGCATGAGGACGAGGAGGGCGTCGATATCGCGGCTCGGAGTCATGCGGCCCACGCTAGAGCCTCCAGGGCGACTCTGCGAAGGTCCCGGCCGACGATTTCCCGGGGACAACCATGCCTGAATTGCCCGCGCGGCCGGTACTGGCCGACTTCCAGCGCTATGTGACCGCGCTCGAGGCCGAGCGCGGCTTTGCCAGCCAGACGCCGGTCGACAAATGCCTGCTGCTGGGCGAGGAGATCGGCGAGCTGTTCCGCGCGGTCCGCGAAAAGGAAGGCATCGCCATCGATCCCAACGCCAAGGTCGGCGCCATCGCCGACGAGCTGGCCGACGTGTTCATCTTTGTCTGCTCGCTCGCCAACCGTTACGGCATCGATCTCGAAGAGGCGTTCCGCACCAAGGAAGTGACCAACAAGACACGAACCTGGGTCAGCCGCTGATCCGCCGCAGCTGCGCCCAGTCGAGCAGGGCGAGGAACACCGGTCCGATAGCCTTGCCGCTTTCGGAGAGTTCGTAGTCGACCTTCGGCGGCACCTGCGCATGGATGGTGCGCGTGACCACACCGTCCTGCTCGAGCCCTCGCAGCTGCTGGATCAGCATCTTCTGCGACGCCTGTGGGATCGCGCGGCGCAGCTCCGAGAACCGCATCACGCCTTCGCCATAGAGATGCGCGACGATCAGCATCTTCCAGCGCCCTTCGAGCACGCGGATCGCGTCCTCGACATCGTCCACGCAGGCGATCTTGGGGACTTTGCGCGCGGCCAGCCTGGGATCTGCCATGGTAGTTACCTGCAGGTTCCTAAGTCACGAATTCGTCTGTTCTTGCCAGAATTGCAGCGCCGCGCCTAGATGGCATCGCCACAGGAGCCTCAGCCATGCGCGCCTATCGCTTCGACGATCCGAACAGCCTCGACGCCTTGCGCGCCCGCGACGAGCCGATCCCCGAACCGCAGCGCGGCGAAGTGCTGGTGAAGGTGCGCGCGGTCTCGCTGAACTATCGCGACATCGCATTGATCCTTGGACGCTATGTCTGGGAGGCCAAACCGGGCCTCATTCCGTGCAGCGACGCCGCCGGCGAGATCGCCGCGGTGGGCGATGGCGTCACGGACTTCAAGCCGGGCGACCGCGTCATAAGCATCTTCCATCCGCGCTGGTTCGGCGGCCGCCCGCCGGCCGGCGCCGCGATGCAGACCTACGGCAACGGTGTCGATGGCTGGCTTGCCGAGTACAAAACCGTCTCGCAGGAAGCTGTCGTGCGGCTGCCGGATGGCATCACCTGGGAGGAGGGCGCCACACTGCCCTGTGCCGCCACGACGGCCTGGACCGCGCTCTCCGGCAGCGTCCCGATCCGCGCCGGCAACACCGTTCTCACGCTGGGCACCGGCGGCGTCTCGATCTTCGCGGTCCAGCTCGCCAGGGCGATGGGCGCGCGCGTGATCGCCACCACCTCCAGCGCCGCCAAGGCCGAGTACCTGCGCGCGCTCGGCGCCGAGGCGGTCGTGAACTATGCCGAGACCGCCGAGTGGGGCAGCCACATTCGCAAGACCGTCACCGGCGGCACGGGCGTCGACTGTATCGTCGAGGTCGGCGGTCCTGCGACGCTCAGCCAATCGCTCCGCGCCGTGCGGCCGTTCGGCGAGATCGTTCTGATCGGCTTCCTGACTGCCGAGAACCCCGGCATCGACTATTTCGCACTCAAAGGCAGCAACGCGACGCTGCGCTCGATCGCCGTCGGTGACCGCGCTGCGCTCGAGGATCTCGTGCGCGCCTGGCAAGGCAGCGGGTTGAAACCCGTTATCGACCGTACCTTCGCCTTCGACGAAGCGCGCGCTGCCTTCGCCCTTCTCCAGGCTGCCCGCCACATCGGCAAGGTCGTCATTGCGGTGGGCGGGTAGGCGGCGGGTACTGCCGGGCATGTCTCTGCGCGCAAACCAAAAGTTCGTATAAGTAATATTATGGGAAATATTGTGGCGATTATATACTTGGCGTAGGTACCGGCTAGACCTAGTTGTGCTGACGCGATAGCGCCCGATTTGATTCGAAATTGTCAGATTTCCAGCCGCCATTGATGCTCGTGCGGCATGGGCCGTTTGCAATTCGAATGTTATGCACAGTGTTATTTCTGGAATAACAAGGGCTTATGGAAAGGCTATATCGGACGAATTTCCTCGCTTGCAGAGTCTTCGCGCGCAGCGGTACTTTCGTCGCTCGTTAACCGTACGACGGCGAACAGAAACATGCGCGAAGAAATGAAGCCCGCTATCGACGCCCTACTCGTCGATCTGGCAGATCAGGAGAAACAGGTCGTCGAGACCAAGCTTCTCATCAACCGCTTGTGCACGCGCTCCGGCATGGAGGCGATGTTCCCCGACGCCGCGGCGGCGGCCAGCACTGGCACCATCGGGTCGATCAGGCCGGACAGCTTCTACGGCAAGGTGCTGAATACCGCCGCCCGCGAGTATCTGGAGATGCGCAAGGCTGCCAATCTTGGCCCGGCCACGCCCCGCGAGGTCTACGAGGCGCTGGTCAAGGGCGGCTACGCGCCGGACACCAAGGACGAGACCAACGCCATCATCAGTGTGCGCGCCACGCTGCGCAAGAACTCGTCGGTCTTCCACCGGCTGCCGAACGGCACCTACGGGTTGCTCAGCTGGTATCCGAACGCCAAGCCCCAGCGCGACGACGACGAGGACGACGCTCCCGCGCGGCCGAAGAAGAAGGCCCACAAGCCCGCGAGGAAGGCCAAGGGCGCGACGACCACGCCGACCGCCGACGCGGTGCCGAAGGCCACCAGGATCAGGAACGAACTGAAGGTGTTCCTCGCAAACGGCAAGAAGGCCAAGAGCGTCATTCTCAAGCACATGATCGACACCGGCATTCTCGGTGGCGAGGAAGACCCCGGCGCGAACCTCTCGACGTATCTCTCCCGGTCAAAGGACTTGGTGAAAAACGACGGCGAGGGCAACTGGTCGCTGGTCGCCGCCGAGACGGGGGCGGCTGCTTGAAGACAAACGGCGTCCTGATAACGTTATCAGGACGCCGCCAATCCGTTCTCTGGGTAATCGTCGCATAACGTACGCCCAGAGTTGCCTCCGGCCCCTTCCACAAGGGCACGGATCGAAGGGGGCGCGTTCCTCACCCTCAAAGTAGGGCGCGCCTCCAACGAGCACACACACAATACGATACCAGATTCGTTAAGGTCTAGATGCAAAAGGGCCCGGAAACCGAGGATTTTAGCGACGAAGAAGCCACACGTCGCATGGAAAAGGCGATCCGCAAGGCGCTGAACACCCCGCGCGTGCCTCACGCCAAGCCCGTCAAAAAGCGCCCGGCTAAGGGTCGAGCAAAGCAAAAATCTGCCTAAGCCGGTCGCGCCCCTTTCGGAACGCTCGCGTCTCAGGCTGCACTAGGTCCTTGATACCGCAACCGCTTGCCCTCCGCGCCTTTCACGGCGCGCTCTGTGCGGGTGTCATCGTTGACACCCAGGGCAACGCGGTTGTTCATCCTGAAATCAAACTCGGCCAAATAGCGCGGCAGATGGGCCGGGCTGATGTGCTGGTAGGTGCCGACAAGGCCGCGCTTGAACAAGCTGAAATAGCCCTCAGCCGTGTTTGTGTGAACGCGGCCATTGTTGCTGTCGCGGGCGTACATCTTGTTGTGGTCGACGCTCTCATGCTGGCCGACCGGCATCAGCGCTTTGTAGAACTGCGCGCCGTCCGTGTGCAGGATGCTTTCGCCATCCAGATTCGTGCGCACGATATTGCGGACTTCCATCATCTTGCTGCCGTCGATTACGGCGGAACGGACTTTGCCGTCGCGCTCTACCAGCGCAACAAAGCTGACGTTCTTGGAACGGCTGCGACCGCCGCGAACCTTAGTCTTGCGAGACTTGGCTAGTTCCGTTTCGTCCACTTCCACAATCTTGCCGGGACCACCGACAGTGCCGCGACCAGCCGGAGGCAGGCCCATAGCTTCGCGAACGCGCATTGCCAAGAACCAAGCGCTTTTGTACGTGATGCCGAGCATGCGATGCAGCTGGTGGGCCGAAATTCCTTTCTTAGACGCGGCCATGAGCCGAAACGCCAGCGCCCACTTGGTAAGGGGAATGTGGCTGCTTTCCATGACGCCGCCTGTGGTGACCGTAAACGAGCCGTCGCAGTCGTTGCAGTGGATCAGGCCGGGGCGGTGCGACTGGCCTTCAAGGCGATACACGCGCTCCGTGCCTTTGCAGTGAGGGCAGACGGGGCCGTTCGGCCAGCGGATCGACTCGAAGTAGGCGCGGGCCTTGTTCTCGTCAGCGAAGATGGGATCATTCAGGTTCATGCCAAAAATCTAGGGCTTGGGCCTACCTATGTCAAGTATATAATCGCCAATATTGTAGAAACGCTGTATGCGCAATCTTTTGCGATGTATGACGCCGCCCTGTATGACGCCGCCCTTTCAATCGAACAACGTGATGATGTTGCTGACTTCATCGGCAAAAGACGAAAGCGTATCGACTAACCCCTTTCCGTCCAATTCCGGTGGCTCTGCATACGCTACATCGGCCCATGCTTTGATTTGCAATTCTCGAGGAACGCCAGTCACAAGTGGCGTTAGACGGTTGACGTCTTTGATCCTCATATCGTTCGAGAAAATCATGCGCTCGATAAAAATGTTGTTGATCCTGCAGTTCATTAATCCACCCCCACCCCCCTTCTTCAGAAGGGCTCCGCCTACTAGAATGTCAGTATCGGTCACTCCAGCTCCCGATAATTTTATGTGTTTTCTTGTTCTGTCGGCTTCGTGAAGTCCAAACAATGTCGGGTTTCCTTCCCGATATGGCTTTAGCCCCGCCACAATGTCCCGATCCTGCGCAGACATTTTTCGTATTTTCCGCTTTCCATCATCATTGAAAATATCGATGGACTTAGAAATCGGAAAATAGGTGTCCTTAGAGTTGCCGGAATGTCGAACTGCCAACGCGCAAGCTAGCCCGTCGAGACATGCGCGAAGCTCGTTCGCGATCATGCCGGCCTTGGATTTGATTCTCGTCGGCACTGGCGCCAACTGCATTATGTAGAGATCAAGCGCGTTCCTGTTGGGAGTATTACTCTGGATAATGCGAAAATTCGCCTTCGAGAATTCGCTCACCAAATCCGCAAGGTCGGCAATTTCGATGCGGGATGACTCGATACGTTCCCTGAGTTCTAAAAGGTCAGTGGCCATAACAGAATGCGCCGTTGAAATCCCCGAAACCTAAGCCGAGTCGGGCAAGTCGTTCTAAGACTCCGGGTGCCACCACCCGCGCCAAGGCGGATGCGGACGAAGCCTGACGGCTCCGACTTGGGCTTTGCACCGGCGGAGGAACGCTTGAGCCTCCTGCTTAAGCGTGCCCGGCTTGGACAGTCCGCCGATAGGTCAAACGCTTTGCGCCGATCTGCCCGAGGGCCGCGTCGGGGTGCATGCTGTCGCTGTAGCCCAGCTTGACGTGGCGGTTCATGCGAGAATCGAACGCCGCCAGATTGCGGGCCCGATGCTGTTCGCTCATGTGCTGGTAAGTGCCGACAAGGTTGCGGACGCCGGGCTGCCGGCTTCTTGCCGACAGATCGTTCGCAGCGATGATGCGCCAGTGTCTGGGCTATGAGGAACTCGATACGAGCAAGCCTGGCCCGAACATCGTCGCGCTCGCGGCGGGCTTCGGCCGAGAAGGCGCCGTGGCGCCAGCGGTTGCGGTTGCCGGGCTGGCCGCCGCGCTTGCGTGGCGGACCGTCATAGCGCGGGTGCTTGCGCGGACGGCCGCGCGAGCGTGGCGGAGCCGGATTTTCAGACAATTGGGGCAGGGCGATTTTCGCCATTCGAACCTTCAAAACACTATCCCCCTCCCCCCGTTCCGTTGCCCTGCCCTTGTTCTGCGGCACTCTCGCCGGGCCGAGCGTCCCGGTGCGTGACCGTGATCGTCGTGTTGTGCGTGCCGTTGAGTTTGGCCAACGCCATACCGAGCGACGCGGCGATGCGCATGAAACCGATCGCCTGGCGGTATGTGGCGTCATACCGGCGCCCCTTGAGGTCCCAACCCGGGTCGATGCTTTCCGCACGCGCAATGGCCTTGCGGAATTCCGCCTGGCAATCGGCCAAGGCGTTCTCGATGGCGGCGACGCCGACGGTGGGCGTGGGGAGCGGGTTCGTCATGGCGATAGAGCTATGACCGCAATCCGTCATTTCAAGTCCTGATTGCAAATATTTTCCTATACACGCACTGATAGTCCTATCCAACAACGCTGTGCGGAAAAGGCAGCAATCCTGCGGGATTCTTTGAAGCGGGGCGTGGACAAAGTTGCCCTGCCCGGCCTCTCAAACCGTCACCACCATACCGTCATAGGCCGGTTCGACGCCCGGCGGCAGCTCGGCGGCGAGCCTGGCGTAGTCGAGATCGACGTGGAGGTCCGTGAGGATGGCGCGTTTCGGCTTCACGCGGGCGATCCATTCCAGCGTGCGGGCGACATGGGCGTGGCTCGGATGCGGCGTGTAGCGCAGCGCATCGACAATCCAACAGTCGACACCGTCGAGCGCGGCGAAGGCCGCGTCGTCCAGGCCGTCGACATCGGGGCTGTAGGCGATGGGGCCGAAGCGGAAGCCGAGGCTGCGGATGCGGCCGTGCTGCATCGGGAAGGCGAGGATCGGGATCTCGCCGCCGGGGCCGGAGATCGCGAAGGGCTTGAACGGCTCGGGGATGATGTGGCCGTTCAGGATCGGCGGATAGTCGCTGCCTTCCGGCTGGGCGAAGCAATAGCTGAAGCGCGCCATCACGCCTTCGAAGGTCGCGGCATCGCTCCACACATCGATGCGCCGGCGCATGGCGATGACGAGCTGGCGCAGATCGTCGAGACCGTGAAGCTGGTCGGCGTGGTCGTGGGTGATGAGCACGCCGTCGAGCCGCGAGACGCGGGCGTCGATGAGCTGGTCCTTCATGTCGGGCGCAGTGTCGATCAGCACCGTGGTTTCGCCGCTCTGGCCGCGCTTGCGGATCAGCGCCGAGCAGCGGCGGCGGCGGTTTTTGGGATTGTGGGGATCGCAGGCGCCCCAGAAGCCGGCACCGTCATGCCCACCGATGCGCGGCACGCCGCCGGACGAGCCGGAGCCGAGGACGGTGAGTTCGAGGGTCATGGCGACAACCCTCCCCTTGAGGGAGGGTCGACAAAATTCGGATCGCAGCGACGAATTTTTTGGGGAGGGATTGGGCATCGAGCGGGACGTCGGACCCCTCCCCGAAAAATGCTTCGCATTTTTCGACCCTCCCTCAAGGGGAGGGTTTGTAAGTTCGCGCTCACTTCGGCCGCTCCGCTTTGGTGAAGAGGCGGAAGAAATTTTCCGTCGTCTGCGCGGCGAGCGCGTCCGGTGTGACGCCTTTGACCTCGGCCAGAACGGCAGCGGTGTTGGCAACGAAGGCCGGTTCGTTTCGCTTGCCGCGATACGGGGTCGGCGCCAGATAGGGCGCGTCGGTCTCGACCAGAAGGCGGTCGAGCGGGACGGTCTTGAGGACGTCGCGGATCGCGTCGGATTTCTTGAACGTCGCGATACCGGAGACCGAGATCGAGAGACCGAGCTCGAGCGACGCATCGGCGAGGCGCTGCGTGCCGGTGAAGCAGTGGATCAGGCCGGTGAACGGCGCGGCGGCCATCTCGGATTGCAGCACGTCGATCGTGTCGTCGTCGGCGTCGCGGGTGTGGACGATGACGGGCAGCTTGAGTTCGCGCGCGGCGGCGATGTGGTGGCGGAAATTCGCGATCTGCTGCGGTCGCGGCGAATGCTCGTAGTAATAGTCGAGACCGGTTTCGCCGATGCCGACGACTTTGGGATGGCGCGCGGCGTCGAGCAGTAGCTGCGGGCTGTCGAGCAGTTCTTTCTCGGCTTCGTGGGGATGGATGCCGACCGAGCACCAGACATCGGCAAAGCGTTCGGCAACGGCGCGGACATTCGGGAATTTCGCCAGCGTGGTGCCGATGGTGACGCAGGTGCCGATGCCGGCGGCGCGGGCACGGGCGACGACGGCGTCCAGTTCGGGCGCGAATTCCGGAAAATCGAGATGGCAGTGGGAGTCGACGAGCATGGGGTGGAGGTAGCGCGGATTATCATTCCTGTCATCCCCGACGAGGTTGAGGGCAACTTTCCCGTCATGCCCGGCCTTGTGCCGGGCATCCATGATCTCGATCTTTCCGGTTGGGCGTGCAACGCGTCGCCGCGCAAGCGCGGCGATTGTGGGTTGGGTGATCTTGGATCGCCGGGACAAGCCCGGCGATGACGGTCCAGTTAGATTTTCTAGATCGCCCCTGCCCTGCGGCTGGTTGCATTCAACGCCGTCGCGGCGCTTACGAGCGTCTGGCGCGGGTCCAGGTTGAGGGCGGAACTGCGGGTGAAGCTGTTGTCGAGGCGCGCCAGGAGATCGAGCCAGCGGTCGAGGTTTGAAGCGTCTTGCAGCGCGCGGGCACGGATGCGGGCGACGAGTGCGTCGTGCAGGAAGGCCGCGAACCCGTCGAGGCCGTCGGTGATGCGGTTGATGCGGTCGGCGAGTGCGAGCGCTGCGGCGATGTCGGGCGGATTGTCGAGGAAGCGATCGGCTTCGCGCGCGAGCTCGACACCGTCGCCGCTGGCAAGCCGGAGCGCGAGGCCGACCGAACCGCCGGAGAGACGCGCGAGCGCGGCGCGTTCGGTGCTGTCGCGTTCGGGCAGCAGGCGCGCGAGTTCGGCTTCGAGCGTCGCGGGATCGAGCGGGCGCAGGTCGAGGCGCTGGCAGCGCGAGCGGATGGTCGGCAAGAGGCGGCCGAGGGTGTTGCTGAGCAGCAGGAGCATGGCGCGCTGCGGCGGCTCTTCCAGCAGCTTGAGCAGCGCGTTGGCGGCGGCATCGTTCATATCGTCGGCGGTGTCGACGATGACGACGCGCCAGCCGCCGGCACCGGAGGTCATGCCGAAGAAGCCTTGCAGCTTGCGCACGACATCGACGCCGAGGACGCTCATCAGCTTGCCGCTGTCGTTCAGGCCGCGCTTGAGCACGAGCAGGCCGGGATGCGCGCCGGCGGCAAGCTGCAGCGCGGCGGGGTCACGCTCGGGAACGGAGAGGTCTTCGGGGCCGGCGGCTTTCGCGCCGAAGGCGAGCAGATAGCGCGCGATGCGATAGGCCAGCGTCGCCTTGCCGATCCCGGGCGGGCCGCAGAGCAGCCAGGCCTGGGGCGGATGGCCGCCGCGGATGGCGCGCGCGGCGCGGGTAAGCGCGGCGTCCTGGCCGGCGAGACGCAGCGTCTCGCGCGGATGGGGGAAGCCGTCGATCCGGTCGGTCTCGACGATGTCTTCGGTCTTGATCGTGCGACTGCGCGGCGCCATCAGCCGAGTTTGAACCGTTTGGCGATCATGTTCCAGACCGCTTCGGCGAGCGTGTCTTCGTCGGCTGCCGCGTCGAGAACGATGCAGCGCTCCGGATGCTTGCGGGCGATGGCGAGGTAGCAGTCGCGCATGCGCTCGTGGAAATCCGTGTCGAAGGATTCGAAGCGCATTTCCTTGCCGCGGCCTTTGGTGCGGGCCAGGCCCTGCTCCACCGGCAGATCGAAGATCAACGTGAGATCGGGACGGAAATCGCCGAGGACGAGTGCCTCCATGCGCCGGATGGTCTCGCGCGCGAGGCCGTGGCCGGCGCCCTGATAGGCATAGGTCGAGTCGGTGAAGCGGTCGCAGATCACCCAGCGCTTCGCGGCAAGCGCGGGCTTGATGGTGCGTTCGACATGGTCGTTGCGCGCCGCGAACATCAGGAGCGTTTCGGTCAGCGCATCCCAGCGGCCCGGATCGCCATTGAGGACGAGATGGCGGATGTCCTCGGCGCCGGGCGAACCGCCGGGTTCACGGGTGCCGAGCGCGTCGATGCCGTGCGTCTTCAGCGCCGCGACGAGGCGCTTGGCCTGGGTCGACTTGCCGGAGCCGTCGCCGCCTTCGAGCGTGATGAAGCGCGAGCTGCTCATGCGCCGCCGAAGAGCGCCTTGATGCCGAGGATCATGCGGCCGAAGAAGCCGAGGCTGTCGACCGACTGGGCGGCGACGAGCGGGACTTTCATGCCGGGGGAGCCGGGCGCCGTTATGAGCAGGGTTCCGACCTCAGCGCCTTGCGCGATGGGCGCGCGCAGCGGTCCGGTGTAGCGCACGGCGACTTTCATGCCGGGGCGCGAGTCGACTTCGAGGGTGATGGCAAGCGGGGCCTTCACGGTGAGCGGAACCGTCTTCTGCGCGCCGCCGAACACCGCCGCGTCGGCGACCTTGTCGCCGGGCTTGAACAGATTGTAGCGGCGGAATTCGCGGAAGCCGGCTTCCATTAGCCTTGCGCCTTCGTCGCGCCGCGCTTCTTTCGAGTCGAGTCCGTTGATGACGAGGATAAGGCGATGGCCATCGCGGATCGCCGAGCCGACGAGGCCATATCCCGAAGCTTCGAGATGGCCGGTCTTCAATCCGTCGGCGCCGGGCACGAGGCCGAGCAGCGGATTGCGGTTGGCCTGGTCGATGTTGCTGTACGAATAGGACGGTTCGTCGAAGTAGTGGTAGTAGCGCGGATATTCGCGGATGATCCAGCGCGAGAGCTTGGCGATGTCGTAGGCCGACATGAGTTGGCCCGGCGGCTGGTCGAGCCCGTCCGGGTTGACGAAGTGCGACTGCTTGAGGCCGAGCTGCGCCGCGCGCTGGTTCATCATCTTGACGAAGCCTTCGACCGTGCCGCCGAGCGCCTCGGCGACGACGATGCAGCCGTCATTGGCGGAGACGGTGAGGATGCCATGGAGCAGGTTGTCGACGCTGATGCGGTCGCCGACCTTGACCCACATCTCCGAGCCCGAACGTTCGTTCCAGGCGCGTTCCGAAATCGGGAAGGTGTCGGTGAGCTTGACGCGGCCGTCCTTGAGTCGCTGGAAGAGCAGTTCGACGGTCATGAGCTTGCTCATCGACGCCGGCGTCATCGGCGTGAAGCCGTCCTTCTGCCAGAGCACTTCGCCGCTGTCGTAATCCATCAGCAGCGCGTGGCGCGCGGTGGTCGAGAGCTCGGCCGAGGCCGGAACGGCGATCAGCGCGGCGATGAGTGCGAGTGCGGCGCCCAGAAGGCGTTGAAACATGTTCTTGCTCCGCAAGACGGGTTCGGATTTCAGCGATCGACGACGATCTGCGCGTCGTTACTACCAGCGTCGGTCATCCGGGCCAACGCTTCATCGGCATCGCTGGTGCGGTCGAATGGTCCCAGGCGGACGCGGTAGATCGTGCGGCCGCCCTGGTTGATGGCGGAAATCTTGAGACCGTCGCCGAGGCGGCGCGCCAACCTTGCGGCATTGTCATAGGAGCCGAAGGCGCCGACCTGGACATAGAGCCGGGTCACCGGCGGAACGGGAACTTCGCTGACGACGCCGGTCGGCTGAGTCGCGACCGCATCGTCGGCTGTGGGCGCCGCGACGACGGGCTGCGGGAGCGCCGCGACGACCGCGGGCGGCGCGACCACCGTGCCCGGAACCGGCGGCAGATCGGTGCCGTTGACCTGCCCAGCCGGCACGGCGGGGACCGCGCTGGCGATTTCGGGCGGGGTCTCGTCCGGCGGCGGACGGCCGCCGTCGAGATCGGCCCGCGAGACGAAAGTCACGCGGACGCGGGCGGTGCCTTTCTGCTTGTAGCCGAGGAGCTCGGCGGCGCGCTCCGACAGGTCGATGATCCGGCCCTTGGCGAAGGGACCGCGATCGTTGACGCGGACGATGATCGAGCGGCCGTTTTCGAGATTGGTCACGCGGACATTCACCGGCATCGGCAGCGTGCGATGCGCGGCGGTGAGATCCTGCGCGGTGTAGATCTCGCCATTGGCGGTGCGCTTGCCGTAGAAGGTCGGGCCATACCAGGAGGCGATGCCGGTCTCGTCATAGTCCGGCTGCTCGCGCGGATAATACCAGGTGTCGCCGACCTGATAGGGCTTGCCGATCTTGTAGACACCGGCATTGGGCGGGACGCTGACGCCGCCTTCGTTGGATGTCGCGCAAGCGGCCGTGATCGCAGCGAGCGATGTCACGGCCAACAATCGTTGCGCAGTCCGGAGCATTCGTTCGAATCGAGCTGGTCGCGGCACCGCACGATAGGCGAAGGGCCGCAGCGGCTCAATCCGTAGGGGGCACCGCAACGTGAACACCGCGCCGCTTGATCCGGCGCCCGGCGCAGCACAGGGTGGCGCCGGAATTTTCAGGACTGTCACCGTGAACATTACCCGCCGCTCGATGACCGCTTTGCTGGGTGCCAGCGCCCTCGCCGCGCCTGCGCTCGCCAAGCCGAGCCTCAACACCGCCGACGGCTATTTCGCGAGCATCGCGGCGCGCTGGCTCGATGCCTATTGCCGGCTCCAGCCGGTGACAGCCACGGGGACGGGCGACCACCGCTTCGACAGCGAGATCGACGACATGGGCGGCAACGGCCGCGGCGTGCGGCTGAAGATGTGGCGGAACCTGCTCGCCGAACTGACGGCGCTTGATCGCAGCAAGCTGTCGCGCGACAACCAGGTCGACGCCGCAATCCTCGCGAGCCAGCTTCGCTATGCGATCTGGGACGACGAGGTTCTGAAGAGCTGGGCATGGGATCCGCAGTCTTATTCCGGCATTGCGGGCAATGCGCTTTACGGCCTGATGTCGCGCGAATTCGCGCCGATGCACACGCGCCTGCTTACGGCGATCAGCCGGATGGAGAAGATTCCGAGGCTGTTCGAACAGATGCGCCAGAACCTGCAACCGGCCAAGGTTCCGCAGATACATGCCGAGACGGTGGCGAAACAGAATGGCGGCGTCATCGACATCGTCGACACGATGATCATGCCACATGCGGGCGAGTTGAATCCGAAGGAAAAGGCGCGCCTCGACGCTGCGGCCGCCGCGCTGCGCAGCGCGGTGAGCATGCATCAGACCTGGCTCGACAAGACGCTGGTGCCCAACGCCAAGGGCGACTTCCGTCTCGGCGCCAAGCTATTCGACGAAAAGCTCGCCTTCACGCTCAACTCGCCGCTGTCGCGCAAAGATATCCGCGCGCATGCCGAGGCTGCCGTGACCGAGGTTCGGTCGCAGATGTACGACGTGGCGCGCAAGGTCCTGACCGGCAAGAAGGGAGCGCCGCCGACCCCGGCCAATCCGACGCCGGACCAGCAGCAGGCTGCAATCGAGGCCGCGCTCGAGCTCGCCTATGCCATGAAGCCGCCGCGCGACAAGGTGGTGGAAACCTGCAAGAGCGCACTCGACGAGGCGACGGCCTTCGTCCGCAGCAACGACCTGATCACCCTGCCCGACGCGCCGGTTGCCGTGGTCACCATGCCGGCCTTCGCGCAAGGCGTCGCCGTTGCCTATTGCGATCCGGCCGGACCGCTCGACAAGGGGATGAAGACCTTCTTCGACGTTTCGCCCATTCCGGCGGACTGGACGCAGGCGCAATCCGACTCGTTCCTGCGGGAATACAATTCGCTCTCGATCCGCGACATCGCCGTGCACGAGGCGATGCCCGGGCACTATGTGCAGCTCTGGCATTCCAACAAATGTCCGTCGCTGATCCGCGCCGTGCTCGGCTCCGGTTCCTTCGTGGAAGGCTGGGCGGTCTATGCCGAAGCGATGATGGTCGAGCAGGGTTTCATGAAGCGCGAGCCGCTCTACAAGCTGGCGCAGCTCAAGGTCCGCCTGCGCACCGTGACCAATGCGATCCTCGACCAGGCGATGCATGTCGACGGCATGAGCCATGACGACGCCATGAAGCTGATGACAAAGACGGCGTTCCAGCAGGAGCGGGAAGCCTCGGGCAAGTGGACCCGCGCGCGCCTGAGTTCGACGCAGCTATCGACCTATTTCGTCGGCGTGACCGAGCACGACGGCATACGCGCCGAGGCGCAGAAGCGGGCCGGCAAGGATTTCGACCTCAAGGCCTATCACGACAAAGTTCTCGCCTATGGCTCGGCACCGGCGCGCTACGTCCGCGCGCTGATGTTCGACGAGGCGATCGAATAACCGGCGCAATGACGAACTGTTGATCGGCCAGGCGGCGCGCTCTCATCGTTGTGAGGCGCGCGGCCAGCCCGATGTGCCTAGTGTCAACCCGCTGCAAGCGGGGGATCGGGCATGGGGATGCTGCGTCTGGCATTGGCGGTGGCGGTGCTGCTCTCGCACCTTCCACCGGCGACATTTCACTTCGTCGGCGGCGGCGTCGCGGTGCAGGGGTTCTTCGTGATCTCCGGCTTCTACATGGCGCTGCTGCTGTCCGGAAAATACCGCGACCTAGGCCTGTTCTACAGCAACCGCCTTCTGCGGCTGTTTCCGGCCTACTTCGCCGTGATGGCTTTCGCCGCGATTGCGCTGTTCGGGTTCAATGCGAGCGCGACGGCGGCACCGGAATATTTCACGGCCGTCTTCCGGCATCCCGGCGCCGCGTTGCTGTTCGGCTTCGAGAACATCGCCATCGTCGGACAGGATTTGCTCTACTGGTTCACGGTCGACCTGACCGGCCACATCGCCTTCGATCCGCACGGTGCGATGCCGACAGCGACGCATCCCGTCGCCTGGCAGCTCCTGCTCGTGCCGCAATCCTGGAGCCTGTCGCTCGAGCTGATGTTCTACGCCTGCGCGCCGTTCCTGATGCGTTTGCGCTGGCCGTGGCTCGTCGCTGTTGCGCTGGCCAGCATTGTGCTGCGCTATGCCGGATCATGGCTGCCGGTGGACTATCCGCTGTGGCAGGGCCGGTTCTTTCCGACGACGTTTTTCCTGTTCCTGCTCGGCGTACTGGCCCATCGCGCCCTGCCCGCAGTGGAAAGGATGCCCCGGGCCTTCGCCCTGCCCCTCGGCTATGGCGCAAGTGTCGCCGTTCTGACCATCGTGATTTTCGAGCCTGTGATCGGATTGGCGGGCGAAGCGGCGCGCTGGCTGATCTACGCCAGCATCGCGCTGGCCCTGCCCTTCGTCTTCAATGCCTATCGCGAAAACCGGTTCGACCGCTTCGTCGGCGAGTTGAGCTATCCGGTCTACCTGACCCACCTGAACGTGGTCGGCATCGTGCTGACGTTCAATCTTCCCTGGCCGGTTCTATCGGCCTTCGCCCTGACGCTGGTGGCGTCCCTGCTGCTCTATGTGGCGGTGGATCGGCCCATCGACGCCTGGCGACAACGACGTGTCGCCAGGCGTCGTCAGGTATCAGCGGATACGGCGGATGGAAGAGATCCGGTCGTCCATGCCCATGCGGCCGAGCTTGCGGACGTCGTGGTCGACCGTGATGCAGCGGCCGCGGAAGCGTGAATGTTCGCACAGCTCCCACACGCCGCCGTGAACCTCGATGCTTGAGATGCGATCGTCGAAGTGGACCCAGCCGAGGTCTTCCTGGTCGTCGCGGAATTCGCGCGAGGCGCCGCGGAAGTTGTCCTCCTGATAGACGATGATCGAAGCGCGGCGCGGACGGGCGGACGCATCGGACGTGGCGAACAGAGACAGCGCGCCCATGGCGAGCAGGCAGGCGGATGCAAATCGTTTCATGATGTACCCCCAAGTTCGAAATGTGCTTCGACCTTAGCGGAGTTCGGCGGGCGGGCATACCGGTGAGTGAAAAGGAAAATAGGGGAAAGTCAGGTTATCGAGCCGGGAAACCTACCAGAGACGACGTTTGGCAAAGGCATGTCCCGAACCAGATTTCAAATATTGCTCAAATGCCTCGGCCTGACGTCGACCTGAAAACGCAACATAGGTCTTCAGGTGCCAGGGCTTGTATTTCGAAGTATGCGGCGACTTTCCGGAATTGTGCTCGACGATGCGGCGCTTCAAATCCGTCGAAGAACCAATGTAGCGATGCCCGGTCTCGCTCTCGATCAGATACACATAAAACATCAGCAGCCCTCCTTCGCTAAAGCTTCGGAGGGCATCCTGCTTCGCCCAAACCGTAGTGCCAAATCCTGCGAAGCTCGAAGAGCGAAGCAGGATGGCGGATGGGGTGAGATTCGAACTCACGGTGACGTCGCCGCCACGCCGGTTTTCAAGACCGGTGCCTTAAACCGCTCGGCCACCCATCCACGGGGCGCCTCGCTATCACGCGCAGCGGGGCCGGGTCCAGTGACGGCGTTCAGGCCGCGTCGCCGACGCGCAAGAGCGTGCCGGAGAGTTCGGCACCTGTCAGGTCGGTGATCACGTGCCGGCCGCTGGACAGCGAGAGATTGTCGAGCTTCGCGTCGCGGAAATCGGCATGGGACAGTTTCGCATCGCGGAAGGAGGCACCGCGCAAGTCGGCACCGGTGAACCAGGCGTCGCGCAGATCGGCGCCGTCGAAGCGCGCGCCCTGAAGCTCGCAATGCGAAAAGTCGACACCGATGGCACATGCCCCGGTCAGATTGATCCCGGTCAGGCGGCGGCCGGCGAAGTCCTGCCGCGCCAGCCTGAGATCCAGGCCATCGAACGATGGACGCGAGCCGCGCGCGCCACCGGAGGCGATGAACTGCTCGTAGCAATGGATACGCTCGCGGATATCCGGCAGCTTGCCGTGCTGCTCCGCGCCGGGATCGAGGATCGCGGAGCGGAATTTCTCGGGCGGGAGACGCAGGTGCTCCAGGTTGACGCCCATGAGGATGGCGCCATCGAAATTGGCGTTGCCGAGCGTTGCGCCGGCGAGCGATGCGCCGGACAGATTGGCGCCGGCGAAATTCGCGTCTTTCAAATTGGCGTCGTCGAGCCGTGCGCCTTTCAGCGAACAATTACGGAATTCGGCGGCGTAGGTGCCGTTGTTGTTGCGGATCTCGCTCCAGCCTCCGTCTTTGGTGACGAATCCGACGGCGGACCGGCGGAAATCTGCGCCGGTCAGATCGGCACCATTGAAGCAGGTGCCGATGACGAGCGCGCCGCGAAGATCCGTCCGCCGAAGGCTGGCGCCGGTGAAATCGGCATTTTCGAGAACCGCGCAGTTGAGCGAGGCCGAGTCAAAACTCGACTTGCGGCAGGGACATCCGGACAGATTGGCGCCGGTCAGTTCGATTTCGTCGAGCCGCATGCCGTTCAGCACGCCTTCGCGCAAATCCCACATGCGCAGGTCCGCGCGCCTGCCGCCGGGCCGGCGAAGAACAAAGGCTTCGTGCTCGCGGAGCTGGCTCAGCACCCGCACGCGATTGAAACGATTGAGAACCTTCTGGCTCGCTGGCTGGGACACGCAGGACTGCCGCTGACAACACGCGACCTACCTAGAGCATCGCGGTTGAGCATTCGGAAAGCGACATGGTGAATTTGGCTCTCCAGGTCGCAAAGACCTTAGGACAAATACGTAATGCATTTGATCTGTCTGCTTGAGGCGCCCCGGCAATTGCGCGACAGTCGGCCGTCGCCATCCGGGATTCCTCGATGCTTTCTCGCCGGACCTTGCTCGCCAGCGGCGCGGCATTCGCCGCAACCCTTCCGGCCCTTGGCAAACCGAAGCTTACGAATATCGGTCACATCAAGGACATCCACCAGCGGCTGATCTGCCTCGACACCCATCTCGACACGCCGGCGGTGTTCGCGCGGCCGGGCTGGGACATCATGAAACGGCATAGCCACGACACGGATTTCTCGCAGGTCGATTATCCGCGCATGAGCGAGGGCGGGCTCGATGGCGGGTTCTTCGCGATCTACACGCCGCAGGGGCCGCTGACGCCCGAGGGCATGGACGGCGCGCGCGATTCCGCCTTCGTGCGCGCGGCGGTGATCCGCGAGATGGTGGCGCGCAATTCGTCTCACTTCGAGCTCGCTTTCACGGCGGCGGATGCGGCGCGGATCAACGCGGCGAAGAAGAAGATCGTCTATCAGAGCATCGAGAACGCCTATCCGCTGGGCGAGGATGTCTCGCTGCTGCGGAGCTTCTACGCGCTTGGCGTGCGGCTTTGCGGCGTGGCGCACTTCAAGGCCAACCAGTTCGGCGATTCCGCTACCGATGCGGCCAAGTGGAACGGGCTGTCGCCGGCGGGCGAGCAGTTGATCGCGCTGATGAACGAACTCGGCATCGTGCCGGACCAGTCGCATTCCTCCGATCTGGTGTTCGACCAGATGGTCAAGCTGTCGAAGACGCCGATCCTCCTGTCGCATTCGGGTTGCCGGGCGGTGCACGACCATCCGCGCAACATCGACGATGACCGACTGAAGGTACTCGCATCGACCGGCGGCGTGATCCAGTGCAACACACTGAGTTCCTATCTGGTCGACACGCCATCCAATCCCGATCGCGACAAGGCGATGGGCGCGGTCTATGCGACGCTGCGTTCGCTGTCGTCGCTGCCGCCGGCGGAGGGGGCGAAGCGGATTGCGGCGGCGGCGCGCCAGGTGAAGGCGATCAACGCGAAATATCCGGCGCCGCGCGCGAGCTTCGAGGACTTCATGAAGCATGTGCTTCATGCGTTGAACACGGCCGGCGTGGAGCATGTCGGCATCGGCGCCGATTGGGATGGCGGCGGCGGCGATGTCGGGCTCGAGGATTGCTCGCAGAACTGGAAGATCACCGCACGGCTGCTGAAGGAAGGTTACAAGGTCGCCGATCTCGAGAAGATCTGGAGCGGCAATGCGCTGCGCGTGCTGAAAGCGGCCGAAGACGGACGCGCGAAGCAAGCGGGAGACAGCAAGTGAGCATCGCCGACACGGCTTTTGCGCAACTGATGACGGTGGCCGGGCGGGAGCAGCCGGACTTCGCGCATATCGACAGCGGCACGCCGGCCCTCAAGACACGCTTCTACGCCGACGAAGCGGCGGCGGCGGCGATTGCGGCAGGCGCGACGGTAGCGGCGGACATCTGGACGCTGCGCAGCGGGGTGCGGCAGGAAGTTGCGGTCTCGACACGCGAGGCGGCGGCGGGGCTGGTCGGCTTTCTGCATCAGAAATTCGACGATCCGGCCAAGGCGCCAGATCCGCGCGGAAGGCTGGCGGCGTCAGGCACGTCTGCCAATGGTTTTTTCAAGACCGCCGATGGGCGGTACGTGTTCCTGCATCCGAGTTTTCCCGAGAGCACGAAACGGCTTTTGAAGGTGCTCGATTGCCCCGACGAGGCCGATGCCATCGCGGCGACAATGCTGAAATGGAAGGCGCTCGCTTTCGAAGATGCGGTCGCGGCGGCCGGAGCCTGTGCCGGGCTGGCGCGCACGCCCGAGGAATGGGATGCGAGCGAACAGGGCCGCATGCTCGCGAGCCGGCCCGTGGTCGAGGTGACCAAGATCGGCGAGAGCAAGCCGGAGCCTTTCGCCAAAGGTGGCGATGCCCCGCTGGACGGCGTGCGGGTGCTCGATCTGACGCGGGTCCTGGCTGGGCCGACCTGCGGGCGCACGCTGGCGCAGTATGGCGCCGATGTGATGATGGTGACGTCGCCCGCCCTGCCCTCGGTGCCGTACTTCGTGACGGACACGGGGCATGGCAAGCGTGCCGCATCGGTCGATCTGACGTCGGAGCCCGGCAGGGCGACGCTGCGCGAACTCGTGCGTGGCGCCGGCGTGTTCGCGCAGGGCTATCGTCAAGGTTCGCTGGAGCGTCTCGGCTTCGGGCCGCTGGCGCTGGCGGAGCTGCGGCCGGGGATCATCTGCACGGCGATCAACTGCTACGGCCATGAGGGGCCATGGCGCGGGCGGCCGGGATGGGAACAGCTCGGGCAAACAGTGACGGGATTGGCCGTGACGCATGGCGGCACGGCGGGGCCAAAGCTTCTGCCGGGCGCCGTGACGGATTACACGACGGGGTTCCTCGCTGCGTTCGGAACGCTGCTGGCGCTGCAGCGCCGCGCACTTTATGGCGGATCCTATCTGGTGCGCGCGTCGCTGTGTCAGACGGCGACCTGGCTGCGCGGGCTGGGGCTTGCGGATGAAGCGCGTCTCGATACGGCGAAGGACATCACCGCGGACGAAGTCGCGGGCTGGTCGATCCGGAGCGAAACCGGGTTCGGGCCGATGACGCATTTGCGCCCACCGGTGGCGATGAGCGCGACGCCGGCGCGCTGGCGCCGCGGCGTGGTGCCGCTCGGGACCGACGCGCCGGCCTGGTGACGGGCTACTTCAGATCCTTCTGGTCGATCACGCCGGCGTACTGGATCGGGCCGTTGCTGCGGTCGGCGACGGCGGCGGGCTTGGCCGGCGGCGTCTCGTACTGCTTGTACTCCGGCACCTGGTCGATGCGGGCGAAGCGGTAGCCTTCTTCCATCAGCGCCGGAACGACGGCGGCCACGAGGTCGGCCGACTGGCGATGGATGCAGTGCATCAGCACGACACCGCCGTCATGGCGGCGGATCTCGCGCAGATAGCCCTTGGCGCAGGTCTCGGCGCTCCAGCGATGGTGCCAGCAGCTCCAGTCGGCGGCGCTCATGATGTAGCCGTCGCGCGTCATGGAGATTTCGCCGCCCTCGTCCCAATAGATCGGGCCGATGTAGTTGCGCAGGACCGGGTCGGCATTCAACACCGCGGCATGCGCGGTGCGCCAGGAACCGAACGGAGCACGGAAAAAGAACTTGTCCGTCGGCTTCATCAGCGGCGCGATGAGATCGTTCACTTCGCGTATCTGGTCGACCAGAAGGTCCGGATGGCGGACATAGCGGTTGCCGAGCAGCGGATGGGTCGCACTGTGATTGGCGAGCAGATGACCTTCGGCCGCGATGCGCGCCAGAACGTCGGGATAGCGCTTCGCCATGCGCCCGACGATGAAGAAGGTCGCCTTGACGTTCAGCGTCTTGAGCACGTCGAGCACGGCCGGGGTGTTGGCGTTGGGGCCGTCGTCGAAGGTTAGCGCGACGACATGGGCATCGCGCAGGCCGGAGTGGAAGATGTTCTTCGGCTGGAACAGAGCGATGCGGTCGTCGTCGCCGCCCGCGAGCGCCGGCGTCACACAGGCGAGCGCGAGGACGGCTGCTGCCGCCAATTTCCACAAACGCATGATCGACACCCCTGGCCCATTCCGAGTCCGGAACAAGATTAAGGGGACCGGCCGCGGCCAACAAGGCAGCCGCGGCCAATAAGGCGCGATATGGCTAACGCGCGGCCAGTGTCAACGTGTGGTTTTTCAACGGCAACTCCCGGATCCGGGTCCCCGTGACGGCGTAGATGGCATTGGCGATCGCCGGCGCCAGCGGCGGCACGCCCGGCTCCCCAGCACCACCGAGCGGGGCGTCGCTTGAGATGAGATGGACCTCGATCTGCGGCGTATCGGCCAAACGGACGACCTCGTAGTCGGGGAAGTTCGACTGGACCACGGCGCCCTTGTCGATGGTGATCTCGCCGTTCTTCGCGGCGCTGAGGCTGTAGATAATGGCGCCTTCGATCTGGGCCTTGAAGCCATCGGGGTTGACCGCCATGCCGGCATCGACCGCGGAGACGACCCGGTCGATCGTAAGCGCACCGCCCTGCCCAACCGTCACCTGCACAACATGGGCGACGATCGTGCCGAAGCTTTCGAACATCGCGATGCCGCGGCCGCTACCGGCGGGAAGCGGCGTGCCCCAGCCGGCTTTCAGCGCCGCCAGTTCCAGCGCGGCCTTGTGGCGCGGCTTCGCGCCGAGCATGGCGCGGCGATAGTCGAGCGGGTCTTTCTTGGCGGCATGCGCCATCTCGTCGACGAAGCTCTCGATGAAGAAGCCGTGCCACGAGGCCTCGACGCTACGCCACGGACCGGTCGGAACATGCGTCGGCACCTTGGCCGTGCGGACAGCCTGATTGCCGATGCCGTAGACGATATGGGCTTCGGAGTTCGCGCCGTCATCGGTGGTGTAGTCGTTGACCCATGCGACGGGCATGCCGTCGGCGCCGAGCGCACCCTTCAGATGGCTAGTCACATTCGGGCGGTAGTAATCGTGCTGCATGTCCTGATCGCGGGTGTAGATCAGCTTCACCGGCGTGCCGGGCATCGCCTGCGCCGTGCGCACCGCCTGTTCGAGGAAGTTGAAATAGCCCGGCAGGCGCCGGCCGAAGCCGCCACCCATCGGCAGCAGGTGATAGGTCACCTTGTCCATCGACAGGCCCGACACCTTCGCGCAGAAGGCGCGCGCGCCGAGGCCGTCCTGTGTGCCGGACCAGACTTCGAGCGTGCCGTCCGCCTTCCACAGCGCCGTGCAGTTCATCGGCTCCATCGGCGCGTGGCTGAGATAGGGCACGCTGTAGGTCGCTTCGACGAGCCGTCCACCAGCGAGTGCATCCGCGCCATTGCCGGTGGTGATGTCCTTCTTGAGGTCGTCGCCCTTCAGGGCCGCGTTGTGACGCGCGGCGATCTCGGCCGAGGTGACCTTACCGTTGCCGGCATTGTCCCAGACCGGGTCGAGCGCCTCGACCGCGTTGTAAGCGCGCCAGAAGCGATCGGCGACGACGACGACGGAGTCATCGAGGCTGACGACCTTCTTCACGCCACGCATGGTTTCGGCAGTTTTCGAATCGACCGATTTCAGCTTGCCGCCGAAGACCGGAGAAATGCGGATCGCGGCATAGAGCATGCCGGGCTGGACGACATCGAGGCCGTAATTCGTCGTGCCGTTGACCTTCTTCGGGATGTCGACGCGCGGGATCGATTTACCGACGAGCGTGTACTTGTCCTTCGGTTTGAGCGGCGGGTTGGCGGAAGGCGAATAGCCCGCTGCATCTTCAACCAGCGCGCCATAGCCGAGGCTGCGGCCCGACGCGGCGTGCAGCACCTTGTTGGCCTTGGTCGTGCACTCCGACGGCGACACGTTCCAGCGTGCGGCGGCGGCCTTGACCAGCATTTCGCGCGCGGCGGCACCGGCAATGCGCATACCGTAGACGCCGGTGGCCCGCACGGCGGAGGAGCCGCCCGTCACCTGCAGGTCCATGTAACCGGCCACGCTGCGGAATGTGTTGGCGACGGTACCGCGCAGGAAGGCCGGTATGTCGTTCGCCGTCATGCCCTGGGTCGAAAGGATGAAGCCTTCACCGAGCGGGCCGTTGGCGAAGATCGTGTCCGGCGGCGCGGCCTCGACCTTCACCTTGCTCCAATCGGCATCGAGTTCTTCGGCAGCCATCTGCGGCAGCGCGGTGTAGATGCCGGTGCCCATGTCGCAATGGGGAACGACGACGGTGACGGTGTCGTCGGAGGCGATCTTGAGCCAGTTGTTGATGAACTTCTCGCCGGGCTTCGCGGCCAGCGCGTCGGCCTTCTCGAGACGATGGCTCGGCCACAGGGCGTAACCGACGACGAGTGCGCCCGCGGTGCCGAGACCGCCGAGCAGGATCATTCTGCGGGTGGTGGCCATGGCGTCAGACCTTCTCGCCGAGCGCGCGGACCGCTTCGCGGATGCGCGGATAGGTGCCACAGCGGCAGATATTCGTGATCGACTCGGCGAGTTGCTCGTCGGTCGGCTTGGGGTTGGTCTTCAGCAGTGCGCTGACCGCCATGATCATGCCCGACTGGCAATAGCCGCATTGCGGGACCTGATGATCGATCCAGGCCTGTTGCACGGGCGTCAGACCGTTCGCCGAGAGGCCTTCAATGGTCATAATCTCTTTTCCTGCGACCGAGCCAACCGTGGTCACGCAGGAGCGCTGGGCATTGCCGTCGACATGCACGGTGCAGGCGCCGCATTGCGCGATGCCGCAGCCGAATTTGGTGCCGGTCAGCCCGACCTCGTCGCGGATCACCCAGAGGAGCGGCGCGTCGTCTTCGACGTCCAATACGTGTTCTGTGCCGTTTATTTTGAGTTTGACGGTCATGCGAGCCTCCCGAACAACCGATTCATAGCACAGTTGACGGGCGCGTCAGGAACCGCCCCCGCCGGGCGCCGTCAAGGCGAGACTGCGGTGGCCTTCGACCAGCGCATACGTGCCTGGGAAATCGCTCCTGGTCAGATAGAGCATGTAGCGCGCCGCTTCATCGAGCGGGTCGATATGCGGCACGCCGAGGCCGGCCTGGCGCGCCGAGTGGATGGTGAAGCCGGCGATGGCGCCCTCCGGCGTCACCCAGGCTTCGAGCACCGGGGCCATGCCCGACACGGCGTAAGTCTGCACCCCGGCATAGGTCCAGAAATTGCCGAGGCTGTAGGCGATGAGGTGGCCTTTATAGACTTCGAGCGCGCGCGGGACGTGCGGCCCCTGCCCGATCACGATATCGGCGCCGGCATCGATCACCGTATGCGCGAACGCAGTGACGTCGCCGCGGTTCTCGCCGACATAGGTCTCGCTGCCGCGCTTGACGTGGACATAGGTCCAGCCTTCGCCGCCGCCGTGGAATGAGACCATAACGAGATCGACGGACTTCTTCAGCTCGCGCACCAGCGCCGCGGCGCGGCCGAGATCGTTGATGTTGAGCGTGCCGTTGTTCGGGGCGAAGGCGATGAAGCCGACCTTCTTGCCGTTCGGCAGGACGAGCGTCGCGGTGCGGGCGTCATCGCGGTCGAGTCCGCCAAAAGCAATGCCGTTCTGACGCAGCGCGCCCATGGTGGAATTGCGCCCGGCCTCGCCGTAGTCGCCGCTGTGGTTGTTGGCGAGGCTGACGACATCGACACCGAGGCTGCGCAGCACGCCGGCATAGTAGAGCGGACCGTGGAAGGCGAAGCACTGTGCGCAGGATTTGCCGGTGCCGTTGGGGCCTTCATAGAGCGGGCCTTCGAGATTGACGAAAGCGACATCGGCGTGGCGGAAAATTCCCGCTAGTTGATCGCCGACCAGCGCGGCGACATCGACTCCGGGCCGGATGTCGGGATTGAGACCGGCGCCGATGCTGCCCATCATCACATCGCCGGCTCCGACAATGTCTGTGAGGCGCTTGTCGCCGGGGCGATAGGTAGAGGAGAGCCAGATCAGCGACTCCGGGTAGTGGACCTCGCCGGAACCGACGCCGGGCTGAAGCCTGAGCGGTGCCTGCGCGTTTGCGATGACGGGAGGCGGGGCGATGATCGCGGTCTGTGGGGGCGCCGCGTCCGGCTTCGGCGGCAGATAGACGATCTTCGGCGGCGGCGCTGGCACGACGCGGCCGGGAAGATAGACGACACGCGCGGGTCCGAGGTCCTTGCCGGTGTAAGGCGCAACGCCGAGGCGAGCGAGATGCAGCCGGTCGACCGGACGATGATCCGGCGTCGAAAGTTCGGCGCTGCTGGCGACGCTGGTGGTGCATCCCGGCGCCGCGGACGAGAGCTGCCTGCAGAAGCGGAGCGCTTCGGATGCGGCGTTGACCGGGAAGAACAGGCTGTAGATCGGCAGCGGCGCCCGCGTGTCGCGGCGGATGAGTGCGCGCTGCCATGGAATGCCGGTCACGCGTGCTGCGAGTTCGGCGCGCAGCGCGGCGAGGCTTTCGATATCCGGCACATCGCCCAGCGATGCGCCGAGCACGGCGATACCGCCGGCATGGGCGCCGCGCGGCGCGATCTCGCCATCGGCAAGTTTCGCCTGGTAGCGCCAGACGAGGACGTGTGCGATCAGCGACGCAACCATCGCGAGCGCGAGCGTCACCGACGCGGCGGACATGAACCAGCCGTACTCGTCGCGATGATCCCAGCCCAGACGCCGCATTGGTTAACCCACTACCCCGCCGAACAATGGCGCAAGCGCGCGGGACAAGTCGAGATCAAGCGGCGGGAGGGTTAATGGTGGCGCTTACACGCAGCTGTCATCCCCGGCGAGCCGCGAAGCGGCGAGGTCAAGGGGACCCAGGTGCCAACCACCGTCACGGTATTTCCCGCCTGGGTCCCCTTCCCTCGCTTCGCTCGCCGGGGATGACAGGTGTGTAGTTGGAAGATGCCGCTTCAAACTCCAAACCGTTCGAGAATCCACGGCACCACGACATCCATCACCTGCTCCACCTGCGGTGCATCCTTCTGGCCGAAGGGCGGGTTGAAGTAATGCTGGGCGTCTTCGAACTCGACGAAGGTTTTGTCCTTCGCAGCGACCGCGTCGAACATCGGGCGCGCATCGGTGGCGGGATAGATCTCCTGGTCCTTGCCGGCGTTGATGAAGAGCGTGGGCTGCGGGATCTGCGGCAGGTCGGTCATCTGGTTGGCGTGGCTCGACAGGCCCGACCAGGTCGAGAGCCAGGCATGAGGCGTAGCATAGCGGCCGAAGCCGAGCAGCTTCCAGTTCATCAGATCGGTGCGCGGCGACAGGATCGAGCCGTAATCGCGCGGGCTGGGATCGAGATGCTTGTCGACGTAGTGCAGGTTCGCCATCGTGCGGTAGATCGTCATGATGGGCTCGAAGGCTTCGCGGCGCAGGATCTCGCGCTGCTTGGCGGGGGCGAGCTTCGCGAAATCGGGATCGGCGTGGAGCTGCTCGGCGCGTTCGTTCTCGGCAATGAGACCCCGGGCGATGGCATCGATGCGCGCGACGCGGGCAAGCTGGGCGGCGCGGTAGCGGGTGACGAAAGCGTCGTCGTAGCGGCACCATTGCGCGTCGGAAGCGTCGAGCTCGCGCGGCGTGATGAAACCGTTGGCTTCGTCATACATGTCGAGTGCGGGATCGGTGAGGAAGGGCTGGTGCTCGTCGACGGCGGAAGGATCGATGACCTCGTTCATGATCATGCCCTCGCCTTTGTGGGCAGCGAGATAGACCATCGCGTCGGCGGGGATCATTTCGACCTGGTTCAGACGCGTGGGACGACCTCCGGGCGTGGTGGCGATGCGCGCGCCTTTCTCCTTGAGCGCCTGCGCCTGATAGAAACCATTGAGCGCGCCGCCGCCGGAATTGCCGATCAGGACAATGTTCTGTACGCCGCGCTTCTTGAGTTCGGCGATGCAGGAGGCGACGTCGAGGATGATCTCCTCATGCACGGTGGTCGTGTCGTTGTTGGGATTGCGCGTGGTGGCGCCGAGCGCGGCGATGCCAGCCTCGACGAGGCGCGGGATCACGTAGTGGTGCTGGAAATCGGCGCGCGGGTGCATGAAGACGGCGCCGGTCTTCGGTTTGGGATTGGCGCGGGAGGTCCACAGCACGCCGCGATGCTCGCGCCCGTCCGGCGCCTTGAGCAGCAGGCTTTCCATGGCATAGTCGACCGACGGCGGCCGCCGCATGTTGAACGGCGCGCCGAGCCAATAGGTTTTCGAGACCAGATTCATTTTCGTTTTCTCCCCGTGACGCCAGTGTGAGGAGCGCGCCCGCCATGATCAAGCTCACCTTCTGCCTGACGCGGCTGCCGAGCCTGACGCGGGAGCAATTCCAGACATACTGGTTCGAGAACCACGCCCCGCTGGTGACGCGGCATCGCGAAGTGCTGCGGATCAAACGCTATGTGCAGCTGCACTCCGGGACGGCGGAGATGGCGGCGGCGATCCGCGCCTCGCGGAACGCGCCGGAGGAGTTCGATGGCGTCGCGCAGCTGTGGTGGGAGTCGTTCGACGACATCGCGACGAACACGTCGGACGCGGCGCGGGCAGCGGGCGCAGCGCTGCTCGAGGACGAGCGGAAATTCATCGATCTGGCGCGGTCGCCGCTTTGGTTCGGCGAGGAGAAGGTGATCTTCTAGCACTCACTGTCATCCCCGGCCGAACGCCGCGTAGCAGCGCGAGGGAAGGAGATGACAGGTGAGTTCAAATATCCGCGTAGCAACGCACCTCTTCGTCCGCGCCGGGCGTCGTCAGTGCGCCGAACCTTGCGGGGCCGACGTTCTTGGCATAGCGGGCCAGCGCGCCGGTTTTGAAGGCCGGCGGCTTCGGCTTCCAGGACTTGCGGCGTTCGGCGAGTTCGGCGTCCGAGAGATCCACCGACAGTTCGCCCGTGTCGGCATCGATGGTGATGATGTCGCCGTCCTTGAGAAGACCGATGGGGCCGCCATCGGCGGCTTCGGGGCCGATATGGCCGACGCAGAGGCCGCGGGTCGCACCGCTGAAACGTCCGTCGGTGAGGAGCGCGATGTTCTCGACGCCCTGGCCGTAGATCGCGGCGGTGGTCGACAGCATCTCGCGCATGCCGGGGCCGCCCTTGGGACCTTCGTAGCGGATGACGATGACGTCGCCTTCCTTGTAGTCGCGCCGCTCGACGGCGGCGAAGGCGTCTTCCTCTCGGTCGAAGACGCGCGCCGGACCGCGATGCTTGGTGTGCTTGAGGCCGGCAACCTTCACGATGCCGCCATCGGGCGCGAGATTGCCCTTGAGGCCGACGACGCCGCCGGTCGGCGCGAGCGCGTTCTTCACCTCGACCATGACATCCTGTTTCGGATTGAAGCGGACGTCCTTGAGGTTCTCGGCGACGGTCTTGCCGGTGACCGTCATGCAGTCGCCGTGCAGCAGGCCGGCATCGAGCATGGTGCGCATCAGCATCGGCACGCCGCCGGCTTCCCACATGTCTTTCGCGACGTATTTGCCGCCGGGCTTGAGCGAGGCGAGATAGGGTGTGGAACGGAAGACTTCGGCAACGTCGAAGAGATCGAACTTGATGCCGGCTTCGTTCGCCATCGCGGGCAGATGGAGCGCGGCATTGGTCGAACCGCCGGTCGCGGCGACGACACGGGCGGCGTTCTCGAACGCTTTGCGGGTGGCGATGTCGCGCGGGCGGATGTTCTTCGCGAGCAGCTCCATCACCGACTGGCCTGCCTTGAGCGCGAAGTCGTCGCGGCTGAGGATCTCGGCGGGCGGGCCGGACGAATACGGCAGCGCGAGGCCGATCGCTTCGGCGACGCAGGCCATGGTGTTGGCGGTGAACTGGCCGCCGCAGGCCCCTGCCCCCGGACAGGCGACGCATTCGAGTTCGTGCAGATCGCCTTCGCTCATTTTGCCGGCGCTGTGCATGCCGACGCCTTCGAACAGATCGACCACGGTGACGTCCTTGCCGCGGAAGTGTCCGGGCATGATGGAGCCGCCGTAGAGGAAGACGCTCGGCACGTTTAGGCGCAGCATCGACATCATCATGCCGGGCAGGCTCTTGTCGCAGCCGGCGATGCCGACCAGCGCATCGTAGCAATGGCCGCGCATGGTGAGCTCGACGCTGTCGGCGATGACCTCGCGGCTGACGAGCGACGACTTCATGCCCTCATGGCCCATGGCAATGCCGTCGGTGACGGTGATGGTGCAGAACTCGCGCGGCGTGCCGCCCATCTCCTTGACGCCCTTCTTGGCCGACTGGGCCTGGCGCATCAGGGCGATGTTGCAGGGCGCGGACTCGTTCCAGCAGGAGGCGACGCCGACGAAGGGCTGGTGGATCTCCGCCTCGGTCAGGCCCATGGCGTAGTAGTAGGAGCGGTGCGGGGCGCGTTCCGGACCCTCGGTGACATGGCGGGACGGCAGCTTGGTCTTGTCGAATTTGGTCATTTGGTGCTCTTCAGGGGCGTTCTAAGACAACTTAATTGTGCGACGGCCTTCATAGGCGATGCCGCCCGCCCTGCCTATGCGCGAAGTGGTCCATGCGGCCATGCGGTGCGTAGAACTACCCAGTTTGGAATTATTCTTGACCCTGGGCTTGAATGACCTGTATCCCTGACCACATTAGAATAGTTCTGACCTGATCCGGCATTCCCCCAATGCCGGTGTTCAGAGCCGGGGCGGTGCGGCTCCCCCCTCCATCGCACCGCCCCGGTTTCTCTGTCCGTCTCGTCCCGTCGAGTGATCGGTCGCGTCCGTCAAGACTGGCCCGGGGATGGCGGCGGCGGTTCTTCCGGTCGCAATACGTCCTGTGCCGCATCGTTCTGCGATGGATGGCTGACCGGCGTCGCGGTTTCCTGCTGACGCACACTCTCGAACCCGAGTGCCCGGAACGCGTCTTCGCCTTCCCGGCCGAAGGCGCTGCGCAAACGAACATCGCGCTGCGGGAACGGGATTTCGATGCCGGCACTGCGCAGCGCGTCGTCGATCGCCCAGGTGTAAGCGGCATGCGCGGCGGCCGGACGCTTCACCGCGTCCAGGCTCGGCCAGACCACGAGTTCGAAATTGAGCGCGGAATCCCCGAAACTCGTCAGCCAGACCTGGGTGCGGCGCGTCGCCGTCTCGGGCAGCGTCATGTCGACGGTACGCGCGGCGGCAAGAATGACCTCGCGCACCTTCGCCTTGTCGACGCCATAGGCGACCGAGAACGGGACGTGCAGGCGGCGCGTCTGCCCCTGCAGCGTCCAGTTGATCACCCGCTCCTCGATCAGGCGCGAGTTCGGCACGAAGACATCGAGATTGTCGTTGGTTCGGATGCGGATGGCACGGGCGCCGATTTCGTGAACGATGCCGCGCACGCTGTCGTCGCCGGGCAACTCCACATAGTCGCCGACATTCACGATGTTGTCGAAGAGCAGGACAATGCCGGAGACGAACTCCTTGACCACGCCCTGAAGTCCGAGGCCGGCGCCGACGCCGATCGCACCGGCGAAGAGCGCCAGCGTGCTGAAATCGATGCCGAGCGAGGACAGCGCGAACAGCACGCCGAAAATCGCGATGCCATAGCCGGCGAATTTCTCGAGGATGTAGAGCGCCGCGGCTCCGCTGACCAACCGCGTGCGCAGGCGCGCCAGCAGCGCGCTCACCAGACGCGACGCGATGAACGACAGGACGACCACGACGACCGCGAACACCGCAGCGGCCAGCGTCACATGGGTGTGACCGACGGTGAACAGCACCGTCGTTCCGAACTCTTGTAAAGGCTTGTCACCGGCACCCATGGCTCACAGAACTACAGGATGAAGCCCGTGTTGCAAACCGTTCAAAGCGGCCGCTCATAGGCGCGGATGCCCCTGGCATCGCGGATGAGGACGTCGCCGTCATGCATCGTGCGATAGGGCATCGCCTGGTCGAGCATCCAGGCCGTGGCGCGGCCGGCGGCTTCCGACTCCGGATGATCGGATTCGTAATGGGGTACGATGTGAAAGCCGACGAGGCTGAGGCCTTCCCAGATGATCTCCGGATCGTAACCTTCGGCGGTGGCGTGCGGTTCGTCCATCAGGTCGATGCCCCGGAGGCTCGGACAGGCAACGCAGGCGCCGGCGCTGTAGCCGCCATAGACGAGTTTGTCGCTCTCGATCAGCGGCAGCGCGACACGGTCGAAGCCGCTCTGGCGCATCGCGCGGCGGAGCAGGAAGGTGTTGCCGCCGACGGCCCAGACCATGTCGAGTGCCGCAAGCTTCGAGGCGAGCGTGTCGGGCTTGTCGAAGTAGTCGCGCAGATCGAGACGCGCGGCGTCGAAACCGAGATCGCGGAGCTCGGCGATGGGGTCGTAGACATTGCGGTAATAGGCGGCGCGGGTGTCATCGGCGATGTTGTCCGTGGCGTTGGTGACGACGCCGGTGCGCGCGCCCCTGCCGGCGAGCTCGACGAGGAGATCGCTGCGGTCGCCCAGGCGATAAGAGGAGAGATAGAGACGCATGGCCTTGAACGGGCCAGAATTCGGGCCACATGGCAAGGTGACACGGCGACAGGAGCGGACATGGCCGGACGATTGCAGCGCGGCGACCGCGTGCCCGCCCACGCACTTCTGGCGATCGACGGCAAGCTGGTCGCGGTGCCGGATCCGGCGCGCGTGGTACATCTGCAGTTCCGGCGCTTCGCGGGGTGTCCGATCTGCAACCTGCACCTGCGGTCGTTCACGCGGCGCATCGGCGAGATCGAGGCGGCGGGGATTGCCGAGGTCGTGGTCTTCCATTCGACGGCGGAGGAGATGCGGCAATACGAAGCCGACCTGCCCTTCGCGGCGATCGGCGATCCGGAGAAGAAGCTCTATCGCGAGTTCGGAGTCGAAGCGGGGCCGCAGGCACTGGCGAATCTGCGCGCGGTGCTGGCGATCCTGCGGACGATCGGTCCGGTGACGACCGATCTGATCCGGACGGGGCGGTTGAATTCCAACTTGTCGCCGCATGGCGGGCGGCTGGGGCTGCCGGCGGATTTCCTGATCGCGCCGAGCGGGCTGGTGCTCGCTGCGAAGTATGGCGTGCATGCCGACGATCAGTGGAGTGTGGAGGAGGTGCTTGAATTAACCCCTGACCATCTGCACAAACGGGAGGTATAACCCCTTGGAAGTTTTCGTTTCTGGGGGTGGATATGAAGAAGCCAATGGCTTTTCTCTTCGTCATTCTAGCATTGTCGTCCTGCGGAAAGCCGAACGCCAAATTGAATAGTGGCACGGCCGATGATACGAGCTTCGTATCCTGGCCCCTCACTCAGAAACTGAATGAGCCCGGCTTCTTTCTAGGCAGCGAACTGAAAGACGTCGTATCCAAACTTGAATCTCGGGACATCACGAAGGGCAAATTTGAGACAACCCCACAATTCGATCAGCGCGCATTGAAAGCGAGCCTCGCGAATACTTATTCGGGCTTCGATATATCGAAAAACTACGTCTTCGTGACCACGTCAAAGTGGACCTATGATGCAGATCACGAAGTCCTCACGTTGGAGGTCCTATTTTCAGACTATGAGAATACCGATCTCGGCACCTATGAAGCATCCAATGCATTCGGAATGAAAGCGACTGTCCAAAGATCAATCTCTCGATGGATAAATCAACATTTCTTTTTGCCGGGAGAACTTCCCTGCAACTGTTTTCACGGCGAGGAACAAGAACCATTGGGGGCTCACAGTCACCAAGCTACATGCTCCGATCACGAAGACACTTCCTCGCGCACCATCAGCATAAAACTGAGTCCGGAACGCGCGCGACATTTGCCAGAAATATTGCAGATCATAACGGTTGAAAGTTTTGACACCCGCGATCTCATTAGAGATCGCCGAGCGAAGAACTTGTGCCTGATTCACAGCAGATCAGAAACCACCACACCAAAGTTCAACGATCCGCGCGACAACATCACGACAACGATCGATGTGAACGCGAGGCTTTTACGCCTAATTGTCCGGAATGATGAGACAGGCGAAACCCTACGCGATATCGACTATGTTAAAACCAAACATACAAATTTTGATCTTCAGGTCTTGTAGCAAGCTTGCCGACTAACTCGCTCGCTGCTCACGTTGAAGCAACGTGTCATGACGATAACCGCGCCACCGCCTCCTGCAACCGCGCCGCCGTTGCAACGGCTTCCGCGCGTTTCTCGCGCTGTTCGGTGAGGACGTCTTCGGGGGCTTTGGCGACGAATTGTTCGTTGTTGAGCTTGGAATCGAAGCGGGCGATTTCGTCGTTGGCATTCTTCAGGTCCTTTTCGAGACGCGCGCGTTCCTTGGCGAAGTCGATGACGTCGCCGAGGGGGAGGCCTGCGGTGGCTTCGCCGAGGACGAATTGGGCGGTGCCTTTTTCGAAACTCGTCGTCGTGTCGGCGGAAGCGAGGCGGGCGAGCTGGAGGATGACATCCTTGTGGCGTGCGAGGCGGGCGGAGGTTTCCGCGCTCGCGTCTTTTAGCTGGAGCGCGATCTTCGCCGAGGGCGGGACGTTCATCTCGGCGCGGACGGAGCGGATGCCGGAGACGAGCGCGATGACCCAGTCGAGATCACGGCGGGCGTCGTCGAAGGTCGGCAGCGCGGCGAAATCCGGCCACGGCGCCTCGATCAGAAGCGTGTCGCGGGGCGCAACGGCGGTGCGGGCCCAGAGCTCCTCGGTGATGTAGGGCATGAAGGGGTGCAGGAGCTTGAGCAGCTGGTCGCGCGTCCAGGCGGCGGTGGCGCGGGTTTCGGCTTTCGCGGCCTCATCCGAACCGTTGAACACCGGCTTGCAGATTTCGAGATACCAGTCACAGAAGACATCGTAGACGAAGTGATAGACCGCGCCGGACGCTTCGTTGAACTTCAGCGTCTCGATGCTCGCGGTGACGGTGGCGGCGGCGCGGGCGGTTTCGGCGACGATCCATTGGTTGGCGGCGAGCGCGACCTTCGCGGGATCGAAACCGGGCACGGTCACGCAGCCGTTCATCTCGCAGAAGCGCGCGGCGTTCCACAGCTTGGTGCCGAAATTGCGGTTGGGCTCGACGCGCGACGGGCCGATGCGCATGTCGCGGCCGGTGCCGGCGGCGGATGCCAGGGTGAAGCGCAGTGCGTCGGCGCCGAATTCGTCGACGATGTCGATGGGATCGACGACGTTGCCCTTGGTCTTCGACATCTTGGCACCCTTCTCGTCGAGGACGCGGGTGTGGATGAAGACGGTCTTGAACGGCACCTCGCCCATGAAGTGGATGCCCATCATCATCATGCGGGCGACCCAGAAGAAGATGATGTCGAAGGCGGTCGAGAGGACGCTGGTGGGATAATAGCGCGCGAGTTCGGGCGTCTTGTCGGGCCAGCCGAGGGTCGAGAACGGCCACAGCGCCGATGAGAACCAGGTGTCGAGCACGTCGGGATCGCGCGTGATGAGAACCAGCCTGTTGTCGTCGGCAACAGCCTTTTTCACGCGCTCAAAATACTCATCGTGCGGCACGATCTCTGCCGGGCGCCCATAGAAGGCGCTCGCCTTCGCGACGACTTCGGCGTCGGTTTCCGCAACAAAGATCTCTTGGCTGCCCAAGCTTCCGAATTCGTAGAATGGAATTCCGTTTTGAAGCGTTGGTCCGTACCACGCCGGAATCTGGTGGCCCCACCAGAGCTGGCGCGAGATGCACCAGGGCTGAATGTTGCGCAGCCAGTTGTAATAGGTGTTGACCCAGTTCTCCGGGAAGATCTGCGTCCTGCCCTGCTCCACCGCGGCGATGGCCTTTTCGGCGAGCGGCTTGACGTTGCAGTACCACTGCTCGGTCATCAGCGGTTCGAGCACGACGGTCTTGGTCTTTTCGTCATGCGGCACGGCGTGGACGATCGGCTCGAGCTTCTCGACGAGCTCGAGCGCGTCGAGATCGGCGAGCACCATCTTGCGCGCCTCGTCGCGGTCGAGACCGCGATAAGCCGGCGGCACGTTGTCGTTGAGCGTGCCGTCCTTGTTGAGGATGTTGATCAGCGGAAGATTGTGGCGGCGGCCGACTTCGAAGTCGTTGAAGTCGTGGCCGGGCGTGATCTTGACCGCGCCGGAGCCCTTTTCCGGATCGGAATGCTCATCGGCGACGATGGGGATCGGACGATGCGCCAGCGGCAGCATCACATTCTTGCCGATGAGATCGCGATAGCGCTCGTCATCCGGATGGACCGCGACGGCGGTGTCACCGAGCATGGTCTCGGGCCGCGTGGTCGCCACCGTGATGAAGCGGCCCGGCTGGTTCTCGATCGGATATTTCAGGTACCAGAGGTGACCCTTGACCTCGATATTCTCGACTTCGAGATCGGAGACCGCGGTCTGCAGCCGCGGATCCCAGTTCACGAGGCGCTTGTCCTTGTAGATCAGGCCCTGGTTGTAGAGATCGACGAAGACTTTGAGGACGGCGCGGCTTAGGCCCTCGTCCATGGTGAAGCGCTCGCGCGACCAGTCGGCGGAGGCGCCGAGACGGCGGAGCTGCTGGATGATCGCGCCGCCGCTCTCGTCCTTCCACTTCCAGACGGCTTCGAGGAATTTCTCGCGGCCCATGGCGACGCGGGACTGCTGCTTCTCGGCAAGCTGGCGCTCGACGATGAGCTGGGTGGCGATGCCGGCATGGTCGGTGCCGACCTGCCAGAGCACGTCCTTGCCGCGCATCCGCTCGAAGCGGATCAGGATGTCCTGCAAGGTGTTGTTGAGGGCGTGGCCGATATGGAGCCGGCCGGTGACGTTGGGCGGCGGGATGACGATGCAGTACGGCTCGGCCCCGGGGCGGCGGCCGGCCTTGAAGGCGCCGGAGGCTTCCCACTGGGCGTAGATCCGCCCTTCCACGTCTTGCGAATTGAACGTCTTGTCGAGCATGAGTTCCTCTTGGGTCCGGTTGATAGCCCGGACCGTTTCAAGAGGAAAGCTGGCCCGGGGCGACCCGGACCAGGCGGTCAATGGGTCGCTATTTTCCGCCGCGCGCCTTTACGACGCGTTCGACTTCGTTGCGTACGGCGCCTTCGAGCAGGGCCGGGAAATGCGCGTCCATCCACTCGCGGATGAGCGGCTTCACGGCGGTCATCAGCTCGCCCTTGTTCGCGGCCATCCACTGGTGGAGAACCGGATCGAAGGCTTCCGAGACGGCGCGGGCGAAGACGGCCTCGACCGAGCTCCCGTCCGGGACCGACAGATTGCGAGGCGCGGGGGCAGCGGCGGGAGCCGGCGCAGGCTCCACGGCCTGCGGGATGCGGCCGAAGCTGTCTTCGAGCGCCTTGCGGGTCTTGTCAGAGAAGATGTCGTCGTCCTGGGCAACCGGCGCGGGCTCCTCAACGGACTTGATCTCGATGTCGTCCGGCTTGATCGGCTCGGGGGCCGGCGGCGCGGCGGCGCGTACCGGCTCCGGCGCGGGCGGCGCCTCCTCGACCACTTCCTGGGTCAATTCCAGCACATCGGCGTCGTGGCTCTCGGGAGCGGCGGCCGCACCGGCGGGCGCGGGCGCCTCATTGGAATCTTCCGAGATGATCTTGCGAATGGAGGCAAGGATTTCCTCCATCGTCGGTTCATGCTGCGGGTTTGAAGCCATGAGACGGAACTCCAGTAAGACGCGCGAATGCCAGTAAACCCTAGGACAGTGAGGCCCAGAAGGCAAAAACTTCGTTAATGAATTGCGCTTTGTCCGGCCGCTGCAGGCCGCGGGACCAAAACTTCATCAAACCGTCGCGCCGGGGGCCTGCCGCGATATTCCGCCTACTGATCGCTGCCACCGAGGCCAATGAAGGCGTTCGCGTCGCTGTCGTAGTGATCGATCGGATCGTACAGCGTCACCTTGAGGCCGAGATTCTTCGCCGTCAGGGCGCCGGCCGAGGCCAGGACCTGGAAGGCCGCGACCACGGCATTGCGCTTGGCGCTGACCAAGGCAACACCGGCATTCAGAAGCTCCTGCTCGGCATTGAGCACGTCGAGAATGGTGCGGCCACCGACCTGCTGCTCCTTGTTGACACCGTCGAAGGCGATCTCGTTGGCCTTGAGCGCGGACTCGTTCGACGCAATGGATGCTTCGGCCGCCTCGAACTGGGCCCAGGCGGCGGCGACCGCGTTGCGCACGGACCGGTCCGACACCGCGATATTGAGCTGGGCCTGGGCGTGAAGCTCACGTGCCTGGCGCACCGTCGCCTCCTCTACCCCGCCCTGGTAGATCGGGACGTTCAGCGTGCCGGTAACGCTGAGGCCGTGGGTTGCACCGATGCCGGTGCCGCCGAAGGGCGACGACAGCGAGCCCTGCGAATAGCCGTACTGGCCCTGTACCGAGAAGGTCGGCAACATCGAGCCCACGGCGTCGGTGACGGCATAGTTGGCCGCAAGCTCGTTCTCGCGCGCCTGCACGATATTCGGGTTCTGCTTGAGCGCGAGCGCCGTCGCATCCTCGACGCCGGTTGGAAGCGCCGGAGGCAATGCGGGATCGGTTTCGAGCGTTTCGGCGACCCGGCCGATGGCCTGGATGAAATTGGCGTTCGAGATCGCAAGCTGACTCTGGGCCGCGGTGAGATCCGATTGTGCCTGGGCGAGACGGGCCTGGCTCTGCGCCACGTCGGTGCGCGTGAGCGAGCCTGCGTCGAACTGTGCCTGCGTCGCCTGGGCCTGCTTCTTGAGGACTTCGACATTGTGCTCGCGCAGACGCAGGATGGCCGTGTCGCGCACGACATCCATGTAGGCCGTCGCCGCACTCAAAAGGACGGTCTGCTCCGCAGCCAGAAGCTGCGCGCGCGCGGCACGGACGAGCGCCTTGGCGCGGCCGATCTGGGCATAGGTACGGCCGCCGCGCAGGATCGGCTGGGTAACGATGATAGCACCTTGAAGCGGATGCGCGCCGACGGACGAGAACAAGCCGCCCGTGACCGCCGGATTGAAGTAGTACTGCTGATAGGCATAGGTCCCGCCGGCCGAGATCGTCGGGCGCCAGCCGCCATTGGCGATGGCGACGTTCTCGTCCGAGGCGCGCAGCGAAGCCTGCTGGGCCGCAAGCTGCGGATTGGTCTGGTAGGCGATGGCGAGCGCGTCGGCGAGCGTCATCGTCGGCTTAGCCGTTTCAGGCGGCGGCAGCGGAGAGATCGCGGCTTCGGCCGTGACCACGGGCTTGGCGGGACGGGTCTTCTTGTGCTTGCCGGCCAAGGCGGGCGCGACGGCGAGCGTCGCGGCCAGCAGCGCAAAGGCCGCGAAACGGTACGTCAACTTCATCGCAATTCCCCTTCCTGCGATTTCTCAGATGGGGACGTCAGAAGACGAATCCAACCACCTTGCGGAATCCGGCCAGCAGCGGAACGGCCGCATCGAAATCCGCACGGGCGCCGATGCGCCCCTTTTCGCGCACATACAGATGGGCCTGGCCCTGGCCGCCCTTGACGATGATCGCCGCGAGTCGGCCGCCTTCGGCGAGCTGTTCGAGCAGCGAATCCGGAACCGACTCGACGCCACCTTCGATCAGGATCACGTCATAGGGGCCTTGCGCCTTCGCGCCCTCGGTCAGGCCACCCTGCACCACCGTGACATTGGTGGCGCCGGCCGCGGGCAGCATGTCGGACGCAACGCGGACGAGATCCGCGTCCTGCTCCAAGGCTATGACGGTTTTCGCCATCTTGCCGAGAACGGCGGACGAATAGCCCGTGCCGCAAGCGACATCGAGCACCTTGTCGCCCGGCTTGATCGCGGCGATCTGCAAGAGCTTTCCGAAACTGCGCGGATCGAGCAGGAAGCGGCCCGGCGCGACTTCGACGGGGACATCGGTATAGGCCATGGCGCGGCGCGCCGCCGGCACGAATTGTTCGCGCGCGACTGCCATCAAAGCCGCATGGATGCGCGTGTCCGGGACATCGTTGGGCCGGACCTGGGTCTCGACCATGTTGAAGCGTTGCGTGGCGTAGTCGGCCATGGCGAGTCGGTATCCTGAGCGGCGCAGGGGCTTATACGAAGGGGGATAGTCCCTGACAACGACACGGACACCGCAGGCGGTCGCAGGGCCGGTTGTCCGCCGCCACATGCATCTGATATAGGGCGCGTCCGCATCCAAATCGGCCGGCATCGTCAGCCGTTCGCCGGGACATCCTGAGTTGAGGCCACGTGGCGGAGTGGTGACGCAGCGGACTGCAAATCCGTGAACCCCGGTTCAATTCCGGGCGTGGCCTCCAATCCAGATTTCGACCTCGCCGAGCACTTTATTCGACCCTTACGTACATCTACTTGCCCCAAAACTGGGCACGTTAAGGCTTTATTAACCGTCGCGGCGCAGAGTTCCCCCGTCTTCCCTTGAAGACACCCCACCATTACCCAACGCCTTGGGGCCGGGTTAACACCCGGCCTCTTTTTCTTTTTGGCTGCTCCGCAGCCGGGGGCTAACACCCGGCCTCTTTTTCTTTTTGGCCGCTCCGCGGCCGGGGGCTAACACCCGGCCTCTTTTTCTTTCTTGCGGTATTTGGCTGTTCTCCGACCGGGTCCGTTGGCCGCGGAATTAAGCCTTTTCATGGGCGGTCAAAAGGGTTAGACACCCCGTCCGCAATGTGTTCCTCGGTAGCTCAGCGGTAGAGCATCCGACTGTTAATCGGATGGTCGCAGGTTCGAATCCCGCCCGGGGAGCCATTTTCCTTCCGCCAGACTCGAATTGCGCCCGGTACGGGCGTCAGGACGCCGATTCGTCCGGCGCCGGCAGTTCCGCCTGCGCCGGTTGCAGTGCCTGAACAGCGCGCGAAAGCTCGTCGAGCTTCGAATAAACCGCAAAAAGGACGATCAGAATCAGCACGTTTATGCCGACAACCGCGAGGATGTACATGCGACGACCCGTTTGGAATCTGTTCCATAGGGCCGTTGCCGCATAGTGAATGCAAGCTCTGCGGTCAGCTGCCCTGCAATGGCAGGTGAATCTCGACGCGTGTGCCGACACCGGTCTTGCTGGCCAAGGTCATATAGCCGCCCGACTGCCGCACGAATCCGGCGCAGGCCGACAGGCCCCAGCCGGCATGAATTCCGGGCCGCTTGGTGGTGAAAAGCGGATCGACGGCCCGCGCCGCGACCTGCGGGTCCATGCCCTTGCCGGTATCGCTGATCGCGATCATGAGGTCGTTGCCGGGACGCAGCGGCTGCGTTTTGCCGTCACCGGGCAGACGCGTCTCGACGACGATCTGGCCGCCCGAAGGCATCGCAGCCCGCGCGTTGCACAGGATCTCCTCGAGCGAGAGCCGCAGCTTGTCCTCATCGACCAGGCAGTGGACCTCCGTCCGCGACAGCGACAGGCGCAGATGGATGCCGTTCAGGGCTTCTGCGGGGATGTCACGAACGACGCGTGCGACGAGGCTGTTCACCTCGACCTTGCGGCGGCGAAGCGGCTGGCGTCCGGCAAAGGCCTGGAGTTTGGACGACAGCGCAATGCCGCGCTCTGCCGTGCGCAGGACGTCGCCCAGCCGTGCCTTCGTATCGGGCGGAAGCTCGTCTTCGAGCAGCGCGATATTGCCGGTGACCGCGGTGAAGATGTTGTTGAGCTCGTGCGCGACCGCGCCCGCGAGCTCGACCAACGCCGTCATCTTCTCCGAATCCGACAAAACCATCTCCCCAAACAGAGACCGGCGGAATTAGTTGCGAAATAGGGGAAATGCACGGAGGCGAAGGTATGCGCCGCATCATACGGAGGTATTGCGTAGAACTACGCGATGCCGGCCTTGGTCGCGAGCACGGCGGCCTCTGCGCGCGTGCGCGCCCCCGTCTTGCGGAAGATCGCGCGGAGATGAAGCTTCACCGTCACCTCGGCGAGGTTGAGCTCACGGCCGATCTGCTTGTTCGAGATGCCGCGCGCCACCGCAGCGAGGACTTCGCGCTCGCGCGGCGACAGGCGCGAAAGCCATTCGGGACCGCTGCCGACAGTCGAAAGCAGCGGCGAAGAGGACAGCGCGTCGGCCGGCACGCTCGTGCCGCCCGAAACGACGAGCTGAATGGTGTGGGCGAGATGGTCGCCGGTCGCGGTCTTCGACACAAATCCCCTGGCGCCGGCGCGGATCGAGGCGCGAACATCTTCGGTGCTGGCGGTGCCCGAGATCACCGCGATAGGAATTCCCGGAAACGCCGCCGAGAGATTTGCGATGCCGGGCTCCATCATGCCGGGCATGTGAAAATCGACCAGGAAGAGATCATAGGCGCTGCCGCCGCGGCGTGCGGAAGCCATGATGTCGTCGAAGGTCCCGACCTGATCGACATCCGCGTCGGGATAGAGCCGACGGATCTGCGTCGTAACCGCCTCGCGATAGAGCGGATGGTCGTCCGCGACGAGGATCTTCATTATCGCAACTGCCTCCCGTCCGCGGAATTCTAGCCGAACCGGCTTCCGGCCGCAGCTTATATAGTTACGACTTGGTAACCGGTGAACCACGCAGGGCGCGAATACAGCTGGCGATTGCCGTCGCGGTAACGGGCTTGCGGAAGCCGGCATCCGCCACAGAGGTGCCGCCGTGCTCGAAGCCGGTGCTGTCGCTGAAAGCGGTGCACAGGATGGCGCGGATATCGGGACGTATCGCCTTGATCCGCTGGATCAATTCGTTGCCGCGGATAGAGGGCATGACGAGATCGGTGACGACGATGTCGAAGGCGTCGGGGTCCTCTTCGAAGGCCGCCAGCGCCTCGCGCGGATGGCTGACCCCGACAGCACGGTAGCCGAGACGCTCGAGACCGATGACCATCATGTCGACATTGTCGGGCTCGTCGTCGACCACCAGCACGCGCTCATTGCCGCGCGGCTCGTCGCTTTGCGGACCGGAAGCGTCGTCGTCGGTGGCGCCGTATTCAGCGAGCGGGAGATAGACCGAGAACTCGGTCCCCTGCCCGGGAATCGTGCGGACATGGCCGAACCCGCCCGCGGATTCGATCACGCCATGGACGACCGCGAGACCGAGCCCGGTGCCGCGCTGGCGATCCTTGGTGGTATAGAACGGCTCGAAGATGCGCTTCAGCGTTTCGGGTGCGATGCCGCCGCCGCTGTCGACGACGCGGATCCGCGCATAGTCATGCGCCGGATCGACGGTGCCGATGGTGGTCTCGTCGGGCCGTTCGCGCGCGGCGAGTTCGGCCGGCTCGCTGCCCGGAGCGCGCGACGCGCGGAGCGAGATCGCGCCCGGCCGGTCGCCGATGGCGTCGCGCGCATTGATGCAGAGATTTGACCTGACTGGCCCTTTTTGTACCAGGCGGATTGTTAGAAACTGTCTTGGGAAAGGGGTTTTGTCATGGCGAAGAAGCGATTTAGTGCTGAGCA
This sequence comes from Pseudomonadota bacterium, assembly GCA_018241025.1. GTDB lineage: Bacteria > Pseudomonadota > Alphaproteobacteria > Micropepsales > Micropepsaceae > Rhizomicrobium. The sequence continues at coordinate 361,517 of JAFEEQ010000015.1, forward strand.
GATCGTGGCACTTCTGCGTCAGATCGAGG